>NZ_BBXE01000020.1 GCF_001570565.1 Herbidospora yilanensis | reverse complement strand
CTGGAGAAGAGCATGCCCACCCAGCTGTTGCGGCGGTGGCCGTAGTGGCCGCCGTGGTGACCACCGTGACCCCAGGCGGGGCCGTGGGCGGGCGGCGGCGGGGGCGGCGGGGCCGAGTAGTGCTGCTGGGCCCACTGGCTCTCCATGCGGCTCAGGGTCTCGAGCTCGCCATAGTCGAGGAAGATGCCACGGCAGTTGTCGCACTGCTCGATGTGGACGCCGTTGCGGTCCAGAGTCCGCATGTTGCCTCTGCACTTAGGGCACTGCATGAGGTTCATCTCCTTATGTGACGTGCACCGTTCACTCTAGGACAGCGGCGGGGCGGCCAGGATCCTCTCGCAGGAGGAGATCAGAGCCGCCGCCGCGTCGTCAAGCGGGACACCGTCTTCGCGGGCATTGGCCACCGCGACGGCCGCCAACTGGACGGTCAACGCGCGGGCCGGCATGTCGAGTTCCCGCCACACGTCGTCGCCGGAGATCGCGGTGCCACCGGCGCGCAGGTAGGAACGTGACAGGCGGTCCCAGCCCGCCGGGTCCATCAGCCCGTTGGCGAACCACGCCGCCGGCCGGGCCAGATCCCACGCCGGGTCGCCCCAGCCGAGGTCGTCGGGGTCGATGAGCGTCCAGGCGCCGTCGTGGCGCAGCAGTTGCCCGAGGTGCCAGTCGCCGTGTGTCAGGGCCCGCCGCCGCTGGTTGAGGTTCAGGGTGGCGTACGCCCTGCGGGGGACGTCGTGCGGTTCGAGCCGGGCCACGGCGCGGGTCACCCGTTCGGGGCCGCCCATCATGGGCACCCCGTCGGGCACCGGCTGACGGTGCAGCTCGGCGAGCAGTTCACCGGCCTCCTCCCACGGCGCGTCGTCGAGGTCGTCGGGCGTGAGCGGGGTGCCGGCGGGCCACACGGTGACGATCCGGCCGCCGACCCGGTCGACCGACAACACGCGCAGCATCAGCCCGGCCGGCAGCTCGACCGCCAGCCGCGCCTTCAACGCGGCCTCGTCGGTGCCGGCGTCGTGGGCCTTCACCACCACGTCGCCCACCCGGACCACGAGCACGCGGGTGTCCTTCAGGACGGTGTGATCGCCGCCGCCCGCGTGGCGGACGAGTTCGTCGAGGAGGGACACGCGGACAATCTAAGACATGAGAATCGGCTTCGGTGTGCCCGTGTCGGGCACGTGGGCGACCCCCCAGATCATGGCCCGGGTGGCGACGCGGGCGGAGGAGCTCGGCTACCACGAGATCTGGACCTTCCAGCGGCTGCTCCACCCGGCCGGCACCGACATCGGCGCCGCCTACCGCAGCGTGCAGGACCCGATCGTGTCGCTCGCGTACGTCGCGGCGCTGACCTCGCGGATCCGGCTCGGCGTGGCCGTGCTGAACCTGCCCTTCTTCTCGCCCGCGCTGCTGGGCAAGCAGCTCGCCACGCTCCAGTCGGTGAGCGCCGGGCGGCTCGACGCCGGGCTCGGCCTCGGCTGGATGGAGGAGGAGTTCATCGCCTCCAAGGTGCCGCTGGAACGCCGCGGCAAGCGCGCCGACGAATACCTCACGCTGCTGCGCCGGTTCTGGACCGACGACGTGATCGAGCACCACGGCGAGTTCTACGACGTCGTGCCCTCGCGCCAGGACCCGAAGCCGGAGACGCCGCCGCCCATCCTGCTCGGCGGCGGGGCGCCCGCCGCGCTGCGCCGGGCCGGGCGGCTGGCCGACGGCTGGATCAGCTCCAGCCGCATGCTCGCCGACGACCTCCCGTCCATGATCGACCAGGTCAGGGAGGCCGCCGCGGAAGCGGGCCGCGAGGTGACCCGCTTCGTCTGCCGCGGCGTCACCCGGCCGGGCAAGGACAGGAGCCAGCCCCTCTCCGGCCCATACGCGAAGATCCGGGAGGACGTCGAGGCGCTCGCGGAGAAGGGCGTCACCGAGGTCTTCCACGACCTCAACTTCAACCCCGCCTTCGGCGCCCCCGACGCCGACCCGGCCGTCTCCCTGGCCCTGGCCGAGGAGGCGATGGAGAACCTGGCGCCTAGATGAGTCCGTACGCCTGGGCGATGAGCTCGTAGGAGCGGATGCGGGTCGCGGTGCCGTGCACCATCGTGGTGATCATCAGCTCGTCGGCGTCGGTGCGCTTGCGCAGCTCGTCGAGGTGGGCGCGCACCTGCTCGGGGGTGCCCAGGGCGACGGTCGACAGGCGGTCGCGGACGAACTCGGCCTCCATCGGGCTGAACGTGTACTCGGCCGCCTCCTCGGGCGTCGGGAACGGGCCCGGCGTGCCCGACCGCAGCCGGAGGAACGACAACGCGCCCGGGAGGGCCTGCCGGTGGGCCTCCTCCTCGGTCTCGGCCGCCAGTGCCGAGACGCCGATCATCGCGTAGGGCTCGGCCAGCACCTCCGACGGGCGGAACGAGGTGCGGTAGAGCTCCAGCGCCGGTTCGGTGTTGGCCGCGCTGAAGTGGTGCGCGAACGCGAACGGCAGACCCAGCAGCCCGGCCAGCTTGGCCGAGAAGCCGCTCGACCCGAGCAGCCAGATCGGCGGGCGCTGCGGCCCGCGCGGGATCGCCTGGATGCGCGGGAAGGTGCCGTCGAGGAAGGCGGTCAGCTCGTTCACGTGCTGCGGGAACTCGTCGGGGTCGACCTCGGCGCGGCGGCGCAGGGCGTGCGCGGTGGCCATGTCGGTGCCGGGCGCGCGGCCGAGCCCGAGGTCGATGCGGCCCGGGTGCAGCGCCTCCAGGGTGCCGAACTGCTCGGCCACCACCAGCGGGGCGTGGTTCGGCAGCATCACGCCGCCCGACCCGACCCTGATCCGCTCGGTGGCCGCGGCCAGATGGGCGATCAGCACGGCGGGGGAGGAGCTGGCCACCCCCGGCATGCCATGGTGCTCGGCCACCCAGATGCGGTGGAAGCCCCAGGCTTCGGCCTTCCTGGCCAGGTCGGTGGCGCCGCGCAGCGCCTCGGTGGGGGTGATCCCCGCGCCTACCGTCGCGAGTTCGAGGACCGACAGAGGGACCTCGGCCGTCCCCCGGGCGACACCGTGGATGACACCGTGGTTGTTGTCCATGACCTCAGATAACCGGAGTCTTACTCCGGTTATTTCCTTCTGCGATGCTTAGCCCCATGAGTGAGCGCAAGCCGATCGAATGCTGGCTGTCCGACATGGACGGCGTCCTGGTCCACGAAGGTCAACCCGTGCCGGGAGCCGACGAGTTCATCAAGCGGCTGAGCGCCTCGGGGAAACGCTTCCTCGTGCTCACCAACAACTCCATCTACACCCCGCGCGACCTGTCGGTCCGGCTCCGGACGGCGGGCCTGGAGGTGCCGCCCGAGGCGATCTGGACCTCCGCGATGGCCACCGCCGACTTCCTGTCGGCCCAGCGCCCCGAGGGCAGCGCCTACGTGATCGGCGAGTCGGGCCTGACCACCGCCCTCCACGAGGCCGGATACATCCTGACCGACCTCAACCCCGACTACGTCGTGCTCGGCGAGACCCGCACCTACAGCTTCTCCCACATAACCCGCGCGATCCGGCTGATCGAGAACGGCGCCCGCTTCATCGCCACCAACCCCGACGCCGTCGGCCCCTCCCACGAGGGCAACCTCCCGGCCTGCGGCGCGGTCGCCGCGATGATCACCAAGGCGACCGGCGTCGACCCCTACTTCGTCGGCAAGCCCAACCCGATGATGATGCGCAGCGCCCTCAACCGCATCGACGCCCACAGCGAGTCGACCGCGATGATCGGCGACCGCATGGACACCGACGTGGTCTGCGGCATGGAGGCGGGCCTGCACACCATCCTGGTGCTGACCGGCGTCTCCAAGGCCGACCAGATCGACCGCTGGCCCTACCGCCCCTCGCAGGTCGTCAACTCCGTGGCGGACCTCATCGACCTGGTCTGACCTCCATCCGGTGAGGACGTCGCGTCCGGGTCGTCGCGACGCCACGGACGATCACCTCGGTCGGGATGTCCGTGCCCCGCCGGAGCGGGCACACGGTGGTGCCGCCGCTCGGCCCTGCGCCGGTGGCGGCGACCACCGCGGGGCGAAATCGGCCCCCCGGTATCGGGACCGGTGAATCGGGGACCTCCTGATGAGCGGTCGGCCGTGCCCCGCGCCTGTCCCCTTCCTCCGTGCCGGCATCAAATGCCGGGTCGTCGTGAATTCCATTTACGGGAGGCGGCGGAGGATTCCTGGTCCTTCGACAGAAGATCAGGCCCCACCTTGACTCGGTGATCGTTACAACGCATATTGATCAATGTAAATCATTCGAGTCAAGGGAAGGGACTTTTAGTTGAGGCGTGCTTCGCAAGCACTGACTCGCCCATTTCTCACGCTTCTTTTGGTGCTGACCGCAATTCCCCTGTTCCCCGGCCCCGCGTACGCCGACATCTGGGCCGGCTGCGACAACGCGTCGGGAAGCATCACGGGAGCGCAGACCAACCTCAACAGCTGTTTCTACTTCGACACCGACGATCTCGACTTCGACGACATCGAATTCGAGTCGCCGTCCTGGATCAAGGACACCCTGGCGGACGGTCGCCGCGCCGAGGTCTGGATGGCGGAACAGGGCCTGACGGACGAGATGATCGGCGAATCCGCGTGCGGCGCCGGCTGCAGCGTCAGCCTCAACGGCATCGTGCTGTCATGGGCGGACACCCTGAGTGACCACCCGATCTACCAGCAATATCTGCTCTGCACGAGCAATGCGCACACGAATTACACCTGCTCGGCCTATCGTCGCCTCTACCCCAGCTGGTGATCTCGGCCGGCACGCACGTGCACAGCAGTCGGACGAGGACAGGGGAGTGATTTCAGCATGAATGTTGAGCCAGTGCGCCCTTCTTTGGTAAGCAACCGGAATTTCCTCGCCGTCGTGGCGGCGGCTGGAGTTCTGGTCACCGTCGTCGGCGCCACGGCGGTGGTCTCCGCCACCCGCGGCGACGAGACGGGCGCGGGCGCGCGGAGCGCCTCGGCGGCTCCGGTGAGCGAGGTGTGGCGGGACGCCGTCTTCACGATGCCGGCCAAGGCACCCGACGGAGCGGCCTACCGACCGGTCACGGCTCTGTCCGCGAACGAGATCCTGGTCACCGCGGAGACCTCCTTCGAGAAGGCGTCCCGGCTGGAGATCTACGATTCGGCGGCGAAGGGCCGCCGGGTCGTCGCGGAGATGCCGGAACCGGCCGGGGTCAAGGGCTACTACGCGCAGCAGGTCGAAGTGGGGCCCGAGCACTTCGTGTGGTGGGGAAACACCCCCAACGACGACGACAAGTGGGCGGACGTCTGGGCGGTCCCCCGGACCGGGGGTGATGCGGTCCAGCTGACCGCGCTCACCGGCGAGGCCAGTGAGGTGGAGCGTCTCGGGGTCGTCTCGGACGAGGTCGTCTGGTCGGTCCGTTCCGGGGGCATCTACCGCGTCCCCCTCATCGGAGGGACTCCTGAGAAGGTCACGGAGGGCGCGGGTCTCCACCTGCTGGGCTGGCCCTGGGCCGGCGACGCCTCCGGGGACGCGGCGTCCGGGCAGCAGAAGATCGTCAATGTCGAAACGGGGAGGACGACCACGGTGAGGGCGCCCGCCTCGCTCCGGGAATTCCGCTGCGACGCGGCCTGGTGCTCCGGGTTCACACGCGAGGGGTTGCTCGTCCAGAAGCCGGACGGCTCGGGGCGGCACGTCGCCCCGGGGCTGAGATCCCTTGGCCAGGGAGCCCTGGCGGGCGGCTTCCTGCTCGCGCGGGGAAGCAAGCCGGCCGACGCGTCCGCCACGGTCGTCTACGATCCCGAGACCAGGACGGCGGCCAAGATCGGTGATCTGGCCGTCTTCGGGGTGGGGCTGTCGTCGTCCCCGACGTCCGTCGTCTACTGGGATCCCAGCCAGCGCGTCGTCAGAACCTGCGGGAGCCGCGAGGGCGTCGTCGTGCCCGGCCCGTCCGGCGCGTCGGCTTCTCCGGCCCGGCTCTCGACCCGATGTGTCACGCGGCAGCAGGCCGATGGTGCGCAGATCTCCGTGCTGAACCTGGCCGCTGTGCGCTGACGGATCTCCGCCGGCCCGGACGCCGGCCGCGTGGGTGTCAGGCGTCGGCCCGGGACGCGGTGGACGACGGGGATCGGGCCCGCGCGCCACGGCAGGCCGTTCCCGGTCGGGTAGCTGCCACGTTCTGGCAGGTATGGGTGCCAGGGTGGAGGCATGCACACCATCTACCTGGAGCTCGGCAAGAAGCGGGTCTTCGCCAACTCGGTCGACTGGCCGGGCTGGAGCCGGTCGGCCCGGAGCGAGGAGGACGCGATCGAGGCGCTCCTCTCCTATGAGGAGCGCTACCGCGTGGTGGCCGACCGGGCCGGGCTGGTGTTCGAGCCCGGTGAGATCCGGGTGGCCGAGAAGATCACCGGCGACGCGACGACCGACTTCGGCGCCCCGGCCCGGCCGGCCGTGCTCGACTCCGAGCCCTGGGGCGCGGCCGAGGCGGCGAAGAACGCGGCGCTGATGCGGGCCGCCTGGGAGGTCTTCGACGACGTCGTCGGGATCACGCCCGAGGAACTGCGCAAGGGGCCGCGCGGCGGCGGGCGCGACCGCGACAAGATGGTGGCCCACGTCGTCAACGCCGAACGGGCCTACGCGGCCAAGCTCGACGTGCGGATCAAGCCGGCGGAGGTCGCCGAGATGCGGCCGAGGCTGCTGGAGGTGGTGTCGCGGCCGCTCGACGGCGACGACTACCGCTGGCCGGTCCGCTACGCCTCCCGGCGGATCATCTGGCACGTGCTCGACCACGTGTGGGAGATGGAGGACCGGACCGAGCGTTAGAAGGCGTCGCGGCGCAGCCTCTTCACGTCGGACCGGCGCTTCTTGTTCTCCAGGCGGCGCTCCACCTGGCCCTTCGAGGGCTTGGTCGGGCGCCGCTTCTTCGCGGGCGGCGCGATCGCGTCGCGCAGCGTCGCCTCCAGGCGGGCGCGGGCGGCCTCGCGGTTGCGCAACTGGGAGCGGAACTCCTGGGCGGCGATCGTCAGCACGCCGTCGACCAGCCGGTGGGCCAGCCTTTCGAGGGCCCGTTCCCGCTGGACGTCGGTCAGCGCCTGGGTGTTCGCGATGTCGAAGCTGAGCTCCACCCGGCTGTCGGTCGTGTTCACGCCCTGGCCGCCGGGCCCGGAGGAACGCGAGAACCGCCAGCGGAGCTCGGCCTCCGGAATCTCGGTCATGCCTCCCACATTAGCTGTGCGATCAACGCATTTTTCCGGCACTGTGGGCGGGTGACCATCGTCGGCGTGCACGGCATCGGCAAGTACAAGTACTACGAACAGGGCGGCGGTTCCCCGGTCAGGGCGGCCGACCTGATGCTCGCCAAATGGAACCGGTACCTGCACGACGGCGGGCTGACCGGCGCCTCGGTGGCGGAGGTCGCCTACTACGCCCACCACCTGCGCAAGGGCGCCCCGCAACCGCCGAAGAAGATGGCCCCGCCGGAGAAGATGGTCTTCACCGACTGGATGCGCCAGGTCGACGACCACCGCGTCGCCGCCGCCGCGGGCGAGACGCTGACCGCGCTGGCCCACCGGCTGGCGGGCTGGCTGCTCGACCGGCTCGGCGCCGGGGCGCTGAAGTTCGCCGAGGACTTCTGCCCCGAGGTGGCGACCTACCTGGGCGGCGGCGCGCCCCGCACCCTCGCGCGCGACGCGGTGGCCGAGGTGATCCGGCGGCGCGAACCCCGGGTGGTGATCGCCCACTCACTGGGCAGCGTGGTGGCCTACGAGGCGTTCTGGGCGCATTCCGATCTCCGGGCCGACCTGCTGGTCACGCTGGGGTCGCCGCTGGGCATGCGGAACGTGGTGTTCGAGCGGCTCACGCCGCTGCCCGTGGCGGGGATGGGGGCCCGGCCGCCGGGGGTGCGGCGGTGGATCAACGTCGCCGACAAGGACGACATCGCCGCCATTCCCGCCGAGTTGCGCCCGGTTTTCAAGGGTGTGGAACGTGACGTGCAGTGCAACATCGACTGGCTCGATTTTCATACCGTCCGCAATTACCTGAGTTGTGGTGTCTTGAACTCCCATTTGCGGGACTTTCTCCGGTAAAAAGCTCGATAGGGTCGTCGCGTGCCGTACACCGAAGGGACCCGGGCCTTTCAGGTCGACCTGCGCGGGGTGGTCGATCTGCTCAGCCGGCATCTCTACTCCAGCCCGCGCGTCTACGTCCGTGAGCTGCTGCAGAACGCCTGTGACGCGATCGTCGCGCGGCGGGCGGGCGATCCGATGGCGCCCGGGCGCATCCGGGTAGAGGTGGGGCCCGAGGAGATCCGGGTGCACGACACCGGGATCGGGCTCACCGAAGACGAGGTGCATTCGCTGCTGGCGACCATCGGGCGGTCGTCCAAGCGCGACGAGCTCGGGTTCGCGCGGCACGAGTTCCTGGGCCAGTTCGGCATCGGCCTGCTGTCGGGGTTCCTGGTCGCCGACGAGATCCACGTCGAGTCGCGGTCGGCCTCCGGCGGATCCACCGTGCTCTGGACCGGGCGGTCGGACGGCAGCTACGACGTCGCCACCGCGGCCGATCGCACGGGCGATCGGACGGGCGAGCCCGGCACCACGGTCACCTTACGTCCCCGCCGCGACGCGGCCGTCTGGACTTCCAGCCGGACCGTAACCGAATTGGCCCGGCTCTTCGGCTCGCTGCTGCCGGTCGAGGTCACCGTCGACGGCGTCCCGGTCTCCGGGGCGGGCGCCCCCTGGCAGGGCCGCCACGCCAGTCCCGCGCTCCGGCGGGAGGCGCTGGTGGCGTACGGGAGAGAGCTGTTCGGCTTCTCGGCCTTCGACGTGATCGACCTGGAGGTGCCCGAGGCGGGGCTGACCGGGGTGGCGTTCGTGGTGCCCCATCCGGCCAACCCGGGGGCCCGCGACGCGCACCGCGTCTACCTCAAGGGCATGCTGCTGTCGGAGAAGCTGACCGGGCTGCTGCCCGAGTGGGCGTTCTTCGTGCGGTGCGTCGTCGACGCCGCCGAACTGCGGCCGACCGCCTCCCGTGAGGCGCTCTACGACGACGACCTGCTCGACCACACCCGCGACGCGCTCGGCGCCCAGTTACGCGAGTGGCTGGTGAAGCTGGCCGCCACCGATCCGGCCCGGCTGCGCGGCTTCCTGCGGCTGCACCACCTCGGGGTGAAGGCGCTCGCCCTGCACGACGACGACATGTTGCGGCTGGTCGACCGGTGGCTCGAATACGAGACCGCCGACGGGCCGATGACCCTCACCCAGTTCCGGGCCCGGCATCCGCGCGGGCGCTACACGACGAGCGTCGACGAGTTCCGCCAGCTCGCCGGGGTCTGCGCGGCCCAGGGCGTGGGGCTGCTGAACGCCGGTTACGTGTACGACGGCGACATCCTCGCCCGGCTGACCCGCATCGAGCCCGGCCACGGGTTGTCGCGCCTGGAACCGGCCGAGCTCACGACCCGCATGGCCCCCGTCGACCCGGCCGCCGAACTCGCGGTCCGCGGGTTCCTCGCCACCGCCGCGACCGCGCTGGCCCCGCTGGGCTGCGAGGTCGTGCTGCGCGACTTCGACCCGGCCGCGCTGCCGGCCCTCTATCTGACCAGCCGGGCCGCCCGCCACGAGGCGCAGGCCCGCGAGGCCGGCGAGATGGCGGGGGAGATGTGGGCCGACGTGCTGGGCGCGCTCGACGCGGGCGGCGGCGAGAAGCCGCAACTGGTGCTGAACCACCGCAACCCCCTGGTCCGCCGGGTCACCCGCCTGTCCGACCCGGGCCTGGCCGCCACCGCCGTCGAGGCGCTCTACGGCATGGCGCTGCTGCACGGCCACCACCCGATGCGCGCGGCCGACACCGCCACCCTCAACCGGTCGTTCCTCGGGCTGCTCGACTGGGCCGTCAATGGATGACATCGCCGAGCTCATCGAGCGGGCGCGGGCGCTGCCCTACGGGGAGACGCGCACGAACGTGCTGGAGACGGCCCTGCGGCAGGCCGAGGCGACCGGCGACCGGGACCTCACCTGGGCGGTCCGGATGGAGCTCACCGAGGCCTATCAGTACGGCGCCGAGCACGCCAAGGCCTTCGCGGCCTTCGCCCGCTGCCTGGCCGACCACGACGCCGAACCCGGCGGCTTCGACGAGTGGTCGACCCACAACCTGCTCTGGCAGTTCAAGTGGATCGTCGGCGACCTGCGCCGGTTCCCCGAGGTGCCGCTGGCCCGCACCCACCAGATGCTCGACGACATGGAGCGCCGCTACCGCGAGAACGGCGACGGCCTGCACGCCGTCTGGGCCGCCCGCTGCGCGCACGCCGCCCACCTGGGCGACTACGCGGCCGGCGACGAGCTCTACCACCGCTGGACGACCACCCCGCGCGACGTCCTGAGCGACTGCGAGGGCTGCGACCCGACGTCCAAGGCCTTCTACCTGATCCTGCGGGGCCGCGACGAGGAGGCCGTCGAGCTGGCCGAGCCGGTGCTGCGCGGTGAGCTGACCTGCCACGTCCAGCCCCAGAGCATCCTGACCACGCTGCTGCCCGCCTACGTGCGGACCGGCCGGCACACCGAGGCGGCGCACGCCCACCGGGTCGCCTACCGGGCGATGCGCGGCGACGCCAACGAGGTCGAGGAGATCGCCACCCACCTGTGGTTCTGCGCGGTCACCGGCAACCTGGCCCGCGGCCTGGAGATCCTCGCCCGCGAACGCCCGCTGCTCGACCGGGCGCCCAGCCCCGGCGCCGCCATGTGGTTCGCGGCGGCCGGCGCGCTGCTGCTGCGGCTGCTCCGCGAACGGGGCCACGCCCAGCCCGGCGACACGGCCGAGGAGGCCGCCCTCGCCGCCAAGGCCCGCGACATCGCGGCGCGGTTCGACGCCCGCAACGGCACCGGCGAGCAGGGCCGCCGCGTCGAGGAATGGCTGACGGCCGAGCCGCTCGCCGGGCACGTGCCGCTCGACCCCCGGGCCCGGCACTCCCCGCCGCCGCTCCCGCCCGCCCCGCTGCCGCCCGCGCACACCCCGGAAGAGCTGCTCGACCTGGCCGAGGAGGCCTGGCAGCGCGGCCGGATCGACGAGGCGAAGGCGGCCTGGGCGCGGTACGACGCTCTTGGGCCCGATGACCTGCTGGAAGCGCGCCGGGCCGACGGCCGGGGCCTGGTCGCCATGGTCGGCGGCGACACCGAGACGGCCCTGGCCGAATGGCGGCGGGCCGCCGATCTCCACACCGACGAGGAACGCCGCCAGAGCACCCTCGGGCGCATCGGCCTGCTGCTCTGCCAGCTCGGACAGGCCGACGAGGGCCTGCCGATGGTCGAGTCGTCGGCCGCGGCCCTGGGCACCCCGAGCGCGACCATCCGGCTCGCCCACGCCTACCTGGTCGTAGGCAGGGAGGCGGAGGCCGAGGAGATCCTGACCGCCGCCCCGCCCACCGGGACCGGCCTGCTGCTGCTGGCCAACGTGCGCGGCGACGCCGAGACCGCGCTGCGCGCCCGCGACGCCCTGCGCGCGGAGGACGACCGCGAGGGCCTGGCCCGCGCCTGCGCCCTGTACGCCCACCTGCTGCTGACGGCCGGCGTCGACGAGGCGGGCGCCCGCGAGGTGCTGGCCGCCTACGACGAGGCCGTCGCCAACGCCCCCGCCCGGGAGCGGGCCGGCCTCCACCACGACCGGGGCGGCCTGCACCTCCAGCTCGGCATGGCCGCCGAGGCGGTCGACGACCTGGTCGAGGCGGTCGCCCAGTACGTCGCCGAGGGCGAGACGGAGCCGGTCAGGTACGCCCGGTTGTCGCTGGCCGAGGCCTACGCCCGGCTGGGCCGCACGGCCGAGGCGGAGATCGCCGCCGAGGAGGCGCTCGGCGGGTTCCGCGCCGCAGGTGACGACGAGGTGTGCGCCCGCATCGAGGAATTCATCGCCGACCTGCAAGAAGACGACTGACGGTCGCCCGGCGTTCATTGACAGCGGGTACCCGCATATCTGTTCATTCTTGGTTATCACGCTGGTCAGAGCCGTAAAACAATTCCGACAGACGGACGGTCTGCACTGTCAGGCGTGCAGCGCAGATCGTTCATCTCCGGCGTGCTCCTGGCCGCCGCGGCGCCCGCCCTCCCGGCTCTGCCCTCCCGTGCCCTGAAGACCGATCCCTTCGCCGTCGGCGTCGCCTCGGGGGACCCGTCCCCTGATGGCTTCGTGTTGTGGACCCGTCTCGTGATCGACCCCTACGGCGCGGACGGCCGGGGTTCGATGCCCTCACGGGACATCGACGTGAAGTGGCAGGTGTCCACAGACGAGAAGTTCGCGACCGTCGTGCGCGACGGGACCGCCACCGCGTCGGCCCGCTCGGCGCACAGCGTGCACGTCGAGTTGCAGGGTCTCCAGCCGGGCCGGGAGTACTTCTACCGGTTCCGCGCCGAGAACTCCGTCTCGCCCGTCGGCCGCACCCGCACCAGCCCGGCCGTGGTGTCGCCGCTCACCTTCGCCATCGCGGCCTGCGCCCACTGGGAGCACGGCTACTACACGGCCTACCGGCGGCTGGCCGAGCAGGAACCCGACCTGGTCGTCCACCTGGGCGACTACATGTACGAGTACCAGCCCAACGGCTACACCGCGCCCTTCGGCAACATCCGCACCCACTCCGGCGGGGTGAAGTGCACGACGCTGGCCGACTACCGGATGCGGCACGCCCAGTACAAGAGCGACCCCGACCTCCAGGCCGCGCACGCCGTCGCGCCGTGGCTGGTCGCCTTCGACGACCACGAGATCGAGAACAACTGGGCCGCCGGCGTCTCGGCCAGCGACGCGCCCGCCTTCGAGCAGCGCCGGGCCTTCGCCTTCCAGGCCTACTACGAGAACATGCCGCTCCGGCGGTCCGGCGTGCCCAGGGGCGCCTCGATCACGATCAACCGGCGGGTCTCGTGGGGGCCGCTGGCCCGGTTCCACCTGCTCGACACCCGCCAGTTCCGCGACGACCAGGCGTGCGAGGACGGCGTGCGGGCCGGCTGCGACGACCGCCTCGACAGCGGGCGCACCCTGCTCGGCAAGGCGCAGCACAGGTGGCTCGTCGACGGCCTGCGCGACTCCCCGGCCCAGTGGAACCTGGTCGGCCAGCAGATCGTGATGACCCAGAAGGACCTGAAGGTCGGCCCCGGCCGCGAGTCGAACCTCGACTCCTGGGACGGGTACGCCGCCGAGCGCGACCAGCTCCTGCGCGGCATGGCCGGGGTGAGCAACCCGGTCGTGCTCACCGGCGACGCGCACATCCACCACGCGGCGGAGTTGCGTACCGACTTCGACGACCCCGGGACCAACGTCGGCGTTGAGCTGGTCGCCACCTCGATCGCCAGCGACGGCGACGGCTACCGCGACACCGAGCGCATGTCCGCGCTCCGCGCCGAGAACCCGCACATCAAGTACCTCGACCAGCGCCGGGGCTACATCCTGGCCCGCCTGTCGGAGCGGGAGCTGGTCGCCGACTTCCGCACCCTCGACTACATCAGCCGCCGGGGCGCCCCCGCGAAGACCTCGGCCCGGTTCACCGTCCCGGCGGGCGAACGGAGGTTCGCGTGATCCTCGGCGTCGTGGCCCTGACGATCCCGCTGCTCACCGGCCTGGCCCCGCAGTGTGACCCCTTCCTGGCGGTCGCCCAGCCCTACGCGACCGTCGACGGCCAGGTCAGGGCGGGCGCGGTCCGCATCCTCGACGGCCCGCTGATCACCCAGGACGACCCGGAGCCGGGCGACATGTTCGGCTCGGCCCTGGCCACGGGCGACTTCGACGGCGACGGCTGCGCCGACCTGGCGATCGGCGCCTCCGAGGAGGACGCCGGTCCCGGCGGCCGCGACGGGCACGGCGTCGTCGAGATCCTGTACGGCCTGACCTCCCGGAGGACCATCGAGCTGCCCGGGAAGGGGGCCGACCGCTTCGGCGCGGCCCTCGCGGCGGGCGACCTCGACGGCGACGGCGACGACGAACTGGCCATCGGCGCGCCCGGCGGCGGCGCGGTCTACGTGCACGGCCAGGGCTCGAAGCCGCGCCGGATCAAGAACACCGGCGGCGCCGTCACCGACCAGTTCGGCGAGGCGCTGGCCACCGGCGACTTCGACGGCGACGGCACCGACGAACTGGCCATCGGCGCCCCCGGGGCCAACCTGATCCGCCAGGGCGAGGGCACCGTGACCGTGGTCGGCAGGAACGGCCGCCGCCTGCTCTACTCCCAGGAGACCTACGGCATCGACGGCCTCTCGGAGAGCTGGGACGCCTTCGGCGCCGCCCTGGCCACCGGCGACTTCAACGCCGACGGCCACGACGACCTGGCGATCGGCGTGCCCGGGGAGGGCCTGAACAGGCTCCAGCGGGCCGGCGACTACGGCGAGGGCGCGGTCGACGTCGTCTACGGCTCGCCGGGCGGGCTGCGCCCGGCCACCGCCGAGGCCTGGACCCAGAACAGCCTGGCCGGAGAGGCGGTCATGTACGACCGCTTCGGCACCTCCCTCGCGGCGGGCGACCTGAACGGCGACGGCGACGACGAACTCGTGGTCGGCGTGCCGGGAGAGAACGCCGTCCAGGTGCTGGCCGGCACCCGGAGCGGCGGCCTCACCAAGAACCACAACCTGCTGATCCCCGGCCCGAAGGGCGCCGAGTTCGGCGCGGCCGTCCTGGTGCACGGCGGGGACCTGATCGTCGGCGCGCCGACGAAGGGCGAGGTGTACCGCTACCGGGGCGGCGTGAAGAAGGGCTCCTACCCGGGGGTGGGGAGGAAGGGCGAGAAGATCGCCGAAGGGGACGGCTTCTTCGGCTTCGGCCTCGGTTAGAAGCGGATCCTGATGCCCAGCACGGAGATCAGCGCCGAGACCGCCATCATGCCGGCGCAGGCGTACATGGAGAGCTGGAACGCCGTGTCGAACAGCGCGGGGTTCAGGTAGGCCTCGCCGGTCAGCCCGACCAGCGGGGGGACCGCCGCCACGGCCAGCAGGCTGCCGGTCCGGGCCAGGGCGTTGTTGACCCCGCTGGCGATGCCGGCGTGCCGCTGTGAGGCGCTGGCCAGCACGGTCGCCGTCAGCGGGGCGACCGTCAGCGACAGGCCCAGGCCGAACAGGGTGACCGGCGGCAGCACCTCGGTCAGGTAGTGGGCGCCGAAGCCGATCCGGCTCATCCACATGAACGCGATCCCCGACAGCAGGATCCCGATCGTCATGGGCCAGCGCGGGCCGATGCGGCGGGCCAGCTCGCCGGCGTGCGGGGAGATCACCAGCATCAGCAGCGTCACCGGCACCAGGGCCGAGCCCGCCGCGAACGCCGTGAACCCCGACACGGTCCGCAACTGGAGCACCAGCAGGAAGAACACCACGCCCATCGCGGCGTACATGAACAGCGTCACGGCGTTGACGGCGGTGAACGCGGTGTTCCTGAACAGCCCCACGGGCACCAGCGCCTGCGCTCCCCGGTGGTGCTCGACGACCACGAACGCGGCCAGGATCAGCACGCCGAGGACCATCGGCACGACCTCGATCCCGATCAGCCCGTAGGTCAGCGCGGCCAGCCCGACCGCCGCCAGCCCCGCGCCGAGCGCGTCGAACCGGCCGGCGGCCTCCTCGTCGCGGGTCTCCGGCACGTGGCGCATCGCCACCAGCAGCACGAGCACGGCCAGCGGCAGGTTGATGAGGAAGACCCACCGCCAGCCGATCGTCTGGACGATCCAGCCGCCCAGCAGCGGCCCGATGGCGGCGGCCGTGCCGCCCAGGCCCGACCAGGCGCCGATCGCCTTCGGCCGGTCCTCGGCCGCGAACGTGGCCTGGATGATCGCCAGCGAGCCCGGGGTCAGCAGCGCGCCGCCGACGCCCTGGAGCGCGCGGGCCGCGATCAGGGTCTCCATGCTGGGCGCCAGCCCGCAGAGGGCGGAGGCGATCGCGAACCAGACCACGCCGATCATGAACACCTTGCGGCGGCCGTAGCGGTCGCCCAGGGAGCCGCCGAGCAGGATCAGCCCGGCGAGGGTCAGCGTGTAGGCGTTGATCGTCCACTGCAGGCCCTCGATGTCGGCGTCGAGCGCCCGGCCGAGGTCGGGCAACGCCACGTTGACGACCGTGCCGTCGAGCAGCGCCATGCCCGACCCGAGCACCGTCGTCACCAGAATCCAGCGGCCCTTGGCCGTGCTGAGCTGCACCGCTTCCGTCGTCACCCGACCAACATAGTCACCGTGCGACCCTGCTCCGGTCGGCGAATTAATGGTTCTCGGTCTTTCTCACGCCTTTCCCGGATTGATGTGAGGGAGAAGCGCTTACCGCCAAAGTGACTGATATTTATTGGCAGATGTCATGCTTGAAGCCCCTGCCCCCGGCCAGATAGTCACGGTGTGTCAGTGCGGCCTGTCATGGTGCCGCAGCAGCACCCGAAGGGGGTTTCATGACACGCAGACGTGTCATCGCGTTAGCAGTCACCGCCCTTGCCCTCCCGTTCGCGACGCTCCTCCCGGCCACCCCGTCGGCCGCCGCCCCGGCGCCGGCCTCGGCTCCGCTGAACGACTTCCGGCACTGGGACGGCAAACTCGCCGACACCTTCCAGGGCGAGAAGATCGACCTGCCCACGCGGTACGAGCCGTCCAAGGCGCGCAAGACGACCGCCGCGGCGGCCGCCACCCCGCCGGTCGGCACCGTCCGGAACTGGCTGGCCATCGACGACACGCAGGCCGGGGGTGCGCCGTTCCCGAAGGCGTTCACCCTGCGCGGCGTCGGCGACAAGATCGAGGTGTGGGTCGCGAACGATCTGTCGTTCCCGGCCGGGGACTGCCGGGCGCAGATCCCGAACTCCACGACGATCACCGACGCGCAGGTCGCCTACTTCGTCAACGAGTTCGACACGAACATGTACCCGAAGGAGACCGCGGCCTTCTCCACGCCGCCCGACCGCGACGGCACCAACGCCCGCATCCCCGGTGACTACACCGGCGACGGCGACAAGACCGTCGCGCTGATCGACAACATCCGCGACGACAACTTCTACGACTTCCCGGCCAACCCGACCTACATCGCGGGCTTCTTCTCGGCCGGCATCAACGAGCGCGTCGACCGCAACGTCATGACCGTCGACGCCTTCGACTGGGCCCACCGGACCGGCGACCAGCCGGCCGACGAGCCCACGGGCGACCTGTGCACCAGCCGCCCGGCCCGCCCGAACGCGTACGAGGGCACGTTCGCGCACGAGTGGCAGCACCTGCTCATGTACTACACCGACCCGTTCGAGGGGAACTGGATCAACGAGGGCCTCTCGGACTTCGCCCAGACCCTGACCGGCTACGTCGACGCCAAGGCGACCATCAACGACTTCGGCGCCGACAGCCACATCTACTGCTTCCAGGGCTTCGGCAACGTCCAGGCCCGGTACAACCCCAACCCCCGCCAGTGCGGCGGCCCGCAGAACTCGCTGACCCTCTGGGGTGAGGGAGAGCCGAGCGAGGTGCTCGCCGACTACGGCAACGCCTACGAGATCATGCTCTTCCTGTACGACCGCTACGGCGCCGACTTCATGTCCACGCTGCACCGCGACGGCGAACGCCAGGGCCTGGCCAGCCTGGAGGCCGCGCTGAAGGCCGAGGGCGCCGACCTCTACCGGGTCATCCACGACTACCAGTCGATGGTGCTGCTCGACCGGATCGTGGAGAGCCGCACCGGCATCGTGCTGGGCGTGCCCAAGTCGCGGGTGACCTCGGCCTCGCTCAGCTCCACCGTCAACCTGGCCAACCCCGACACCTACGACACCCCCGGCGCGGCCCCCAACGGCGCCGACTACGTGACGCTCCAGAAGGCCGACGGCAAGCCCTTCAAGGGCAGCGAACTGCGCACGCTGAAGTTCACCGGCGCCACCGGCCTGCCCGCCCTGCCGCTGGCCTGGACGATCGTGAACGACGAGCCCGACCGCCCCGGCAACCCGGTGTTGTTCTCGGGCAACGAGAACAACCTCAACGTCAGCGCCGTGGCCGAGGTGACCGTCCCGGCCGCCGACCCGACCCTGCGCCTGCTCGCCAAGTACGGCGCCGAGGAGGGCTACGACTACGGCTACGTCGTCGTCTCCACCGACGGCGGCGCGACCTACACCCCCGTCTCCGGCGACCAGACCGTCGAGGGCCCCCTCGGCCCGTCGCTGAACGGCACCACCACCGGCTTCGAGCCGCACACGTTCGACCTGTCCGCCTACGCGGGCCAGAACATCCTGCTCGGCTTCCAGTACGTCTCCGACGGCGGCGTCAACGAGGGCGGCCTGTACCTCGACGACGTCACGGTCGGCGGCGCCGCCGTCAGCGACGGCTCCAGCCTGGAGCCGTTCGACTCCTTCACCGAGATCAAGCCGACGGCCGTGCACAACTGGAACGTCCGCCTGGTCGGCCTCGACGAGAAGCACAAGGTCGCCGCCCAGGTCGAGTTCAACGGCAAGGGCACCATCAACCTGAACCGCCTCGAACTCCTGCTCGCCCGGCCCTTCACCAAGATCGTGGCGATCGTGGCCTACGACGAGCCGACCGAGCTCGGCCAGCAGTACGCGCCCTACACCCTGACGGTGAACGGCGTGACCCAGCCCGGCGGCTGATCCCCACCCGCCCCGTGACCCGCACGCCTGGGGCTAGGCGTGCGGGTCACGGTTTTCCGGAAGTGACCGGAGTTGTCGCGGTTGCCCAGTGATTTGTCTGTGCGTTCTGATAGGAACAGGGCCCATGCTGACAATCCTCCCGGAGAACATCCACCCTGACCCGTGGGATCTCTACGACGAGCGCTACGCCGGTCTGCCCGTCTTCGTCTACCCGCCGGACGACGACGACGAGAAGCTCCCGGCCGCCGGCACGGTGGCGTGGCGGATCGCCGAACCCGACGCCTACGACGCCGAAGAGGGGGCCTTCGCCGGGACCCTCCAGGTGTTCCTCGACCAGGTCGCGACCGAGGAGGTGCGGGCGCTGGTCATCGGGTGCTGGGAGCAGGCGTACGACACCGACTCGTCGATGATCGTCGCCATGCTGGCCGAGAACGCCAAGCGCTTCCCGGCCCTGCGGGCGATCTTCCTGGGCGCGATCCAGTCGGAGGAGGCGGAGATCTCCTGGATCCAGCAGTCCGACGTCACCGCGCTGCTCACCGCCTTCCCGGACCTGGAGCGCCTGGAGGTGCGCGGCGGCAGCGGCCTGGCCCTCTCCCCGGTCCGCCACGAGAACCTGCGGGTACTGCGCTTCGAGACGGGCGGCCTGCCCGCCGAGGTGGTCCGCGCGGTCGCCGCGTCCGACCTGCCCGCGCTGGAGCACCTCGACCTGTGGCTCGGCATCGACGACTACGGCGGCGACGCCACGGTCGCCGACCTGGCCCCGATCCTGGCCGGCGACCGGCTGCCCGCGCTGAAGCACTTGGGGCTGCAGGACAGCGACCACCAGGACGAGATCGCCGCCGCCGTGGCCGCCGCCCCGATCGTGGCCCGCCTCGACGTGTTGTCGCTGGCCATGGGGACGCTGGGCGACCAGGGCGCCGAGGCGCTGCTCAGCGGCCAGCCGCTCGGCCATCTGAAGATGCTCGACCTGCGCCACAACTACGTGTCCGATCCGATGGCCGAGCGCCTGCGCGTGTTCGTCGGGGACGCCGAGCTCGACCTGGAGGAGCGCAAGGAGCGCGACGACTGGATCTACGTGTCGGTGGCCGAGTGAGCCACGTGGACCTGGGCGTGGGGGTCGTCGACGAACTGGACTCCTTCTTGGCCGACGCCGACCTGTCGACGGGCACGCTGAGGGTCGGCGTCAGGCCGCACGACCGGCTCTCGCGCCACGACGACCGGTTCTTCGTGGCGGTGTCCGAGTGACCGCGCAGATCTCCCTCCACGTGCCGCCGCGTCCCGAGGAGGAGGACGACTACCAGGAGCGCTACGCGAATCTGCCGATCATCGGCTGGCACGGCGACGTCACCGGCGAACCCGCTCCCGGCGACGGCGGGGCCTGGCACCTGGCGGTCATGGAAGAGGACCTCCTCGAACTGATGGACGCCTTCTTCGAGCGCGTCGACACCGAGACGGTGCCCGCCATCGTCATCGGACACTGGGACGAGATGCACTCGGAGAGCTCGGCCCCCATCGTGGCGAAGCTGGTCGCCAACACGCACCGGCTGCCCGCCCTCAGGGCGCTGTTCCTGGGCTCGGTCGGATCCGACTGGTGTGAGATCTCCTGGATCCAGCAGAGCGACATCACCGCGCTGCTGACCGCCTTCCCCGACCTGGAACGCCTGGAGATCCGGGGCGGCGACGGCCTGGCCCTCACCCCGGTCCGGCACGAGAGGCTGCGCATGCTCCGCGTGGAGAGCGGCGGCCTGAGCGGGGCGTTCGTGCGCGCGGTCGCCGCCTGCGACCTGCCCGCGCTGGAGCATCTGGAGCTCTGGCTCGGCGTCGACGAATACGGCGGCGACTACACCGTCGACGACCTCGCGCCGATCCTGACCGGCGACCGGCTGCCCGCGCTGAAGCACCTGGGCCTGCAGGACAGCGACCGCCAGAACGAGATCGCCGCCGCCGTCGCGTCCGCGTCCGTCGTGGCCCGCCTGGAGAGCCTCGCCCTGTCGCTCGGGGCGCTGACCGACGAGGGCGCCGAGGCGCTGCTCGGCGGCCAGCCGCTGACCCACCTCGACCAGCTCGACCTGCACCACCACTTCCTCAGCGAGGCCATGATGGAGCGCGTCGAGAAGGCGCTGTTCGAGGTGGGCGTCGACCTCGACGACCGTCAGTCCGACGACGACGGCTGGTTCTACGTGGCGGTGGACGAGTGACGATCTCCCTCGACCTGCCCAGGCACACCGACGACACCGACGTCTACTACCGCCGCTACGTCGGCCTGCCGACCGTCGACTTCTCCGGCAAGGCCGGCCACCCGCCCGGCGAGGTGGCCTGGGAACTGGGCTCCGCCGATCTGGACGACTTCTTCGACGCCGTCGACACCGGCCAGGTGCGCGCCCTCGTCGTCGGCGGCTGGGACGCCGACGCCGACACGGTCGTCGAGCGGCTGGTCGCCGGGGCCCACCGGCTTCCGGCGCTGCGTGCGCTCTTCTTCGGGGCGATCCCGCAGGAGGCGCAGGAGATCTCCTGGATCAACCAGGCCGACGTCACCCCGCTGCTGACCGCGTTCCCGGACCTGGAACGCCTGGAGACGCGCGGCGGCATGGGCCTGCGTCTGGCCCCGGTCCGCCACGACCGGCTGCGCATGCTCCGGATCGAGAGCGGCGGGCTCGGCGGCGAGGTCGTGCGCGGCGTGGCCGCGTGTGTGTTCCCCGCGCTGGAGCATCTGGAGCTCTGGCTCGGCGTCGACGAGTACGGCGGCGACTACACCGTCGAAGACCTGGCCCCGATCCTGACCGGCGACCGGCTGCCCGCGCTGAAGCACCTGGGCCTGCAGGACAGCGACCGCCAGGACGACGTCGCCGCCGCCGTCGCGACCGCCCCGATCGTGGCCCGGCTCGACGGCCTCGCCCTGTCGATGGGCACCCTCACCGACGACGGCGCCGAGGCGCTGCTCGCGGGCCAGCCGCTCACCCACCTGCGGCGGCTCGACCTGCACCACCACTACCTGAGCGACGCCATGATGGCCCGCCTGCGCGCCGCCCTCGGTTCCGTCGACCTCGACCTGGAGGGTCAGGGAGACCCGGAGGAGTACGACGGCTGGCTCTTCACCTCGGTGAACGAATGATCGTCGTCGGCACGCCCGGAGACCGCCGCGCCGACCTGTTCGGCGCGGCGGCCCGCGCCCACGGCCTGGGCGAGATCACCGTGGTCCCCTGGACCGAGGTGCTGACCGGCGCCCCGCTCCGGTTCTCCGGTCTCGTCCGGGTCGACTCGCCCGGCGAGTCCGCCGAGGCCGACGCCCTGCTGCGGGGAGCGGGCGACCCGACCCGCGTCGGGGGAGGGGCGACCTGGTACACCCGGTTCACGGCAGGGCTCAGGCGGGTGGCCGGGGCGGGCGGCGAACTGCTCGCGGACGTGGACGAGATCGCCACCATGTTCGACAAGCGCCGCTGCCACGCCCTGCTCGCCTCGACCGGCCTCCCGGTACCCGGCGGCGTCACCGTGAACTCCTACGGTGAGCTGCGGGAACAGATGCGCGAGCGGGCGTGGCCGAGGGTGTTCGTGAAGCCCGCCCACGGCAGTTCGGCGTCGGGGGTGATCGCCTTCGAGACGTCCGGCACGCGCCTGCGCGCCGTCACCTCGGCGACCGAGGATCTGCGGAACTCGCTGGCGGTCCGGACGTACACCGACGAGCCGACCGTCGCCCGCATCGTCGACACCCTGGCCCCCGACGGGCTCCACGTCGAACGGTGGTTCCCGAAGGCGTCGGTCGCGGGTGGCCGTTTCGACCTGCGGGTGGTGACGGTGGCCGGGCGGCCGACCCACGCGGTGGCGCGGGTGAGCCGGGTGCCGATGACCAACCTGCACCTCGGCGGGAGACGCGGTGACCTGGGGGAGATCCGGGCCCGGCTGAGCGCCGGCCGGTGGGACGAGGCGATGGAGGTCTGCGCCCGCACCGCCGCCTGCTTCCCCGGCAGCCTGACGACCGGCGTCGACCTGATGATCGGGGCCGACTGGCGGTCGATGGCGGTCGCCGAGGTCAACGCCTTCGGCGACCTGCTGCCCGGCCTGGGCGCGCTCGACGGGAGCGGCCTGACGACCTACGAGTGCCAGGCGCGGGCGATCGCGGCCGGGTGGCGATCGTGCGCGACATGAACACGGTCGTGGGCAGCCACGACATCCTGCTCGTCACCCTCGACACGCTCCGGTACGACGTCGCCGAACGGCTCATGGCCGAGGGGCGCACGCCCGGCTTCGCCCGGTTCCTGACCTGGGAGAGGCGGCACAGCCCCGGCAGTTTCACGTTCGCCTCGCACGCCGCGATGTTCGCCGGGTTCCTCCCGACGCCCGTCACCCCGGGGCCGCACGCCCGGCCGTTCGCGGCGTCCTTCCCCGGCAGCGCGACCACCTCGCCGGAGACCTGGGTCTTCGACGCGCCCGATCTGCCCACGGGCCTGGCGAAGGCCGGTTACCGGACCGTCTGCGTCGGCGGGGTGGGGTTCTTCAACCGGCTGAGCCCGCTGGGCTCGGTGTTGCCGGGCCTGTTCCAGGAGAGCCACTGGGCGCCCGAGTTCGGGGTGACCGCCCCCGACTCCTTCGAACGGCAACTCGACCGGGCCGAGGAGGTGCTCGACGGCGTGCGGGAACCGGTCTTCCTGTTCCTGAACGTCTCGGCGCTGCACCAGCCCAACCGGTGCTACCTGCCCGGCGCGGCCGACGACTCGATCGAGTCGCACGCGGCGGCGCTGGAGTACGTCGACCGGCACGTCGCCCGGCTGTTCGCCCTGATGACCCGCCGGCGGCCCTGTTTCGTGATCGTCTGCTCCGACCACGGCACCGCCTACGGCGAAGACGGCCACGTGGGCCACCGGCTCGCCCACGAGGTCGTCTGGACCGTCCCCTACGCCGAATTCGTCCTCGACCGGAGCTCCGATGATCAGTCCGTATGAGAGTTACGTCTACGCGTACCCCCACAAGACCGCCTACCGCCCGCTCGACCCGCGCCCGGCGCTGACCGACGTGTGGCGCGGCGAGAAGGCCGGGTCGTTCTACGCCCACATCCCGTTCTGCGAGATGCGCTGCGGCTTCTGCAACCTGTTCACCCGGACGGGCGCACCCGAAGACCTGGTCGCGGCCTACCTCGACGCGCTGGAACGCGAGACGCTGGCGCTGGCGGACGCGGTCGACCCGGCCTTCACCACGGCGGCGATCGGCGGCGGCACCCCGACCTACCTGAGCCCCGCCGAGCTCACCCGGCTGTTCGACGTCACCGGCAAGATCACCCCCTACGGCGAGATCCCGCTGTCGGTGGAGACCTCCCCGGCGACCGCGACCCCCGACCGGCTGGCGGTCCTGAAGGAGCGCGGCACGACGCGGATCTCCATCGGGGTGCAGAGCTTCGTCGACGAGGAGGCCCGCGCGGCGGTGCGCCCGCAGAAGCGCGCCGAGGTCGACCGGGCCCTCGACACGATCCGGGCGACGGGCTTCCCGATCCTCAACATCGACCTCATCTACGGCATCGACGGCCAGACCGCCGCGACGTGGCGGCACTCCCTGGAGACCGCGCTGCGCTGGGCCCCGGAGGAGCTCTACCTCTATCCGCTCTACGTCCGCCCCCTCACCGGCCTCGGCAAGATCGGCCGCGACTGGGACGACCAGCGTATGGAGCTCTACCGCGAGGGCCGCGACCTGCTGCTGGCCCGGGGCTACGAGCAGGTGTCGATGCGCATGTTCCGGCTGCCCGGCACGGGGACCTCGACCGGCTACTGCTGCCAGACCGACGGTATGGCGAGCGTGGGGTGCGGGGCGCGGTCGTACACGAGCACCCTGCACTACTCCCACGAGTACGCGGTCGGCGCCCGCCACGTCCGGTCGATCATCGACGACTACGTGCGCCGCGACGACTTCACCGAGGCCCTGATCGGCTTCACCCTGACCGGGGACGAACGGCGGCGACGCCACACGATCCAGAGCCTGCTGCAGAAGGACGGCCTGGACCTGCGGCTCTACCGCGACCGGTTCGGCGGCGACCCCGACGTCACGGCCGTGCCCGGTGAATGGCTGGTCCGCGACGGCGACGTCCTGCGGCTGACCGACGAGGGCCTCGCCCACTCCGACGTCGTCGGGCCCGCCCTCTTCTCCGCCGGGGTCCGCGCCCTCATGGCGGGCAACGACGCCCGATGAGCCATCTGACGATCCTCTACCGGGGCCCGCTGGCGAGTTGCGACTACGACTGCGCCTACTGCCCGTTCGCCAAACGCCGCGACACCTCCGGGCAGCTCCGCGCCGACCGGGCCGCGCTGCGCCGCTTCACGGAGTGGACCGCCGCGCAGGACCACGACGTGAGCGTCCTGTTCACGCCGTGGGGCGAGGGGCTGGTCAGGTCGTGGTACCGGGACACGATGGTCGAGCTCAGCCATCAGGCCAACGTCCGCCGCGTCGCCATCCAGACCAACCTCAGCTCCCGCACCGCCTGGCTCGACCGGGCCGACCCGGAGACGCTGGCGCTGTGGGTCACCTACCACCCGACCCAGGTCGCCTATGACCGGTTCCTGGCCAAGGTCACGGGGCTGCCGGTCCGGCACAGCGTCGGCGTGGTCGGCGACCCGGCCCACCTGGAGCACGCCCGCCGCCTGCGGCGCGACCTCCCGCCCGAGACGTACCTGTGGATCAACGCGGAGGAGGGCCGGACCTACACCGACGAGGAGGCGGCGCAGTGGCAGGAGATCGACCCGCTGTTCCGCTACAGCCGGTTCCCCCACCTCAGCGCCGGCCAGGCGTGCCGGACCGGCGACACGGTGATCTCGGTGGACGGCGACGGCACGGTCCGCAGGTGCCACTTCATCCCCACGGTCCTGGGAAATCTCTATGACGGCACGTTCCGGAACCGGCTGGGACCGACGGCCTGCCCGAAATCGGAGTGTGACTGCCACATCGGCTACGTGCACCTCGAACCGACCGGCCTGTACGACGTCTTCGCCGGGGGCATCCTGGAACGTATCCCTCACAGGATTCTCCCAGAACCGTCCAGGAAGCCCTGAGCCGGTGCGCGCAGGCTCGGCCGGGTGATCGAAGTGACCCGACTGAGCAAACGCCACGGCGACGTCATCGCCGTCGACGACCTGACGTTCGACGTGAAACCCGGCGCGGTGACCGGGTTCCTGGGGCCCAACGGAGCCGGCAAGACGTCCACGATGCGGATGATCCTCGGGCTGGACGCCCCCGACGCGGGCCGGGCCCTGATCCTCGGGGCCCGGCTCGCCGATCTGCCCGAGCCGATGCGGGCGGTCGGGGCGTTGCTGGACGCCGGAGCCGTGCACCCCGCCCGTTCCGGCCGTGACCACCTGCGCTGTCTGGCGGTGAGCAACCGGCTGCCCGCGCGGCGGGTCGACGAGGTGCTCGACCTGGTAGGGCTGACCGCGGCGGCGCACCGGCACGCGGGCGGGTTCTCGCTCGGCATGAAGCAGCGGCTCGGGCTGGCCGCCGCGCTGCTCGGCGACCCCGGCGTGCTGATCCTGGACGAACCGGTCAACGGGCTCGACCCCGAGGGCATCGTCTGGATCCGCACCCTGATCCGCGGGCTGGCGGCCGAGGGGCGGACCGTCCTGGTCTCCAGCCACCTCATGGGCGAGACGGCGCTGACCGCCGACCGGCTGATCGTGGTGGCGCGGGGGCGGCTCGTCGCCGACACCACCGTCGAGGCGTTCGCCCGGCCCGACGGGGTGCTGGTGCGCACCCCGGAGGCCCGCCGGTTCGCCCGGGTCCTCGTCACCCACGGTGCGTCCGGGGTCGAACCCGCCGGAGACGAACTGGTCGTGCGCGGGCTGGGCGCGCGGCGGATCGGTGAGCTCGCCGCCGCCGAGGGAGTGGTCCTGTACGAACTCACCCCCCGCCACGCGTCCCTGGAAGAGGCGTTCATGGAGCTGACCCGATGATCGCCGCGATCCGCTCCGAATGGGCCAAGACGTGGACGACCCGGTCGACCTGGTTCACCCTCGCCGCGATCGTCGGGCTGGGCGCGCTGTTCGCGGTGCTGTTCGGCTACGCCGCCGCCACCGAGCACGCCAGGCTGACCGCCGCCGAACAGGCCGCCTACCGGCCCGCGCCGGACTTCCGGCCGCTGATCTTCGTCCAGATCGCCGTCGGCTACCTCGGCCTGCGGGCCTTCACCGTCGAGCACCTCACCGGGACGATGGCGCTGACCCTGACCACGGTGCCGCGCCGGGGCCGGGTGCTGGCGGCCAAGGCCGTGGTCTGCGCCGGGCTGACGCTCGCGGCCGGGACGCTGACCGGGCTCATCGTGGTCTTCGTCAACCGGGCCGTGCTGACCTCGCGGGGCGTGCCCGTCAACCCGCTGGCCGAGCCGGGCATGCTCCGGGTGCTGGCCGGGCCGGGGCTGCTGCTGGCCCTGCTCGGGCTGATCGGCCTGGCCGTCGGCTGCCTGGTGCGCAGCACCGCCGGGGCGCTGGTCGTCACGATCGTGATGGGGGTGTTCGTCCCGGCGACGGCCTCGCTCTACCCCGAGTGGCTGGCCCGGCTGATCCTGGGCTACTGGCCGATCACGGCCGGGCTGCGGCTGCTCAGCCTCGACGGCGACCCCGACCTGCCGGGACCGGTGGCCGGCCTCGCCGTGACCTGCGCCTGGGCCGCGATCCTGCTGGCCGCCGCCTACGCGGTGTTCCGGCGGCGGGACGCATGATGTGGGGGAGGAAAGGGGCGTGATGGAGCGGCTGCTGGTCGTCGACGACGAGCCGACGGTACGGGAACTGCTGTCGGCGACCCTGCGCTTCGCCGGGTTCGAGGTGACCTCGGCGGCCACCGGTTCGGAGGCCGTC
The DNA here is from genome assembly GCF_001570565.1 of Herbidospora yilanensis. Taxonomy (GTDB): domain Bacteria; phylum Actinomycetota; class Actinomycetes; order Streptosporangiales; family Streptosporangiaceae; genus Herbidospora; species Herbidospora yilanensis. The sequence continues at coordinate 243,691 of NZ_BBXE01000020.1, read as the reverse complement.
GAGGCGGTGCGCGTCACCCGCCCCGACCTGATCCTGCTCGACGTGATGTTGCCCGACCTCGACGGCTTCCAGGTCGTGCGCCGGCTGCGCGACCTGGCCCGGCCGCCCGTGCCGGTGTTGTTCCTGACCGCCCGCGACTCCCCGGCCGACAAGGTAACCGGTCTCACCCTCGGCGGCGACGACTACGTGACCAAGCCGTTCGACCTGCCCGAACTGCTGGCCCGCATCCGGGCGATCCTGCGCCGCACCGGCGTCCCGCACGCCCACGCCGTGGTCGTCGGCGACCTGGAGGTCGACGTCGAGGGCTGCCACGTGCGCCGGGCCGGGGTGACGGTACGCCTGTCGCCCACCGAGTTCCGCCTGCTCAGCTATCTGGCCGGGCACGCCGGCCGGGTGGTGTCGAAGACCTCGATCATCGAGGACGTCTGGCAGTACGACTTCGCCGGCGACACCAGCATCGTCGACACCTACATCAGCTACCTGCGCCGCAAACTGGAGGCCCGCGGCCCCCGCCTCATCCACACCGTCCACGGAGTCGGCTACGTCCTGCGCGAGCCCCGATGACCTCCCTGCGCGGCCGGCTCCTCCTGATCACCTGCGCCCTGCTGGCGGCCGGACTGCTGCTGAGCGGCTCGATCGTGGTCGGCCTGCTCCGGTCGGGCCTGGTCGACCGGGTCGACGGCCAGCTCCGCGTGTTCGGCGGCATCATCGCCGTCATCCCGCCCGGCCTCGCCTCCCGCACCCCCGCCGACCGGGCGGCGGGCGACGCCCTGAGCACCAACCTCGACCTGATCAACCGCCTGTACATCGCGGAACTGGGCCCGGACGGCCAGGCCCTCTCGGAGGTGCGCCTCCCCGCCGGCCCGGGCGGCCCGGTGGTGACCGCCCGCGGGGACGGGCGGCCGTTCGAGGCGCGGGACTCGGCGGGCGGCGCCGACTGGCGGGTGCTGGTGGTGCCGCGCCAAGGGGCCGGGACCTCCGTCGTCGTGGCGGCCTCGCTCGACGCCGTGCGGGCCACGGTCGCCCGGCTGCGGGTCGTCTACCTCGTCACCGGGATCGCCCTGCTCGCCCTCCTCACGCTGGCCGGGTGGTTCGCCATCAGGGCCGGGCTGCGGCCCCTGCGGGCCATCGAGGAGACCGCCGCCGCGATCGCCTCGGGAGACCTCGGCCGCAGGGTGCCCGACGCGGCCCCCGACACCGAGGTCGGCCGGTTGTCGGCCGCGCTCAACGGCATGCTCGGCCAGATCGAGCGGGCCTTCGCGGCGCGCACCGAGTCGGAGGCGCGGCTGCGCCGCTTCGTCGCCGACGTCGGGCACGAGCTGCGCACCCCGCTCGTCGGGATCAAGGGGTTCTCCGAGCTCTACCGCATGGGCGGGCTGCCCGAGGTCGCCCCCGCGATGGCCCGGATCGAGAGCGAGGCCGGGCGGCTGGCCCGGCTCGTCGACGACCTGCTGCTGCTGGCCCGCCTCGACGAGGGCGGCGACGCCCTGCCGCTCGACCTGGCCCCGATGGACCTGCGCACCCTGGCCGCCGACGCCCGCCTCGACCTGCGCGCCCTGGCCCCCGGGCGGCCGGTCGAGCTGACCGGCCCCGACGGCGGGCCGCCCGCCTCGGCGCCCGTGGTCGCCGACGAGGCCCGGCTGCGCCAGGTCGTCACGAACCTGGTCGGGAACGTGGCCGAGCACACCCCCGACGGCACACCCGTGCGCATCGGGGTCGGCACGAAGGACGGCGAGGCGGTGCTCGTGATCGAGGACCACGGGCCGGGGCTCACCCCGGAGGAGGCGGCCCGCGTGTTCGACCGCTTCTCCCGCGCCGACGCCTCCCGCAGCAGGTCGGGGCCGGGTGGCGCGGGGCTCGGGCTGGCCATCGCCCGCTCGCTCGCGGAGGCCCACGGAGGCCGCCTCGACCTCCGCACGGCGCCCGGCGAGGGAGCCGTCTTCACCCTGGCGCTGCCCGGGGTGTTCGGAGGTCAGGTCTCCTTCTCGGGCCGGTAGTCCTCCTCCTTCACCCCGAACGTCCACGCCACGCCCTGACGGGCGCGCTGCACCCACGGCGGCACACGCAGGAAGTAGGTGCGGAAGGTTCCGTCGGGTTCGGCGGTCGAGTTGACCACCTCGACCGTCACCACGTCTTCGTCGTCGGGCAGGCTGATGCGCCACAGGACGCCCGTCTCGTCTCGGTGGAGGGGGGTCGCGCCCGACTCCGACAGGTAGCGGTCGAAGCCGAAGTGTTCGAGCATGACCCGGCGCAGCTCGGCGTTCTCCTCGTTGCGGATGCGCTCGGGGTTCAGGTCGGCCATGGACGCCACGAAGCCCTCGGGCACCGGCATGCCGTGCCAGGCCTCCAGCGCGAACCCGTCGGGGAAGACCAGCGCGGGGCCGTCGGGGCGGTGGAGGCGGCCCGCCTCGTCGAGGTGGAGCTCGGCGGGGCGCTCGCAGACGATGGCCACGTCGGCGTAGGGGAACCACCAGCCGGCGTGGCGGGCGACCCGGGTCAGCCCGGCCAGGCCGGGGGCGTCGGCGAAGGCCGACAACCAGGCGGCGTCGTGCTGGCCGAGCACCGCGTCGAGCGCGGCCTGGCGCAGCAGGTCGCCGGCCTGCTCGCCGCCGAGCACCGACAGGCCCCGGCGGATCTCCTGGACGACCGTGTTCACCCTCGGCCACAGCAGCCCGCCGGTCGACTCCCACACCCGCGCCCACCCGGCCCCGCCGGTCTCGCGCAGCACGTCGGCGCGGGCCCGCTCCCAGGGGTGGGTGCGCACCTCTTCGCGCACGGACCGGCCGAGCGGCCGGGCCAGCAGCGGAGCCGCCGACAGGATGAGCGAACCCAGGCCGGCCCGGTTCAGCGCATCGACGGCGGCCTCGCCGCCGTGGTGGATGGCGGCCGCCGCCGAGGCGACGACCGGCGACCCGGCCCACAGGATCGCCCGGGGCGCGGCCAGCCCGGCGGCGGCGTAGGCCTCGCGGACGCCCGCCTCGGCCTCGGCCCGGTCACCCGCACCGGTGGTGAAGGCGACGTCGGCCCAGGTCATCGTGGTCTCGATGGTCATCAGTCGGCCACCACCCGGAACGAGCCGGGCACGTATTCCCGCTGCCGGACGATCCGGAACCAGCCCTTGGGCAGCGGGATCGTGGCGTGCTCCTCGTGGACCAGCCGGCCGCCCTCGGGCAGGTGGAGGAAGCCCGGGTAGAGCGTTCCGGGGCCGTGGAGCGCGTGGGCGTGGCCGGTGGCCTCGCCCAGGGCCAGCACGATGCGGCCCTTGTGGTCACGCGGCTCGGCGACGAGACCGGGAGGCACCGACGCCTCGGGGACCGGCATGATCAGGATGTCACCCTGTCGGTACATGACCAACCTTCCGTGTTCGGGGGTTGATCGGAAACTATCGGCGGCCACCGACATTTCCCGGGCCACGTCCGCGCTGACCGTGGACGGTGGCCACACGCTCGTCTAGCTCAAATCCGACAAAAGGTGCGTGTAGCCATAAAACGGATGGGTACGCCGGGCGAAATACCGAGAGCGGGGGGACGCTCATGGCGCAGACCGTCGGTGACTACGTGGTACGACGCCTCCAGGAATGGGGCGTACAGCAGATTTTCGCCTATCCGGGAGACGGGATCAACGGCATCCTCGCGGCCCTGGGCAGGGCGGACGACGTGCCCCGGTTCGTACAGAGCCGGCACGAGGAGATGGCCGCGTTCGCGGCCGTCGGATACGCCAAGTTCAGCGGCCGGTTCGGGGTCTGCATGGCCACCTCGGGACCCGGGGCGATCCACCTGCTGAACGGGCTCTACGACGCCAAGCTCGACCACGTGCCGGTGGTGGCGATCGTGGGCCAGACCGCCCGCAGCGCGATGGGCGGCAGCTACCAGCAGGAGGTGGACCTCCAGGCGCTGTTCAAGGACGTCGCCTCGGAGTACCTGGTCGAGGTCAACGTGGCCGAGCAACTCCCGAACGCGCTCGACCGCGCGATCAGGACCGCCCAGGCCTCCCGCGCGCCGACGGCGGTGATCATCCCGTCGGACCTCCAGGAGGAGGAGTACGCCGCGCCGGAGCACGCCTTCAAGATGGTGCCCTCCAGCCCGCCGGGCACCGTGTGGGCGCGGACGGTCGCCACCGAGTCCGACATCGCGCTGGCCGCCGACGTGATCAACGCGGGGGAGCGGCCGGCCATCCTGGTCGGGCAGGGCGCGCGGGGCGCGGCCGAGGAGGTGCGGCGGCTCGCCGACCTGACCGGCGCGGGGGTGGCCAAGGCGCTGCTGGGCAAGGACGTGCTGCCCGACGACCTCCCCTACGTGACGGGGTCGATCGGGCTGCTCGGCACCCGGGCCAGCTACGAGATGATGCGCGACTGCGACACCCTGCTGATCGTGGGCTCCAACTTCCCCTACACCCAGTTCCTGCCGGAGTTCGGGCAGGCCAGGGCGGTGCAGATCGACATCGACGGCCGGTTCATCGGGATGCGCTACCCCACCGAGGTCAACCTCGTCGGCGACGCCGCCGCCACGCTCACCGCGCTGATCCCGATGATCCGGCCCAAGGTCGGCAGCGAGTGGCGGGAGACCATCGAGCGGAACGTGGCCGCCTGGTGGGACGTCGTGGAGCGCGAGGCCGAGGTGACGGCCAAGCCGGTCAACCCGATGCTGATCGTCTCGGAGTTGTCCCGGCGCGTCCCCGGCGACGCGATCGTGACGGCCGACTCCGGCTCGTCCACCAACTGGTACGCCCGCAACCTGCGCATGCGCCAGGGCATGCGGGGCTCGTTGTCGGGCACCCTGGCCACGATGGGCCCCGGCGTGCCCTACGCCATCGGCGCCAAGTTCGCCCATCCCGACCGGCCCGTGGTCGCCCTGGCGGGCGACGGGGCCATGCAGATGAACGGGCTGGCCGAACTGATCACCATCGCCCGCTACCACCACCTGTGGCGCGACCCGCGCCTGGTCGTCTGCGTCTTCCACAACAACGACCTCAACCAGGTGACGTGGGAGCTGCGGGCCATGGGCGGCGCGCCGAAGTTCGAGGCCTCGCAGAGCCTCCCCGACGTCGACTACGCCGGGTTCGCCCGCTCCCTCGGCCTGGAGGGCATCACGGTCGCCGAACCGGAGGGCCTGGGCCTGGCGTGGGACCGGGCGTTCGCGGCGGGCGTGCCCGCGGTGCTCGACGTGCACTGCGACCCGGAGGTGCCGCCGATTCCGCCGCACGCGACCTTCGACCAGGTCAAGTCGGTGACCGAGGCCGTGCTGCAGGGCGACCCGAGCGCGTTCCACCTGATCGCGCAAGGGGTGAAGACCAAGGCGCAGGAGTTCCTGCACGGCCGGAAGAACGACTGATGCCGCCGGTCGACCACGTGGCGGCGTGCGCCTATCGCGTGCCCACGCCGGAACCGGAGACCGACGGCACCCTCGGCTGGGACTCCACCACCGTCGTCGTGGTGCACGTCCGGGCCGACGGCGTGACCGGGCTCGGCTGGACGTACGCCGACGCGGCCTGCGTGCCGCTGGTCGAGGGCGTGCTGGCCGGGGCGGTGACGGGACGGCCGGTGCTCGACGTGCCGGCCTGCTGGGCGGCCATGCGGCACGCCGTGCGCAACCTGGGCCGGCCGGGACTGGTGTCGTGCGCGATCTCGGCGGTCGACATCGCCCTGTGGGACGCGGCGGCGCGGTCGTGCGGGCTGCCGCTGTGCCGCCTGCTCGGCCGGGTGCGCGAATCGGTCCCCGTGTACGCCAGCGGCGGCTTCACCTCGATGGGCGAGGCCGACCTGCGCGCCTGGCTGGAGCACTGGGCCGGCCGGACCCCCAGGGTGAAGATCAAGATCGGCCCCGACCTGGACCGGGTGGCGCTCACCCGCGCCACGGTGGGCGACGCCGCCGAGGTCTACGTGGACGCCAACGGCGCCTACTCCGTCGGCCAGGCCCGCCGGGTCGCCCGGCGGCTCGCCGAGTGGGACGTGACCTGGTTCGAGGAGCCGGTCTCCAGCGACGACCTCGCGGGCCTGGCGGAGGTGCGCGCGGTCAGCCGGCCCGACGTCGCGGCCGGGGAGTACGGCTACGACCTGCCCTACTTCGCCCGCATGACCGGCGTCGTCGACTGCCTGCAGATCGACGTGACCCGCTGCGGCGGCTACACCGAGTTCGCCCGCGCCGCCGCCGTGGCCGCCGCCGTCAACCGGGACGTGTCGGCCCACTGCGCCAACAGCCTGTCGGCGCAGATCGGCGCCGCGACCCAGAACCTCCGGCACCTCGAATGGTTCGCCGACCACGACCGCGTCGAGAACCTGCTCTTCGACGGGGGCCTGCGTCCCGTGGACGGCGTCGTGACCCCGTCGGCGTCGGTCTCCGGCCACGGCCTCTCGATCAGGGAGGACGCCGCCCGGCGCTACGCGGTCGCACTCTGACGGGAGGACAGTCATGACCATCACCGAAGCTCCGGCCGCTCTGGTGGAGGCCCTGCGCGAGCGGGTCGACGGCGAGATCAGGTTCGACCCCGGCAGCCGCGCCGCCTACTCCACCGACGCCTCCAACTTCCGCCAGGTGCCCATCGGCGTGGTGGTGCCCCGCACCCCCGACGCCGGGGCCGAGGCGGTGGCCGTCGCCCGCGACTTCGGCGCCCCGGTCCTGTCGCGGGGCGGCGGCACGAGCCTCGCCGGGCAGTGCGCCAACACCGCCGTGGTCGTCGACTGGTCGAAGTACTGCACCGCGCTGGAGTCGGTCGACGCCGAGGGCCGCACCTGCGTCGTGCAGCCCGGCATCGTCCTGGACGTGCTGAACCGGAAGCTCAGGGAGCACGGCCTGCGGTACGGCCCGGAACCCGCCACCCACATGAACTGCACCCTCGGCGGCATGATCGGCAACAACTCCTGCGGCGCGACCGCGCAGCGCACCGGCAAGGTCGTCGACAACATCGCCCGCCTGGAGGTGCTCCTCTACGACGGCACCCGCTTCTGGTGCGGCGAGACCACCGACGAGGAGTACGCCGCGATCGAACACCGGGGCGACCCCCGGGCCGCGATCTACCGGCAGTTGCGGGCCCTGCGCGACGCCTACGCCGACGAGATCCGGCGGCGCTACCCCCACATCCCGCGCCGGGTCTCCGGCTACAACCTCGACTCCCTGCTGCCCGAGCACGGCTTCGACGTCGCCGGGCTGCTCGTCGGCAGTGAGTCGACCCTGGTCACCGTGCTGCGCGCGGAACTGGAGCTGGTGCCGGTGCTGCCCGAGCGCGCCCTGGTCGTGCTCGGCTACCCCGACATCGCCGCGGCCGCCGACGCGGTGCCCGCGATCCTGCCCTACGAGCCGATCGCGCTGGAGGGCGTCGACCACAAGCTGATCCGCGACGAGCAGCTCAAGCACCTCAACCCCGCCGCGCTGGGCGAACTCCCGCGGGGCCGGGCCTTCCTCATGGTGCAGTTCGGCGGCGAGACGGCCGAGGAGGCGCGGTCCCGCGCGCAGGGCCTGCTCGACGACGGGCACCGCGCCGACGTGCGGTTCCTCGGCGACCCCGTCCGCGAGGACGAGCTCTGGCACGTCAGGGAGGCGGGCCTGGCCGCGACCGCGCACGTCGCCGACCGGCCCGACACCTTCGAGGGCTGGGAGGACTCCGCCGTGGCCCCCGAACGGCTCGGCGAGTACCTGCGCCGGCTCCGCGACCTCTACCGGGAGTTCGGCTACGAGAGCGACACCGGTCCGGCCCTCTACGGCCACTTCGGGCAGGGCTGCGTGCACACCCGCATCCCCTTCGACCTCTACACCGCCGACGGCGTCGCGGCCTACCGCCGGTTCATGGAGAGGGCCGCCGACCTCGTCGCCGAGTTCGGCGGATCGTTCTCCGGCGAGCACGGCGACGGCCAGAGCCGGGGCGAACTGCTGCCCAAGATGTTCGGCCCGGAGATCGTCACCGCTTTCATGCGGCTCAAGACGATCTTCGACCCCGACGACCGGATGAACCCCGGCAAGGTCGTCGCGCCCTACCCGCTCGACGACCATCTGCGGCTCGGCTCGCACTGGGCGCCCGCCGAGCCGCAGGACCTCAGGTTCCGGTATCCGCACGACGGCGGCTCGTTCAGCCAGGCGGTCAACCGCTGCGTCGGCGTCGGCCGTTGCCGTCAGCACACCACCGAGGGCGGCCAGGTGATGTGCCCGTCCTACCAGGTCACCGGGGAGGAGGAGCACTCCACCCGGGGCCGCGCCCGGCTGCTGTTCGAGATGCTCGACGGGCACGGCGACGAGACGATCACCCGGGGCTGGCGGTCCGGCGAGGTGAAGAACGCCCTCGATCTGTGCCTGGCCTGCAAGGGGTGCAAGACCGACTGCCCGGCGAACGTGGACATGGCGACGTACAAGGCGGAGTTCCTGTCGCACCACTACGAGGGCCGGCAGTGGCGGCGGCCCCGGTCCGACCTGGCGCTGGGCTGGCTCCCCGTCGCCGCCGCGGTCGTCGCCGGGCTCCGGCTCGGGCCGGTGGTGAACCGCATGGGGGGACTGGCCAGGGTGGTCGCGGGGGTCGCCGACCGGGAGCTCCCGGCGTTCGCCGGGCAGACCTTCCAGCGCTGGTTCCGGCGACGGGGCCCGCGCGGCGACGGCGGCCGGGGGAGCGTCCTGTTGTGGCCGGACACCTTCACCAACGGATTCCACCCCGAGGTCGGGCGGGCCGCCGTCGAGGTGATCGAGGACGCGGGCTGGCGGGTCGTCCTGCCGCCCGGCCCGGTGTGCTGCGGGCTGACCTGGATCTCCACCGGCCAGCTCGCCACCGCGAAACGCGTCCTGAGGCGGACCGTGCGGCTGCTGGCCGACCACCTGCGCGACGGCGGCCTGGTCGTCGGGCTGGAACCGAGCTGCACGGCCGTGTTCCGCGGCGACGCCGAGGAGCTGTTCCCGACCGACCAGGACGTGCGGCGGCTGCGGAACCAGACGGTCACGCTCGCCGAACTGCTCACCCGGCACAGCCCCGGCTACCGGCCGCCGCGCCTCGACGTCGACGCGCTGGCCCAGGTCCACTGCCACCAGCACGCCGTCATGGGCTTCGACGCCGACGAGGAACTGCTCCAAGCCGCCGGTGTACGGGCGGAGCACCTCGACTCGGGCTGCTGCGGGCTGGCCGGGAACTTCGGCTTCGAGCGCGGTCACCTGGAGGTCAGCGAGGCCTGCGCCGAACGGGTGCTGCTGCCCCGGCTGCGGGCGGCCCGGCGGGAGACCGCCGTGCTCGCCGACGGGTTCAGCTGCCGCACCCAGATCCACCAGCTCGACAGCGGCGGCCGGGAGGGCGTGCACCTCGCCCAGTTGCTCGCCGTCGGGCTGCACGAGGAGGGACGATGAAAGCGGAACAGGTCGTGGTCGTCACCGGCGCGAGCGGCGGCGTCGGCCGCGCGGTGGCCCAGGCGTTCGGCGCGCGGCACGCGAAGGTGGCCCTGCTCGCCCGGGGAGTCAAGGGCCTGGGGGCCGCCGCCGCCGACGTGCGGCGGGGCGGCGGCACCCCGCTGGAGATCCCCGTCGACGTGTCCGACTTCGCGCAGGTGGACGCCGCCGCCGGCCGGGCCGAGGCCGAGCTGGGCCCCATCGACGTGTGGGTGAACGTGGCGTTCACGTCGGTCTTCGCCCCCTTCGCCGACATCCGGCCGGAGGAGTACCGCCGCGTCACCGAGGTCACCTACCTCGGCTACGTGCACGGCACCATGGCCGCGCTGAACCGGATGCGGCCCCGCGACCGGGGGACCGTCGTCCAGGTCGGCTCGGCGCTGGCCTACCGGGGCATCCCGCTGCAGAGCGCCTACTGCGGCGCCAAGCACGCCATCCAGGGCTTCAACGAGGCGCTGCGCTGCGAGCTGCTGCACGGGCACAGCGGCGTCCACGTGACCATGGTCCAGTTGCCCGCGGTCAACACGCCCCAGTTCTCGTGGGTGTTGTCGCGGCTGCCCCGCCAGGCCCAGCCGGTGCCGCCGATCTACCAGCCCGAGGTCGCCGCGCGGGCCGTGCTGTACGCCGCCGACCACCCAGAACGCCGCGAGTACTGGGTCGGCGCCAGCACCGTCGCGACCCTGATGGCCAACGCGATCGCCCCCGGGCTGCTCGACCGCTACCTGGCCAGGACGGGCTTCGACTCCCAGCAGACCGAGCAGCCGAGGTCGCCCCGCCAGCCGGCGAACCTGTGGGCCCCGGCCGACGGCCCGCACGGCCATGACTACGGCGCGCACGGCGCGTTCGACGAACGGTCGGCGGAGGTCAGCCCGCAGGCGTGGGCCAGCCGGCACCACGCCCTGGTCGCCGGCCTCGGCGCGGCCGTCGGCGCGGCCGCCCTCGTCATGCGGATGCGCTCGCGTCACCACGTGTGAACAGCTCCTCCAGCGGCAGGAGGGCCGCGCGCGGCTCGGTGAGCCTGATCGGGTCGCCGGCGTCGCCGATCTGCTCCCACGCGACGAACCGGCTGCCCTGGTGGAGGCGGCGGATCACCACTCTGACCAGGGCCGGGCTGTTGCCGCCCGGCCCGCGTTCGTAGCCGAAGAGCTGGCCGGTGTGCCGGGGCGCCACGACCAGGCCGCTCAGCCGCAACGCCTGAGTCGTCTCGCCGAGGAGCGGGCCGTCCTGGGTGAGCTGGACGTCGGCCACCTGCCCGACGGGCCCGCCGTCGCGGTCGACGACCCGGCGGCCGACCAGCGAGCTCAGCCGGTCTCGGACGGGGACCTCGGACCGCCGGACCGGCCGGGGAGCGCCGGCGCCGGCCTGCCCGCCGCCGCTGCCGGGCAGGGGATCGACCAGATGGTCGCGCACCCAGCGTTCCAGGGACGCCTCCGGCACGTCGCCGCCCACCGTCACCGCGCCGCCGATCTCGGCGACCAGGCTCATCGGCACCCGCGGCGGGGCCGGGCCCTCCTCCGGGCGGAACAGGCGGGTCGTTCCCGTCATCAGGCGGCCGATGACGCCGCCGACACGGGGGCCGAGCGCGAGGGGCCCGGCGAGGATGGCGGTCACGTACGGGACCTCTCCCGTCTCGATCTCCAGGTCGTCGACCTTGCAGAGCAGCCGTCCGTCGGCCCTGACCACCTGGCGGTCGAGCAGGTGGAGGTGGGCGTGCAGGACGCGGCCGGTCACTGGCCCGCCTTGGTCGCGAGCATCAACGGTATGGCCGCCACCGCGACCAGCAGGAGCAGGATCATGTAGAGGGTCCCCAGGGTGTTGGACAGGCGGCCGTTGACCCGGTCGCCCATGTAGTCGGGGTCGTTGGCGATCATCAGCACCGGCAGGTAGGTCAGCGGCAGCGCCGCCGCCGAGAGGACCAGCGAATACTCCGTGACCTTGATCGGGTCGATCGTCGTCAGGATCAGCGCCACCGCGACGATCGTCGACACCAGCAGCGTCGCGTGGAACCGGGCCGCCTCCCGGGGCCGCACGTACTTGCCCCACTGCCAGCCGAAGTACTGGCTGATCGAGTAGCCCGACGACAAGGCCGTCTCCAGGGTCGCGCCGAACGTCGCGGCGAAGACGCCGAAGATCACCAGGGCCAGGCCGATCTGGCCGAAGGCGAGCCCGGCGGGCAGCACCATCTGGCCGAGCGTGCCGACCTCGATCATCTGCGGGAGGAAGACGGTGGCCGCGCACGCGGCGATGGCGATCGACAGCAGGCCGCCCAGCGGGAACCCGACGAAGACGTTGGCGCGCATGACGCCCAGGTCGCGCCGGGTCCAGCGCTCCTCCACGCCGCCGGAGGAGAAGAAGAACACCTCGTACGGCGTCATGGCCGCCCCCAGCAGGGCGACGGCGTAGTACCAGTAGGTGGCCGCGCCGTCGTCGGACGGGTTGTGGGTGAGCTGGCGCCCCAGTTCCCCGTAGTCGGGGTCCAGGGCGAAGAAGGCGACCAGGAAGACCACCAGGGCGAGCCCGGCCAGGCCGAAGACCCGCTCCATCGTCTCGAACCTCACCCGCCACATCACCAGCCACGCCACCAGGCCCACGGCGGGCACCCACAGCAGGTAGTCGATCCCGGTGGCGAGTTCCAGGGCGAGGGCGGCCCCGCCGATCTCGGCGGCCAGGGTGAGCAGGTTGATGCCGAACGACGCGGCCAGGTTGAGCAGGCCCGCGCGGGGGCCGAGGCGTTCGCGGACGAGGTCGAAGACCGGCCGGCCGGACACCGCCGCCACCCGCCCGGCCATCTCGGCGAACAGGCAGATGCCGACCACGCCGACCACGACCACCCAGGCCAGCGACAGGCCGAACCGGGAGCCGACCAGCGCGTTGGCGACCAGGTCGCCGATGTCGACGAACCCGCCGATCGCGGTCAGGATGCCGAGGGTGACGGCGAGGAACCGCTTCACGACGGTTGTTCCCCGGCGAAGGCGCGCAACCGGTCACCCAGCGCGGCCAGGTCGGCCGCCGCCTTCCCGGGGTCGCGGATCTCCCGCAGCCGCACCTCGTTCAGGAGCGCCCGCACCCGCTCGGCCGCCTCCGAGGTCAGCCCGGTGATCTCGGCCCGGACCGCGACCGCCGCCTGTGACGGCGGCTGGACCGCGCCGAACTGGGAGTCGACGCCGCCGAGCTCGGTGGCGGTCTCGGTGAGCAGGGTCTGGAGGTACGGCCGGGTCAGCCGCGCCTCGTTCTCGACCGCGAGCCGCACCAGCGCCACGGAGGAGGCGGCGGCCTCGGCCGTCGCGCCGGCCTTGCTGCCGTAGTCGGCGTCGTCCCACGCCGGGGAGGCGCACCCCGCCACGAGCGGCGCCGCCATGAGCAGCGCGACCATGAGCAGGACCCGCCTCACGGACGGGTCCGCAGCAGGAAGTAGGCCAGCAGGCCGAGCAGCACCGCGAACTGGCCCCAGGCGGCCAGCAACACCAGCCCCTCGTCGTTCATGAGACGCCCACTGCCCCAGGGGGAACGGGCCGAACGTTCAGCGCCTGGTGCGCTTGAGCAGCGCGATCACCGCGTGCTCGGCCGCGCCGTGGGTGGCCGGGCCGTCGCCCTCGCCCAGGTCGGCGAGCGCGCGGTCGATGGTCTTCCCGTGTTCGTACGCCGTGATCACCCGGGGGTCGACGTAGGAGGCGCGGGCCACGGCCGGGGTGTTGCCGAGGTATCCGGCCACCTCCTTCATGACCCGCGTGACGGCCCGGCGGCGGCCGGTCCGGCTGCGCACCCGTTTGGAGACGGCCAGGCCGACGGCGGCGTACACGGTGGCGTGCCAGGTGCGGAAGTCCTTGGCGCTGACGTCGGTCTCGAACCGGTCGCGCAGGTAGTCGTTGATGTCGTCGCTCCTGACGTCGACCCACCGGCCGTCGCTCTCGTAACCGAGGAGTTCGCCCTCGTCGCGGCCCTTCCGCAGGGCGGTGACGACCTCGCGGACGTCGGGGTCGGTGATCTCGACCTCGCGCGGCACCCCGCCCTTGGCCGGATAGGCGCAGGGTGGCCAGGCCGAAGGACTCGTAGGCCTCCCCGCCGACCCGGAACAGGCCGATGTCGAGCATCCGGGCGGCGGCCAGCACCCGCTCGCGGGTCAGGCCCCTGCCGTCGAGGTCGGCCTGGACCTTCTTCCGGAAGGCGGGCAGGCGTTCGGCCAGCCGGCCGACCCGCTCGAACTTGGCCCGGTCCTGCTCCTCCCGCCAGGCGTCGTGGTAGCGGTACTGGCGGCGGCCGGCCGCGTCGGTGCCCACGGCCTGGATGTGGCCGTCGGGGTCGCGGCAGATCCACACGTCCCGCCAGGCCGGGGGCAGCACCAGCGCCCGGATCCGGCGCAGGGTGCGCAGGTCCTTCACGGGGCGGCCGTCGGCGTAGGCGTAGGAGAAGGAACGCCCGCGACGGCGGCGGGTGATGCCGGGTTCGGCGGGGTCGCTGGGGCGCAGTTCTGGCACCCTGCCACCGTGCCCGGCACCGGGCCGGCCTAACGGACTACGCGTCTCTCAGCCGGGGAACCCTCGTCTACGTGCTGAAATACGTGATGGGGATGGTGCTGCCGGTGAGCGCCTGCGCCGCCGGGGCCGGGCCGGCCGTCGAGCAGGCCACGGGGCGCTTCTACGCCGCGGTGGCCGCCGGGCAGGGGGCGGCGGCGTGCGCGCTGCTCACCGACGCCGCGGCCAGGAGCCTCCCCGAGCCGTGCGCGACCAGCATCCTGGACGTCGGACTGCGCGGCGGCCCGGCCGAAGAGGTCGCGGTGTGGGGTTCCGAGGCCCAGGTGCGCCTGCGGGGGGACACCGTGTTCCTGCACCGCGGCGCCGACGGGTGGCGGGTGCGGGGAGCGGGCTGCCGGCCCGGCGGGGAACGGCCCTACGACTGCGAGGTGTCGGGCTGATGCGCACCGTGTTCGCCCTGACGGTCGCGATCATCGTGGTCGGCCTGGCCTACTTCGTGCTCATCGGGTTCCTGCGCCGATGATCCGCCGCAACGGGCTGAGCCTGTTCTTCATGGTGGCCTTCGCGCTGGCGCTGGCCGGGCAGTCGTTCGCGGGCCTCGGCGCCTACAACGACGACCAGCTCGGCTCCGGCGGCACCCCCGTCTCCTGGGGGGCCTACGTCACCTCGGCCGACTTCGCGGTCGACGTCGCGGAGAACTGGCAGTCCGAGTACCTCCAGTTCCTGCTGTACATCGTGGTCACCGTCTGGCTGATCCAGCGCGGCTCGCCGGAGTCGAAGACCGGCGACATCGGCGACAAGGTCCGGCCGGGCAGCCCGCAGTGGGCGCGGGTGGGCGGACTGCGGACGATGTTGTTCGCCAACTCGCTCGGCCTGGTGATGGGCGCGGCCTTCGTGTTGTCCTGGTACGCCCAGTCGGTCGCCGGCACCGCCGCCTACAACCGGGAACAACTCTCCCGGCTCCAGGACCCGGTGACCTGGCCCGAGTACGTGACCTCACCCGACTTCTGGGACCGCACGCTGCAGAACTGGCAGTCGGAGTTCCTGGCGGTGCTCTCGATGGTCGCCCTGTCGATCTACCTGCGCCAGCGGGAGTCGCCCGAGTCCAAACCCGTCGGCGCACCGCACGAGGAGACCGGCACGGAGGCCTGAGTTGACGCTCCCATTACCTAACCGCTATTCATTACCTAGCCGTTAGGGGTGGTGCATGCAGGACGCGATACTGGCGATGCTCGCCAAGGAGCCGTCGCACGGCTACGACCTCGGCCTGCGGCTGCGGCGTGCCCTCGGCCCGCTGGGCGGGTCGATGAACGCGGGCCAGGTCTACGTGACCCTGGCCCGGCTGGAGAAGGCGGGCCTGGTCGTCCACGAGCGGTCCGAGGAGTCGCCGGCCCGCCCCGACCGCAAGGTCTACGCCCTCACCGACGCGGGGCACGAGCGGGTGGCCGCGTGGCTGGCAGAGGTGAACCGGCCCAAGCCCGACCTGGTCGAGTTCCACCTCAAGCTCGCCGCGGCGAGCGCGTCCCGGCTGGCCGACCCGGTCGAGCTGGTCGACGCGCAGCGCCGCGAGCTGCTGCGCCGGCTGGCCGAGGCGCAGCGGGCGGTGCTGGCCGAGCCCGAGGGCTCGACCGGCGGCCTGCTGCTCGAAGGGATCGCGTTGCGGCTGCAGGCCGACCTGCGCTGGCTGGAGGCCTGCGAACGGGTCTGGTCGGGGGCCGGGAAGGAATCCGGGAACGAATGAACGTGCTGCAGGTCCGCGATCTGGCCAAACGGCACGGCCGGAAAGACAACCTGGTCCGCGCCGTCGACGGCGTCGACCTCGACGTGCCGGCCGGGCAGATGCTCGCGGTGATGGGGCCGAGCGGCTGCGGGAAGTCCACGCTGCTGCATCTGATGGGCGGCCTCGAACGGCCCACCGGCGGCCAGGTGTGGCTGGCCGGGGAACGCATCGACACCGCGGGCGAACGGGCCCTGGCCCGGCTGCGCCGCCGGTCGGTGGGGTTCGTCTTCCAGTCCTTCCACCTGGTGGAGGAGCTGACGGCGGCCGAGAACGTCGAACTGCCGGTGCTGCTGGCCGGCGGGTCGCCCAGGGCCGCCAAGCGGCGGGCCCGGCACCTGCTCGACCAGGTCGGGCTGGCTCATCGCGCCCGCCACCTGCCGTGGAAGTTGTCGGGCGGAGAGCGGCAGCGGGTGGCCGTCGCCCGCGCCCTGGCCAACGAGCCGCTGGTGGTGCTGGCCGACGAGCCCACCGGCAACCTCGACACCGCGGCCACCAACGAGGTGCTGCGGCTGTTCGCCGACCTGCGCGGCATGGGGCAGACCCTCGTCCTGGTCACCCATGACGGCAGGGTCGCGGCCAGCGCCGACCGGCTGATCTCGATGCGCGACGGGGTCTTCGTCGAGGACACCTGGCTGGGCGGGCGCACCGGGCAGTTCGACGGCCTGTTCGCGATGGGGGACTGACCGCCGTGGGACGCCTCCTTCTCGTGTTCCGCCTCGTGCTGGGCGACCTGCGCCGGCATCCCGGCCCGGCCGTGCTGCTGGTGTTGTCGACGCTCGTCGCGACCGCCGTGCTGAGCCTGGGCATGTCGCTGCCCGGGGCGACCGAGCGGCTCTATCTCCAGACCCGCGCCGCGACGGCCGGGCCCGACGTGGTGGCGGTGGCCCCCGGCATGAGCCGGGCGGCCGACACCGCGCTGAGGTCGCTGGAGAACGTGCCGGGGGTGGCGTCCCGCAGCCGGACGTACCGGACCTTCTTCACGCCGATCACCACGGGCGGCCGCGAGGTCCGCGCGGCGGTCCTCGGCGCCGACACCAGGCCCGGCCCGATCGACCGGCCGCTGGTGACGTCGGGGGTGTGGGTCCGCCCCGGCGGCGTCGTGGTCGAACGGGGCTTCGCCGGGGCGCTGCGCCTGCGCGTCGGCGACCGCGTCACCGTCGCCGGCCGGTCGTTCCCGGTGGTCGGCATCGCCGTCACCGCCGCGCGCATGGTCTATCCGTGGGCGACGATGGGCGGCCCCGACGGCGGCCCCAGCGACCAGTCGGGCCTGGTCTGGTTGCACGAACGCGACACCCGGGCGCTGGCCCAGGCGGACGTGCCGGTGGCCTCCCTCGTCTACCTGCGGCTGCGCGACCCGGCCGCCACCGCGGCCTTCCGGGCCGTCTACCACGAGGCCCACGACCCCGCGATCAGGGTGAACTGCTTCACCTGGCCGGTCATCGCCTACCAGGACTCGGTCTACCTCCGCGACGGCCAGCCGATCCTGATCGTCGGCGGCTGGCTGCTCAGCTTCATGGTCGTCGCCGGGCTGAGTACCCTGGCCGCCGGACGCGTCGCCGGGCAGACCCGCCGCGCCGGGCTGCTCAAGGTCGTCGGCGCGACCCCGGGCCTCGTGGCCGTCGTCCTGCTGACCGAATACATCGCCCTGGCGCTGCTGGCCGACGCGGCCGGCCTGGCCGTCACGCGGCTGGTCGCCCCGCTCGTCGTCAATCCTAGCGACAGCCTGCTCACCACCGGCGCGGGGCCGAGCGGCCCGGTCGTCGTGATGACGACCCTCGTCGCCGTCGGCGTGGCCGTGCTGACCGCCCTCGCCCCGGTCGTCAGGGCCCTGCGCACCGACGCCGTCGCCACGCTCTCGCCCGCCGTCCGCCGCCCCGACCACCTGGTCCTGCTCAGCAGGCTGGCCGGGCTGCTGCCGGTGCCGCTGCTGCTCGGCCTCCGCCTCGTCGCCCGCCGCCCCGGCCGCGCCCTGCTGCACGCCGGCGGCACGGCGACCACGGCCGTCGGCCTCACCGTCCTGCTGATGGTGGACGCCCAGCCCTACCGGGGCTGGGACTTCGGCGGCGTCACCATGGCCGACCTGATGGACGACCGGTCCCGCCTGCTCCTGCTGGGCGTCATCGCCGCGATGGTCATCCTCGCGGTGGTGAACACCCTCACCATGACCTGGACGACCGCGCGGGAGTCGCGGGCCACCATGGCCGTCGCCCGCACCCTCGGCGCCACGCCGGGACAGGTCACCGCGGGCCTGGCCACCGCCCAGCTCCTGCCGACGCTGCCCGGCGCGCTCGCCGGCATCCCCTTGGGCCTGTTCATGCAGTGGCTCTTCGGTCACCAGAACCCGCCGCAGCCGCCCGTCCCGTCGTTGTGGCTGATCCCGCCCGTGCTCGTGCTGGCCACCGCCGTCCTGGCGGCCGTGCCCGCGCGGGTCTCGGCCCGCCGGTCGGTGGCCGAGACGCTCAGGGCCGAAGCGGCCTGACGGCCGGAGGGCGGTCTCTTCACCGTTTCTTCGCCGTGCGCGGAGACTTCGGGCCGGTGTTCCCGGAGAGGATCCCAGGGTGCACAAAACGGCGGAGCGGCTGGCGAGGGACGGGGTCGTGGGCCTCATCGTCGTGTGGGCCGACAACAACGGCATCCCGCGCTCGCGGACCGTCCCGATCGAGCAGCTCCCGCAGGCGGCCGAGCGCGGCCTCGGCGTCAGCCCGCTGTTCGCGATCTTCGACACGCACGACGGCATCACCTACGGCCCCCCGGGGCTGAGCACCCCGTCGGGAGACGTGCGCCTCGTCCCGGTCGCCGACCGGATCGTCCGGCTGGCCGGGCAGCCCGGCTTCGCGTGGGCCCCCGGCCGCCAGATGACCGCCGACGGCTCCCCGTGGCCCTACGACCAGCGCGGCGTGCTGGAACGGCAGGTGGAGGCCGCCGCACGGGCCGGTCTGGAGTTCCGGGCGGGCTACGAGCTGGAGTTCCGCCTCAGCCGGGAGGACGGCCCCCTCGCGGTCGTGGGCCCCTCCTACAGCCCCCGGCTGATGCTGGAGGTCGACGAGTTCGCCACCCGGCTGATGCGCGACCTGCGCGCCAACGGCGTCGAGATCGGCCAGTTGCACGCCGAATACGGCCCCGCGCAGTTCGAGCTCAACATCGCCCCCGCCGACCCGCTCACCGCCGCCGACCTGCAACTGCTCACCCGCCAGACGATCCACGCCGCCGCCCGCGCCCACGGCCTGCGGGCCTGCTTCGCCCCGCTGACCGACGGCGCGCGCGTCGGCAACGGCTGGCACCTGCACACCTCGGTCGCCCGCGACGGCGTCAACCTCCTGTCGGGCGGCGACGGCCCGCACGGCCTGACCGCCGACGGGGCCGCCTACCTGGCCGGGCTGCTGCGCGACCTGCCGTCCATCGCGGCGGTCACCGCCCCCAGCGCCGCCTCCCTGCTGCGCCTGCGGCCCGGCTTCTTCTCCAGCGCCTACGCCTTCTGGGGCGTGGAGAACCGGGAGGCCGCCCTGCGCTTCGTGCCCTCCACCGGCCTGCTGGGCGCCGCCCACGCCAACGTGGAGCTCAAGCCGTCGGACGCCTCCGCCAACCCCTACCTGTCGCTGGCCGTCGTCATCGCCTCGGGCCTGGCCGGCATCGCCGACGGCCTCGTGCCCCCGCCGCCCGTCCAGGAGGACCCGGGCCCGTGGACCGAGGAACGCCGCGCGGCGGCGGGCATCCACCGCCTGCCCGCGACGTTCGAGGAGCAGCACGCGGCGCTGAACAGCGGCCTGGTCCGCGCGGTCCTGGGCGAGGAGCTCTTCGGCGCGTTCACCGTCGTGCGCGCCGCCGACCAGGCCTGGGCGGAGGGCAGGCCCCTCGACGAGGTCATCGCCGCCCATCTGTGGAGATACTGAGCACGCCCATTCCCTGTCACATCGGCGAATCGACGTACCGGCACGAACACCGGACGACGAACGGAGACCGAGATGCGTTACCTGCTGCTGAGCCTGGCCGACGAGAACACCCCCGCCCCCGACGAGAGGCTGTTCGCCGAGATGGGCGCGTTCATCGAGGAGATGAGCGCCAAGGGCGTCCTGCTGGCCACCGGCGGCCTGGAGCCCGGCGGGCTGCGGATGACCTCGTCGGGAGAGGAGTTCACGGTGACCGACGGGCCGTTCACCGAGGCCAAGGAGGTCGCCGTCGGCTTCGCCCTGGTGGAGGTGCGGTCGCGGGAGGAGGTGCTGGAGCTGGCCCGCCGCTTCCGCCGGATCGTCGGCGACGGGGTCAGCGAGATCCGCAGAGTCCAGTGATCGACGCCGTCTGGAGACTGGAGTCGGCGAAGATCATCGCCGCGCTGACCCGGCTGGTCGGCGACGTCGGCCTGGCCGAGGAGTTCGCCCAGGACGCCCTGGTCGCCGCCATGGAGCAGTGGCCCGCCGAGGGCAGGCCCGGCAACCCCGGCGCCTGGCTGATGTCCGTGGCCAGGCGCCGGGCGATCGACCACATCCGGGCCGAGCGCCGGCACGACCGCACCCACGGTCAGCTCGCCCACGACCTGCGCCAGGACGCCGATGACACCACCGGAGAGGACGACCGGGACGACACGCTGCGGCTGATGTTCCTGTCGTGCCACCCGGTGCTGCCGCCTCCGGCGCGGGTCGCGCTCACCCTGAAGCTGCTCGGCGGGCTGACGAACGCGGAGATCGCCCGCGCCTTCCTCACCGGCGAGCAGGTGATCGCCCGGCGGATCGCCGACGCCAAGCGCGCATTGGCCGAGCACCGGGTGGGCTTCGACCTGCCCGGCCCGGCCGAGGCGGCGGAGCGGCTCGCGTCGGTGCTGGAGGTCGTCTACCTGATCTTCAACGAGGGCTACGCGGCGGCGTCCGGCGACGACCTGATGCGGCCCGGCCTCACCCTGGAGGCGCTGCGCCTCGGCGGCATGCTGGCCGAGGCGGCTCCCCGGCCCGAGGTGCTGGGCCTGCTGGCCCTGATGGAGATCCAGGCCTCCCGCGCGGAGGCCCGCACCGGCCCGTCGGGTGAGCCGATCCCGCTGTACGAGCAGAACCGGGGCCGCTGGGACCGGCTCCGCATCCGCCGGGGGTTCGCCGCGATGTTGCGGGCCCGCGAACTCGGCGGGCCTCCCGGCCCCTACCTGCTCCAGGCCGCCATCGCGGTCTGCCACGCCCAGGCGCCGACGGCCGAGGAGACCGACTGGGCCCAGATCGTCTCCCTCTACGAACTCCTCGTCCGGCTGACCCCGACCCCCGTCGTGCGGCTCAACCGGGCGGTGGCCGTCGGCATGGCCCACGGCCCGCAGGCGGGGCTCGACCTGACCGAGGACCTGACCGCCGATCCGGCGCTGCGGAACTACCACCTGCTCCCGGCCGTGCGCGCCGACCTGCTGCTGCGCCTGGGCCGCGCCGGCCCGGCCCGGCGGGAGTTCCTGCGGGCGGCGGCGCTGGCCGACAACGCCGCCGAACGCGCCTTCCTGGCACGGCGGGCCGCCGGCGTCCCGGCGGCCGAGCCCGCCGGGGCGCTGCTCGGCCCGGCCGTGGCCGATTTCCTCGCCGGGCGCGCGGACGCGACGGCCCGGTCCTACGGGCAGACGCTGCGGCGGCTCGGCACGGCCCTCGGCGAGCAGACCCCGGTGGCGGAGCTCACCCCCGCCGAGACGGCCCGCGTGGTGACCTCGGCCTGGGGCGCGACGGCGGCCCGGACGTGGAACCGGCACCTGGCCGCGCTGCGCTCGTTCGGCGCGTGGGCCGGCCGGCCCGACCTGGTCGCGGAGCTCGCGCGGCGGCCCGAGCCCGCGCCGGCGCCCCGGCCCGCCGTGCCCGCCCAGGCGTGGCGCGAAGCCGATGCGGCGCCGCGCGAGCGGGCCCTGTGGTGGCTGCTGCACGAGTCGGCCGCCCCGGTGACCCGGGTGCTGGCCCTCAACGTCGAGGACCTCGACCTGGAGGCCCGCCGCTCCCGTACCGGGATCACGTGGCGCTCCCGGACGGCCGCGCTGCTCCCGGACCTCATCGGCGACCGCACCCGCGGCCCGCTGTTCCTCTCCGGCCGCCGCCCCGCGCCCGCCCGCGCCCCCGCCGAGGGCGACCTGTGCCCGCACACCGGCCGCCGCCGGTTGTCCTACGAACGCGCCGAGCACCTCTTCAAAACGGCCACCGGCCACACCTTGAGTGCACTTCGCCTGACCTGAAAAGTCAGGACGATTACCCACCTGTACACCCGAATACCCCCGATTTACACTCACGGAGAATGATCGGGAGGTGGCCCGGCATGCTGGTCAGCGACGTCATGACGGCGTTCCCGGCGCACATCCGGCTCGGTTCGACCATCAGACGGGCGGCCGAGGTGGTGAGCGTCTCCGAGGTCGGCCAGCTCATGGTCATCGACCACGACGGCAGGTTCGCCGGATCGTTGTCCGAAGAGGATCTGGTCCGGGCCATGCTGCCCGGCTTCGACGACGTGACCGCCGGAGGCGGCACCCTCGCCGACGCGTTCCGGATCTTCCTGGAGAAGGGCCGCGCGCTCGCCGACCGGGTCATCGACCCGCTCGTCGTGCGCGACACGGCCACCGTGCGCCCGGCCGACGAACTGGCCAGGGCCGCGATCGTGATGATCGAGCGCGGCATCCGGAGGCTCCCCGTCGTCGACGAGGGGAATCTCGTGGGCACGCTCTCCCGCGCCGACCTGTGCCGTGCGGTGATCTACCATTCCTGAGCTGCGGTTGACCCTCACCGACCGGCACACCCGGGCGACCAGCCAGCGGGTGTGCACCCTTCCGGTCATCCTCGGCCGCGACGCCGGCGCGGCGGCCGTGGTGCTCGACGACGGCGCCGTCTCGCGGCGGCACGCGCGCCTCGAATCCGACGGCGGCCGGGTCGTGCTCACCGACCTCGGCAGCTCCAACGGGACCTTCGTCAACGACGTGCGGATCACCCGGCACGTGCTCGGCACGGGCGACCGCGTCCGCATCGGCCGCTACGAGCTGACGTGGGCGTTCATCGACCCCGACCGGACGACCACCCTCGACGCCGGCCAGCTCACCATGGTGCGCCCGGTCGGACCGCCCCGGGTCGCCGCCCGCCGGGTGGTGGAGGCGGCCGAGGCGTTCAACCGGCGGGCCGGGCACGAACTCGACGGGTTCCTGTCCTTCGCCCACGGGTTCCTCCCCGCCGAGCCGCCGCTGCTGTCCTTCCCCGAGTCCCACCGGGCCTGGGACGAGATGACCACCCGGTTGCCCGAGCTGTTCCGCCGGCTGACGCTGCGGCGGGCCTTCGACGCGATGCCGGTGCTCGACGCCCGGCCCGACGCGCTGCCCGACCGCTACCTGCTGCGCGCCTCGACGATGCTCGGGGTGTTCGCGCACGCCTACCAGTACATGGCCGTCGACCCGCCGAAGGCGCTGCCCGACTCGCTGCTGCGGCCCTGGACGACGGTCTCGCGGCGGCTGGGCAAGAAGACGCCCGCCGTGTCGTACATCGACCTGTTCTTCTACAACTGGCGGCTGCGCGACCCGGCCGGGCCGCGCGTGCTCGACAACATGGACCTGCTCGTGCCGACCTGGGACAACGCGGCCGAGCGTGTCTTCTACCTGGTCACCACCGAGTTCGCGATGGGGCTCACGCCCGTGCTGGGCGCCATGGTCGAGGCACAGGAGGCCGTCGTCGCCGACGACCCGGCCGCCCTGGAGCGTTCCCTCCTGGTCATCCTCGACCGGCTCCGGTACGTCACCCAGGTCGTCTACCCGCAGATCGACCCCAACCCCCGGGGCCGCAGCCCGCTCGACCAGGTGCTCTGGGCCAAGACGGTCGGCACGGCCGGCGTGCCGATCTTCGACGGCGCGCCCAGCCCGAGCGGCACCGCCCAGCCGCAGGTCCACGCGATCGACGCGTTCCTCGAACGCCGCGAATACGGCTCGATGGTCGGGCGGCAGAGCACCTACCTGGCCGGCTTCTTCCCCCGCCACTGGCGGGAGCTGGTGGCCGCGCTCCGCGAGGTGTCGGTGCGCCAGTACGTCGAGGACACCCGCGACAGCACCCTGCGCGGCGTCTACAACGCCATGCTCGACGCCTACGTGGGCGACCGCGGCTGGATGGGGCTGCACCGCGTCAAGGCGTACGGCTTCCTGGAGGTCGCCTTCAAGGTCGGCCGCCAGGTGACCACCGGGGCCCGGTTCACCGGCCTGTTCAAGGACCGGACCTGGGACAAGGTCGACGGCGAACTCGCCACCGTCCGGGAGGAGCGCCGCCCTCCGGTGGGCGCGCCGGTGGTGTTCGGGACCGCCCGCCGGGGCCGCGTCGTCACCGGGGAGTCCGGTGCCTGGACGTGCTACCTCGACATCGACGTCACCGGGCAGGGCGTGCACCACCTGCCGGGCGACCGGGTCGGCGTGCTGGCCGAGAACGACGACGACCTCGTGCGCCGCACCGTCGCCGCGTTACAGGCGACCGGCGACGAACTGGTGCCGCTCACCCCCGAGTGGCGGACGGCGGTGGCCGGCCGGGCCGGGTTCGGCGAGGTCGACGTGCTCCCCCTCCGCACCCTGCTGCGCTTCGCCCGCCTGCGCCCCGTCGGCCGCGAGGTGGCCAAGCGGCTGATCCGGCGCACGGCCGTCGGCGCCTGGCAGCGGATCGTGGACGCCCGCATGGAAGACCAGTGGGAGCTCTGGGACGTCCTGAACCTGCTGTACGCGGGCGGCTACGACGTCACCCGCCTGTGGAAGGCCGACCTGCGGGAGAAGGACGCGTTCTGCCGGGTGGTCCCGCCCGAGCCGTTCCGCCTCTATTCGATCGCCTCGGCCCCGCCCCCCGGCGAGGCGGCCACCACGTTGCGGCTCGTGGTCGCCGGGCTCGGCTACACCTCCGCCCGGACCCCGTGGTCCTACCCCCGCGAACGGCGCGGCACGGCCTCCCACTTCCTGCGCCGCGCGGCCCAGGAGGGCCGCGGCCACCTGTCGCTGCGGATCGTGCCGACGCCGAGGTTCCGGCTGCCCGCCGATCCCGGCCGGCCCGTCGTGATGTTCGCCGCCGGTTCGGGCATCGCGCCCTTCCTCGGGTTCGCCGCCGCCCGCACCGGACCGGGGGAGAACCGGCTCTACCTGGGGATCCGGTCGCCGGGAGAGTTCGTCCACCACCCTGATCTGGAGACCGCGGCGGCCGAGGGCCGGCTGCGCCTGTCGGTCGCGTTCTCCCGCGCCGACGCCGGCGTCACCTTCGACGGCGCGCGCCACGTCGTCGGGGCCGGGCGACGCCGCCGGGTCGACGACGTGATCCGCGCCGAGGCCGACGACCTCTGGGCGCTGCTCGAACGGGGCGCCCACGTCTACGTGTGCGGCAGCGCGCGGTTCGCCGTCGCCGTGCTCGACGCGCTCGCGGAGATCGTGCCCGGCGACGGCCGCGAGTTCCTCCGGCGGCTGACGGCCGACGGGCGGCTGAGCCAGGACGTCTTCACCACCTACCTGGGCCACGCGCAGCAGGGCCCCCGCTTCGACGTGTCGGAGCTGGCCCGGCACACCACCGCCGAGGCGGGCTACTGGATGGCGATCGGCGGGGCCGTCTTCGACGTCGGCGAGTTCCTGCACCTGCACATCGGCGGGCCGCACATCGTCCGCAACCACGTCGGGCTCGACGCGACGGCGGCGTACCGGAAGATCCTGCACCACGCGCACGCCGAGATCGACGCGCAGCTCGCCATGTACCAGATCGGCCACCTGCGCCGGCTGGAGTTCGGCGCGAAGTGGGGCGTGGTGCTCACCGAGGAGGGGCTGCGCGCGCTGCCGCTGGAGGAGCTGTTCCGGACCTGGGTCCGGTTCGTCTACCTCCTGGTCGGCATGGAGAACGCGCTGACCGCCGACTACGCCTTCACCACCATGGCGGCCACCGCGGGCGAGGACCCGGCCGAGCTGACGCCGTTCAAGGCGCAGTTCGCCGTCGAGGCCCACCGGCGTTTCCTGGTCAGCTACCTCGACGGGCTGCTCGGCGACGACCTGCGCACCCTGTGGCAGCTCACCGCCGGGTTCTGCGACCCGCACCTGGACATCCGCTCCTACGACGCCGACCTGGCGGCCCTGACGGCCCGGCCGGAGACCACGCTGGTCAGGACCACGGTGTCGGCCGTCAGGGACCTCGACTTCACGCGCGTCGCGACGTTGTGCCGCGCCTACGCCCACCACGACGTCCGCCTGCTCCGCGACCTGAAGGCC
Organism: Herbidospora yilanensis; assembly: GCF_001570565.1. Lineage (GTDB taxonomy): Bacteria > Actinomycetota > Actinomycetes > Streptosporangiales > Streptosporangiaceae > Herbidospora > Herbidospora yilanensis. The sequence goes on along the minus strand of NZ_BBXE01000020.1, from coordinate 217,903 downwards.
GCGATCCTGGAGGGCCTGCGGGCGTTCGAGACCCATGAGGCCGACGTCGTGGAGCGGGCGGGCGCCACGTTGCTGAACGCGGTCGGCGAGGCCCTCGGCGCGGTCGCGGCCTACCACCGGCGGCTGGCCGACCTGACCCGCGCCCAGGGCGTCACCCCCGGCGACGCCGCCGACGACGTCATCCCGCCCGACCGGGGCATCCCCGGCCACGGCGGCCCTCTCCCCGTCTGAGAACCGGCATCCCGGCCGGCCTCAGCCGGTCAGCAGGGACAGCGCCTTGCGCAGGGCGGGGTCGCGGCCGGTCGCCAGATCCAGGGCCGTCATGGGGGCGTGGTGGTCGGCCGGGACGCCGACCGTGTCGATGATCTCCTTTCCGGGGCCGAGATGGCGCACCGACGGCATCGCGAGCACGCTGCCGTCGCCGAGCGACCACGCGGAGGCCGGCCCCGAGACGGCGCCCGCCGTGCGGGTGCCCACGGTGGGGGCGATCCCGTTGCCCTGGGCCGCCGCGCTGAAGTCCTCACACGCCGACGCGCACCGCCGGTCGGTGAGGACGACCAGCCGGGCCCCGAGCAGGGGCACGCCGTCGTCGGTCCGGTTGGGCGTGCACGAGCCGTCGTAGGCGCAGAAGTAGCTGGTGACCTTGCCGTGGGCGAACGCGCCGAGCAGCCTGACGACCTCTCTGGGGGAGCCGCCGCCGTTGCCGCGCAGGTCGAGGACGACCTTCTTGGGCCCGCCGCGCAGCGCCGCGATCACCTGGTCGGCGGCGCCGTCGTAGAAGCCGGGGAGCCGCACGTACCGGACCCCGGAGACGTCCCTGACCCGCAGGGTGCGCGCCCGAGGCGTCAGCGGGCCCTCGGTGAGCCTGACCGTGCGCACCCGGCCGGTCGTGGGCCGCTTCAGGGTCATCGTGAACGACGGTTGCCGCACCTGCTCGACCAGCAGCGGGTTCAGCGTGCCGCCGACCCAGACGGGCACCCCGTCGATCGCCTGCACGATGTCGCCGGGCCGGACCCCGGCCCGGTCGGCCGGGCTGTCGTCGACGACGTCGGTGATGAAGAACGGCGGCCGGGCCGCCGGGTCGATTCCCGCCCCGCCGATCCCCGACGCGCCCACGATGCCGGTCCCCACGGGGCCGCCCTCGCGCGGCGGTTCGGGCACGTGGTGCCGGGCGTGGTTGTCGCGCAGCCCGGCGACCATGCCGTCGACGGCGGCGCGCAGCGCCACCGGGTCGCCCGTGCCGAGCGCGGCGGCCGCGGCGGCCCAGTCGGCGTCGCGGTCCCCGGTCAGCGCGGGCAGCCGCAGCCCGGCGACGTCGGCGCCGCGCCGCTGCAGGTTCCGCGTGTACGCGGCGAACGCGTCCCTCAGCAGATCCTGGGTGCGCAGGCCGGGCCCGGCGTAGTAGTGGTCGAGCACGCAGAAGAACGCCTGCCCGAGCGTGTCCACCGACGTCGGGGGAGGAGAGGCGGGGGGTGGTCCCGTCATGCGGGCGCACGCCGGAGGGGCGGCGGCCGCCGCCGGAGCGGCGGGGGCGAGGGGCACGGTCAGGAGGGCGGCGAGGGCCGCCGCGGCCAGCAGCTTGGTCATGGGGCCGAATGTCGCGGACCCGGCGTTGCGCGGGGGTGAACGCGGACGCTAACGCCGCTGTAACCCCGGAGCCGGTAGGAACGGGTCATGCGAGTCTTGGTGGTGGAGGACGAGCGCGACCTGGCCGACCTCGTCGGCGAGGGGCTGCGCCGCCATGCGATGGCCGCCGACGTCGTCTACGACGGCGCCGCCGCGGCCGAACGCCTCGGCGTGCACGACTACGACGTGGTCGTCCTCGACCGCGACCTGCCCGACGTGCACGGCGACGACCTCTGCCGCGACCTGGCCGGACGCGGCGGCCGCACCCGCATCCTGATGCTGACGGCGGCGGCCTCGGTGCCCGAGCGGGTGGCGGGCCTGGGGCTGGGCGCCGACGACTACCTGTGCAAACCCTTCGACTACGCCGAACTGGTGGCCCGGGTGCGGGCGCTGGGGCGGCGCAGCCGCGAACCGGTGCCGCCCGTGCTCACCCGCCACGGGATCGTGCTCGACACCCGGCGGGTGCAGGCCGCCAGGGACGGGCGGCACCTGCACCTGTCGCTGAAGGAGTTCGCCGTTCTGGAGGCGCTGCTGCGCGCCGACGGCGCCGTCGTCAGCGCCGAACGCCTGCTGGAGCTGGCCTGGGACGAGCACGCCGACCCGTTCACGACGGTCGTGCGGGTCGTCGTCAGCCGGTTGCGCGGCAAACTCGGCGACCCGCCGTGCATCCGGACGGTGCCCGGAGCGGGATACGTGTTGTGAGGACGATCCGCGTCCGCCTGGCGCTCACCTACACGGGGCTGTTCCTGGTGACGGCCGCGGTGCTGCTGGCGAGCGTCAACCTGTCGCTGCACCACCGGCTCCGGCTGGAGACGCGACCCCCGGCGCCGCCCGCCCCCGTCGCGGGCGGGGTGCTCACCCGGCCGCCCGAGCCGGTGCTGCGGCCGAGGCTGATGGAGGAGGTCGTCACCTACCAGTGGGAGGTGGCCGGCGTGGCCATCGCCGTGATGACCCTGGTGTCGCTGGCCGTCGGCTGGTTCTTCGCCGGGCGCATGCTGCGGCCGGTCCACCGCATCACCGCGACGGCCCGCCGCCTGTCGTTGTCGAACCTGCACGAGCGCATCGCGCTGACCGGCCCGCACGACGAGCTGCGCGAGCTCGCCGACACCTTCGACGAGATGCTGGCCCGGCTGGAGCGCTCGGTCGAGGGGCAGCGCCGCTTCATCGCCACCGCCTCCCACGAGCTGCGCACGCCGCTGGCCGTGCAGCGCGCCGCGATCGAGATCGGCCTCCCCGACGACGTCGGCCCGGTCAAGGGCAAGCTGCTGGCCGCCAACCGGCGCAGCGAGCGCCTCATCGACGCCCTGCTGGTGCTCGCCCAGGCCGAGCACGGGATCGAGACGCCGGAGGAGGTCGAGTTGTCGGAGGTGGTCCGCCTCGCCGTGGCCGAACTCGACCACGGCGACGTGACCGTGACCGTGACGGCCGGGCCCTGCACGGTGCTCGGCGACCGGACGCTGCTGCACCGCCTGGTGACCAACCTCGCGGGCAACGCGGTCCGCCACAACGTGCCCGGGGGCACCGCGGAGATCACCCTGACGGGAGGCGTGCTGCGGGTGGTCAACACCGGCCCCCACGTGCCGCCCGAGCGGTTCGGCGACCTGTTCGCCCCGTTCCGGCGCATCGGCACGACCCGGACGCAGGGCGCCGGCCTGGGCCTGTCGATCGCCGCCGCCATCGCCCGCGCCCACGGCGCGCGGATGGAGGCGCGTGCCAACCCGGGAGGCGGGCTGGAACTGGTCGCCCGGTTCCCGGCGGTCAGCTGACCGGCCGCCGGCCGGCCGCCCCGAACCGCGACATCACCCGCGACAACACGGCCGACTGGTCGCCGGAGCCGGTCCGGTCCCAGACCCCGCCGGCCAGCAGGTACCTCTCCCCGGCCACGAAGGCGGTGCCGGCCCGCGACATGGCGTCGATCCGGCGCCGGACGTGCGGCCGGCGGGAGAACTCGCCCATCCGCAGGGGCAGCACCATCCAGCTCGTCAGCGTGTACCCGCACGCGCGGGCGTGCGCCAGCACCGAACAGGGGTCGGCGTACGACGAGATCATCAGGAGCACCGTGTCGAACCCGGACGACAGGATGCGTTTGCTGATGCCCGCGCCCGAATGGCCGCCCGACAGGTGCGGAAAGGCCGGCCGCTCCCGCGGATGGGGAAGATAGGGCGGGTTGGCGACCACGCACCGGAGTTTCTCGCCGGGCCGCAGAGCGGCGAAGAAATCGCCGTGCCGGACGTCGTAACGCCCGGACAGGCCGCTCCGGTGGATCAGCTCGCGGGCGGACGCGGCGGACCTCTCGTCGAGTTCGTAGCCGCTCATCCGGCCCTGGAAATCGATGCGCTGAATGGCGCTCACCATGGCCCGCCCCGAGCCGGCGCCGAATTCGTGAACGTGTCTCATCGCAGGTCGGCGAGTGAGGAGCTCCGCCACGCAGAGCCCGTAGAATTCCGACTCCTGGTGATCATAAAAAGCCAGCATCCGCGCTCCTCGATTACTCGAATCGGCGATTGTCTCGGCTTACCCGGGTTCACCCGAGCTATGTCGCGGACGTGTGGAAATCTCTTTTCAACGTTAAATCCGAGTGGTGGCAAAAAGGTGGACAAGTTATGCGCGCCGCGCCGCCGGGTATTTTCACGTCGGCCGAATCAGCGTGCCATTCATCGTCCGGAGCGGGCTGTCCCGCATGACAGACAGGTGCGCTGCCCATGGCCGTCCAAGAGCCGATCACCTCTCCGCTCGCTCCCGTCAAACGGGGCAAGGGCACGGTCGTCGTGTCGTGGCTGACCACGACCGACCACAAGGTGATCGGTTACATGTACCTGATCTCCGCGTTCTTCTTCTTCCTGGTCGCCGGGATCATGGCGCTGCTCATCCGTGCCGAACTGGCCCATCCGGGCCTGCAGATCGTCTCCAACGAGCGGTACAACCAGCTCTTCACGCTGCACGGCACGCTGATGCTGCTGCTGTTCGCCACCCCGCTGTTCGCCGGGTTCGCCAACGTCGTGATGCCGCTCCAGATCGGCGCGCCCGACGTGGCCTTCCCGCGGCTGAACGCGGTCAGCTTCTGGTTGTTCCTGTTCGGCGGGCTGGGGGTGACCGCGAGCCTCTTCAACGCCGGGGGCGCCCCGTCGTTCGGCTGGACGGGCTACACGCCGCTGTCGACCGGGCCGTTCAGCCCCGAGATGGGCGGGGACCTGTGGATCATGGGCCTGGTGTTGTCGGGGCTCGGCACGATCCTCGGCGCGGTCAACTTCATCACCACGATCATCACCATGCGGGCGCCCGGCATGACCATGTTCCGGATGCCGATCTTCACCTGGAACATCCTGCTGACCAGCGTGCTCGTGCTGATCGCCTTCCCGGTGCTGGCGGCGGCGCTGCTGGTGCTGGAGGCCGACCGGCGGCTGGGCGCGCACGTCTTCGACGCCGAGGTCGGCGGCGCGATGTTGTGGCAGCACCTGTTCTGGTTCTTCGGGCACCCCGAGGTCTACATCGTGGCGCTGCCGTTCTTCGGCATCGTCACCGAGATCATCCCGGTCTTCAGCCGCAAACCGCTGTTCGGCTACGTCGGACTGGTCGGCGCGACCATCTCGATCACCGGCCTGTCGGTCACCGTCTGGGCGCACCACATGTTCGCCACCGGGCGGGTGCTGCTGCCGTTCTTCTCGTTCATGTCGTTCCTGATCGCCGTGCCGACCGGGGTGAAGTTCTTCAACTGGATCGGCACCATGTGGCGCGGCCACCTGTCGTTCGAGCCGCCGATGTTGTTCGCGGTCGGCTTCCTGGTGACCTTCCTGTTCGGCGGGATCACCGGCGTCATCCTGGCCAGCCCGCCGCTCGACTTCCAGGCCCACGACTCCTACTTCGTGGTGGCCCACTTCCACTACGTGCTGTTCGGCACGGTCGTGTTCGCCATGTTCGGCGGCTTCTACTTCTGGTGGCCCAAGTGGACCGGCCGGATGCTCGACTTCCGGCTCGGCCGCTGGCACTTCTGGCCGCTGTTCATCGGCTTCCACACCACGTTCCTGGTGCAGCACTGGCTGGGCATCTCCGGCATGCCGAGACGGTACGCCGACTACAGCCCCGTCGACGGCTTCACCACCCTGAACGTGGTCTCCTCGGTGGGCGCGCTCATCCTCGGGATCTCGACGCTGCCGTTCCTGTTCAACGTCTGGTACACCGCCAAGTACGCGCCGAGGGTCGAGGTCGACGACCCCTGGGGCTTCGGCAACAGCCTGGAGTGGACGACGTCGTGCCCGCCGCCCCGCCACAACTTCCACCGCATCCCGCCCATCAGGTCGGAGCGGCCGGCGTTCGACCTCAAGTATCCCCATGTCACCAGACGCGGGATCCCCAGTGGATGACGACCGTGTCCTCGCGGAGATGGCCCGCCATCTCCGCGAGCAGGACCGCGCCTTCGCGGCGCGCATCGACCGGCTGAACGCCACCTGCGCCGAGATGGCCCGGGGGCGCTTCCAGTGGGAGGTGAGCCGGACCGAGATGACCCTGATCGTGCTGGCCACGATCCTGGCCGCCGTGCTGATGGGCGCGGCGGCGGTCATGGTCCATCGTGATCAGCCGAGCACGCAGAACTCGTTGCCGTCGGGGTCGGCCATGAGCACCCGGTCACCGGCGGCGCCGAGCCGGGTCGCCCCGAGGGCGACCAGCCGGTCGATCTCCACCTGGGCGATGTCGAAGTGCAGCCGGTTCCTCCCGGTCTTGACCGGCAGCGGCGGGCCGCCCCAGGTGATCTTCGGGCCGCCGTGCGGCGACCGGATCGCGGTCTCCTCGTTCTGGTCCCACACCAGGGGCCAGCCCAGGGCCGCGCTCCAGAAGTAGCCGACCGCCTGCGACCCGTCGCACGCGAGCGCCCCGATGAACCCGCACTCGGCGAGGAACGTGTTGCCCGCCTCGATGACGCAGAACTCGTTGCCCTCGGGGTCGGCGAGCACGACGTGCTCCTCCTCGGGGAGCTGCCCGACGTCGATGTGCCGGGCCCCCAGGGCGAGCGCCCTGGCCACGGTCGCCCGCTGCCCGTCGTCCGAGTCGCTGGTGAGGTCGAAGTGCATCGGGTTCTCCCGGGTCTTCGGCTCCCGCGTCGGGAGGAACCGCAGGCGGAAGCCGGTATCGTCGGCGGGCAGCAGCGTGGTGGCGCCGTCCGCCTGCCAGCCGAGGAACTCGCCCCAGAACCGGGCGAGCGCGGGTGGGTCGTGCGCGTCGATGGAGAGCGCGGCGAGCTGAGGGGTCATCCGGTTGACGCTAGCCGCGTGGAATGTGGCGGTTCCACTGGATTTCCCACGTCTGTAACGCATCGGTAACGGTTGAACACGCCGCTCTGGTGCCTTCTTTGTGTGAACGCTAACAATCTCAAGAGAAATCCCCTCGGCTGAGCGGTGTTCTGGCGGTGTTAGCGCTAACAATCGAGGGTCGAGCCTTGCAAGTGAAGGGAAGGCCATGACGGCATCCGAGAAGTCAGGAATGAGCCGCCGCACCTTCGTGCGGACGTCGGCCATCGGGGTGGCCTTAGCCGCGACGACCAACGGCGTTCAGGCGGGCACGGCCCAGGCCGCGACCGCGAACGTCACCGAGTCCCTGGCCGGTATCCCCTATGTCGGCGCCGGGAGCAACACCCCGGTCAGGCCGTTCTGGCTGCACGAGATCAGCCTGAAGACCGGGTTGCTGCAGGAGAAGCGCGACCGGATGAAGGCGTTCCTGCAGGCGTTCGACGAGCGCCGTTTCCTCTTCCTGTTCAACAACCAGGCCGGCCGGCCGAACCCCGCGGGCGTGACCGCACCCGGCGGCTGGGAGGACGGCGGCCTGCTGAGCGGCCACTGGGCCGGTCACTACATGAGCGCCCTGGCCCAGGCCTACGCCGACCAGGGCGAGGCGGTCTACAAGACCAAGCTCGACTGGATGGTCAACGAACTCGGCGCCTGCCAGGACGCCATCACCGCCCGCCTGACCGCCCCCGGAGACCCGGAGGAGCCGGAGGCGCTGCCCATCGGCCGGGTGGCCGGGAAGTTCGGCAACGCCCTGAAGCTCAACGGCGGCAGCAACGCCGAGCACGTCAAACTGCCCCAGGAGGCGGTGTCCCAGCTCACCAACTTCACGATCGCGACCTGGGTCAACCTCGCCGCCGCGCAGAACTGGAGCCGGGTCTTCGACTTCGGCCAGAGCACCGCGGTCAACATGTTCCTCACCGCCCGCGCCGGCGTCACCGGCAACCCGCCCCGGTTCGCCATCACCACCACGGGCAGCGGCGGCGAGCAGCAGATCAACGGGACCACCGCGATCCCGACCGGCCAGTGGGTGCACCTGGCCGTCACCCTCTCGGGCACCGTCGGCACCCTGTACGTCAACGGCGCCGTCGCCGGCACCAACCCGAACATGACGCTCAACCCGACCAGCCTCGGGGTCCCGGGCAACGTCTGGATCGGCCGCTCGGCCTACGGGGACGCGATGCTCAACGCGAGCGTCGACGAGTTCCACATCTTCGACCGCGCCCTGAGCGCCGCCGAGATCACCTCCCTCCAGACCTCGGCCGCCGGCACCACGGGCGGCGGCAACATCGCCTGGTACCGGTTCGACGAGACCGACGGCGCCTCCGCGCTCGACTCCTCGCCCAACAACCGTCCCGCCGGCATCGTCGCCATCCCGCAGTCGGGCGGCGCGCTCTGGAAGCCCGTCTACGCCGGCTACCTGGGCGCCATCCCGGAGGACGCCGTCATCCGCGTCGGCCCGCCCCGCTACGCCCAGTACGGCGGCAACGCCGCCACCAACGTGTGGGCGCCGTGGTACACGCAGCACAAGATCGTCAGGGGCCTGCTGGACGCGTACACGCTGACCGGCAACACCAAGGCCCGCGACATCGCCGTCAAGATGGCCGACTGGGCGCACAACGCCCTGAGCACCGGCGACAAGAACCACCCGAACTACACGGGCCCCATCACCCGCGACAACCTCAACCTGATGTGGGACACCTACATCGCCGGCGAGCTGGGCGGCGCCAACGAGGTGTTCGCCGAGATCCACGCGCTGACCGGCGACCCCAAGCACCTGGAGACGGCCAAGTTCTTCGACAACCGCGAGTCCCTCTTCGGCGCGACCGTCGAGAACCGCGACATCCTCACGGTCACCAACCCGCTCGCCTACGGCCGCAGGCGCCCGGCCCGCCTGCACGTCAACCAGCACGTGCCCGGCTTCTCGGGCTACATGCGGATCTTCGAGCAGGGCGGCGGCGACGACTACCTCAAGGCCGCCGAGAACTTCTTCGGCATGCTGGTGCCGCACCGCATGTTCTCCCACGGCGGCCTCGGCGGTAACTACCCGGGCTCCAACAACAACATCGAGATGTTCCAGAACCGGGACAACATCGCCAACGCGATCGCCCAGGGCGGCGCCGAGACGTGCTCGATCTACAACGTGGCCAAGCTGGCCCGGAACCTGTTCTTCCACACGCAGGACCCGGCCTACATGGACTACTACGAGCGGGCCCTGTTCAACCAGCTCGCCGGCTCGCGGGCCGACTCGGCCGGCACGGCCAACCCGCAGGTCACCTACTTCCAGCCGCTGACCCCCGGCGCGGGCAAGTCCTACGGCAACACCGGCACCTGCTGCGGCGGCACCGGCCTGGAGATCCACACCAAGTACCAGGAGGCGACCTACTTCAAGTCGGCCGACGGCTCGGCCATCTGGGTCAACCAGTTCCTGCCCTCGACGGTGACCTGGTCGGAGAAGAACGTCACCCTGACCCAGGAGACGAACTTCCCGCGCCAGGCCGGCACCAAGCTCACGATCGCCGGCGGCGGGCAGTTCGACATCCGGCTGCGGGTGCCCAAGTGGGCCGTCAGCGGCTACCAGGTGAAGATCAACGGCGTGCTCCAGTCGCTGGAGACCCCGACCCCGGGCACCTACCTGACCCTGAGCCGCACCTGGCACACCGGCGACACGATCGAGATCTCGATGCCGTTCAGCATCCGGATCGAGCGTGCCATCGACCGCCCCGACACCCAGTCGATCATGTGGGGCCCGCTGCTCATGCCGATCCTCGGCAACCCCGGCGGCGGCGCCTACCGCGAGCTGACGCTCTACCGCCACCTCAAGCGCGACGGCGACTACTCGCGCGCGGCCATCACGGCGAACGGCGTCAACGCGGCCGGCGACCCGCTGTTCACCACGGGCGGCTTCAACCTCCGCCCCTGGTACGTCGGCGACACCCAGGCCCACTCGGCCTACTTCCGCCGGGTCGAACCGAAGATCGTCTTCGGCGGCGTGGACTCGGGCGTGCCCAACGTGAAGCGCGACGACGGCCTGCCGAACTACGACGTGCCGGTCACCGGCGTCGTCTCGCCCGGCACCGACGGCCTGACCTTCCTGGACGTGCTCTGGGACCAGGCCCCGTTCGCGACGCACGCCGCGTTCATGGCCAAGGTGAACTCCACCGCCGACGCGTTCGTGACGGCGGGGCTGCTGACCGCCGAGCAGAAGGCCGCGATCGTGGCCGCCGCCGACAGCGCCCGCGCCGAGCTCGCGCCCGAGGCGGAGCTCCCGGCCACGGTCACCCCCGAGGCCCGGTTCATCGGCGGCTCGGCCTACCTGGCCGTCCGCGTGGTGAACGACCACGACGCCCCCGTCGACGTCGTGATCGAGACGGCCTACGGCTCGAAGTCGTTCGCCGGCGTGGCCCCCGGCAAGTCCGCGTTCCAGCAGTTCGCGGTCCGCGCCGCGGCCCTGCCCGCGGGCGAGGTCACGGTCACCCTGACCGGCACGGTCGGCGGCGACGAGGTCACGACCGAGATCGTCAAGCAGTACGCGGCCAAGTAAGGATGACCACCGAGTTCGGGCTCTCGGAGCTCTGGGAGCCCGCCACCCGCCGCGACCCGCACACGTTCTACGCGCGCGTGCGGGCCGCGGGCCGGCCCGTCCCGCAGATCGACCCCGGGGGGAACCGGTTCTGGGTGGTGGCCCGGCACGCCGACGTGCTCGAAGGACTGCGGCACCCGGAGATCGGCCACCGGCTCCCCTGGCACACGCACGGGGAAACGGAGGCCGAGCGGATCGCGGCCCGCCAGCTCATCTCCCTCGACCCGCCCGACCACACCCGCCTGCGCGGGCTGGTCAGCCGGGCGTTCACGGCCCGGATGGTGGCACGTCTGGAGCCGTGGATCGCCGAGGTCGCCGACGGGCTGGTCGCCCGCGCGCGGGAGCTGGGCTCCTTCGACGGCGTGGCCGACCTGGCCGACCCGCTGCCGGTCAACGTGATCGCCCAGCTCGTCGGGGTGCCCGAGGAGGACCGGGGGATGTTCCGGGCCTGGTCGGCGACCATCGTGTCGGCCTCCGACTGGGACGGCTCGGCCACGCTGGCGTTCGCCGCCTACGTCGACGACCTGGCCGCCCTCCGCCGGAAGGCCCCGGCCGACGACCTGATCTCCGAGCTCGTCGCCCTGGAGGCCGGCGGCGACGCGCTCGACCGCGACGAACTGGTCGCGATGGTGCAACTGCTGCTCATCGCCGGTCAGGAGACCACGGTCGACGTCATCGTCAACGGGGTGCGGCTGCTGCTCACGCATCCGGACCAGTGGCGGGACCTGCGGGCGGACCCGTCGCTGGCGGGCGCGGTCGTGGAGGAGACGCTGCGCTTCCGCGGCCCGGTCGAGATCGTCCCGCCCCGATTCGCCTTCCGCGACCTCGACCTGGCCGGTGGCGTCATCCCGGCGTACGAGCGGGTGGCCCTGTCGTTGTGGGGCGCCAACCGCGACCCGGAGGTGTTCGCCGATCCCGACGTGTTCGACGTCCACCGGCCCGACGCCGGCCGGCACATCGCCTTCGGGCACGGCGTGCACTTCTGCCTGGGCGCGGCGCTGGGCCGCCTGGAGGCCCGGATCATGTTCGACCGCGTCGCCCGCGAGCTCGGCACGCTGCGCCTGGCGGTCGATCCCGCCGAGGTGGACGACTTCCGCCTGCACCACGGAGGCATGCCGCTGAGCCTCTAGTCTCCCGGCCCGAGGGCGCGCAGGCAGAAGGCGGAGACGAACTCCTCGGCCTCCTCCAGGGTCCGGCCGCCCTCGGTCAGCGGGATGCGCTCCGACCCGAGCACCGCCAGCACCGCCCGCGCGGCGGCCTCGACGTCGGAGGTGCGGAACTCGCCGGAGTCGACGCCGCTCTGGATGATCTCCCGCAGGATGGCCTGCATCGGCGCGACGTGGGCGGCCAGCCGCTGGTAGGCATCGGGCCCGAGGGTGGCCGACAGGTCGGCGGCCCCCGGGTGGGGGTGGGCGACCAGGCCGGTGAGCTGGAGCCGCACGAACGCCCGCAGCCGGACCGACGGCGAGGCGTCGGCGGGCAGGCCGCGGGCGTAGCTCTCGACGAAGTAGTGGGTCACCCGCTCGGTGAAGGCCAGCAGCAGCGCCGTCTTGTCGGGGAAGTAGTTGTAGAGGACGGTCCGGGTGATGCCCGCCTCGGCCGCCAGCTCGGTCATCGAGATCGCGTCGATGCCCTGCCTGCGGGCCAGCCGCGCGATGGCCTCCAGGATCTTCTCCTGGGTCTGGGCGCGGTGCTCGCCGATCGTGGCGGCCGAGATGCGCGGCACGTCAGGCCGCCACCGTGGCCACCCGGCCCAGGTCGCCGAGCACCTCGGTGTTGAGCTGGTAGGCGAGCCGGGTCTCCCGGATGATCCGCTGGCGACCGGCCTCGTCGAGGCTCTCGCCGAGGGCGTCGAGGCGGCGCCGGTATTCGTCCTTGAAGCGGGGGAGGCTGCCGATGTCGAAGTGGTAGAAGTCCACCCCGCCCCCCTTGCCGTAGCCGTAGATCTTCTGCAGTTCCAGCCGGATGAACTGCCCGCCGGACAGGTCGCCGAGGTAACGAGTGTAGTGGTGCGCCACATATCCGCCCGGCCAGTCAGAAACCTGGTTGATCCGGGCGACGAGCGTCTGGGTCGGCTTGCTGGGGGCGACCCGCGCGGCCCAGTCGTCGCCGTAGATGGCCGTGAGGTCGCGGACGAGCGCCTCCTCCCGGTAGAGCTCGGGGAAGACGAAGGCCCCGGCGACGGGATCGCCGGCCAGCCGCCTGGACGCGCCGTCGAGGGCCACATAGGCGAAGTAGTGCTGGGCGACCATCTCGCCGTAGGCCTCGGGACTGAGCCGTCCTGCCATCAGGTTCTTCAGGTAGTTGTCGTCCTCCGCGGACTCGTGGTCGGTCCAGGTCGCGGTCCGCAGGACCTCGGCAAAACCCATCGCAGGCTCCTCAGAGTGTCGTTCATGACGAAGTGTCACAAACCTTCGCCGCGATCGTCAACAGGTTGATGACAGCCTGTCGTTAAACGTGATTACAGAATTACGATCGCTCTCAGCGAACGCACGCAAGCTTGGGAACATCATGGGACTCGCCTTAGTTGAGCGCATATAACTCAAGCCTGAGGAGCACGCATGACTGAGATCCTTCCCGTCCTGCCGCTGGACGACGAGGTCGTCCTGCCCGGCATGGTCGTCCCCCTCGATCTGTCCGACTCCGAGGTGCGCGCGGCGATCGAGGCCGCCCAGGCCACCGGCGCGAAGAAGCCGCAGGTCCTCCTGGTGCCCCGCATCGACGGGCACTACGGGGCGGTCGGCGTCACCGCCGTGGTCGAGCAGGTGGGCAGGCTGCCCGGAGGCGAGCCCGCCGCGGTGGTGCGGGGCGTCTCGCGCGCCCGCGTGGGCACCGGCACGACCGGCCCCGGCGCGGCCCTGTGGGTCGAGGCCACCCTCGTGGCCAAGGCCGCCGGCGAGCCCGACGCCAAGGTCAGCTCCCTGATGAAGGAATACAAGGCGCTCACCACCACGATCCTGCAGAAGCGCGGCGCCTGGCAGGTCGTCGACCAGGTCAACGGCATCGACGACGCCTCCGTGCTGGCCGACAGCTCCGGCTACGCGCCCTGGTTGTCGACCGCCCAGAAGCTGCTGCTCCTGGAGACCCCCGACGCGGGCGAGCGGCTGGAGAAGCTCGTCGGCTGGGCCCGCGACCACCTCGCCGAGGTCGACGTCGCCGAGACGATCCGCAAGGACGTCCAGGAGGGCATGGAGAAGCAGCAGCGGGAGTTCCTGCTCCGCCAGCAGCTCGCGGCGGTCCGCAAGGAGCTGGCCGAGCTGAACGGCGACCCCGAGACCGAGGAGGAGGACTACCGGGCCCGGGTCGAGGCGGCCGACCTGCCCGAGAAGGTGCGCGAGGCGGCCCTCAAGGAGGTCGACAAGCTGGAGCGCACCTCCGACCAGTCGCCCGAGACCGGCTGGATCCGCACCTGGCTCGACACCGTCCTCGACCTGCCGTGGAACACCCGCACCGAAGACGAATACGACATCGCCGGCGCCCGCGCGATCCTCGACGCCGACCACACCGGCCTGGAGGACGTGAAGGACCGGATCATCGAATACCTCGCGGTCCGCAAGCGCCGCGCCGACCAGGGGCTCGGCGTCGTCGGCGGGCGGCGGTCCGGCGCGGTGCTCGCGCTGGCCGGCCCTCCCGGAGTCGGCAAGACCTCGCTCGGCGAGTCGGTGGCCCGCGCCATGGGCCGCAAGTTCGTCCGGGTCGCGCTGGGCGGCATCCGCGACGAGGCGGAGATCCGCGGCCACCGGCGCACCTACGTCGGCGCGCTGCCCGGCCGCGTCGTCCGGGCGATCCGCGAGGCCGGCTCGATGAACCCGGTCGTCCTGCTCGACGAGGTCGACAAGGTCGGCGCCGACTACCGGGGCGACCCGACGGCGGCGCTGCTCGAAGTCCTCGACCCGGCGCAGAACCACACCTTCCGCGACCACTACCTCGAGGTCGAGCTCGACCTGTCCGACGTGCTGTTCCTGGCCACGGCCAACGCCCTGGAGCAGATCCCCGGCCCGCTGCTCGACCGCATGGACGTGGTCACCCTCGACGGCTACACCGAGGACGAGAAGGTCGTCATCGCCCGCGACCACCTGCTGCCCCGGCAGCTCGAGAAGGCGGGCCTGACCCCCGACGAGGTCACGATCGACGACGGGGCGCTGCGCCGCATCGCGGGGGAGTACACCCGCGAGGCGGGCGTGCGCTCCCTGGAGCGGGCGGTCGCGCGGGTGCTGCGCAAGGTCGCCGCGGCGGTCTCGCTCGGCGACAGGGCGCTGCCGCTGACCGTCTCCGACGCCGACCTGGTCGGCTACCTCGGCCGGCCGCGCCACGTGCCCGAGTCGTCGCTGCCCGAGTCGCGCCAGCGCACCTCGGTGCCCGGCGTCTCGACGGGCCTGGCGGTGACCGGCGCGGGCGGTGACGTCCTCTACGTCGAGGCGTCGCTGGCCGACCCCGAGACCGGCTCGACCGGGGTGACCCTGACCGGTCAGCTCGGTGACGTGATGAAGGAGTCGGCCCAGATCGCGCTGTCCTACCTGCGCTCGCGCGGCGCGGAGCTGGAGCTGCCGGTCGGGTCGCTGAAGGACCGCCAGGTCCACATCCACGTCCCGGCGGGCGCGGTGCCGAAGGACGGCCCCTCGGCCGGCGTCACCATGACGACCGCGCTGGCCTCGCTGCTCAGCGGGCGTCCGGTGCGCAATGACGTGGCGATGACCGGTGAGGTGTCGCTGACCGGCCGGGTCCTCCCGATCGGCGGCGTCAAGCAGAAGCTGCTGGCCGCCCACCGGGCGGGCATCACGACCGTCCTGATCCCGGCCCGCAACGAGCCCGATCTCGACGACGTCCCGGCCGAGGTGCTGGCCGATCTCGAGGTCCACGCCGTCGGCGACGTGCGTGAGGTCCTGGAGATCGCGCTGACCCCGGCGACGGTGGGGCAGTCGGCGGCCGCGTAGTCTCCTCCGAGCGCGAAGGGGGTCTCCCGGGACAGGGGAGGCCCCCTTCGTCATGTCCCGGTCATGTCCTGATCTGCAAGGTTCGTGTCGTTGCGGCCGCCGGGCGGCGACTCGCAGGATGGGGGCATGCGGGTCGTCTGCGTCATCACCGAAGGGTTCCAGCACCTGGATCTGGCCGGTCCGGCCGACGTGTTCGCCACCGCCGGGCTGGTGTCCCGGAGGGCGGCGTACACGCTGGAGGTGACCGCCGTCGCGGCGGGGCCGGTCCGGTCGTCGAACGGGCTGGCCACGCTGGTGGAGACCCCGATCGACGAGGTCGCCGGGCCGATCGACACGCTGCTGGTCGCGGGCGGGCCGACCGTCGACGACCACCTGCGCGACGCTCGCCTGGTGGCGGGGGTGCGCCGGCTGGCGGCGGGGGCCCGGCGGACCGGATCGGTCTGCACGGGGGCGTTCCTGCTCGCCGAGGCCGGGCTGCTCGACGGCGGGCGGGCCACCACCCACTGGTTGTCGGCCGGGGAGCTGAGCCGGCGCTACCCGGCCGTCGAGACCGACGCCGACGCGATCTACGTCAGGAGCGGCGACGTCTGGACCTCCGCCGGGGTGACCGCCGGGATCGACCTCGCGCTGGCGATGGTCGCCGACGACCACGGCCACCGCGTCGCGCGCGAGGTCGCCCGGGGGCTGGTCGTCTACCTCCACCGGCCCGGCGGGCAGTCGCAGTTCTCGGCGCCGATCCAGGCCGTACCGAGAAGTGAGCCCCTGAAGGAGCTGCAGACCTGGATCGACGAGCACCCGGAGGAGGACCTCAGCGTCCCGGCGCTGGCCCGCCGGATGAACCTGAGCGAACGGCACTTCTCCCGGGTCTTCACCGACGAGACCGGCATGCCCCCCGGCCGGTACGTCGAGATCGCCCGCACCGGCGCCGCCCGGCGGCTGCTGGAGACCACCGACGAACCCCTCGACGTCGTCGCCCGGCGGACCGGCCTCGGCCTGCCCGGGAGCCTCTACCGGGTGTTCCGCCGGCACCTGCGTGTTTCCCCCGGCGACTACCGGCGCCGGTTCCGAGACAAGGACCATTAGACAGGGAGCACTGAGTGCGCATCGCCATCCCCCTCTACCCCGGCTTCACCGCCCTCGACGCGGTCGGCCCCTACACCGTCATGGCCTTCGCGCCCGGCGTCACCGTCGCCTTCGTGGCGGGTGAGCCGGGCCCGGTCGTCGACGACCGCGACAGCCTGTCGATCACCGCGACCGCGACCTACGACGACCTGCCCGACCCCGACGTGGTCCTCGTCCCGGGTGGTCCGGGCACCGTCGGGGCGCTCGGCGACCGCCGCCTGATCGAGTGGATCCGGTCGGCCCACCGCACCTCGGCGTGGACGGCCTCGGTGTGCAGCGGCGCCTTCCTCCTCGCCCACGCCGGGGTCCTCGACGGCCTCCCGGCCACCACCCACTGGGGCTTCCACGATCAGCTCGCGGCCTTCGGCGCCGTCCCGGCCGCCGGGCGCGTCGTCACGCAGGGGAAGGTCGTCACCGCCGCCGGGGTGTCGGCCGGCGTCGACATGGCGCTGACCCTGCTCGCCCTCCTGCGTGACGAGGACACCGCCAGGGCCGTGCAACTGGCCATCGAGTATGACCCCGCCCCACCCTTCACTTCGGGCTCGGCCGCGACCGCCTCTCCTGAGCTGCGGGAACGTGCGCTGAGTTTCATCCGCGTGGTGTGACCTGCGTTTTAAAGCGAGCTTCAAGCCGGTCGCTACTGACCCGCTATCGGGACGGTTTATTCCTTTACCTGTCAAACTCCTCGTCCCGAGAGGAATCCGAAATGCGATTCATCAAGAAGCTCCTGGTGAGCGGCGGCGTCGCGGCCGCCCTCATCACCGGCGCCGTGGTCGCGCCGACGGCCGCCAGTGCCTCCCCCTTCGTCGGAGACTGGGGCCCCTACTTCTCCGCCGACCACAAGGCCGAGGCCGAGGGCAAGTACGTCCTCGACCACGAGAAGAAGAAGGTCTGGTACTGGGAGAAGTTCAAGAAGCCCATCAAGAAGTGCTGGTGGAAGCACGGCGAGAAGAAGTGCAAGATCGTCGGCTGGAAGTGGGACAAGAAGTGGTCCTGGAAGTGGGTCGACTACACCAAGGTCTCGGTCAAGGGCGAGCTCACCAACCACAAGTGGTGGGGCGACAAGAAGTACGAGTGCGCCTGGGCCGTCTTCAAGATCGAGGACTTCGACGGCCACACCTCCTTCAAGAAGTTCCGCAACTGCGACAAGGGCGGTGACTGGTTCGGGTTCGGCGCCACCGACGTGAACACCATCGACGTCCAGGTCTCCCGCGGCAACTTCTTCGGTCCCAAGGGCTTCTACGGCCCCTGGTCGCCGGTCTACGAAGCCGCCTGACCGGCACCCCCGAACGGTGGACTGAGCGGTCTGCTGAACGGCCCGCGCCAATCCCGGCGCGGGCCGTTTCCTTTCCCGCCCGACGATCACCGAGTAATGTTCGGTCATGTATCCGGGTGCCGTCGCCGCAGTGAGCCCTGACAAACCCGCCGTGATCATGGCCGGTTCCGGCCGGGTGGTCACCTACCGGGAACTCGACGAGGAGTCCAACCGCCTCGCCCACCTGCTGCGCGAGGCCGGGCTGCGGCCCGGCGACCACATCGCGTTCATGCTGGAGAACCATCCGCTCTTCCTCGCGGTCGCCTGGGCGGCGCACCGGTCCGGGCTGCTCTACACGGCGATCAGCTCGCGGCTCCAGGCGGGCGAGCTGACCTACATCGTGGAGAACTGCGGGGCGAAGGCGTTCGTCAGCTCGGCGGCGTGCGCCGAGACGGCCGCCGCGGTGACCGGCCCGCCGCTCCGGCTCATGCTCGACGGCACGGTGCCCGGCTTCCTCTCGTACGAAACCGCGGTCGCCCCCATGCCCGTCACCCCCGTGGCCGACGAGGTGCAGGGCATGGACATGCTCTACTCCTCGGGCACCACCGGGCGGCCGAAGGGCGTCAAGCCCAACTGGACCGGCCAGCCGCTCGACGTGCCCGGCCCGCTGATGAACCTGATCGGCTTCCTGTTCGCCCCCACGGCCGACAGCGTCTACCTGTCACCCGCGCCGCTCTACCACGCCGCCCCGCTGCGCTACTCGCTCACCTTCCAGCGTTTCGGCGCCACGGTCGTCGTCATGGAGCGCTTCGACCCCGAACAGGCGCTCGCCGCCATCGAGAAGCACGGCGTCACCCACTCCCAGTGGGTGCCGACCCACTTCATCAAGCTGCTGAAGCTCCCGGCCGAGACCCGGTCCCGATACGACCTGTCCACGCTCGCGTACGCCATCCACGCCGCCGCCCCCTGCCCGGTGCCGGTCAAGGAGCGGATGATGGAGTGGTGGGGCCCGATCATCCACGAGTACTACGCGGGCACCGAGGGCAACGGCTTCGTCTACGCCGGCCCGCACGACTGGCTCACCCACAAGGGCACCGTCGGACGGCCGCTGCTCGGCGTGCCGCACATCCTCGACCCCCAGGGCGAGGAACTGGGCCCGGGGGAGACCGGCGTCGTCTATCTGTCCGGCGGGCCGACGTTCGTCTACCACGGCGACCCGGAGAAGACCGCCGCCGCGCACGACCCGAAGGGGCGGGGCTGGTCGACGCTCGGGGACATCGGCCATCTCGACGAGGAGGGCTTCCTCTACCTGACCGACCGCAGCTCTTACATGATCATCTCGGGCGGGGTGAACATCTATCCGCAGGAGGTGGAGAACCTGCTGGCCGTCCATCCGAAGGTCGCCGACGTGGCCGTCTTCGGGGTGCCCGACGAGGAGATGGGCGAACAGGTCAAGGCCGTCGTGGAGCCCGCCGACCCCGCGTCGGCCGGGCCGGAGCTGGAGGCGGAGCTGATCGTGTACTGCCGGGAACGGCTGGCCCACTACAAGTGCCCGAGGTCGGTCGACTTCCGCACGGAGCTGCCCCGGCACCCCACCGGCAAGTTGTACAAACGAATTTTGCGCGACGAATACTGGCCGGAGCAGCACAAATAAGGTGGATGTTCGGTTTCGCCAGGTCAGCGGGGTGATCGCTTAAGCCGGCCTTATCGGCGGTTTGCCATCTTAGAACCACCGGCCCGAAGGAGCCGGGATTCGGTAAGGGGATGGCAGAGATGAGCGCTGACGAGCGGGAGAACGAACAGGGGACCACCGAGGTCCTGGAGGGGCGCGGCTGGAGCCAGTTCGGCCGGCGGGCCCCGCAGTACGGCGACTACCGGGGCGAGCAGTCCGCCCCGAGCTTCGCGCCGCCCCCGCCTCCGCACCAGCCGGGCCCCATCCAGGGACACGTCGGCGCGAGCCCGGTCGGCGACACCGCCGTCTACGGCCTGCCGCCGGTCCCGCCGGAGCCTCCCCGGCAGCGGTCCGACGGGCGGGCCTGGAAGCGGGGCGTCTCGATCCTCGCCCTAGCCTGTGTGGCGGTGGGCGGTGGGGTCGCAGGGGCCCTCATCACCAACGCGATGAACGACGACGGCACCCCGGTGCTGGCCAGCCCGGTGGTGAACGCGCAGGGCAACGGCTCGGCGGCGATGCCCGCGAAGGGCACGATCGCGGCGGTCGCCAAGGCCGTGCAGCCCTCGGTCGTCATGATCACCGTGACCTCGCAGCAGGGACAGGGCGAGGGCTCCGGCGTGATCCTCTCGGCCGACGGACTGATCCTCACCAACAACCACGTGGTCGCCGGCGCCGGGCAGAACGCCCAGATGGCGGTCAAGTTCAGCGACGGCCGGACCATCCCCGCCACCCTCGTGGGCACCGACCCGACGACCGACATCGCGGTCATCCGCGCCACCGGCGTCTCCGGCCTCACGGCCGCCTCGCTCGGCGACAGCGACGCCCTCCAGGTGGGCGACTCCGTCCTGGCGATCGGCAGCCCCCTCGGACTGGAGGGCTCGGTCACCTCGGGCATCGTCTCGGCCCTCGACCGCACCGTCACCTCCGGCGGCGGTGGCGGTGGCGGCGGCCAGCAGCTTCCCCCCGGCTGGGGCGGCGGCTTCGGCCAGCAGGAGCAGCAGGCCGACCCGACCACGACGATCGGCGGCATGGTCCAGACCGACGCGGCGATCAACCCCGGCAACTCGGGCGGCGCCCTGGTCAACGCGGCCGGCCAGGTCATCGGCATCAACACCGCGATCGCCACCTCGGGCGGCGGCAACGGCAACATCGGCGTCGGCTTCGCGATCCCGATCAACACCGCGCGGAACGTCGCCGACCAGCTCATCAAGACCGGCAAGGCCGTCCACGCCTACCTGGGCGTGAGCGTCGGCGACGCCACCGGCGACACCGCCGGCGCCCTGGTGTCGTCGGTCGAGCCGAACAGCCCCGCGGCCAAGGCGGGCCTGCAGCAGGGCGACATCATCACCAAGGTCGACGACACCCCCGTGGACGCGGGCGAGACCGTCGTCGGCATCGTCCGCGGCCACCAGCCGGGGACCAAGGTGACCGTGACCTACGTGCGGAACGGTCAGGCGAACACGGCGACGATCACTCTGGAGGAGAAGACGACGAGCTGACGCGGAGATCTCTCGGGTAGGGGACAGGGAAGGACCGGCGGCGCCTCGCGGTTGGGGGCGCCGCCGGTCTTCTCTTTTCTCCGTTACGGCTCCGCCCGCCCGGCCCCGCCCGCCGCCTCCGGGGCCGCCCCCGTGAGCGGCGCCGACCGGCCGCGCCCGGTCCGCCCCGCTACGGCCGTCTCCGGACCATGTTCTCGGCCTCCCACAACTCGCGGTAGTAGCCGTCGGCCGCCACGAGTTCGGCGTGGGTCCCGCGCTGGACCACCAGGCCGTCTTCCAGGACGACGACCTCGTCGACCGCCTCCAGCCCCCGGAGCCGGTGGGTGACGAGGAGGGTGGTGCGGCCCCGGGTGGCGTCGAGGAGGTCGGTCATCAGGGCGTCGGCCGTGGTCTCGTCGAGGGCCTCGGCGGGTTCGTCGAGCAGGAGGACCGGGGGGTCGTAGAGGAGGGCGCGGGCCAGGGCGAGGCGCTGGATCTGGCCGCCCGACAGGGTGCGGCCGTCTTCGCCGAGCTGGACGTCCCAGCCGGCCCGGTCGGCGAACGTGTCGAGCCTGGCCTCCCTGACCGCCCGCGCGAGGTCGGCGTCGCCGGCGTCGGGGCCCGCGAGGCGAAGGTTGTCGCGGAAGGTGGTCTGGAAGACGTAGGGGTCCTGGGTGAGGCCCGTCATCATGGCGCGGGCGTCGTCGGGGGAGATCCGGCGCAGGTCGGCGCCGTTGACGGTGATGCTTCCCGAGACGACGTCGACGGTCCGCATCAGCGCCGACAGCAGGGTGCTCTTGCCCGCCCCGCTCGGGCCGACGACGGCCACGCGCTTCCCGGGGGTGAGCGTCAGGCTGACCCCGCCGAGGGCGGGCCGGTCGCCGTGCCGGACGACCAGGTCGTCGACCACGACCGTCAGCGGCCCCGTGGGCCGGGGCAGCGGATCGGCCGGGGCGGGCACCGCCGGGGGAGTGGCCTCGATCTCCCGCAGCCGTCGGACCGCCGCGAGCACCCCGGTCAGCCGTTCGCCGGCCGCCGCCAGCGGGAGCACCGGCTCGAAGGTCACCAGCGCCGTCAGGGCGAGCACGGCGGTCGCGATCGAACCGGCGTCGAGCGCCTTGGCCACGGCCACCACGATCACGACGGTGAGCCCCTGCACCAGCACCCCGGCCGCCAGCGCGGTCGCGTTGACCCGGGCCTGCCCGCGTTCCAGCCGGGCCAGCCGGTCGTCGGCCGCCGCGGCGGCGGCCAGGGCCCGCCCGGTCGCGCCGTAGGCGGCCAGGTCGGCCGACCCGTGCACGAGGTCGGCGGTGTGGGCGGCCAGGTCGGCCCGCGCGGGCGCCAGCCGGGTGGTCGACCGGCGGGCCAGTGCGGCGGTCGCGGCCGGGAGCAGCACCCCGGCGACGGCCAGCCCGGCCGCCAGCACCACCGCCGCGAGCGGCAGCAGGAAGGCGGCGATGACGACGGCCGTCACCCCGGTGACCAGTGCGGCGATGGCCGGGAGGAGACACCTGACGAGCAGGTCCTGGACCGCGTCGGTGTCGTCGACCATCCGGCTCAGCAGGTCGGCGCCCCGGTGGGAGAGCGGCCCGGCCGGGATGAGCGCGTCGTAGAGGCGTTCCCGGGTCGCCGCCTGCGCCCGCAGCGCGACGTCGTGGCCGGACAGCCGCTCGGCGTAGCGGAAGACGCCGCGCGAGGTCGCGAACGCCCGGACCGCCACGATCGCCACCGACAACGCGGCCAGCTCGGGCTGCTGCGCGGCCCGCGTGATGAGCCAGGCGGCGGAGGCGATCAGCCCGAGCCCGGCCAGGTCGGCCGCCGACCCGGCCAGCGCGGCGACCAGCAGCCGCCGGTTCCAGATCACCGAAGAGGTCACTTGATCACTCCGTCGTCGACTCTGATCACCCGGTCGGCCAGGGCGATCATCGCCGGGCGGTGGGCGACGATCACCGCGGTGCGGCCCTCGGACAGGGCACGGGTGGCCTCGATGACCGCCGCCTCGCTGCGGCCGTCGAGGCGGGCGGTGGGTTCGTCGAGGAGGAGCAGGCCCGCGCCGGGGCGGCAGAAGGCGCGGGCCAGGGCCAGGCGCTGGCGCTGGCCGGCCGACAGGTCGGCGCCGCGTTCGCCGATGACGGTGTCGTAGCCCTCGGGCAGGTCGGTGACGAACGCGTCGGCCTGGGCGGCGACCGCCGCGGCGCGGATCTCCTCGGGGGAGGCCGCGCCGTCGAGGGAGATGTTGCCGGCCACCGAGGTGGCGAACAGGTGGGGGCGCTGGGGGACGAAGGCCAGGTGGCGACGCCATCTCTCCAGGTCGAGGGTGGCCAGGTCGACGCCGCCGACCAGGACCCGGCCCTCGGAGGGGGTGACGAAGCCCAGCAGGAGGTGGAGCAGGGTGCTCTTCCCCGCGCCGCTCTCGCCGACCAGGGCGACCCGTTCGCCGGGGGCGATGGTGAGGGACACGTCGCGGAGGGCGGGGTCGTCGCGGCCGGGGTAGCGCACGGTCACGCCGTCGAGGCGGATCTCGGGCACCCGCTCGTCGACGACCGCGGGGCGCGGGGCGGCCGGTTCGGCCCCTTCGAGCAGGGCGAACGCCTGGTCGGCGGCGGTGACGCCCTCCATGGCGGCGTGGAAGCGGGTGCCCATCGCGCGCAGCGGCAGGTAGGCCTCGGGGGCGAGCAGCAGCACGAGCAGGGCCGTCGTCAGGTCGAGCGACCCGGACAGCAGCCGCAGGCCCACCGGCACCGCGACCAGCGCCAGGGACAGGGACGCGACCAGCTCCAGCACCAGCGACGACAGGAACGCCACCCGCAGGGTCTTCATCGTCGCCGAGCGGTGGGCGCCGGCGACGTCGCGGATCACGGTCGCCTGGTAGCGGGCCCGGCCGAACGCCCGCAGGGTCGGCAGGCCCCGCACCACGTCGAGGAAGTGGCCGCCCAGCCGGGACAGGGCGGCCCACTGCCGCTCGGTCACCTCTTTGGTCGTCAGGCCGACCAGCGCGCCGAAGACGGGGATCAGCGGCACCGTGACCAGCACGATCAGCGCGGTCGTCAGGTCGGCGGCGAACAACCGGACGATCACCGCCAGCGGCACCACGGCCGCCACCGCGATCGACGGCAGGTAGCCCGTCAGGTAGGGGTCGAGCGCGTCGAGGCCCCGGCCGGTCAGCGTCACCAGCTCGCCCGAGCGGGTCTCGGCCGGGCTCATGCCCTGGAAGCGGCGCAGCAGCCGATGGCGCAGCTCCGACTTCACCCCGCTCGCGGTGGCCCCTGCCGCCACGCCCTGGACCCAGCCCAGCGCGCCCCGGGCCGCGATCACCAGGGCCAGCCAGCCCAGGACGCCGACGGCGAACCGCCCCGACAACACCCCGGCGAGCAGTTCGGCCTGCACCAGGACCAGCAGCCCGGCCGCCACCGCCGCGCCCAGGCACACCGTCAGGTGGCGGCGTGGCAGCAGCCGCACGAGACCTCTGTGCACCGAGCCCCCCTCAGAAGTAGGCGGGGACCGGCCCCTTGCCGAAGGCCTTCCACACCCAGATCTGCGCCCCGGCCATGACCGGGACGAACGGCAACACCATAAACGTCAGCACCGTCAGGGTCGCCGACGGGGCCGCGTTGCCGATGACCGCGCCCGCCATCCCGGCCAGCGGCACCAGCGCCGGCACGGCCGCCAGGGCTCCGGTGACCAGCGGCGTCCCGACGCCGGTCAGCCGCCAGTCGAGGAACCTCCGGCCGTGCATCACGAACAGTGCGGCGATGAGGAGGCCGTACAGGAGCCCGAACGGGAACGAGAACCCGGCCAGGCCGGCCAGGAGCAGGCCCCAGGCCAGGCAGACGCCGAGCGACCCGAGGGTGATGAGCCACTCCCAGAAGGCGCGGGTGAAGAGGCGGCGGCGGAACCACAGGCCCGCGTCGCGCACCACCCACGAGACCAGCAGCAGCACCACGGCGGTGTAGTTGGCGCTCAGGGCGTACTCACAGGCGGGGAACGCGCCGAACAACACGCCCGCGGCGGCGATCAGCCACACCTCGTTGGCCAGCACGAACGGGCCGACGGCGCCGATCGCCCGGTCGCGGTCGGCGGTGACGGGCAGCAGCAGGCCGACGCCGAGGTCGAACCCCTCCAGGGCGAAGTAACCGGCCACCAGCAGCGCGAGCGCGCCGAACCACAGGATCTCCATCAGTCGCTCCTAGAACGTCAGCGCGGGGGCGGGCGCGGGCTTCTCGCCCAGCGCGATCTCGTCGGGACCCCGCCGGACGATCCGGGAGATCAGCACGTAGTCGGCGACCGCCAGCAGCGTCAGCACGCCGACGAACCCCGCGAACGACAACGTGATCTGGGCCTGGGTCAGCCCGGGGGTGAGGGCGTCGGCGACCTTCAGCCGCTCCCAGATCATCCAGGGCTGGCGGCCCTCCTCCCGGGCGATCCACCCGAGGATGGCCGCGACGAACGGGAGCGGGGTGACCAGCACGATCAGCGGGTGGAGGAACCGCCAGCGCGGCGCCCACTTGACCACGACGACCAGCAGGAGGGCGATGAGCTGGAGCAGGTGCCCCAGCAGGATCATGAAACCGAGGCCCAGCGCGGCCAGCGGCCGGTCGGTGAACTTGTCGGGCTGGACGCTGGTCACCGGCCCGAACTGGGCGAACCCGAAGCCCACCACCATCATGGTGCCGACGAACGCGGTCCAGATGCCCATCCGCAACGACCGGGAGAACAACTCCTGGTCGGAGGTCTTCCGGAACAGGTGGTAGGCGCTCGCGCCCATCACCACGAAACCGCCCACGGTCAGGCCGGCCGACAACACGTGGGGCAGCGCCATCGACAACGACGGGTTGGTCAGCAGCGCCCCGAAGTCGTCGAGCCGCAGCACGTCGCCGTCGCGCACCGCTCCGGCCGGGTGCTGGAGGAACGAGTTGGCCACCATGATCCAGAAGGCGGACGCGTAGGCGGTGATCGTGACCAGCCAGATCGTCGCGACGTGCAGCCACTTGGGCAGCCGGTGCCAGCCGAAGATCCACAGGCCGAGGAACGTGGACTCCAGGAAGAACGCGATCAGCGTCTCCAGCGCCAGCGGCGCGCCGAAGACGTCGCCTGCGTAGTGGGTCAGGCCGCTCCAGCTCAGCCCGAACTGGAACTCCATCACGATGCCGGTGACGATGCCGAGCGCGTAGTTCGTCACGTAGATCTGCCCCCAGAAGCGCGTCATGCGCTCGTCGAGGGTGGTGCCGGTGCGGGCGTATCGGGTGTGCATGATCGCCACAAGGGGGGCCAGGCCCAGCGTGAGCACGACGAACAGGAAATGCAGGCTCCCCGTCACCGCGAACTGCAACCGGGCCAGGTCGAGGACGTCCATGGAAGGCTCCTTATGTCTGGCTACATATAGAGAGCCTACATGTAGACTGGCTACATGCCGCACACGGTTAAGGTGAACACGTGAACCCCGACGCGCTCCGTGGGCATATGGACGCCCTTCTCCTGTCCGTGGTGGAGCACGAACCCCTCCACGGCTACGCGATCATCGAAGCCCTGCGGGAGCGGTCCGGCGGCGCCCTCGACGTGCCGACGGGTACTGTTTACCCAGCGTTGCGACGCCTGGAGCGGGCCGGCTTCCTGGCCAGCGAGTGGGCGACCGTCGGCGGCCGCAAACGCCGCACTTACCGGCTGACCGAATCGGGCCGGGCGGAGCTCGCGGGCGAACGCACCGCCTGGACCAGCTTCACGAGCGTGATCGGGCGGGTGCTGGACCCGCAGACGTGAACGGTCGGCGCGACGTCAGCGAGACAGGGCGGGAACCTGACCCGCCGACCTGAGGCAGCGGGCCGCGCTCCAGAGTTGCCAGGTCCAGAAGGCGAGGCTGATCCACGTGGCCACCTGGCCGGGGAGATAGCCGGGGAACGCCGACAGCGCCAGCCCCGCCGAGACCATCAGCGTTCCGCACAGCGCCGCCATCAGCGGCGCCTGGAGCCACACCAGCAGGCCCAGCAGCCGGGCCAGCGGGCGGGAGCGGCGGGTGCGGCGCAGGCGCAGCAGCACCGCCGCGCCCACCAGGCCGGTCGCCATCTGGATGAGGTCGACCGACCGGGCCACCACCTCGAACCAGGCGGGTTTCGCCACGTCGAAGCCGGCCGGGAAGATCTGCCACAACACACCCCACATCAGCGCCACCCCGGGGGTGCTGAGGAACAGCAGCGCCGCCGTCCGGCGGCTCTGCGCCGCCGTCAGCTCCTCCTGGAACCCCGGCGCCACCTCGGCGACCGGGCCGAAGTCGGCCACCGCGCGGGCCTGCGCCTCTCCCGGGGGCAGGCCCTCCTCGGCGTAGGCCTCGGCCGCGTCGTACAGGCCGTCGCGGGCCTCGGCGAGGAGATCGCGTCTGGCCCGCCGGGGCCCCCGGAGCGTCTTGGCCAGCGCGCCGACGTAGTCGTCGACGACGGCCGTCTCGAATGCGGTGTCCATGGTCGTTCGTCAGATTATGGGGGACCCCGCGAGTGTCACATCAGGGCGAACCCTGATCCGTCCCCGACGAGTGGGCCCACGTCCCGCCCTGCGTCACCGACGGGCGGGGGTGCCGGTTCTGCTGCTGGGGGGTGGACGACCACAACACCGCCGCCACCGCCACCAGGACCAGCAGCGCCACCCACGAGAGACGGCTGAAGAAGGTGTGCCGCAGGGGCGGCCAGCTGAACCGGAGTTGCCGGCGGCCACCGGGGCTGGCCGCGAACACGCAGTCGCGCAGCCGCAGCCGGTCGGCGTTCACCGCCCCCGGCAGGTGGCAGTGGGTCAGGTCGGCGCCCTCGATGGTCAGGTCGTCGGCGTCGAGGCCGGCGATCGACAGGACCCTGATCGGGCCGCCCCTGCGCCCGATCTTCGACCGGCCGCGGCTGGTCAGGCCGGTCAGGTCGAGGTCGGCGTCGCCCGCGCGCACGGTCAGGCGGCCGAGCACCCGCGCCTCCGACAGGTCGACCGGACACCCCGTGACGTGGAGCTCGACCGGGCCGGAGGCCCTGGCCTGGGTGAGCGCCAGGTGGCGGCCCACCGTGGCGGGGGCCAGGAACGCCTTCGCCCCGAACCTGACCGACTGGAACCCGGCCGCGCCCTCGAACGCGGTCTTCAGGAACGACACCGGACGCGAGAACCGGGCCCCGCGGAAGGTCGCGTCGCCCTGGAACCTGGCCTGGTCGAAGGAGCTGAACCCGTGGAACTCGGCCTGGCGGAACGACGCCGAGCCGAAGCAGGCCTCGCCGAAGAGGGCGTCACTGGCGACGGCGCACTCGTCCATCGAGAGGTGGCCGCGCACGCGGGAGCCGTACAGGGAGATCTCCCGGCCGAAACGCACGCCTTGAAATGAGACATTTCCCCTGAAATGGGTGTTGAAGAACGAGGCGAGCGCGTCGAATCGGGCTTCGTCGAACGACGCGTCGCCATTGAAGGTGACGTCGCCGAAACGGGCGGGGGAGCAGAACACGGCCTGGTCGAACCGGGCCCGGCCGACGATGTTCTCCATCGCGGCGAGAATCCGGTCGAGCAACCCGGCGGGGACGGTCGTGCCGCGCAGGTCGAGGGGCTGCCCCGGCGTCAGCGTGGCGAGGTGGGCTTCCAGTTCTTCGGCTTCCAGGTGGGTCAGGCAGCGGTTGTACGGCTGCCGCGTCACCCCTACACAATCGGCGCTCGTGGCGCAGGTGCTCCAGGAAAGGAGTTGCCTCATGCCAAAAGAATTACCCATAAATCGCGCCGCTTGGGAAACACCTGTCAAATGTGTCGTCGATGCCACCCCAGAAACGGCCCCGGTATGACATACCGGGGCCGTTCGCATTATTCGGTGCTCAACTGGGTGATACGGGGTGGACGGAGGGTGCTGAGGATCTCGTCCGTGCAGTTGCACGAGCCACAACCGGGGATCATGGAGTCTCCTGCCGTCGTCGGGACGCGGGACGTACCCATGGGTGCGACCGGGCAACCTGACCGGCGTGATAGGCCTTGGAATGCGGTGGGGCCCAATCGGGTTGCACCCCGAGAGGAAAGGAGTCGCGAGTGGCGACCATCGAGGTAACCGAGAGCAACTTCAACGAGATCGCCGACGACGGCATCGTCCTGCTCGACTTCTGGGCGGAGTGGTGCGGGCCGTGCAAGTCGTTCGGCCCGATCTTCGAGAAGGCGTCGGCCAAGCACGACGACATCAAGTTCGGCAAGATCGACACCGAGGCCCAGCCCGCCCTGGCCCAGGGGTTCGACATCACCGCGATCCCGACCATCATGGCCATCCGTGACGGCATCGTGGTCTTCGCCCAGCCCGGCGCCCTCCCCGCCCCCGCACTCGACGACCTGATCACTCAGGTGCGCGCCCTCGACATGGACGCCATCCGGGCCGAGATCAGCGCGGAGATCAACAAGAACTAGTCCGGCCAGCCGAAAAAGGCCCCCGATCCGGGGGCCTTTCGCGTTCGCCGGGTCAGTCGCCCCGGTAGAGCTCCGCCACCCGGAACGCCAGGTCGAGCGACTGCGACCGGTTCAGCCGGGGGTCGCAGGCCGTCTCGTAGCGCAGCGCCAGGTCTTCTTCGAGGATCTGGTGGCCGCCGCCGACGCACTCGGTCACGTCGTCGCCGGTGAACTCGATGTGGATGCCGCCGGGGTGGGTGCCCAGCGCGCGGTGGACCTCGAAGAAGCCGGTCACCTCGTCGAGGACGTCGTCGAGGCGCCGGGTCTTGAAGCCGCCGCTCGCCTCGAAGGTGTTGCCGTGCATCGGGTCGCAGATCCACGTCACCACGGCGCCGCTCGCGGTCACCTTCTCGACCAGCGGCGGCAGGGCGTCGCGGACCTTCCCCGCGCCCATGCGGCTGATGAAGGTCAGCCGGCCCGGCTCGTTGGACGGGTTGAGCTTCTCGACCAGCGTCAGCGCCTCGTCGGCGGTCGTGGCCGGGCCCAGCTTGACCCCGATCGGGTTGCGGATCTTGCTGAAGAACTCGACGTGGGCGTGGTCGAGCTGGCGGGTGCGCTCGCCGATCCAGACCATGTGGGCCGAGACGTCGTAGGGCAGACCCGTGCGGCTGTCGATGCGGGTCATCGCGTGGTCGTAGTCGAGGATCAGGGCCTCGTGGGAGGAGTAGAACTCGACCGTGTGGAACTCCGCGGGCTCCGCGCCGCACGCCGACATGAAGGCCAGCGCCTGGTCGATCTCCCGGGCCAGCCGCTCGTAGCGCTGACCGGCCGGGGAACCGGCCACGAAGTCCTGGTTCCAGGCGTGGACCTGCCGCAGGTCGGCGTAGCCGCCCTTGGTGAAGGCCCGCGCCAGGTTCAGCGTCACCGCCGAGGAGTGGTAGGCCCGCAGGAGACGGCCCGGGTCGGGCACCCGCGAGGCCTCGGTGAACTCGAAGCCGTTGACCATGTCGCCCCGGTAGGCCGGCAGTTCGACGCCGTCGCGGGTCTCGGTGTTCTTCGACCGCGGCTTGGCGAACTGCCCGGCGAGCCGGCCGATCTTGACGACGGGCACCCGCCCGGCGTAGGTCAGCACGATCGCCATCTGGAGCAGCGTCTTGATCTTGTTGCGGACGTTGTCGGCGGTGGCGCCGGCGAACGTCTCGGCGCAGTCACCACCCTGCAGGACGAACGCCTCGCCGCGCGCGACCGCCGCCAGCTCGTCTTTCAGCCGGTCGCACTCCCCGGCGAAGACCAGCGGCGGCAACCCGCGCAACTCGGTGACCACATCGTCGAGCGCGCCGCGGTCGGGCCACTCGGGCTGCTGGGCGGCGGGCAGGTCACGCCAGGTGTCGAGGTTGAGTGCGCTCACGACATACGAGGTTATCGTTCCTCGTCCCGAGGACCGGCCTGCCATGTCCATTCAGTGAGATGAGCGTACGTGCTCGGGCCGGAAACCCAGCCCGATGGCGCGGCCGAGGAGGCGGCGTACCGGCAGGGGGATCCTCCGCGCGGCGGCGCCGATGGAGCCCGCATCGGCGTCACCCGCGAGGACGCGGGCGATGATCCGGTTCTGGATCTGCACCTGGATCGCCTGGGTCGCGGCCGTCGGATACCAGCGCCGGCGCCGCAGTTTCGCCAGGAGAGAAGCCGGCACGGGATCGAGCACCGGCCGCCGGTTCCGCTGCGCCCGGCCCAGCGGCCCGGCGAGGAGGTTCCCGGCCGCGATGGCGTCCTGGATCGCCAGGTTGATCCCGACCCCGCCGACCGGCGACATGGCGTGCGCGGCGTCCCCGATGACCAGCATCCCCGGCAGATGCCACCGCGGCAGCCGGTCGACGACCACGGTGAGGAGCTGGACGTCGTCGAAGGTGACCTCGCTCGTGTCGAGGTAGGGCAGCAGGTTGGTGACGCTCGACCGGAAGTTCGCCAGGCCGGCCGCCTTGAGGTCGTCGAACCCGCCCTTCGGGATCAAGTAGGCCATCTGCCAGTAGTCGCCCCGGTTGAACGACACCAGCGCCGTGCCGCGGCCCGGCCGCAGGAACACGTCGTCGGGATGCCCGTCGTGGCGGGGCAGCCGGAACCACAACACGTCCATCGGCGCCCCGATGTCGGCCGGCTCGAACCCGACGGCGGCGCGCAGATCGCTGTGCCGCCCGTCGGCCGCCACGGTCAGCGCGGCCCGGATCTCCGTGCGGGCGCCGCCCGACTCCACCACGACCCCGCGGACCGCGTCGCCCTCGCGGATCACGTCCACGGCCTTGTGCTCCATGAGGAGCCGGAAGTTCGGATATTCGCCGGCCGCGGTGGTGATCAGCCTGAGGAAGTCCCACTGCGGCACCATCGCCAGCCGCCGGTGCCTGCCGGGCAGCCCGCGGAAGTCGGCCATCGGGATGAACTCCTCGCCCGTGTAGAGGGCGAAGTACTCGAACGAGCGGTGCGGGATGGCCTCGAACCTCTCCAGCAGCCCCAGTTCGTCGAGGACCTGGATCGTCGACGGATGGATCGTGTCCCCCCGGAAGTCCCGGAAGAAGTCGGCGTGCTTCTCCAGCAGGACGACCTCGATCCCCGCCCGCGCGAGCAGCAGCCCCAGCATCGCCCCGGCGGGCCCGCCGCCCGCGATCACCACGGTGGTTTCCATGATTCCCCTCCTACCCGGGCAATCCACGGGGCAGGCGGCGGCGAATGGGGTTCGTGAACGATGTCGTGCCCCTATCCGTCACGGGCCGCAGCCCGGAGCTCGACGAGCTGCTGATCCTGGTCGCCCGCGGCGACGAGACGGCCTTCGAGCGCCTGTACGACAGACTGATCGCCCCGGTGTTCGGACTGATCCGCCGCGTCGTGCGCGACCGGGCCCAGGCCGAGGAGGTCGCCCAGGAGGTCATGGTCGAGGTGTGGCGGACCGCCGCCCGCTTCGACCCCGCCCGCGGCGGCGCCCTGTCCTGGGTGATGACCGTGGCCCACCGCCGCGCCGTCGACCGGGTACGCTCCGCGCAGGCGTCCTCCGACCGGGAGGACCGGGTGGCCCGGATGGGCGGCGAGGTCGCCTACGACCACGTGGCCGAGACCGTGACCACGCGCCTGGAGGGCGAACGGGTCCGCCGCTGCCTCGACGGCCTGACCGAACTGCAACGCCAGGCCGTCACGATGGCCTACTACGGGGGTTACAGCTATCCCGAGGTGGCCGGCCTGCTGAAGGTCCCCCTGGGGACCGTGAAGACACGGATGCGCGACGGTCTGGTCCGGCTGCGCGACTGCATGGGGGTGGAGCGGTGAACGACGAGATCCACACCCTGTCCGGGGCCTACGCCCTGAACGCCCTGCCCGCCGGTGAACTGGGCGAGTTCGAGGGCCACCTGTCCCGGTGCGAGGCCTGCGCGATCGAGGTCCGGGGGCTGAGGGAGACGGCCGCGCGGCTCGGCGTCGCGGTGGCCGAGGCCCCGCCCCGGGCCCTGAAGTCACGGGTCATGGCCCAGATCGCCGAAGTCCGCCAGGAACCGCCCGTGATCGAGGAGACGCCACCCGAGGTCGTCGTGCCGCTGCGCCGCCGCCCCGGCCGGTGGGCCCTGGCCCTGGCCGCCGTCTCGGCCGCCGCGGCGGTGTCGATCGGCGTCGTCGCCGTCAACGAGATCCGGTCGCGGGACGCCTCGATCGAGGAGATCCAGAACCTGCTCGCCGCGCCCGACGCCGTGGTCCGCAAGGTCGGCATGGCCGGCGGGGGATCGGCGACGGTGGTGGCCTCGGAGAGCCGCGGGAAGGTGATGTTCACCTCCGACCTGCCGGCGCTCGACCCGTCCCGGACCTACCAGCTCTGGACCATCGGCGGGGAACACATCCGCCCGGCGGGTCTGGTCGACGGCGGCGGGATCCGCACGGCGACGGTGGACCTGCCGCCGGGGACCGACCACTTCGGGGTGACGGTGGAGCCGGCGGGCGGTTCCGAGCAGCCGACGACGGAGCCGGTGATGCTCGCGAAGGTGGTCTGAGAGGCGAATCCGTCGTGTTCGGGGGATCACTCTCCGCTAGAGTTGGCCAGAGTGTTGAACTAGTGTTGCACTACTGATGCACGGTTCGACTAGCCTGGGCGGGTGAAGACTTTTCCGTTCAGTGCGCTGGCGCGCGAGCGCAACGAGGTGTTCCCCCAACTCGACGCCGCTGACGTGCTGCTCGAACGGCGCGATGCGGAGAATGTGTGGCTCGTACGAGATGAGCGATACCAGGCCGCCCGAGGCGCGCTGCTCACCCTGGCCCGATCGATGGCCATCGTCGCGCGGGCCAATCAGGCGCTCGCCGAAGAGGCGCTCGGTGAAGACCTGCCGTGGCTGGTCTGGCTCCCCGAGGCCGAGCGGCTTCAGTGTGTCCGTGAGCTGCTCGCGCATCTGCTCGCCGGGGCCGACACCGGCGAGCTGCTGCCCTACGCCCGGGCCCGTAAGTCGTGGACCTCGACGGCGCTGGTCTGGAGCGACCCCGAGACCGCCCGCGAACTGGCCGATCCTTTCGACGGATCAGGAGGACAGCCGATCCACGGTGTGGAATGACCGGGCGCGGTGACGAGATCCGGCGCCCCACGAACTGGCTGGTACGCGCCGCGAACGCGAAAACGGCCAAGGCATGGCGCGAACTCTGCGCGCAGGCGCCGGGGAACTGTGACCGCTGCTGGGTCGACCTCACGAGTGATCCGCGCCGTGTCAACGATCGGCAGCACCCGCTCAAGGGATCGCTCGGCCGGGTGAAGCATGAGGGCCGGGAACTCGAACAGTGGCAGTACGAGGTCACCGCGGGGGGCCGGGTCTGGTATCTGGTCGACGACGCCGGGCGGACACTCTGGTTCACGAAGGTGGCCGCGGGCCATCCCAAGCAGACGGAGCGGCGCGGCGGATGAACCGATGGGCGGCGGCGGGCCTGCCGCCCATCGGGACCGTCAGCGCGTCAGGATGCCCAGCGCCCGCACCAGGCCCTCGGTCGCGCCGTTCCGCAGCCGGGCGTAGTCGGCCTCCGGATACTGCCGGGGACCGTCCTCGACCAGCAGGATCAGGTACAGGTACGCCTGGTACATCGCGAACCTGACCCGGGACGTCGGGGTGAAGCCGGCCCGCCCGCCGCCCTCCTGGTAGCCCGCCAGCATCGGGTCGTCTCCGGTCAGGTCGGAGAAGATGGTCGGGGTCACGAAGTCGGCCAGGGGGTCGCCCCAGAAGGCGCGTTCGTGGTCGATCAGCGCCTCGATCGTGCCGTCGGGGTTGAGGAACACGTTGCCCGGCCAGACGTCGAAGTGGACCAGCGCGGGGGTCTGCACGTCGTCGAGGGCCGCCGCGTTGCGGTGGAAGGCGCCGACCAGGTCGAGGATGGTGGCCGGGAGGCGGGTCTCCCATTTCACCGCGTCGTCGAGGATAGCGCCGACCATCTTCAGGAACGCCTCGCGCCACGTCGCCCCGGTCAGGCCGGCGTAGGGGTAGCCGAACGTGCCCGAACCGGGGATGCGGTGGAGGGTGGCCAGGTGGGCGCCCATCTCGCGCCTCAGCGCGCCGTCCCGCGCGGGGTCGGGTGCCGCCCGGTTCCACGGTGTGCCCGTGAGCGCCGACAGGATCAGCCAGTCGCCACCGATCCCGGGGTCGTCGAAGCCCGCGTGGAGCAGCGTGGCCATGGGCAGGCCGGTGCCCTGGGCCAGGTGGTAGACCATGGCCTCGGTGCGCAGCAGGTCGCGTTCGTAGGTCAGCAGCGGCAGGTCGGGGGGCGGGCCGACCTTCAGGACGACCTGCGACTCGTCGTCGAGGCCGAGGCGCCAGACGGCGTTGGCGAAGCCGTCGGGCAGTTCCTCGGCCGTCACGACGCCCGCTCCCACGGCGCCGATGACGAGCGCGTCGAGTTCGGCGGTCGTCAGCGACCGCTTCGTTTTGCTGTCCATGTCAGGCCGCCGAGATCGTCCAGCTCGCCTCGTGCGTGTCGCCGGGCTTGAGGACGATCAGGTCGGTGCCGCTGTTGTAGGCGTCGGGCGGGCAGGTCATCGGCTCGACCGCGACGCCCTTGTAGCCCAGGCCCACGCCGTTGCAGACCTGGACCCACGGCAGGGACTCGTGGTCCCACGTGACGGCCACGCCGCCGCCGGGGCCGCTCACCACGACGCGGCCCTCGCTCAGGGCGGTGTAGGCGTGGTCGATGGCGACCCGGCCCAGCGGGTGGGGCTCGCGGAAGTCGTAGTCGGTGCCGTCGACCGCGACCAGCTCCGTGGGGGCGAGCAGCTCGTCGGTCAGGAACACCTTCCCCGCGGGCAGGGACAGCGTGTATTCGGTCACGTCGGGGCCGGCCAGCAACCACGGGTGGGGGCCGCAGCCGTAGGGGGCGGCGGTCTCGCCGATGTTCTCGGCCTTCAGGGTGGTCGTCAGGCCCGTCTCGTCGAGGACGTACGTCGTGGTGAGGGCGAGCCGGTAGGGGTAGCCCTGGTGGGGTTCCAGCGTGTAGGTCATGACCGCCGAGGAGCGGTGGTCTTCGATCGCGGTGAACTCCACGCACGACCAGTGGGCGTCGGAGACGAAGCCGTGCAGGGCGTGGCCCCGGTCGGGCTCGTTCACGGGGAGCTCGAAGCACTCGTCGGCGAACACGTAGCGGGCGCCGACGACCCGGTTGGGCCACGGCGCGAGCAGGGTGCCGTTGTAGAACTCGATCGGCCCGTCGACGGGTCGGCTCGGGATCAGGTCACGTCCTCCGTGCGTGAGGGCTGAGACGGCGCCGCCGAGTTCGGTCAGCTCCGCGCGGTAGCCGCCGCCGAGGAGGGTGTACTGGGGCACGGGGGGTGTCCTTTCTCCGAGAGACAAGGTCAAGGGTATGCGCCACGTGATCGGCCCAGCTCGGCAGCCTCCTGGCCACCCGAGTGGGAGCGCTCCCACAACCTAGTGTGAATTGGGCTGATGAGTCAACGAAAAAGAAGCAGGTCACCGCAGTTCGCCGGTCTCGACAAGGTCCCGGTACCAAAGGGCGCTGTCTTTCGGAATTCGCTTCTGCGTCGCGTAGTCGACGTGCACGATGCCGAATCGCTGGCTGTATCCCTCGGCCCATTCGAAATTGTCGAGCAGCGACCACACGTGATATCCCTCGACCTTCGCGCCGGCCTCCATCGCGCGGTGCATCGCGCCGATGTGGCCGCGCAGATAGGCGATCCGGTCGTCGTCGTGCACGCCGCCGTCGGCGGCGACCGCGTCGTCGGTCGCCAGGCCGTTCTCGGTGATGACGATCGGCACGCCGGGGTGGTCGCGGGTGACGCGCAGCAGGACGTCGTGCAGGCCGTCGGGGTAGTCCTCCAGCCAGCC
Organism: Herbidospora yilanensis; assembly: GCF_001570565.1. Lineage (GTDB taxonomy): Bacteria > Actinomycetota > Actinomycetes > Streptosporangiales > Streptosporangiaceae > Herbidospora > Herbidospora yilanensis. The sequence continues at coordinate 181,247 of NZ_BBXE01000020.1, read as the reverse complement.
GGCCACCCTGACCGGATGGCGGACGACGCGCCGCTGTTCGGCGTCGATGAAGAGCGGCGTGTAGTACTGCACGCCGAGCACGTCCACCTTCTCGCTGATGATCTCCATGTCCCCGTCCATGATCATGTCATGCCGGGTCATGGCCTCCTCCGGGTAGGTCCCGTTGAAGACGGGCTCCAGGTAGAGACGGTTCTCGCGGGCGTCCTGGCGGCGCGCGGCCTCCTTCGCCTCGGGCGAGTCGTCGGCCGGGTAGGTCGGGTGGAGGTTCAGCGCGGGGCCGATCCGGCGGCCCGGGTGGCGGTCGTGCAGGAGGCGGCTGGCCAGGCCGTGGGCCAGCAGCAGGTGGTGGCAGGCGACCAGGGCGCGGTCGTCGTCGCGCACGCCCGGGGCGTGGATGCCGGTGCGGTAGCCGCAGTCGACGACGGTCTTCGGCTCGTTGATCGTGAGCCAGTCGCGGACGTGCAGGGCGTCGTACATGATCTCGGCGTATTCGGCGAAGCGGTGGGCCGTGTCGCGGTTCTCCCAGCCGCCCTCGTCCTGGAGGGCCTGGGGGAGGTCCCAGTGGAACAGCGTGACCATCGGGCGGATGCCGGCGCCGACCAGGCCGTCGACCAGGCGCTTGTAGTAGTCCAGGCCCTTGAGGTTGGGGCGGCCGGTGCCCGTCGGCTGGACACGCGGCCAGGCGATCGAGAAGCGGTAGCTCTCCAGGCCCAGCTCGCGCATCAGCGCGATGTCCTGCTCGACGCGGTGGTACTGGTCGGCGCCCGGGTCGCCGGTGTCGCCGTCCCGCACGTTTCCCGGGGTGGCGGCGAAGGTGTCCCAGACCGACACCCCCCGGCCGTCCTCCTTGGTGGCACCCTCCACCTGGAAGGCGGAGGTGGCCGCCCCCCAGACGAAGTCACGGGGGAAGCGTACGGGCGTCATGGTTCTCCTCGGTCGGTCTGCGGCGCAGGCGCCGGCGGCGCTGAGTGACATCAGCACAAATACACCACGACGCGTTATTCCAACCATCTGCGCGGTTCCTCCAGCAACCGCTTGACCGCTCCGAGGAAGAGCGCGGCGTCCCGGCCGTTCACGACGCGGTGGTCGAAGGCCAGCCCGATCCGCACGGTCTGGCGGACCATGAAACCTTCATCGCCCTGCTGGACCTCCTGCTGCGTCGAGGCGAGCGACAGCGCCGCCACGTGGCCGGGATGGACGATGGGGATCGCGGACTCCACGCCCGCCTCGCCGTGCAGGGTGACCACGATGTTGGCCCCCTCCAGATCGCGTTCCCGGAAGCTGCCGCGCAGCGCGGTCATCCGGTAGTCCATGAGCTCCCGGGCCACCGCGTCGAGCGGACGCACGTCCGCGTCGCGGACGACCGGCACGAACAGGCCCTTGCCGACGTCGATGGTGACGCCGACGTGCGACCCCTCCGCGAGCCGGATCCGGCCGTCGCCGAGCCAGGTGGAGAACAGGTGCGGGAACTCCGCCCGCTGGTCGGCCACCGCCTTGACCAGCAGTTCCGACAGCCCGATCAGGGTCCGGGCGTGCTTGGACAGGTCCCGGGTCAGCTTGGCGGTGTCGGTCACGTCGGCCTTGACCACCGTGAACGCCGCCGGGATGGTCTGGTGCGACAGCACCACCACGTCGGCGGCCTGACGCTGCGCCTTCGGCAGCACGACGACCTCGCGCGGGTCGGCCAGCGACTCCACGTCCTCGGCCCTGATCACCTTCTTGCCGAGCGCCCGCACCCGGTCGAGCGAGACGCCGTGGCGCTCGATCAGCACCTGCGCCGGGCGGGTGATCACGATGTCGATCTCCCCGGACTCCAGCGGCGGCACCTCGGGGACGACCGGTTCCGCGACCTCGACCGCCGCCCCGATGGCGGCGATCAATTCGCCCGGGGCGCAGTCGCCGGAATGGACCCGGATGGCCAATGTCCCGTCGGCCGGACTTTCCAGTTCCTCCGCCGTCTTCGACGTTTCGATGACCACGAGCGGGTCGCCCTGTTTCACCTCCTGGCCGTCGGCCGCGAGCCATTCCACGAGGATGTAGCTGTCGTCGTTGTTGTTCAGCTTCGGAATGCGGAATTCGGTCATTTGTTTATGGCTCTTCGGATGTCGGCGGGCTGAACGGTGCACCGGGCCTCAAGGTGCGCGGCCGTCGGGATGATCGAGTCGGGCGCCGAGATGTGCGTGATCGGCGCGGTCAGCCGGCCCCACAGCCGTTCGTGCAGCAGCCGGGCCACCTCGGCGCCCCAGGTCCCCCCGGCGGTGCCGTCCTCCGCGACGTGCACCCGTTTGGCCGCCGCGAGCACGTCGGCGACCGGGGTCACGTCGAGCGGGTGGAGGCGGGCGGGGACCAGCAGCGTGCAGGCGATCTCGTCCTCCAGCAGCAGGTCGCGCAGGGCCGTCAGGGCGCGGTCGGTGAGGCCGCCCGGGGCCAGCAGCACGTCCTCGGTGTCCCGCTCCGCCCGGATCACCGCCCAGCCGTCGCGCACCTCGAAGGTGTGCAGGCCGTCGCCGTCGCTCAGCATCGGCTTGGTGTAGAGGACCTTGTCCTCGAAGAACACGGCCGGCCTACCACCCGCGAAGATCTCGGCGAACAGCCGCCCGGCGTCGTGGAAGGGGCTCATCTCGTACACCGACAGGCCCGGCACGCCGATGAAGTGCTTCTGCAGGCTCTGGCTGTGCGTCGGCCCGTAGCCCCGCCGGCCGCCGGTGGGGAGGCGCACGATCAGCGGCACGTCCACCGGACGGCCGTACATGGTCGTCGACTTGGCCGCGAAGTTCACGAGCTGGTCGAAGGCCAGCGTGGCGAAGTCGCCGAACATGATCTCCACGATGGCCCGGTCGCCGGCCAGGGCCAGCCCGGCGCCGACGCCGACGATGCCCCCCTCGGACAGGGGAGTGGACATCACGCGCGGGCCGAAGCGGTCCGACAGGCCCTTGGTGATCTTGAACGCGCCGCCGTACGGGTCCGAGACGTCCTCGCCCAGCAGGTGGACCGACGGATCGTTCTCCATCAGCGAGTGCAGCGACCGGTTCAGGTGTTCGGCGACTCTCATGACCACTCCGACAGGGGCCGGGCCAGCACGTTCTCCACCGCGGCGTCGATGAACGCGCGCTCGATCTCCTCCAGCGCCGCGACCTGCGCGGGGAAGTCGCGGGTGTAGTGCGGGTACCAGTCGCCGGCGGCGGCCTCGGCCAGTTCGGCGGCGGTGCGGGTGTCGTCGCCCTTGCTGTGCGGCCCGGCCCGGTGCACCGACACCTCGAACACGGCCGGGCGCTTCTCCCGCCGCACGTGGTCGACCAGCGGCGCCAGCGCGCCGCGCACCACGTTGACGTCGACCGACTCGACCCGTTCGTGCCGGACGCCGAACCCGGCGCAGCGGCCCGCGATCGACCCGGCCATCTGGCGGGCCGTCGGCGTCGACTGGGCGATCCGGTTGTGCTCGACGACGACCAGCAGCGGGGCGCCCCAGAGCTGGGCCATGTTCAGGGCCTCGTACACCGACCCCTCGCCCCAGGTGCCGTCGCCGATGTACGCGCACACGATCCCGTCGCCGGTCCGCCGGTGCCTCAGCGCGACCCCGACCGCGACCGGGAGCGACTCGCCCTGGACGCCGGTCGACAGGAACCGCTCGTGGTAGATGTGCTGGCTGCCGCCCACTCCGTTGCAGAGCGCGCCCTCGCGGCCGGTGATCTCGGCGAGCAGGGCGTGCGGCTCGTCGTAGCGGGCCAGGAAGTGGCCGTGCCCCCGGTGGTTGCTGAACACGTGGTCCTCGGGCCGCAGCAGGGCGCTGACCGCGACGGGCACGTGCTCCTGGCCGAGGCAGGTGTGCGTGGTGCCGTTGAGGCGGCCCTGCTCGAACAGGCGCAGCAGGGCCTTCTCGAAGTGCCGGATCCGCAACATCCGCGACAGGTCGGCTTCCGAGACGGGCGTCAGGGTGCGTTCCCGCACCGCTCCGATCATGACTGGGACTCCTTGGCACGGGCCGCCGCGAGCGCGGCCAGCGCGGCGAGGCGGCGGTTGGGCCGCAGGGTGGTCAGGTGGGCTTCCAGGGCGCCGGCGTCGAGCGACCCGATGAAGTCGAGCGCGGCCTTCCTCGACCGGCGGGCCAGGTGGCGATGCAGCGCCTCGTCGCCCGTCACGGGGTCGAGGGCGTTCAGCCAGGGGCCGAGGTCCTGCTCCGGGACGACCGGGACGGGCCGGGCCCGGCCGACCGACTCGTAACGTTCGATGCCGCGCACCGGGACCGAGTAGGGCACGCCGAGCTTGGCCTCCGACAGGCCGCCGACGGCGCTGGCGATCACCGGGACGCCCCGGGCCATGGCCTCGACACAGGCGTACCCGAAGGTCTCGTCCCAGAGCGAGGGCATGAGCAGGACCTTCGCCCGCGACAGGATGTCGTCGATGTCGTCGGAGGGCTGGCCGATCTCGATGTTGGGCCGGCGCTTCAGCTCGTCGAGGTCGTCGGCGGTGGTGCCCCAGGTCGGCACGGCCAGGAACCGCAGGCGGGGCCGCGCGTCGGCGAGGCCGAGGAGCACGCTCAGGCCCTTGTAGCCGCACGGGTTGATCATCGTGATCAGGTCTCCGCCGGCCAGTTCTGCCGGATCTCCGTAAATATGCGGATAAATCAGTGTGGACGAGATGTCGCCCCACTTCTGGAGGTACGTCTCCGCCGCCTGGCTCACCGCCACGACCGACGCCGCCAGCTTCACCATCCGGGTCCCGGCCGCGCTCGGATAGAACGCCCCGGGCCCGAACGGCAACTGCTGCAGCGTGTGCGCCAGGTAGACGACCCGCTCCGGGGCCGCCCGCAGCGCGGCCCCGAGCACGATCAGCCCGGGGTCGTCCGACGGGACCAGGGTCCAGTCGGGGGAGACCTCGGCGGCCACCTCGCCGATCAGCTTCGCGAGCAGGGAGGCGCGGGTCGCCACGTGGGCCCGCACCCCGTTGTGGTCGTAGACCAGCACGTCGGAACCGGCCGACGTCACCTCCGCGCCGAGACCCCTGAGATAGGCCACGTGGTCGTCGGCGGACGTCGAACGAAGCTCCCCGCTCATCGGCGCCACGACGTGGCACTCGTGCCCGCGCGCCGCGAGCTGCTCCATCATGATCCGGTTGGACTTGTTCGCCCCGCCGTGGCTGGGGAGGTGGAACATGTTCTGGGCGAGCAGGACTCTCATGCGTTGTCGGAGAGCAGTTCGTTGATCTCGTCGTCCGACATGCCGTCGAGCTGCTTCAGCAGGGCGGCCAGCTCGTCGTCGTCCACGGCCGCGATCCGGCCCTGGTCGATCGCCTTGGACGCCTCCGCGACGGTGAACCCGGACGAGAACAACACGTCGATGGGTAACTCGACGCCGAACTGCTCCTCCACCCGGGCCAGGAACTGGACCATCGTCAGCGACTGGCCGCCGAGTTCGAAGAAGTCGTCGTCGACCGACGGCGGGGCCTGGCCGAGCAGCTCGGTCCAGATCTCGGCGACGGCGGATTCGGTGGGGGTCATGCGGAGGTTCCCTTCAGTTCTGCGAGACCGACCAAATCGTCGGGTTCGGCGTCCGGGGTGTCCCGGTCGAAGTTCCGGAGCGCCCGGTGCCTCAGTGCGATCACGATCGTGACGGCCATGGCGAGGCCGCAGATCAGGTAGAGCAGGCCGATGCCGCGCCCCTCGCCGACGCCGATCACGGCGCCGACCGTCGAGGCCAGCGCGCCGTCCTCGCGCAGCAGCGGGACGAACACCAGCCCGGCCAGCCAGGCCTGCACGGCCAGGCCGATCGGCTGCGTCGACATGGCCAGCATCTGGTTGATGGCGATCACGCGGGCGTGGTAGCGCTGCGGCACCTTCGAGTGGATGATCGTGATCCAGATGCCGTCGCTGATCGTCATGAACAGCGCCATCCCGGCCGCCCCCAGCGCGACCAGCGGCAACCACGGCCGCAGGCCCATCGAGAAGGCGAAGAGCGCCACGACGGCCACGGCCGAGAGCATGCCGAACATCCGGCGGCGGCGCGGGCCGCCCCAGATCGAGATCACGAACCCGCCCGCCACCGCCCCGGCGGCGGCGACCACGGCCACGGTCCCGGTGTCGCCCAGGTCGCCCATCGAGAGCACCAGCGGCGAGATCATCGTGAACGCGGTGAACAGGAAGAAGTTGACGACGAACATGGTGATCGCCATCGCCCGCAGGCCCGGCCGCCGCCACAGGTAGCGGAAGCCGTTGCGGATCTCCGCCCCGACCGTCTCCCGCCGGGTCCAGGCCATGGCCCTGGGGAACGGCGTGAACAGGGTGACGGCGACGGCGAACAGGTAGCAGACGACGTTGGCGATCAGGATCCCGTTCAGGCCGATCGCGGCCAGCACCCCGACCGCGAACAGCGGGACCATCAGCCGGCCGATCGCGTTGCCGAGCTGGAGCACGCCGCCGGCGTGGCCGAGATAGTGCTTGGGAGCCAGTTGCGGCACGGCCGACGCCCAGGCCAGGCGTTGCACCGTGAGCGCCACGCTGAGCAGGACGAGGATTCCGTACAGCGCGGGCATCGGGAGGGTGTCGGTGAGCAGCAGCCCCAGCATGAGCGCCTGCAGCCCGAGGCAGGCGCCGTCGCCGACGAGCATCGCCCTGCGCCGGTCGCTCCGGTCGACCAGCGCGCCGACGAGCGGCGAGAGCACCAGGCCCGGCACCAGCGCGATGATGGCGAACAGGCTGAACTGCAGCAGCGAGCCGGTCTTCAGGTAGGCCCAGATCGGGACGGCGAACTCGGTCATGGCCGTGCCGACCATCGACACGGTCTGGCCGGCGGCGACCCGCAGGAACCGGCCCAGCGTGGCCTCGACGGGCGGCGCCTCGCGGGAGACCGCCTCCTTGCGCCACGTCTCGGCGGCGTGGGGGCCGTCGAGGTCGGTGTGGACGGCGGTGATGATCCTCGCCAGTTCCGCGGCCCGGTAGCGGAGGAAGTAGTGGCCGGCCTCGTCGATCACCACGAGCGCCGTCGTCCTGGCGGTGACGTGCCAGTCGCGGTAGCGCTCCTCGTAGAAGTCGGTGATCGGGTCGCGGCTGCCGACGATCGAGACGACCGGGGCGGTCAGCGGGGTCGCGCCCTCGTCGATCAGCCGGGTGAAGTAGGCCTCGCCCGCCTTGGCGTCGGAGCGCATGGTCGTGACGATGCGCTCGACCTCCTCGGCGCCCAGGCCGTCGAGGTCGGCGCCGATGGCGCGCAGCCAGTTGGCCTCGGAGTTGTTGTTCCGCAGCCGGCGGTTGTTGAAGTAGTGCTTGTTCAGCAGGCCGCTCAGGCCCTTGGTCGGGACGGCGAACGGGAAGCTGCCGGCGATGTAGACGGCGTCGATCTCCCGGCCGGCCGCCTCGACGCGGCGGGCGATCTCGGTCGTGAGGGCGCTGCCGACGCAGTGGCCGTACAGCACCAGCGGGCCCTTGACCTTGGCCAGGATCTCCGCGCAGATCCTCCCGGCGGCCTCGTCGAAGGGCAGGATCTCCTCGTCGACGCCGAGTTCGTGCCCGGGGAGGGCGACGGCCTGGAGCGCGACGCCCTTCGGCAGCGCGTCGGCGAGCGCCTGGTAGACGACCGCGCTGCCGCCGCCGTAGGGCACGCAGACCAGGGTCATGGCCGGGGCGGCGATCGGCTTGGTGAGCCGGACCAGCAGGCCCTTCTCCTCCTCTTCCGGCCCGTCGACCAGCGCGGCGAGGGCCGCTACGGTCCGGTTGGCCAGGGCGTCGACCACGCTGACCGGCTTGTCCGGCATCGTCTGGCGGAGTTTGGCGATCATGCGGATGAGCAGCAGCGAGTGGCCGCCCAGCGCCATGAAGTCGTCGTCGACGCCGATGGTCTCGACGTTGAGGACCTCTTTCCAGACGCCCGCGATGAGGAGTTCCGTCTCGGTGCCCGGCTCCCTCCCCGCGGAGGCGGTGACCTGGGGGGCGGGCAGCGCCCTGCGGTCGACCTTGCCGTTCGCGTTGAGCGGCATGCGGTCGAGCTCGGTGAACACCACCGGGACCATGTACTCCGGGAGCCGGAGCGCGCAGTGCTCGTCCAGGCCCCGCACCGGACCGGCGACCGGCACGTAGTAGGCCACCAGCCGTTCCTCGTGCACCGCCGCCACCGCGTCCCGCACCCCCGGATGGTCGAGGAGCGCGGCCCTGACCTCGTCCAGCTCGATGCGGTACCCGCGGATCTTCACCTGGTCGTCGAACCGGCCGAGGAACGCCACGTTGCCGTCGGGCAGCCAGAGGACCCGGTCGCCCGTCCGGTAGACGCGTTCACCCTCGAACTCCACGAACCGTTCGGCGGTCAGGTCCGGTCGGTTCACGTAGCCGCGGGTGACGCCGACGCCACCGACGTACAGTTCGCCCGGGACGCCGGCGGGAAGCAGGCGGCGGTGCGGGTCGAGAACGAACATGCGCATGTTGGGCAGTGGCGCCCCGATGGGGACGACCTCGTGGTGCTGCCGGTGGGTGACCGGGTAGACGCACGTGCCGACGGTGGCCTCGGTGGGGCCGTACTCGTTGATCAGCCGTCCGGGGCCGAGGATCTCGAGCCAGCGGTCGGCGAGCGAACCGGGGAGGGCCTCCCCGGCCACGACGATCACCCCGGCCAGCGCGGCGGCGCGGGCGTCGTCGAGCTGATGGCCCAGCACCTCCAGGTGTCCGGGGGTGAGCTTGACGAAGCTGAAGTCCCGGCCGCTGAGCAGCTCGCCGAGCTCGCCCATGTCGAAGTCCTGGTCGAGGACCGTCACGGCCTGGCCGGTCACGAGCGGCGCCCACAGGTTGGGCACGACCAGGTCGAAGGCGACCGACCCGAGCAGCGGCGCGCCGCCCTCGCCCCGGGAGGCGAGCTCCTCGACGGCCCACCACACGTGGTTGACCAGCCCCCGGTGGGTGACCTGGACGCCCTTCGGCTTCCCGGTCGAGCCCGAGGTGAAGATGAGATAGGCCAGCCGGTCGAGGTCGGGCTCGACGTCGACGGGGGTGGTGTCGCCGTCGATCGAGGCGACCTCGACGACCGTGGGGCCGTCGAACCGGGAGACGTACCCGCGCTCGGTCAGCACCAGCGTCGTGCCCGCCGTCTCCAGCATGTCGGCGATGCGCTGCGGCGGGAACGCCGGGTCCATCGGCACGTACGCCGCCCCGGCCAGCCACACGCCCAGCAGCGACGCGATCAGATCGGGGGAGCGGTCGAGCAGCACCCCGACCGTGCTCTCCGGCGTGACCCCCTCGGCGAGCAGCCGCCGGGCGATCTGGTTGGCGCGGGCGTGCAGCTCGGCGTGGGAGGTGTCCCGGCCGCCGAACCGGACCGCCGTCGCGGTCGAGTCCCGGTGCTCGGCCAGCAACAAAGGGAGCGCTCTCTCCGGGTACGGCCGCGCCGAGTCGTTCCACGTCCCGAAGATCGTCTCCCGCTCCTCCGGGGTCACCAGGTCGAGCTCGGCCAGCGTGGCCGCCGGGTTCGCCGCGATCTGGGCGGCGAGGTGGTGGTAGTGGCCCACCATGCGGTCGACGACGTCGTCGTCGAGCAGGTCGCGCCGGTAGGTGAAGTCGAGCCCCGTGACGTCGCCGTCGAGGTGGACGAGCAGCGACAACTCGTAGCCCTGGTGGTCGACCTCGTGGTCCCAGATCGAGGCGGTCAGGCCGGGCCAGTCGCCGCGCTGGTCGCGGAAGCCGCGTAACGAGAAGCTGACCGGCAGCTTCAGGTCGACGGCGTCGGCCAGCACCGACAGCGGCAGCGGGTTGCTCAGCGCGCCGCCGACGGCCGCCCTGATCCGGGCCGCGACCTCGGGGAAGGACGGATCGCCGGACAGGTCGCCGTGGATCGGCACCGCGTTCACGAAGCAGCCGACGACGCCTTCGAGCTCGCGCCGCCGGCGCCCGCCGTTCGTGGTCGCCAGGGTGACCCCCTCGGCGCCGGTGTAGCGGGCCAGCAACATCGAGAACACCGCCAGCAGGGCGGTGAACGGCGTCGTGCCCGGCCCTCCGGCCGCTTGCAGCGCGGCCAGGGTGCCCGGGGCGAGCAGGCTCCAGTTCGTGCTGGTACGCCGCCCGCCGGGAACCGGCCGCTCCCGCCGCACCGGCAGGTCGACCGCGGGCGCGCCGTCGAGCGTGGCCCGCCAGTAGGCGGTGCGGCGGCCGAGCGTCTCGGGGGTCAGCTCGGCACGGGACCAGGCGGCGTAGTCGGCGTACTGGACCGGCAACGCCGGCAGCGGGGACGGTTCACCGTCCACCGCCTCGCGGTAGAGGGTGGCCAGTTCGTCGGCCAGGATCCCCATCGACCAGCCGTCGGCGGCGATGTGGTGGCACACGACCAGCAGGGCGTGCGACCGCTCGGCCAGCCGGATGAGCGTCGCCGCCACGACCGGCCCGGTCCGCAGGTCGAACCGCCTGGTCACCGCCTCGGCGGTGATCTCCGCGGCGAGGTCGGGGGCGCCGTGGAACTCCAGCGGCATGGGGAACGGATCGAGCACCGTCTGGAGCGGTTCGCCGTCGCTCGCGGCCTGGTCGCCGGGAGTCGCGTAAACGGTACGCAGGCTCTCGTGTCGGGCGATCAGGGCGTCGAGGGCGGCGGTCAGCGCCGGGACGTCGAGGGGGCCGTCGAGCCGGAGCCCCAGGGTGGCGTTGGGCGCCGGGGCCGCGCCGTCGAGTTGCGCGCCGAGCCACATCTGCCGCTGCTCGAAGGAGCAGGCGAGGGGGCCCTGGTCGCGCGGCACGACGGGGATGGGGGATTTGGGGCGCGCGGTGAGCAGGCGGGCGAGTGCCGCCCGGCGCGCGGGGGAGAGCCCGCCGAGGGAGCCACGGGGCACGGACTCGGGTGTGGATGTGGACGTCACTGCCACGGAGTGGCCTTTCTTTGAACGGTCCAAGGCAACCCGAAAAAGGCCGGCGCGATAAGCGCCATCCTAATGTTGCGCTGAGTTGCAGAAACTTGCGGAACCCAATTAACCGTTATGGGAGCGCTCCCACCGCACCCCCACAAGAGATTAATCGAACCTATTCGCCGCGCGCAAGTGCGCGCCGCGCCCCACTGGGGAATGCCGGCTTACCCGCGAATTACCCATGAGTAAGCGAGTAGCCCTCCTTCGTTCTGCCGGCATGCAGGTCAGACATCCGGCAGCAGCATAGTATAGAACTTAAAAAAAGTCACGACCCCGAGGCTGTCCCGCATTCCCGGAGCACTGGAAGCGGCCGTTCCATTATGCGGGATCACCGTTGACAGGAACATGTCGCTACTGCTTCTTTGGTGGCATTCCAGGACGGGCATCCGGGAACAAGAGAGCGCTTTCTCAGTCGGAGTATCACCCACCGGCCGCCACCGATGCAAGGGAACAGAAACTTTCATGCGCAGCTCACTGTCAGCCGAAATTCCGGGCGCCGGGCGGGTGGCGTGCCGAGGATAATCGCCGTCACCCATGGCACCGACGGCGACGTGATGCCCTTCGTCCGGCTCGGGTCCGAGCTCCGCCGCCAGGGTCACGAGGTGACCCTGATCACGCACGCGCCCTACCGCGCGGCGGCGGCCGGCCTCGACTTCACCGCGATCGACACCGCCGAGCAGTTCGCCCGCCACCAGGCCGACACCGCCCAGCTCATGGACACCCGCGGCGGCCTCGGCTGGCTCGCCTTCTACGAGCGCAACGGCCTGTTCGAGCAGCTCGCCTTCGAGGTCAAGGCCATCGCCGAACGGCACGAGCCGGGCCGGACCGTCCTGGTCGGCCGGCACACCTCGGCCCTGTCGGTCCGGTTCGCCGCCGAACTGCTCGGCTGCCCCGTCGCCTGGGTCGCGGTCTCCCCGATCCAGGTCATGGGCGCGCGCCTGGCCGCCCACATGTACGCGACCGAACTCGCCGGGGGCTTCCAGTCCGTCCGGGACGACCTGGGCCTGCCGCCGATAACCGATTGGCACGGCTGGTTCGCCGGCGCGACCATGGACATCGGATTGTGGCCCCGCTGGTTCGACCAGGCGGGCACGAAATCCCCGGCCCGATTCGAACTCGCCGGTTTCGCGGTGCCCGACGCCGCCTCCCGGGAAACGTTCTCTCCGGACGTCGTCGCCGATCGACCGGTCCTCGTCTCGGGCGGCACCGGCCGCATGCTGAACGAGGCCTTCTACGCCTCCGCCCTGAAAGCGGTCGAGGGATTTCCGGCCGTGGTCGTCACGCCCTATCCCGAATTGTTGCCCACGCCATTGCCCGAAGGGGTGCGCTGGTTCGGACGGTTGCCGTTCGACCAGGTCGTGCCGGAAGTCAGGGCGGTCGTGCACCACGGCGGCATCGGCACCCTCACCCGCGCGCTGATGGCCGGCACCCCGCAATTGGTGCTCGCCGACGGCGCCGACCGTCCCGACAACGCCGCCCGGCTCGCCAAACTCGGGCTGGCACGATGGCTTCCGCCCGGGAAATGGCCCGAGGCGGGGGAAACGCTGCGCGATCTGCTCGCATCGGGGGAGCGGCCGGCAGCACCCGAGGACCTCGATCCGTCGGCGGGCGTCACGAGAGCGGCGGCCCTCGTCGCCTCGCTCCTCGGCCCGCCGCGCCCGGCTCGTCCCGTCCTCACGGAATCCCAGCGCGAAGCGCTCCGACGCCACCTCCGAAAAGGATCCCGATGAGCTGGCAACCCCATGAGTTACCCGGCGACGGCCGGCCCCTGGCCGAGTTCCTCCGCGACACCCCCGTCGACGACCTGCTGGTCGAGAAGAAGGCCCTGGTCTTCCGCGGCTTCGGCGTGACCGAGGCCGCCCTGGACGCGCCGATGGACCTGCTGCTGCCGAACCGGCTGGCCTACGTCCACGGCAACTCCCCGCGCACCAAGGTCGGCCAGAACGTGTACACCTCGACGGAGTACCCGGCCGAGTACACGATCTCCATGCACAACGAGTTGTCCTACGCCGCGTCGTGGCCGTCGCGGCTGATGTTCTTCTGCGCCAAGGCCGCCGAGTCGGGCGGCGCGACCCCGGTCGTCGACGGCGTGACGTGGCTGGAGTCCCTCGATCCGCCGGTCCGGGAGGCGTTCGCCAAGGGCGTGCGCTACACCCAGAACCTGCACGGGGGGATGGGTCTCGGCAAGAGCTGGCAGGAGACGTTCGAGACCTCGGACAAGAAGGCGGTCGAGGCCTTCCTCGACGCCTCCGCCGCCGAGTGGACGTGGCGGTCCGACGGCGGGCTGCGGGTGACCCAGGTCCGCCCGGCGACGACCCGCCACCCGGTGACGGGGGCGGAGGTCTGGTTCAACCAGTCCGACCAGTGGCACCCGGCGTCCCTGGGCGACGAGACCGCGATGATGCTCGCCGAGATCATGCCGCCGGAGGACCTACCGCAGTCCGTCCAGTACGCCGACGGCACGCCGATCCCGCCCGGCCACGTGATCCAGGTGCGCGACCGGGGCCTGGAGCACGCCGTCGACGTGGACTGGCGGACGGGCGACGTGCTGCTGATCGACAACGTCCTGGTCGGCCACGGCCGCCGGCCCTTCACCGGCTCCCGCCGGGTCCTGGTCGCGATGAGCTGACCTCCCAGTCGAGCGGCCGGTCCGGTCGGGAGAGCCGGGCCGGCCGCTTGGGCCCGCCGCTTGAAGGAAGCACAAGCGGCCTCCAAGGCGTGATCGGCAGACTCCTCCGCAGACACCGTCTCAAGGAGGAATCATGTCCATCATCAGCAAGCGGCTTCTCGGCGCGGCCGTCGTGGCGCTGGGCGTCCTGGGCGCCGCGAGCCCCGCCCAGGCCGTCACGCTCGACTTCCGGACGCTCTATCTGTTCGACGACGCGGGCTACGAGGGCGCGAAGGTCCCGGTGCAGACGCTCGAATGGAACGAGCTCGGCCAGTTCTGGGTCTACCGGCAGGTCTCCAAGCCGGAGTTCCCCACGTTCAACGACAAGACCAGTTCGCTGATCAACAACGACTGGAGGGCCTGGGTCGTCTTCGACGACAAGAACTACCAGGACCGCCGTTACTGCATCAGGCCCGGCGAGACCGTGCCGAACCTCAGCGCGCAGCAGTTCAAGTTCAACGACAAGATCTCCTCGGCCCTGCGGCTGGAGGGTGCGAGCTGCGCCGGCTACCCGGCCTTCTTCACCACCGGCTGATCAGGTCGACGCCCTGATCACCAGGTGGGTGTCGAGGATGACGACCGGCTGCTCCAGCGGCTCGCCGTTGATGCGGGCGACCAGGAGCTGCACCATCTGCCGGCCCATCGCCTCGGTCGGCTGGTGGACGCTGGTCAGCGGCGGCTCGGTGTGCAGGGCCACCTTCGAGTCTTCGAAGCCGATCAGCGCGACGTCCTGCGGCACCGCGCACCCCCGCTCGCGCAGCACCCGCAGCGCGCCGACCGCCATCGGGTCGGAGGCCGCGAACACGGCGTCGAGGTCGGGGTGGCGGTCGAGCAGTTCGCGCATCGCGGTCGAGCCGCTCTCTTCGGAGAAGTCTCCGTAGGCGACGCGTTCGGTCAGGCCGGTCGCGAGGAGGGCGTCGCGGTAGCCGGCCAGTCGGTCGACGCCCACGCCCATGTCCTGGGGACCGGCGATGGTCGCGATGCGGGTGCGGCCCTTGCCGAGAAGGTATTTGACCGCCTGCCGGGCCCCCGCCCGGTTGTCCATGTCGACGTAGCTGTAGGGGTTGAGCCCCACGGGGCGGCCACCGAGGACGGTGGGCACACCCAGCTCTTCGAGACGTCCCGGCAGGGGGTCGGCGCCGTGGACCGAGGTCAGCAGGACGCCGTCGACGTGCTGCCCGGTCAGATAATGTTCCAGGCGGTCGTGCTCGTTGCGGTTCTGGGCCATGCTCAGGATGAGCTGGAGGCCCGTCTCGGCCAGCGCCGACCCGATTCCCCTGATCAGGCCGGCGAAGTAGGGCTCGTCGAACACGCGCTGCTCGGATTCCGACACCACCAGGGCGATGGTGTCGGTCCGGTTGGTGACGAGGGTGCGGGCCGCCCGGTTGGGGACGTATCCGAGTTCGTCGATCGCGAGCAGGACGGCGTCGCGGGCCTTCTCGCTCACCTTCGGCGAGCCGTTGATGACCCGTGAAACCGTTCCTCGCCCGACTCCGGCACGCGCGGCGACGGCTTCGAGCGTCGGCCTCGCGACCGAGCGGCGGTCCCCGTTCATCAGTCCTGCCCCCTCACCACGTTCACGCTATTGTGCCGGACCCCGGAGGCCCCCGTGCCGGATGGTCTCGGCGTACCAGAGAGCGCTATCTTTCAGGATGCGCGTCTGGGTTGGGTAGTCCACGTACACCAGGCCGAATCTCTTGCCATAACCCCACGCCCACTCGAAATTGTCCATCAGCGACCAGGCGAAGTAGCCCTCCAGCGGCACGCCCGCCTCGATGGCCTGGTGGCAGACCCTCAGGTGGGTGTCGATGTAGGCCTGGCGTTCCACGTCGTGGATCGCGCCGTCTTCGGTGACCACGTCGTCGTAGGCGGCGCCGTTCTCTGAAATGTACAGAGGGATGGCGGGGTACTCGTCGCGCAGGCGGGTGAGGACCTCGAACAGGCCGCCGCCGTCGACCTCCCAGCCCATGCCGGTGACCGGACGGCCGCCGTTGACGAAGCCGACGTGCTCGTTGCCGGGCCACGCCGAGCCGGTGTCGGTGGGGGCCGCCGAGGCCGACTTGGTGCCGCCCTCGGCGCCGGTGACGGTGAAGCGGCTGTAGTAGTTGATCAGCAGCATGTCGAGCGGGGCCGCGATCAGCTCCAGGTCGCCGTCCTTGATGTACTCCTCCGGCGCGATCAGCGGCGTCAGGTCGTCGAGGACGTCCTGCGGGTAGCGGCCGCGCATGATGGCGTCGAGGAAGAAGCGGTTCTGCACGCCGTCGATGCGGCGGGCGGCGTCGCGGTCGGCCTCGCTGTCGGTCTGCGGGCTGATCGCGTACAGGTTGACGCAGCCGCCGATCCGGGTGTCGGCGCGCTGGGCCCGCATCGCCTGGACGGCCAGGCCGTGGGCCAGGTTCAGGTGGTGGGCCGCCTTGATCGACTCCGCCGGGACCCGGCGGCCGGGGGCGTGCTCGCCCGAGGAGTAGCCGAGGAACGCCGCGCACCACGGCTCGTTGACCGTGGCCCAGTTGGCCACCCGGTCGCCGAGGGCGCCGTGGACGACGGCGGCGAAGTCCGCGAAGCGCTTCGACAGGTCGCGCGACGGCCACCCTCCGTCGTCTTCCAGGGCCTGCGGCAGGTCCCAGTGGTAGAGCGTCACCCACGGCGAGATGCCGTAGGAGAGCAGCTCGTCGACCAGCCGCTTGTAGAAGTCGAGGCCCTTGGTGTTGACCTCGCCCTTGCCGTCGGGCTGGATGCGGGTCCAGGAGACCGAGAACCGGTAGGCGGTCAGCCCCAGGTCGGCCATCAGCCGCACGTCGTCGCGGTAGCGGTTGTAGTGGTCGATCGCCACCGAGGCGTCGTCGCCCTCGACGACCCGCCCGGGTTGCGCCACGAAGGTGTCCCAGATGGAACGGCCGCGGCCGTCGGCCGTGAGGGCGCCTTCGATCTGGTAGGCCGACGTCGCGCTGCCCCAGACGAAGCCGGTGGGGAAGACCAGACCAGGGGTGTCGATCTGGGTCTCTGTGTTCTGGGTCACTCCTTGACCGCACCTTCCATGAGTCCGCCGATGATCTGGCGGCCGAAAAAGACGAATACCAGCAGAAGAGGAATGATCGAGACCGTCGTGCCCGCGAAGATGAGCACGTAGTTGGTCGAGTAACGGTCGTTCAGAGCCCTCAGCGCGACTTGCACAGTCGGATTGTCCGGCGTGAGCACGATGAGAGGCCAGAGGAACTCGTTCCAGATCAGCATGAACGTCTGGATCGCCAGCACCGCCATGCCGGGCCGGACCGCCGGCACCGCGACGTTCCACCAGATGCGCAGGGTGCTCGCGCCGTCGACCCGCGCGGCCTCGACCAGTTCCCTCGGTACGGCCTGGCGCGTGTACTGCGTCATGAGGAACACCCCGAAACCGTTCACGAGGAACGGCAGGATGACCGCCTTGAGGGTGTTCGTCCAGCCCAGGGTGACCATCATCTGGTAGAGCGGGACGATGCCCATCTGCTGGAGCGGCACCATCATGGTCAGCACGACCGACAGCAGCAGCAGGTTGCGGCCCCTGAAGGTGAGCGAGGCGAACGCGAACCCGGCCAGGGTCGAGATGATCACGATGCCGATCGTCACCGTGCAGGCGATGATGATCGAGTTGACGATGCCCGTCATGAAGTGGGCGTTCTCGGCCTCGAAGACGGCCCTGATGTTGTCGCCCAGGTTGCCGGCCGGGATCAGCGGCGGCGGCATGCTGTGCGCGTCCTCGTTGGTGCGGGTCGCGATGACGATCATCCAGTAGATCGGGAAGATCGACAGGAAGATGGCCAGGCCGAGGCTCGCCTTGGTCAGGACGGACGCGCGGAACGGGTCGAGCCGCGAGGTGCCGGCCTCGGTCGGGCGCGGGGCCCGGGGCGCCCGATGTGTGATCGTCGTCATCGTGATCTCCCGATGCCGCGGACGATGGCGAAGTTGATCAACGCGGTGATCATGATGAGCAGGAACAGGATCCAGGCCGCGGCCGCGGCGTAGCCGTACTGGAAGTCCCGGAAGCCCTCCTTGACGATGAACATGGCCACCGTCTGGAACTGGCCCGTCGTGCCGCCGGTCATCAGGCCGGCGCCGAACATCACCGGTTCGGCGAACAGGGTGAAACCGCCGATCGTCGAGACGATGACGGTGAAGATGATCGTGGGCTTGAGCAGCGGGACCGTGATGCCCCAGAACTGGCGGCGGGGGGAGGCGCCGTCGATCGCGGCGGCCTCGTAGAGGTCCTTGGGGATCGTCTGCATCGCGGCCAGGTAGATGATCGCGTTGTAGCCGGTCCAGCGCCAGTCGACCATGGTCGCGATGGCGATCCACGACGACCACTTCTGGTTCTGCCAGTGGATCGGGTCGACCCCGAACCAGCCCAGCACCCAGTTGACGATGCCGTAGTCACGGCCGTACAGCTGGGTGAAGACGACCGCGACCGCCACCACCGAGGTGATCAGCGGCGCGAGCACGCTCAGCCGCAGCACCAGCCGGCCGCGCAGCTTCTTGTTCAGTGCGTTGGCCAGCAGCAGCGCGAGCAGCAGCTGCGGCACCGTCGCGATCACGAAGATGCCGACGGTGTTGAGCACCGAGTTCCAGAACTTGTCGTCCGCGAGCAGCTCGGTGTAGTTCTCCAGGCCGATGAACGTCTTGTCGCCGGCGAGCTGCCAGTCGTGCAGCGAGACCCAGGCGGTGAAGATCAGCGGGAAGATGCCGAAGATCGCGAACAGGATGAAGTAGGGCGAGACGAAGAAATAGGGAGTGGCCCGCAGGTCCAGCCAGGACCAGAATCTCCGGCCGCCCGGCGGCCGCGCGTGCCGCCGGGGCCCGGGTGGCACCGTGCGGGTCCGGGAGCCCGCGTCGACGCTGAGGCTCATCGTCAACCTTTCGTGGAAGGAGCGGCCGGGGGGATCCGGCCGCTCAAGTGAGTGACCGGCCCCTCGGTGCAGGGGCCGGTCGGGCACGGCCGGGGGGTCAGCCCGCGGCCTTCACGCCCTCCTCCACGAATCGGGTCCAGGCCTCGTCCCACTTGACCGAGCCCTGGTCGGCGCCCACGAGGACCTCTCCGACGGCGGCCTTCACCTGGGCGTGCTTCTCACCGAAGAACACCGGCGAGAGCTGCGCCACCGAGGCGGCGAAGATCGGGCCGCTCGGCGCGTCGTTGAAGTAGGCGTTCTTGGCCTCGGCCACCGCGGGGTCCTGCTGGGCCGGAATCGAGCTCGGGAAGTTGCCGCCCTCCTTGAACGCCGCGACCTGGCCCTCCTTCCCGGTCAGGAAGTTGAGGACCTCGGCGGCCTCCTTCGGGTGCTTGCTCTGCGAGGGCACCATCAGCCACGAGCCGCCCCAGTTGCCGGAGCCGCCGGGCACCGCCGCGACGTCCCACTTCTTGGCGTTGCCCTCACCGGAGGTGCCGGAGATCACGCCGAGCATCCACGACGGGCAGCCCATGGTGGCGAAGCCACCCTTCTGCATGGCCGTGTTCCACTCTTCGCTCCAGGAGCGCAGCTTGGCGGTCAGACCGGCCGTGCTGAGCTGCTGCACGTAGTCGAAGGCGGCCTTGACGCCCGGGTTCTTGTCGACGATGAGCTGCTGGCCCTTGTCGAAGTAGATCTGGCCGCCGTTCTTGCCGGCCTCCTGGGCCAGCACCGACTCGTAGACGGTGTTGGCGCCGTCGACGAAGCCCGCGTCCGGCACCTTCGCCTTGAACTTCTTGCCGACCTCGAGGTAGTCGTTCCACGTCGGCCAGAGCTTGGAGACCTCGTCGCGGTTGGTCGGCAGGCCGGCCTTCTCGAACAGGTCGGTGCGGTAGCACATGGCCATGCCGCCGATGTCGGTGCCGAGGGCGAACAGCTTGCCCTCGGTGTTGACGCCGGTGTCCCACTTGTAGGCGGGGAAGTCGGCCTTACGGCTGTCGAGGCCGTACTGGCCGAGGTCGGCGAAGTACTGCGGGCGGGCGGCCATGAGGCCCATCGCGCCCTCGTCCATGCCGATGATGTCGCCCGCGCCGCTGCCGGCCTCCAGCCACTGGAGGACCTGGGGCAGGTAGGTGTCCTCGAACCGGTCGGTCAGGTTGACGTACTTGACCTGGACGTTCGGGTTCGCGGCGTTCCACTGGGCCACGGCGTCGTCGTAGGCGAAGTTCTCGCCGCCGCCGAAGGTGTTCAGCGTGAGCTCGATCTTCTCGGCAGGGGCCGCGGAGCCGCCCGCGCTGGGTGCCGCTGCGGGTGCCTCATCGCCGCCGCAGGCAGCGGCCGTGAAGGCCAGCGCCCCTGCGGCCACGGCCGCGAGCACACCGCGGCGCGTGTTGTTCATCATTCCGGACCCCTCTCAGGTGGTTCCCGAATTTGTGACAGAAGGTGGCTCCCGGCCGATCCCCGAACTGCTCAGCAGGTTGGGAGCGCTCCCACGAAGAGTCCACTATGGGCAACGCACCCGTCAATATGCCGAAACCTAACTGTTACTCCGGTAACGGTTAGAGGCGTAGAAATGGACATGAATCGACAAAAAGTACATACCCGCAGTTGGGAGCGCTCCCAGTTCATAGAGAACAAAGTGGCCCATCTCCACTGGGAGAGGGGCCACTTGGGGTCGGGCGTGGTCAGACGGTGGTGACGGCCTCATGGAGGTCGAGACGGGGGTTGCGGGCGTACCAGGCGTCCGGGCCGGGCCGGCCGATGTTGACCACGGCGAGTACCTCGTGCCGGCCCTCCGGGAAGAACTCCTTCTCCAGGGCGGCCTTGTCGAACCCGGCCATCGGCCCGGCGGCCAGGCCGTGGGCGCGCACGCCGACGATGAAGTAGCCCACCTGCAGAGCGCCGTTGAACCGTGCCGACTCCACCCGCTGGTCACGGTCGGAGAACGCGTCCTTCGCCCCCGGGAAGTGCGGGAACGTCCGCGGCAGGTGCTCGTGGAAGTCGACGTCGGCGGCCAGGACGGCGACCAGCGGGGCGGCGGCGGTCTTCGCCTTGTTCCCCGGCGCCATGTGCTCGACCAGTCTGGCCCGCGCTTCGGGGGAGCGGACGTAGACGATGCGCAGCGGCTGGGTGTTCATGGCGGTCGGGCCCCACTTGACCAGGTCGTAGATCGCGTGCGCGGTCTCGTCGGAGACGGGCTCGTCGGTGAAGGTGTTGGCCGTCCGGGCGTCGCGGAACAGCAGGTCCTGGCCGGCGGCGTCGAGGGCGCGCTCGGTTGTGATGGCACTCATGTGGTCCCACAACCTTCTGCTCGGGCAATATCTTCCCGCGCAACTGAATTTATTCCGTGAGGACTTCCTCCAGCCGGGCCAGCGCCCGCCGCAGCGTCTCCCGCTCGGCGGCGGACAGCGGGGCCTCGAAGTGGCGGTCGACGACGCGTACGTGCACGTCGACCGCCCGCAGGAAGATCTCCGAGGCCTGGGCGGTGGGCCGGATCAGGGTCACCCGCCGGTCGCCCTCGTGGCGGCCCCGGGTGACCAGCCCCGCCTTCTCCATCCGGTCGAGCAGCCGGGTCATCCCCCCGCTGGTCAGCGTCAGGTCGAGGGCGTTGATCGCGGTGCAGGCGCCGTGGTCGCGGTAGAGGCGCATGAGCACCTCGAACATCACGTGGGTGATCCCGACCTCCTCCTGCAGCGCCTTGTCGATCAGGCGTTCCAGCGCGGTGGCCGACCGGATGAGATGGCCGAAGCCGGGGCTCAGCCGATCACATGCGGCCCGTTCTGGGGTCGGGGTCCGATCCATTGCACTCCTGACGGGGGGAAATCTGAGCGTTCGCCCAAAATCGTATCGGCGACCCGGCAACCCGCCCCCGAACAGGCGTGCAGCGCGGCCAGCCGGCCCGACAGGCCGGCGATCAGCGCCGGGTCGGCGGTGGCGGCCAGGTTCGTGAGCTGGTGAGGGTCGCCGATCATGTCGTAGAGCTGGCGCTCGCCGGTGGCGTACTCGACGTAGGCGTGGGTCTCGGTGCGCAGTGCCCGGTAGGTGGGCGGGCAGCCGGGCGCGTAGTCGGGCTTGTCGAACTCGACCAGCACCGCGTCGCGCCACGGCACCCGCCGGCCCTGCAGCAGCGGGACCAGCGACCGGCCCTCGACGAAGCCCGGCACCTGCGCGCCGGCCAGCTCGGCGAAGGTCGGGCCCAGGTCGACCGTCGAGCCCAGCGAGGTGTCGACCCGCCCGGCCGGCACCCCCGGCCCGCGCACGATCATCGGGACCCGGATGTCCTCCTCGTAGGGTGTCGTCTTGCCCGAACGCAGCCGGTGCTGCCCCAGGTGGAAGCCGTTGTCCGAGCCGAAGAAGATGTAGGTGTCGTCGAGCTTGCCGGCCTGCTCCAGCGCCGAGACGACCGTGCCGACCAGGTCGTCGAGGCCCGCCGTGGAACGCAGCCGGTCGCGGTACATCTGGTCGATGTTGCGCCGGACCCGCTTCGGTATGCGCCCGCGCTGCTGCACCCAGAGCGGCTCGGCCGACACGTCCTCCTGGTTGTAGGAGGGGGTGCGCGGCGCCCTGACCCCCTCGAAGGCGTCGGCGTGGCGCGGCGCGTGGTTGGCCGGGCGGTGCGGCGCGGTGGGGGTCAGGTAGAGGAAGAACGGGTCACTGCGGCTCACGAACCCGGCGGCCTTCTGGGCCAGCACGTCGGTCAGGTAGTCCTCCGGCTGCTCGCCGCGCTCGACGATGATGCCGTCGTCGTTGAGGGCGTAGCCGTATTCGCGGTAGAGGTTGGTGACCGGCACCGCCCATTCGTCCCAGCCCGGCGGGATGTAGGTGCGTGGCACCTCGGGGCTCGGATACTGGTTCAGGTACTTGCCGAACAGGGCCGTGCGGTAGCCTGCGCCCTTCATCCAGGTGCCGATCGTGCTCTCCTCCAGCGGCTTGAACCGCGGGAAGCCGCCGGTGGGGAAGCGGTTGCTGGTCACGCCGTGGCTGTGGATGTACTGCCCGCGCAGGATCGACGACCGCGACGGGCAGCACCACGGGTTCGTCACGTAGAAGTGGGAGAACGTGGTCCCGCTCGACGCCAGCCGGGAGATGTTGGGGAACCGGTGGAGGTCGGCCGTGTCGAGGTCGTCGGCGAGGATGAAGACGACGTTCGGAGGGGCCTTCTTGGCCACCGTGGCCGTCGCGGGCGTTATGGTCAGCGGCGCCGCGATGAAGGCCAGGGCGAGGCCGCAGGAGA
Organism: Herbidospora yilanensis; assembly: GCF_001570565.1. Lineage (GTDB taxonomy): Bacteria > Actinomycetota > Actinomycetes > Streptosporangiales > Streptosporangiaceae > Herbidospora > Herbidospora yilanensis. Next base: position 158,566 of record NZ_BBXE01000020.1, on the reverse strand, counting down.
GACTCCTCTTCAACATGGGGCAGATCATTGCCGCTGTTACACCTGCGAAAACGTACATTTAGCACCGGACCGTGCACGATACGTAGTGGATTCTCCCAACCGGTTGCACCGTTCTAAGACCTCGTGGACAGTGATTCACATGAGATCCGGGGGTTCACGTATTCGGCTGTTCACCCGTCGTTCCCTGTCCTGTTGCGATCGGCGGCTACCGTGAGCCCGTCGTGAACGGGTCCATGGAGAGTTCTGCGAGTAATGGCGGTTCGTCCGTCGCGTGGGTCGAGTCCCCGCTTCAGCTTCTCTGCGTCATCGAGGCGCAGCACGCGGGTCTGCTCGGCGACGACGCCGTCGTCGTGCCGCGTTCGGGCCTGCCCGCGCTTCGGCTGACCCGCAACGAGATCTCCCGGCTCGCTCTGCCCGACGGGCTGCGGTTCGCCGAGCCGTCGGCGAAGATGCCCAAGCCCGGCCGGTCGTGGGCGGTGGGCGACGCCTTCTCGGGCCGCGTCCAGCTCAGTCTCCTGACCTCCCCGGTGCGCCGGCTGCTGCTCGTCGACGACGGGCTGGCCACCATCCGGCTGCTCGAACTCCTCGCCGAGCGCCGCCCGCTGCTGCGCGCCCGCGCCGTGCCGGGCACCGCGCGCACCGCCATGGGGGCCGTCGCCGGGGTGCGGCTGCGCCGGCTGGCCCGCCGCGGCCGGCTCACCGTCTTCACCGCGCTGCCGGTGCCCGACGAGGTCGCCGACGCCGTCCGCGCCCTCGGCGCCTCCGTCGTGCGACACGACTTCCCGTGGTTGCGCAGCCAGCCCGGCAGGCGTCCGCCGGCCGAGAAGACGGTCGTGCTGGGCACCTCCCTGGTGCGCAACGGGCTGATCCACCGCGAGGCCTACGTGAAGTGGCTGACCGGGCTCGACGAGCCGGTCGCCTACTACCCGCACCGCCGCGAAGACCCCAGAGACCTCGACCGGGTCCGCCGCATCGACGGCGTCACGGTCTACGAGAGCGGCGCCCCCGCCGAGATGACCCTGCGCGACCTGCGGCCCGGCCAGCGGGTGCTGAGCCTGCCGTCGACGGCGGTCACTTCTCTCCGTATCCTGCTGCGGGCACGCGGCGTCTCGGTGGAGACGGTCGACGTGCCGGACGAATGGTGGACCGCCTCGGCGGGTCCCTCGCTCCGCTCCCACCTCCAGCTTTTCGCACACGAAAGAGTCGCTCCTTGATCCGCGTTTTCGCCGTGGCCGATTCCGACTCCTACCTGAAATGGGCCGCGGGGCTGGTCGGAGGGGCGCCCGGCGACTGGAAGCTCGAACTCGCCGTGGTGCGCACCCCCATCGCCCCCTCGGAGTCGCAGATCGCCGCCGCCGTGAGCGGCACCCGTTTCCACGACGTGCCGACGCTGGGCGCGCGGGCGCTGCGCAAGGCCGCCGAGCGGTTCCGGCCCGACGTGATCCTGGTGTCGTGCACTGGCCCGGTCGTCGACGCGCTGGTCAGCGAGGTGCTCGCCGGGCTGAGGCCGCGCCCCGTGTTCGTCACCGGGCTGCCGGGCATCTCGGTTCCGGCGACCGAGAAGGCCTGGATCTACCGCAGCGGCTGCGACCTGTTCATCCTCCACTCCGGCCGCGAGGTGCGGGAGTTCGGCGAGATCGCCCAGCGGCTCGGCGGCGGCGGGCAGGTGGCGCTGGCGCGGCTGCCCTACCTCGACCTGACCGGCCACCCCTCGGCAGGGGAGACGCGCGACCGCGTCGTGTTCGCCACCCAGGCCAAGGTCCCGGTGAGGCGCGACGACCGCGAGAGCGTGCTGCTGGCGCTGAAGGCGCTCGCCGAGGCCCGGCCCGACCTGCGGGTGGTCGTCAAGCTGCGGGCCCGCGACGACGAACGCCAGACCCACAACGAGAAGCACCACTACGAGCGGCTCTGGAACACCATGGCCGCCGAGGGCCGCGTCCCGGCGGGCCTGCTGTCGTTCGAGGCCGGGCCGATGCACGAGCACCTGGCCCGCGCCCACGGGTTCGTCACCGTCTCCTCGACGGCGGCGCTGGAGGCCATCGCCCAGGGTGTGCCGCTGCTGGTGCTGTCGGACTTCGGGGTCAGCGCCGAGATGATCAACCTGGTGTTCGAGGGCTCCGGCTCGCTCGGCACGCTCGACGACCTCGCCAAGGCCGGCTTCCGCACCCCGACCCCCGAGTGGTGCGCGGCCAACTACTTCCACGAGGCCGCCCACAACGACTGGGTCGTCCGCACCCTCGCCCTCGTGGAGCGCGCCCGCGCGGGCACGCTGGCGCCCTCGTCGTCGCTGCTCGACGGCCCCCAGCACGCCGCCGCCCGCCGCCGCGCGCGGTTGCGCATCGAGGTGCCGCCCAAGGTGCTCCGCTACGGCTACCGCGCCAAGAAGAAGATCCGCAAGTTGCTCAAGTAACGACCGCCCGTCACGGCGCGTGCGCATCCGTTGACGGGGATTTGTTCCGGATGACATCGATCGGCAACGGCCCGCTCATGCACTGAGGGGCATGAGAGTCGACGGTTCCGCCCACCCCGTGGTGGTGATCGGCGGCGGCCAGGCCGGGTTGTCGATGAGCCACTGCCTGACCCGCCTGGGCGTCGGCCACGTCGTGCTGGAGCGTGGCCGCGTCGGCGAGTCGTGGCGTTCCCGGCGCTGGGACTCCTTCTGCCTGGTCACCCCGAACTGGCAGTGCGACCTGCCCGGACACCCCTACGCGGGCGGCGACCCCGACGGCTTCATGGTGCGCGAGGAGATCGTCGCCTACCTGGAGGGGTACGCCGCCTCGTTCGCGCCGCCCGTCGTCGAACACGTGACGGCCACCCGGCTGACCGCCGTCGAGGGCGGCTTCGCCGTCACCACCGACCGGGGCGTGCTGACCGCCGGGCAGGTCGTGGTCGCGACCGGCCCCTACCAGACGCCGGTCGTGCCCCGGATGGCCGAGCGGCTCACCGTGCCGTCGCTGCACTCCGACGCCTACCGCGCCCCGGACGGCCTGCCCGACGGCCCGGTGCTCGTGGTGGGGAGCGGGCAGTCGGGCTGTCAGATCGCCGAGGACCTGTTCCTGGCCGGCCGGACCGTGCACCTCGCCGTCGGGACCGCGCCCCGGGTCGCGCGCCGCTACCGGGGGCGCGACGTGGTCGAGTGGCTCGACCTGATGGGCCACTACGACCGGCCGATCACCGAGTTCGACGACCCGGAGGCGGTGCGGGCCCGCGCCAACCACTACGTGACCGGGCGCGACGGCGGCCGGGACATCGACCTGCGGGCCTTCGCGCTCCAGGGCATGCGCTTACACGGACGGCTCACCGGGATCACCGGGGGCCGTCTCCACTTCGCCGACGACCTGGCCGCCAACCTCGACCACGCCGACGCGGTGTCCGAGGGCGTGCAGGACTCCGTGGACGCCTACATCGCCTCGAACGGGATCTCGGCCCCCGCCGGGGAGCGCTACGTGCCGGTCTGGCGGCCACCGGCGGGGACCTCGACGGTCCGCGAGGAGGAGATCGCCGCCGTCGTCTGGTGCACCGGCTTCCGGCGCGACCACTCCTGGATCAGGGTCCCCGTGTTCGACGGGACCGGCTACCCCGCCCACACGCGCGGGGTGACCCGCTGGCCCGGTCTCTACTTCCTCGGCCTGCCCTGGTTGCACACCTGGGGCTCCGGCCGCATCGTGGGGGTCGGCCGCGACGCCGAGCACCTCGCCGGGCACGTCTCGGCCCACCTCGCCGGGCAGGCGCCCGCGGCCTCCGGCTACCACGTCCACCCCGAGCTGCTGGGGACGTGATGATCAGAGACGCCCACCGCCACCTGGGGATCCTGCCCGCTCACCCCTTCTACGGCGGGCCGCCGGTCCGGCCCGACGTCGGCGCCCGCGCCACCATCACCGAGCTCCTGCGCGACCTCGACCGCGAGGGCACCGAACGGGCGCTGGTGATCCCCAACTACGGCGTGCCCGACCCGGCCGTCGCGTTCTCCTTCAACGACCTCTGCGTCGAGGCCGCGGCCCGCGACGACCGGATCCGGGCCGGGTTGTGGGTCTCGCCGCGGCCCGCGGACGAGTCGCGCACGCTGGCCGCGCTCGCGCTCGCCAGCGAACCCGGGGTCCGGGCGCTGAAGCTGAGCTTCCTGCTCGGCGGACGCCCCGCCGACCCCTCCTGCCGGGCGCTGCTCGACCGCATCTTCACCGTCGCCCGCGACGGGGACCTGGTCGTGCACGTCCACACCTCGCCCGGCGCCGCCTCCGACGTCGACGAGATCGCCCACCTGGTCGAACGGTACGGCGACGCCGTCGCCATCCACCTCGTGCACTTCGGCGGCGGCGCGTCGGGCCACATCAAGCTGGCCGGGTCGAGGTTCTTCGACTGGATCGCGGCCGGCAAGCGCGTCTACACCGACCTCTCCTGGGCCATCGGGTTCGCCCCGCGCTGGCTGGCCCGGGAGATCGACCGGCGCGGCTTCGGCCACGACCGGCTGCTGTTCGCCAGCGACGAACCCTGGGGCGACCACCCCGGGGAGCACGCCCGGCTCAGCGCCGCCGTGGGGGACGGCGAGCTGGCCCGGCTGGTCTTCCACGACACCTTCGAGAAGCTGTATGGATAGGAGCCCCGACATGACCGAACTGACCGACCTGGAGCAGGCCAGCCTCACCGAGATCCCCCACCCGTCGCTGCCCGACGGGTCGAGCCTCTACGGTGAGACGAAGGTCTTCCCCGACTACAAGGCCGAAGACGGCGAGACCTACTTCACCCTGGTGCACGGCATCGCGCACGAGTCGTCGGTCAGCTTCGTGGCCGTCCTCCAGGCGACCCGGGCGCTCCGCAAGGGCTTCGAGTCGGCCATCTACTTCTACGGGCCGGGGTCGCTGAACTGCCTGGCCACCCGGGGCTTCCCGACGACCGGCAACTCGGCGTTCCCCGGCGAGCACAACATCAACAACTCGCTGAAGACGTTCATCGCCGAGGGCGGCAAGGTCTTCTGCTGCCGGTTCGGGCTGTCGCTGCACGGCGCGCGCGAGGAGGACCTCATCGAGGGGGTCATCCCGACCCACCCGCTCGACGTCCAGGACGCGCTGATCCATTACACCCGCAAGGGCGCCGTCATCAACTCGACGTACATGTTCTGATGACCGACCGCGTCTCCACCCGCGTCGACGTGGCCATCCGGGGGGTCCGGCTCGACGCGCCCGTACGGCGGACCGGGGGAGCCGGTCCGTCGGACGACGGGCACCTGCTCGTCGACGGCGCCAACGCAGCGCTGCCCCTCGACCCCGCCAGCCCCTACGTCGTCCGCGACGGGCGGCTCTACCTGGGCGGCACCGACATGGGCGTGGCCGTCCGGGCCGTCCGCCGGCCCCGGTTCTACGACCTGGCCACGGCCGACGGCGTGCCCTACGAGAAGATCGCCAAGCTCCACGGGGCCGATGTGCTGGCCACGACCGTGGTGCAGACCTGCGTGCGGTACGCCGAGGAGGAACGTTGCCGGTTCTGCGCGGTGGAGGAGTCCCTCGCCTCCGGCGCGACCGTGGCGGCCAAGACGCCCGCGCAGCTCGCCGAGGTGGCCGCCGCGGCGGTCCGGCTGGACGGGGTGCGGCAGATGGTCATGACGACCGGGACCACCTCGGGCCCCGATCGCGGGGCCAGGGTGCTGGCGCGGTCGGTCCGGGCCGTGCTGGCCGCGGTGCCGGGGCTGCCGATCCAGGTGCAGTGCGAGCCGCCCGCCGACCTGGCCTGGATCGCGGAGCTGCGGCGGGCCGGGGCGCACGCGATCGGGATCCACGTCGAGTCGCTCGACGACGACGTGCGGCGGCGCTGGACGCCCGGGAAGGCCCGCACGCCGCTCTCCGACTACTGGACCGCCTGGGACGAGGCGGTCCGCGTCTTCGGCCGCAACCGGGTGTCGACCTACCTGCTCATCGGGCTGGGGGAGTCGGCCGACGAACTCGTCGCGGGGGCCTCCGAGCTGATCGCCCACGGCGTCTACCCCTTCGTGGTGCCCTACCGGCCGCTCGCCGGGACGCTGGGGCGGCGCGACGGCGTACCGGCGCCGTCGGGGGAACTGGTCAGGGACGTGACCGAACGGGTGGCCGCGATGTTGCGCGGCGCCGGGATGACCGGCGCCGGGCAGGGCGCGGGGTGCGCGGCCTGCGGCGCGTGCAGCGCCCTGGCGACGGCGGGCGGGTGACGGCGTGACCTCCGTCTGCGACGTGCTGCTCACCGGCTCGCCCGCGTTCGCCGCCCCCCGCGCGCTCGACGTGCCCGCGCTCCTCGGTGGGCTCGCACCCGCGCCCGCCCGGTTCGTCGTCGAGGCGACGGCCGACCGTGGTTGCCTGTACGCCTACCGGCTGCTCCGCCGGCGGGTCTTCGTCGAGGAGCAGGGGCTGTTCGAGGACGACGACCTGGACCACCGCGACGAGGATCCGCGCACCGTCGTGCTGGTGGCCCGGGACGCCGCCGGGGTCGTCGTGGGCGGGGTGCGGCTCGGGCCGGAGCCCGACGGCCCCGACATCGGCTGGTGGCGCGGCTCGCGGCTCGTCGTCGACCCGGCGCTGCGCGGCGTCCCCGGGGTGGGGGCCGCGCTGGTGCGGGCGGCGTGCGCGCACGCCGAGGCCGCCGGGGTGTTGCGGTTCGAGGCGGACGTGCGGGAACGGGCACTCCCGCTGTTCACCCGGCTCGGGTGGCGGCCGGTCCGGCCCGTGCGCGTCGCCGGGCGGCCCCACCACACGATGCGGTGGCCCATCGGGCGGCTGGCCCGCGCCGCCGCCGGGAAGGCCGTGCTCGGGCCGCTGCTGCGCGGGCTCTCGCCCGGCGGGCGCGGGTGGGTCGGCGACGACGGCGCGCCGGTGCCGGGCAGCGACGTGGTCGCGGCCTGCGACGCGATCCTGCCGTCGATGGTCGAACGCGACCCCGACTGGGCCGGATGGTGCTCGGTGCTGGTCAACCTCAACGACCTCGCCGCGATGGGCGCGACCCCGGTCGGGCTGCTCGACGCGCTCGGGGCCCGCGACGCCTCGTTCGCGGCCCGGGTGCTGACCGGGCTGCGGCGCGCGTCGAGCGCCTACGACGTGCCGGTCCTCGGCGGCCACACCCAGCTCGGGGTGCCGGCCGCGCTCTCGGTCACCGCGCTCGGGCGGGCCGTGTCGCCGGTGCCCGGCGGGGGCGGGCGTCCGGGGCATCCGGTACGGCTGACCGCCGACCTCGGCGGCCGGTGGCGGACCGGCTACACCGGGCGGCAGTGGGACTCCACCTCGACCCGGACCACCGAGGATCTGCGCGCCATGCTCGGCGCGGTCGGCGCGGCCCGGCCCGCCGCGGCCAAGGACGTCTCCATGGCCGGGATCGCCGGGACGCTGGGCATGCTGGCCGAGGCGAGCGGGTGCGGCGCGGTGCTCGAACCCGCGCGGGTGCCCCGGCCCGCCGGGGTCGCCATGGGCGACTGGCTGACCTGCTTCCCCGGGTTCGCCATGCTCACCGCCGGCGGTCCCGCGCTGCCCGCCGGGCCCGCGACCGGCGCGGAGTGCGGTGAGCTCGTGGCCGGGAGCGGCGTGCGGCTGCGCTGGCCCGACGGCGTGGTGACGGAGGGCGTGCCCGGCGCGGTCACCGGACTCGGAACGGCCTGAGGAGGACGCATGACCATTCGGCTGGCGGCGGTCGCCGCCCCGTTCGGCCGGGACCTCGACGCGTGCTTCGCCACGATCGAGGCCCTGGCGTCGAAGGCCCGCTCGGAGGGGGTGTCGGTGCTGGCGCTGCCCGAGGCGTGCCTGGGCGGCTACCTGGTCAACCTCGGCGGCTCGGCCGCCGGGCCGCCCGCGCTGCGCCGCGACGGCCCGGAGCTCCGGCGCCTGGCCGCCATCGCCGGGGACCTGGTGATCTGCGCCGGCTACTGCGAGGCCGACGGCGACACGCGGTTCAACTCCGTCGTCTGCCTGACCGGTGACGGCGTACTCGGCCACCACCGCAAGGTCCACCAGCCGCTCCGCGAAGACCGCAGCTACGCGGCGGGCGACGGCTTCACGGCCTTCGACACCCCGGCCGGGCGCATGGGCATGATGATCTGCTACGACAAGGCGTTCCCCGAGTCGGCCCGGTCGCTGGCCCTCGACGGCGCCGAGATCGTCGTCTGCGTGTCGGCCTGGCCCGCCAGCCGCACCGACCCCGCGCCCGACCTGGCCGACGACCGGTGGACCCGCCGGTTCGACCTGTTCGACCAGGTGCGGGCCCTGGAGAACCAGGTGGTCTGGATGTCGTCGAACCAGTCGGGTTCTTTCGGCGACCTGCGGTTCGTCGGCCGCGCCAAGATCGTCGCACCGGGCGGGGAGATCCTCGCCGCGACCGGCGTCGACGGCGGGTTCGCCGTCTGCGACGTGGACGTGCCCGGCGTGCTGGCCGCCGCCCGGCGGTCGATGGGGCACCTGCGGGATCGCCGTCCCGAGGCGTATGCGGCAGGATCGTGACCCGTGCTCCGCATCGCCGCCGCCTCCGCGCACTTCGGCCGTGACCTGGAATTCGACCTCCAGCGGGTCGCCAAGCTCATCGCCGACGCGCGCCAGGAGGGCGCCGGGCTGCTCGTCCTGCCCGACGCCGCCCTCGGCGGCTACCTCGCCGACCTGCGCCACCCCGACCCGGCCGCGCTGCCGCCCGCGCTCGACCCCGACGACCCGCTGATCATGCGGGTCGCCGGACTGGCCGCCGAGATGGTCGTCTGCGTCGGCTACTGCGAGGCCGAGGGGGAGTCGCGGTTCAACGCGGCCGTCTGCGTGAGCGGCGACGGCGTCCTCGGCCGCCACCGCAAGGTGCACCTGCCGGCCGGGGAGATCGCCGCCTACTCGCCCGGCGACCGCTTCGACGCGTTCGACACCCCGGTCGGGCGGCTCGGCATGCTGATCGACTACGACAAGACCTTCCCCGAGTCGGCCCGGTCGCTGGCCCTCGACGGCGCCCAGATCGTCGCCTGCCTGTCGGCCTGGCCCACCAGCATCACCAACCGGGCCCCGCGCATGGCCCAGGACCGCCAGTCGCGCCTGTTCGACCTGTACGACTGTGCCCGCGCCGCCGAGAACCAGGTGGTGCTGGCCTCGTCGAACCAGACCGGCGCGATGGGCGGGATGCGGTTCCTCGGCCAGGCCAAGGTGGTCGGTCCGGGCGGCGACATCCTGGCGCGGACGTGGTCGAAGGCCGGGCTCGCGGTCGCCTCCGTCGACGTGGCGGCGGAGATCGCCCAGGCGCGGCGGGTGCTGCGGCACATCGGCGAACGGCGGCCGGAGGCCTACCGGGCATGAGGATCGCGCTGCTGACCTACTCGACCAGGCCGCGCGGCGGGGTCGTGCACACCCTGGCCCTCGCCGAGGCGCTGGCCGACCTCGGGGCGGAGGCCGAGGTGTGGGCGCTGGGACGCGGCGGCGACCGCCGCTTCCACCGCCGGGTGCGGGTGCCCGTCCACATCGTCGACTGCCCCGACGTGCCCGGCGAGACGGTGGGGGAGCGGGTCCTGCGCTCGATCGACCTGCTGCGGGAGGCGTTCACGCCGTCCGCGTACGACGTCGTGCACGCCCAGGACTGCATCACCGCCAACGCCGCCGGGCGCTGCGTCCGGACGGTCCACCACCTCGACCACTTCACCACCCCCGAGCTGGCCGCCTGCCACGAACGTGCCCTGGTCGAACCGTTCGCGCACGTCTGCGTGTCGTCGGCGGTGGCGGCCGAGTTGGCCGACGGGTGGGGGATCTCGGCGTCGGTGATCCCCAACGGCGTGGACGCCGCCCGCTTCGCGGCGGCCGACGGGTCGGCCTGGCGCGCCCGCTTCGGCACGTACGTCCTGACCGTGGGGGGCATCGAACCCCGCAAGGGCTCCCTCGACCTGCTGGAGGCGCACGCCCTGCTGCCGGGGTATCCGCTGGTCGTCGCGGGCGGCGAGACGCTGTTCGACTACCGGGGTTACCGGTCGGCGTGGGAGGCCCGCGCCGCGGAGCTGGGCGTCGCGCCGGTCGTGCTCGGCGCGGTGCCGCACGACGACCTGCCCGGCCTGGTGGCGGGCGCGGCGGCGTTCGCGTTCCCGTCGACGAAGGAGGGCTTCGGCCTGGCCGCCATGGAGGCGCTGGCGGCCGGGGTACCGCTGGTGGTGCGCGACCTGGCCGTCTTCCGCGAGGTCTTCACCGGCGCGGCCCTGTTCGCGACCGATCCCGCGTCGCTCGCGGCGGCGCTGCGGGAGGCGGTGACGGTCCCGTCGCCGGAACGGGTCGCCCACGGGAAGGCGCTGGCCGCCCGGCACACGTGGCGGAAGGCGGCGCAGGCGCACCTGGAGTTCTACCGGGCGCACTGACGGGCGCCGGTGCGGGGAAGTCCGCCTGGCGTCGTCATGGCGGCGTATTGGAACAGCCGCCCCGCGCACGAGTGGCGCGGGGCGGCTTCGGAATTCGGTGGCCAGGTCAGGCGTCGGCCTCGCAGGCCGTCTCGGTCTCGGCGACGCACACGTCGAAACCGCCGACCCCGTTCGCGGTGTCGATTCCCCCGTTGCCCTTCAGAGTGTCGTCGCCGGAGCCCCCGTTGAGCCCGTCGCGGCCGGTGCCCCCGTTCAGGACGTCGCGCCCCGAGCCCCCGCGCACGTCCGACTGGAGCCCCGTTTTGTTGGTGAACGTGTCGTTGCCCCCGAGCAGCGAGACGTCCAGGAACTGGACGGGGCCGGAGCACTGGGCCTCCGTCCCCGACGTGGTACACCCTGCTCCCACGACGATGTCCGAGTCGGAGTCGACGGTCAGCGCCCCCTTGACGAAGCTGACGTTGACGGTGTCCCCGTCCCCGGTGCCGACGATGAAGAGCGTCTTCCCGGAGACGTGGACGGACGTGACCGCCGCCGCCTGCGCGGGACTCGTGACCATCACCAGGCCGGCCGCGACGAGCGCTAAGGCGGTGAGGACACGCTTTGCGAATGACATTTGGTTTTCCCCCGTCTGGTTGGGTTGACGGGGTCCAGGAAACCGCGGAAGCCGGTGGCCGTCTGCGGAGAAATACTCACGGCTCCAGGGATTCGGGGATCGAGTCGCCGTTGCCGCCGGGCCGCTGGGTCTTGCCCGCGGCGTCGTAGATCTTGACCCACTTCACCGTCGGGAACTGCTTCAGCGTCGCGTTCAGGTGGTCGGCGATGGTGAACGTCGCGCCGCCGCTCTTCACCTTCCCGGTCAGGTAGACCCGCGCGACCTTGTTCGTCACGGTCAGTTTGCTGTACCCGGTCGCGCCGGAGTTCACGAAGCGCAGCCCGGCCGCCTGCTCGGCCGCCGTCGGACCGGCGAAGAGGCGCTGGAGCGCGCCGTGGGCGGTGCTCGGCGGCACCACCGGCCGCGACACCGCCTTGAGCTTCGGCTCGCGCGGCAGGTCGAGGAAGTAGGCCTTCACCGGGACGGTGCGGTAGGCCACGGTGAAGTCGACGACGATCCGGCTCGGCTTGGTCAGCGTGTACATGCGGTAGGGCACCTTCCTGGCCAGCCCCACCCCGAACGACAGGGTCGCCTCCCAGTCGCCCGTGTTGACGACCTGGATGACGCCCGGCAGCGCGTACGTCCGCCGGGCCGCGCCGTAGGTCGAGCCGCCCGTGTCGTTGTGGCCCCGCGCGTCGAAGAACCGTAAGGCCAGCTTCGCGGCGCCGGGGACGGGCACGGTGTGCCCCGAGCCGTCGGCGATCAGTTTGGGCACGTACTCCGCGATCCGCGTGGGTGGCAGCCCGTTGCGGAACTCGAAGACGAGGCGGTCGACGCCGGGCTGGCGGTCGGCCCGGACCGCGACGAGCTGCGGCACGGCCTTCGCCGTCGCGGCGGCCGGGAGCAGGGCGGCGGGGGCGAGCAGGGCCGGGGCCAGCAGGGCTCCGACGAGCAGGGAGCGCATGGTGATCATTGTTCTCTCCGAGGGCTTGTCACGTTCCAGGACGAGCCGTCCCGGAGCCGGCGGGCTCCGGGCGCGGCTGACCTTTAAGACGCGGCGAACCACTCAGGAGTTCTCCGGCCGTATGGAGATGTCGCCTCCCGGCAATCTCCGTCAGAACGTCCCGGTGTAGGGGCCCGGGGTCGTCACCCCCGCGCCCGGCCCGAACGTGTGCCGGACGCCCGTCTTCGTCGTGACGACGTAACCGGTGGCCGTGACGGCGATGTCGGCCGCCTCCGCCGAGCCCTCCGGCAGGTCGCCCAGGTGCTCGGCGTCGCCGAAGGCGAAGACGTTCCCCGCCACGTCGACCATCAGATAGCCCCTGCCGGTCGCGGTGCCCGCCATGGCCACGATCGCGCGCTCGAACGTCGTCGCGTTGCCGTACCACTTCGCCGCGCCGAACGGGTGCACCTGCCCGGCCGAGGTCAGCAGCCAGTAGCCGCCCGCCGTCACCTCGATGTCGACGAACCGCCCGCTGTAGCCCTCGGGCGAGGCGGTGATCCACACGCCGGGCCCGTAGACCTGCCCGGTCGAGGTCGTCACCAGGTAGCCGTTGGGAGCCGCGTCGATCGCCACCAGCTCGCCCTCGGCGGTCGCGGGGCGCGCGACGGGGGGCGCCGCGTCACCGTACGGGAAGATCTGCCCCGACGAGGACAACAACCAGTAACCGGCGCCCGACGGCGTCACGGCGGCGTCGGTGATGCGCCCCGACACCGCGGGGGCCGCGCCGGGCAGGCCGCCGAACACCTGGCCGGTCGAGGTCACCGCCAGGTGGCCCGCGCCGAACGGCCGGGCGCCGCCGCCGTTGACCAGCTCCGGGTAGTCGGCCGGCCCGCCGCCGGTCGACAGGATGCCCATGTTCTTCTTCGCGTGCACGACACCCGCGACGCTGTAGGAGGCCCAGAACGAGTCGAGCCGCCCGCCGTGCCAGCGCATCGGGTTGCGCACCACCTGGGAGTTCTGCCCGACCGTCACGACGTTCCTGGTGCCGTCCTTGTTGACGGTGACCCGTTCGACCACGACCACGTGACCGGCCGCGCCGCTGCGGTTCATGACGATCATGTCGCCCGGCACGATCGTCTTGACCGAGCCGTTCGCCTGCCGCTCCATGCCGAGCGCCGCCGCCCGGGTGAAGATCTGGGAGGCGACGCCGACGCCGGGGAAGACGCCCGAGTGCCAGCCGCGCCGAAGGTAGAAGCGCTGCGGCAGCTCCACGCACTGCCACCAGTTGTAGGAGACGCCGCCGACGTGCTTCTGGCCGGCGCAGCTCGTCGCGGTGCTGGCGCCGCAGACGGGCACGCCGCCGCCGGCGAACCAGGACGTGCCCGCGAGTCTCAGCGGAGCGCCCGCCGCCGACGCCTCGGCCGGCACGGTGGGGGCGAGCACGCCGGCGGCGGCCATTCCGCCGGCGATGATCTGTTTGAGAGGGGTGGACATACGGCAAGGGTGCCGAAACCTCACGTCACAGAATGCCGGGAATACCCCTTTGGTATCACCTGGAACCGATCAGCCTTTGACGATCTGCTTCAGCCGGGCGAGCCCGGTCTTCGGGGGCGGCGGAGGCGGCGGCGCGGGCTTCTCGATGAGGCCGAGGGCCTCCAGGCGCTTCTTCTTGAAGTAACGCACCGGGCCGTTGGCCTTGATGTACGCCTCGGCCGCGGGCCGCAGCCCCGGATGGGCGGCGCTCTGCATGCAGTAGGCGACCGCGTCGACCAGCCGCGCCAGATCGGCGACCGCCGGGTCGGTCAGCGAGCCGTCGGCGTCGAGCCGGGGGACCGACGCGTCGACGATCGTGACGGGGACGCGGTTGCTGTTCTCGTATGGGGTCAGCCGCTCCAGCAGCAGGTCGGAGCCCACTGTGGCGACCGGGAGGCCGAAGAAGCGGCGAGCCGTCATCAGGGCCGTGGAGAAGCAGCTCACCACCAGGCGGGCGCGTCGGGTCGCGAACAGGACCTCCGCCGGGACCTCGTCGGGTGCGACCGTCAGGCTCGCGTTCAGGCCCGCCGCGATCTGGGCCAGCTCACGGCCCTGGCGGCGGCCCGCGGCCGGGTGGGGCTTGAAGACGATCGAGCGGTGGCCACGCGCGATGACACCGCGGACCATGTCGGCGTGGAGCTTGAACTCCTCGTCGGGGGTGAGGATGCCGAGCGACGAGAGGTACTGGCCCAGGACGATCGCCTCGCCCTCCGGCATCGGCCCCGACGCGGCCGCGACCCTGCCGACGACGTCGGTGAACGCCCCCGAGGGCAGCGCCCGCGCCGGCACGCCGTATTCGCGCAGCAGGAGGGGGGTCAGCCCGGGGACCAGGTCGAGGTGCAGGAGCCGGGTGATGCGCTGGGAGATCTCGCCCGGGAGCACGTCACGGGTCGGGCTGTGGGCCATCAGGCCGTCGGAGTAGATCGTCAGCATGGCGTCCTTGAACAGGCCCGGCAGGGCCCGTGCGGGCGGCACGATGACCGACTCAAGCACCATCTCCTCGATGTGCTCCAGGCCCATCGCCTTCTGGAGCAGGCGGCCGAGCATCGGGGCCTCGATCGACCGGGGCTTCCAGTCAGACGGGTGGAGCGGCGCGATGATCTCGTTCCAGGAGACGATCCGGTCGAAGCGGTCGCGCAGGGCGGTGAACCCGGGCGCCTCGTCGAGGCCGAGCGCGGCCTCGGGGATGTCGGCGTTGTTGGTGACGATCAGGACCCGCTCGGCGGAGCCCGGCGGGCCGAAGACCCCGGCGTCTATGGCCGCCGCCAGGGACATGGCGCCGAAGAACCGCGAGGCGTGGAAGACCTGCGTCACGAAACCTCCAGGAGCCGGGCGATGAACTCCCGGCGGTCGGGCTCGATGGCGTCGAAGCTCTCCCGGACCATCGCCTCGGGCAGGCGGCCGAGCCGGTCGGCGCCGCGCGCCTCGAACTTGGCCAGGATCTCGGGCGTGAACCGCTCGTTGTTGGCCAGGTGGTTGTCGAGCAGGGCCAGGAACGTGCGGACCGCCTTCGGCAGGAACCGCTCCTCGACCTCTTCGAAGACCAGATCGAAGGCGTCGAAGAAGTGGAGCTGCCGCTCGTCGCCGATCTGGGTGAGTGACTGCGGCACGCCCCGGCGGTAGAACACGCCCGCCAGAGACACGGCCGCGAACGAACGGGCCCGCTGGTGCAGCCGCCAGATCCACGGCCGGTCTTCGGCCGTGTGGAGGCCTCCTGGGAAGGTGAGCAGGTCGCCCAGCGACTCGCGCCGGTAGACCCCGGCCCACGCGTAGGGATAGTCGACCATCGTCTTCGCATTGGGCGGCATGATCGAGTCCCGCGGGTCGAGGACCACCCCGCGCCGGGCGACCGGCGCGCGGTTGGTCTCCCTCTTCAAGCCGTTCACCTGCACGTGGTCGACCCGCACGAAGTCGCAGCCCAGACCTTCGATCGCGGTGACCAGGTCGGCCAGGTAGCCCCGGCCGATCCAGTCGTCGCCGTCGAGGAAGGTGATGTAGCGGCCGGAGGCCAGCTTCAGCCCGGTGTTGCGGGCGTCGGCCAGCCCGACCGGCACCTGGTTGCGGATCAGGTGCAGGCCGGGGAGTTCCGCGCGGAACTCGTCGGTGATCGCGCCCGTGTCGTCGGCCGAGCCGTCGTCGACGACGATGTACTCGAAGTCGGCGCGCCGGTTGCGGACCAGCGAGGTGAGCGCGTCGGCGATGAACGGCGCGCCGTCGCGGACCGGGACGATCACCGAAAGGCTGATCACACGGTCACCCTGCGCAGGCGGGCCCGGGGGGCCTCCTCGCCGGGGAAGACGCGCTTGACGCCGTCGCCCAGGGCCTTCTCGATGATGCGGATGTCGCGGACGAGGTGCTCCAGGCCGCTCGGCTCCAGCGAGGCGGCGTGGTCGGAGCCCCACATCGTGCGGTCGAGGGTGATGTGGCGCTCGACCGTGACGGCGCCGAGGGTGACCGCCGCCAGGGAGATCTGCAGGCCGCGCTCGTGGCCCGAGTAGCCGACCGGGACGCCATAGCGCTCGCGGAGGGTCTGGATCGTGCGCAGGTTGGCCTCCTCGGGAGGCAGGGGGTAGGTCGAGGTGGCGTGCATCATGACCAGGTTCTGCGTGCCCAGGATATCGACGGCGGCGTCGATCTCCTCCAGGGTCGACATGCCGGTCGAGAGCAGGATCGGCTTGCGGGTCTCGGCCAGCGCGCGCAGCAGCTCGTGGTCGGTGATCGACGCCGAGGCGACCTTGTGGGTCAGCACGTTCATGTTCTCGAGGAACTCGACCGACGGGACGTCCCACGGCGAGGCGAACCAGTCGATGCCCTTCTGGGCGCAGTAGAGCGCGATCTGCTGGTATTCGTCCTTGCCGAACTCCGTGCGGATCTTGTACTCCATGTAGGTCATCTCGCCCCACGGAGTCTGCCGGATCTGCGAACGCTGCTCCATCGGCACGCAGATCTCCGGCGTGCGCTTCTGGAACTTGACCGCGTCGCATCCGGCCTCGACGGCCACGTCGATGAGCTTCTTGGCGATCTCGACGTCGCCGTTGTGGTTGATGCCGATCTCGCCGATGACGTAGACCGGGTGGCCGGCGCCCAGCAGCTTCTCGCCGATGGCGACGGCCTTCGGCTCGACCGTGACGGTGCGCGGCCGGAGGGCGGGGGCGGGCGTCGCGGCCGGGGTCGCGGGCCGGGCGGCGAGCACCCGGTCGGCCAGCTCGCGGACGGCGCCGGCGCCGCCGCCGTGGGTCAGCACGACCCGGGCGGCCTTGCGGACCTCGGCGTGGGCCTCGGGGACGGTGACCGGCCAGCCGACCAGCGCCATGCAGCCGAGGTCGTTGACGTCGTTGCCGACGTAGGCGACGCGCTCGGGGTCGAGGCCCTCGATGGCCAGCCAGTCGGCCAGCGTGTTCTGCTTGGCCGACAGGCCCTGCAGCACGGGCACGCCGAGCTTGCGGGCGCGGGCGGCCACGACGGGGTTCTGCTCGGTCGACAGGACCAGCACCTTGACCCCGGCGCGCAGCAGCAGCGAGACGCCCATGCCGTCGGCGCGGGAGACCGCGACCATCTCGCGGCCCTCGGAGTCGACGAACGCGCGGTCGTCGGTGTGGACGCCGTCGAAGTCGGTGACCACGGCGTCGACGTCGATCGGCAGCGGCGCGTCGACCACGTGGGCCAGCGCGCGCACGATCTCGAGGTCTTCGGGGTTGTCGATCTCGTGGGCGGTCACGCTCCTGACCGGCTGCACGGCGACGGTGCCGAAGAAGCGGTGCCCGGCCTCCAGGAAGCCCTGGGCGCGCATGGCGTAGAAGGCGCCGGTCTCGCGGAAGTGGGGCTCCCGGTCCTGGCGGCGCGGGCGGGTCGCGGGGTCGTGGTTGACGCCCTCTCCGCCCTCCGTCCAGATGAACTCGTAGGTCTCCAGACCGGAGAACACGACGTCGGCCTCGCCGGACAGCACCTTGGCGACGGCGGCGTCGACGTCGGCCGGGTCGATGAACGCGCTGGTGCACTGGACGAGCAGCACGACCTCGGGGGTCTCGCCGAGCGACGCCAGGGCGTGCAGGACGGCCGACTCGCTCGACGCGGTCGAGCCCGCGATGTCGGCCGGGCGGTCGACGACCTGGGCGCCGGCGGCCTCGGCGGCGGCGGCGATCCCCTGGTGGTCGGTGCTCACGACCACGGTGTCGACGGACTCGGCGCGGACGAGCGCGCTGACGGCCCGGGAGACCAGGGGGATTCCTCCGACCCGCTCCAGGTTCTTCAGCGGAACTCCCACCGAACCACCGCGGGCGGGGACAACGGCCAGGACTCGCACGGGTCAACTCCTCAAAGGGCGGTAACCCCCCAGGGATGGGGGTCCCAGGAAACCTAGTCACGAGTGTGACCTGAATGGGGGTGCTGAGCTTAACGGTTATGAACGCGCATGTTAACTTTCCGTGCCGTTAGCATCACTTTGATCTCTGTGACCGCTCTGACCAGCCGCTATTTCCCGGCGTTTCAGGGGGTATCGGGGCCGTTTACCCATAAATCTGGACCCCTACCCAAATGATCAAAATTTAGATAGAAGTCACATATGAGACGTATTTTGCTGGCGGTGAGTTTACCTCTGGTTCTCCTTGCCGCCGGATGCTCCGACGCCACTCAGGAAAGGCAGACCCCGTTGACGACCGCCCTCACCCCCCGAGTCACCGAGACCGTCGCCGTGGACGACCGCCAGGACGCCCTGACGATCGCCTCGGCCGCCCTCGGCCGCGAGGCGCAGGTGCGGGTGCTCAAACCGGCGGGCTGGACGAAGGGCTCGACCGGCTGGCCGGTCCTCTACCTGCTGCACGGCTGCTGCGAGCCGACCCCCGACACGTGGCTGACCAAGGGCGACGCGGCGAGGGTGACGGAGCACCTGAAGGCGGTCGTGGTCGTCCCCGAGGGCGGCTCCGGCGGCTGGTACGCCGACTGGCTCGACGGCCCCGCCTGGGAGACCTTCCACATGAAGGAGGTCCGCGCCCTCGTCGAGGTCCTCTATGGCGTGGGGGAGCGCCGCGCCGTCGCGGGCCTGTCGATGGGCGGCCACGGCGCGATCGGCTACGCCGCGCGCAACCCGGGGGTCTTCGAGGCGGTGGCGTCGTTCTCGGGCGTGCTCGACATCCGCATGGACGTGCCCGGCTTCTCCTCCTTCCTCAGGGACAACGGCGCCGACCCCGACAAGTTGTGGGGCCCCCTCCCCGCGCGCGAGGACAACTGGCGCGCCCACAACCCCGCCGACCTCGCATCCCAGTTGACGGGCCTGCGCCTCTACGTCTCATCGGGCAACGGCGAACCGGGCGAACTCGACGAGGGCGGCGGCACCGACTTCGGTGAACAGTCCATCCTCCGCCAGAACCAGCGTTTCCTCCGCGCCGCCAGACTCGCCGGCCTGACGGTCGAAACCGACCTCTACGGCGACGGCAAACACGACTGGCCCTACTGGACCCGCGCCCTCGAACGTGCCCTCCCCACCCTGCTGCCGGACGCCTGATCCCGCCGCCGGGGGTCACGATCCCTTTCCGTTACGGCTCCGCCCGGCCGGCCACCCGACGACGTGTGGCCACCCGACGTGCCCGCGCGCGCCGGTGCGGGGGCGCTTACCCGCACGGGATGAGGAGACGTGCCCGCGCATGCGGGCAGGGCCGGCCCGCGGGGATGCCGAGCCCTGCCCGCGGCTTTCCGAACCGTCTTGGCCACGCGGGTGCCGCGTCTTTCTGACGCGAGGACGCCGGTGGTTTCCGAACCGTCTTGGCCACGCGGGCGCCGTGCATTCGTTTCGGGAATCGTCGCGCTCTCAGCGGCCGGATCCCTCGGCTCCCGACACGACATAGTGGCGAGGGGTGATCGCCGCCATTCGGCTGGGGAGCAGGCGGAGGCATTCGGTGTGCAATTCCGCCGGCGTCAGCGGTGTTTCGACGCGGCAGATCAGATCCTCTCCGACCGAGGCCGGAATGCCGCAGGCGTCGGTCACGAGCCTGGTCACTTCCGGCAATGAGACCCATTGGCCGTCGGCGAACACCCAGGAATCGTCCCGTCCAATCGGTTGAATTCCTGAAATTTCGGAAATGTCGCAGACATTTCCGTCCCCGGCCGCGATCAATGTTTTCGCGATTCCCTCGCCCAGCAGAAGCGTGTCCTCCCGGGGCAGCACGCGCGGGTCGGCCCACAGGGTCAGATCGAGTTCGCCGTGCAGCCGGTGCACCCACAACGCCGTCCGGCACGGCAGGGTCGCCTCCGGCAGCCAGACCGCGCGGACCTCGTCGCCGGTCGTCGCGGGCCGCCCGGTGCGGCCGGCGCCGCTCATGTCGTTGAACACCAGGTCGCGGGCGAAGAACACGCCGCGGTCCCGCTGCACCCGTTCCATGATCTTGATCAGCGCGTCCGCGTCGAAACGGCTGTTCTGGTACGCCCCCAGCGCCGCCCCCCGCACCCCCGCGAGCACCTCCTCGAAGGAGGCCGACACGGGCACCGGGACCAGGGCGTCCTGGGCCAGCGGCCCGACATACGAGCGCAGGTCGGGCCGGAACCGGTTGGCCGAGATCGACAACACGGCCGTGAGTGGCAGCCCGCCCCGTAACCCGGCCAGCGCCGCGTAGGCGGCGAGCACGGCGGCCGAGCCGCTGACGCCCGTCCGGGCGGAGATGCGGGCCAGCGCGCGGGCCGCCCCGGCCGACCGCACCCGCAGGCGCGGCAGCCGCCACTCGTGCCCGGTGTCGTCGACCGAGACGGTCAGCGTCGAGCGCGGCACCCGCGACAACGCGCCGTCCCAGTAGCGCAGCGCCGCCTCCGCCCGCTTGCGGCCGGCCGGCGAGGTCTCGGCCAGGGCGACGTCCACGGGCTGCGGCGCGGTGACGGGGTCGAGCGGCTTGCCGACGACGATGTCGTCCCAGTCGGCCAGCAGCACGGCGAGCCCGGCCGCGTCGGCGGCGCTGTGGGTGGTCACCAGCGTCACCTGGCCGCCGGACACGCCCACGCGCAGCGGCAACTCGTTCTCCAGGTCGAACCGCGCCGTGTGGTCGGCCTCCGCGCCGACCGCGATCACGCCGGAGCCGTGCACCCGCTGCACGTCGCCGTGGAAGGTGGTGCGCAGCGACTCGTGCCGGCCGACGAGCCGGCGCACCGCGTCCTCCACCGAGGCCCCGGGTGGCAGGTCGCGCACCACCCGGTAGTTCATGTGCTCCGGCGGGTCGGTGCGCACGCAGCGCACCATGTTGGCCTGGCCCATCGTGAGCGGGCCCTCGCGGGCGGGCAACCCGGAGAACGCCGTCACTTCGGCGTCCCGTGGACGAGCGCGGCGGCCTCCTCGTCGGAGAGCTCGTCGAGCTCGGCGACGATCATCTCCTCCAGCACCGCGGCCAGCTTCTCCACGGTGGGGCAGTCGAAGATGACCCTGATCGGCACCTCGATCCCGGTGATGGCCTTGATCCGGGCCAGCGCGCGGGCGGCCAGCAGCGAGTGGCCGCCGATGGCGAAGAAGTCGTCCAGCGCGCCGACCCCGGTGAGGCCGAGGACCGAGTCGTACACCTCGGCGACGAGGGCCTCGGCGTCGCCGCGCGGTTCGACGTGCCCGAGCGAGGCGCCGGCGTCGGGCGCGGGCAGCGCCCGTTTGTCGACCTTCCCGTGGGGGGTCAGCGGCAGCGCGTCCAGCCACATCCACACCGACGGGACCATGTACGCCGGCAGCGCGTCCCCCGCCCATTCGGCGAGGTCGGTCCGGGTCCCGGTGACGTAGGCGACCAGCCGGTCGGCGTCGGCGACCACCACGGCCCCGGTGACCGCCGGATGCGCGGTGAGCCGCAGCTCCACCTCGGCCGGTTCGATCCGGTGCCCGCGCACCTTGACCTGGTCGTCGACCCGCCCGAGGAACTCCAGCCGCCCGTCGGCCAGGAAGCGGGCCCGGTCGCCGGTCAGGTAGAGCCGTCCCTGCAGGGTGGGCCGGAAGCGCTCGGCGGTGAGCGCGGGCCGGTTGAGGTAGCCGTCGGCCAGACCGGGTCCGCCCAGGCAGAGCTCGCCGGGCATGCCCGGCGGCACCGGACGCCCGTGGGCGTCCAGCACCAGCGCGACCACGCCCCCGACGGGCCGCCCGATCGACGGGCGCTCCTCCTCGCCGGTCACGTCGCCCGCGGTCGCGATGATCGTGGCCTCGGTCGGCCCGTAGGTGTTCACCAGGCGCACCGAGTCGCCGAACCGCTCCCGCCACCGGGCCACGGCCGCCCCGCTCAGCTCCTCGCCGCCGAGGATGACCAGCCGCAACCCCGGAGGCAGCTCGACGTCGAGGGTGACCAGCTCGTGGAAGTACGCCGTCGGCAGGTCGAGCACCGTCACGTCGCGCCCGCGCGGCGAGGCCAGGAACGCCGGCAGCGTCAGCGGCCCGCCGGGCAGCAGTTCGAGGGTGGCCCCGGCCGCCAGCGCCGGATAGATCTCCTCGGCGTGGGTGTCGAAGGAGTAGGCCGCGAACTGCACCACGTGGTCGGCGGGCGTGAGCCCGTACGCCTCCCGCATCCACGCCACGCGTGTGGCCAGCGCCCGGTGCCCGACCACGACGCCCTTGGGCGTCCCGGTGGAGCCCGAGGTGAACAGCACGTAGGCGGCGTCCTCGTGACTCCCCCCGGCGGCCTCCGCGCGCAGGAACGCCTTGCGCGCCTCGGGCAGCGCCGGGTCGACCGGCAGGTAGGCGGCGCCCGACGCCCAGGCCGCCAGGAGCGCCCCGATGCCCTCGGGGGTCCGGTCGAGCCCGACCTCCCGGATGGTGCGCCCGTTCTCGTGGACGGCGATCGGCAGCTCCCCGTAGGCGACGGTACGCCCGTCGGTCCGGATGGCCACCGCGCCGGGCCGTTCGGCGATCTGCCGGGCGATCATCGCGGGGACGCGTTCGGGGTCGGTGAGGGCGGGGCCGTGCCCGGCCTCGTGGAGGAAGGCGTGGTCGGCGCGGGTCAGCAGCGGCAGCTCCGACAGGCGCCGGGCGGGGTCGGCGGCGACGCCGAGCAGCAGCGTCCTCAGCCGGGCGGCCAGGCCCTCGGCCGTGGCGGCGTCGTAGAGGAGGGTGTCGTATTCGAGCTGGACGTGCAGGCCCTCGGCGTCCTGCCAGGCCTCCAGCAGCAGGTCGAACTTGGCCTGGGCGTGCCCGCCGGGCAGGTCGGTCACGGTCAGGCCGGTGAACGGGCGCGGCACCCGGCCGGTCTCGTGGGTGTGCAGGATCGCCATCGTCTGGAAGACCGGCGTCCGGGTCAGGTCGCGCTCCAGCCGGAGCTCCGTGACCAGCTTCTCGAACGGCACGCCGCGGTGCTGGAAGGCGTCCAGGACGGTGGTGCGGGTCGCCCGCAGCAGGTCGGTGAACAGCGGGTCGCCCGACAGGTCGCCGCGCAGCACCAGGATGTCGGTCAGGTAGCCGATCACCGATTCGAGCGCGACCGTGTCGCGCCCGGCGTTGGAGGTGCCGACGAGGATGTCGGTCCGCCCGGTGTGCCGTGCCAGCGTGGTCTGGTAGGCGGCCAGCAGCGCCATGAACAGCGTCACCCGGTTGTCGCGGGCCAGCGCGACCAGCCGCTCGGTCTCGGCGAGGCCGACGCGGAAGGTGACCGTGGCGCTCGGCCCGGCGTTGCCGGTGCGGGGCCGGTCGGGGTGCAGGTCGAGCGGGGTCGGCGCGGCGAGCTGCCGCCGCCAGTAGTCGACCGCCGGACCGGCGTCGCGGGCGCGCTGCCAGACCGCGACGTCGCCGAACTGGAGCGGCACCGGCGGCAGTTCGACGCCGGAGTAGGCGTCGGCGAGCTCGTCGAGCAGGATGTTCAGCGACACCCCGTCGCCGGTGACGTGGTGGGCGACGATGCAGAGCACGTGCCCGCCGGGCACCTCGACCACGGTGACCCTGATCGCCGGTCCGGCAGTGAGGTCGAACGGGGTGTTGACCCGGTCGGCGACCGGTCGCGCGGCGTCGTCCGCGGCGATCCACTCGATGACCGGCGTGGTGTCCAGGATCTCGACGACCGGCTCGCCGTCGACGGCCGGGAAGCTCGTGCGGAGGATCTCGTGCCGCCGGGCGACCGTGGTCACGGCGTCCTGGAGCCGGGCGCGGTCGAGGTCGCCGGCCAGGTGCCGGACCATCCACATGTTGAACCCGGCGTCGGTGTCGGGGTGGAGCCGGTTGAGGAACCAGAGCCGCTCCTGCCCGGCCGACAGCGGCGGCACCGTCCCGGCCGGGCGCGGCCGGGGCACGTGGTCGACCGGCGGGCGGGCCGCGTCGATCTGGGCGGCCAGCCCGGCGACCGTCGGGTGCAGGAACACCGTGCTCACCGGGAGCCTGACCGGCAGGCGCGCGATCACCCGGGTGGCCAGCAGCGAGTGCCCGCCCAGGGCGAAGAAGTCGTCCTCGCCGCCCGGCATCGTGGTCTTCAGCACGTCGGCGAACACCTTGGCGACCAGCCGCTCGGTCCGCGTCTTCAGCATGCGCGCCGGCGCGGGGGCCGCCTCGGCCCTCGGCAGCGCCTTCCGGTCGACCTTCCCGTTGGGGGTCAGCGGCAGCGTGTCCAGCACGACGACCCGGCTCGGCACCATGTAGGCGGGCAGCACCTGCCGCGTCTCGCCGGGGACGGCGGCGGCGTCGCCGGTGACGAACGCGACGATCGTGTCGTCCTGAACGGCGCACACCGCCTGGCCCACCCCGTCGATCGACTCCAGCACGGTCTCGATCTCGCCGAGCTCGATCCGGTGCCCCCGGAGCTTGACCTGGTTGTCGGTCCGCCCGAGGAACTCCAGGGTTCCGTCGCCGAGCATCCTGACCAGGTCGCCGGTCCGGTAGAACCCGTCGGCGGTGAACCGCTCGGCGGTCAGCTCCGGCCGGTCGTGGTAGCCCCGGGCCACCCCGAGCCCGCCGATGCGCAGCTCACCGGGCACCCCGATGGGGGCCAGGTCGCCGTTCGGGGCGACGACGCGGACGACCGTGCCCGGTGTCGGCCGGCCGATGCCGATCGCCTCGGCGTCGCGCGGGACGTCCCAGGTGGTCGAGTAGACGGTGGTCTCGGTCGGCCCGTAGCCGTTGATCAGGCGGCGGGTGCGGGCGGTCAGCTCCCTGGCCAGCTTGGGCGGCAGGGGCTCCCCGGCGGTGATCGCGGTGACCGGCGGCCAGTCGGCGGTGAGCAGCACCCGCCAGCCCGACGGCGTCGCCTGCACGTGGGTGACCCCGTGGTCGCGGATCAGGCCGGCGACGGCCTGGGCGTCGCGGGCGTCGTCGGCGAACACCACCCGCCCGCCCGTGATCAGCGGCAGGAACAGCTCGACGGCCGAGATGTCGAACGCGGTGCTGGTGAGCGCCAGCCACACGTCGGCGGGCGTCGACCCGACGATGTCCCGCATGCCGAGCAGCAGGTTCGCCAGCGCGGGGTGCGGGACGACGACGCCCTTCGGCCGTCCTGTTGACCCGGAGGTGTAGAGAATGTAAGCGGGCGCGTCAGAGGAGGTCGGAGTGAAATCGGCCGCCGGGACGACGAGGTCCTCGTCGCGCAGCACGACCTCCGCGCCTGAATCTTTCAGAATGTATTCAACGCGCGCCTGGGGATAGGCCGGGTCGACCGGCAGATAGGCCGCCCCCGCGAAGTGGGCCGCGAGCATCGCGACGATCGTCCGCACGCCCCGCGAGGTCCTGATCGCGACCAGCCGCGACGGCGGCAGCGAGGCGGCGACGGAGGTCGCCCAGCGGAGCAGTTCGCCGTAGGTGACGTCGTCGACGGCGAGCGCGCCGGGGGTGCGCCGGGCCTGCTCGACGAACAGCGAGGTCCAGGTGGCGACGTCGTGGCCGGGGGCGCCCCGGCCCCGGTCGGTCAGCCAGGCCCGCTCGTCGTCGGGCAGCAGGTTCACGGTGTCGAGCGGCCGGTCGGGGTCGTCGAGGAGGGCGGTCAGCAGGGTGGCGAACCGGGCGCCCATCCGCCGGGCCGTGGCCTCGGTGAACAACTCGGTGGAGTAGATCAGCGAGCCCGTCGTGGTGCCGTCGGAGTTGGGCCACAGGTCGAGCGAGAGGTCGCAGCGGGCGCCGGTCCAGCCGCTCGGGAACGACTCGGCGTCGAGGCCGGGGAGCGGGCTCGGCACCGTGTCGGCGGTGTAGCTGTGCAGGGCGAACATGGTCTGGTAGACCGGCGTGCGGCTCAGGTCGCGGGGCAGGCCGAGCTCGGCGATGACGCGCTCCAGCGGCACGTCGGCGTGGGACATGGCCTCGATCAGCGTCCGCCGGGTCGCCTTGACGGCCTCGGCGAACGTGCCGGCCGGGGCTAATCGGAGCGGGAGCATGCTGGTCAGGTGGCCGATGACCTGTTCGAGGCCGACGTCGTTGCGGCGCGAGACCGGGGTGCCGACGCAGAAGTCGTCCTGGCCCGAGTGCCGCGCCAGGAACACCGCGAACGCGGTCAGGTAGAGCATGAACGGCGTGGCCCGCATGGCCCGCGCCGTCTCGGCGGCCCGCGCGGCGGTCGCCGCGTCGATCTCCACGATCACCTCGGCGCCCGCGCCGCCGCGCCGCGCCGGGCGCGGCAGGTCGGTCGGCAGGTCGAGCACCGGCACCCCCTGGAGCCGCTCCACCCACCAGCTCGTGTGGACCTCTTCGGGGGCGTGGACCTGCGGTTTCAGCGGTGGGAGCGCTCCAGTTCCGCCGTACGCGTCGGCCAGTTCGCGGGCCAGCACCGCCACCGACAGGCCGTCGGCGATGATGTGGTGCAGCGCGATGGCCAGCACGTGGTCGTCGGGGGCGAGCTCGATCAGCACGACCCTGATCGGGGGTTGCGACAGGTCCATCGGCGTGTTGGCCAGCTCACGGACCAGCTCCCGCGCCTCTTCCGCGTCGGCCGCCCTGACCTGGGCGATCGGCACGGGGCCCGGGGGCAGCACCTCGGCCGCCGCGGTGGGGAAGCGGGTGCGCAGGTTCTCCTGCCGGGTGGCCGCGGTCTCGAACGCCAGGGCCAGCCTCGGGACGTCGAGGGGGCCGCGCAACCGGTAGGCGTGGCAGGTCGTGTACGACGGGTCTGCGGGGTCGAGCTGGTGCAGGAACCACAGGCGTTCCTGGGCCGGGGAGAGGGCGCGAGCCAAGGGGGAAACCGCCAAACTAAAACTGGAAAGTTTGCTTACAGTTAGCGAGATCGCCGTCAGTGAACCATGCGGACGGAGGGGCCGACAAGCCCTCCTCCCGGTCATTGTGTGCACGTGGCGGCCGTGCGAGACTGGCGATCTCCGCTTAACTGTAAAGACTATTTACAGTAAGGGAAATTGACAAACCGTCGTCGGAAGAGACGTTCCGTGAGCACACTGTCGGCCGACAAGAAGGCCCTCCTCGCCCAGCGGTTACGACGCCGGGAGGAGACCCGGGCGATACCCCCGCGCGACCCGGCCGCGCCCCTCGTGCTCTCCCCGGCCCAGGAGCGACTGTGGTTCCTGGAGCAGTACCGGCCGGGCACCACGACGTACACCGTCCCGCTGACCGTCCGCCTCCAGGGCGACCTCGACGACGCCGTGCTCGAAGCGGCCTTCCACCAGGTCGCGGCCCGGCACGAGGTGTTCCGCACCCGCTTCGCCGCCGACGACGAGGGCGTCCCGGTGGTCACCCTGCGGCCCGAGGCGGGGGCCGAGTTCCGGCTGGCCGAGGCGGCGACCGAGGAGCAGGCCAGGGAGATCGTCGAGACCGCGCTGCGGCGCCCGTTCGACCTGGAGCACGGCCCGCTGCTGCGCGCCCTGGTGGTCCGGCTCGCGCCGGACGACCGGGTCCTGCTGCTGTCGGCCCACCACCTGGTCACCGACGGCTGGTCACACGACATCGTGTTGTCGGAGCTGCTCGCGCTGGCCCGGGGCGAGACGCCCAAGCCGCCCCCGAAGGTGGCCTACGCCGACTACGCCGTCTGGCAGCGCGACCGCGACCACACCCGCGACATCGCCCACTGGCGCGAGCGGCTGAGCGGCGTCCCGGTGCTCGACCTGCCCACGGACCGGCCGCGCCCGCCCGAGATGGGCCACGCGGGGGCGGTGCACGAGATCCCGGTGGACGTCGCCATCGCCCGCGACGGCGCCGTGACGCCGTACATGGTCCTGCTGGCGACCTTCCAGGTGCTGCTGGGCCGCTACTCGGGCCAGGACGACTTCGCCGTCGCCTCCCCGAGCGCGGGCCGGAGCGTGCCCGAACTCGACGACGTCGCCGGGATGTTCGTCAACACCCTGGCCATGCGCGCCGACCTGACCGGCGACCCGACCTTCACCGAGCTCGTCGCCCGGGTCCGCGACCGCGCCCTCGACGCCTACGCCCACCAGGAGCTCCCGTTCGACCGGCTGGTCCAGGAGCTGGAGGTCGAGCGCGACGTCTCCCGCTCGCCGATCGCCCAGGTGACGATGGCGCTGCAGAACTGGCGCCAGGGCCTCGACGGCCACGGCCTGACCCTCACCCCGTTCCGGGCCGAGGCCGGGGTGAGCCGCTTCGACCTGTCGCTCTACCTCTACGAGCGCCCCGGCGGCTACTGGGCCCAGTTCGCGTACAACACCGACCTGTTCGACCGGGCGACGGTCGAGCGCTTCGCCGGGCAGTTCGCCGACCTGCTGGGCCAGGTCGTCGCCGACCCCGGCCGGCCGATCTCGTCCTACGTCCTCCCCGCCGGGGACGTGCTCGCCTTCTCCGGCGGCGGCCCGGCCGAGCCGGCCGGAACGCTCCTCCACGAGGTGGTGCGCGGCCCGGCCGGCCGCGTGGCCGTGCGCTGCGACGGCGTCGACCTGACCTACGGCGACCTGGCGGACCGTTCCGACGCGCTGGCCGCCCGATTACGCGACCTCGGCGCCGGGCGTGACTCCCGGATCGCCGTCTGCCTGGAGCAGTCGGCCGAGATCGCGGTCGCCATCCTCGGCGTGCTGAAGGCGGGCGCCGCCTATGTGCCGCTTGACCCGGCGCAACCCGACGACCGCCTGGCCTATCTCGTGGACGACGCGGGCATCGAGATCGCCGTCACCCGGCGCGGCCTGCCCGGCGTCACGCACACGGTGACCCCCGACGAGAGCGGCGTCTCTCCGCTGCCGGACATCTCCGACACCGACCTCGCCTACGTCATCTACACCTCCGGCACCACCGGCCGGCCCAAGGGCGTGGCCGTCCAGCACCGGCAGATCCTCACCTACCTGTCGGGCGTCCGCGAGCGCCTGAACCCCCGGCCCGAGGGCTCCTACGCCCTCCTCCAGTCGCTGAGCTTCGACTTCGGCATCACCGTCTTCTACCTGTCGCTGATGACGGGCGGCACGCTGACGCTGCTCAATCCGCGCCTCCCGGCCGAGGAGCTCGCGGTGACCCTCCGGGACACCGACCACCTGAAGATCACCCCGTCGCACCTGGCGTCGCTGCTGCCCGAGGCCGACGTCCTGCCGAAGGAACTGCTGCTTCTCGGCGGCGAGGCCTCTCCGGCGGAGTGGGCGGCCGGGCTGCGGCGGCCGGGCCTGCGGGTGGTCAACCACTACGGCCCCACCGAGGCCACCGTCGGCGTCACCACCCACGACGTCGAGGAGGGCGAGAAGGGCCTGCTGCCGATCGGCCGCCCGCTGCCCGGCGCCCGCGTCTACGTCCTCGACCCCGCGGGGAACCCCTGCCCGGTCGGCGTGCCGGGCGAGGTCCACCTCGGCGGCGACCGGCTGGC
Organism: Herbidospora yilanensis; assembly: GCF_001570565.1. Taxonomy (GTDB): domain Bacteria; phylum Actinomycetota; class Actinomycetes; order Streptosporangiales; family Streptosporangiaceae; genus Herbidospora; species Herbidospora yilanensis. The sequence goes on along the minus strand of NZ_BBXE01000020.1, from coordinate 129,542 downwards.
GCGCGGCTACCTCGGCCGGCCCGCGCTGACCGCCGAGAAGTTCGTGCCCGACCCGTTCGGCGAGCCGGGCGCCCGCATGTACCGCACCGGCGACCTCGGCCGCTGGCTGCCCTCCGGCGAACTCCAGTTCCTCGGCCGCCGCGACCTCCAGGTGAAGGTCCGCGGCTACCGGGTCGAGCTCGCCGAGATCGAGGTCGTCCTGGCCGACCGCGAGGGAGTAGGCCAGGCCGTGGTCGAGCTGCGCGACGACCGCCTCGTCGCCTACCTGGTCGGCGAGCCGCGCGACCTGCGCGCCGAACTGACCGACCTGCTGCCCGACTACATGATCCCGTCGCGGTACGTCTGGCTCGACGCCCTCCCGCTGAAGTCGCACGGCAAGGTCGACCGCGCCGCCCTGCCCGACCCCGGCACCGACCGCCAGGCCGAATCGGCCTACGTCCCCCCGGCGACCCCGCTCGAACAGGCCATCGCCGACGTCTGGGCCGCCGTCCTGAACGTCGACCAGATCGGCGCCGAAGACGACTTCTTCGCCCTCGGCGGCCATTCGCTGCTGGCCGCCCAGGTCGTGGCCAAGCTCCGCCGCGTCACCGAACGCCCGGTGACGATCATGGACATCTTCAAGCACCGCACCGTCCGCGCCCTCGCCTCCCGCGGGGACGAGGGCCCGCGCCGCCTCCTGCACCGCCTCACCCCGCCCCGGCGCACCACCACGAACCTCGTCTGCGTCCCCTACGGCGGCGGCAGCGCCGCGATCTACCAGCCCCTCGCCGACGCCCTGCCCGACCACGTCGCCCTCTACTCCGTGGCCGTGCCCGGCCAGGAGTGGGGCCTCGACGAGGAGGCGCGGCCGATCCCCGAGGTCGCCGACGAGTGCGCGCGGGAGATCCTCGACCGGATCCCCGGGCCGATCGCCCTCTACGGCCACTGCGGCCTCGGCGTCATGCTCGCGGTCGAGATCACCCGCCGCCTGGAGGCCGCCGGACGCGAGGTCGAGGTGCTGCACCTCGGCGGCGTCTTCCCCTTCTCCCGCCCGAGCTCCCTGGCCGGCAGGGTCCGCACCGCGGCCGAGAAGCTGCGGTCGGACCGGATGTGGGCCAACGGCCTCATCGCCGCCGGCCTCGACGTCGAGGAGCTCGACGACGACCAGCTCAAGGCCATCATCAAGAACCGCCGCGAGGGCACCCGCGAGGCCGAGGCCTACTTCACCCGGCTCTGGTCGGAGACCGGCGGACCGGTGATCAACGCGCCGATCACCGCCGTCGTCGGCGAACGCGACCCGGCCACGGAGTTCTACCAGGAACGTTTCCGCGAGTGGCTCCGGCTGGCCCCGGCCAGCTCGTGCGTCGTGCTCGACGAGGCGGGGCACTTCTTCCTCAAGCACCGCGCCGAGGAGCTCGCCGAGATCGTCACCACCCGCGAGAAGGTGCCCCGCACCCCCGAACGCACCTGGTGGACCCAGGCGACCTCCGACGAACCCGTCGTCGACGAGGGCCCGAAGCCGAGCATGAAACGGTTCGGCGCGGTCGCCGCCGGGCAGCTCGTCTCGATCATCGGCTCGGCCCTGACCGAGTTCGCCGTGCCGCTGTGGATCTACGTCACCACGGGCTCACTGGTCAGCTTCGCGTTGTTCTCCGTCATCGGGCTGCTGCCCGGCATGCTGGTCGCCCCGCTCGCGGGCGTGATCGTCGACCGGTACGACCGCCGCAAGGTCATGCTCGCCGGAGACGTCGGCGCCTGGTCGACCCAGCTCGCGCTCGGCCTGTTGTTGTGGACCGGGAACCTGCACATCTGGGCCGTCTACCCGCTGCTGGCCGTCCTGTCGGTCGCGCTGACCTTCCAGCGGCTCGCCTACGGCGCGTCGATCCCGCAGCTCGTGCCCAAACGGCTGCTCGGGCACGCCAACGGCGTCGTCCAGATGGTCACCGGCTCGGCCCAGCTCATCGTGCCGCTGATCGCCGCCGGCCTGATGGCCACCATCGGCCTCGAAGGCATCCTCGTCATCGACGTGGCCAGCTACACCTTCGCGATCGTCTCGGTGCTGCTGGTGAAGTTCCCCCGCACGATGGGGCTGCGCCGCCGCGAGACCATCTGGGCCGAGATGGTCGGCGGCTTCCGCTACACCTGGTTCAACCGGAGCTTCCGCGCCATGCTGCTGTTCTTCGCCGGCCTGAACGTCTTCCTGTCGCCGCTGTTCCTGCTGCTCAGCCCGCTCGTGCTGGCCTTCGGCGGCAACGACCTCGACGACGTCGCCCGGGTGTCGGTCGCCGGCGGCGTCGGCGTGCTGCTCGGCGGGCTCGCGGTGGCGTTGTGGGGCGGCCCGCGCCGCCGCCGCATGCGCGGCATGCTGCTGGCCACCCTCGGTCTCGCGGTCTTCTGCGCCGTCACCGGGCTCCAGCAGAACCTCGTCGTGATCGCGGCCGGCGCGTTCGGCATGTCGCTCGCGCTGACCGTCGTCAACGGCATCTACGCCACGATCGTCCAGGTCAAGGTGCCGCAGCGGTTCCACGGCCGGGTCATCGCGCTGAACACCCTGATCGCCTGGTCGACCCTGCCGCTGGCCTTCGGCGTGGTCGCGCCGTTCGGCTCGGAGCTCATGGAGAACCTCGTCGACGGCCCGAAGGGCGCCGGCATCGGGCTCCTGTACGTCGTCTTCGCCGCCGCCATCGCCCTGATCGCCCTCGTGGCGCTCCGGGTGCCGCGGCTGGCCCGGTTCGACGCCGACGTGCCCGACGCCCCGCCGGACGACCTCATCGGTCGTCAGGCGGTGGCGGACCGGCGAGAGGCAGCCGCATCACGAAGCTGACGCCGTTGGGCACCGGCTCCACCTTCACCGTGCCGTGGTGGGCCTCCACCACCTCGCGGGCGATGGCCAGGCCGAGGCCGGTGCCGCCGCGCATCCGGCTGCGGGCCGTGTCGAGCCGGGTGAACCGCTCGAAGATGCGCTCGCGGTCGGCCTCGGCGATGCCCTCGCCGTCGTTCTGCACCGTCAGCACGGCCTGGTCGCCGTCGGTGGACAGGCTGACGGTGACCTCGCTGGCGGCGTGCCGGTCGGCGTTGTCGAGCAGTTCGCCGAAGGCCCGCGCGAGCTGCGGCTCGATCGCCTCGACGACCACGCCGGGCTCCAGCCGCAGTTTGCGCGGCATTCGCTCGGAACTGGGCTTGATCCGGGCGCCGACCAGCCCGGCCAGGTCGACCCGCTCCTTGACGTTGGCCTCGGCCGAGCCCACCCGGGCCAGGAACAGCAGGTCGGTGCAGATCGCCTCCAGCCGGTCGGTGTCGCGCAGCGCCGCCTCGATCGCCTCCGGCATGTCCTCGGCGTGGAGCCGGCCGCTCTCCAGCTGGGCCCGGATGCCGGCGATGGGGGTGCGCAGCTCGTGGGAGGCGTCGGCGGCGAACTGGCGCTGCTGCTCCACCGCCCGCTGCATGCGGCCCAGGGTGGCGTTGGCGGTCCGCGCCAGCCGGGCGATCTCGTCGTCGCCGGGCGGGACCGGCACCCGCCGGGTCAGGTCGCGGACGGTGATCTCGGCCAGCTCGTTGGTGATGTCCTCGACCGGGTGGAGGGCGCGGCCGGTGATCCGCCAGGCCAGCCAGGCGATCAGCGCCGTCAGCAGCGCCACCTGCACCGCGATCGCCAGGGCCAGGCTGCGGGTGGTGAGGAAGCTGGGGGCCTCGCGGGCGGCGTACACGACCTCGCTGTTGGAGTCGGCGGTGGCTCTGATCCCGACACCGTAGACGCAGTTCTTGTCGGGCAGCACGCAGGAGGTGAAGCGGATGATCCGGTTGTCGGGGGCCGGCCAGACGGCCGTGACCGGGGGCAGGTCGCGGGCCGGGTTGCTCGACTCGATCACCCGGCCGCCGGGGGCGACGATCTGGACGTAGGTGATCCCGTCGCGGATCGGGATGGGGGAGGGCACGGTGCCCGTGCGGATCTCGGTCGCGAGTTGCGAGGCGACGTTCTGGCTCGTCTCGAAGATGTGGTCGATCACCAGCCTGCGGGTGATCAGGTTGCCGCCGACGCCGACCGGGATGAGGATCAGCAGCGCGATGGCCACCGCGAGGAGGGTGAGGCGCGCGCGTATCGAGCGGGTCCGCAGCCAGGGGAGGGACATCCCTTGAGGCTACTCACCGTGATCTCATCGCGCCGCCCCGACAACACCAAAGGTCGGCCAAGCCCCGGGCGGGAATCGGACGCCGCCTTATGCTGGACATCCTTCCGGAACATGACCGAAACGTGCGTAAGCCAGTGTGGTGGTCGGCGGGGGAAGAGAGGAGGCTGGTCATGCTGCTGCGTCTGCGGGTGTCGCTGCCCGATCGGCCGGGAGTGCTCGGCCAGGTGGCCAGGGCCTTCGGGGTGATGGGGGCCGACATCCTCCAGGTGACCGTGCTCGAACGCGAGGCGGGCCGGGCGATCGACGACTTCACGGTGTCGTGGTCGGCCGTCTTCAGCCCCGACGAGCTGCGCGACCGCATCGGCGTCGTGCCCGGGGTCAAGGTCGAGGCGGCCTGGCCCACGCGGGAGGCGCCGGGCGCCAATCCCGACTACGACCTGCTCGGCCACGTCGCCGCCGAACCGGCGCGGGCCGTGCTCACCCTGGTCGACGCGGTGTCCGACCTGGTCAGCGCCGAATGGGCGGTGGCCGTCGACGCCGGGTCGGGAGAGGTCGTGCACGGAAGCTGGCAGGCCCCGGAGAGCCTCCAGGCCGAGCGGTTCACCGCGCCCCGCGCGACGGCGTTCTCCGAGGGCGCGCTCAACCTCCTGAGCGTGCCGATCGGCGACCTGTGCCTGATCGTGGCCCGCCGCCAGGGCCCGGCCTTCCACCGGGCCGAACAGGACAAGGTGACCCGGCTCGTCGGCGTGGTCTCGGTGCTCGCCCACGCGGGCGCGAGCCGTTAGCGGGGGTCCTATCGGCGGGGCGGGTCGATGCGGGCGCCGGTGTGGGTGAACAACATCAGCCGCGACACGTCCACGGCCACCCGGGCGTGCTCGCCCGCGCGCCACGACGGCCGGGCGCCCAGCCGGACGATCAGGTCGGCCCGGCGGTGCGACCCGAGCCCGTTCGGCCCCGACTGCGGCCCCGACGGGGTGTCGTCGGCGTCGATGTCGGAGTTGAACAACCGCCGCATCATCGACCGCGTCTTCGAGCCGTTGGCGCCGCCGCCGTTCGCGGCGCGGAACCTCGGGTCGGGCGGCTCGGGCACGGCCACTGCCGGGATGCCGCACTCGACGTAGGCCAGCCACTCGTGGCCGTGATATTCGAGCGTGCGCACCCGGCCCATGAACACCGGGCCGTCCATGCCCTCGGGCATCGGCGCGAGCGCGTCGGGGCGGATGCCCACGATGATCTGGCTGCCGGTGTGTTGTGACACCGCGTAAGCACGTGGATCGGTCCACGGCATCGTGATCTGGTGTGTGCCGAAGTCCAGCATTATGAACTGGTTCTGCGGCGTACGCACCGTGGCCGCCAGCAGGTTGAGCTGCTGCGAGCTGAGGAACGCCGCGGTGAACGCGGTCGCCGGGTCGTTGTAGACCTGTGCCGGGGTGCCGATGTCCTGGAGCACGCCCCGGTTCATGATCGCGATCCGGTCGGCCAGCGTGAGGGCCTCGATCTGGTCGTGCGTCACATAGATGGTGGTGACGCCGAGGGCCCGTACGAGACTGGAGATCTCCATGCGGAGCTCGGTGCGCATGCCCGCGTCGAGGTTCGAGAGGGGCTCGTCCATCAGGAAGAGCGACGGCTGACGCACTATGGCACGGCCCATCGCCACCCGCTGGCGCTGGCCGCCGGAGAGCGTTCCAGGCCGGCGGTCGAGGGTCTCGTCGATGTGCAGCGCCTTCGACAACTCGACGACGCGGTCGCGCACCATCTGCGGATCGGCCTTGGCGATCTCCAGGGGGAAGGACAGGTTCCCCCGCACGGTCCGGTGCGGATAGAGGGCGCCGTTCTGGAACACCATCGCCACGTCACGGTCGCGGGGGGCCAGGTGGTTGGCTATCTTCCCGCCCAGCCAGAGGTCGCCGTCGGTGATGTCCTCAAGGCCGGCGATCATGCGGAGCAAGGTCGACTTCCCGCAACCCGACGGGCCGAGTAACACCAGCAGTTCGCCGTCCTCGGCGCGCAGGTTCATCCGGTCCACAGCCAGGAATCCGCCTGGGTAGACCTTGGTGACGTTGTCGAGGACGACCTGGCTCATAGGTTCTCGTTCCCTTCCGGGCGCGCAGTGCCCGGAGCCCGCCATCTGGGTGATTGATGAGGTAGTACATCGCGTGGGCACGGTCCATGTCCATACATGTCGTGAAAAACGGGAGGCCTTGGGGTTACGGGGGTGTTGCCGGGGCGAGAGGTGACCCAATCGAGCAGGGGTGCCTCCGGGTTCTGGGAGGCCCGAAACCCCCTGATCAGCGGTTGAGGCCTCGTCCGTCTTGCGGAACTTCCTGCTGGTTTTCGCGTCGTCTCCCGTCATCGGCTGACATTTGCTGAAACACCGACATGAAAGGTTCATTTGACTTCCGGCCCTGACAGGGGCGGATCAAAGGTGAGCGGCCTACTTTCCGCGATGCGACGACGAGGGGAAGTAGCGTTCCTGGCCCGAACGCCGCCCGGCGGTGAGGATACGCGCATGAACAACGCCCGGCTCGCCGACATCGCGGTGCAGGCGGGGGTCAGTGAGGCGACCGTGAGCCGTGTGCTCAACGGGAAGGCGGGGGTCTCCCCGTCGACCCGGCAGGCCGTCCTCACCGCCCTCGACTTCATGGGGTACGAACGCCCGCTCCGATTACGCCAGCGCAGCAACGGCCTCATCGGACTCGTCACCCCCGAGCTGGACAACCCCGTCTTCCCGGCCTTCGCCCAGGCCGTCGAGAAGGCCCTGGGCCAGCACGGATACACCCCGGTCCTGTGCACGCAACTGTCCGGCGGCGCCCCCGAGGACGAGTTCACCGAGATGCTCATCGACCGGGGCGTCAGCGGCATCGTCTTCATCTCCGGCCTGCACGCCGACGCCACCGCCCGCATGGACCGCTACACGCGGATGACCGACCGGGGACTGCCGATCGTCCTCGTCGACGGCTACAACGAGGCGATCCAGGCGCCCTTCATCTCCCCGGACGACCGCCTCGCCACCCGGCTGGCCGTCCGCCACCTGGTCGACCTCGGCCACGAGCGCATCGGCCTCGCGCTCGGCCAGCGCCGGTTCGTCCCGGCGCTGCGCAAGATCGAGGGCTTCCGGCAGGCCATGACCCACCTGCCCCGGGCCGCCGACGCCGACGACCTGATCGAGCACAGCCTGGCCACCGTCGAGGGGGGCCAGGCGGCGGCCGGCGCCCTGTTCGACCGGGGCTGCACCGCCGTCTTCTGCGCCAGCGACCTGATGGCCCTCGGCGCGATCAGGGCCGCCCGCCAGCGGGGGCTGAACGTGCCGGGCCACGTGTCGGTGGTCGGCTTCGACGACTCCCCGCTGATCCCGTTCACCGACCCGCCGCTGACGACCGTGCGCAAGCCCATCGGCGCGATGGCCTCGGCGGCCGTGGAGACCCTGCTGGAGATCGTCGACGGCGCCCCGTCGAAGAACCTGGAGCTGATGTTCCAGCCCGAGCTGGTGGTCCGCCGCTCGACCGGCAGCAGACATGGAAAGGGCCCGTGACGTCCTGGTTGGGTGTCACGGGCCCCGGTACCCATGGCCGTGTTTCCGGGTCGCGGACGCGGGCATGGCCGCCAGCTTCGACCGAGGGAGGATGGCCTGGCTGACGAGGCTGTCAACGGAGCGTGGCGGCCTCCGCGGCGAGTTTCTCGATGGCGGCGTAGTCTCCGGTGGCCAGCGCGTCGGCGGGCGTGAGCCAGGTGCCGCCGACGCAGCCGACGTTGGGCAGCGCGAGGTAGGCGGGGGCGGTCGCCAGGCGGATGCCGCCGGTCGGGCAGAACCGCACCTCGGGCAGCGGGCCGCCCAGGGCCTTCAGGTAGTTCACGCCGCCGGCCTGCTCGGCCGGGAAGAACTTCATCTCGCGCAGGCCGCGCTCGAACAGCGCCATGACCTCGGTCGCGGTCGCCACGCCCGGCAGGAACGGCAGCCCCGACGCGGCCATCGCGTCGACGAGGGCGGCGGGGGAGCCGGGGGAGACCAGGAACCTCGACCCGGCCTCGACGGCGGCCTCGACGTCGGCGGGGCGGCGGACCGTGCCGGCGCCCACGACCGCGCCCTCGACCTCGGCGGCGATCCGGCGGATCGACTCCAGCCCGGCCTCGGTCCGCAGGGTGACCTCGATGACCGGCAGCCCGCCCGCCACGAGGGCGCGGGCCATCGGCACGGCGGTGTCGACGTCGTCGACCACGACGACGGGGACCACGGGGGCGAGGTCGAGGAGGGTGCTCATACGAACTCCACAGTAGTGGCCCGCTGCTGGAGCCAGGCGGCCGCACCCGTCAGAGCGGGCTGCTCGGCGACGATCAGCGAGGTGGCGATGGCGGTCAGATAGTCGGACAACGCCGGGCCGGTCAGCTCGAACCGGGACCGGAAGTCGCTGTCGCGGACGCGGTCGACGATCCGGGGCAGCACCCCGCCGCCGAGGTAGACGCCGCCGCGCGCGCCCAGCGTGAGCGCGACGTTGCCGGCGAACCCGCCCAGCAGGGCGAGGAAGACCTCGACGGTCTCGCGGCACAGGTCGTCGTCGCCCGCCACGATCTCCGAGGCGCTCTTGCGGGTGGTCTTGATGCCGCGTACGAGCGCCAGGCCCCGGTGCAGCCGGGGCAGGCCCGAGCCCGAGAGCAGGTGCTCGGCGTCGACGTAGGGCAGGCCGTCGGTCCGGAGGGCCTTGACGATCTCGAACTCCAGGTCGGTCACCGCCGGGACGGACACGTGCCCGCCCTCGCCCGGCACCGGCACCCAGCCGTCGCCGGCCGGCACCAGCCCGGCCACGCCCAGCCCCGTGCCGGGCCCGAGCACCGCCTTCACCATCCCGGCCACCGGCGCCGGGCCGCCCAGCGGCACCAGGTCGTCGCCCGCCAGGTGGGGCAGCGAGATCGCCAGCGCCTCGAAGTCGTTCAGCACGTGTGACTGCGGGATGCCCAGGCCCGCCACCGACCCGGACCACGAGCCGTTGGTCAGTGTGTAGTGGTCACCCTTGACCGGCCCGGCGATCGCCACGCACGCGGCCCCGGGCCGCGCGCCGTCGGCGTGGTCGGCCAGATAGGCGGCTATCGCGCCGGGCAACGTCGGGTGTTCCGCCACGTTGAGGACGGCCACCGCCTCCGGCACCGCACCCGGCCCGGAGACGATCCCAAAACGTGCATTGGTGCCGCCGATGTCGGCGACGAGCCAGGGGTAGCTCACTTAGAACCCTCCGAAGATGCTGGCACCGCGTTCCGCGGGTCCAACCGTACGACGGAAGGCGGCAAAAAGCTCGCGTCCGGTTCCCGCCCATTTGTCGTCAGGTTTCGGGGCGCCGTCGGGGGTGCGGCCGCTCAGGTCGGCCAGCACGTCCAGGGTTCCGGCGGTCGAGTCGAGCCTGATCGGGTCGCCGTCCCTGATCAGGGCGATCGCGCCGCCCTTGGCCGCCTCCGGCGACAGGTGGATCGCGGCCGGGACCTTGCCCGACGCGCCCGACATCCGGCCGTCTGTAACGATTGCGACCTTCTGTCCCCGGTCCAGCAGCACGGCCAGCGGCGGGGTCAGCTTGTGCAGCTCCGGCATGCCGTTGGCGCTCGGCCCCTGGTAGCGGACCACCGCGACGAAGTCCTGTCCGTCGAGGTCACCGGCCTCGAAGGCGCGCAGCAGGTCGAGCTGGTCGTCGAAGACCTTCGCCGGCGCCTCGATCACCAGGTGCTCGGGCTTGACCGCCGACACCTTCGAGACCGCCCGGCCCAGGTTGCCGCCGACCATGTGGATGCCGCCGTCGGGCGAGAAAGGTTCATCGGCCGGGCGCAGCACCGACAGGTCGGCGCTGCCCTCGGCGCGCTCGGTCCAGACGAGCTCGCCCTCCTTCAGCTCCGGCGCCGACCGGTAGAGGTCCAGCCCCCGCCCGGCCACGGTCAGCACGTCGTCGTGCAGCAGCCCGGCGTCCAGCAGCGTGCCGATGAACACCTGCATTCCGCCCGCGGCGTGGAAGTGGTTCACGTCGGCCTGCCCGTTGGGGTACATCCGGGTCAGCAGCGGCACGACCTTCGACAGCGCCGCCATGTCGTCCCAGGTCAGCGTGATCCCGGCGGCGTTCGCCATGGCGACCAGGTGCATGGTGTGGTTGGTCGAGCCGCCCGAGGCCAGCAGCGCCACGACGGCGTTCACGATCGCCTTCTCGTCGACGACGTGGCCGATCGGGGTGTACTCGTCGCCGTGCGCGGTCAGCTCCACCACCCGGCGGGCGGCGGCGGCCGTGAGCGCCTGCCGCAACTCGGTGCGCGGGTTGACGAAGGTCGCGCCCGGCAGGTGCAGGCCCATGACCTCCATCAGGAGCTGGTTGGAGTTGGCGGTGCCGTAGAAGGTGCAGGTGCCGGGGGAGTGGTAGCTCTCGGCCTCGGCGTCGAGCATCTCCGCGCGGCCGATCTTGCCCTCGGCGAACGCCTGCCGGGCCCGCGCCTTCACCTTGTTCGGCAACCCCGAGGTCATCGGCCCGGCCGGGACGAACATCGCCGGCAGGTGGCCGAACCGCAGCGCCCCGATGAACAGCCCCGGCACGATCTTGTCGCAGACCCCGAGCAGCAGGGAGGCGTCGAACATGTCGTGCGAGAGCGCGATGGCCGTCGACATGGCGATCACGTCGCGGCTGTAGAGCGACAACTCCATGCCCGCCCGGCCCTGGGTGACCCCGTCGCACATGGCCGGCACCCCGCCCGCGACCTGCGCGACACCTCCGGCCGCCCGGACCGCCTTCTTGAGCTCCGGCGGGTAACTCTCGTACGGCTGGTGCGCCGACAACATGTCGTTGTAGGACGTCACGATCGCCACGCCCGGCCGGGTGGCGGCCCGCACCAGCGGCTTGTCGGCACCGGCGGCGGCGAACCCGTGGGCCAGGTTGGCGCACCCCAGGTGGCCCCGTGCGGGCCCCCGTCGACGCAGTTCGGCCGCGTCGGCGTCCACACGGGACAGATAGGCGGTGCGGGACTCCCGGCTGCGTTCGACGATGCGTTGGGTGACCTCGGCCACGGCCGGATGTGTCATGACGTCCCCTCCTCAATGCGGACAAGGGGGACATTAGCCCGAACCTTAGGTATTCATCAAGCTGACTTTTGTCACCTACAATGAATAAGTCGGTGAACTTCGGTCAACCACTATGCTCAAGGCGATGTCACGTATGTCACGGATTGCCACCACCGGTGAGGTGCTCCAGCTCATCCGCGGCGGAGAGGCCACGACCCGCGCCGAGATCGGCCGCGTCACCGCCCTCTCGCGCCCCGCGGTCACCCACCGGGTCAATGAGCTGCTGCAACGCGGCCTCGTCGTGGAAGACGCCGAAGGCCCGTCGACCGGCGGGCGGCCTCCCGTCCGGCTGCGGTTCAACGCCGCGGGCGGCGTCGTGGCGGTGGCCTCACTGGGCGCCAGCCGCACCCAGATCGCCCTGTGCGACCTGGCCGGCGATGTGATCGAACGCACAGACCTGGTGATCGACGTCGAGGAGGGCCCCGACGCCGTCCTCGGCCTGGTGATGGACACCTGGGAGAAACTCCTCGAAGGACGCGGCCCCCTCGTCGGGGTCGGCCTGGGTGTGCCCGCCACGGTCGAATACGCCCGGGGCCGCACCGAATCGGCGCGCGTGATGGCCTCGTGGACCGGCGTCGAGATCCCGCCCCGCATCGCCGAGCGGTTCCCGGTCCCCGTCCTGGTCGACAACGACGTCAACGTGATCGCGATGGGCGAGCACCGCGGCGTCTACCCCGACCAGGACGACCTGCTGTTCGTGAAGGTCTCCACCCGCATAGGAGCCGGCGTCGTCTCCAGCGGGAACATCATGCGCGGCGCGCTCGGCGCCGCGGGCGAGATCGGCCACATCCCGGTCCGCGACGGCGGCGGCGTCCTGTGCCGCTGCGGCAACCTCGACTGCGTCGACTCGGTCGCCAGCGGCACCGCCATCCTCCGCACCCTCCGCGACCGAGGCCGCGACGTCGAGACCCTCGCCGACGTGACCGCGCTGGTCCGCCAGGGCGACGCCGAGACGATGGCGGTCGTCCGCCAGGCCGGCCGCTGGCTCGGCGAGGTCATCGCCAGCGCGGTCAACCTGCTCAACCCGTCGGTGGTCGTGCTCGGCGGCGACGTGGCCGAGATGTTCATGCCGCTGGTCTCGGGGGTGCGCGAGGTCGTCTACCAGCGCTCCACCCAGCTCGCCACCCGCAGCCTCAAGATCGAACGCAGCCGGCTGGGCCCGGGGGCCGGCATCACCGGCTGCGCCCTGCTGGTGATCGACCGCATCCTGGATCCAGACGCGCTCTGACCTCGGGGCCCCGAACCCGCCGCTGTCAGGGGGCTGCGCCCCCTCACGCTCCCCCCCGGCCGCTTCGCGTCCCGGCGAAGGGCTCCTCCCGTCGCGCCCCCTGGAAGGCCTCGCTCCGCTCGAAGATCTTTCTTCCGTTACGGCTCCGCCTGGCCGGCCACCCGACTCCCTGTGGCCGTTTCTTGATCGGCGTGGGTCAAAATCCGGACCATGAAACGTCTGATCGCCACTGCCCTCGTGGCACTCGTCGTCTTACCCGCGACCCCCGTCGAGGCCGCCCCCGATCCCGTCGCCGTCCTGAAAAAGCGGGTGACCCCAGGGCGGGGTGTGTCGTTCGTCGACACCACCTCGATCGTGGACACGGCTACCGAGAAGTTCGTCGTGCGCGAGGGCCGGCTTCAATTCGGGCGCGCGGGACAGGTCGCCGCGTCCGACATCGGCGTCGAGTTCTTCGGGCGGGTGCCCGAACGGAATCCCGAGCTCCTGACACCCGGCCGGGCGATCATGATCGGGACGACGACCTACACCAAGGGGCTCGGTTTCGAGGTGCCCGCAGGGAAGACGTGGTTCGTCGAGAAGAGGAACGGCACTCCCAGTGGGAGCGCCACGATCTTCGGCCAGCTCGTCAATCCCGGTGAACCGGCGACCCTCAAGGCGCTGCTCGGCCGCGCCGAGCGGTCGGGTCGCGTGTACACCGGATCGATCGACATGTCCGACCTGCACGCCGTCTCGCCCTGGTTCCGCCTGTCCGCCGGCCGCAGCGTGTTCCTCGCCGGGGCGAACATCCGCTTCACCCTCACGCTCGACGCCCGGCTGCTGCCCAAACGCCTTGTGACGGACTTCAACGGGGGATACCTGTTCTACAGCCACGACTGGGACAAGGTGACCCTCCACACCGTCACCACGTACTCCGCCTGGGGCAAGAAGGTCTCCGTCAAGGCGCCCCCGGCGAGCACGGTCTCGAAGGACCTCGTCAAGGGATGACGTCAGTGGGCGCAGACCAGGCAGGCCAAGGCGTGTTCCAGCGCCTCCGGGGTCTGGGCCGGTGACGGCCACGGCATCCGGACCAGCCGGTCGCAGCCCGCTCTGACCGTCGCCCCGTAGCGGTCGAGCTCCCACAACCACGCGTCCGGCGCGGGCTCGCCCAGCAGGTGTTCCACGGCGGTCACGAGCTGGGCGCGGTGGGCCGAGTTGACGTGGTGCAGCATGCGCTCGGCCAGGTCGAGGAACGGGTCGGGTTCGGCGTCCAGGTAGTCGTCGGAGTCCAGGATGCCGCTCTCGGTGCCGGTCAGGTAGACGACGTCGGCCACGTCCACGCGCAGCAGGCGGGGGGCCCGGCCGGTGTTCTCGATGACGGCGAACAGGTCCTCGTCGGGGCAGCGTTCGGCGATGGCGACGGCCGTCCGGCGGGCCTCGTGGCCGGGGACCGTGGCGGCCCAGCCGCGGATCTTCAGCATGCCCCGGGCGCGTTCGGTCTCGCCCATGCTGCGGGTGGCGACCAGGTCGACGGTGACGGCCAGGTCGTCGCGGCAGCCGTACAGGACCTCGTCGGGTTTGACCAGCAGGACCGGGCGGCCCTGGGCGTCGACGCCGCCGCGGGCGGGGAGCGCCGTCAGCTCGGAGCCGGCCACCGCGACGTGCGTCGGGGCTGCCGTCGCGGCCAGCGTGCGGACGCGTTCCGTGATCGGGGGAGCCGAGACGGGCTGGGTCATCCGAGCCTCCAATGGGTCTGTTAAGGTAAGGCTTGCCTTAATAAGGGTTACCTAACCACAGAGGAGTCCACGTGCGCTACACGGGTCCGAAGGTGCGGTTGTCGCGGCGGGCGGGCGTCCCGCTGACCCGCAAGGCCGTGAAGTACTTCGAGGCGCGGCCCTACCCGCCCGGGGAGCACGGCCGGAAGACCAACCGCCGCAACGTCGGCGACTACGGCATGCGGCTGCTGGAGAAGCAGAAGCTGCGCTGGTACTACGACGTGTCCGAGCGCCAGCTCCGCCGCTACTGGGACCTGGCCGTCCGCCGCCCCGGCCGCTCGGGCGAGGAACTGCTGGCCATCCTGGAGACCCGGCTCGCCTCGGTCGTGGTCCGCTCCGGCCTGGCGCCCTCGATCTACGCCGCCCGTCAGTACGTCAACCACGGCCACATCACCGTCGACGGCCGCAAGGTCGACATCCCGAGCTACCTCGTCAGGCCCGGCCAGGTCATCGGCGTACGCCCGAAGTCGCGCCAGACGCAGCCGTTCGTCGCGGCGGCCGAGGGGATCTACGCCGACGAGCGGCCGGCGGGCTTCCTGTCGGTGGACCTGAAGGAGCTCACGGTCACCCTGCTGCAGAAGCCGGTCCGCGAGCAGATCGCCATCCCGGTCGACGAGCAGCTCGTGGTGGAACACTACTCTCGGTAGTCTTTGGCCGGGGATCGCCGTATTTCCCGGGGTCCCCGGGCATTCGTTCGACCCCGATTACGCTCGCCTGCTGTTCCTGTTCGCTTCCCCCGGGGGCAAAAACGGTGCGCGAGCGTGTCCGGCACATCATCGAGTCCAAGCGGTTCCAGCAGGCGATCATCGCCATCATCCTGATCAACTCAGCCGCCCTCGGCGTGGAGACCTCCGCCGACGCGACGGCCCGCTACGGCGACCTCCTCCACATGATCGACCGGGTCTCCCTGGCCATCTTCGCCGTGGAACTGGCCGCGCGGCTCTACGTCCAGCGCGGCCGGTTCCTCCGCGACCCGTGGAACGTCTTCGACTCCATCGTCGTCGTGGTCTCGCTCATGCCGGCCGCCGGCGGCCTGACCGTCCTGCGCTCGCTGCGGGTGCTGCGGGCGCTCCGGCTCGTCTCGGCGGTGCCGAGCCTGCGCCGGGTGGTGTCCGCGCTGCTCACCGCCGTTCCCGGCGTCGCCTCGATCGCGGCCCTGCTCGGTCTGGTCCTGTACGTCGCCGCGGTGATGGGCACCCGCATGTACGGCCACGTCGCCCCCGACTACTTCGGGAACCTGCAGACGTCGCTGTTCACCCTGTTCCAGATCATGACCGGCGACGGCTGGTCCGACATCACCCGCCAGGTCATGACGGTCTACCCGTCGGCCTGGATCTTCTTCGTCTGCTTCGTCCTCATCTGCACGTTCGTGGTGGTCAACCTCTTCATCGCGGTCGTGGTGAGCGCCATGGACGAGGAGGAGGTCGAGGTCAGCGAGCGCATCCTGGCCGAACTGGCCGAGCTCAGAGAAGAGGTCAGGTCGCTCCGCGAGCCCGCGGGGGCCCCGTGAACCCGGGGAAGGCGCCCTGCCGTCCGGCGACGGCGGGCGGCGTCCACCCGAGCGGCCGGCCGATCCCGGCCTTCGAGGCGGCCGCGATGATTCCCGACGTGAGGAAGTAGACGATCGTCCCGCCGCAGAGGGTCCACCTCGCCGCCTCCTCCAGGTGGCCCTCCGGGCGGGCGACGGTTCACGCGATTCCCAGCCGCGCCAGCTGCCGTTCCATCGGTTCGGCCCCCGGGCGGTTGTCGATCTCCATGTGGTCCACGACGGGCGGCTCGTCGACCTTGATCGCCTTCAGGTAGGCCGTGAAGGCGGCCAGCTTGCCGCGGTCGCGCTCCAGGCCCCGGGCGACGATGCGCTCACGCAGGGTCGCCGCGTCGGACCGGACCCAGAACAACCGGATGTCGCCGCCCCCGAGTTCCTCGGCCCATTCGTCCCAGCGGGACTTCGAGTGGACCTGGCCCGTGAAGGGGCCGCTCAGCAGGACGGGAGCGCCATGGCGCCGGATCTCCCGGGCGGTGGCGGTCATGCCCGCGTACTCGTACCTCTTGATGTGCTCGTCGTACCAGGGACCCTCGCGCTCGCCCTCGTCTCGCCCGGCGGCGGCCAGGATCGCGCTGACCATGCCGCCGTACATGGTGTCCTTGTCGAGCAGGGCGGGCGCCGGGTCGAGGCGGGCCAGCAGAAGCGCGGACAACGTGGTCTTGCCGCTTCCCGGTGGGCCCGCCACGATCCAGCAGGTCATCGGTCCTTCCTGGGCGGCCCCATCGGCTCGATCTTCGGGTCGGCCCACGGGCCGTCCATCGCCTCCGGGGTCGCGGTCAGCCGGTGGGCGGCCATGGCGCTGACCCGCAGGCCGTAGAGGCCGTGGTCGGGGTCGATCGCCACGACGCCGTAGGCGACGTCGACTTCTTCCTTCTTCAGCCGCAGTTCGCGCAGCGCCATGTCCAGGGTGGCGCCGCGCGGCAGCCGTACCGTGATCAGAACCATCACGCAACAACTCCGGTTTGTTGGGGCGGGGTTCACACCGCGAGCCACGGCCGGCCTTCGGCCGTCCGCGTCTCGCCTGCCCTCGCCCGCAGGGCCTCGACGATGCCGGGCACGTTCACGACTCCGTATCCGTAGTCGTAGTCATACCCCAGCACACCACGATCATCGGCACTTCTCATCAGCAAAGTCCGCAAATCGGACGGCGAGAGGATCGTGGACGGCACCCGCGACCGGATCGCCGCCACGACCCCGGCCGCGACCGGGCAGGCCGCGCTGGTGCCCGAGTCGGGCTCGCCCGGCCCGAACGCCCCCGAGCCGGCGAAATGGGTGTAGGCCGCCAGGTCGGGCTTGCGGTCGGCCAGGCGGCCGGGGCCCTGGGAGGAGTAGCCGACCCGTTCGCCGGTCACGTCGACACCGGCCACCGACAACACCGCCGGGTGGGAGTTGGCCCCGGTGATCGGCCGGTCGGGGTAGGCGCAGCGGCCGTCGGGGCACTCCCGCCCGCAGTTCCCGGCCGCGAACAGGATGTCGGCCCCGGCGGCGGCCAGCGAGCCGACGATCAGGTTGAACGGGTGGGCGGGGTTGTCGGAGTAGTTGCCGGGGTGGCCGGGCGGGAAGTCCCAGTCGGGGGAGAAGGAGCCCCAGCTATTGGTGACCACGAGGGCCCGCGACTCGGCGGGCTGGGCGTCGAGGACGGTGCGCAGGTGGGCGAAGGCGGCCATGGCGTCGGACAGCAGGCCGTCGAGCGCCGATCCGCCGGGGCGGCGCGAGAGCAGCACCGGGATGTCGATCACCGACGCCTTCGGGGCGGCGAGGAGGGCGTCGAAGGCGCACATCGTGCCGTGGTCGACGTCGAACTCGCCGGGCCGCCCCACGACGCCGTCGGGCGACCAGCTCCGCTCGCGGTCGAGGACGAAGCCGCTGCCCAGGGCGGCCGCCACATGGCGCTCGTTCACCCCGGTGTCGGTGACGGCCAGGGCGACCCCGGAGCCGTCGTACCCCTCGGCGTGGAGCCTGTCGACGGCGAGCAGCCGCCGCACGTCGCGCCAGTCGCCGACGGGGCCGTCGCCGCCGCAGGTGAGGGAGGTCTGGATGACCGGGTCGGCGTAGACGCCGACCACGCCGGCCCGGCCCGGCAGCAGGGCCAGGCGGGTCGACAGCTCGTCGTCGGCGATCTCGCCCCGGACCAGCACGGAGGCGTCGCGGGGCGCCATCGAGAAGATCAGCGGCTGGTTCAGCGACAGCGGGTCGCCGCCCGTGCGGGCGGGCAGCGGCCGGGGCACCGCGACGGGGGTGAACGTGGGGTCGAGCAGCACGCCCGGCAGCCCGTTGACGACGTCGGCCGCGGTGGCGGTCACCGCCGGGTCGGCGACCGCGGCGACCACGTCGGGGGCGGGGCGGAGCTGGACGAGCACGCGCATGCGGAGATCCATCCGGTCACGGGGATACGACGCCCACCAATCTGGCGCACGCCCGCCACCCGGTCCACCGGGCCAACTCCCGCCAATTGCCTCCGTACCCGCCGATACCCCCGGGCCGGTACGACGTTCTAACCTCCCGGCTTGTGCAGCACGACGAAGCCGTCGCGCTCGAAGACCACCAGGTAGCCCATCGCCCGGCGCTCCTCCACCGACTTCCTCGCGTCGTCGACCGACCCCCACGGCCACGCCCACTGCCCGAGGTCGGCCAGCACCCACGGCGCGTCGCGCGGGGTCGGCTCCCAGACCAGCACGGTCGTCCGGTGGGTCAGCATCGGGCCGACGTGGTTGGGCGCCTCGACCACCACGCCGTCGGGGATCACGGCCATCGCCTGGTAGGCCGCCGCCGTGCGGTCGTGCGGCCGGTAGAAATCAGGGTCGGCGAGCTGGTCGAGGGCGAAGCGGGGGACCTGGGTCAGCCCGGCGACCGCCACCGCGACCGCCCAGGCGATCACCGCGGTCTGCTTCGCCTCCACGCGTTTCAGCAGCCGGCTCGCGCCGTCGACGCCGGCGCAGAAGAGGATCGCGACGACGAAGGCGTTGTAGTGGTATTCGGTCGACCACCACAGGCTGTTCTCGGAGACCAGCCGCTCCAGCACCATCGGCGCCGCCGCCAGGACCAGCGGGGAGAACAGGCACAGGAACAGCGTCAGCCAGCAGAGCAGCACCAGCGTGTCGATCTTGCCGGCGTCGCCGAACACCAGATGAAGGGTGTTGAGGGGGTCGCTGACCAGCTTCACCACCGCCGCCGGGAGCGAGTCGCCGAGGTGGGTGTAGCGCCAGTGGTTGTCGTTGGAGCCGCCCGCCCACGGGATCAGCACACCCCTGATCAGCGCCAGCGCGCCCAGGCCCATGGCGGCGACGATCGCGCCGTCGAGCCGCCGCCGGGTCAGCGCCAGCGCCGCGCCGAAGCCGATCAGCATCAGCCCCATGTCCTCTTTGACCAGCAGCAGCCCGAACGCCGCCAGATAGGCGGGCAGCCGCCGGCCCCGGTCGAAGCGCTCGATCATGATCGCGCTCAGCACCGGGACGAACATGACCTCGTGGACGTCGAAGTTGACCGCCTGCGCCACCGGGAACGACACCGCGTACGCCACGGACACGAGGTAGGCGGCGACGACCCCGAGCCGCCGGCGGGCGTACGACCACAGGAACGGGATGGCGGCGGCGAACAGGGCGGCCTGGCAGATGATCAGCGTGCGGGGGCCGTCGTGGATCGCGTAGAAAGGTGCGAGCAGCGCGTAGATCGGGGAGAAGTGGTCGGCGAGCTGGAGGAAGTCGAGCCCGTAGCCCTTCTGCACGCCGACCGAGGGGGCGTAGGGCGGCCCGAGGGTGGCGTAGCCGCGCACCGCCTGGTCGACGATCACGAGGTCGAAAATGGTGGCCCGGAATGTCCCGAACCTCACCAGGCCCAGCACCGCGTAGGTCACCGCCGACACCCAGGCCAGTGACCAGACGCCGACGCGGTGTGGGGTCAGATGGCGGGTGATCGGGGGAAACACCATCACATCGTGCCAGAAGTCCAGATGTGAAAAGCCCGTCCGCCTGGCCTCCGGGTGGCACATCCCCGTGGCGCCGAGGTCGGCGAGGTCGGCGCCACGAAGAACCGGAAAGCCAGGCGGACGGGAGTCTGGGTCGCGTCAGGCCAGGGTGCTCAGAGTGGTGGGCGGGATCTCCACAGTGGTCGGGTTGGCCAGGACGCGGTCGACCACGACCCCGGCCGCGCCGCGCGAGGCGGCGCCGAAGCCCAGGTCGGAGGCGACGAAGGTGCAGCGGGCGACGGAGCCGGTGACCCCCAGGCGGGCGAGTTCCGCCTGGGCGCGCGGGAGGATGTGCCCTTCCAGCCGCGCGAAGAAGCCGCCGACGACGATGACCCGGGGGTTGAAGAGCCGGACGAGGGTGGCGGAGCCGCGGCCCAGCCAGCGGCCGACCTCCGCCAGGGCGTGGTCGACCTGGGGATCGCCCGCCGCCAGGCGGCGTTCGATCTCGCTCAGGCGTTCCTCGGGGTCGCGGACGATGCCGTCGCGTGCCCCGTAGGCGTGGTCGGGGGTGACCATGCGGACCAGCGCGGCCAGGCCGACCTTGGTCTCCCAGCAGCCGATGCGGCCGCAGCCGCAGCGCTCGCCGGAGGAGTCGACCATGACGTGGCCCACTTCACCGGCGAAGCCGTCGGCGCCGCCGAGGAGGCGTCCGCCGGCGATGATGCCGCCGCCGACGCCGACCTCACCGGTCAGGTAGACCATGTCGGTCGATCCGGCGGCCACGCCGTTGGTGAACTCGGCCAGCGCCGCCAGGTTGGCGTCGTTGGCGACGGTGACCGGGACGCCGGGGGCGACCTCCCAGAGGCGCTCGGCGACGGGGACGCCGTACCAGCCGAGGTTCGGGGCGACGTGGACGACGCCGTTGGTGCCGTCTATGAGGCCGGGCACGGCGACCGTTATCCCGGCGACCCGGACGCCGAGCATGTGGAGCTCGGCGATCGCGTCGCGGGCCACCCGGGCCAGTTCGTCGAGCGAGGCCTCGGGCTCGCAGCCCATGGCGTCGAACCCGACGCGGCGGTCGACCAGGACGCGGCCCGACAGGTCGGTGGCGAAGGCGGCGATGTAGTCGACGTTGATCTCAAGGCCGAGGGCGCCGACGCCCGCGCCGTCGAGGGCCAGGGCGAGGCCGGGGCGGCCGACGGAGCCGGCGTGCTGCGGGCCGATCTCGCGGATCAGGCCACGTGCTCGTAACTCGCCGACGAGGCTCGTGACGGTCGCCTTGTTCAGCCCGGTCTCGGCGGCGACCGCCGAACGCGAGCGGGGGCCGTGCTCCTGGAGGTGACGGAGGACGAGCGACAGGTTGGACCGGCGGATCATCGTCTGATCGACGGGCACGCCCATCGAGCCGTTCCTGCCCAGCGCGGGCCCTGAGGTTAGTCGCACGTCTCGCTTCCCGTCGGTCTGCTTGCGGCCGTTCGTCTCGAATTAATTTGCATGCCTTGCCGAATTAAATGTCCCTGACGCATGTGCCACAAGTGTCGAACCGCTTCGCCTTGCATTACAGTTTCGTAACACGGAACTCTGGCCCGTTCCCCAGGGCCTCGGGTCTGTACACGGGGATGACAGGTGTGTTAGAAATCGGTAAATTCCGCCTGCTGTCACGCAAAAGTTAGACGGAATGACGCACGTCGATGACGTGGCACCGTCGTGATTTGCGTCAGCATGACCCCGCTTTACACGCTGTAACCCGGGCACAAGCGCGGCGGCGCGCGCCTTGCCTGACTGAATCCCCAGGTCAGGAAAGGATCACCCCCCACATGTCTCGACCTCACCGGTTACGGGCGTTAGCCGCCCTGACCACGCTCCTGGTGACGATGGGCGTCGTCGTGGCGCCCCCCAGTGCCCACGCGGCCGACATCCCGGCCTCGGACTATCAGCAGATCGCGCTTGCCACCGGACCTGGCGAGCTCGGTGAGGCGATGTCCCTGGCCGTCCTGCCGAACCGCTCCGTGCTGCACACCGCGCGCGGCGGCCAGGTCCGGATCACGGACGTCAACGGCAACACCTCCCTCGCGGGCACGCTCAACGTGTACACGCACGACGAGGAGGGCCTCCAGGGTGTGGCGGTCGACCCCGGCTTCGCCACCAACCGGCACATCTGGCTCTACTACTCGCCCCGGCTGAGCACCCCCAGCGGGGACGCCCCGACGACGGGCACCCAGACCGACTGGAACACCTGGAAGGGGCAGTTCTACCTGTCCCGCTTCACGCTCACCACGAGCAACACCATCGACATGGCCAGCGAAGTGATCGTGCTCCGGGTCGACAACGACCGCGGCCAGTGTTGCCACGCCGGCGGTGACATCGACTTCGACGCCCAGGGCAACCTCTACCTGACCACGGGTGACGACACCAACCCGTTCGAGTCGAACAGCTACACCCCGATCGACGAGCGCACCAACCGCAACCCGCAGTTCGACGCGCAGCGCTCCGCCGGCAACACCAACGACCTGCGCGGCAAGGTGCTCCGCATCAAGCCGCAGGCCAACGGGACCTACACGATCCCCTCGGGCAACCTGTTCGCGCCGGGCACGGCCGGCACCCGTCCCGAGATCTACGCGATGGGCCTGCGCAACCCGTTCCGGATGAGCGTCGACAAGGCCACCGGCATCGTCTACCTGGGCGACTACGGCCCCGACGCCGGTTCCAGCGACGCCAACCGCGGCCCGAACGGCCAGGTCGAGTTCAACCGCATCACCTCGGCGGGCAACTACGGCTGGCCCTACTGCACGGGCGCCAACACCACGGCCGAGACCTACAACGAGTTCACGTTCCCGAGCGGCCCGTCGCTGGCCAAGTACAACTGCACGGGCGGCCCGACGAACAACTCCTTCCGCAACACCGGCCTGCAGACCCTGCCCCCGGCCAAGCCGGCCTGGATCCGCTACGGCGGCGACGCGGGCAGCCCGCCGGAGTTCGGCGGCGGTTCCGAGTCCCCGATGGGCGGCCCCGTCTACCGGTACGACCCGAACAACACCTCCCCGGTCAAGTTCCCGCAGTCGCTCGACGGCCGCTTCTTCGCCGGCGAGTACGGCCGCCGCTGGATCAAGGCCATCGAGGTGACCTCCTCGGGCGGCGTCGGCGAGATCAGCGGCTTCCCGTGGACCGGCACCCAGGTCATGGACATGGCCTTCGGCCCCGACGGCGCGCTCTACGTGCTCGACTACGGCACCGGCTCGGGCAACCAGGCCCTCTACCGCATCGAGTACATCGGCGGCGCGAACCGCAACCCGATCGCCAAGGCCGCGGGCACCCCGACCTCCGGCGTGGCCCCGCTCGCGGTGACCTTCTCCTCGGCCGGCTCCGCCGACCCCGAGGGCTCGGCGCTGACCTACTCGTGGAACTTCGGCGACGGCACCACCTCCACGGCCGCCAACCCGTCGAAGACCTACACGGCCAACGGCACCTACAACGTGACCCTGACGGTCCGCGACTCCGGCGGCCTGACCGGTTCGGCGAACGTGACGATCACCGTCGGCAACACCGCCCCCACGGTCAACCTGCAGACCCCGCTGAGCGGCGCGTTGTTCGACTTCGGCGACACGATCCCGTACACGATCTCCGTCAGCGATCCGCAGGACGGCACGATCAACTGCGCCCGGGTGAAGTTCACCTACTTCCTCGGCCACGACAGCCACTCCCACCAGATCACCTCCAAGGACGGCTGCTCCGGCACCATCACCGTGCCGACCGACGGTGAGCACGACGCCGCCGCCAACATCTACGGCGTCTTCACGGCCGAGTACACCGACAACGGCGGCCTGACCACCACGGTCACCCGCACCCTCCAGCCCCGGCACCGCCAGGGCGAGCACTGGGGCGCCCAGAACGGCGTCCAGACCGCCCAGCACGCCGCCGCCGAAGGCGGCACCACGGTCGGGTTCGTCGACAACGACGACTGGATCTCCTTCACCCCGTACAACCTGACCGGCGCGACCTCGCTGACGGCCCGGGTCTCCTCCGGCGGCGTCGGCGGCACCCTGGAGGTGCGCGCGGGCTCGGCGACCGGCACCCTGCTCGGCACCGCCACGGTGGCCAACACCGGGAGCTGGGACACCTTCACCAACGTCACCGCCAACCTGAGCAACGTGCCGGCCGCGACGACGACGGTGTTCTTCGTCTTCAAGGGCGTCACCGGCCAGGGCAACCTGTTCGACCTCGACGCGTTCACCTTCAACGGCGGCACCACCAACCCGCCCGCCGGGACGATCGAGGGCGAGGCGTTCACCTCGCAGTCCGGCGTGCAGACCGCCTCGCACGCCACCGCCAGCGGCGGCCTCACGGTCGGCTACATCGACAACGGCGACTGGGCCGGCTACTCGAACGTGAGCACCTCGGGCAAGACCTCGTTCACCGCCCGGGTGTCCTCCGGCGGGCCGGGCGGCACGATCACCATCCGCTCCGGATCGCAGACCGGCGCCGTCCTCGGCACGGTCAACGTCGCCAACACCGGGAGCTGGGACACCTTCGCCAACGTGTCCACGTCGCTGACCGGCACCGGCACCGGCGCCCTGTTCCTCACCTTCACCGGCGGGACCGGCGCGCTGTTCGACATCGACACCTTCTCGCTCGGCAGCACCCCGCCGCCGGCCACGACGGTCGAGGGCGAGGCCTTCACCTCCACCTCGGGCGTGCAGATCGCCACCCACAGCCCGGCGACCGGCGGCCTGACCGCCGGGCACATCGAGAACGGCGACTGGGCCGCCTACAACCAGGTCACCGTGAACGGCGCCACCCGCATCACGGTCCGCCACTCCTCGGCCGGTCCCGGCGGGACCATCGAGGTGCGGGCCGGATCGGCGACCGGGACGCTCCTCGGCACCCTCGCCATCCCGAACACCGGCGGCTGGGAGACCTTCGCCACGGCCTCGGCGAACCTGACGGCCGGCTCGGCCACCGGCCAGGTCGTCCTCCGGTTCACCGGCGGCTCGGGCGCCCTCTTCGACGTCGACAACTTCACCATCGAGAAGTGAGGCGGGACATGAAGCGCAGACTCCTCGGCGCGATCGCCGCGGCGGCCGTCGCCGCGACGACGCTGGCGCCGACGGCGGCACACGCCGCCGACCCGGCCTACCAGGTGCTCGTCTTCTCCAAGACGGCGGGCTTCCGGCACGACTCGATCCCGCAGGGCATCGCGGCGATCCAGGCCATCGGCTCGGCCGGCAACTTCACGGTCACCGCGACGGAGGACGCCGGCGCGTTCACCGCCGGGAACCTCGCCAACTACAAGGCCGTGGTCTTCCTCAGCACCACGGGCGACGTGCTGAACGCCACCCAGCAGACCGCCTTCGAGAACTACGTCAACGGCGGCGGCGGCTACGTGGGCGTGCACGCGGCGGCCGACACCGAGTACGACTGGCCGTTCTACGGCAACCTGGTCGGCGCCTGGTTCCAGAGCCACCCGGCCATCCAGACGGCCACGATCCGCACCGAGGACCGCGCCCACGCGGCCACCGCCCACCTGGGCGGCACCTGGTCGCGGTCTGACGAGTGGTATTCGTACCGCACGAACCCGAGAAACAGCGCGAAGATCCTGCAAAATCTCGACGAATCGAGTTACTCGGGCGGCGGGATGGGCGACCATCCCATCACCTGGTGCAAGAACGTCAGCAACGGCCGCAGCTTCTACACCGGCCTCGGTCACACGCAGGCAACATACGGTGAGGCCGCCTTCCGCACCCTGCTGCTCGGCGGCATCCGGTACGCGGCCGGCTGGGCCAAGCAGGACTGCCGCGCCGAGACCGGCTACACGCCGATCTACAACGGCTCCACCACCGGCTGGTCGCAGGCCGGACCGGGCAGCTTCACCAACTCCGACGCGACCCTGAAGTCGACCGGCGGCATGGGCATGCTCTGGTACTCGGCCAAGGAGTACGGCTCGTACTCGCTGAAGCTCGACTGGAAGATGGACGGCGACGACAACTCCGGCGTGTTCGTCGGGTTCCCGTCGTCCAGCGACCCGAACTCGGCGATCGACAACGGCTACGAGATCCAGATCGACGCCACGGACACCGCCGACAAGACGACGGGTTCCGTGTACGGCTTCAAGTCGGCCGACACCGCCGCCCGCGACGCCGCGCTCAACCCCCCGGGCGAGTGGAACGGCTACGAGATCCTCGTCGAGGGCGAGCGGCTGCGCGTCTACCTGAACGGCCGCCTCATCAACGACTTCACCAACACCGTGGCCAACCGGTCGCTCGCCCAGGGCCACATCGGCATCCAGAACCACGGCACCGGTGACGACGTGTCGTTCCGCAACATCCGCATCAAGGAGCTGAACGGCAACCCGCCGCAGCAGCCGGCCACGATCGAGGCGGAGTCGTACACCTCCAACTTCGGGGTCCAGCCCGCCGGGCACGCCGCCGCCAGCGGCGGCACGACCGTCGGTTACATCGACAACGGCGACTGGGTGGGCTACGCAGGATTCTCGACCGCCGGGAAGAACAGCTTCTCCGCCCGCGTCTCCTCGGGCGGCCCCGGCGGCACCATCACGATCCGGGCGGGCTCCCAGACCGGCACGGTGCTGGGCACGGTCAACGTGCCGAACACCGGGAGCTGGGACACCTTCCAGACCGTGTCCACCTCGTTGAACGGCAACGCCTCCGGCCCGCTGTTCCTCACCTTCAGCGGCGGCTCCGGATCCCTGCTCGACGTCGACACCGTCACCCTGACCACCGGCACCACGCCGACGCAGACCACGGTCCAGGGCGAGGCGTTCACGTCGCAGTCGGGCGTCCAGGTCGCCAGTCACGGCCCCGCCGTCGGCGGGCAGACCCTCGGCTTCATCGACAACGGCGACTGGGCCGGTTACAACCAGGTCACCGCCAACGGCGCCACCCGCATCACGGTGCGCTACTCGTCGGGCGGCCCGGGCGGCCAGATCCAGGTCCGCGCGGGCTCCGCGACCGGAACCCAGATCGGCACGCTGACCATCCCGAACACCGGTGGCTGGGACACCTTCCAGACCGTGTCGGCGAACCTCACGAGCTCGGCCTCCGGGGCGATCTTCCTGAGCTTCACGGGTGGATCCGGGTCCCTCTTCGACGTGGACCAGTTCACGATCGAGAAGTGAACTCTCTCATCCGGGAGGGGTGCCCGCGAGTTCTCCACTCGCGGTGAGGACGCCTGGTAGCAAAACGAAGGCCCCCCGGGGGAATCCCCCGGGGGGCCTTCCGCGTCACGCTAGAACCCGCAGAGTTCCGCGAGCGACTGGTCCTCCGTCGCCTGGGAGTTCGGGGTCGGGGTGAGGGTCGGCTTCGCCGCCTTCGGGGTCGGGCTGGGGCCCGAGGCGACCGGGCTGCCGCCGCTCGGGGAGGCCGTCACGCCCGCCTGGACGGGGGCGGCGGTGCCGTTGGACTTGCGGATGGCCGTGGCGACCATTCTCTTGATCTTGTCCCAGTCGGCGCTGCCGGGCCAGATCTGCGGCGGCACGAACTGGGTGCTGGTGATCTTGGCGTCCTTCACCTTGACGCCGAGGTTCACCAGGTGCTCCAGCAGCGGGCGGGGGATGTCGGTGCGGAAGAGCCGCTTGGCCGCCGCGACGATCCTGTTGAAGTTGAGCAGGACCTTGTCGGGCGAGGCCTGCTGGGCCAGCGCGCCGATCACGCAGCGCTGGCGGCCCATGCGGGAGAAGTCGTCGCTGCCGACGCGGGAGCGGCCGTACCAGAGGACCTGCTCGCCGTTCAGGACGCGCTTGCCGGCCTTGATGGTGCCGGCGGTGCCGTAGACGCCGCCGTACTTGATGTCGGTCTGTACGTTGATCTCCAGGCCGCCGATGGCGTCGACGAGGGCGGCGAAGCCGTACATGTCGACCATGGCGTAGTAGTCGACGTGGAGGCCGAGCGTGGTGCTGATGGCGTCCTTCAGGGCGGTGGGGCCGCGCACGCCCAGGTCGGGGTAGTCCTCGGCGTACTGCCAGACCTCGTTCAGCAGGCCGCCGTTGGGCAGTTCGGCGCGGAAGCCGCTCGGGAACTGCTTGTTGAGCGGGCTGTTCCTGCTGAAGTGCACGTGCTGGAGGTTGCGCGGCAGCGCGAACAGGACCGTGTTCCCCGTCTGCACGTTGACGCTGGCCACCTGCATCGAGTCGGTGCGCACGCCGGTCCGGTTGCCGGCCGCGTCGCCGCCGATGAGCAGGAAGTTGACCCGTT
Organism: Herbidospora yilanensis; assembly: GCF_001570565.1. Classification (GTDB taxonomy): domain Bacteria; phylum Actinomycetota; class Actinomycetes; order Streptosporangiales; family Streptosporangiaceae; genus Herbidospora; species Herbidospora yilanensis. The sequence goes on along the minus strand of NZ_BBXE01000020.1, from coordinate 101,719 downwards.
TCTTGCCGTTCCACGGGTCCTCGGCCTTGATGGGCACGGCCTGCGGGTTGGTGCCGTCGTGGTCGCTGGGGAAGTTGTCGAAGAGGCTCTGCGTCTGGTTCACGAAGTTCGCCGCGTACGCGAACGGCGCCATGACGCCCACGCACAACGCGCCCACCACGACCCCCGAGATGATCTGCCCCCGCTGGGGCAGCCGGTCGGGCGTCAGCGAGATGTACGACATGAGGATCAGCGCGAACCACGCCAGCGCGAGCGTGGCCGACCCGATCAGGACGGCCGTCAGCGTGCTCTCGCGGACGGCCGAGCCGAGGTTGCCCAGGATCCCGATGCCGAACACCACGGCCGCCACCAGGACGACGCCGAACGTGCCGAGGAAGACGTAGCCCATCTTCCGGCGTCCGGCACGCAGGTGCGCGGCCCCCGGCACGATCGCCGACAGGGCGGTCCACGCGATGACGCCGCCGGTGGTGAGCGGACGGCCGAACTGCGGCGCCCGGCCCTTGGGGCCGCCGCCCTTCGCGGGACCGCGCGGCGGCAGGGGAGCGGGCTTGCGGGGCGGACCCGGCCGGGTGATCTCGTCGTCGGCGATCCGCTGCTCGCCCGGAGGGCCCTGCACGGAGGGGGGAGGCATGAACTGCGGCCCGGAGTTGGGCGGGCCGCCCACGTGCCCCTCGCCGGGAGCGGCGGCCGGAGCGCCCGAGTGGCCTGAGTGGACGATGGTGTCGGGCCGGACCGAGGCCTGCGGGCCGGCGTTCTTGGGGACCGGGTCAGGCTGGGGGCCGGCGGTCTTCGGGATGGCGGCGAAGGAACCGGTCTGCGGGGGTTCCGACGGGCCGGAGGACTCTGCAGGCATATGTTGTTCTTCGTAGGTTTCGTCGGCTACCGCGCCGGGGAAGTCCTCGGACGGCTTCGGGGGGCGTTTTCGAGTGCGTCTCTGGCGTGACTCGTCACCCGCGGCTCCCCCACGACGCATGGTCAACCGCTCCTCTGCTCGTTATTGCCCGTGCGATGCCCAGGGATTCTAGCCCTCAAATCTGGACAACACTGAACACATCCGGAAAGAAGGCTCTGTCTAGGAGACGGCCTTCGACGGCATCACCCACGTGTTGCACTGATACGCCTGCTGCTTCTGCCATCCCTGCCGGAACCACACGCCGTTGTTCGGCGGAGATCCGTGGTCACGCGGCCATCCGGGGTGGTCGCCGAGGCTGCCCCAGAAGGCGAACAGGTCGTCGCGGCGCGCTGCCGGGACGGGGTAGCTCCCCGCGACGGACCGCATGAACATGCCCGCGAAACAGTTGGCCTGGAGTTCGAGCCGCCGGCTCAGCGCCAGCCGCCGGCTCTCCGACCCGGAGGCCAGGTTCTGCTCCCAGCGGGCCTGTGACAGGCCGGTGAGCTGCTGGACGTGGTGGCCGTACTCGTGGCCCATCATGGCCGTGTAGGAGCCGTGCCACGACGACATCCGCGCGTAGCCGACCGACTCGCCGTTCCCGTTCGCCATGGCCTTGGTCGAGGCGTAGACCGACATGGTGCGCGGGCAGTAGTAGGGGGCCGCGCTGTTCGCCTGCGGGAAGTCGCCGCACGGTCCCCGGCCCTTCCCCGACGCGATGACCCACTTCGGCGGCTCGAACGGGATGCCGACCTTCTCCAGGGTCGTCTTCCAGGCCCGGTCCATGCACTTGGCCGTCTTCAGGACGTGCGCCTTGATCTGCGCGTGGTCGAACACGTTCGCCCGCCCGCCCGGACAGCGGGTGCGCGGCAGCGCGCCGGCCGAGTAGACCGTGTTCTCCTTCAGCGACGTGTTGAGCGGCGCCCGCTGCTCCCGTACGGGTTGCCGCTCGCCCCGCCGCGCGTCGCGCACCGGCCGGTCCCCCTCGCGTAACGAGCTCACGACCGGCTCCGTCGCGGCCGGCCGGTCGCCGATCGACGCCCCGAGCACGACCACCACGAACCCGACGGCCGTCAGCCCGAGGATCCCCCCGATGATCGGCCCCGCGCTCGACTTGCGCCGGGGCTGCCAGTGGACGGGCATCTGCCGGGGCGGCCCGTAGGGCCCCGCGGGGGCCGGGCGCATACCGGGAGGGAAGTGCGGCTGATGCCGCGCCGGGCCGGGCGGACCGGAACGCCCGGGCGGTCCCGGGTGTGCGGGCGGTCCCGGGTGTGCGGGCGGTCCCGGGTGTGCGGGCGGTCCCGGGTGTCCCGGGTGCCCGGCGGCGCCTTGGTGTCCTCTCTGTCCGGAGCCACCCCGAGGCGCCGGGAAGCCGGGGCCACCAGGAGGTGCCGGATGTCCCGGGCCGCCTTGGGCGCCCGGGTACGGCGGCGACGGCGGGCGGGCGGGTCCCGGCGGGGTGGGCCGGGGGGCCGCGGGAGGGGGTGCAGGGTACCCCTGCGAGGGCTGTCGCGGGCCGCCTGGACCGTATGGGTGACGCCCGGGAGGTGGCGGATGCGGCTGCCCCATCTCTTTGACCCCCTTGGTTGGAGATTGGGCAGAACAATACTGATTTCACACTCGTCACGGATGTAGCACTGATCGCGCACGGGCCGTAATCGTCCGAGGTGATCTCTGCGATGTTCCGGATTCGGACGGCTCGTCTGCCCTAGCGTCTTTGGCATGAATCTGCAACAGCTCCGCTATGTGGTAGCCACCGCAGAGCACCGCACCATGACCGACGCCGCACGGTCCCTCTACATCGCGCAGCCCGCGTTATCCCGCGCGATCCGGGACCTCGAACGGGAACTCGGCATGACCCTCTTCGCGCGTTCCGGGCGGGGAGTGGTCGTGACCGCGCAGGGGCGGCGGGTCGTCAAGCTCGCCCGGGAGGCACTGGACGCCGTCCGGGAGATCGAGGCGCTGGCGACCCAGTCGCACACGGCGGGAGCCGAACTGCGCATCGCGTCGACGCCGAGCCTCGAACCGGGGCTCGCGGGTCGCCTGCTGCCCGCCTACGTGGCGGAGCATCCGGGGATCCGCGTGCACATCGTCCGCTGCGACGGGCGGGACAGCGTCGTCACCGCCGTCCGCGAGCAGCGGGCCGACCTCGGGCTGACCGACCTGCCGGTGCCCACCGACCTGGTCAGTCATCCGCTGGAGCGGCAGGAGATCGTGCTGATCTCGCCGCCCGGTCTCGACCTGCCCGACCCGGTGCCGATGAGCAGGCTCAACGGCATGCGGCTGGTGCTGCCCGGTCAGGGCAGTCCGCGCCGCCGGGAGTTCGACCAGATCTTCGCCTCGTACGGTGTCCGCCCCATCCCCGCGCTGGAGTCGGACGAACGGGCCAAGTGGCTCCCCGCCGTACGCGAAGGCCGGGCCTCGCTCCTGTGGTATCGCGGCATGGCCGAGCAGGCGGCCCGCGCCGGCCTGGTCGTGCGGTCGCTCGACCCGGCTCCCAGGAAGATCATCGCGATCGTGCACGCCCGCAAACGGCTGCCCGCGACCGCGCAGGACTTCGTGACCTTGGCAGAAGGAGGATCCGCCGCTTAAACGCTTGGACCGTTCCAAACCCGACTTGTCGGATTCGGGGCCGGATCGGTGGGGGCACTTCTGGATCGGCCATTTCCCGAAGCACTCCCTCGTCCCGGCGGTCGCCGAGAGGGCGCGGAGTAGGCTCGCTGACGATGTCTACTCTGCGCCTTCGTGGCCGTACGTTCGGCCCCGGCGACCACGCGATCATGGCCGTGGTCAACCGCACGCCCGACTCCTTCTACGACCGGGGCGCGACCTACGGCTTCGCCGCCGCCCTCGACGCCGCCTCCCGCCAGATCGACGCGGGCGCCGACATCGTCGACATCGGCGGCGTGAAGGCCGGACCGGGCGACGACGTCGACGTGGCGGAGGAGATCCGCCGGGTCGCCGACCTCGTGACGGCGGTCCGCGACCGGCACCCCTCGGTGATCATCAGCGTCGACACCTGGCGCGCCGAGGTCGGCGAGGTCGTCGCGGCGGCCGGAGCCGACCTGCTCAACGACACGTGGGGCGGCGTCGACCCCCGGCTGGCCGACGTGGCCGCCGAACACGGCATCGGCCTGGTCTGCGCCCACGCCGGGCGCGTCGAGCCACGCACCCGCCCCCACCGGATCGCCTACGACGACGTGGTGGGCGACGTGGTGGCGTACACGACCGAGCTGGCGGGCAAGGCGCTCGCCGCGGGGGTCGCGCGGGACCGGATCCTGATCGACCCCGCCCACGACTTCGGCAAGAACACCTACCACTCCCTGGAGCTCAGCCGCCGCCTCGACGAGATGGTCGCGACCGGCTGGCCGGTCCTGGTGGCCGTCTCGAACAAGGACTTCGTCGGCGAGACCCTCGGCGGCCTGCCCGTCGACCGGCGCCACGCGGGCACTCTCGCCACCCTGGCCGTCTCGGCGCTGCAGGGCGCGCGGGTGTTCCGCGTCCACGACGCCGCGTCGGCCCGCAAGGTCCTCGACGTGGTCGGCCGCATGTGACCGCTCGCCGGGGCCGCCAAGCCGGTCGTCTCCGCCCGGGCGCGGTCTGGTCCGGGCCGGTGCGCCCCCCGCTCAGCCGTAGATCACCGAGAGGAACCTGACCAGGATCGCCTCGCGGGTCTTCGCGGGCAGCGCGTCGAGCACCGCGTTGACGGCGGCCATCTCCGGCTGGTCGCGGGAGGTCAGGTCGATGCCGACCGAGGCGGCCAGTTCGACGAACGTCGGGTCGTCGAGTTCGTCGAGGTTCAGGGAGGCGATCAGCTCCGGCAGTCCCTCCGGGACCGTCGCCGGGCCGCGTTCGCGGGCGGCCTCGGCCGATTCGGCGATGACGGCGAGCATCGCGTCGACCCGCTCCAGGGTCACTCCGGTGACGGTGATGTGGACGTTGGCGGGGATGCCGGCATAGGAGAGCTGCGGCTGGAGGAACCAGCCCCGCTTGCGCGCCTCGTCGGCCAGGACGAACACGTCGACCTCGGGGGAGCCCGCGATGGCGACCAGCGCGGCCCGGGGGTCGCCCAGCACCCGGAGGCCGGGGATCTTCGCGGCGCCCTCGGCGATCCGCCGGGTGGCCTCCAGGGTGGTGCGGCCCAGTTCGAGGTAGCCCTCGCGGCCCAGCGCGTGCAGGGTGCCCCACGCCCCGCCGAGCGGGCCGGCCGACCGGGAGCTCTGCACGGTCGCGTTGATGATCGTGTAGCCGGGCCAGGCGGCCGAGGCGAAGTAGGCGGCGCGGCGCAGCGCGGCGTCCCGGAACAGCAGCACGGAGGCGCCCTTGGGGGCGTACCCGAACTTGTGCAGGTCGCAGGAGATCGACGTGACGCCCGGCACCGACAGGTCGAAGGGCGGCACCTCGGCTCCCGCCTCCCGCAACCACGGCAACAACCAGCCGCCGACGCAGGCGTCGACGTGGCAGGGGACGCCCCGGGCCGCCGCGAGGGCCGCGACCTCCTCCACGGGGTCGATCACGCCCTGCGGGTAGGAGGGCGCCGACACCACCACGAGCACGGTCCGTTCGGTGATCGCCGCCTCGACGCTCGCCGGGTCGACGGTGAAGGTGCCGAGGTCGACGGGCACGGCGACCACCTCGACCCCGAGGTAGTGCCCGGCCTTGTGGAAGGCCGGGTGGGCGGTGACCGGCACGACCATCTGCGGCCGGTCGGTCGTCGCGGCGTCGCGGGCGGCCTTGACCGCCAGCATGATCGACTCGGTGCCGCCGCTGGTGAAGATCCCGGGCGCGCCCGGCCGTCCCAGTTCGGCGGCGACGGCGCGGACGACGTCCTTCTCCAGGGCGACCATGCTGGGGAAGGCGGTGGGGTCGAGCATGTTGACCTCCAGCATGCCCGCGTAGGCGGCGGCGCCCGCCTCGTGCACCTCGGGGCGGCCGGTGTCGTACACGTAGGCGGTGACCCTGCCGCCCCGGACCGGGAGATCGGCCTGCTGCGCCTCGGCCAGGCGGGCGAGCAGTTCCTCGGCGGTCGCGCCGTGGTGGGGGAGCACCGTGACATCTCCTGACATACGTTGACGACTCGGATCACTTTACGGAAACCTCTCATGTCCCGCGTTAGACCCGCTCCTACGACAGATGGGATCTTCTTCATGCGCGTGGCAGCCCTCGTTGCCGGACTCCTGGCCGTGCTGGTGGCGGCTCCGCCCGCCGCCGCGTCGGCGGCGGCGCCGAAATATCCGACCTCGTTCTCCCTGCCCGACGGCTTCCCGCCCGAGGGCGTCGCCGTCGACGAGGGCCGCTCGGCCTACTTCGGCTCCCGCACCTCCGGGGCGATCTACAAGGTCGACCTGCGCAGCGGGCAGGGCAGGATCATCAACCAGGGCCCCGGCACCCCCTCCCTCGGCCTGAAGGTCAAGCGCAACCGCCTGTTCGTCGCGGGCGGCACCGCCGGGAACGCCCGGGTGCTCGACGCGCGGACCGGGAAGGTGCTGAAGAGCTACACCCTGGCCACCGGCGCCTCGTTCGTGAACGACGTCGTGCTGACCAGGGACGCCGCCTACTTCACCGACTCCACCAACCCCGTCCTCTACAAGCTCGACCTGCGCCGGTGGGGCCGTCTGCCCGCCGAGGCCCAGAAGATCCCGCTGACCGGCGACCTCGCGTACACGACCGGCGTCAACGTCAACGGCATCGCCCAGACGCCCGACGGGAAGGCGCTGCTGCTGGTCCAGTCGAACACCGGCAAGTTGTTCCGGGTCGACAAGAAGACCGGCGCGACCAAGCAGGTCGACCTCGGGACCGAACTGCTCACCAACGGCGACGGGCTGCTCCTCGACGGACGCCGGCTGGTCGTCGTCCAGAACTTCCTGAACACCGTGACCTGGGTCAAGCTCGACCGGCGCGCGACGAAGGGCGTGATCGAGAAGAAGGTGACCGACCCCCGGTTCGACGTGCCGACCACCGTGGCCGCCTTCAAGGACCGTCTCTACCTGCCCAACGGCCGCTTCAACACCACTCCGACGCCGACCACGCCCTACGACGTGGTGGCCATAGCACGATAGGGACATGTCCGACTACGCGGCCGCGGCCGTCTGCGACTGGGAGGACGACCTCCGCCGCGCGGGCCGCGCCGCCCCCGCCCAGCTCTCGGTGATGTTCCGCGTGGGCGCGCCCGCGCTCGCCCTGGCCTTCACGGCCGGGGCGGTGCCGGCCGCCGCCCTCGCCGACCGGCCGTCCGTCGTGGGCGTCGTCCTGGTGCTCGTCTCGGCGATCCCGTGGGGGCGGTGGATCCTCAAGGGCGACGACGGGCCGTCGTGGTGGTTCGCGCTGGCGGTCCTCGTCCCGCTGGGGGCGGCGGTCCTGCTCGGGCTGGGCAGCCCGGTGGCCGCGTTGACGGCGCTGGCGGTCGCGCTGCTGCTGGTGGCGCTGAACGTCGGCTTCGCGCCCGTGCCCTTGGCGGCCGGGGTCGCCGGGCTGACCTATCTCGTGGCGCTCGCCGCCCTGGTCGGCGCCCCGCCCGTGGTGTGGGTGGCCGTGCACCTCGGGTTCGCGCTCACCCTCGCCGCCGCCTACGCGGTGCGGGTCAGCCACACCTCCAGCCGCCTGGTGGCCCAGGCCCTTGAGGCGCTGGCCCTCCAGCGGGCCGCCGACCAGCGGCGGATCATGGCGCAGGACGTCCACGACGTGGTCGGGCACACCCTCGCGGTGACCATGCTGCACCTCACCGCCGCGCGGATGGCGATCAAACGGGACGCCGGCGCGGAGGCGCTCGAAGCCCTCGAAGAGGCCGAGAGGCACGGGCGGGCGAGCCTGGCCGACCTGCGGCGGCTGGTGAAGGTGCTGCGTTCCGGCGAGGAGTCGTCCACCGCCCCGCAGCCGGGCCTCGCCGACGTGGCGGCGCTGGTGGAGGGTTTCCGGGGCGCCGTCGACCTCACGTTCTCCGTGGACGGGGTGACGGCGGTCAACCCGGGGGCGGAGCTGGCGGCGTACCGGATCATCCAGGAGGCCCTCGCCAACGCGGTCCGGCACGGGACCGGCACGGCCCGGGTGGCGCTGACCCTGGCGGGTGGCGAACTGCTCGTGGAGGTCGCCAACCCGGTCGGGAGCGTGCGGGACGACGGTCCGGGGAGCGGGCTCGCGGGCATGCGGGAACGCGCCGCCGCCGCCGGGGGCGAGTGCGCCGCCGGAGCGCGCGACGGGGAGTGGCTCGTGTCGGCGAGGATTCCGGCGTGATCACCGTCCTGCTGGTCGACGACCAGCCTCTCGTGCGCGCCGGTCTGCGGCGCATCCTCGAACCCGAGGGCACCTTCACCATCGCCGGGGAGTGCGACGACGGCGACCAGGTCGCCGAGGCCGTCGCCCGCTGGAGGCCCGACGTGGTCGTGATGGACGTCCGCATGCGGCGGGTCGACGGCGCGGAGGCCACCCGCCGCCTGGCGGGAGCCGTGCCGGTGCTGATCCTGACGACCTTCGACGACGACGACACCGTGGCGGCGGCGCTGGGCGCGGGCGCGGCCGGGTTCATCCTGAAGGACGCGCCGGGGGAGGACATCGTCCGGGCCGTCACGATGGTGGCCGAGGGCGGGTCGTGGCTCGACCCCCAGGTGGCCGGGCCGGTGCTGACGGCCTTCCGCCGGGTGGCCCTCAAAGAGCGGAAGGGGCGCTCGGCGGCGGCGCGGCTCACCCGGCGGGAACGCGACGTCCTGGCCCAGATCGCCCGGGGCGCCACGAACGCGGAGACGGCCTCGGCCCTGCACATCTCCGAGGCGACGGTGAAGACCCACCTGGGCAACGTCCTGACCAAGCTGGACCTCAGGGACCGGCCCGCCGCCATCGTGTACGCCCACGAGCACGGCCTGGCCTGAGATCCACCGCATAATCAGCGCTGGCGTGGGTCCTGGCCCTCGTTCCCGGACCTGCCAGAACGCCACGCCCCGAACAGCGCCGACATGGCCACCGTGACGCCGACGAGCGATTCGGCGGGGAGCCCGATCGCGATGAGGATCACACCCGTCGTGAGGATGGCGAGTAGTGCCATGAGGTCGTGGTTCACAGGTCGGCGCTTGTTCATCGTGGCTCCATGCCGGTCGAGGGGTCGGTCTCGACCAAGTCTGGAGTTCCGGCTCCAACCCGAGATCGTTCTCCGTATTGTCCACTGGACAACCGAATAATCCATTGGACAACCGGAGGCGCGAGTGGCAAAGAAGTCATCGGGTGTCGGCAGGCCGCGATCGCCGCTTCGAGGTGCCTCCGAAGAGGTCAACCAGGTCGCCCTTCTCCTGCAACGGCAACTTCGCGACGCGGGCATGACTGTCCGCGGCCTGTGTGCCCTCTTCACTCCGGAGCACTTCAGACATCGGCCTGTTCCGCGTCACTCGACGGTCACCCAGCGTCTCAATGGCGTTGACCTCGAAAAGGACTGGCTCCTTATCGAGGCGATAATTTCGATCTGTACGCCACCGGCCCAGGCGAAGGACGTCACCAAGCAAGTCAAGGTCCTCCTGGAAATGCATCGTCAAGCGCCCACCCTGCCCGTCCCGGATGTGGTTGGTGGGGCCGTCAATTCTGACCAGCAGATCGTCGACCTGCAGAACGAGGTCAGGCACCTTGGGGCGTTGCACGCGGGCTTGGCCGACGAATTTCGGCAGATGCGAAAACTCCTGGAGGGTTTTCTTCGGAATGCGGGAAATCCGGCGGCGGGTGACAGTGAACCGCCGGGTAGCCCCGGCTCGGTGGGATCTACCCCCGATCATGCGCCGCGACCGATGGAGCCTCCGGAACTGAAGATGGGTAAGTCGCCGCCCTCTCCTGGTTCGCCCGACGATGTCGAGAGGGTGGTTGCGGCGTTTACCCGCATGGATCTTGACGGGCGGCGCGTGGGGCGGGTGCTTCGAGGCACTGTCGAGCAACTCCTGGACGGAATGCACACCGGTCGTTATCGCTGGGAGCAGTTGATGCGCAGCGAGAAGATGGTTTTCCGTGATCTGGTGCACGTGTCGCTTGCCCGGGAGTTCGCGCTCGCAGAGGGGGTGGACCAGGATTTTCGCGTTGACGACGTGGAATTCGTTCTCCGTGTCAGTGCGTCCCATGGATGGATGATCGGGGCTGATGACGTCGGCCGAGTCGGCGTGCTGTTGTCGTTCGATCACGGGAAGTCGCTCTGGTCGATGGGGGTGACAAGGTTCCGCAGGAATTTCCTGTCGGGGTCCATGAATCGAGACGGTAAAACACGCCTCAGCCGGGAGGGAATGGAAAGTGTCAGATGGCTTCATCTGAACGCCCCGCTACCTGCCAATGTGCTGACCATGCTCCGCCAAGACGAGGTGGACGCCATCTTCTCCCTCCAGAGCGGCCAACAGCGCATAAACGATCTCTTTCGCCGCACGCAAAGAATCCCGGTGACCAGAGATGTGCTCGCCACGGTTGCGATGCAGGGTGATTACATGAAACGACTGCGCGGCAACGGGGGGGCGCGTTCGGCGCTTCGTTCCGAGGGCATAGTCATCCTCGGCGCGGGTGCGAACCATGCCCGGATAGCGGCCGCGTTGCTTCTTCCGGTGCTCGACAGGGGGGAATTCCTCGCCGTGCGCCTCGCACGTCATGGGGCACGTCACAGCGGTGTTCCGAGCGTGGAGCTCGACGGCGAGCGGTGGGTGGTCGCATCGGACGAAGATCCGGCCGAGCTTGCGCCTCTGGTGCCCGATGACCTTCCGAGCCCGGGTTCGACCGGCTACCCCGCATAACAGCAATCGGCCAAGGGGCTGGTCACCGTCGGCAGATCTACCTCCGACCCACCTATACGGGCAGCCGGACCGTCGCCCTGAGCCCCGGCTCCGCGTCGTCGAGCGTGATCGTGCCGCCGTGGGCCTCGACGACCTCCCGCGCGATGGCCAGTCCCAGCCCCGTGCCGCCGTCGTCGCGCGAGCGTGAGGTGTCGAGCCGGGTGAACCGGTCGAACACCCGCTCGCGGTCCTCCGGGGGAATGCCGGGCCCGTCGTCGGTGACGGTGACGACCGCCCACGGCCCCGCCTTCCACAACCCCACGCGGACCTTGTCGTGGGCGTGCCGGACGGCGTTGTCGATCAGGTTGACGAGCACCCGGCCCAGGTCCATCTCGGCCCCGATCACGACCACGGCCTCGGCCGGGATGTCGGCGTCGAGGCCGTACCGGGAGGCGGTGCGGGTCACCAGCCGGCCGAGTTCGACCGGTTCGTGGCGCAGGGTCCGCCCCTCGTCGAGCCGGGCGAGGGCCAGCAGGTCCTCGGCCAGTTTCGACAACCGCAGGGTGTCCTCCAGGACGCCTTCGGCCGTCTCGCGCCAGTCCTGGCCGTCCGGGTGGCTCAGCGCCACCTCCAACTGGAGGCGCATGCTGGCCAGCGGGCTCCGCAGCTCGTGGGCGGCGTCGCTGACCAGGGCCCGCTGCCGGGAGCCGGCCTCCTCCAGGCGGGCCAGCATGTCGTTGAGGGTCATCGCCAGCGAGTGGACCTCGTCGTTGGCCTCCGGGACCGGCAGGCGCCGGGACGGCGACGAACCGGTGATCTCCGTCGCGCCCCGGCGCAGCGCGCCGATCGGGCTGAGCGTCCGGCCGATGATCACCCAGGACGCCCCGGCGAGCACGACCAGCAGCAGCGGGGTGCCGAGCAGCAGGACGTGGCCGGTCGCCTTCAGGGCCCGTTCGATCTCGCTGAAGGAGCGGGCCGTCAGGACCGTCACCCCGTTGTCGGCGCTCAGCACCGTGATCCGCAGCACGGCCGGGATGCCGTAGGGGCGGCCGTCGAGGAACTGCGGCTTCCCCGAGTCGGCCGCGGCGGCGCGCGCGCCGCGCGGCAGCAGCGGCACCAGGCGGTCGGTCGACGGCGTCGCCGCGGTGATCCGCCCGTCCCGGTCGATGACCTGCACGATCGTCGCCTTCGTCGGCACGATCTCGCCGTCGAGCCGCCCGGCGTCCGACAGGGCCACGATCTCCCGCGCCCGCGAGGTCACCTCGTCGTCGATGGTGGCGATGAGCGAGCGGCCCAGGACGTTCACGAACACCCACGCCGCCATCGCCAGGCCGACGCCGAGCACGGCGGTGGCGACCACGGTCAGCCGGACCCGCAGGCTGCGCCGCCGCCACCACCGGAACGGGTTAGCCGCCATCGCTGGCCAGCCGGTATCCCGCGCCCCGCACGGTCTGCACCGCGCCCCGGCCGAACGGCGCGTCGATCTTGCGGCGGAGATAGCCGACGTACACCTCGACCACGTTGGGGTCGGTGTCGTAGGTGTCCCAGACGTGCTCCAGGATCTCCGCCTTGGAGACGACCTCGTCGGGGTGCCGCATCAGGAACTCCAGCAGCGCGAACTCCCGGGGCGTGAGGTCGATCGTCTTCTCCTGGCGCCGCACGAGCCGCCGCGCCGGGTCGAGCGTCAGGTCGCCGGCCCGCAGCACCGACGGGCGGCGTCCGCCGCCGCGCCGCAGCAGGGCCCGCAGCCGGGCGACCAGGACCACGTACGAGAACGGCTTGGTGAGGTAGTCGTCGGCGCCCAGGTCGAGGCCGTCGGCCATGTCGTACTCGCCGTCCTTGGCCGACAACATCAGGACCGGCACCCAGTTCTCCGCCTCGCGCAGGCGCTTGCACACGTTGTAGCCCGACAACCGGGGCAACATGATGTCGAGCACGACGATGTCGTACTCCCCGGTCGAGGCCAGATGGAGGCCCTCCTCGCCGTCGTGGGCCAGGTCCACGGCGAAGCCCTCGGCGCGCAGGCCCCGTTGCAGGGCCGCGGCCATCCGTCGTTCGTCCTCCACCACCAACACGCGCATTTCCCCATTTTGCGGGTTCTGCGCTGTGACCCGGCTGAGAGGAGTCTCAGCACGTCTCAGCCTCACCACAGGGCCGGGCGCGCATGGTGTGGGCACGTCCATCAGATTGGAGTGCATGAGATGTCCACGAGAGCACGCGCCGTGAGGTGGGGGGTTCCGGCCGCCGCCGTCCTGGTGGTGGCGGGCGCCATCGGAGCGGGCCCCGTCATCGCGGCGGTCCAGGGGGAGCCGCAGTTGCCCGAGCTGACCGCCGAGCAGCTGATCGGCGAGGTCGGCGCCAAGTGGAGCGGGCCGGGCACCCTGCCGCCGATGTCGGGCACGATCGTCGAGACCGCCTCCCTCGGCATCCCCGGCCTCCCGGCCGCGCCGGTCGGCACCAGCCCGCTCGCGTTGTTGTCGGGTTCCCACGAGCTCAAGGTCTGGTACGGCTCCGCCGACCGGTTCCGCCTCGCGATCCCCGGCGCGATGAGCGAGCAGAACGTGATCTACAACAACGGCCAGGCGTGGTGGTGGGACAGCGCCGCCAACACCGCCACGAAGATCAAGCTGCCGTCGGAGGCCCCGGCCCCCGCGCCCCTGCCCACCGCCGTGACCCCGCCCGACGCCGCCCGCCAGGCGCTCGCGATGGCCGAGACCGACACGGCGGTCAGCGTGGGCAACGACGCGACGGTGGCCGGGAGGGCGGCGTACGAGCTGGTGCTCGCGCCGAAGGCGGCCGAGTCCCTGGTCCGGGACGTGCGGCTGGCGATCGACGGCGAGACGCTGGTGCCGCTGCGGGTCCAGGTCTTCGCCAAGGGCGCGGCCGAACCCGCCTTCGAGGTCGGTTTCGACTCGATCACCTTCGCCGAGCCCGCCGCGGAGAACTTCACCTTCACCCCGCCGCCCGGCGCGAAGGTGACCGAGGGCGAGCTGCCCGCGTTGTCCCGGCAGCGGCCCCAGATGCCCGCCGGCGACGTCGCGGTCACCGGCGACGGCTGGACCTCCGTCGTGACGCTGCCCTTCGACGCGGCCGCGCTGAAGGACAACCCGATCCTGGCCTCGGCCAGGCCCGTCGAGGGCGGCAGGGTGATCACCACCAAGCTGGTCTCGGCCCTCCTCACCGACGACGGCCGCCTCCTGGTCGGCGCGGTGACCCCCGAGACCCTGGAGAAGGCCGCCGGATGAACGTTCCCGCGATCGCCACGCGGGGCCTGACGAAGCGCTTCCCGGGAGGTCAGGTCGCCGTCGACGGCGTCGACCTGACCGTCCCGGGCGGTTCCGTGTACGGCTTCCTGGGCCCCAACGGATCGGGCAAGACCACCACGATCCGCATGCTGCTCGGCCTGATCACCCCGACCGCCGGCACCAGCACCCTGTTCGGCGACCCCGCCCGCGCGGCCCTGACGAGGGTGGGCGCGCTGGTGGAGGGCCCCGCCTTCTACCCGTGGTTGTCCGGCGCCGCCAACCTCCTGCGCCTGGACGCCGCCAACCCGGCCGCCGACCCGGCCTCGGCCCGGCGGCGGGCGGCCGAGGCCCTCGACCGCGTCGGCCTCACGGCGGCGGCCGGGAAACGCTACAAGGCCTACTCGCTGGGCATGCGCCAGCGCCTGGCCATCGCGAGCACGCTGCTGAGCCGCCGCGACCTGCTGGTCCTCGACGAGCCCACCAACGGCCTCGACCCCCAGGGCACCCGCGAGGTCCGCAACCTGATCAAGGACATCGCGGCCGACGGCACGACCGTCTTCGTCTCCTCCCACCTGCTGGCCGAGGTCGAGCAGATGTGCACCCACATCGGCGTCATGCGGGCCGGCCGCCTGGTCGCCCAGAGCCCGACGGCCGACCTCGGGTCGGGCGCGCCGGCCCGCGTCGAGGTCGAGACGGCCGACGTGACCGCCGCGGCGCGGGTCCTGACCGACCTCGGCCTGCGCGACGTGCGCCAGACCCCCGGCCGGGCCGGCGCGGAGATCGGCCGCACGGCCCCCGAACACGTCAGCGACCTGCTGTTCAAAGCGGGGGTGCCGATCCGCGGCTTCCAGGTGATCAGGCCCAGCCTGGAGGACGTCTTCGTGGGCCTGACGGGGGAGGGCTTCGATGTCGGCTCATGAGCGGACGGCGGCGCCCCGCGAGAAGGGACCGCTCGTGTCATCCGAGACCTCCGTCCGGCCCGGTGCACACGTCCCGGATGCCGCGACACCGGCCGGCGAGCGGCCGGGCGGTCGTGCGGGCTCGCCCGGCGCCGGCGCCGGTGCCGTCGCGGCGGCCGGCGTGCCGTTCGCGGCCCGGCCCAGGCGGGCCACGGCGCGGTCGGCCCTCCGGCTCTTCCGGTCGGAGGTCGGGCTGGTCTTCCGGCGGCCGAGGACCGTCGCGATGCTCTCCGTCGTCGCGGTCGTGCCCGTGCTCTGCGGGGTCGCCATCCGGGTCTTCGGGGGCGAGGGCACGGCGTTGCTGACGCAGGTGGCCGGGAACGGGCTCGCGCTCGGGTTCGTCGCGTTCTCGTTCATGGTGCCGCTGATCCTGCCGCTGGTCGTCGCGGTCGTGGCCGGCGACGCCGTCGCGGGGGAGGCCGGGCTCGGCACGCTGCGGTACCTGCTCACCGCCCCGGCCGGGCGGGCCCGGCTGCTGGGGGTGAAGTTCGCCGGGATGGCCGTGTTCGCGCTGGTCACGTGCCTGATCATCATGGTCGCGGGGCTGGTCACCGGGCTGGTGCTGTTCCCGGTCGGGCCGGTCACCCTGCTGTCGGGCACGACCGTGCCGCTCGCGGAGGGGCTGCTCAGGATCGGCCTGATCGCGCTCTACGTCACGCTCGGCATGATCGCGCTCGGCACGCTCGCGCTGGCCGTGTCGGTGTTCACCGACACCTCGATCGGCGCGGTCGTCACCACGGTCGTGCTGGTGCTGGTCAGCCAGATCCTCACGGTCATCCCGCAGCTCGACGCGGTCTCGCCCTATCTGCTCACCTCGTGGTTCCAGCGGTTCGACGGGGCGCTCCGCGAACCGCTGGCCACGGCTGACATGGGTCAGGGGGTGCTGGCGTTCGCCGCGTACATCGCGATCTTCGGTTCGGTCGCGTGGGCGCGGTTCACCTCCAGAGACATCACGTCCTAGGCGGTCGGCCTGCGGCGCAGGGCCGCGATGGCGACGCCCACGCCGGCGAGGCCGACGACCACGCCGGCGCCGCCGATGAGGCGGGCGGTGCCGTCGGTGGAGCCCGGGTCGTGGGCGTCGGCGGCGACCGGGGCGGCGGTCATGGTCACGGCCGGGGCGGCGCTGGGGGCGGCCGAGGCGGCGGCGCCGTGGTGGTCGTCACCGGTGGGCGGGGTGAGCTTCAGGGCCGGGACGGGGTGCTCGGCCTCGCCGCCGTCGGCCTTCGGCTCGTCCTTCCAGTCGACGACCTCGCCGCTGCTGTAGGTCTGCTTCGTCGGGAAGTAGAGGTGGTCGGCCGTGGTGGGCAGGCCGCCGAGGGAGACCTCGAACTCCTGGAACTCGCCCGGCTTCACCTCGCCGCCCGACCAGGTGATCTTGGTGACGGCCTCGGTGATCTCGCCGTACTGCGACTGGACCGGGGTGGGCAGCTTGCCCTCGGTGACCTCGGCCTTCCAGCCGGGGACCGGCTTGACCGACACGAACGGCAGCGGGTGGTCGACCGGGAAGGTGACCTCGATCTTGGTGGTCGAGGCGTCGTCGCGCTCGTTGGGGACGCGGAAGGCGACCTTGCTGAAGCTGCCCTGCTCGACCGAGCCGGGCTGGATGGAGACGTGGGCCAGCGCCGGGAGGGCGAAGCCGAGGGTGAGGGCGGTGGCGGTCGCGGTGACGGTCAGGGCGCGGCGGAAGACGGACATGACGAAGACTCCACTGGTCGTACAGAAGGGAAAAAGGGGACGGGTCAGAACCCGGCCAGTGGAGGACCTCTTCTGACGACGGCGTGTCGGAGGGGGCGTGCCGGAGCGGGCAGGACGAACGCGGCGCGGACCCGCACCTGACGCGGCAGCGCCGGGACCGGCGGCGCCTTGAGCACCCGCCAGGCGCCGACGCCGAGGCGGCGCAGCACCGCCCACAGGGCGGCCTCGCCCCGGGCGAGCCACCAGGCGGTGACCAGCGAGGCGGTCAGGTGGGCGAGCACCATGCCGGCCGAGACGCCGAGCCCGCCGTGGTCGTGGCCGGGATCGGTCAGCGGGCCGATCAGCACCCGGGCGGTCTGCCCTTCGGTGAACAACTCGTGGAGCAGGACCTGCGCCGCGACCTGCACCCCGCCGATGACACCGGCGGACCGCTCCCGGCCCGCGAGCGCGAAGGCGGCACCGAAGGCCCCGAGCATCCCGACGGCGAGCGCCGCGACGGTGGGCCCGTCACCTCCGGCCGCCTGGTGGCCGAGGGCGGCGAGGACGACGCAGACGGCGGCGAACGAGACGGACCGGGCAAGCCTCAGGCCGTGACCAGCGCACCTGGTCCGGCTGTCGTCACCCGAGAACCCGGATGGGCCGTGGTCACCCGGTTGCGTGGCCGGGCGACTGGACCGGCCGCGATCGGCAGAAGAGCCGGCCCTGCCGCCGGACGAGTCGCGAGCGCCCGGTGGCAGACGGTCTCCGGTGTGGTCACGCGAGGGTGAGGCGGTCGAGTGACGGCCACTCCGATCATCGAAGGCCGCTCCCGCGACCCCATGCGACACCGCGGCGTCTCGGGGGGTCGGGTGGCTCTTCCGCATGGCGCGCACATCTTCTCACGCTTCGACCGGATGTCACCCGCCGCGTGCAAAGCGATCCCGTCAGGAGCAGTGCGATTTTTTGGTTTTTGTCGCTAATGTGGCCGCGCCGGACCAAGAACGTTTTCGAGGTGGGTGACATGCGGCACTTCATGGGGCTGCTCGTCGGGATCGTCGTCGCCGCCGCTCTGCTGTTCGGAGGGGGCTGGGCCTCGCGGGAGTCGCTGCGGGGGTCCGTCGGAGACGTCGACCCCATCCGCGACAACCGGATGCTGATCGCGCTGGGCATCATGGCCGCCGTCGGCCTCCTCCTCGGGCTGGTGATCGCGGGCCGGATCTCGCCGATCGCCACGTTCGTGCCGTCGATGGTGCTGCTGGCCTGGACGGTCGTGTACGCCATCGACGTCTCCCGCGCCACGAGCCTGGCCCCCGTCGGCGCCACCGTCCAGAAGGAGATCGCCGAGGCCGGCCAGGGGATGCTGGCGCTGTTGTCGTCGGGCGTCTACGGCCTGGTGGGGATCGCCCTGTTCGTGCCGGTGCTCATGCCGTCACGGTGGGCGGGTCCGCATCGGGAGTACGACGAGGAGTACGAGGAGCAGCCGGAGTACTACTGAGGTAGAGGTGCGCCACCACGTCCTCGATCGACTCCTGCCCGGGGACCAGCGCGCGCAGCTCCGCCACGCTCCCGTCGAAGGCCAGCCGCCCGTGGTCGATCAGGAGCACCCGCCGGCAGAGCCGCTCGACGTCGCCCAGGTCGTGGGTGGTCAGCAGCACCGTCGTGCCGCGCTCGGCGTTGAGCCGGGCCAGGAACGACCGGACCTCGGCCTTGGCGACCACGTCGAGCCCGATCGTGGGCTCGTCGAGCACCAGCACCTCGGGGTCGTGCAGCAGGGCGGCGGTGATGTCGCCGCGCATGCGCTGGCCCAGGCTGAGCTGCCGGACGGGCGTCTTCAGGAACGGGCCCAGGTCCAGCACCTCGGTCAGCTCGGCCAGCCGCGTCCGGAACCGGTCACGATCTACTTTGTAAAGGAGTCGGACCAGTTCGAAGCTGTCGCGCAGCGGCAGATCCCACCACAACGTCGTCCGCTGCCCGAAGACCACCCCGATCCGCCGCGCCAGCGCCTTCCGCTGCCGCGCCGGGTCGAGCCCGGCCACCAGCGCCCGGCCGCGCGTGGGGGCCAGGATCCCGGTCAGCATCTTGATCGTCGTGGACTTCCCGGCGCCGTTCGGGCCCAGGCAGCCGACGAACTCCCCGGCCTCCACCCGGAAGGTCAGGTCGTGTACGGCCGCGACGACCACCCCGCGCACCTTGAAGTCGCGGCCCAGTGACATGGTCTCGATCATCAGTTCCCCGTCGATCGGTAACGTCGGAGGCCCGCCCGCCAGGCGAGGGCCGCCGCGGCGGACAGCAGCAGGGCGGCCGCCGGCGAGGCGAAGCGCAGCCAGTCGGCCAGCCCGAGGGGGTCGGGCCGCCCGAGCACGTAGAGGGCCGGCTGCCAGTTCACGAAGGCCAGCGGGACGACGTAGGTCACCCCTCGGACGAGCTGGTCGCCGTAGACCGACAGCGGATACTGCGTCAGCGTGACCCCGCCGTAGGTGAAGGCGTTGGCCAGCTCGGGGGCGTCGACCAGGACGAACTGGAGCGCCGCCCCGAGCGTGAACACCGCCGTGAAGATCACCACGCCGCAGACGATCATCACCGGCACCATCCAGGCCCGCGACCACGGCACCACCGGCAGCGACAGGCCCAGCACGATCGCCGCTTGGGCCAGCCGCCCGATCCGGTGGGCGCCGAAGCCGTCGGCGGCCATCTGGACGAAGGGCGAGACCGGCCGGATCAGCATCGTGTCGAAGGTGCCGGCCCTGATGTGCTGGCTGAGGCGTTCGATGTTGCCGAAGAGCATGTCGGCGAGGGCGAAGGAGAGGCCGCCGGTGCCGTACAGGAACATGACCTCGCGGAGCGAGAACCCGCCCAGGGTGGTGACGTGGGTGAAGACGATGCCGATGGCGACGGCGTCGAGGGCGTTGATCGCGAACGAGCTGACGATCGAGACGGCGAACGAGGCGCGGTACTGCGCGGAGGCGCGGGCCCACGTCCAGGCCAGCAGGAGGTAGTCACCCACCCTGCACCACCACCTTGCGCCGGGCCGCCGCGGTCAGCAGCGCGCCGAGGCCGAGCAGGGCGAGGGCCCAGAGAAGCTGGAACCCCAGGGTGCTCCACGCGGCTTCGGCGCCGAGCCACACGTCGGCGGGGACCTGCACCATCGCCGCGAACGGCGAGGACTCCGCGACCGTGCGCAGCCAGCCCGGGAACAGCCCGAGCGGGAGCACCATCCCGCTGAAGAACATGGTCAGCAGGGCCGAGAGGGTGTGCGTGCCCCGGTCGTCGGTGGTCCAGCACGCCGCCAGCGTGACGAGATAGCGCCAGCCGAAGCTGACCACGATCCCCAGCACGAACGACAGTACGAACCAGGGCGAGGCCGGACCGGCCAGGGTGAACATGACCGCCCCGGCGATCGCGGGCGGCAGGCTGCGCGCGATGGTCAGGTAGGCGGCCCTGCCGAGGTCCTCCGAGAGGCTCCAGAGCAGCAGGGGAGCGGGTCTGACCAGGTCGAACGCGATGTCGCCCGACCGGATGCGGTCACCGAACGACAGGCCCCGGCCGAACACCTGCATGGGCCCGATGAAGCCCTGGGTGAGGAAGCAGAAGGTCACCGCCTCGGTGAGGGTGTATCCGGCGAGGCCGGGCCGGGCCTGCCACAAGGCGATCAGGACGTAGGCCCGCAGAACGCCGAAAACCGTGTTGGTGAAGGCCCCGGCGAGGGCCGCGGCGAGGTAGGTGCTGTGACGGCGGAAGCCGTATTGGAACAGGCGCAGGTAGAGGACGAAGTCGGCCACCTCCCGGCGAGGATCGTAACCCGGGATTTGACCCCTGCCGATCTGCGTAACCCCTGTGTAACATCCAGGGTTACCTAACTAGGCATAAGGGAACGAATCGGACAAGGAGGGATCCGCATGAACGCTGACATCGACGTGGACGTTCGCCCGGAGCACCCTTTGAGCTGGCAGGCCATAGCGGCCAACTCGCTGTTGCGTGGCACCATGAAGCCCATATCGGCCGTCCTTCTCCGTACGACGACCAGCCTGGTCGTCGCCAACCGGATCATCGAGCTGGGCGGGCGCCTGCCCGGCCTGGTCCCGGCGACCGTCTCGATCGAACAGGAGTCGTTCGGCGCCTGCTCGGGGGAGTGGGTACGCGGGTCCGGCGACCCCGACTCCGATCTCCAGGAGCTCGATGAGAGCAAGGTCGTCCTCTACCTCCACGGGGGCGGCTATTTCATCTGCTCTCCAGTGACGCACCGGCCGATCACGTGGCGGTTGTCCGCCGTGACACGGCGGCCGGTGCTGGCGCTCGACTACCGGCAGGGACCCCAGCACAAACTGGCCGAGTCGCTCGCCGACGCCCTGGACGCCTATCGGGCCCTCCTCGACCGGGGCTTCGCCCCCGAGGGCATCGTGCTGGCAGGTGATTCAGCCGGCGGACATCTGGCCCTGGCCATGCTGCTCTCCCTGCGGGACAACGGGCTGCCGCTTCCGGCGGCGGCCATCTGTCTGTCTCCCTGGGCCGACCTCAGCGACGAGCGCAAGACCGCCAACCGCTGGGCCGACCCGCTGCTCCCCGCCGGGCGGGTCGAGTGGATGGCCCGCCGCTGGACCGAGGGCCTGGACAACCGCGACCCCCTCGTCTCCCCGGTCTTCGGCGACTACACGGGCCTGCCGCCGCTGATGATCGTCACCAGCACCACCGAGGTGCTCCGGGAGGACGCCCACCGGGTGGCCGAACGGGCGCGTGCGGACGGCGTTCCGGTGCGGTATGAAGAATGGCGGAAGATGCCCCACGTCTTCGCGCTCATGGCCGACATACTCCCCGAGGCCCGGCTCGTCTTCCCCAACATGGGCCGGTTCGTCGAGGCGGTCGAAGCCGCGGCCAAGGCGGCCGACGGCGAGGTGGCGGCCTAGCGGCGTGTGGCTGCTGATGCGGCTGTGACCAGGCGTTTGTTACCCCCAGGTCGTAGTGACCTAACCCGTTATGCCGCTTCTGCCTAGTAGCGGGCGCGGACCGTTCCATCCGGCCACAGTGTGCCTTGCGTACTTCTTTGGATCGGAGAGGTAACTTCCGGATGGCACGAGGCGGAACGGGCCCCCAGAACGGCATGCCGCCCGGCGTGCGGCCACTCACCGTGGGAGACCCGGTCATCATCGGCCGGTATCTGCTGCTCGGCCGCCTGGGCACCGGCGGCATGGGCGTGGTCTACCTCGCGGAACATCCCCAGGGCGGCCTGGTGGCGTTGAAGACCCCCCACCCGATGCACCTGTCCGACCCGACCCTGCGCGCCCGGTTCACCGAGGAGGTCGAGTTCTCCCGCCGCGTGGCGCCGTTCTGCACCGCCGCCGTGATCGAGGACGGCCACGACCGCGACCGCCCCTACCTGGTCACCGAGTACATCGCCGGGCCCGGCCTGTCGCAGGTCGTGGCCGCGCGCGGCCCGCTGACCCCCGACCTCGCCTACGGCGTCGCCCTCGGCACTGCCGCCGCCCTGGTGGCCACCCACGACGCCGGGCTGGTCCACCGCGACCTGAAGCCCGGCAACGTGCTGCTGTCGCCGAGCGGCCCGTTCGTGATCGACTTCGGCATCGCCCGCGACCTCGACACCCTGGCCGCCCACACCCAGGCCGGGCAGATCATGGGCAGCCCCGGCTGGGTGGCCCCCGAGCGGCTGACCGGCGGCCCGGCGATCCCCGCCTCCGACGTCTTCTCCTGGGGCTGCCTGGTCGCCTTCGCCTCGACCGGCTACCACCCGTTCGGCGCGGGCGAGCCCGAGGTCGTGATGCGCCGCATCCTGCTGGAGGAGCCCCGGATCGCGGCCGTGCCCAAGCTGCTCTGGGACACCGTGAACGCCGCCCTCCGCAAGGAGCCCGCCGAACGCCCCGACGCCGCCGAACTGCTGTCGGCCCTGCTGGCCGCCGGAGGCGTGGGCCTGCCGCCCGACCTGCGGGTGGCCGTGGCGGGGGTCATGGAGCAGATCTGGCAGCCGGTGCCCTACCCGCGCGGCGGCGAACGGAAGGCCGTGGCCGCGGCCCCCGTGACCGGCGTGCGCGGCCGCCGCCGCCGGACCGGCTCGGCCACCCAGCACGCCGGATACGCCGCCCTCGCGACGGTGACCATCGCGGCGATCACGGTCGTCGCGGCCACCGGCTCCCCGGCGGGCGGCGTGCAGACCGCCGAGCCGCCCCCGGCGGTGCCGATGATCGTGCTGCCCAACGAGGCCGCGGCCTCTCCGGAGGTGCTCGGCACGTCCCGGCCGCCCGCGCCGGGTGAGGTCCCGCCGGCGGGTCAGGAGGGCGCGGAGGTCACCGTGACCGCGACCCGCACGATCACCCCGTCGTGGCCGCCGGGCGAGGACCCGTGGAACACGTCGATCCCGTCACCGCCTCCCGCGGAGGGAGGCTGGACCCAGGGACCGCCGGACAACCCGGGGCCCACGGGCAACCCGACGCCGACCCGCCCGGTCCCGACGGGCGGGATCACGACGGAGCCCCAGTGGGGCGACGAGGAGTCCCCGCAGCCCTCGCCCTCGCCGTCTCCCAGCCCGTCGCCTTCACCGAGCCCGTCGCCGTCACCCTCGGGTGCGTGATCAGTCGCAGTCCCGGGTGGACACGGTCTCGGTGGCGGTCCGGCCCTTCTTCGCCGGGCGGCCGAGTTCCTTGGCGCTGAGCGCGTAACCGCTGATGGGGTTCTCGGTGTCGGCGGCGAAGACCATGCCGGCGACCGTTCCGGCGGACCCGAGCATCGGTGCTCCCGCGAGGCCCGGCTCGACCTTGGCCAGGATGACGAGCACCTCGCGCTCCACCTCGTGCTCGTTGTAGATGTCGTAGCTCACCGCCGGAGTGACACGATCGATCTTGCCCGGCCTCTCGGTGAAGTGCCCGCCCTTTCCGTAACCGGCGAAGGTGAACTCCTCTCCGTCGTCGGCGGGAGCGAACTCCAGCGGCCGCGCCGACAACCCCGGCACCCGTAGCACGGCGACGTCACGGTCGGGGTCGAAGACGACCACGGTGCCTTCGCGGCGCCTGCCGTCGGAGCCGGTCACCGTGATCGGGGCGGTGCTTCCCGCCACTGTGTGGGCGGTGGTCATGACCCGTTCGGGCGCGTAGGCGAAGCCCGTCCCCTCCGACCTCTTGTGGCATGCATCGGCTTGGGCGACGAGGTGCACCACGTTCGGCCACTGGGCCGCGCCGGAAGCGGCCACCGGAATCGACGCCTGTGGGGTCGCCAGGCGGGTGTCGGCCGAATCGGCGGCGCCCTGGGCGCAGCCCGTCGTGGCGAGGACGGCCAGGACCACTCCGAGCTTTGTGATCACCCGTCGGAGCCTAGCGCCCGGTGGTGCGACCCCGCCGCCGCTGATACGTCAGATCCTTCGAGGGTGACCTGCGGCGTCGCGGCGGCGGGGCCGGGCTTCTAGTGGAACTGGTCCTCCTCGGTCGAGCCACGGTAGGCGGTCGTCGAGGAGTCGGGTGAGATGGCGGTGCTGACCAGGTCGAAGTAGCCGGTGCCGACCTCGCGCTGGTGCTTGGTGGCGGTGTAGCCGCGTTTCTCGGCCGCGAACTCGGCCTCCTGGAGGCCGACGTAGGCCGTCATGCCCTCTTCGGCGTAGCCCCGGGCCAGGTCGAACATCGAGTAGTTGAGCGAGTGGAAGCCGGCCAGGGTGATGAACTGGAACTTGTATCCCATGTGGCCGAGCTCGCGCTGGAACTTGGCGATCGAGGAGTCGTCCAGGTGCTTGCGCCAGTTGAACGACGGCGAGCAGTTGTAGGCGAGCATCTGGTCGGGGTAGCGGTCCTTGATCGCCTCGGCGAACCGGCGGGCGACGTCGAGGTCGGGCGTGCCGGTCTCCATCCACAGCAGGTCGCTGTACGGCGCGTAGGCGAGCCCCCGCGCGATGCAGGGCTCGATCCCGTTGCGGACCCGGTAGAAGCCCTCGGCGGAGCGGTCGCCGGTGCAGAACTGCCGGTCGATCGGGTCGACGTCGCTGGTCAGCAGGGTCGCGGCCTGGGCGTCGGTCCGCGCGATGATCAGAGTGGAGACGCCGCAGACGTCGGCCGCGAGGCGGGCCGCGTTGAGGGTCTTGACGTGCTGGGAGGTCGGGATGAGGACCTTCCCGCCGAGGTGGCCGCACTTCTTCTCGGACGCGAGCTGGTCTTCCCAGTGCACGCCCGCCGCGCCGGCCGCGATCATGCCCTTCATGAGCTCGAAGGCGTTGAGCACGCCGCCGAATCCGGCTTCGGCGTCGGCGACGATGGGCGCCAGCCAGTGGGGCGCGTCCTCGACGCCCTCGGCCCAGGTGATCTGGTCGGCCCGCAGCAGCGCGTTGTTGACGCGCCGGACCACGGCGGGCACCGAGTTGGCCGGGTAGAGGCTCTGGTCGGGGTAGGTGTGGCCGCCGAGGTTGGCGTCGGCCGCGACCTGCCAGCCCGACAGGTAGATGGCCTTGAGGCCGGCCTTCACCTGCTGGACGGCCTGGTTGCCGGTGAGGGCGCCCAGGGCGTTGACGTAGTCCTCGGTGTGCAGGAGGTCCCACAGCCGCTTGGCGCCGAGGCGGGCCAGGGTGTACTGCTCCTGGACGGACCCGCGCAGCCGCACGACGTCGTCCGGGGTGTAGGTGCGGTCGATGCTGGACCACCGGGGATTGGTGTCCCAGTCATGTCGCAGCTCGGCGGCGGCTGACCTGAGGCGTTCCGACATCATCTTCTCGGTCACTCCCTTGTTGCGCTGGGCGGTCACCTGGGGTGCTTGGTTCGAGTTTGTGTTGATGTCAAGAGACCGAACAAGCCGATATGTCTAGAAATATGGCCAAATATTCGCAGGGCAGAAATTCGTTCCCAGGTTACGGTGAGAAGAAACATCGAATTTTCTTTATGGACTAGACCAATCAATGTGAGCTGAGTCACTCGCCCTGGAAGATGTCACGAAATTTCGCCTATCCTGAAGGAATGCCCTCCGTGCTCGGCGAAGAACAGCTGTCTTTGACGCAGGAGATCGACCTGCTCGCGTTCGGGCAGCGCCTCAAACACCTCCGCAGGCAGCGTGGCCTCACCCTCTCGGAGCTCGGTGAGCGGGTCGGCCGGGCGCCCAGCCAGCTCTCCCTGCTGGAGAACGGCAAGCGCGAGCCCAAGTTGTCGCTGCTGAAGTCGCTCGCCGCCGCGCTCGGCGTCCCGGTCGAGGAACTGCTGCGCCGGCAGGCCCCCAACCGCCGCGCCCAGCTGGAGATCGCCCTGGAGGAGGCCCAGCGCGACCCCCTCTACACCTCGCTCGGCCTCGGCAGGCTGAAGGTCTCCGCGCGGGTCCCCAACGACGTGCTGGAACACCTTCTCGGTCTGTACGACGAACTGAAGGCCCGCCAGGCCAAGGGCACCGCCACCCCCGAGGAGGCGCGGGCCGCCAACGCCGAGTTGCGGCAGAAGCAGAAAGAGGCCGGGAACTACTTCCAGGAGATCGAGAGCGCCGCCGCCGAGGCCCTGCTGTCGGTCGGCTACCGCACCGGCGCCCTGTCGCAGAGCACGATCCAGGCCCTGGTCGCCCACTACGGCTTCACCGTGCACACCGCCCCCGACCTGCCGCGTTCGGCCCGTTCGGTGACCGACCTGCGCAACCACCGCATCTACCTCAAGCGCGAGCAGCTCGGCATGCACACCCCGCGCACGATCCTGCTCCAGACCATCGGCCACATCGCCCTGGGCCACCACAAACCCCGCGACTTCGCCGACTTCCTCCGCCAGCGCGTCGAGGCCAACTACTTCGCCGCGGCCGTGCTGGTCCCCGAGGCCGCCGCCGCCCCCTACCTGCTGGAGGCCAAGCGCGACCGCGCGCTCTCCGTCGAGGACCTGCGGGACGTGTTCGCCGTCTCCTACGAGATGGCCGCCCACCGTTTCACCAACCTGGCCACCCACCACCTCGACCTGGTCTGCCACTTCGTCCGCAACGACGCCGGGGGGATCATCTACAAGGCGTACGAGAACGACGGCATCGTCTTCCCGGCCGACGAGCAGGGCGCGATCGAGGGCCAGCGGTTGTGCCAGCAGTGGTCGGGCCGCCAGGTGTTCCGCTCGCCCGACCGCTACTCGGTCTACCACCAGTACAGCGACGGCCCCACCGGCACCCACTTCTGCGTCGCCCACGTCGACCCGTCCCACGAGAAGGACTTCGCGATCACGCTCGGCGTGCCGTTCCGCGAGTCGCGCTGGTTCCGGGGCCGCGAGACCACCCGGCGGACCAGGTCGAACTGCCCGAACGGCGACTGCTGCCGCCGCCCGCCGGCCGAGCTGGCCCAGCGCTGGGAGGGGTACGCCTTCCCGTCGGCCCGCGCCAACTCCCACGTGCTGGCCGCGCTGCCACCCGGTTCGTTCCCGGGCGTCGACGAGGCCGACGTGTACGCGTTCCTCGAACGCCACGCCGCAGATTAGAACGGTCACGCCACCCCATAAGGTGTGTGCGTGACGTTCAGGGGGGAGTGGGGGCGTGCTGCCTGAGGTGCTGGCGTGGTCGGGCAGGCGATCGTCGTCGGCGTCCGACTGGCCCCTTCCGGCGCTGCTCGACGCCAAGGGACCCACGACGATCAGCGTCGTCCTCCCGGCCCGGAACGAGCGCGAGACCGTCGGCGAGATCGTCGGGGCCATCCGGCGTGATCTCCCCGGCCTGGTCGACGAGCTGGTGGTGATCGACTCCCGGTCGACCGACGACACCGCGGCCGTGGCCGCGCGGGCGGGCGCGACGGTGATCGCCCAGGACGAGATCCTGCCCGACCTCAAGCCGCTCGACGGCAAGGGCGAGGCGCTCTGGAAGTCCCTCGCCGTCACCCGCGGCGACCTGCTGGTCTTCATCGACTCCGATCTGCGCGAGTTCGAGACCTCGTTCGTCACGGGGCTGCTGGGGCCGCTGCTGACCGACCCGACGGTGGCGTACGTGAAGGGCTGCTACGACCGCCCGTTCGGCGCCGAGCAGACCGGCGGCGGCCGGGTGACCGAGCTGGTGGCCCGACCGCTGATCAATCTGCACTGGCCCGAGCTGGCCGGGTTCGTCCAGCCGCTCGCGGGCGAGTACGCCGGCCGCCGGACCGCCCTGGAGCGGGTGCCCTTCGTGACCGGCTACGGCGTGGAACTCGGCCTGCTGATCGACCTGCTCGGCCTGTGCGGCCTCGACGCGCTGGCGCAGGTCGACCTCGGCCGCCGCGTCCACTCCCACCAGTCGACCGAGGCCCTCGGCGGGATGGCCGCGCAGATCATGCAGACCGCCTGGTCGCGGCTGACCGGGGTGCCGCTCGGCAGCGGGCAGATGCGGCTCACCCAGTTCCGGCGGGGTCCGGAGAAGCACGAGGCGGTGGAGCACGATGTCTCCGTAGCGGAGAGACCTCCCATGGCGGGGGTTCTATCCTGAGACGGTGCCAGACGACTGGTTCCGCACGCTCAGTTCCCAGCCCCACCCGCTGACGGTGGAGGAGTACGCGCTGCTGCCCGACGACCTGCTGATCGAGGTCGTCGACGGTTATGTGGTGCACCGCCCGGCCAACGGCCGCGGGCACCAGATCGTGGCCCGGCGGCTCGCCGACCTCCTGGAGAAGCACGCCCGCGAGGCGATGGCCCGGGGCTACGGCTGCCTGACCGTCGCGAACGCGGCCGACGTCCGGCTCCGGGACGTGCCGCTGCACGTGCGGCGGCCCGACGTGGTGCTCTTCCGGTGCCTCGACGACGACCACGTGCTGCGCCCCGACGACGTCGTGCTGGCCGTGGAGATCGTCGAGACCGGGACCGAGACCACCGACACGTGCGGCAAACCCAGTGAGTACGGGCGGGCCGGGATTCTGTACTACTGGATCGTCCGGCTCGACCGGACGGGCGCCTCCGCCGTCGAGCGTTACCATCTCGACCAGGCGACCATGACGTACAAGCACATCGGCACCCTCATGCGCGACGAGGGCGGCTCGCCCGAGGTCGGCACCCCGATCCCGATGATCATCGACTGGCCGGAGCTCCAAGACTGACGGCGAGCCGGGCGGCGTCGAGCCGGGCCGAGCCCATGTAGTACAGGACCGTTCCCGCGCTCAGTTCGGTCCGCCACGGCGGGTTGACCAGCAGCCGCGCGCCGTCGCGGGCGGCCAGCAGGGTCGCGCCGTGGTGGCGGCCCAGCACCGTCTGGCAGTGCTCGACCGTCACCGGCCCGACCATGAGCGGGACCGAATAGGTGTCGGCGCCGCCATGGGTCATGAGCTGGGCGTAGATCTCGCTGATCCCGGGGTCCCTCAGCTCCTCGGTGATCATGTGCGGGGTGTGCCACTGCACGCAGCGGACCTTCTCGCCGACGTACCGGACCTGCCTGACCCGCGCGAGATCGCGCAGCGCCACCACCAGATGCGCGGTGGTGATCACGTGGTCGGCGGTCAGCGCGACGGCGAGGGCCTCGTTGTCGTCGCGGGCGTCGACCAGCACGCTGTGCGCTCTGTCGACACCCGCTCTGACCAGCGTCTTCTCGTCGGCCAGGTCGCCGCGGACGAACTCGACGTCCTTCTCGGGCATGGGATGGCTCTGGACCTCGTCCCAGGCGCAGACGACCACTCTCGTGCCGTCGGCGCACAGTTCGTCCACCATCGTCTCGGTGCGCCCCGGGCTGTAGCCCAGCAGCACGATGTGCCCGGACAGGCGCACAGTGATCGAGCCGTGCATGCGGCGTCCCCTCGTCCGTTCGATCCGGGTGGCGAGGCGGGTGAACAGCGTCGTCAGTGCGGCGATGCCGCCGACGATCACGTATACGCCCACGACATGGCCCGCCGGAGACTTGGGGAACAGGTCGCCATAGCCCACGGTCGAGGACGTCACCACGAACCACCACCAGAAGTTGCCCGGCGAGGTGATGTCGGCGCCCGGTTCGGCCAGCGTCATCAAGGGCCAGCTCGTCACGAACACCACGGCCAGCACGAGCACGGGCGTCCACCAGGTGCTGATCCGGGCCAGCAGCCGCGCGAGGAAGATCGGCATCTTAAACCCCATTCCGGTGCAGGTCACCTTATAGGCGACAAGCCGGAAAAGGTCCTCACGAATCGCACTCGCCCGCACATGGAGGGGCCGTGAGCCTCCCGGCGGCGCCCGGGAGACCCACGGCCCAGCTTTCAGTTAGGGATACGAGACCACCTTGGCGGGGATGGTCGCCGTGCCCTGGGCGGGTCCGCCCGTCGTGTTGATCACATGGTTGATGATCCCGTTGCCGCCCAGCGAGACCGCCAGCAGGCTGTGGAACCGCACCGTGGACCTGATCGGCACCTCGAAGACCCGGTCGACCTGGATGGTCGGGTCGACGTTGAAGTAGCAGTAGGAGCCCATGCCCCAGCCCTCGTGGACCTGGACGTTGTCGCCCACCTTGTAGGCGGCCCAGCCCTTGACCGAGCCGTTCATGTAGGCGGCCTGGTTCGGCGGGTCGTAGGCCTTCTCGTTCTGGAAGAAGATCGTCCGGCCGCGCTCGCCGTACCACTCGACGTCGTACTTGCGGTAGTGCTCGACGAACAGGCCGGTGGCCAGCACGTCGTCACCGTTCACGATCAGGCCGGTCTCGGCCGTGTTGACGTTCCAGCCGATGCCCTCGCCGTGGTCGCCGCGCCACAACCAGGTGTGGTCGATGATCACGTCGTCGCTGTTGACGATGACGCTGACCTCGGCGTTGCCGGCGAAGGCGCCGCCGATGCGGACGAACACGTCCGACAGAGTGGTGGGGTTGGCGCTGTGGTCGGCCGAGGAGCCGGGCGGGCCGACCTCGATGAGCACGGGCGACTTCTGCGGTCCGGCGTCGATCAGGAAGCCCGCGAGGCGGACGCCGTCCACGTCGGCGACCTTCATCGCCACAGACGCGTTCTCGGGGATGATCGTCGCCAGGCCGAGGCCCAGGACGACGGTGTTGGCCCGGTCGATGTTGATCGGGGCGCTGGTGCGGTAGATGCCCGGGGTCAGCAGCAGGTGCAGGCCCTGGGCGAGCGCCGCGTTGATGCGGGCGGCCGAGTCGCCGGGCTTGGCGACGTAGAACTGCGACAGCGGGAGCGAGGTGCCGGGGGTGGCGCCGTTCGCCCAGCTCTGGCCGCGCGCGTTGGTGCGGAGCGAGGGCACGAAGACGCGGTAGGCGCCGGAGCCGTCGACGTACAGGTACGGCTTCTCCCGCGAGAGCGGGGTGTTCTGCAGCGTGGTGTAGACGGGCTCGGGGAAACCGGTGGCCGGGGCACCGTTGACGCCCGAGAACACCATGTTCCACACGCCGTTCAGCCAGCCGCCGATCGTGGAGTCACGGGTGTACCACTGCTGCTGCGAGTAGGGGCCCACGGTCCCGTCGACGCGCGAGTCGGCGATGTAGCCGCCCGACGCCCAGCCGTAGCCGGTCGGCGCGAGGTTCAGGTTGCCCTTGATCCACATGCGGCGGAACGGCGCGGCCTGCGACACGGCCCACTGGTTGGTGCCGCCGGTCGGCTGGACCGACAGGTTCTCGGTGGAGCGCCAGAAGTTCTGCGTCGCGTTGCCGTTGAACCAGCCGGCGTCGACGGTGATGCCGCCGTTGATGGTGACGTCGCCGGGGTTCTGGCCGAGGCCGTAGATCGAGGTGTAGAACCCGACCTTCGCGTTGACGTTGTAGGTGCCCGGCTTGAACATGAACGCGTGCCGTCCGGTGCCGAACTGCGCCGACTCCTGCTGCGTGAACACCGAGTCGAGCTGGCTCTGGATGGTCGCGGCCGGGGTCGAGGGGTCGTAGACGTGGACGTTCGGGCCGAGGTCGCCGCCGCCCGTGATCGGGCCGCCCGGGTCGCCCGGGTCGACGGGCCCGCTGCCGGTGTAAACCGCGACCTCCCAGAGCGAGTAGCCGTAGCCGGTGCCCCGGGCCGTGCCGTTCACCCTGATGTAGCGGCCGTTGCCGGTCACCGTGTGGGACTGCACGCCGCCGGTCGCACCGGTCACCGACTTGAGTGTCGTCCAGGTGGTGCCGTTGGTCGACGACTGGAGCTGGAAGCTGGACGCGTACGCGGCCTCCCAGCGCAGGTCGATCTTGCAGATGTCCACGGCGGAGCCGAGGTCGACCTGCACCCACTGCGGGTCGGCCGCGAGACTGGACCAGCGGGTGCCGGTGTTGCCGTCGAACGCGGCCGAGGCCGGGAAGCCGGCGCCCTGGAGCGAGGAGGCGGTGGCGGGCTTGTTCAGCGCCGCGTTGGTGGTGCCACAGGTCCCGCCGGCGGCGTCCGGCCCGAAGACCTGGAACTCCCAGAGCGAGTAGCCCCACCCGGTGGCCCGGGTCACGCCCTGCATGCGGACATACCGATAGGTACCGCTCACAGTCAGGGTGTCGGTGCCGCCGTCACCTCCGGTGACGCTCTGCAGATCCGTCCAGGAGGTGCCGTCGGCCGAGCCCTGGATCTTGTACGCGCTCCCGTAGGCCCCCTCCCAGAGAAGGGTCACCTTGTTGATCGCCTGGGCCGAGCCGAGGTCGACCTGCAGCCACTGGTCGTTGGTGTAGAGGCTCGACCAGCGGGTGCCGGTGTTGCCGTCGACGGCCGCCGAGGCGGGCGTGCCGCCGCCTTCGACGGAGGATGACGTCGCCGTCTTGCCCTGCGACAGCAGGACGTCGGCGAAGGCGGGGCTCGCCGGTAAGGCGATCAGCGCGGCGGCCACGACCGCCGACGCGGTGCCCAAGGCGGCGAGCCTGGACAGACCTCTCATGCGTGTTCTCCACAGTGAAGGGGGGTGTGAAGGGTCTTTCTCAATGCCTTATTTCGATCCTTGATTTAACTTAACGGGAACATGAACGTCAAGGGGTAGCCTGTGGCGGTGACGACCTTCAACCCGGAATTGCCCGACGACGTCCGTGAGGTCCGCGAGTGGGTGCACGCGTTCGCCCGAGACGTCGTCCGCCCCGCCGGCGCCCTGTGGGACGACCGCGAGGAGACCCCGTGGCCGGTGCTCCAGGAGGCGGCCAAGATCGGCCTCTATTCGATGGACTTCTTCGCCACGCAGTGGTTCGAGAGCAGCGGCCTCGGGTTGCCGGTCGCCTTCGAGGAACTGTTCTGGGGCGACGCCGGCATCGGCCTGTCACTGACCGCGACGGGCCTGGCCGCCGCCGCGTTGTCGGCCAACGGGACCGACGAACAGGTGGGCACGTGGTTGCCGGTCATGTTCGGCACACCAGACGACGTGGCGGTGGGCGCCTTCTGCGCCTCGGAGCCCGACGCGGGCTCCGACGTGGGCGCCATCAGGACGCATGCCACCCGGTTGCCCTCCGGCGACTTCCGCCTGAACGGGACCAAGACCTGGGTGTCGAACGGCGGCATCGCCGCCGTCCACATCGTCGTGGCGACCGTCGACCCGTCGCTGGGCGCGCGCGGGCAGGTGACGTTCGTCGTCCCGCCCGGCACCCCGGGCTTCTCCCAGGGCCAGAAGTTCCGCAAGCACGGCATCCGGGCCTCCCACACCGCCGAGGTGGTCCTGGACGACGTGGTGCTGCCGGCCTCGTGCCTGCTGGGCGGGGTGGAGAAGATGGAGGAGCGGCTGGCGCGGGCGCGGTCCGGGCAGAAGTCGGGCGGGCAGGCCGCGCTGCGGACCTTCGAGGCGACCCGCCCCGTCGTGGCGTCGATGGCGGTGGGGATCGCGCGAGCGGCGTTCGAGTACGCGCGGGACTACGCGGGGGAGCGGCGGCAGTTCGGGCGGGCCATCGGCGAGAACCAGGCCATCGCCTTCCTGCTGGCCGACATGGCGACCCGGATCGAGGTGGCGCGGCTGCTGACATGGAAGGCGGCCTGGATGGGGCGTCAGGGGGCCGGGTTCTCCCAGGCCGAGGGGTCGATGTCGAAGCTGGTGGCGGGGGAGACGGCGGTGTGGGTGACGGAGCAGGCGATCCAGGTGCTGGGCGGGGCGGGCTACACGCGCGACCACCCGGTGGAGCGCTTCCACCGCGACGCGAAGATCTTCACCATCTTCGAGGGCACGTCGGAGATCCAGCGACTGATCATCTCCCGGGCGGTCACCGGCCTGGCGGTCCGCTGACGCGGTCGAGGATGGGGTGCGGCAGTCGCCTGGTGAGGGCTGGGCGCTGACCATCCGCAGCGACGGGCAGTCCGGCTGATGCGTCACTGAACGGGTCGAATGGCCGCTGCCGGAGCTGCGACCATCTCGTATGCAGATCAGCGTGTACGACCTGTTCGACGGCGCCGTCCCGGAGAGCCGGCTCTGGGAGCTGACCCCCGGCACGTGGATCGCCTTGGACGAGTCGATCCGCTCCGGCCACTACCTCCAGGCGCCGCGGGACGTCACGCTGATGCGGCGGCCGGTCCACGTGCTGCTGATGGCGTGCAGCAGCCGGGGAGAGTTCCGGGAGCGGGCGATCCCGCAGCTCGCGCGCCACCCGGTGTTGTGGCCGCTGCTCGTCATCCGGGCCCTCGACTGGGCCGGGCCGGTGCGCGAGTACGCCCGGCACATCCTCGTCAACGTCGCGACGCGGCCCGAGGCGGCGCGGCTCATGATCCCGACCGCCATGCGGCTGCGCGGCAGGATCGGCGGGCCGGGCCTGCTCGACCTGCTCCGCCCGGTGATCGCCCTCGACGCGCACGCCGACTTCGACGGGCCGACGATGCGTCTCGTCGTCGAGGAACTGATCCGGCGGGACGACGTCGAGGCCGTGCGCGGTCTGCACGAGCGGATGACCGCGCCGGGTGCGCTGCTCCGTGCGGCGATGTACCTGATCGAGCGGAGCGACCCGGAGCCGTTCCTCCGGTCGCCGTTCGCCCAGGTCAGAGCCCGTGCGCTGGTCTTGGCTCCGCATCGGGGCGGCGAGTTCCTCGGCGACCGCTCGAAGGTCGTTCGTCTGACGGCCCAGGGACTCGTCAGGCGGGCGGGGGGCGACCCCGCGCCCTGGTATCGCGCCGGTCTGGGGAGTGCCGTCTCGCTCCTGGGGCTGGGGGAGAGCGGCGGGCCCGCCGACGCCGATCGGGTCGTCCCGTTCCTGCGGGATACGCGGGCGCGGGTACGGGCCGCCGCGGTCACCGCCCTGCGGGTGTGGGGACGGCATGACGACGTGGCCCCGCTGGTCCGCGACCCGTCGGCGCGGGTGGTTCGGGAGGTGGCCAAGAGCCTGCGGGACGCCGGGGCCGCGCCGGATTTCGGGCTGCTCGATCGGGCCAATCCGCCGCACGTGCGGCGGGCCGGGCATCGCCTGCTGGTCGCCGCCGATCCGTGGACGCGGCTGAAGGCAGACCTGCTGCTGCTCGACGACCCCGACCTGGCGGCCGTCGCGTCGACGGACCTGCGGGTGTGGTGTGACCGGGTGCCGGTCGCGCTCCACCGGTCGTGCCCCGACGAGGCCTTGCGGGAGGAACTGGCCGGGCTCCTCCCGAAGGCGCCGGAGAAGTTGCGGGCGCGGGTGGAATGGGTGCTCAGGTAGCGACGCGGCCGGCCAGGCGTTCGTAGCGCTGTTTGGCTGCCTGGGGCGAGCCGAGGCCCAGGGCGTTCGCGATCTCCTGCCACGTCAGCCCGCGCCCCCGGGCGATCAGCAGCAGGCTCGCCTCCAGTTGGTCGATCTCGCCTCTGACCAGGGGCATCAGCGTCAGGGCCGCGGTCAGGTCGGAGGCGTCGACCTCCGGTTCGCCGGGGTCGGGGGCGGCGGAGCCGGCGGCCAGCATGGTGACGAGGCGGACCGCCTCGTGGGCGCCGAGCACCGTCGGGTGGACCTGGCGGGAGCGCTGGGTCTCGGTCGTGGCGTGGCGGGTGGCGATGTGGGTCAGTGATGCGTACACGCCCGCCATCATGGCGCTTTCAACGAAATGTTGTCAACAGAATGTTGAAAGGATCGGCATCGAGCCGTTATCCGGCCCGGGGGTGCATGATCCTCTGAGCCCGTGTCACAACATCCCGGCCGTCTGACCGCCCGGCCCCCTTCACGTGTACGACCCGGTGTGCCGGGCACGGGTCACCCATGGTCGAAAACCGTGGCATAGACGGCGAGAGCCAGATCGTCGCCCAACGGTCGGGCGCCGAGACCGAGACCCCCGACCACCCCGTCCCCCGCGACCCTGAGCCGCTGGAGGAGGCCGACGACGTGGTGGACTTCGAAGAATCCGACATGCCCGAACCCGATCCCGACGTCGGCCCCGCCTCCTGACCGTCAGGCCACCACGGCCAGCAGTGTGGTGGCCGCCCGCGTCAGCTCCGGGTCGCCGCTCACCACGGCCCTCCGGCGGCCCTCCTCGACGGTGATCCCCCTGCCGCCCAGCCGCCAGAACGTGTCGAAGTCCATGGCCACCTCGGCGGCCGGATCCCCGGCGCCCATACGCCACCGGCCCGCCCGCCACACCGCCGACCACTCGCGCCCGTCCACCTTCAGCACGACGGACGTGCCCTCGTCGCGTGCCAGGCCCCGCAGCGCGAACGGCAGCGCCCGCGCGAACGTGTCGGCGACCGGACCGGCGAGGTCGTCGCCGAGCGCACCCGGGCGGGACACCGCGTCACGGATCTGCTGCTGGTGCACCCAGCACTCGGTGTACTCCCGCGCCACGTCGAGCCACGCCGGGCTCGGCACGTCGGTCGCCGCCCACGAGACGTCCAGGTCGGCGGGGCCGTCGAGGTCCGTGGCCCCCCAGTACGCGTCCAGTTGGACGCCCAGATGCCGGATCTGGTCGAGCAGGACCGCCGGGGAGAAGGCCCGCGCCGCCCGCACGAACTCGTCGTTGACCCGCGCGAGGAACACGGGCAGCGTCTCGCCGTCGCGGAAGCCGTCGCCCCGATGCCCGTCACGGCTGCCGGACAACCGCCGGGCGTAGTCGTGGAGGAGGTGGGCGGCGACGTCGTGGACGTCCCAGCCGGGGCAGACGGTCGGCCGGGTCCAGTCGTCCGGCGAGAGCCCGTCGAGCACCTCCAGCAGGGCCCGCCGCTCGGCGGGAAAGAGGCGGCGCACGTCGATCGGGTCCCCGAAGATCGTCATCTTTCCAGCGTAGGACCGGCGGCCCGGACCGGCAGGACGAGGGCCGACGGACGGCCCGGGTCGTGGAACACCTCCTGGTCGGCGACGCGCAGCGTGGTGGCGGTGGCGCGCGGTTCGCCGGTGCCGGGGTTGCGGTTGTAGCGGGGGAACGCCCCGCTGGAGACCTGGACGCGGATGCGGTGGCCCGGCCCGAACACGTGGGCGGTCGGCCAGAGGCGCACGTCGACGGCCGTGACCTCGTCGGCCCCTGCGACGCCGGTCAGGCCGTCGCACACGTTGGTCGAACGGCCGTCGGGACCGACGTCGCACAGCCGGACGAACACGTCGGCGTGCGGCAGGCTGGAGCGGAAGAAGACCTCGGCCCGCACCTCGCCGACGACCTCGACGGCCTCCTCCAGCGGGGGCGTGGTGAAGGTGAGGACGTCGGCCCGGCTTTCGAGGGCGGTGTTGTCGACGGGGCCCGCCGCCACGCCGAAGGCCATCCGGACGCCGCCCACGGCGGGGGTGGGGTCGGCGGGGTCGTAGCGGAAGCGGCTCGGCTCCGACTCGTCCGGCGTGCCGGTCGCGAGCACGCCGCCGGGGTGGAGGTGGAAGCGCCGGGCCGGGTAGCCGGGCGGCGGCCACGACGGGAAGTCGCGCCACTTCTCCTCGCCCATGACGTACAGGCGGACCGGCGCGCGCTCCGCCGGCGTCCCGCCCCGGGCCAGCGGCAGGGCGAACTCCAGGGCCTCGGCGACCTGGGCGTCCATGACCCCGGGGGAGACGTGGGTCCACGGGCCGACCGTGAGGCGCGCGTCCGGCGACGCCTGGAAGTCGCGGAGCTGGCCGGGGAGGAAGATGTCGAACCAGCCGCCGACCAGGCTCACCGGCACCCGGACGCCGCCCACCCGGTGCCGGTGGTCGGCTTCCCGCCAGAACGGGCTGCCGGTGTCGTGCCGCAGGATGTCCTGGATGTAGTCGCTGCGCCGCCCCAGCGCGGCGGTGTCGGCGCGGTTCAGGGGCAGGGTGCGCAGGGCCCGCTGGAGTCGTCGGCCGCCGAGCAGCATCCGCAGCAGGAAGAACGGCCGTTCCTGTACGCCGACCATGACGCCCCACGAGAACGGCGTCTCCAGCGAGAACCCGTCGGCCCGCAGGAACTCCAGGGTGAGCGCCGATTCGGAAACCCCCGGCACGAGTGCCTTGACCTGCGGCGGCAGCGCGTCGGCCACGGCCCACTGGGCGAATCCGAGGTAACTCATGCCGTACAGGACCATCGCCTCGCCGAACCACGGTTGCGCGGTGACCCACTCGACCGTGTCGAGGCCGTCGTCGCGCTCGCGCCGCAGGGGGTCGAACCCGCCGCCCGACCCGAACGTTCCGCGCGTGCTCTGCACCACCGCCTGGAAACCGCCCTCGACCAGCGGCCCGACGATCTGCCGGACGGCCCGCCGCCGGCCGTAGGGCGTGCGCACCAGCACGACCGGCAGCCCGTCGCCGTCCGGCGGCGACCACCGGTCGGCCAGCAGGACGGTCCCGTCGCGCATCGGCACGCGCAGGTCACGCTCGACTCTGAGCTTCATCGGGCACCCCCGTGTTCTTCGAAGTCTGTCCTAGAGGAGCGGCAGTGCCGAGAAGGCGTGGTCTTTCCAGAGCAGCCGCGAGGTCTCCTCCGGGTAGGGGGCGACCGTCGAGGGGGTGTCGAAGATCCGGGTGAGGCGTTCGCCGGTCGTGTAGGCGGGCCAGCCCGGGTCGCCGTGCGCGGCGAAGGCCGTCCACGATCCTCTCATCCGCCCGGACAACTCCGCCGCCTCCGGTGACGGTTCGCCGACCAGCACGGCGGTCTGGCCGCCGGTCAGGTTGCCGAAGACGAGCGGCACGTCGAGGCCGTGACACGCGCCGAAGTTCGGGGCGGGCCAGGTCAGCTCGAACAGATGCGCCCGGCCACCACCCGCGACCTGCGCCTCGGCCAGACGGACACTCGGCATCCGGAACAACCAGTCGGCGTTGACCAGCTCGTAGACCTCCTCGTCGGACGCCGCCGGGAACGCCTCGCGGTAGGACCCCGGCGCGAGCACGCGCAGGGCGGCCTCGGCCCGCTCGTGGGTGACCTGGCCGAGCGTGCCGTCGATCAGGCTGAACAGCCGGTGCTCGTCACGGGTGTGGCCGACGACCAGCGCGACGTCCCGGGCCGCACCGCTCTGGAGCGCCTGCCATGGCGTGACGGGCAGGACGTCGCCGTCGACGACCGGCGCGAACGGGATCGGCCGATGGGTGATCACGCCCCACCGCTCCCGCCACGCGGCCATCTTGGCGAACACCGCGTCGCCGACCTCGGGCATCAGGCCGGGAGGCACCTCCGACATCCCGGCGACCGTGGGTTCGACCCCCGCCTCGGCGGCGAACGCGGCGGCGATGTCGGCGGCGAGCTCGGGGGAGAAGAACGTCCCGGGGACGCTCTGCGCGATCGCCCGGTGGAAGAGGCCGGCGGCTCCGGGCATGGCGAGGAGCGCGGCGACCGAACCGCCGCCCGCCGACTGGCCGAAGACCGTGACCCGGCCGGGGTCGCCGCCGAAGACCCGGATGTCGTCCCGGACCCATTCCAGGGCGGCGACCTGGTCGAGCAGCCCTCGGTTGGCCGGAGCTCCGTCGATGTGCGCGAAGCCCTCGATGCCGTGACGGTAGTTGATCGTGACGACGACCGTTCCGGTTGAGGCGATGTGCCCGGCGTCGTATTCGGGCAGGCCGGAGTGGCCCATGGCGTAACCCCCGCCGGGGATCCAGACCATGACCGGGAGCGCCGCGCCGGGGTCGGGGGTCCAGACGTTGAGCGTCAGCCAGTCGTCGCCCGCCTTCCCCGACGCCCCGAGCACGCCGGACTGGGGCGGCGGCGGGCCGTGTTCGAGAGCGGGCCGGACCCCGTCCCAGCTCCGCGCGGGCCGCGGCGCCCGGAACCGCAGAGCTCCGACGGGCGGTTCGGCGAACGGGACACCGCGGAACACGGCCAGGCCCGCCTCCCTGGTGCCCCGCAGCACACCGGCGGCGGTGCGGACTTCGGGTTCGGTCGTGGACGGAGTGCTGGAAGCGGCCATGTCGCGGGTTCCTCTCACGATTGCTCGGCCCGGCCGACACTTCCATCGGGCGGGGAACCCGGGCAATTCATTTAGGGCCACTACGGGCGTTCTCGGCGGCGGTGTCGAGATGCGCAGGTCACGCCCGATCCCGGGGATTCGCCACGTCAATTCACGCATTCCGGTGTTCGCGAAAATCCGGAATAAACTGTAACTTTCATTGACAATTGACGGTGGTCTAAGCCGATCGTAACGTTCGGTCATCGCCGTGCGCGTTTTTGGAAATGCGCGCTTCCTGACAGGAGAGGCCCATGACAGAACGACGTGCCCGTCGGCGCCTGACCGCGTTTCTGCTGGCCGCCCTATTCGGCGCGCTCGCCTTCGTGACTCCCGCCCATGCCGCCACCACCTGCGCGCTGACGTTCACGGCGAACTGGCGAGGCATGGTCGGCACGCAGCACCTGTGGCAGGTCGACGCGAAGTTCGGTAACACCGGAACGGTCGCGTCGACCAACTGGGACGCGATCATCGGCTTCGCCTATTCCCAGGGCGCGGTCGTCCAGCGCTACTGGAACATCACGAGGCCGTCGACCTATCAGTGGAGCCCCGCGGCGTGGAACAAAATCATCCCCGCGGGCCAGAGTGCGTACTTCGGGTTCGAAATCCTGGTGCCCAATGCGACGCTGTCGCCGTTGCCCACCGCCGTCGGGTGCTCCATCACCTATTAGTTTCGCCGCGCTTTCCGCCAGGCGGCGCAGAACTCGGGCAGCGAGGCGTGGCGGTCAGCCGGGCCGGCTTGTGTCGCGCGGGTGACAATCTCGTGCAGAGGGCCGTGGAGGTGGTCGCCGAGGAAGAGCCGGGCGGCCCATGGTGAAGACGCCGGCGCGCTGGTCGATGAGGGCGCCCGGGGTGAACTCCTCCGATGCCATGAAGCGGGAGGAGCCGAATATGCGGCCCATGTCGTTGCGGTAGGGCTCGGGACGGTAGTCGTCCAGGTCGATCAGGGACAGGCGGTGGGGCGTGAAGTCGTAAAGGAGACAACCGTCGTAGAAGTCCCCGGCGACCTCGCCGGCCCGGTCGAGCAGGTCGTGGACGTCGACGACCGTGTCGAGGGCGGTGAGGACGCGGACGGGCGGCAGGGCGAGGAAGCGCCGGTAGGCGGAGGCGGGGTCGTCGCGGTGCTCGCGTGGCACGCCGACCAGTTCGCCGTCGGCCCAGTCGTAGACGAGCATCGGGCCGTGCGCCGAGTCGATGACCGCGCGGAGAGCCGGTAGCGCGGGGTGCCGGTAGGCCCGGGCGAGCCGGACCGCGTTGCGCAGCAGGTCGACGCGCTGGGCGTGGGTGAGAAAGGGAGTGTCGTCGGGGTGGCCCGCGGTCTTCACGAAGTGGCGGTGGCCGTCGGCGGCGACGCCGTAGGAGACGTTGCCGGAGTCCTGCCGGTCGAACCGGGCGAAGACCGTTCCCAGCCGCGCGAGGTGGCGCTCGGGATGTTCATCGGAGATCGTGATCGGCATGACCGGTTCCCTCTCGGACGAAGAGTTCCAAGATCTGCTCGGCCTGTTGCGGCGACTGTCCGAACACGACGTGGACCAGTTCCTGCTGTGGAAGACGCAGACCACCTATGGCAAGGTCTACATCACCATCACGCGTGGCCTCCTACCGGGAATGTCGGATGAGTCCTACCACGACTTACCTCCGGCCGGTGGTCAGGGGCCGAAGAAGGCATGAAGAGTAACAAAGGCGATCTGTGAATCCCCGCCGGCAAGATGGCTACGAGGCCGCTCTCCCTGCGGTACGGGAGCATGTGGACAAGTAGGCGTGGGCGCCCGAACACGTACGCGCTCATCATGAAGGTGGGCCGGTCGAGGAAGCTCAAGATGGCTTGCGATGCCGAAGGTGTCACAGTATGTCCAGAAAGATCTCCACGCGGTCAAATGTGATGGTCGAATACGAAATGTGCCCGGATCCGAGAATCCGGGCACATTTCCTAATCGTGTGGCGATGTCAGAATGAGCCTGAGGTCGTCCCTCCCGATCCGCTCGCCGGTGCCGTGAACACCGTGTTCCCGCCCGGTTCCCAAGCGTCAGCCGTGTCCGGGAACCCGGCCTCCTGCCGTTTCACGCACTTCCACTCGACCGAAGCCCCAGGCGGCAGCTTCGAGATGGTCCCCGTCCACGTCGGATAAGAGGTAGGCGAAAGTTTGACCGCGCTGGCCACCGACCACGCCCCGAGCTGCGGCACGTTCCCCACCGCGTAAACCGACTGTCCGGAAACCGTCGTCCCCGCTGCGCAACTGAACGTCATCGACGACGGCGTCTGCCCGGTGGTGAACGCGAACGTCTTCGCCGTCCCGACCGCCACCGATGCCGACTTGGCGACGATCACGCCGCCACCCGCGTTGTACCACCCGCTGGAGGCCGCGTCGAAAGCGGTCTTGGAGGAGTACTGCGTGAGTGCCGACCCGTTCAGGGTCACCGCGCTGGCCTGCGTGTCCGCCACCAGTTCCACCACGTTCGAGCGCGAGGAAGGCGCTCCGGTGTACGTCCCGGAAGAGGCCGCGACCGTCACGGTCGCCACCGACCCCGAGACAGACTGGCTCAACGCGGTGGTCCGCACCGAGCCGGTCTTGTAGCCGGTGGAGGACCCGTCGTCCTCGTAGAGGGTGAAGGAGCTCGCGGTCGGCGACGCGTAGACCCGTGCGACGAGCTCGTTCCGCGTGGAGGCGTCGGTGCGCTTTCCGACGACGTTCATGGTCTTGTCGTCCACGAACATCTTGGGAATGATCGCCCCGGCCCGTGCGAACGTCGGCAGCCGGAACTCGCCGTTCACCCACAGCGGTCGGTCGTTGAACCACTGGCCGGTGGAGACGAGCTTCTCGTTGGTCGCGTAGTCATACCAGGTCCCCGCGGGCAGGTACATGTTCCGCGACCGCTCGTTCGCCCCGGCCACGACCCCGACCAGCAGGTCCTTGCCGATCAGTTTCTCGTTGCCCATCTCCCGGACGTTCGTGTCGTTCTGGTACTGGTACACCAGCGGCGGCACCACCGGCTCGCCCGTGAGGTAGGCCCGGTGCGCCAGCGAGTAGTAGTACGGCGTCAGCTCATACCGCCGCCGCAGGTTCCCCAGGTTGCTGGCCACGTGCCCGATCGAGTCCGGCGAGGTCGCCGCGCAGTTGCACAGGTTCTCGGTGTGCGGGCGCAGCGGCACGTCGAACCAGGCGCCGTTGGCGAACCACTGCGTGTAGAGCTCGTTCAGGTCGCTGTCGAGCATCTCGCGCCGGAATCCGCCGATGTCGGAGCCGTAGTAGTCGATCCCGGACATCGACATGTGCATCTGGGCGTTCTGCTGCTGGGCCAGCGCGGTCAGCTTCGACCCGATGTCGGCCGACCACATCGCCACACCGTGCCGCTGCATGCCGCCCGCGCCCGACCGCGCGAGCATGAACGGCCGCTTCGTGCCCGAAGCGTAGTTCCGCGCGATGCTCTCGGCCCACTTCAGGTTGTAGACGTTGTGGTAGTCGGCGTGCGCGTGCTTGCCCGGCATGACCCCGGAGACCCAGTCGGCGGGGTCGTACATCTCCGGTTCGCCCAGGTCGAGCCAGTGCCCCAGAATGCCCTGATTACTAAGAGCCTGACGTTTCAGACCATGCCAATAGTCGCCGGCCGCGTTCTGCGTCCAGTCGATCATCCCGCCGCGGCCCCACCAGTCGTTGGTGGTCAGGTAGGTCGGCGCGCACGACGAGCAGCCCGCCCGCACCAGATAGCCGCGTGAGGCCATGTCGGCGTGTTCGGGGCGGTTCTTGCCGATGTACGACTCCTCGATCGTCATCAGCCCGACACCCTGGTTCGTCGAATAGTCGGCGATCTTCGTGGCCGGAGCCGGGAAGTCGGTCGTGTCCCACGTCAGCGAGCCCATCAGCGTGTTGTCCGACCCGGCCGTCACCCCGCCGAACCACGGCAGGTCGAGCACGAACCCGTCCACGGGGAACTTGGCCGTGCGCAGCCCGGCCAGCCGGTTGTCGATCTCGGTCCAGTCGTCGTAGCCGAACTCCGACACCCACAGGCCGAACGCCTTCTTCGGCGGCACCGGCGGGCGGCCGGTCAGCTCCAGGTAGTCCTTGCGCAGGTCGGGCAGGTCGGGGCCGGTCATCGTGTACCACCGGAGCTGGTCGCCCCAGGTGTCGATGGTCCACGGGTCGCCGTTGAGGTTCCACTCCTGCTTGTAGACCTGGTCCAGGAACAGGCCGTAGTTCAGGTTGGACGCCCCCACCGCGAACAGCACCGGGATCTGGGTGTTGCCCACGGGGCCGTTGTCGGGGTCCCAGACCATGGCGTTGCCGTAGGCGCCGCCGGGCGACCGGGTCCGGCCGACCCAGTCGCCGTCGGCGCTGCCGCCGGTGAAGAACTGCTGGCCGAGGCCGTAGGCGTGCTGGATGGAGCCCTTCGTCACCGAGAGCCCCTTCCACGCCTGTGAGAGGTTGCGCGGGCAGGCCTCGTAGAGCAGCCGGGTCGGGTCGGAGACCTTGACGCAGAGCGTCCCGGCGGTGACCTCCACCTTCATGGACGCCGTCGTGATGACGTTCCCGACCTGGTTGAACGACGTCGGCCCGGTGTAGTCGGTCTTCGCCACCTGGGGGGTGGTGAAGATCGGCGAACCCGTGCCGGGGCTGGTGCCCTGGGCGAGCTCGAAGTGCACCAGGTCGTCGTCGAGGAACTCGGCGATCAGGTACGTCGACCCGCTGGTGAACTGCACCCGCTGGACGGCGGCCTGGGCGGGCAGGGCGACCAGGAAGCTGCTCGCCAGAACCACGAATACCGTGAGAAGTCGTCTCATGGCCGCGCCACCACCAGGTTGTCCAGGTTGATGCCGTTGGACGCGTACTCGATCTTGATCGAGCGTGCTCCGGCCGTGAGGTTGGTCGTGAGCGTCGCGGTGCCCCAGGTGTCCCAGTTCGGCAGGGCGGGCAGGTTGAGCGTGCCGACCGAGACCCCGTCCACGTAGACGGTCCGCGTCGAGGCGACCGTCGTCGAGTAGCGGAACTTGAGCTGGTGGCTGCCGGTCGCGTCGGCCCTGAGCTGGAAGGTCACCGAGTCGCCCGAGGAGGCGAAGCCGTCGACGAAACCGGTGCCGGTGTAGCCGGCGTGGTTGGTGTTGGTCGAGACGCCGACGCCGGCGCCGAACTCGGCCT
The DNA here is from genome assembly GCF_001570565.1 of Herbidospora yilanensis. Lineage (GTDB taxonomy): Bacteria > Actinomycetota > Actinomycetes > Streptosporangiales > Streptosporangiaceae > Herbidospora > Herbidospora yilanensis. The sequence continues at coordinate 57,072 of NZ_BBXE01000020.1, read as the reverse complement.
CGTAGGCCGCCTTGTCGACCCCGTTCAGGGTGACCGACCGCGCGGAGACGCTGGAGGCCAGCTTCACGTACGTGAGCTGCTGCACCGGGTCCCACCACCAGCCCTCGGAGGCCGACTGGAGCGCGGCCAGGGAGGCCCGCGCGGTCGCGCCGGTCACCGACGACGGCTGCGTCGAGGCGACCTGGAGCGTGCTGGTCGTGGTCAGCGCGGGCACCGAGACGCCGACCGTGTGCGCGGCCCAGTTCTCGGTCGAGGTGATCGTCCGGTTCAGCCCCGCCGAGTCCTCGAAGTAGGAGTACGACGAGCTGCCCGACGGGTAGATGCGGAACACCAGGTTGGCGTAGGACGACACGCTGTTCGAGATGTTCCCGCCCAGCTCGTAACCCGCGTTGAGGTTCAGCGGGATGATCGCCCCGGCCTTCGCGTAGACGGGGATCGTGTCCAGCCCGGCGTTGTAGGTCTTCGTCCCGGGGCCGGTGAACCGGCCGCCGTTCCACAGGTCGTACCACTCACCCGACGGCAGGTAGACGTTCTTCGACGTCGCCCCGGCCGTGGTGATCGGCGCGACGAGGAGCTGCGGGCCGAACATGTACTGCTGGTCGAGGGCGGCGGCCGTGGAGTCGGACGGGAAGGCGAAGCTCATCGCCCGCATCATCGGCACACCGGTCACCGACGACGACTTGGCCTCGGTGTAGAGGTAGGGGATCAGGTTCATCCGCACGTTGGCGAACTTGCGGAAGTACGGGATCACGTTCGTGTTGCCGGTCCGGGCCTGCACGTTCCACGGGGTGCGCGCCTCGGAGACGCCGGGATTGGCCTTCTCCGAGTGGTACTGCATGATCGGCGAGAACGCCGCCTGCGCCGCCGACCGCAGATAGAGCTCCGCGCTCGGGAAGTCGCCGGTGAACCCGGCCATGTCCCACGCGGTGTAGGGCACGCCCGACTGCCCGGCGGAGAGCTGCGCCCGCACGGCCTCCTGGAACGCCGGGAACGAGGAGTTCTGGTCGCCGGCCCAGAAGATGGAGGTCGACTGCGCCCCGGCGGTGCCGGCCCGGCTGAAGATCGTGCCGTCCGGCTTCTTGCCCTTGACGTAGGTGTTGTACGCCGACAGGTAGGAGTTCGGGTAGGCGTTGTGCATCTCGTCGCCCTTGCGGCCGTCGGCGAACGAGACGTTCCGGCCGAAGATCGCCTCGGAGCCGTCGGTCTTGAATCCGTCGATGCCGACGTCGTCCATCAGGTAGTCGCGCTTGCTCATCCACCAGCTCCGCGCGGCGGAGGAGGTGAAGTCGGGCACCATGCTGTCGCCGAACCACTGGCCCGTCGGCACCCGGTAGACGCCGCCCGGCTGCGCGGCGACATAGCCCTGCGCCTGCGCGTAGGCCTTGTCGTTGAGGTGCTGCTGCGGGGCGGTCGACGGGTTGGTGTCGAAGTTCTCCTTGAACACCGGGATCTGCCACAGGATGACCTTGATGCCCTTGGAATGGGCGTCGTCGACCATCGCCTTCGGGTTGCTCCACGCCGTCCCCGGCGGGAACGTCAGATCGCTCAGCGCGAGTTTCCCGCTGCCGGGTTTCGCCGTGTACGTCGCGCCGTGCCAGACGTAGAAGGTCGCCTCGTCGCTCCACTGCTCCAGCACGATCGCCGAGTGGGGGATGTTGTGCGTCGTCGGGTTGGCGAGTTCGGCCGTGACCTCCGACTGGGTGTTCCACTCGTTGGCCGACATCCAGAGCCCGAACGCCCACTTGGGTGGCAGTTGCGGCCGGCCGGTCACCGCGGTGTAGTCGTCGACGATCTCCGTGGGGGTGCCCGCGAAGAAGTGGTAGTCGAGCGTCGAGTTCAGCGCGCCGTTCGTGTCGACGGTGAATCCGGCCAGGTCGCTCAGGTGGGTGTTCAGGTTGAAGACCGAGTAGCGGGTCGAGGGGAGGTAGACGCCGTATCCGGCCGAGTTCAGGAAGAAGGGCACCGAGAGGTAGGTGCGCCGCCACGACCCCTGGTCTCGGTACTGGTTGTAGACGTAGTTGTGCACGTCGGTGCCGCGCTGGTCGAGGCGGTCGTAGCGTTCGCCGAAGCCCTCGAAGCGTTCACCGGCCGGCGACAGGAAGTGGTCCTCGATCTTCGTGATCGTCGACACGCCGTCGCTGGCCCAGCCGATGTTCCGGAACACCGACGGGTCGTACTGCCGCGTGATCAGGGTCGTGCCGTCGCCCTTGTAGACCGACAGGCGGTAGGGCGTCTTCTGGATCTTCAGCACCAGGGACGGCGTCGAGATCTGGAGGGTGGAGGCCGAGTTGGTGACCGTGTAGCCGGACACGCCGGTGATGTTCAGGCCGCTGCCGGAAGGGGCGATCTGGGTGCGGAACCGGTCGAGCGCGGGGAAGGCGAAGCGGATCTTCGGCGTGAACGACCCCGCCGAGTCGCCGGTCGTCACGTCGACGCTGGTGCCGTTGTTCACGTACGACACCACGTTGGTGACCGTCGACCACGACGTCACCTTGAACGTGAACGGGCCCACGCTGCGCTGCCCGCCGCCGTTGACGTCGGCGTTGACGGTGTAGGAGATCGAGTCGCCCCGCGCGAACGAGCCCATGTTGATGCGCCAGTAGGTGTTGTCGCCCTGGTTGTAGTCCCAGGCGGCGCCGATCGGGGTCTGCGCGACGCCGTTCTTCGTCCAGGTGATCCAGACGGTCTGACCCGGCTCGATCGGCCAGGTCGTGGCCTTGAGGGTGACGGCCTCCCCGGCCATCGGGTCGCGGGGAGAGCGCTCGGTCGGCTCGGTGGAGTAGAGGTCGTCGATGCCGGTCGGGTTGTGGTGCACACCGCTGAGGGCGGCCGCGGGAAGGGCATACAACATCGTGGTCAGCAGCGCCAGGACCACGACGGTGACGCCCGAGCGTAACCGGGTCATGCGAACATTCCTTTCAGACGCGGCCAGTGCTCGGAGGCGCAGAGCACTGGAGGACGCTCGATGGGCGCGGGAAGGACGACCTCCCGCCCACCGTTGAGCACCGCGCCGGTCCACACGTCCACCCACTCGCCCGAGGGCAGGTAGGCGGCGATCTCGGTGGCGCCCGGCGTGGTGACGGGGACGACGAGCAGCGCGTCGCCCAGCTTGAACTGCAGGGGGTACGACCACAACTCGTGTTCCATGTGGTCGAAGAACAGGCCCCGCATGAGCGGCTTCCCGCCGCGTACCGCGACCGCCGCCTGCTCGGTCAGGTAGGGCACCAGCCGCTCCCTGAGCTTGGCGAACTCCCGGAAGACCGGGATGACCCCGTCGTCGCCGGTCTGTTCGGCGATGTTCCAGGGCGTGCGGTCGCGGACGGGGGTGCGGTGGTGGTTGAACTCGGAGTGGTACTGCATGATCGGCATGAACGCCGAGGTGCCGGCCGCGCGCAGGTAGAGCTCGGCGGTGGGCAGGTCGCCGGAGAACCCGGCCAGGTCCCAGCCCCAGTAGACGATCCCGCACGCCGAGGCGGTGATCCCGGCGCGGATCGACGACTCGAAGGCGGTCCACGTCGAGTCCTCGTCGCCGGCCCAGAACGCGCCGTGCGGCTGCGAGCCGGTGAACCCGGCCCGGCTGAACGTCACCGGGGCCTTGCCGCAGGACCGCAGCAGGTCGCCGAAGGCGCGCGCGTAGTGGACGGGGAACAGGCCGTTCCCGTCGTCGCCGCGGCGGCCGTCGGCGTAGCGCAGGTCGTGGCCCCACGCGTGCTCGCCGCCGTCGGTCTTGAACCCGTCGACGCCCAGTTCGGAGACGAGGTAGGCGCGCTTGGCCGTCCACCAGTCCCGGACCTCCTGCGAGGACAGGTCGGGCATCAGCGCCAGCGGGAACCACCAGCCCCGGTTCCGGTAGGGCTTCCCGTTCGCCTCGCGGACGCCGTAGCCCTTCTCGACCAGTTGCCGCGCGTCGACCGCCGCCTGGTGGCGGGGGTGCGGGCGCGTCTTCTGCAGCGGGATCTGCCAGAGCAGCACCTTGACGTCCCGGTCGTGCAGCTCGTCGATCATGCCCTTCGGGTCGGGCCACGGGCCGTCGGCGGGGAAGGCGTAGTCCTTCAGGGAGTGCGGTTCCTCCGACGGCTCGTAGACCGCGCCGCGGAAGGCCGTGAAGGTCGTCTCGTCCGACCACGCCTCGATGACCAGGGCTCCGACCGGGATGTCGTGCTCGCGGTGCCGGTCCATCTCGTGCAGCACCCGGGCCTGGGTGTTCCACTCGTTGCCGCTGGCCCAGAGCCGGAACACCCAGGAGGGCAGCTCCGTCGGGTGGCCGACCTCGTCGAGGAAGGCCGCCAGCACGGCGGCGGGCCGGCCGTCGTAGAAGACGATCTCCAGCTCGTCGCCGGAGATCTCCGCCTCGATCGTCAGCAGGTCGCCCTCGGTGGAGTACCAGGTGCGCCGCGACGTCCGCACGTGGAAGCCCCACGGCTCGTCGCCGACGACGAAGGCGAAGGGCATCGGCAGGTACGTCCTGTTGGCCGCCCCCTGCCCCTTGTACTGCTCGAACACGACCGCGTCGAGGTCGTTGCCCCGCTGGTCGACGGCGTTGAACCGCTCCCCGAACCCGACCAGGTGATCACCGGGCGCGAGCCGCACCACGAACCGGACCCGGCGCGGCCCGTCGGCGTCGACCAGTTGCTCCACCGATCCGGGCACCACCCGGTCGGTCCCGACGACAGTGATCTTCCCGGGCAGCCACCGCGCCGCCGACACCTCGAACCACCGGGTGGCACGGCCCGGCTCCCGGAACCGGTAGCGGTAGCGATTCCCGAACACCAGCGGAGGTGTGGTCACCGTCCACGACCCGCTGGCGGCGCGGGCCGCCTTGGCCTGGGCGGCGGCCAGGTGCCCGCCGTCGGTGACGACCGGGCCCTCACCCGCGAACGCGGGCGACATGGGCAGGTCGGCGCCGTCCCACTCGCAGACCACCTCGGCGGCCGACGAGCGGACCCGGAGCTCGACGGCCTCGCCGTCGAGCGGCAGCGGCGGAACCCGCTGGTCCTCCGACTCGGCGTAGGGGTGGCCGGAGCCGTAGGGGCGATGACGGATCAAAGTTCGGCTCCCAGCATCAGGTACATCCCGTGCGACCACAGCAGGGGGGTGGCGACCGTCCCCCAGCGCCGCAGCCACTCGTCATATCGGTCGGGGAAGAGCAGCACGTCGGAGACCTGCTCGGGCAGGTCGCCGGTGGGCAGGGCCTGCGCGGCCATCCAGCCGAGGTAGCGCCGGGCCTCGTCGGGACGTCCGGCCGCGGCGTGGTTCAGGCCGAGGAACCCGGCCAGCAGCACCCACCGGCCGCCGCCGTAGAAGGTGTCGGCCCGGTAGCGGTACACCCCGCCGTCGTGCGCGAGCTGCCGCTCGACCTCGGCGACGGTCGCGACGGCCACGGGGTGGTCGGGGGCGTACACGCCGAAGGGGGCGACGCACGCCAGCAGGCTGGCGTCGACCTCGTCGGAGCCCAGCCACTTGCGCAGGTGGCCCTTCTCGGAGACGCCCTCGGCGGCGATCAGCGCCTCGACGCCGCCGATCGCCTCCTTGATCTCCGGGTTCGCCGCCCCGAGCGAGATCGCGGCCCGCAGCCCGGCGTGGATCGCGCCGAGCGTGGCCACGTGGCGCTGGTCGACGTGCTCCTCCCACCAGTCGTAGCAGGGGCTGTCCCAGAACGCCGACAGGTAGCGGGCCGCGACCTGGACCGCGTCGAGGGGAACCGGGGTGTCGAAACGCCGGACGTGCTCGGCGAGCTGCCACAACCACGTGCCGTAGCCGTCGAGCTGGTGGTCCCACCACTCGTCGGCGCCGTCGGCGCCGTCGAGGGTGAACCGGGTCGGCAGCATCTCCCCAGGTGAGAGCGTCTCGTCATGGCGTCTGTCGATCAGGTCGTCGACCTGCGCGGCGCGTGCGGAGATGACCCGCGCGCACCACTGGTGGAAGGCGGTGACCGAGGCCTCCTCGCCCGCGCGGGACATGCCCTCCGCGATGAACGCGCCATCGCGGAGCCACGCGTAACCCGCATAGGCCGAGAAGGTCGGGCACGCCGGATAGGCCCCCGAGGGCGACTGATTCTCGCGGATCACCTGGACGCTGCGAGACATCAAGTCGATCATGCTGGTTCTCTCCTAGCCGAGAAGGGCGTCGACCTTGGACGCGGCTTCGGTCAGGGCCTCTTCGACCGACTTGCGGCCGGCCGCGGCCTCGGTGAGCTCCTGGGTGACGGCGTCCTGCATCTCCTGCTGGCGGGCGATGACCGGCGGCAGGGCGATGTTGTCCAGCGAGTCGAAGACGGCCTGGCGGTTGGCCGGGACGGGGTCCTTCAGGTAACCCTGCAGCACGGCCTGGTCCGACACCGGCGGCAACTCCCACGAGCTGGCGATCCGGGTCGTCGCGGCCACGTTCGAGCTGCTCAGGAACTTGGCCCAGGCGTACGCCTCACGCGGGTGCTTCGTCGTGGCGGAGGCGGCCACCGAGTTGTGGAACACGGCGCTGGCCTTCTGGCTGTCGCCCGGCTCGACGACGACGTCCCACTGGAACGGCACGTCCTTCAGCCCGGCGAACTGCCAGATGCCGTTGTGCCACATCGCGAGCTTGCCCGACTTGAACAGGTTGGTGTCGAAGTCGGCGGTGCCGCCGATCTCGGCCTCGGTCGGCATGGTCTTGCCGACCTTGTCGACCAGCCACTTGGCCGCCTTGACGCCCTGCGGGCTGTCGAACGTCGACTTCCCGCCGCTCATGAACTCGCCGCCGGCCTGCTTGAGCGCCTTGTAGAACTCGAAGAAGGTCACCGGCTGGAAGTCGCCGTACACCTTGGCGCCCTTGTCGGTGAGCTTCTCGGCGGCGGCCTGCTCGTCGGCCCACGTCCAGTCGGCGGTGGGCAGCGGGACGCCGGCCTTCTCGAACAGGTCCTTGTTGTAGAGCAGGACGACCGTGGAGAACGACGCCGGGAGCGCGTACTGCTTGCCGTCGTGCTTGAAGGCGTTCAGCGATTCGGTGGCGTAGCCGGAGGTGTCGGTGTCGCCGCCCGCCGTGCCCAGGTCGAGCAGGCTGCCCGCGCCGGCGTAGGTGACGAAGTTCTCGTAGTTGAGCTCGAAGGTGTCCGGGGCGGTCTGGCCGGCGAGGCTGGTCTGGAGCTTGGTGAAGTACTGGTCGTACGGGGCCGTCTCCACCTGCACGTCGACGGTGGGGTTCTCCTTCTCGAACGCCGCCACGATCGTGTCGAGGTCTTTCACGTGGTCGGGGGCGGCGGAGAAGGTGAAGTAGCGCAGGGTGACCTTGCCGCCTTCGGCGGGCTCCGTCGTGCGGGTCGCCGAGCCCTGGGAGCAGGCGGTGGCGAGCAGGGCGGTGATCAGGGTCGCCGCGGCGACCCGGGCTGATCCGGCCATGGGGGGTTCCTTCGTGTTGTTATTTCAGCCCTGACTGGGCCACGGACGCGATGACGTGCTTCTGGGCGAAGAGGTAGAGGACGAGGATCGGGACGACGCTGACGACCGACCCGGCCATCACGACGTTCCACTCGGTGGTGAACTGGCCGTGCAGGTTGGCCAGGCCCAGCGGGAGGGTCATGAACTCGGGCGACCTGATGATCACCAGCGGCCACAGGTAGCTGTTCCAGCTCGCCATGAACCCGAAGATGGCGAACGTGGCGAGGGCCGGGCGGATCAGCGGCAGCACGACCAGGGCGAAGATCCGGAAATGCCCGGCCCCGTCGAGCACCGCGGCCTCGTCGAACTCCTTCGGCACCTGCTGGACGGCCTGCCGCAGCAGGAACACGCCGAACGCCGAGGCGATCGTCGGGGCCAGGACCGCGAAGTAGGTGTCGGTCAGGTTGAACGTCCGCATCTCGATGAACAGCGGCACGACCAGCACCTGGAGCGGCACCATCAGGGTCGCCAGGTAGACGGCGAACAGCGCGCCCCGGCCGGGGAACGGCAACCGGGCGAAGGCGTAGGCCGCCATCGAGCTCGTGACGAGCTGGAAGACGGTCGAGGCGACGGCGATCCAGAGGCTGTTGAACATGATCCGCCAGAACGGCATGGTCTCCAGCAGCCGTTCGTAGGCGCCGAAGCCCGCGTCGTCGGGGGTGAAGTCGGGCGGGGTCTGCAACACCGCCCCCGCCGGGGTCAGCGACGTGATCACCGCCCAGGCGAACGGGAACAGCATGACCAGGGCGCCGAGCACGACGACGACGTACTTGCCTGCTTTAGCCATAGTTCACCCACCGGCGCTGGCCCCGGACCTGGATCAGCGTGACCACCAGCACGACCGCGAACAGCAGCCACGACAGGGCGGACGCCTCACCGGCGCGGCCGTACTTGAAGGTCAGGTTGTAGACCTGCTCGACGACGACCTGGGTCGCGCCGGCCGGTCCGCCGCCGGTCATGACGTGGACCTGGTCGAAGACCTGGAACCCGTTGATCAGCGAGATGACGACGACGAAGAACGTGCTGGGCGACAGCAGCGGGAGGGTGACGCGCCGGAAGCGCTGCCAGGCGTTGGCCCCGTCGACCCGGGCCGCCTCCAGGTACTCCTTCGGGATGGCCTGCAGCCCCGCCAGCAGGATGATCATCACGAAGCCGAGGTCCTTCCAGGCCGAGGCGAGGATGATCGAGGGCATCGCCCAGTCGGGGTCGGTCCACCACCCGGGGCCTTCGAGGCCGACCAGCCCGATCGCCCAGTTGACGATGCCCGAGGCCGGGTTGAGCAGCCACTTCCACAACAGCGCCACGACCACCCACGACGTGACGACGGGCAGGAAGTAGATCGCCCGGAAGATGTCGCGGCCCTTCATGGCCCGGTTGAGCAGCATCGCCAGGCCCAGGCCGCCCGCGTAGACGAGCGGCAGATAACCGGCGATGAAGTAGAGCGTGTGGCCGAACGCGGCCCGGGTCTCCTCGCCGGCCAGCAGGCCGGCGTAGTTGTCCAGGCCGACCCACTTCATCGGCGTGATCAGGTCCCACTCGTGGAGCGAGGTCCAGAGCGAGCCCGCCATGGGGATCAGCGTGAACAGCAGCAGCGGGACCGCGGAGGGCAGCAGGAAGACGGCGACCGTGAGGGCGTGGCGAAGGCGCTTTTTCGGCGGCCGGACGGGCTGCCGGGCCGGAACTTTCGGCGGGGCCTCGGTGAGAGTCACACCGCACCTCCGGGCCGGGCCGTGGGCCGGCGTCTCGTCTTCTGACACGTCATGAGCTCGCCCCTATCAGCCGGGCCCTGACCATCCGGCCCTGCTCCCCGGCCGCGCCCTCGGTGTCGAACGGGGTCGCGAGCACCAGCGCCGCCGCGCCCTGGGCCCAGGAGGTGTCGTCCCAGCTCTCGACCTCGATCTCGATGTCGCGGCGGCCCGGCATGAGCTGGCGGCGGACCGCCGGGTCGAAGCCCTCGCGCCAGTGGTCCCAGTGGGCGGTGCCCTCGCCGAGGACCACGACCACCTCGGGGTCGACGACGTTTATCAACCCGGCGGTCGCCCGGCCGAGGACGGTGCCGGCCTCGGCGAAGACCTCGCGGGCGGCCGCGTCGGACCCGGCGAGCACGCCGAGGTCGTCGACCGTCTTCACGTCGAGGCCCCGGCCGCGGGCCGAGGCCACGAGGCCGGTCGCGCCCACGATGGCCTCCAGGCAGCCGTGCACCCCGCAGCCGCACAGCGGGCCGTCCACGGCGACCGGCACGTGCCCGAACTCGCCGGCGCCGCCGCGCGCGCCCCGGTAGACCCGGCCGTCGGCGACGATCGCGGCGCCCACGCCCCGGCCGATCGTGAGGACCAGGAAGTCGCGGTGGGTGCGGCCCCGGCCGTAGAGGCGCTCGGCCACCGCCAGGGCGTTGACGTCGTTCTCCAGCAGGACGGGGAGCTTGAGGCGGCGGCGCAGACGGTCGCCCACCGGCATGGCCTGCCAGCCGAGCGTGGGCGCGTTGCAGGTGCCGGCGGCCTGGTCGTCGACGCTGCCGGGCACGCAGACCCCGACGCCGAGCAGCGGGGGCACCCTGCCGAGCACGTCGGCGACGGCTTCGGCCAAATCGCCCAGCGCGTCGGGGGAGGAGGGGTCGAAGGGGGTCTCCCAGGAGCCGAGGACCTCGCCGTCGAGGCGGACCTCGACGATGACCAGGTGTTCGGCGGTCACCTTCACCCCGAGGGCCCGGCCCGCCGTGCCGGCGAGGCCGAGGCGCTGGGCGGGACGGCCGCCGCGCGACGGCTGGAGGTCGAGCTCCTCCAGCATGCCCGCCGCCATGAGCGCCTTGGTGAGCTGGGTGACCGTCGCGGGGGAGAGGTCCAGCTCCTTGGCGATCTCGGTGCGGCTGAGCGGCCCGACCGTGCCGAGCAGGGCCAGGATCGCCGTCCGCGTGAGATCGCCGCGATCGGTCGCAGCCATCGGGCTCACTTTCTTTATTGGTAAAGTTAGTCCCGAAATATGGCTGCTCAGGCGGACACTGTCAAGACTCCGAAACCAGATCGAAACCTCAGTGCCGGCCGCACGGGCGGACCACCGCGATGGGGCAGCGCGCGTGCCGGAGCACCCGGCGGCTGACCGAGCCCATGACTATGGAGTCGGCCCGGCCCCGGCCGTGCGCGCCGACCACCACGAGGTCGGCCTCCCGTGACGCCTCGACCAGCGCCTCGACCGGGTGCGCCGAGCGCAGGTCGTCCGAGACGGGCAGCGCCGGATAGCGGGTCCGGAACCGGGCGAGCCGGCTCGTCGCCACGGCCCGCTGGCCGGCCCGCACGGTGTTCAGGTCGTAGTCGATCGCGGGGGCGTAGGAGTGGGTGGGGAGCGACCAGGCGTGCAGGGCCCTGATCTCGGCGCCGTGCAGGTCCGCCTTCTCGAAGGCGTAGGAGATCGGGCGGTGGCAGTCGGCCGTGTCGTCGAGGCCGACCACGATCTCGCCGACCCTCCGTCTGGGCCGGTCGGGCACGATGATCACGGGTCCGGTGGAGTGCCCGGCCACCTGCATGCTGACCGAGCCGAGGATGCTGCCCGCGGTCCGGCCCATGCCCCGGCTGCCCAGCACCAGCCCGGCCGACTCGTCGGCCAGCCCGCGCAGCACGTCGGCGGGGCGGCCCTCGATGTTCTCCAGGCGGGTCGGCAGGCCCGGGCGGCGGGCGCGCGCGGTCTTCTCGGCCCCGCTCATGATCCGGCAGGCCACCTCGGAGAGCGCCGCGTCGAGTTCGGGGGAGGCGGCCAGCTCGTAGGGGGAGCGGTCGACCACGTGGACGATGCGCAGCCAGGCGCCGCGGCGGGCGGCGTCGTCGGCCGCCCATTCGACGGCGGCGAGCGCCGTCTCGGAACCGTCGACACCGACAGTTACATCCTTCATGACTCCCCCTTGGTCTTCTCCCTCTTCTCCATGACAACGATTGGCCTGCGGCTCGAAAGTCCCTAACCAGACAAGGAGTGACTTTGGTCCCTATTAAGGGACAAAACGGATGAATAGGTTTGAAGACATGATCCGCGTTTTCCTTGTGGACGATCACGAAGTGGTGCGGCGCGGCGTGGCCGCGCTCCTGGAGGCCGAAGACGACATCCGCGTCGTCGGCGAGGCCGGGTCGGCCGGCTCGGCGGTCACCCGGATCCAGGCGCTCCGCCCCGACGTGGCGATCCTGGACGTGCGCCTGCCCGACGGCAACGGCGTGGACGTCTGCCGCGAGGTGCGCAGCGCGCTCCCCGAACTGCCCTGCCTCATGCTCACCTCCTACGCCGACGACGACGCCCTGTTCCAGGCCGTCATGGCCGGGGCCTCGGGATACGTGCTCAAGCAGATCCACGGTTCCGACCTGGTCGGCGCGGTCCGGGCGGTGGCCGGAGGGCGGTCGCTGCTCGACCCGAAGGCGACCACGACGATGCTGCGCCGGCTCGGGGAACGGCGCGATCCGCTGGCCGCGCTGACCGACCAGGAGCGCCGCATCCTTGAGCACATCGGCCAGGGCATGACCAACCGGCAGATCGGCGAGGAGATGTTCCTGGCCGAGAAGACGGTCAAGAACCACGTCTCGCGGCTGCTGGGCAAGCTGGGCATGCAACGCCGGACCCAGGTGGCCGTCTACGCCGCCCGCATGCAGTCCGACGGGGTCAGCTGAGAGGGACGCGCCAGAGCAGATGCGTGCCCCTGTTGTCCTCGCGCCGGGCCACCTCGAAGCACCCGCCCAGGGTGGCCGCGCGCTCCTCAAGGTTGCGCAGCCCGCTGCGCCGCCCGCCGCGCGGCAGCCCGACGCCGTCGTCGTCGACGGTGAGCGTCACCTCGTCGCCCGCCACCAGCGACACCTCGACCCGCTTGGCGGCGGCGTGCCGGACCACGTTCGACAACGCCTCCCGCAGCACCGCCAGCACCTGGTCGGCGATCTCCTCGGGCACGCCGTAGTCGAGCTGCCCGTCCAGCCGCAGCATCGGACGGAACCCCAGATCGCCGTACGTGTTCTCGACCAGCTCCGCCGCCCGTGCCCGCAGCCCCGACTCGTCCGGCCCCAGCGGCCCCTGGAGGGCGAAGATGGTCGCCCGGATCTGCCGGATGGTCGCGTCGAGCTCGTCGACCGAGTGCCGCACCCGGGCCGCCGCCTCGGGGTGCTCCACCAGCCGGACCGTGCTCATGAGCGTCATCGCCACCGCGAACAGCCGCTGGATCACCACGTCGTGGAGGTCCTTGGCGATGCGGTCGCGGTCTTCCAGCAGGCTGATCCGCTCGGCGTCGCGGCGCGCCTCGGCGAGCTCCAGCGCCACCGTGGCCTGGGCCGCGAACGACTTGAGCATGTCCAGCGACGAGGTGGTGAACGGGATCCGGCCCGGCCGCTTCCCTAGGCCCAGCACCCCGCGCACCGAACCCGCGGCGCCCAGGGGGATCGCGGCGGCCGGCCCGACGACCAGCCCTCCGATGGTCTCATATCCGGCGGCGGCCACGTCGCTGACGATGAGCGCCTCGCCCGTCTTGTAGGCGCGGCCGGCCAGGGACGTGTCGAGCCCGACCTCCCCGCCGATCAGCTCGCCGGGGCCCTCGGCGACCAGCGCCCGCAGCGAGGTGCCGCCCTCGACGGGGAAGAAGACCAGGGCCGTGTCGGAGTCGGCCATCTCCTTGATCCGCTTGGCCACCCGGGCCAGCACGTCGCCCGGTCCCGCCCCCGACAGCAGGCTCGTGGTCACCTCGGCGGTGGCCTGGAACCAGAGTTCGCGGCGGCGGGTCTCCTCGTACAGGCGGGCGTTCTCGATCGCTACCCCGGCGGCCGTGGCCAGGGCGACGACGACGGCCTCGTCCTCCTCGTCGAAGTCGGCCCCGCCGCGCTTCTCGGTCAGATAGAGGTTGCCGAAGATCTCGTCCCGCACACGCAGGGGCACCCCGAGGAAGGACCCCATCGGAGGATGGCCCTCGGGGAAGCCGTAGGACTCGGGGTGGTCGCAGATCCGCGACAGCCGCAACGGTCTCGGCTCCTTGATGAGCTGCCCCAGCAGGCCGAGCCCGTGGGGCCAGTGCTCGATCCGGGCGATCTCCTCCTCGCTGAGCCCGACGGGGAGGAACTCGACGAGGGTGCGCTCGTCGCCGATCACGCCGAGGGCGCCGTAACTGGCGTCGACGAGCTCGGTCGCCGTCTCGACGATCCGCCGCAGGACCGTCTCCAGTTCCAGCTCCCCGCCGATCAGCACGACGGCTTCCAGGAGGGTGTGGACCCGGTCGCGGGTGGCGCGAACGGCGTCGAGCCGGGCCCGGAGCTCCGAGAGGAGCTCGTCCAGTCGCATGCTGGGGATCAATGGACGCGCCATAATCCCATCTTGCTTCGCATAATTGGACAAAATGCCCCGGGTTGGGTCAGTAGATCCGATGAAGCGAGGCCCCCGGCCCATCAAAAGTAAAACCGGACGTCAAGCCCCGGGAGGTTGCGCGGGCCCGGCCCGGGGCGGGATCTTGCTGAGGTAAGCCGATCTTCCTCAGGAGATTCCATGACGCTGCCCCTCAATATGCGCCGCCAGGGCTTCGACCCCGATCCCGAGCTGGCCGCCGTCCGCGCCCGGCAGGGCCTGACCAAGGTGCCCACGCCCTACGGCCGCGACGCCTGGCTGGTCACCCGCTACGACGACGTGCGCGACGTGCTCAGGAACGCCGAGCTGTTCGGTTACGGGCACGGCATCAACATCCCGCCGATGAGCGAGGAACAGGCCGGCCGCCTCAAGGCGGGCGCGTTGCTGATGATGGACCCGCCCGACCACACCCGCTTACGCCGCATGCTCACGCCCGAGTTCACCATGCGCCGCATCCGCCGCCTCGAACCCCGCGTCCGCGAGATCGTCGCCGATCACCTCGACGCGATGGAGCGGGCCGGCGCGCCCGCCGACCTGGTGGCCGACTTCGCCACGCCGATCCCGTCGCTGGTCATCTGCGAACTCCTGGGCGTGCCCTACGACGACCGCGTCGGCTTCCAGGCGCGCTCGCACACCCTGCTCGACTTCAGCCAGCCGCCGGAGGTGCGCGGGCAGGCCCAGATGGCCTCGGCCGCCTACATGGGCGAACTGGTCGCGCGGGCCCGGGCCGAACCCGGGGACGACCTGCTCGGCATGCTGGTGCGCGACCACGGCGATGACGTGACCGACGCCGAGCTGGTCGGGCTCGGCGGGCTGCTGCTGCTCGCCGGGCACGAGACGACCGCCAGCATGATCGGCCTCGGCACCCTGGCCCTGCTCCGCCACCCCGACCAGCTCGGCCTCGTGCGCGAGGATCCGGAGAAGGTCGACGGCATGGTCGAGGAGCTGCTGCGCTGGCTCACGATCATCCACTCGGGCGCCGTCAAGGTCGCCACCGCCGACACCGAGATCGGCGGCGTCCCGATCGCGAAGGGCGACGCCGTCGTGGTCTCCCTCCCGGCCGCCAACCGCGACCCCGCGCTGACCGAGAACCCCGACGCCTTCGACGTCACCCGCCGCGACCTCGCCCACGTCGCCTTCGGTTACGGCGCCCACCACTGCATCGGCGCGCCGCTGGCCCGCATGGAGATGCGCATCGCCTTCCCCGCGCTCTTCGACCGCTTCCCGGGCCTGCGTGAGGCGGGCGAGCCGGTGTTCCGCTCCTTCAACGTCGTCTACGGCCTGTCGTCGTTCCCGGTGGCCTGGTAAAAAGCGTTCTCTCCGGTACGGCTCCGCCCACCCCGGCGCCGCCCGCCGCCTCCAGTGGCGGGCGGCCGTCCGGCGCTCCTCACCCGCTCACCCGGCCCGCCGAGACGACGCCCACGCTGACCGTCTCCACCCACCCGGGCGGCGGGGGAGCCCCGGAACCGATGAGGGCCGCGATGAGCCGGCAGGCCGCCGGCTCGTCCGGCCACGGCGTGTGGCCGTCGGTCAGCACGATCACCACGTTCGGGCGGTCGCGCGCCGCCAGGGCCGCCGTGACGCCGACGCGCATGTCCGTGCCGCCGCCGCCCGCCAGCGTGACCTGCTCGGCCGAGGTCACCCGCGAGACGGCGTGGACGTCGGCGTCGCACGCCAGCACCGTCACCCGGTTGCCGTGCACGCCCACCTCGCGCAGCACCCCCGTCACCTCGGCCAGCGCCGCGGCCAGCTCGTCGTCGCCCATCGAGCCGGAGGTGTCGACCACGATCGCCACCCGGGGCAGCGGCCGGCGCAGGCTCGGCAGCACCACCCCCCGCATGGCCGCCGACCGGCGCGACGGGCGGCGGTAGGTGTAGTCGACCGCGCCGCCCGCCCAGGCGACCGCCTCGCGGACCGCCCCCGTCAGCACCCGCCGCCAGTCGACGACCGGTTCGAGAACCTGCTCCGCCCACCGCTCCCAGCCCTTCGGCAGGGTGCCCCGCGAGCGGCGGTGGGCCCGCATCGCCTCGGCGGTGTGCCGGCGCAGCGACTCGGCCTCGACCGGGCCGACCATGGGCGCGCCCTCGCCGATCTCCCACGGGGACGGACGGCCGTGGGCGCCCGAGCCGCAGTCGAGCGGATGTTCGTGGGGCGGCAGCAGCGGCACGTACTCCTCGAACAGACGGCCCGGCGCCAGGCCGAACAGGCGCGGCTCCATCCGGCCCGCCGGCAGCGGCAGCCGGTCGGCGAGCAGGTCGTCGTTGATCTCGCAGTCCTGCGCGACGTTGACGCGCAGCCGGTCCCGCTGGTCGGCCGGGGGCAACCGCCCCGCCCTGGCGTGGTGGTCGCGCAGCAGGTGGGCGACCTCGTGGATCCAGACGGCGGCCAGCTCCTCGACGGGCGTGGCGTCGACGAACGCGGGGGAGACGTAGCACCGCCAGTGCGCGTCGACGCCCATCGTGGGCACCCGCGAGCTGGGGACGATCGAGAGGGCGTACAGCGCGGTGGCGAAATAGGGCCGATCGGCCGCCGCCCGATAACGGGCGGCCAGCAACTTCACCCGGTCCATGTTCCTCAGAGCGCGCCGGAGAGCTGGAGCAGGTCGACGAACGCGTCGATGCCCGGCGGCACCGGCCAGGCGAGGTCGCGCATCGCGGCCAGGTCCATCGCCGCGCGGGCCGCCACGTCGGGGACGCCCGCGTCGACGGCCTTGGCCAGCACCACCCACCCGGCCTCCCAGCGGCGCCGGGTCAGGTCGCCCTGCACGGCCGCCACGACCGCGGTCAGGAAGGCGAGCTGGCGGTCGCCGCGCTCGGGCAGCTTGAAGGCGGCCGGGTCGGCGAGCACCCGGTCGGGGTCGGGCAGGTCGAGTTCCTCCAGGTAGGAGATGAGCTCGACGCCCGCGCCGTCGCCCACCGCGCCGACCACCGCCGCCGCGAGGGCCTCCCGGCCGGTCCCGCTCGCGTAGGCGACCGCGAGCAGCTTCAGCGCCATCTCCCACGTCCGGGGCGAGGGCCACGCCCCGCCCCGGCTCTCCGCGTCGGCGGGCAGGTGGTGCGCCAGACCCGGACGGGCGCTGAGGAAGCCCGAGACGGCGCCCCGGGCCCGCGCCACCGCGCCGGGGATGCGCGCCGCGTCGATCGACGGGATCCG
Source organism: Herbidospora yilanensis (assembly GCF_001570565.1). Classification (GTDB taxonomy): domain Bacteria; phylum Actinomycetota; class Actinomycetes; order Streptosporangiales; family Streptosporangiaceae; genus Herbidospora; species Herbidospora yilanensis. Next base: position 40,162 of record NZ_BBXE01000020.1, on the reverse strand, counting down.
CGCCGCCGGCCAGGTGCCCGCCAACCCCCGGGCGACGGTCCGGGGGTCGTGCGTCCAGCGCAGATGGACGAACCGGTTGGCCAGCGGCGGGCTCAGATGCCAGCCGTCGGCCGCGCTCGACGGCGGGTTCGCGGCGGCCACGATCCTGACCGGCTCCGGCAGCCGCAGACTGCCGACCCGCCGCTCCAGCACCACCCGCAGCAGGGCGGCCTGCACGGCGGGCGGCGCGGACGACAACTCGTCGAAGAAGACGAGCCCCCGGCCCCGCGTGGTCACCCGCACGGCCCAGTCGGGCGGCGCCATCGGCACCCCGGTCACCGCCGGGTCGTCGCCGACGATCGGCAGGCCGGCGAAGTCGGACGGCTCGTGCACGCTCGCGATGACCGTCTCCAGCGGCAGCCCGAGCCCGGCGGCGAGCTGCTCCAGCCCGGCCGACTTGCCGATGCCCGGCTCACCCCACAGCAGGACCGGCAGGTTCGCCGCCACGGCCAGGGCCAGCGCCTCCAACTGGGCGCTGGCGGCCGGTTCGGTGCGGTGGACCCGCAGCCGCCGGTTGATCTCGTCGGCGGCGGCCAGGTTGCCGAGGTCGTCGTTAATCGTCGTCCCCGTCCTCGTCGTCGTAGCTCTCGTAACCGACGCCGATGCCGGGGTGGTCGCGCTCGATCTCGTCGCGCAGGGCGACAAGGTCCTTGCGCCGGCGGCGGCGGATGATCTCGGCCAGCGACCAGCCCTCCCAGTCGGTCACGTCGATCCGTGCCCCGGCCGCGCGCAGCGCCTCGACCAGCGCGGGCGGGCCGTAGGAGGCCACCGCGTGGAACAGCGGGGTGCGCTCCTGGTAGTCGAGGCCGTTCACGTCGAGGCCCGCCGCGAGGAGCCGGGGCAGCAGCACGGTGTGGTCGACGAGGTGCAGCACGTGCAGCAGGCCGCGCTGCCGGCCGTCGCGCACCCGGGGGTCGACGCCGGCGTCCAGGAGCCGGACGACCGCCGGGGTGTCGCCGTGCTGGGCGTGCAGGAACAGCGCCCAGCGCTGGGCGCGCAGCCTCCGGGGCAGCCTGCCCTCGCCCGACGTCCACGACTGTTCGACCGCGAAGCAGCCGGAGACGGCTCCGCCGAGGGCGCGCATGGCGCGTTCACGGCGCTGTTCCTCGTCGCTGTGCTCAAGCAGGAGACGGCCGTCGCCGGAGACGACCTGGTGCCACGCCCCGCCGCAGCGCACCCGGACCGGCTCGGGCGGCGCCGGCTCCGGCGGGCCCGACGCGACCGGCGGAAGGCCGGGGAAGAGCGCCTCCCTGACCAGCGGGTGCAGGTCGTCGGGGGTGAGCAGACCGGCGTCCAGCAGCACGCGGTCGGGCAGCGACTCGTCCGTGCCGTCGCGGAGTCCGGCGGTGTGCCGGGCGTGCCAGAAGTGCCGGGCCGACGTCCAGTCGACATGGGTGGTCAGGTACGGGTCCTCCTCGTCCTCGGCGGGGACGAGGACCAGCGTCAGCCGTTGCGGGCCCTCGCTGAGCTGGGGCGTCACCACCCGCAGTTCGGTGTCGCCGTACCGGGCCAGGGTGACCTGGTGGTGGGTGCCCAGGGTGCCGCCGCCGTTGCCGCCGCGGGGCGCGTGCCAGCGCAGCAGCTCCGGCACGAGGTGCCGCAGGTCGTCGGCGAGCGCCGGGTCCTTCTCGGCCATGGCCGGGTCGAAGGCGACGTCGACGGCGGCGGCCGCGCAGGCCCCCTGCCAGTCGCCGGCCAGGCGGCGTTCCGTGGCCTGTTCGATCATCCAGCGGGGGACCGCGTAACGGCGGGCCTGCCGCCAGCGGCTCAGTTCGTCGCGGTCGAAGGTCATCGGTAGAGGCTGCCGATCGCGACCAGGTCGGGGTGGCCGGGGCCGGCCGGGCGCAGGCGCGCGGTGAACGACCGCTTCACCTTGCGGGGCAGGCCGGGCCCGAGGCCGACGTACTCCAGGTGGGTGTCGTCGGGCACGCGGTCCAGCAGGCTCTTCGCGCCGCGCCCGGTCAGGCCGGTGTGGCGCAGTTCCAGGCGGCGCAGCGGGCTGCCGGGCAGGGCGGCGGCCAGCGCGTGCGCGCCCTCGTCGCCGGTGGTGTTGGCCGGGGCGCCGAGGCTGCGCTCCGACGGCGGGCGGCCGAGGTCGAGGGACTCGATGCGGTCGAGCGAGGCGGCGAGCGCCGTCGCGCCGTCCGGGCCGACGCCGTTGCCGCCGAGGCCCAGCCTGACCGGGCGGGCCGGGTCGGCCGCGGCGGCCAGCACGGCCGCGCCCTCGTCGCCCAGATGGTTGGCCGGAAGGTAGAGCTCCCGCACGCCCCCCTCGCCGATCAGCCGCGCCAGCAGCGGCGCGACGCCGGGGCCGAGGCCGTTGCCGCCGAGGAACAGCCGCTCCAGCGGGAGGTCCCGGCTGGTGAGGGCGGTGACCAGCACCTCCAGCGAGGCCGTCGACAGGCCGGTGTTGACCAGGTCGAGGGTGCGCAGCGTGCTGTTCCAGGTGAGCATCTGCGCCAGCGCCCGCACCCCCGCCTCGCCGATCGGGTTGCGCTTGAGCCACAACGCGCGCACGCTCTGGTCGCCGCTCAGCCGGTCGGCCAGCGCCGCCGTGCCCTCCGGGCCGATGCGGTTGCAGCCGAGATAGAGGGTGCGCAGGCGGTGGTCGTCGGTGAGCGCCCCCGCGACCGCGCGCGCCCCCTCGTCGCCGATGGCGTTGGTGCCCAGCAGGAGGTGGACGGCGTGCGGCGACGCCGTCGCCACCGGCAGCAGCCGGGCCGCGCCGGGTGCGCCGAGGCCCTGCTTGCACAGGTCGACCCGGCCGTCGGGGCGCAGCGCGCCGAGCGGGAAGACCTCGTCGGCCGCGACCGGGCGGGTGTCGGCCAGCCGGGTGAGCAACGGGTCGAGAGCCGCCGCCTCGGCCGGGGGGACGTCGGGGTGCTCGATCGCCGGGCAGCGTACGGGCACAGGCTTCACGGTCACCACTCCACCGGTCGATAGTCCTTCAGGAAGAGTCCGGAGACGGGGTCGCCGCCGACCCCCCGGACGACGGGGTCGTACACCCGCGCGGCCCCGTCGATCACGTCGAGCGGCGGCCGGAAGCGGCTCGCCGCCCTCTCCGGGTGGGGGCGCTCGTCGGTGCACCACCCGGTGTCGACGCTGTTCATGTGGATGCCGCTCGCCGCGTAGTCGGGGGCGGCGGTCCGGGTGAGCATGTTCAGCGCGGCCTTGGCCATGTTCGTGTGCGGGTGGCGGACGGTCTTGTTCGCCCGCGAGAAGCTGCCCTCCATCGCCGACACCTGCACGACGTACCGGTCGGGGTGCGGCGAGGCCTCCAGCAGCCCCCGGAGCCGCGAGGTCAGCAGGAACGGCGCGAACGAGTTCACGAGCTGCACCTCCAGCCACTCGGCGGCGTCGACCTCGTGCAGCCGCAGGCTCCAGCTGTTGCGGTCGCGCAGGTCGAGCGGCTCGCCGGTCTCGTCGAGCAGACCCGCGGGGAAGAGCGCTTCGAGCTCCCCGGGGGCGGCGTCCGGACGGGCGAGGGCGGCCGGGGACACGCCGGTCGTGACGCTGATCCGGGTGGCCGGGCCCTCCAGCGGGAGGCTCTCGGCCGCCCGCACCTCACGGTGGTAGGCCGCCGGGCGGCGGATCGTCTGGGCGGCGTTGTTGACCAGCACGTCGAGATGGTCGAACCGCGCGTGCACGCTCTCCAGCAGGCCCGCGACCCCCGGCAGGTCGAGCAGGTCCACGCCGTGGACGTGCAGCCGGTCGAGCCACTCGGCCGCGTCGGGGACGGCGGCGTAGCGGCGGGCCGCGTCGGCGGGGAACCGGGTCGTCACGAAGACCTCGGCGCCGTCGCGCAGCAGCTTCAGCGCCGTCTGGAAGCCGATCTTCACCCGGCCGCCGGTGACCAGCGCCCGGCGTCCGCGCAGGTCGCAGCGGGCGGTGCGGCGGGTCAGATTCTCCTCGGCGCAGGCCGGGCAGAGCAGGTGGTAGACCGAGTGGACCTGGCCGTAGACGGCCTTGCAGACGTAGCAGCGCCGGGTCCCGGCCAGCGGCCGCAACCGCGTGGCCGGAGTGACCGGCGGCGCGGAGTCGGGGTTCTGGTCGCGGTGGCGCTCGGTGGCCGCGCTGACGAGGTCGTCGTGCTGACGGCGGCCGGCGTCGCGGGCCGCCTTGCGGGCCTTCTTGTCCGCCCGGTAGACCTGCGCGGCGGCCTCGCGGACCCGCCTCCAGCGCTCGTCGCCGGGATCGGCCGCGCGTGCCTCGGCCAGGACGCGCAGGCAGGTTTCCACGTCAGAAGCCATGCGCGTCCCCCTCCGGCAACAAAAGTGACACGGCCGACCGGATTCGAACCGGCGTCCTCCGCATCGCTTTGGGGCGCGACGACCTCTGCGCTACGACCGTGTCGCCGGAAGGCTAGCGCACATCTCCGACATTTCAGATCTTGTTCCCCCAATCTTCGGGAAACAGCACGGGCCGCCGGACGCGTGTCCTTGCCGAAATGCCGGACACATGCTGCTTAACCTGGGAAAACAGTTCGCGTCCGGGGGGATAGAGACATGCGCAAGTCGCCACACATCACCTCATTGGGGAAGGTCCGGCCCACGTTCGAGAACGACCTGGGCTCCGTCACCGTGGTCGACGAGAAGGTGCTGCCGATCCTCGACGGGCTCTCGCTGAAGAGGGTCGTGCTGGAGCCGGGCGCGATCCGCGAGCCGCAGTGGAACGTCAACGCCAACCAGCTCGCCTACGTGGTCTCGGGCACCGTCCTGGTGTCGATCCTCGGCAACGCCGACACGTTCTCCTCGTTCGTCGTGCGGCCGGGGCAGATGTACCACGTCGAGTCGGGCGCGGTTTACCACATCGAGAACATCGGGCCCGACCGCGCCGAGCTCGTGCTGGCCCTGCGCAGCGAGCGCCCGCGGCACTTCTCGGTACGCGACAGCTTCACCGCGATGACCGACGCCGTGCTCGGCAACACCTTCGACCTCCAGGCCTCGGCGTTCGCCGCGTTCGACCGGTCGCCGGCCCAGCAGATCGTCCGGCGCACCGGCCCGGCCGACGTGACGCCGACCGCCAAGCTGCCCAACGCCAAGCTGTTCGACATCGAGAGCCAGGCGCCGGTGCTGACCTACTCCTACGGCGACGCCCGGATGGCGCGGCACCAGTTCTGGGCCGCCCTCGACGACATCTCCATGTACTCCCTGCGCGTCAGGGAGAGCGGCATGCGGGAGCCGCACTGGCACCCGGTCACCGCCGAGATGGGCTACGTCGCCAAGGGCCACGCCCGGATGCGCGTCCTCGACCCGGACCTCAGCCTCGACGAGTACCTGCTCGGCCCCGGCGACCTCTACTTCGTGCCGCGCGCCTTCCCGCACCACATCGAGGTCATCGGCGACGACGAGATCCACTTCCTCATCTTCTTCGACCAGCCGATGCCCGCCGACATCGGGTACAGGGCCACCGCGACCGCCTTTTCACGCGAGGTCCTCGCGGCGACTTTCGCCATTCCCGAGAGAGAACTCCCGCAGTTCCCGTTCACCCCGATCGACCCGCTTTTCGTGCCGCGCGTCAATCCCCGCGACCCCGTGGGCAAGTGACGCCGAGAAGGAGACGGTCACAACACCATCGTGATCGGCAGCGAACAGCCCAGCAGGGCGACGACCGCCGCCGCGCCGCCCGCGACCCAGGTCGTGAGGGGCGCGTTCACCAGCGGGCCCATCAGGTCGTGGTCGCGGCAGAAGTACACCAGCAGGAACAGCACCACCGGAACGCCGAGCGAGACGACCACCTGGCTCAGCACCAGCAGGCCGGTGAGCGAGACCCCGGACAGCAGCGCCAGCACGGCCGGGGTCATCGTCACGATCCGGCGGGCGTGGACGGGCACCCGCACGTTCAGGAACCCCCGCATCACGACGTCACCGGCGAGCGTGCCGATCCCCGACGACGACAACCCCGACGACAACAACGCGACGGCGAAGGCCAGCGCGGCGAACCCGCCCGCACGGGCGGCGAGTTCGGCGTGGGCGGCGGTCAGGTCGCCGGTCCAGGCGCCGCCGCTCGCCACCCCGAGCCCGGCGCCGAGCGCGATCATCGACACGTTGACGACCGTGGCCACGCCGAGCGCCAGCGAGCAGTCCCACCGCAGGATGCGCCGGACCAGCGCCGGCCGCGCGCGGGCCGCCTCGGTGGACATCCCACGCCCCTGGACGAGCGCGGAGTGCAGGTAGACCGCGTGGGGCATGACCGTCGCGCCGACGATGCCCATGGCCAGCAGCGGCGCGCCCGCCCCGCCCAGGTTCGGGATCAGCCCGGCCGCGAGGCCGCTCGCCGACTGGTGCCCGGTGGCGAGGATGTCGTAGCCGACCCCGGCCCCGACGAACATCAGCGCCGCCGCGCTCATCAGCTCGAACGGCCGGGTGCGGCCCTTGCGCCGCAACTCCAGCAGGGCCAGCGAGATCACCGCCGTGGTGATCGCCGACAACCACACGGGCATGCCGAACAGCAGCCGCATCCCGATGGCCGCCCCGACGAACTCGGCCAGGTCGGTGGCGAGCACGACGATCTCGGCCTGCGCCCACAGCAGCAGGCTCCCGCGCCGGCCGAACCGCTCGCGGCACAACTCGGGCAGGCTCCGCCCGGTCGCCATGCCGAGCTTGGCCGCCTGGAACTGCACCAGGATCGCGACCAGGCTGGCCAGCACCACGACCCAGACGAGCAGATAGCCGAGGGTCGCCCCGGCGGTCAGGTTGGTGGCCACGTTCCCCGGATCGACGTAGGCGATGGCCGCGACGAACGCGGGGCCCAACATGGACGCCGGCGCGGGAACTTTCCGCGTTGATGGCCGTATGTCGGATTTAGTGGTATTGGGGCGAGCAATCACAGTGATTTCCCTAATTGTTGGGTATTGGAAATCGCCACACCGCGTCAAATGTTCCCGTTGCGGGTAAGCCGTGAAACGCGGCGCCATTAATTGCGCATTTACGATAAATGTGGATATGTTCGTTTGGTGACCAATGCGAGTGAGGCTTCACCGCACATCCGGGGGGAACCGTGTCGAAGAAGTCGCTCCTGGCCGTCGTCGTGACGCTCGCGGGCGTCGTCCCGGCCCACGCCGCCGAGGCGGCCCCGGGGCGGGTGTGCCCGGTCGAACCCACCGTCGTGCTGGTCCACGGCGCGTGGGCCGACACGTCGAGCTGGGCCGGCGAGGTGGCCGCGCTCCAGCGGTCGGGCCACACCGCCCGCGCCATCGGCAACCCGCTGCGCGACCTGACGAGCGACGCCCAGACCGTGCGCGACGTCCTCGACACGGTCGAGGGCCCGGTCGTCCTGGTCGGTCACTCCTACGGCGGTTCGGTCATCACCAACGCCGCCACCGGCGACCCCGACGTGAAGGCCCTGGTGTACGTCGACGCGGCCGCCCCCGCCGCGGGCGAGAACACCATGGAGCTCAGCGGGACGGGCTCGGCCCTGGGCGGGCGACCGGAGACCCTCTACGACCAGACCGCCGCCCCCGGCACCACCGCCAAGGACCTCTACCTGAAGAAGGACGTCTTCCAGAACGCGTTCGGCCAGGATCTGCCCAAGACGCGGTCGGCCGGGTTGTGGGCCACGCAGCGGGCCGCCTCGATGACCGCGTTCACGAGCCCGTCGAAGGAGCCCGCCTGGAAGACGATCCCGTCGTGGTACTTCATCGCCACCGGCGACAAGATCATCGTGCCGGACTCGCAGCGCGCGATGGCCAGACGGGCCAAGTCGAAGGTCACCGAGTTCGACGGTGGCTCCCACCTCGCCCTGATCTCCCAGCCGGAGGCCGTGACCCGCGTGATCGAAGACGCGATCTGCTCGCTTCGCTGACCACGTAGATGAGCGCGGCCACGGCCATCCACGCCGCCAGCGCCAGGAGGAGCACGAGCCACGGGGAAAGGCGGAGCCCCAGCAGCCAGACGCAGGCGGCGAAGGCGACCAGGCCGGCCGCCCCGAAGATCGCCCCCATGGCGTCCTTGGCGGCCGGGCCGCGCTTGTGCTCCTCCTCCTCGATGAGCGTCAGGGTGGCGCCCAGGATGGCGGGGAACCCCAGCCAGACGCCCCCGGCGAGCGACCCCCAGCGCTCGCCGACCAGCCCGGCGATCACCGAGATGGCCGCGCCGAACACGAACCTGACCAGCAGGTCGCGCGGCCGGGTGCTCCGGAGCCGCGACACCCGGAACGTCACCGTCACGAGATCACCGTCACGAGATCACCGTCCAGCCCAGCCAGGCCACGAGCGCCCAGAGGGCCAGCGCGCCGGTCGAGCCCTTGAGCGCGCCGAAGCGGCGGACCAGCGGGACGGCCAGCGCGCAGTAGGCCACCAGCGCCACCGCTCCGGCGATCATGCCGAGCCCCGACCGCGCCAGATCGCGGGGCCCGTCGCTCAGCGCGGTGATGACCATCCCGCCGATGGCCACGGCCGGGGCGGCGGCGAAGATCCCGGCGAACCGCTTCGGCGAGGTCGCCTCCCCGAGCAGCGCGAAGCACATCACGAGGACGCCCCCGAACACCCCCCGGGCCACGATCAACCAGACGTCGTCCATGGAAGATCGTTGCCCGCTGGGGTGCTGCGATCAGGTCATGGGCGGGGTAATTCGGGTTTACCGGCGGCTGGTCGACTCCCGGACGACCAGTTCCGGCTCGACCGTGCGCCGTTCGGAGGTGTCGTGGCCGACCATCCGGTTCAGCAGGAGCTGGAAGGCCTGACGGCCCAGGGTGGCGAAGTTCTGCCGGACCGTCGTCAGCGGCGGCCAGAAGTGGGCCGCCTCCGGGACGTCGTCGTAGCCGACCACGCTGACGTCTTCCGGCACCCTGCGGCCGGCCTCGCGGAAGGCCCGCATCAGGCCGAGCGCCATCGGGTCGTTGGCCACGAACACCGCCGTCACCGACGGGTCACGCGACAACCGTTTGCCCTGCTCGTAGCCGCTGTTCGCGGACCAGTCGCCGGCCAGCGGCGACGGGATCTCGCGCCCGCGCAGGGCATGGCGCCAGCCCTGCATGCGGTTGTTGGCGTCGATCCAGTTGGCCGGGCCGCTCAGGTGGTGGACGGTCTGGTGCCCCAGTTCGAGCAGGTGCCGGGTGGCCCTGACCGCGCCGGCGTGGTGGTCGACCGCCACGGCCGGGACCGACAGGCGCTCGCCGCCGCCGACGTCGACCACGGGCAGGTCGGGCGGCAGGTCGCGCAGCCCGTCGGCGGCCGACTCGTGGGGCACGATCACGATCACGCCGTCGACCGACTGCTGCCGGAGCCGGTCGACGCCCTCGGCGATCGACCGCCGGGTCATCGCCTCAAGACTGGCGATGTTGACCAGGTAGTCGTGTTCGCGCGCGGCGCGTTCGATGGCGTAGAGGGTGGAGGCGGGGCCGTAGAGGGTTGTGTCGAAACTCACCACTCCGAGCACGCCCGAGCGGCCCGTCACGAGGGAACGGGCCGCGAAGTTGGGCCGGTAGCCGAGCTCCTGGACGGCCGCGAGGACCCGCGCGCGGGTTTCGGGGCGCACCTTCTCCGGAGCGTTCAGGACGCGGGAGACGGTCATGGCCGAGACGCCCGCGAGGCCGGCGACGTCTTCGAGAACGGCCGCTTTGGTGCGCTCGGCCGGCTCGCCGCCGGAGGATGTGGTCATGGGATCCAAGCCTATGACCTAACGGGCGGCGCGCCGCTTGGCCCACACGTCGAATGCCACCGCAGCCAGCAGCACGACGCCCTTCACGAGCATCACGCGCTCGCTCGGTGAGCCGATGAGGGACATGCCGTTGTTGATCACACCCATGATGAGGCCTCCGGTGATCGCGCCCACTACCTTCCCGACGCCGCCCTGCACCGCCGCGCCGCCGATGAACGCCGCCGCGATGGCGTCGAGCTCGAAGGCGTTGCCGGCGGTCGGCCCGGCCTGGTTCAACCGGCCCGCGAAGATTACCCCCGCCAGCGCGGCCAGCACGCCCATGTTGACGAAGATCCAGAACACCACCTGCTTGACCTTGATGCCCGACAGCACCGCCGCCTGCAGGTTCCCGCCGATGGCGTAGATCTGCCGTCCGAACACCGCCCGGTTCGTGACCAGCGAGTACGCCAGCACGAGCCCCGCGAGCAGCACCAGCACCCACGGCAGGTTCCGGAAGCGGGCGAGCTGGACCACCACGAACATGATCACCGCGGCGGCCGTGACGATCTTCAGCAGGAACACCGGCAGCGGGTCGACGGCCTGGTGGTAGCCGAGCCGGGCGGTCCTGGTCCGCCACTGCGACAGCGCCATGCCGCCGACGACGAGGACCCCGACGAGCAGCGAGAAGGTGTCCGCCCCGCCGAGCACTCCCAGACCGACGTTGCCGAAGTAGCCGTCGGTGAACCCGTTGGAAAGCGTCCTGACGGGGTCGGGGAAGGGGCCGATGCCCTGGTTGCCCAGCACGGTCAGCGTCAGCGCCCGGAACAGCAGCATCCCGGCCAGCGTGACGATGAACGCGGGAATCCCGAAGTAGGCGATCCAGTATCCCTGCCAGGCGCCGATGAGCCCGCCCGCGATGAGGGTGAGCACCAGCGCCACGGGCCACGGTATGCCGTAGTCGACCATCAGCACGGCGGCGATCGCGCCCGTGACGGCGACGACCGACCCGACCGACAGGTCGATGTGCCCGGCGATGATGATCAGGATCATCCCGATCGACAGGATCAGGATGTAGGAGTTCTGGACGATGATGTTCGAGATGTTCTGCGGCTGGAGCAGCGCGCCCTCGGTGAGGATCGTGAACAGCACGACGATCAGGGCGAAGGCGATGTAGATCCCGCTCTGCCGGATGTTGAGCGAGACCCCGAAGACGGTGGTCCTGGCCGGACCGGCCGGCGGCGGCCCGGCGGGGACGTCGGTGGCGGAGACGCTGCTCATCGGACCTCCAGGTGTGTGGCGAGGTGGTCCCGGCGCGGGCAGGTCGGCGCGTGCGGGCCTCGATAGTCGGTCATCGGGCTGGGTCCTTGCTGGTCAGCGTGGTCATGAGTGTCATCAGGCGTTCCTGGGTGGCCTCGTGCCGGGGCAGTTCGCCGGTGATGTGACCGGCCGACATGGTGTAGACGCGGTCGCACAGGCCCAGCAGTTCGGGCAGTTCCGACGAGATGACCAGCACGGCCTTCCCGGCGTCGGCGAGGCGGTTGATGATCGAGTAGATCTCGTACTTGGCGCCCACGTCGATGCCGCGCGTCGGCTCGTCGAGGATCAGCACGTCGGCGTCGGTGAAGATCCACTTCGACAGGACGACCTTCTGCTGGTTGCCGCCGCTCAGCTTCCCGGTCACGCTCAGCACGCTCGGGGCCTTGATGTTCATGTCGTGGCGGTAGCCCTCGGCGACGCGGTACTCCTCGTTGTCGTCGACCCAGCCGCGCCGCGCCAGCCGCCCGAGGTCGGCGGCCGAGATGTTGCGTTTGATGTCCTCGATCAGGTTCAGGCCGTAGCGCTTGCGGTCCTCGGTCGCGTACGCGATGCCGTGGCCGATCGCGTCGCGCACGCTCCTGATCTCCACCTGGCGGCCGTCGCGGTAGACCCGGCCGGTGATGTCGACGCCGTAGGACCGGCCGAAGACGCTCATCGCGAGTTCGGTCCGGCCCGCGCCCATGAGCCCGGCCAGGCCGACGATCTCGCCGTGCCGTACCGACAGATTGGCCTTGGAGACCACCACGCGGTCGCGCTGGACGGGGGAGTGCACGGTCCAGTCCTCGATCCGGAACGCCTCCGCGCCGATCGACGGCTCGTGCGGCGGATAGCGGTGTTCCAGGTCGCGGCCGACCATGCCCGAGATGATGCGGTCCTCGGTGACGTCGTCGGCGTCCATGTCGAGGGTCTCGATCGAGCGGCCGTCGCGCAGGATGGTGACCCGGTCGGCGATCGCGGCGATCTCGTTCAGCTTGTGCGAGATGATCACGCAGGTGATGCCCTCGGCCCGCAGGCCGCGCAGCAGGTCGAGCAGGTGGGCCGAGTCCTCGTCGTTCAGCGCCGCCGTCGGCTCGTCGAGGATGAGCAGCCGCACCTCCTTCGACAGCGCCTTGGCGATCTCGACGAGCTGCTGCTTGCCGACGCCGATGTCCGAGACGGTGGTGACCGGGTTCTCGGGCAGGCCCACCCGGTCCAGCAGGGCCTGCGCCTCGTGGTTGGTGCGGTTCCAGTCGATCAGGCCGCGCCGGGACCGCTCGTTGCCGAGGAAGATGTTCTCCGCGATCGAGAGCTGCGGGCAGAGCGCCAGCTCCTGGTGGATGATGACGATGCCCCGCTGCTCGCTGTCCCGGATGCCGGCGAACCGGCACTCCTGGCCGTCGAAGGAGATCTCGCCGTCGTAGGAGCCGTGCGGATAGACCCCCGACAGCACCTTCATCAGCGTCGACTTCCCGGCGCCGTTCTCGCCGCAGATGGCGTGGATCTCGCCCCGGCGCACGGACAGGTTCACGTCCTGGAGCGCCCGTACGCCGGGGAAGGTCTTGGTGATCTCCCGCATCCGCAGGATGTCACCCTGGGTTGGAGAGCTCATTGCAGTTCGGAGGCCTCGTAGTAGCCGGAGTCGACCAGCGTCTGGGTGTTGGACTTGTCGACGATGACCGGGTCGAGCAGGTAGGACGGGACCACCTTGTTGCCGTTGTCGTAGTCCGTGGTGTTGTTGACCTCCGGCTTGCCGCCCTTGAGGAGGGCGTCGGTCATCTTCACGGTCACGTCGGCGAGCTGGCGGGTGTCCTTGTAGATCGTCGAGTACTGCTCGTCGGCGAGGATCGACTTGACCGAGGCGAGCTCGGCGTCCTGGCCCGTGACCACCGGGTACGGCTGCTCAGAGGTGCCGTAACCGTTGGACTTCAGGGCCGACAGGATGCCGATCGACAGGCCGTCGTAGGGGGAGAGCACGCCGTCGACGTGGTCGCCGCCGCTGTAGGTCTTGGTGAGGATGTCCTCCATGCGCTTCTGCGCGGTCGCCGGGTCCCAGCGCAGGATCGCGACCGTCTTGAAGTCGGTCTGCCCGCTCTTCACGTTCAGGACCTTCTTGTCGATGTACGGCTGGAGCACCGACATCGCGCCGTTGAAGAAGAACGTCGCGTTGTTGTCGTCGGGCGACCCGGCGAACAGCTCGACGTTGAGGGGACCCTTGGTGGAGTCGTCCACCTTCAGGCCCTGGAGCAGCGAGGTCGCCTGCTGGACGCCGACCTTGAAGTTGTCGAAGGTGGCGTAGTAGTCGACGTTGGGGGAGTTGCGGATCAGCCGGTCGTAGGCGATGACCGGGATCTTCTTGTCGGCCGCCTGCTGGAGCTGGGTGGTGATGGCGGTGCCGTCGATCGAGGCGATGATCAGGAGCTTGGCGCCCTTGGTGATCTGGTTCTCGATCTGGTTGATCTGGGTGGGGATGTCGTTCTCGGCGTACTGGAGGTCGACCTGGTAGCCGAGTTTCTCCAGCCCCGCCTTGACGTTGTCGCCGTCGGAGATCCAGCGCTCCGACGACTTGGTGGGCATCGTCACCCCGACCAGGGCCCCCGCCGGGCCCGCGGCGGCCGACTGGGAGGCCTCCGCGTCGACGGTCTTCTGGGTGGACCCGCACGCGGCCAGGGCGGTGGCCATAAGGAGGGCGGCGGCGATCCGAGGGAATCTCACGTGCGTCATGCGAAGACTGTTATCGTTAACATAAAACGTGTCAATAGTTCGTTATGAAACCGAGTCAACGGGATGGGAGCGTTACCATCCCTTGATCGCCGGCAGGGCGGCTGCTACAACCGGCGGAACCCCCGAGAAATACGGTGTTCCGTGCAACAGTCGATTCTCACCTCCGTCGCGCTGCCCGCCGCGCTCGCCCTCATCATGTTCGGGCTGGGCCTGTCTCTGACCCTCCGCGACTTCGCCGACGTCGCCACCCGCCCCAAGGCCGTCGTGATCGCCCTGGTCGCCCAGGTGCTGATCCTGCCCGCGATCTGCTTCGGCCTGGTCGTCCTGTTCGACCTCGAACCGCTGCTCGCGGTCGGCATGATGCTGCTGGCCGCCTCGCCCGGCGGCACCACCGCCAACCTCTACAGCCACCTGTTCGGCGGCGACGTCGCGCTGAACGTGACGCTGACCGCGGTCAACTCGGTGCTCGCCGCGTTCACCCTGCCGCTCGTGGTCAACCTCTCGATCGGCCACTTCGTCGAGGGCGGCGGCGAACTCGGCCTCCAGGCCGACAAGGTCCTCCAGGTGTTCGCGCTGGTCCTCATCCCGGTCGTGATCGGCATGCTGGTCCGCGCCTGGAGGCGGTCGTTCGCCGACCGCGCCGACAAGCCGGTCCGCGTCGCCTCGGCGCTCGTGCTGGCCGCCGTCATCGCCGGCGCGATCGTGCAGGAGCGCGAAAGGCTGCTCGACCACCTCGCCTCGGTCGGCCTGGTCGCGGTGTTGTTCTCGGCGATCAGCCTGACCATCGGCTACTGGCTGCCGCGCCTGTTCCGGGTCGGCCGCCGCCAGGCCATCGCGTCGGGCATGGAGATCGGCATCCACAACAGCACCCTGGCCATCACGATCGCCCTCAGCCCGACCCTGCTGAACAACTCGACGATGTCGATCCCGCCCGCCGTCTACGGGGTGCTGATGTTCGGCACCACGCTCGTCTTCGGCTACGCCGTCAGGGGTTCGTCCAGATCCGGGCCGGCGTCGCCTTGAACAGGTCGTCATCGCGAGGCGGCACGGCGTGCTCCTTCCGGTCAGAGATCCAGTCCAGCACAATCGGTCCATGACACACGAAGTACGCGGCGTGGTGGCCCGGGCCAAGGGCGCCCCGGTGACGCTGGAGACGATTCTCGTGCCCGATCCGGGCCCGGGCGAGGCGCTGGTCAAGGTGGAGGCGTGCGGCGTCTGCCACACCGACCTGCACTACCGCGAAGGCGCGATCAACGACGACTTCCCGTTCCTGCTGGGCCACGAGGCGGCCGGCGTCGTGGAGGCCGTCGGCGAGGGGGTCACCGAGGTCGCGCCCGGTGACTTCGTGATCCTGAACTGGCGGGCCGTCTGCGGCCAGTGCCGCGCCTGCCTGCGCGGACGCCCCTGGTACTGCTTCAACACCCACAACGCCACGCAGAAGATGACCCTGGCCGACGGCACGGTGTTGTCACCGGCCCTCGGCATCGGCGCGTTCGCCGACAAGACCCTCGTGGCCGCCGGGCAGTGCACCAAGGTCGACCCGGCCGCCGGCGCGGCCGTCGCCGGGCTGCTCGGCTGCGGCGTCATGGCCGGGTTCGGCGCGGCGATGAACACCGGCAACGTCGGCCGGGGCGACTCCGTCGCCGTCATCGGCTGCGGCGGCGTCGGCATCGCCGCGGTCATGGGCGCCCGGCTGGCCGGCGCGGCGAAGATCATCGCCGTCGACATCGACCCCCGCAAGCTCGAATGGGCCAAGGACCTGGGCGCGACCCACACGGTCGACTCCTCCTCGGCCGACCCCGTCGAGGCGATCCGCGACCTGACCGGCGGCCACGGCGCCGACGTCGTGATCGACGCGGTCGGCATCCCGAAGACGTACGAGCAGGCCTTCTACGCCCGTGACCTGGCCGGGACCGTCGTGCTCGTCGGCGTGCCCTCGCCCGAGATGCGCCTGGAGCTGCCGCTGCTCGACGTGTTCGGCCGCGGCGGCTCGCTCAAGTCGTCGTGGTACGGCGACTGCCTGCCCACCCGCGACTTCCCGATGCTGATCGACCTGCACCTCCAGGGCCGCATCGACCTGGCCGCGTTCGTCTCCGAGACGATCCCGCTCGACGGCGTCGAGGCCGCGTTCGAGAAGATGCACCACGGCGACGTGCTCCGGTCGGTAGTGGTCTGGAAATGACCCGCATCGACCACGCCGTCACCTCGGGCACCTTCAGCCTCGACGGCCAGACCTTCGACGTCGACAACAACGTGTGGGTGCTCGGCGACGACGCCGAGTGCGTCGTGTTCGACGCCCCCCACGACGTCGACGCGATCCTGAAGGTGGTCGGCGGCCGGCACGTGAAGGCGATCCTGGCCACCCACGCCCACGACGACCACGTGCGGCAGGCCCCCGCCCTGGCCGAGGCGACCGGCGCGCCGATCCTGCTGCACCCCGACGACCTGCCGGTGTGGCGGCTCACCCACCCCGACCGCGCCCCCGACGGCGAACTGTCCGACGGGCAGACGATCGAGGTGGGCGGCACGACCCTGACGGTCCTGCACACGCCGGGCCACGCGCCGGGCGCGTGCTGCTTCCACGCCCCCGACCTGGGAGTGGTCTTCACCGGCGACACCCTGTTCCAGGGCGGTCCGGGCGCGACCGGGCGGTCGTTCTCCGACTACGACACGATCGTGGCCTCGATCGCGGCGAAGCTGCTGACCCTGCCCCCGGAGACCGTCGTGAAGACGGGCCACGGGCCCGACACGACGATCGGGGCGGAAACCCGCTGAACGTTTCACGCCGGCCGGACGCCCCGAGGCGGCTCCGGCCGGCGTGAGGTGTGCCCGCCGCCGGACCGTCTCCGGACTCCGGGCCGTTGTGAACAGGCGTCCCGTACGGCCCCGCGCCGGTGACGCCGGCGTGCTCCCGGAAAAACCGGCTTTACCGCGGCCATGACGCATGTGATGATCAACCGGTTTTGAGACATCTGTTCGAAAGGCCGGGTATTGAAGATCTCACGATTAGCGTCGGGCAGGTTCGCCCGGACGCGCCGCCAGGTTGCCCTGATCACGGTTCTGACGTTGCCGCTCTCGCTGATGACCACTCCCGCGAGCGCCGATCCCCCCGCGCAGCCGCCGCCGGCCCCTGCCGCGGCGCCGCCGAAGATCCCCGAAACGCCCGCCGAGCTGGCACTGGCCCAGGCCAAGAAGGACAACCGTCGCGT
This sequence comes from Herbidospora yilanensis, assembly GCF_001570565.1. Classification (GTDB taxonomy): domain Bacteria; phylum Actinomycetota; class Actinomycetes; order Streptosporangiales; family Streptosporangiaceae; genus Herbidospora; species Herbidospora yilanensis. The sequence goes on along the minus strand of NZ_BBXE01000020.1, from coordinate 23,319 downwards.
CGAGATCGAGTCGATGCGCTCGGAGAGCGCCACCTACTACGCCAACCCTGACGGCAAGACGGTCCGGATGGAGCTCAGCACCGAGCCGATCCGCGTGCGGAGCGCCGACGGCAGGGGCTTCACCGCCATCGACACGACCCTTGTGGCGGTGGACGGCGCCGTCCGGCCCAAGGCGGCGGCCGGAGACCTCGCCCTGTCCGACGGCCGGGACAAAGCCCTGCTCAAGAGCCAGGCGGCCGACATCGGCGCGCCGTCGGTGCTGCCCGCACCCAAGCTGAAGGGCAACACCGCGACCTACGCGAACGCCTATGGGCAGGGCCGTGACCTGCTGGTGGCCGCGACTCCGACCGGTTTCCGGCAGAAGGTCGTCATCCGGCAGCGGCCCACCGGTCCGGTGTCCTTCCGCGTCCCGGTCGACCTGCCCGGCGGCATGTCGTTCAAGAAGGACAAGAACCGCCTCACGATCGTCGGCGAAGACGGCGGGACGGTCACCGAGGTGCGGCCCACCCTGCTGCAGGACGCCAGGGCCGCCGACACCGGCGGCCCGCTCGACACGGGCGAGAGCGGCCGGGCCGAGGTCACGCTCGCCGATGACGGCGCCACTCTGGTCTTCACCCCGGATCCCGCGTTCCTGGCCGACCCGGCGGTCACCTACCCGGTGACGATGACGGCCGCCGCCGACGACTGGTGGGAGGGCCACACCGGCCAGTACGGCGGCATGGACACCTGGATCAACGACGTCGACTACCAGGACAGCTGGAACACCTTCAACCAGGACCAGATCGTGGTCGGCAAGTCCTACGCCAGCAACGTCGCCAAGCGCTGGCGCGGCTACCTCAAGTTCCCCAACATCCCCGCCACGTTCGCGGGGGCCACGGTCGACAACGCCGACCTGCACCTGTGGAACTACCTGTCCAACGCCTGCGGCGGATCGGTCGGCACCGGCATCACCGCGCGGCGCATCACCTCCACGTGGGACGAGTTGTCGCTGGAATGGGGCGCCCAGCCGACGACCACGAGCCTGGGCGCGGACAACGAGCCGGGTGCCTACAGCCCCGACTGCACCGGCGCGATGGCCTACGAGTGGGATCTGACGCACTCCCTGGACGTCATCGTCCAGGCGTGGGTCGACGGTGAGACCAACCACGGCATCCGGCTCACCGCCGGCGACGAGTCCGAGCTGCGCAACTGGCGGCGCTACCGCCCCGAGGAGGCGGGCGGCTGCCGCACGGCCCCGCTGGAGGACTGCAGGGGTCGGATGCACCCGCCGATCCTGACGGTGGACTTCGTCATGCCCGACCCGCCCCAACGGGAGACGGTCGTCCTCACCTCGGCCGAGCCGCTCACCTCGATCCCCGAATACGAGGAGGCCCTGGAGCGATCGGTGTACCTGCCCGAGATCGGGGAGGTGCCCCCGGCGGTGACCGCGGAGCTGGTGGCCGCCAACGCGCGGCGCAGGGACGGCGGAGGTTCCCTCATCGGGACCGACCTGCTCTCGCCGGCCGACCCCGGAGAACAGACCGACGACACCGGCGGCAACCCCGACGGTGACGACACGACCCCGCCCAAGGTGTTGTCGACCACCCCGGCCGACGGCGCCGTCGACGTGCCGCTGGACACCGCCGTCGCGGCGACGTTCAGCGAGGAGGTCGGCGAAGTCGAGATCGTGCTGACGGACCCGCGGGGCGCCGTCGTCGAGGGCGGGTTCGCGAACGACGCGACCGGCACGGTGATGACCTTCACCCCCGCGCGGCCGTTGAAGCCGGGCACCGTCTACACCGCCGAGATTCCGGGAGCGGTCGACGCCTACGAGAACGCGATGGACACCCACACGTGGTCGTTCACCACGCTGAAGCGGGCCGCCGGGCACTGGACGTTCGACGAGGGAGAAGGAGCGACCGCCGCCGACTCCTCCGGCAACGGCCACGACGCCGGCCTGACCGAGACCGCCTCCTGGGTCGCCCGCGAGAACGGGAACGCGGTCTCGAACCAGCCGTCCCTGGCGCAGGCCGCCGCCGCACGCGAGGCGGCCCGGTCGCGCGAGCCGGTCGAGGTGGCCGACGCGACCACGGCCACGAGCATCACCTACGCCCAGCCGGACGGCACCTTCCGCTCCGAGTTCACCGCCGGCCCGGTCCGGGTCAGGCGAGGTGAGGGCTGGGTGCCGATCGACACCGACCTGGTGAACCAGGAAGCCGTGCTGCGGCCGAAGGCGCCGGCGGCGGGCGTCTCCGTGGAGGTCTCCACCGGCGGCACGGGGCCGTTCGTCGCCATGAGCACCGGCGACGGCCGGTCCTACGCCCTTCGCTGGCCGACTCCGCTGGAGCGGCCGACGGTCCGGAAGAACACGGTCACCTTCGCCGACGCGGCCGGCGAGGGCGCCGACCTGGTCGTCACGGTGTTGCCGACCGGCTTCCGGCACGACGTGATCCTGCGGCAGCGCCCGGCGAAGCCGCTGGAACTGCGGATCGGCGTGGAAACGGAGGGCATGGCCCTGACCGAGGGCGAAGGCGGCCGCCTGTTGTTGTCCGACGGCAAGAAGACGGTGGCGTCCGCGCCGCGGCCGGTGATGTGGGACGCGAAGGAGGCGGCCGACCGTGAGGTGATCGCCACCGACGTCGTGACCGAGAACGGCAGGACCGAGCTGGTGCTCAGGCCCGATCACGGGTTCCTCACCGACCCGGGCACGACGTATCCGGTGCGGGTGGACCCGACGGTCACCCTGCCGTTGAACGACGACGTCGACGTGTGGTCGTCCAACACCTCGGGCTTCCCGGCCGATCCGACCGCGGGCACGTTGGTGGCCGGCCGCTTCTACGGGGAGCTGACCCGCACGCATCTGCGGTTCGCCACGACGGGTCTGGCCGGGGCGACGGTGACCGACGCCAAGCTGGCGCTGACCAACCTCGAAGCGCAGAACTGTGGTGTCCAGGTCGGGCCGGGAATCCAGGTGCGGCGGCTCACGGCCGCGTTCAACGAGCTCAACCTGACCTGGGGCAACAAGCCGGCCGCCACCACCGAGGACGCGGTGGTCAACCGCGTCGGCCACGGCACGACCTGCCCCGACGGGGTGCAGCCGATGGAGTGGGCGATCACCGGCATCGTCCAAGACTGGGCCGCCGGGGCCGCCAACCACGGCCTGGTGCTGATGCATCCCAACGAGAGCAACCTCAACGACAACTACCGCGTCTTCGTCTCCGGCGAGGACGACTGGGGCTACGGCCCGGCCCCCACGCTCACCGTCACCACCGCCGGTCCGGCTTCGGCCCCGGCGATCACCGGGCCGGCCGCCGCGCCGGCTCAGGTGGTGAACGGCGTCACCACCATCACCTCGCTCACCCCGCAACTGAGCGGGACGGTGAGCGACCCGGCGGGTGGGAACCTGACCGGGCAGTTCGAGATCGATCAGGTCTGGACCGGCACGTCGGCCGCCGTCGCCTCCGGCGGCCAGGCCACCGTGACGATCCCCGCCGGGACACTGACCGACGGCCAGCAGGTGCGCTGGCGGGCGCGGGCGGCCTCCGCCACCACCCAGTCGGCGTGGTCCGACTGGCAACAGGCCGTGGTGGACGTCCCGAACCCGGTGGTAAGCCAGCTCCAGGTGACGCCCTCACAGCAGGCGAACGTCACGACGAGCCTGACGCCGACCCTGCACGCCCTGGTCACCGACCCGGCCGCGCAACCCGTGCGCGCCGAGTTCGAGCTCGACCGCGACGGCCAGATCTGGGCCGGCGCCGCGAACGGGGTCGCCTCCGGCACCCAGGCCTCGGTCACCGTGCCCGAGGGGCAGCTGACCGACGGGCAACAGGTGCGGTGGCGGGTTCGCGCGGTCAACCCCGTCACGACGGTCGGGTCTCCCTGGTCCTCGTGGCAGGATCTGACCGTCGACCTGCCCGACCCCGTGTCAGCACCGGCCGTGGGCGCGTTGCAGGTCAGCCCGTCCGAGCAGGTGGGCGGCGGGACCGTCACATCCACCCGCACTCCGGCGCTGCTGGTCCAGGTGCTCGACCCGGCCGGCCGGCCGTTGCGGGCCGAGGTCGAGCTTGAGCACGACGGCGCCCAGGTGTGGGCCGGGAGCGCCGACTCCGTCCCGGCGGGCGGACAGGCGAGCATTCTCGTCCCGGCGGGCACGCTGACCGACGGCTGGCAGGTGCGCTGGCGGGCCCGCGTGGTGTCGACGACGGCCGCGTCCGAGTGGTCGGACTGGCTCGGCTTCACCGTCACGGTGCCCAAGCCGGGTGCGACGAACCTCTCCCTCGTCCCGTCCAAGGTGGTGGACGGCTCGACGGTGGCCACCACTCTCACGCCCAAGCTGACCGCGACCCTCACCAATCCCACCGGTCAGCCGCTGACCGCCGAGGCCGAGATCGAACACGACGGCGTCCAGGTCTGGACCGGAACGTCGGCGGCCGTGGCCTCCGGCGCCCAGGCCGCCATCACGGTTCCGGCGGGCACCCTGACCGACGGCTGGCAGGTGCGCTGGCGGCTGCGCGCGGTCGCGGGGCCGGAGACCTCACCCTGGTCTGACTGGCGGCAGGTCACCGTCGACGTCACCCAGCCCGGCGAGGAACCACTCGCCCGGACCACCGGTCCGGTGGTCGACACCGACGAGAGCTTCACCGTCGCCGCGTGGTCGCGCTGGAGCGACAAGGAGGGTGACTACTCCCTCGTCGAACAGCGAGGCGGCCACCAGTCGCCGTTCCGTCTCGGCAACACCCCCGGCGACGGCCTGGTCTTCACCCTCACCAGCGAGGACACGGCGGACGCCGAGACAGAGGGCGTGCTCTCCGGCGTGGAGCCGCCGGTGGACGAATGGTTCCACCTGGCCGGCGTGTACGACGCCGCGGCCGGGACCGCCACGCTCTACCTCGACGGCGCCCTCGTCGGGTCCGCCCCGGTGGGCTTCCCGGCCTGGCACGCCGACGGCGCCATGACCCTGGGCAGCCGGGTCGTGGGCGACCTCGACGACGTGCAGATCTACCAGCGACCGCTCGACGCCTCCGAGGTCGCCGCCCTGGAACCGGGCCCGGCGGCCTCTCGCGCCGAACCGGTGATGCGCGCCTCCGCGGCGGCGGCCACGAGCGGCGATTTCGACTACGAGCGGGTCGAGCTGCAGGACTGCCAGGTCGCGGGCAAGGAGACCGGATACGCGGAGTATGACGCGCGGATCGAGGAGAAGCCCTACAACTCCTGCTGGTCTTCCTATCTCTACCTGCAGGATTACGAAGAGGACGACTCGACCGGCAGAAAGAAGAAGTCGTTCTGCAAGAGCCGGATCAAGCACTTCGTCCTGAGGGAGATCTGCAAGGCCGGGGAAGAGATATTCGACGACGACTACGCCCTCCGCTTCCGCGCCACCTGGGTGATCCACAGCTACCTCGGCGACGCGACCGGGAACGCGGTGGTGGACGGCGGCGGCAGCGGTGTCAGGCCGACCGACATGAAGGCCTGGTTCATGATCGATGAATTCGCGGTCGTCGATGACAAGGGAAACGTCGTCGTGCCGGGATCGGAACTGAGCGGGTTGTCCATCTCCCTGGAGCTGGACGCCCGCACGACGCACTTCAGCGACGGCGAATGCGAGGTCGACGTCCCGTCCAGGACGAAGGACATCACCCAATGGAGGACCGGCCCGATCGCGGCGTTCAACGTCTCGGCGACCGTCGATCCGTCGAGCGCCTTCATCTGCACTCTCGCGCCGCACATCGTCTTCCGATGGAACGGCCTGCCCTGGATCACCATCAGGGCCTGGAGTGACAAGGCCCTCGACAGCAACGGCAAGGTGGAGGGGATCCGGCGGCACGGGAAGGGCGAGCCCCACCTCTTGAGCTGGGTGCCGAACTTCCGCTGCGACAGCCTGAAGTTCGGCGCCGGCGACCCGGAGGTGCCCGACCGGTTCCGCGGTTGTATCAACACCCGGGCGAAGCGTGTCTTCGTGATGTCCAAGAGCGCACCGGAGGACACGAAGTTCATCGAGGTCATCCTGCACATCGAGAAGGCCCTCAATCCGAACAACGCCCTGACCAACCCACCGCTCCGGAGCGGGAACGAATGGGCGACCCCGGCTTACCCGCCCACACGAATTCGAAGCGGCAACGAGCGGAACAAGGTCATCTACGGCAACTGGGGTGCCCCCCGATATGACGGGGACGGCGACGACGCGGCCGGAAAGCCGCTGACCAGGGGTAAGGGAGAGGAGACCAGCGAGTTCAACAGGCTGGCCTTCTCCAGAAGAGAGCTCTACAACATGGACGTGGGCACGCCGGGGCAGGAGATGAACTGGCTGCTCCCGGAACGCCTGACCGTCCCGCCGGCCACCCAGCAGGAATATGAGGCACGCGAGAAATGGCGGGTGTCGCACGCCCGGAGCATCAATTACTGCAAATACTACGAGGGGGCGCTGTATCCCGCTCCGAAACGCGCGGACAAGCTGCCCATGAACAAGAAGCTGAGTTGCGACGAATATCCGTTCGCCTCGACTCTGGAAGGGGCGGGATCCGCTAAGGGACACTATTCGGTGAAGGTGGTCAACACCGGGCAGAACGGTCTCCAGGGAACGATGCTCAAGAAATTCTGGGCAGATTTCCGGGTTGGACACGAAAACCCGTTCTGGGTGCTCATCGCACCGTGATTCCGGGAGGGCGAGAAGTGGTATGTTTGCGCTTCTCGCCCTCTCCCGCGGAGACCGGTATCCCCATGCGCGCGCTTCCTCCCGAAGATCAGCTGCAGGTCCTGCGTGAACACGGGATCTACGACCCGTTCATGGCTCAGTGGGCGAGCGTCGATGACGTCGGGGAAGTGGCCCGGCGGCTCGGCGTCGACATGGCGAAGACGGTCGCGTGCGACTTCCACGCCGCCGTGGAGTCGCCGGAGGAGACCGGGGAAGGGCGTCGTTATCGGGCCTGGATCGGCCGCCTCGCCCCCGGCTGGTCAGTGGTCGTCTACCTCGACGGCTGGATGGTGGATTCAGACCCGCTCAGTTCCGGCGGGCGGCATGTTTTCGACGTCTCATGCGTCAGCGGCACATATGAGATCGAAGAACTTTATTACACCCATGACGGGGTGTGCGACGGAAGCGTCTACGAGGCGGAGGAGTACCGCGGCTACTGGGAGGATCTGAAATACGACACCGCGTCGACCGACGGGCAGCTCGCGGAGTATCTCGCCATCCTGGGAAGAATCGCCGGGCGCTTTCTCGACCGTGAATTCTTCTCCTCGCGAGGCCTGCTGATCGAGCTGCCCTGACCGCCTCGGGAGAAGTCACAGGACGGACGCCGTGACGCCCGCGATCGCCAGCAGCAGCCCGCCGACCGAGACGACCGCGCCGGCGATCGCCGCGAACCGGCGTCCGGGCAGCCGGGCCCAGTACATCAGCACGTAGGGCAGGTAGCCGAGGCCGCCGATCCCGACCCCGGCCAGGCTGAGGGCGGCCAGGATCCCCTTGGTCCCGCTCGGCGCCGCGCGGTCGCCCTCCGGGGTGAGCTGGGCGGGGGTGACCTCGCCGGCCTCGGAGTCGGGGGAGGCGTCGACGGCGATCGCCGGGCCGCCCGAGGCGGGGACGAAGACGCCGTCGCAGTCGTAGCGGCCCTGGCCGAGTTTCTCGCACGACGTCACGGTCAGCGTGCCGGGGGTGCCGACCTGGCCGGTGGCCAGCAGCAACGACGGCACCGAGCCGTAGATGGACAGGCCGCACACGGCGAGCCAGCACAGGATCAGGATGATCTTCCCGATGGGGCCGGGGCCGCGGCGGCCGGGGGTGACTCCGTTGAGGACGTCGGCGATCTCACTCATGTGGCCCAGTTTGCCGGGAACGACTTGTACTGGTCTTGTAACGTACTTTGCCCAGGAAAGTATGATCTTGACGTCCCGGACTTTTTTCCGTACAGGGAGCCGAAATGGCCGACGAATACACGAATCCGCGGGCCGACTACGCGGCCAGGCTGAATACCAGCACGCCGCACGCGGCACGCATCTGGAACTACTGGATGGGCGGCAAGGACAACTACGCCGCCGACCGCCAGGCGGGCGACGCGGTCGCGTCGGTCTACCCCGACATCGTCACGATGGCCAAGCAGTCGCGGAAGTTCCTCATCCGCGCCGTCAAGTGGGTGGCCGAGGAGGGCGGCGTCAAGCAGTTCCTCGACATCGGCACCGGCCTGCCCACCATGCAGAACACCCACGAGGTCGCCCAGTCGGTGCACCCCGACGCCCGGATCGTGTACGTCGACAACGACCCCATGGTCCTGGTGCACGCCCGCGCCCTGCTGGTCAACACCACCCCCGAGGGCGTGACGACCTACGTCGAGGCCGACTACCACGACCCCGAGCTGATCGTCGCCGACGCGCGGAACGTGCTCGACTTCACCAAGCCGATCTGCGTCATGTTCATGGGCGTGCTCGGCTACGTCGAGAAGCTCGACGAGCTGAAGTCGATCGTCGACCGCGTCATGGCCGAGGTCCCCTCGGGCAGCTACATGATCTTCTGGGACAGCTCGGAGGGCGACGAGATCGGCGACGGGGCCGACAAGCTCGTGGAGTCGGGCGGCGTGCCCTACTTCCTGCGCCCCGTCGAGGAGCTCAGGTCGGTCTTCGACGGCCTGGAGTTCGTCGAGCCCGGCCTGGTCCCGCTCGCGCAGTGGCACCCGACCGAGTACGAGCGCCCCATCGACTCCTTCGGCGGCGTGGCCCGCAAGTTGTGATCATGTGACGGCGGCCGGACCGGGCCGGCCGCCGTCGTAGTGCCGGGGCCGCGTCAGTCGTCGGCGTCGTTCGCGTCGTCGGCTTCGTCGGCTTCGTCGGCCTCGTCCGCGGGGGCCTGGACGACCGTGCCCTTGGCGGCGTCGACGTAGACCTCCTTGACGGTCCCGTCGGAGTCGGCCACCTCGATCTCCCACGTCGGGCCTTCGAGTTCGGACGAGACGACCCAGCCGCCGGGGACCTGCCCGACCGCGGTGCGCTGAGCGGCGTCGACCAGCACCGTCGGCCTGGCGGGGGCCCGGTCGGGGGTCTCGGTGCCGTCGTCGCTGTCGGCCGACGCGATCCCGGCCCCGGTGACGCCGGCGGCCAGGGCGGCGGCGAGAACACCGGTGGCGATGGCGGTCTTCCTGCGCATATGTCGTCTCCTTCTGATGGTTTCGCGGGTGTTCCTCCACCATCGGGGAGCGCGGCCTATCGAGGCCCTGCCGGTTTCCTAAGGAATTCCCAAGTCGACGATCACCTGGGCGCCCACCGGCCCGTTGCGCACGCGCAGCGTCCCGCCGGACTCCTCGGCCGTCCGCCGGGCGATGTCCAGCCCCAGCCCGGTCGAACCGGCGCCGCTGACCCCCCGTTCGACCAGCTCGTCCAGCCGGTCGAAGCCCGGGCCCTCGTCGCTGACGGTCAGCCGCGCGCCGCCGGGCCGTGCGGCGAGGTCGACCGCGAACGCGGTGCCCTCGGGGGTGTGCGCGAACACGTTCTCCAGCAGCAGGTCGACGAGCGCGGCCAGGTCTTCGGCCCGCACCGGGACGGGCAGCGGGCCCGACGCCAGTCGTACGGAACGGGGGCGGTTCTGGTCGTCGGCCAGGGCCGACCAGAACGCGACCCGCTCGGCCACCACCTCCGCCGCGTCGCAGCCCGGCCCGCGTTCCGCGCCCGACCGGCGGGCCTCGGTGATGACCTGGGTGACCATCCGCTCGACGCTGGCCACGGCCGCGCCGACGCGGGCGGCGTCCTCGCGGTCGCGCATCGCGTCGACCTCCAGCCGCAGCGCCGTCACCGGGGTGCGCAATCGGTGGGACAGGTCGGCGACCGACTCGCGTTCGCGCCGCAGCAGGCCGTCGATCCGCCCGGCGAGCTGGTTGAGCGCCGCGCCGACGTCGCGGATCTCCGGCGGGCCGTCGGGTGTCACCCGCGCGGCCAGGTCGCCGCCCGCCAGCCGCCGCGACACGCCCGCCGCCTCGGCGACCGGGCCGATCAGCGACCGGGCCAGCCGGTCGGCCACCAGCACGCCCACGGCCAGCAGCGCCACGCCGATCAGGCCGAGCACGAGCCAGGTGCGCGTCACCCCCTCGCGCAGCCGCTCCGGCGGGACCAGCGCCCGGACCACGGTCGTCCCGTCGCCCTGCACCGCGACCAGCACCTCGCGGCCCTGCGGCGTGTCGACGGTCAGGCTGCGGCCGAGCCGCGCCAGCCGCACGCCCGGCCCGCCGGCCGCGGGCTCGCCCACGAACCGGTCGCCCGGCAGGAACACCGTCACCGGCACGCCCGCGCCCTTCGCCTGCGCGATGGCGGCGGCCAGCGCCTCGCGGTCGCCGAGCGCGGCCGTCGCCGCGACCGACCCCGCCCAGGCCGCCGCCGTCCCGGTGGCCCGCTCGGCGGCCAGCGCCTGCACCAGCACGGCCAGCGGGACCAGGAACGCCACCAGCACCAGCGACGTCGTCGCCAGCGCCAGCGACGCCAGCCGCCGCCTCACCGGCCCGGGTCGACGATCTTGACGCCGACCCCGTGCACGGCGTGCAGGTAGCGCGGCCGCTGGGCGGTCTCGCCGAGTTTGCGGCGCAACCACGACAGGTGCACGTCGACCGTCTTGTCACCGCCGCCCCAGGCCATCCGCCACACCTCGGCCAGCAGCTCCCGTTTCTGCACCACCTGCCCGGCCCGCGCGGCGAGGTAGCAGAGCAGGTCGAACTCCTTCGGCGTCAGGTCGAGCCTGCGCCCGTCGAGCCACGCCTCGCGCGCCGCCGGTTCGACCCGCAGCCCGCCGACGACGATCACCTCCGGCTCGGCCTGCTCCCGGCCGCGCCGCAGCACCGCCCGCACCCGGGCGTCGAGCTGCGCCGCGCCGAACGGCTTCACGACGTAGTCGTCGGCGCCCGCGTCGAGCGCCTTCACGATCTCCGGCTCGGCGTCGCGGGCCGTCGCGACGATCACCGGGATCGTGCTGACCGCCCGGAGCATGCGCAGCACCTCGCAGCCGTCGACGTCGGGCAGCCCGAGATCCAGCACGACGAGGTCGGGCCGTTCCTCCAGGGCCCGGGTCAGCCCCGCCATGCCCTGGGGCGCCGAGGTGACGGCGTGCCCGAGACCGGTCAGCGCCCGGGTGAGGGCCGCTCTGACCTGGGGATCGTCCTCCACGAGAAGCAGGTGTGCCACCTGTCCGCCTTTCTGGGTACTACTTGTCGAGGTTCCCCGAGAAAGGCGGACGATGCGCGGAGCGGGACTGGCGGCCTGGCTGCTGGCGGCGGCGTGCGCCGCGTCGGCGGGCACGTGGGCGGTCTCGCTCATCGCCCCCGGCGGGGCCCTGACCGAGGCCCAGGTGGAGCAGGCGCTCGTCACGGCCTCGGCCCAGCCGCCCCCGCCGCCGGGCGTGACCCTGCGGGCGGGGGGCAGTTTCGCGTACGCGGAGGGCTCGGTCACCGCCGCCTGCTCCGGCGACCGGGCGGTCCTGCTGTCGTGGACGCCGGCCCAGAACCACAGCGTGGAGGACGTCGAGCGGGGCCCGGCCCCGTCGGCCTCGGTGACCTTCGAGTCGGCCGACGACCGCACGACCACCGTGACGGTCCGCTGCCCCGGCCCGGTCGCCTCGGTCGTCCGCGGCACCGACGACTAGCGGCTTGTGCGGGTGCTCTCAGATGTAGTGACTCTGCTCCAGCACGGCACTCTCCAGGTCCGACAGATAGACGTCCGCGGCGCGGATCGCCTCCAGAAGCGGCGCCCAGTGTTCGGACGACCCCATGAGCACGCCGGAAAGCCCGTTCAGGGCGTTCTCCGCGGCAGGGGCCCCCGCAGCCCGGGCGGCATCCCGCAACAGCGCATGCACCCGGCCGTCGCGCGCCCGTGCGGCCGCGGTCCGGGCCGGACTCGTTTCGATGCCGATGAGCTCGTCGTGCTCCTCCAGCAGGGCGAGCCGCGCCTTCTCCAGCAGGGGCAGCAGGTCCGGCGCGGCGCGGCCGGTGATCGCCAGGTGTTGGACGACACGCAGGCGGAGCCGATTGACGGCCAACGGCAGTGACAAGGCGTGCGGGCCGCCGAACAGGGGCGCCGATGCCTCCACGGTGTCGACGGTGAGCAGACGGACCCGGTCGTCGGACACGGCGGCTTGACGCCGGAGCGCCTCGGCACGCCGGGGACCGACCAGTCGGCGCAGCTCGGCGAGTGCGGAGGGTTCGTCGTCCGGGCAGTGGACCAGGTTCATCAGGATGTTCTCGCCGGCGTGCCGAATGGAACCGGGCCGTGCCGAGGCCGGATCCGTGGCCCCTTTGAGCAGGCCCATCGCCGCACAGGCATCGGCTCCGTCGTGGCGCAGGATCGTCAGGCAGGCGGGGCCGAGGTCATACCACAACTGGAAGGCGCGGGGCGGCGGCAGCGTGACGGAGCGGCCGCGCGTGGACGCGTCGTAGAGACCCACCATCGTCTCCGCGTCCAGGCGGATCAGCTCGGCGGCGACCGGATCGAGTCCGGCCGAGCGGAAGGTGTCCAACAGCCGGGGCAGCGCGTGGGTGATCAGCGCGTCCGGAGTCACGAGGGCATAGGTCCAGCCGGTGCCGGTCGCGTTCATTGAGATCCTTTGCTCGATAACGGCATGTCCCTCATTCCACCGGCTCAAGGCGAGTGCCTACGGATGCCACATCTTCTCCAGGGGATGTTTGTGCACCTGCTTGTAGACGGCCCGCTGCGCCCACCGGCCGGTCGTGACGAGCCCGACGGTGAGCACCAGCGCCCCGCAGGCCACGATGATCGCCCAGCTGATCCGGTAGGCGGCGGTGAAGCCGGGACCCGGCGCGAGCGTCGTGACGTGCGAGGCGACGACGCTTCCGACCACGGCCACCCCGAGCGTGACGCCCGTCTGCCGCATGGTCGAGACGATGCTCGCCGCCACGCCGGCCTGCGCGTCGGGCATGCCCGAGACGGCCGTCGTGGTGATCGCGGCGTTCAGCCAGCCGAGGCCGAAGCCCATGAGGGCGTAGCAGGCGTACATGCGGGGCCCGGTGGGGAGGTCGGCCGGGACGGCGGCGAGCAGCCCGGCGCAGATGCTCCCGGCGCCGCCGAGCACGATGGACGGGCGCGGCCCGTACCGGCCGACGACCCGGCCGGAGATCGGCCCGAACAGCGCCTGCAACAGGGGCATCGGCAGGATCGACAACCCCGCCTCCAGCGGCGAGAAGCCCCGGATGTCCTGCAGGTACAGCGTGTTGACGATCAGGAACCCGCCCTGCGCGGTGTACATGAGCAACGCGATCCCGGTGGCCCCCGCGAACGGCGGCGCCTTGAAGAACCTGACGTCGATCAGCGGCTCCGGGCGGTGCCGCTCGACCACGATGAGCGCGCCGAGGCAGACCGCCGAAGCGAACAGGGAGAGCACGGTCTGCGGCGACCCCCAGCCGCTGTGCGGCGCCTCGATGATGCCGAACGTCAGCAGGAACACGGTCGCGATGACGAGGACCTGCCCGGCCGGGTCAGGCCTCCTGGCGTGCGGCGCCCTCGACTCCGGGACGTGCAGCCCGGCGAGCACGAACGCCGCGATCCCGATCGGGACGTTCACCCAGAAGACCGACCGCCAGCCGACGAACTCGACCAGCATGCCCCCGATGAGCGGCCCGGCCGCCACGCTGACGCCCACCACGCCGCCCCAGACCCCGATGGCCCTGGCCCTCTCCTGCGGCTCGGTGAACGTGTTGGTGATGATCGACATGGCGACCGGGTTGAGCATGCTGCCCCCGACGGCCTGGAGGGCCCGGAACAGGGTCAGCGTTTCCAGGGTCGGGGCCACGCTGCACAGCAGCGAGCCGACGGTGAAGACGACCAGGCCCGTCTGGAACACCTTCCGCCGGCCGATCCGGTCGGCGGTCGAGGCCGACAACATCAGGAACGAGGCGAGGGTGAGCGTGTAGGCGTCGAGGGTCCACTGCGCCCCGGCGATGCTCGCGCCGAAGGCGGTCTGGATGGAGGGCAGGGCGACGTTGAGGATGCTGCTGTCCATGCCGACGATGAACACGCTCACACAGCAGATGGCCAGCACGACGCCGGGCCTCGCACAGGTCGCCATCCGCCGGGACTACCCGTCCGGAACTGCGAGGATGTGACCCGCGACAGGTCTTTGCGCCGCGCTGACCATGATCGTCGACGCCGTTTGCGCGGACCCCGCACGAGGCCGGCTGACTCGTCAGAACCGGGGGTCGTTGCCCGGCTTCGTGCTGACCCTCAGCTTCAGGGCGCGGGCGACGTCGTCCCACGAGACGTAGGAGAAGTTGGTCGCGTCGCGCTCCTCGTCGACGTTCGCGCCCGTGTCGGGCTCGTCGTGGGTGACCAGGAGGCCCTTGGTGAACCTGCCGACCGGGCGGTTGGTCACCGTGAGGCCGTCGGAGCCGTTGACGTCGTCCACGCCCTTGACGCCCTTGATCCGGAAGGTCCCGAGCGGCTTGTTCGCGCCCTGGCGGTCGTAGACGGAGAACGTGTCGTCGCCCTGGCTGGAGACGATCACGTAGCCGGTCGCGCCGCCCGCGTAGTAGACGTCGACGCCCTCGACGTCGGCGGTGAGGCGGTCGCCGCCGAAGCCGGAGGCGTTCGGGTCCACCGGCGCGCACTCCTCGGTCTCCTCGTCGTACACGTCCTCGACGCCGAAGTCCTTCACCTTGTCGACGAGCTTCGGCTCCTTGGAACCGAGGGGGAGCGGCACGCGCCACAGGCCGACGTCCTCCTGGGCGGCGTACAGGACACCCGAACGCTGGTCGACGGCCAGGCCTTCGAAGTGGGGGAGCACACCCGGCTCCTCGCAGGGCTTCCAGGTCTTCCCGTTCGGCAGCGGGAACTCGGACGGCATGGTCAGCTTCTCGACGTCGGCGTAGCCGAGTCCGCCGTTCTTCTCGACGATCCGGGCGGTCGCCAGGGTGGTCGCGCCCTCCTGGGTCACGACCGCGTAGGCCTCGCCCGGACGGGGCTGGTGGACGGCCAGGCCGTAGGCCGTGTGCTCCTCGCCGACCGTCTCGCGGTCGGGGCTGAACAGGAAGGCCTGGTCGGGCGCGGTCACCTCGCGCAGCGGCTCGGCCGCCGACGGGTCGATGGCGAAGAAGCGGATCTGGTCGTTGTAGCGGTCGGACACCACCGCGACGTCGACCTTCCGGCCGCCCAGCGGGATGCCGTAGGCGATGTCGACGTTGTTGTAGCGTCCCTCGACGCCGTCGCGCCGCGGGGCCTTGGTCGCCTTCAGCGACTGCCGCTCCCGGGACTCCAGGTCGTAGACGCGCAGGCCGCCCTCCTTGGCGGTCACGATCACGATCGACTTGCGGGAGTCACGCGGGTGGACCCAGATGGCGGGGTCGTCGCCGGAGGCGTTGCCGCCCTGGTCGTCGTCGTAGAGGACCGGGGTCTCGTTGTCGGTC
This sequence comes from Herbidospora yilanensis, assembly GCF_001570565.1. Taxonomy (GTDB): domain Bacteria; phylum Actinomycetota; class Actinomycetes; order Streptosporangiales; family Streptosporangiaceae; genus Herbidospora; species Herbidospora yilanensis. Next base: position 7,963 of record NZ_BBXE01000020.1, on the reverse strand, counting down.
GTCACGACCTTGGGGCCCTCCGCCGAGGCGGGGGCCGCGGACAGCAGGACGGTGGCGAGGACGCCGACGGCGAGTGCGGCCTTGGGGGTGCTATTCACGCGTGAGAGGCTGCCGCACCAACCTGTCCGGCGGGTTAACGCCACGGTGCCGCCAGGAGCCGGAGCATCTCCTGGATCTGGGCGGCGCGCGACGCCGCGATGCGTCCGGCCAGATCCTTCGTCGAGGCGTCCAGGCCCGTCCTCACCTCGGTGCGGGCCATGTCGACGGCGTTGTGCTGGTGGCCGGTGAGCAGGTTCAGGAAGCTGACGTCGAACTCGCCGGCCGGCATCTTCTCCAGCGACAGGATGTCGGAGGCGCGGGTCTCGTGCAGGCCGCCGTGGGCGTCGTGGGAGCCGGGCGGCGCCTGCATCGGCTGCTCCCACCCGGTCAGGCGGGTCGTCATGGTCTCGGCCTCGTCCGACTGGGTGGCCCGGATCGCCGACGCCAGCGCCCGCACCTCCGGGCGCGCGGCCCGCTCCTCCGCGATCTTCGCCATCCGGATGCCCTGCTCGTGGTGCGGGATCATCATCTGCAGGAACATCACGTCGGCGGCGTTGAAGACGGGCTCGGCCGGGGCGGAACATCCGGCCACGAGGGCGAGGACGATTGCCAGACGCTTCATGGCTCCCTCATTGTTGTCCGGAGCCGGCACGGCGCGCGGACTGCGCCGTGCCGGCGGTCTTCAACGGACCCCACGCGTGACTACACGCGGGATCACACGCGGGCCCAGAGCGCGGGCACGTTCGGCGGCTCCCAGCCGGCGAGCGAGGTGTGCGCCTGGAGGCAGCGGTAGGTGGCGCCGCCGTAGGTCACGGTCGAACCGGTGGCGTAGTAGGTGCCGGTGCGCCACGTGCCACCCGCCGGGGGCGGGGTGACGGTCGGCGTGGGCGACGGGGGACGGGGGGTCACGGTCGGCGTCGGGGACGGCTGCGGGTTGGGGTTGCCGCCACCGCCGATCTGGAGGTCGACACAGCTGTAGAAGGCCATCGGGGTGTCGGCGATGTTCCAGACGGCCAGCAGGCGCTGGCGTCCGGAGAAGCCGCCGAGGTTGACGTTGTGCGAGACCGTCGCACCCGGCTGGCGTCCGCCGTCGTTGAAGACGGCGACCCGGGTGTTGCCGATGAAGTACTCCCACGTGCTGGTCGCGTGGCGGGCGGTCAGGACCCAGTTGAAGGTCACGTTCTGCCCGACGGACGTCGCCGGCCACGGCTTGCTCTCATCGCTGAGCTGGGCGAACTGCGAGAGACCTCCGTGACAGTTGCGCTGGCCCTTGGGGCCCTCGACCGACTGCGGCTCGTAGATGATCGGACCGCAGTTGGCGACCCGGCCCTGGGCGCAGTTCGCCTGCCGGCTCGGCGGCGAGGAGATGTAGCCGTGGGCTTGGGCGGGACCGGTGAGCACGACCAGCGTCGATGCCACGGCGGCCAGCGCCGTGACGATCGACAAGATCGTTTTCCTCATGTGAAGCTCTCCTTCCTGGGGGGCTTCCGAGCAATGTAAAAGAAAGTTTCCTAAGAGTAAATGGTGCCTGTCAGGGCCTTGGTCGACTTCGCCGCGGAGTTGTCGGTACCCCTGGATACGGTGCCCTGGACGCTCGCGTTCAAGGAGGTTTCCGATGGTCGGAGTCGACGACGTACGCCGGGTCGCCCTGGCCCTGCCGCGCACCACCGAGCACCTGATCCGCGACCGGGTCAAGTTCCGTGTCGGCCGGATCGTCTACGTCGCCTTCTCCCGCGACGAGACCACGATGGGCTTCGGCTACCCGAAGGAGGAGCGCGCCGCGCTCGTCGCGGCCCAGCCCGGCACCTTCTTCCTGCCGGGCCCGGCCGACATGCGCTACCAGTGGGTGGAGTGCCGGCTCGACCGCCTCGACCCCGGGCAGATGCGCGAACTGGTCGTCGACGCCTGGCAGATGTGCGTCCCGAAGAAAGTGGCCCGCGAACACCTGGGAGACCCGTCATGACCATCCCCACCGGCACGATCGGCTTCGGCGCCATGCGGCTCGCCGACCCCGGCATCTGGCACGGGCCCGCCGACCGCCCGGCCGCCGTCCGGCTGCTGAGGAAGGCGGCCGACCTCGGGGTGCCGCTCATCGACACCGCCGACGCCTACGCCCTCGGCGACAACGAGAGGCTCATCGCCGAGGCGCTGCACCCCTATCCCGACGGGCTGATCGTCGCGACCAAGGCGGGGGAGGCCCGGCCGTCGCCGGGCGAATGGGTGCCCGTCGGGCACCCCGCCTACCTGAGGCAGCAGGCCGAGCTCAGCCTGCGGCGGCTGCGCACCGACCACATCCCGCTGTTCTACCTGCACCGCATCGACCCGCTCGTCGCGCTCGAAGACCAGCTCGGGGCGCTGGTCGGGTTGCGGGAGGCGGGCAAGATCGGGGCCATCGGCCTGTCGGAGGTGAGCGTCGGGCAACTCGACGCCGCGCTGCGCATCACCGAGATCGCGGCGGTGCAGAACGCCTACAACGCCGGCGACCGCACCCACGAGGCCATGGTCGATCGCACCGCCGAGCTGGGCATCGCCTTCGTGCCGTTCTACCCGATCGCGTCGTCCCATCCCGGGGTGCGGGAGGTCGCGGCCGAGACCGGCGCGACGACGGCGCAGGTGTCGCTGGCGTGGCTGCTCCGGCGGTCGCCGACCATGCTCCCCATCCCGGGCACGACCTCGGAGGTCCACCTCGTGGAGAACCTGCGCGCGGCCGGCCTGAAACTCACCGACGAGCAGTACGACCGCGTTCAGTCGGCCGCGGGGGGATAGAGGGCGGTCGCCGCCGTCAGGACGAAGTCGATCAGCCGGTCGGCGTAGGCGGGCGCCTGGGCGCGCATGTCCTCGCGGAGCTCCTCCGGCGTGGCCAGCACGTGTTGCAGCACCGCGCCCAGCAGCGTGTCGAGGATCAGGGTGGGCGACGCCCCGGGGCCGAGCTCGCCCCGGGCGATGGCGCGGCGGATCATCTGCCGCGCCTCCAGCACCCGCGACTTCCTGATCACGCCCGTCACCGGGGAGAACAACTCGGGATAGGCCCGCGCCTCGACGTGCAGCCGCAGCCCCGCCAGGCCGTAGGGGCCCAGATAGTGGGCCAGCATCGAGCCGATGAGCTCCCGCAGGTCCTGCCGCAGGGTGCCGGTGTCGATGTCGAACGACGGCACGACCAGGGCCGACTCGATGGCGTCGGCGATGAGCTTCTCGCGGCTGGGCCAGCGCCGATAGAGCGCGGCCTTGCCGATGCCGGCCCGGCGGGCGACCGCGTCGAGCGTGAACTTCGCCCAGCCCAGTTCGGCGTACAGGGCCAGCGCCGCTCTGAGGGCCTTCCGGTCGACCTCGGCGTCTCGCGGACGGCCGGGTCCCGGAACGGGCATGCCGGGGTCGGTGCTCACAAGGTCAGCAGGCTAACCGCGGGAATTCCGGCCGAACGGGGGTTCGCGGGCGGCTGTCGCCGAGCAGTCGGGGCGGTGAGATGAACGGCGTTTCAGTCAAATTGACGATTCCGCTGGTCACCAGTGACGTCAGGGCGTGATGCCCAGGTTGATACGTTGATGATGATATGAACGATCAACGCACGCCTGTCCTGGTCGGTGCCGGGCAGGTCTCCGAACGCCTCGGCGACCCCGGCTACCGGGGCCGCTCGCCCGTCGGCCTGGCCGCCGCGGCGGCCGCCCTGGCCCTGGCCGGCGTCGACCCCCGCGAGGTCGACACGATCGCCGCCGTACGGCAGTTCGAGATCTCCACCCCCCACGCGGTGGCCCCGCTGGGCCGGTCGGACAACTTCCCCCGCTCGGTCGCCCGCCGCGTCGGCGCCGACCCGGCCCGCGCGATCCTCGACGTGACGGGCGGCCAGTCGCCGCAGCACCTCGTGACCGAACTGGCCGCCTCGATCGCGGCCGGGGAGTCGCGGGCCGCGCTGGTCGTCGGCGCGGAGGCCATCTCCACGATCGCCCACCTGATGGCATCGCCCGACCGGCCCGACTTCGCCGAGCACGCGCCCGGCGGCCTCGACGACCGCGGCCACGGCCTCGACGGCCTGGTCGACGCCGAACTCGCCCGCCACGGCCTGACCAGCGCGGCGGCCCAGTACGCCCTCTTCGAGAACGCCCGCCGCGCCCGCCTGGGGCAGACCCGCGAGGAGTACGCCCTCGGCATGGGCGCCCTGTTCGCCCCCTTCACCCGGGTCGCCGCCGCCAACCCGCACGCCGCCGCCCCCACGGAACGCACCGCCGGGGAACTCGTCACGGTGTCGGAGCGCAACCGGATGATCGCCGACCCGTACCCGCGATACGTGGTGGCCAGGGAGAAGGTGAACCAGGGCGCGGCCGTGCTGCTGACGTCGGTGGCGAAGGCGCGTGAGCTGGGCGTCCCGCCGGGGAGATGGGTGTACGTGCACGGCCACGCCGACGTCCGCGAACAGGACATCCTCGCCCGCCCCGACCTCAGCCGCGGCCCCGCCTCCGTCCTAGCCGTGACCGACGCCCTCGCCCAGGCCGGCGCGACCCCCGCCGACGTCGCCGCCGCCGACCTCTACAGCTGCTTCCCGATCGCCGTCACCAACATCACCGACGCCGTCCCGCTGACCTGCCCCCTCACCCTGACCGGCGGCCTGCCGTTCTTCGGCGGCCCCGGCAACGCCTACTCCCTGCACGCCGTCGCCGAGGCCGTGGCCTTCTGCCGTGCCCACCCCGGCGACCTGGTCCTGGTCGGCGCCAACGGCGGCCTGCTGAGCAAATACTCGGCCGGCCTGTACGCCACCACCCCCGCCCCCTGGACCGAGCAGTCGGACCTGCGGAAACAGGTCGACGCCTGGCCGAGGGTCGCCACCGCCACCGACGCCGACGGCCCGGCCGTGATCGAGACGTACACGATCCGGCACAGCAGGGACGGCCGCCGCACCGGCATCGTCCTGGCCCGCCTCGACGACGGCCGCCGCTTCGCCGCCACGGCCGACCCGGCCCTGCTGGCATCGGGCGAACCGGTCGGCGCCCGCGTCCACGCGCGCTCGACCCCGGCCGGGAACACGGTGGCCTGACCGAAGCGCGGCCGTCGGTTCCGTCCGGGGTGAGTTGCCGATCACACGTTCAGCCGCCGGGCCAGGCCCGTGTTGCGGGCCGCCCCGAGCTGGTGGACCGCCTGTTCGAGGGCCTCCCGGTGCCCCACCAGCACCACCCACGACTTGGCCCTGGTCACGAGCGTGTAGAGCAGCCGCCGCCGCAACATGATGCCGCCCGACTCGGCCACCAGCGGCGCGACCACGAACGGGTATTCGCTGCCCTGCGCCCGGTGGACGCTGATCGCGTAGGCGTGGGTGAGGTCGTCGAGCTCGTCGAAGCCGTATTCGACCTCGCGCCCGTCGTCGACGCGCAGGGCGGCGGTGCGGCCGGGCAGGTCCATGGCGGTGACGGTCGCGGTCTCGCCGTTGAAGACGCCCTTGTCGTAGTTGTTGCGCACCGGCATGACCCGGTCGCCCACCCGGAACACCTCGGGGCCCGACCAGAACTCGGCCACCCCGTCGCGCGCCGGGTTGCGCCGCTCCTGCAGCAGCCGCCCGATCTCGACCGTGCCGGTGACGCCGCGCCGCATCGGGCAGAGCACCTGCACCTGGTCGGGCGACACCCCCTGCTTGCGCGGGATGCCGTCGGTCGCCAGGTGCACCACCCGTTCGGCGACCAGCTCGGGGTCGCCCGCCTCCTCGAACCAGAACCCGCCCCGCCCCGGCAGCTCGGGCAGGTTCCCCGACCGGATCAGATGGGCCGCCCGCACGATCCCGCTGCCCTCGGCCTGCCGGAACACGTGGGTCAGCCGCACCCGGGGGACGCCGGGCACCTTCAGCACGTCGGCCAGCACGTTGCCGGGGCCGATGCTGGGCAGTTGGTCGGTGTCGCCCACCAGCAGCAGATGGCTGCCGTCGGGGATGGCGGCGGTCAGCCGGACCGCCAGATGGAGGTCGAGCATCGACGCCTCGTCGACCACGATCAGGTCGGCCCTGGCCGGGGCCTCGGCGAACAGGGTGGTGCCGTCGTCGTCGGGGGCCATCAGCATGCGGTGGACGGTCATCGCCGGCAACCCGGTCAGCTCCGACAGCCGCTTGGCCGCCTTCCCGGTGGGCGCGGCCAGCGTCACGGTGCCGCCCATCGCCCGGACCGCCCGCGCGACCGACCGCACGGTGTGGCTCTTGCCGCAGCCCGGACCGCCGGTCAGCACGGTCACCTGGCAGGTCAGCGCCAGCGTCACCGCGGCCCGCTGGTCGTCGTGGAGGGAGGCGTCCTCGTCGTAGTGGCGCATCGGCATGCCCGACCGGGCCGACATCAGGCGCTGGAGGTGCCCGGCCAGCGCGACCTCGCGGCTGTGCAGCTCCTTTTCGTACACGATGAGGCGGCCGGGCCGTTCCCCGGCCTCCACCACCACGCGGCGTTCGGCGGTCAGCGCGTCGACCATGGCGCGGACCAGCTCGGGATCCTGCTCCACCAGCTCGGCCGTCTGGGCCAGCAGCGCGGGCATCGGCAGGTAACAGTGGCCGCTCCGCCCGGCGGCCGATTCGAGGCGGTCGAGGATCGCCGCCTTGATCCGTTGCGGGCTGCGTTCCGGTACGCCGGATCTGAGGGCGATGCGGTCGGCGATGTGGAACCCGACGCCGCGCACCCGCCCGATCAGCCGGTAGGGGTCGGTGGAGACGACCTCTCCGCTCTCGGCGCCGAACGCCTGATAGATCTTGGCGGCCAGCAAGGGGGAGACCCCGAACCCCTGGAGGGTCACCATGAGGGCGGCGACCGCCTTCTGATCGAGCCAGGCCTCGACGATCTGGGCCCGCCGCTGCGGGCCGATGTTGAGTACCTCGGTCAGCCGGTCGGGCTCGGCGTCGATCACGGTCAGGGTGTCCGCGCCGAAGTGCCCGACGATCGCCGCCGCCAGCCGGGGGCCGATGCCCCGGATCAGCCCCGACCCCAGGTAGGCCTGGATGGCCGGGATCGTCGCCGGGGTCACCCGCTCGCACGTCTCCGCCGCGAACCTGCGCCCGTGGCGGGGGTGGTCGGACCACGCCCCGGTGAGCCTGAGGGTCTCGCCGGGCTGCACGCCCGCCAGCACGCGGCCGGCGGCGACGAAACCGCCGCCGCCGTCGCTCATCCGCGCGACCGTGTATTCGTCGTCGCGGACGAACACCAGCCGCTCGACCGTCGCCTCCACGGGCGCCACTCTAGGAGCACCCGGCGACAGTTCTCACTGCGTGACGATGTCGAACTGCTCCCAGCCGCCGATGGCCGCCCGGTTGGCGATCAGCGCGGCGGCGCCGCTGTTCTCGGCGCAGACGTACTGGTCGTTGGCCTGCGACCGGAGGCTGACCGAGCCGTTCGGGTTCTGCACCAGCGTGAAGGTCTCCCAGGGGCCGACGGCCGCCCGGTTGGCGATCAGCGGCGCGGCGCCCGCGTTCTCGGCGCAGACGTACTGGTCGTTCGAGCGGGCCCGCAGCGCGATCTGGCCGCCCGCCAGGTTGACGCGCTCGAACTGCTGGGCGGCGCCGACGGTGGTGGCGTTCGCGATGAGGTGCTGGCCGGCGTTCGCGGTCACGAATCTGTTGTTGACGCGGGCCCGCAGCGCGACGTAGGCGGTGGTCTGCGGCAGCGTCGTGGCCGACACCCCGGCCGAGGGCGCGGAGGCGTTGCCGGCCGCGTCGCGGGCGACGACGGTGAAGAAGTAGGCCGTGTCCGGGGTCAGGCCGGTCACCGTGAAGGTCGTCGCCGCGGTCGTGCCGGCCGCCGTGCCGCCCCGGTTGACCTGGTAGGACGCCACGCCGACGTGGTCGGTCGAGGCCGCCCACGACAGGGTGACCGAGGTCGCCGTCCGGTTGGTCACCACCAGGTTGGCGGGCACCGAGGGGGCCTGGGTGTCGCCACCGCCCGAGACCACCGGCGGGGTCGGCCGGGTGGCGGTG
>NZ_BBXE01000019.1 GCF_001570565.1 Herbidospora yilanensis | reverse complement strand
GGTCAGCACCATCCACTCCCGATGCCGCGGCCAGTCCGTCATCACCGAGAACAACCGCTCCGCCGGCACATCCGCCTCCGCCGACACCCGCAACCGCACCACCACGACAACCCCTCTCCACCCCAGACCCCGACATCCCTACCCAGCACCCACCCGCCCTCGACGACCGCAACCTGACAGAACCTGACAACAATCACCACGACCATCAACCCATGCACGCGACCGGAACCTTCGACATCACCAGCTGGGACACCCTCGCCACCGACGAGCACCCCGGCGCCACCATCGCCCGCCACCGCCTCACCAAACACTTCACCGGCGACCTGACCGCAACCTCCACCACCGAGATCCTCACCGTCGCCACCCCCGACGGCCCCGCCGCCTACACCGGCCTCGAACACGTCGACGGCACCCTCAACGGCCGCAAAGGAACCTTCGTCCTGGCCCACAGCGCCGGCGGGGGAGCGGACGGCACCCCGTGGATGCGCTGGGAGATCGTCGCCACCTCCGGGACAGGCGAGCTCACCGGCATCACCGGCGCCGGCCAGATCATCAACGACGACGGCCACCACTACACCCTCGACTACTCCCTGTAGTCGACGCGGCGTAGTCGACGCGGCGGCTCCGGCGGCAACGGCCCTCAGCACGAGCGGGGGAGGCGGGTGGTGCGGGCCGGACGTCCGCGGTTTCGGGCGCAGCCCGCGGGCGGCCCAGGAGCCCCACACCGACGCCGATGACGTCACCGACGAGGCAGGGGAGCGGACCCATGGCCGCGACGCCGGGAGCGTGAACCCGTAGCGGCGGCGACCCGGCACGCCCGGCCGCCGCCCACCCGGCCCCAGCCCACGACGGCGGCCGGCGCCGGCCAGGCGGAGCCGTAACGGGAAAAAGGAGAGGGGCCCCCTCCCGGCAGACGGGAAAGAGGGGCCCCTCACCACGCCCCGGCACCGGCAGGCGACGGGGGACGACCACGCGCGAGCCACCGCCGTAACCCGCGCGGCCGTCTCCACCGGCGGCCCCGGCAAGAAGTGGTCGACACCGCCGCGACCGACCACCCGAACACCGGCGCCACCCATCCCGCCGACACGTCATGCCCGCCGAAAGCCGGACGAACGGCGATGTTCGACCCCGCCGCCCGCACCGGTCAATTCCGAGACCCGCTCACGACCGGGCCGGCACCCGCACCCACCAGCACAACCGCGCCCGCGCGCGCCGCCCGGCACGGTGAACCTTTCACCCCCGCCAGCCAACTTGACATAATGTTCATTATCGAGCAGGCAAAGCCGTCGTAAGATCACCGTCATGGGCAACGTCGGACCCGCCGAACTCCTGGTCCTGCTGATCCTCCTCGGCGTCATCGCCGGCATCGTCCTGCTCGCCGTCAGAGCCGCCGGCGGACGACCCCGCGCCCAAGTCGCCTACTGGGCGCCCGGCGTCATCCCGCAGATCGCCGAACCCATCCGCGACCGCGTCCGCGAACTCGGCGCCGAAGGCCGGGTCCTGGAGGCGATCAAACTCGTCCGGCAGGAAACGGGCCTCGGGCTGCGCGACGCCAAGTTCGTCACCGAATCGATCATCGCGGGCCGCTACCTCCCCACCAGCACCGAACGGGCGCTGCAGACCGGCCCCGACCTCGCCGGCCGGGTCCGCGAGCTCAAGGAGGCCGGGCGGACCGAGCAGGCGATCTTCCTGGTGCGGGGCGAGACCGGCATGAACCAGGAACAGGCCGAGGCGTTCGTCGGCCTCATCTGAAACCGTCATATAGGGCAAAGATGGCTATACCAGACAGAAGGTGAATTCTGTTTGGTATCAACTTTGTACTTCTTTTGGCCGCTGGGGTCATCCACGTGCACGACGGCCCGGCACCGTCGAGGTGCCGTGGCCGCGAAGGAGAGCCAGTGCCGCATCACCATGGCGGCCGGCCGGGCCGCGGCCATGACTCGGTTCTCCACCTGGGTCGACGCCGACCCAGGCAGGGCACCCGCCAGGTGCTTTCCCTTGAAGGTCGCCGACGCCGGCCGAGATCCCTAATCACGAGTGCGGGCCGGTCATGAGCACCCGGTCGGCCGACTCGTGGGCCTTCCTGCTCGTCTCCGGGTCGTAGGAGTTCCCCGGCGCGGGAACCGACGTCGCTCCCGCTCGCACCAGGAGCGTCGTCCCCGGGATGTGCGCCGTGGTGGCCGCCCCGAAGTTCGTGAAGAGGCCCCAGCGGCGGCCGGAGGGCGGCTTGGGGGCGGCGACCTTCGTCCACTTCCCGGCGCGGTTGCGCCAGAGCGGCTGGTCGAGGCCGTAGTCGAACCAGACGCCTCCGGCCCCGTCGGGTTCGATGTTCTCCGGCGGTGGGGTGCGGGGCGGGGTCAGGGTCGTCCACGTGGAGCCGCGCCGCTGCAGGACCGGCAGGCGGTCGCCGTCGAGGACCGAGTGGCCGGAGAGCCACAGGTCGCCGCCTTTGCCGGTGACGACGTCGTCGATCTGGAGGTGGGCGCGGAGGTTCGCCGGCGCGGTGACGGGCACCCGGGCCAGTGCGCGGCCGGTCCAGCGCAGCGCGGCGGGGCTGCCGCCCTCGATCGTGTCGTAGATGGCCTTACCGGATTTGTACCGGCCGAGCACCCAGACGTCGCGTCCCTGGATGCGTAACGCGCCGAGTTCGAAATCGGCCGGAAGGGGGACGGGCTGCCAGTGTGTGCCGTCGTACCGGCTCAGTCTCCCCTGTTCCGACACCCAGGCGCCGCCGGGGACGGCGGCGAGCAGGACGTGGGCCGTTGGGGAGAAGGACCGCATGACCCGCCAGCCCTTGCCGTCCCAGCGGTGGGACCGGCCGGAGGTGAGCGCCCACACGTCGCCCGCCGACGAGGCGGACAGGGCGGTGATCGCGCCGGTCGGCCTGGGCATCGGCCGCCAGCGCCTGCCGTCGAAGCGTTCGAGCAGGACCGCGTTGGACACCGCGTTGGACCCGGACACCAGGACGCTATTGGCGCCGCTCGCCGCCCAGATGTCCTTCGCGCCGCTCGCCGTCACGTGGGCGAAGGAGTCGTGGCCCGCCTTGGGCGGGAGCGGCGCGGGCCGCCACCTCGACGCCTCGGCGGCCGGGGCCACGCCCGTGCTGCCCACCAGGACCGCCGCCATCACGACCGGCCACACGATTTACCCCCATTGCTCCGGAAACCTCTGATTATTCCGATGGGTGCGCCGCTTTCCCGGGTTTTGCCGTGATCGACAGTCGCACGGTCCGGCGCGGGTGTCACCTCTCGTCGACCCAGAAGGTGTCGTGGCGGACGAAGAACTCCTGGTCGGTGCGGCCGGAGGCGGCCCATTCGGCGATGCCCTCGAAGTAGCCCTCGCGGGGCGCCCCCGGTGAGAAGATCAGCAGGAGGCTGGCCGGTTCGCCCGATTCGTTGCGGAATCCGTGGACGCCGCCTTCGGGGACGTGGACGAAGTCGCCGGGCACCGTGGTGATCCACTGCTCGCCGTTGTAGATGCGGACCGTGCCGGTGAGGATGAAGAACGATTCGGTGAGGCTGCGGTGGAAGTGCGGGGCGGGCCCGCTGGGTTTGGCGCCCATGTCCCAGCGGTAGAGGCCGAACTTGCCGTCGGTGCTGGCGCCGGTGGCGAGGTAGGTGCAGCTTCCGCCGTTCTGGTAGGTGATGTCGGGCGGGGCGCCGTGCGGGAGGTAGGTGGCGTTGATCTCCCCGGTGTCCCCCAGGTAGCGCGGTTCCGGATATGTCATGTTATCGATCATGCCACTGAGCTGGGATTGTCGGTGGCGGGGGTTAGGGTCTGGGGTCATGCGTCCGGCGGAGCTGAATCGGTTGTCGGTGGAAGAGGCGGCGGATCGTTATGTGGAGCTGGTCCGTGCGAAGGTCGTGACGGGCGGGTTGTCCCGGGCGACCGCCGAGGTGTACGCGCGTGATGTGCAGACGTTCGTGCGGCTGACGCGGGTGTGCCGGTTGTCGGAGGTTCTCGACGATCTGGCGGGTGACGACGTCGACGCGGTGCTGCTGGCGTTCGCGCGCAAGCCCGATGAGCGGCGGCGGGTGCCGGCCGGGGGCGGGGAGCTGCAGAGCGCGGCGTCGCAGGCGCGGTTCCGGCGGTCGGTGTCGGCGTTGTTCAAGCACGCGGCGCTGGCGGGGTGGGTGCAGCTGAACCCGATGGCGTCGGCGACGGTGGTGGCGCGGGAGCGGGGCGGGTTGCGGGCCGAGCGGCGGGCGTTGACGCGGGAGCAGGCGCAGGGGCTGGTCGGGGCGGCGGTCTCCCCCGCGGGTGATGAGGTGCGGGGGCGGCGGGATCAGCGCATGGAGGTGCGTGACGCGTTGATCGTGCTGCTGCTGACGATGGTGGGGCCGCGGGTGTCGGAGCTGGTGCGGGCGAATGTGGAGGATTTCTACACCAACGACGGTGAGCGTTACTGGCGGATCTTCGGTAAGGGGGGCCGGACGCGGGATGTGCCGCTCCCCCGGCTGGTGGCGCGGGCGCTGGCGGACTATCTGGAGGTGCGCCGGGGGGATGACAAGGCGTTGTTGTTGTCGTGGCGGGGGCGGCGGCTGGCGCGGGGTGATGTGCAGGGGGTGATCGACCGGGTGCAGGCGCGGGTCGATCCGGAGCGGCGGCGGTCGGTGACGCCGCATGGGTTGCGGCATACGACGGCGACGCATCTGCTGGCGGGCGGGACCGACATGGACGCGGTGCGGCGGGTGCTGGGGCATGGGGATCTGAGCACGCTGGGCCGTTACCGGGATGAGTTGCCGGGTGAGCTGGAGGCGGCGATGCGGGCGCATCCGCTTGTGCACGATACGGGTGTCTAGGGCGGGCGGTAGAGGGCCGTATAGGGGTTGACTCTCACGTTGCGGGAGGCCGCAGGCTGGGTCGCGTCAGGGAAGGAGGGGGAGGCGTGGCGGGTTTTTCGGTGGGTCAGGTGGCGGCGTTCGCGGGTGTGACGGTGCGGACGTTGCACCATTACGACGAGATCGGCCTGTTGTCGCCGAGTGAACGCACGGCCGCGGGTTACCGGCGGTATTCGGAGCCGGATCTGGATCGGCTGCAGCGGGTGCTGTTCTACCGGGAGCTGGGTTTCCCCCTGGAGGAGATCACCGCGATTCTCGATGATCCGGGGGTGGACGCCGCGACGCATCTGCGGCGTCAGCATGAGCTGCTGCGGCGGCGGATCGCCCGGCTGGAGGCGCTGGTGGTGTCCGTGGAGACCGCGTTGGAGGCGGCGAGGATGGGTGTGTCGTTGACGCCGGAGGAGCGTTACGAGGTGTTCGGCGGGTTCCGGCCGGAGGATCACGCCGAGGAGGCGGAGAGCCGGTGGGGTGGCACGTCGGCGTGGGCGGAGAGCCGCCGGCGTACGTCGTCGTACTCGAAGGCCGACTGGGAGGGGATCAAGGCGGAGGCCGGGGCCGTGGTGGAGGCCTGGCGGGTCCTGTTCGAGCGGGGGGTGCCGGCCGGCTCCCCCGAGGCGATGGCGGTGGCCGAGCGGCATCGGGAGCACATCAGCCGGTGGTTCTATCCGTGCACGTATGAGATTCATGTGGGCCTCGGGGAGATGTATGTGGCCGATGAGCGGTTCGGCCGTAATTACGAGGGGGTGGCCGAGGGGCTGGCGGTGTACGTGCGTGACTCGATCGCGGCAAATGCCGGGGCCGCCCGGTGATTCACCGTTTCGCCCACACCAGCCCGTGATCTTTGTCATGATGGGCATGACTGGCTGTGGGTAAGCCCGGTTTCCCCTTTCACTTCGTGGAAACGCCGTTGTAATAGGGGTTCCGGAGGATGGGCGGCATGATCAGGGCCATTCTCTTCGACCTGGACGAGACGCTGTTCGATCATCGGGCGGCGGTGGCGCACGCGGTGACGGCGTGGACGGCCGGGCGGTCTCCGTTCCATCCGCTGCTGGCCGAGGGGCCGGGCCTGTGGTTGCGGCTGGAGGACGTCCACCTGCCGGCCTGGCATCGGGGCGAGTGTTCCTTCGGTGAGCAGCGGCGCCGTCGGCTGCGTGACTACTGCCGGCGGATGGGCCTGACGGCGCCGGTGAACCTCGACGGGGCGTACGCGGAGTTCCTCGACCTGTACGAGCGGGCGTGGACGGCCTTCCCCGACGCCGCTCCGCTCATCGGGCGGCTGGCGGGCACGGGGGTGACGCTGGGGGTTTTGACGAACGGCCAGCCGGTGCAGCAGGAGGCGAAACTGCGGCGGCTGGGCCTGCTCGACCGGCTCGACCCGGTGCTGACGCCTGACGCGCTGGGCGGCAACTTCAAGCCGTCGGCCGAGGTGTACACGGCGGCGGCGGCGAAGCTGGGCCTGGATCCGGGTGAGGTGGTGCTGGTGGGCGACAACCTGAACCTGGACGCGATCGGGCCGACGCGGGCGGGCATGCACGGGGTGTGGCTGGACCGGTACGGGTCGGCTCCTCCCCCGGCGGGCGTGCCGACGATCCGCACTCTTGCGGAGTTGCCGGCGCTGCTGCCGGAGCTGGCCTCGGTGCGGCCCTCGGCCCTGGTCTGAGGCCCTGGTCTGAGGCCCTGGTCTGAGGGCGGGGCCGGTTCAGCGGGCCGCGGCCGCCAGGTTGCGGGCTCGGCGGGGGTGGGTGAGGGCGCCGGTGTTGTCGGCGACCTGGTCGACGGTGCCGACGAGGTCGAGGCGGGCGATGGCGGGGTCGGTGACGGCGTCCATGAGGGCGCGGGCGAAGCGGTGGCCGCCGATGACCTGGAAGGGCCGGTCGTGGTAGGGGCGGGTGCCGGGTTCGACGGGGGCGGTGAGGGCCAGGCGGTTGTGGAGGGCGGCGACCCGCCGGTAGGCGGTGGACAGGTGGCGTTCGCGGCCCTGCCAGGTGGTTTCGCGCAGGGCGCCGGTGAGGGCGTCGCCGAGTTCGGCCGAGCCGGACAGGCGGTTGAAGGCGCTGCCGAGCCACTTGGTGTAGGGCGGGTAGCGGCGGCGCATGAGCAGGGTCAGGCGCATCAGGTCGCGGGCGATGCGGCCGGTGGCCAGGACCGACCCGAGGTCGTCGCCGACCTCTCCGGCACGGCCGGGGAAGCTCTCCTCCTGGGCGATGCGGGTCCATTGGCAGGCCAGGACGTAGCGCCACACGTCGTCGGGGTACCAGCGCAGGCGGCGGCGGGCGGGGCACAGGTCGCCCAGGCCGTCGTGGAAGACGTCGCCGCCGGTGAACTCGGCCAGGCGCTGCCACGGCACGCCGAGCCAGTCGTCGACGCCGATGGGGTCGCGGGGGTCGAAGCCGAGCTGCCGGCGGGCCCAGGGGGCGAACTCGGTGATGGTGACGCCGGGCTTGACCGGGTGGACGTCGGAGCCGAACGCGGTCGGGAAGCCGCCGTATTCGGCGGGCAGCCGCTTCCAGACGCGGTCGCGGATCTCCTCGGCGCGTCCGGCGGGGACGAAGACGATCGCGCGGGGGCCCCAGTCGTGGTCGGCGGAGCGGGCGGTGTCGAAGCCGAGCACCTCCGACCCGGGGCCGATGAGCGCGGCGCTGTGGGGGACGGGGTGGGGGCCGTCGTCGAGGAGGGGCCGCAGCACGTCGTGGTAGTAGGCGCGGCACAACTCCAGGCCGGGGACAAACGCGGACATCATTCCCTCACTGTGCATGGTCGGGCCGCGCCGCTCACCTGGTTTTATGCCTCCGGTACGGCCCGGGTCGCCGCCACCGGCCGGCGCGTGTAGCCCAGCCGCCGGTAGACGGCCAGCGCGGCGGTGTTGACGTCGTCGGCCATGAGGGAGACGCGGCCGTGCCGGTGCAGGAGCGCGGCGGTGAGGAACCGGCAGATCGCGCCGGCCAGGCCGCTCCCCCGCGCCTCGGGGAGGGTGGCGACGCCGCCGACGAACCCGACGGAGGGCGCCGACCAGGCGTCGGCTCCGACGGCGATCAGCCGTCCGGCGTCGTCGCGGATGCCGGCCCAGCGGGTGACGCCGGGCATGCCGGGGCGGGCGTAGGCGTCGGGGTTGGCCACGGCCAGCACCGCGGCGACCTCAGCTTCGGCGCCGGGGTCGAGCCAGGCGACGTCGGGCTTCACCAGCAGGGCGGGGGCCGCCCGGCCTCCGGCCGGCTTCTCCCCTGCCGGGTGTCCCGCCTCAGGTGTGGAGGCCGAGGCAGGTCCCCTCTCCAGCCGTCCGGTGTCCGGCCGGGAAGTGTCCGGCCGGAGGGCGTCGAGGCGGACGGTGCCGGGATCGACGGTCATCCAGGTGAAGTTCCCGGCCGGGCCCAGTTCCGCCGGCATCGCCTCTGCCAGCCGGTGGATCGTCTCCCGGTCGCCGAAGGGCCGGTAGCCGGTGCCCATCTCGCGCCACACCTGCCGCACGAGCGCCGGCAGCGCCGGATCCCCGGCTGCGCCGAAGACGGCCAGCCGGTCGTGCTTGGACACCGCCGGGCAGGCCACCGCCACGGCGTCGCCGTGCGCCCAGGCGCGTGCTCCCCCGGCGGGCAGCCGCTGGGCCGTCCAGACGGGCAGGTCGTCGCCCCCGCAGGCGGCGGCGACCTGCCCGGCGTGACGCAGTTCGATCACAGAATGGCGCCGGGGGTGTACTGGGCGGCCCGCGGGTGGCGGGTGGTGATCTCCCCCACCCGGGCGATGACGGCGGCGACCTGGTCGGCGGCGGCGCCGGTGAACGACACCCGGTCGGCCAGCAGCGCGTCGAGGTCGGCGCGGGACAGCGGGAAACGCGGGTCGGCGGCCAGCCGGTCGAGCAGGGTGTTGCCGCCGCCGTCCTGGCGCATCGCCAGCGCGGCGGCGACGGCGTGTTCCTTGATGAGCTCGTGGCCGGCCTCGCGGCCCAGCCCGGCCTTGACGGCCGCCATGAGCATCTTGGTGGTGCCGAGGAAGGGCAGGTAGCGGTCGAGTTCGGCCTCGATGACGGCGGGGAAGGCGCCGAACTCGTCCAGGACGGTCAGCATCGTCTCGATCAGGCCGTCGAAGGCGAAGAACGCGTCGGGCAGGGCGACGCGGCGGACGACCGAGCAGGACACGTCGCCTTCGTTCCACTGGTCGCCGGCCAGTTCGCCGGCCATGGAGGCGTAGCCGCGCAGGACGACGGTCAGGCCGTTGACGCGCTCGCAGGAGCGGGTGTTCATCTTGTGCGGCATCGCCGAGGAACCGACCTGGCCCTCCTGGAACCCTTCGGTGACCAGTTCGTGGCCGGCCATCAGCCGGATCGTCTTGGCCAGCGAGGACGGCGCGGCGGCGAGCTGGACCAGGGTGGTCAGCACGTCGTAGTCGAGGGAGCGCGGGTAGACCTGGCCGACGCTGGTGAGGGCGCGGGTGAAGCCGAGGTGGGCGGCGACGCGGTTCTCCAGGTCGGCCAGCCGGTCGGCGCCCAGCAGGTCGAGCATGTCCTGGGAGGTGCCGACCGGGCCCTTGACGCCGCGCAGCGGGTAGCGGGCGATCAGCTCGTCGAGCCGCTCGTAGGCGACGAGGAGTTCGTCGGCGGCGGTGGCGAAGCGTTTGCCGAGGGTGGTGGCCTGGGCGGCGACGTTGTGGGAGCGGCCGGCCATGACGGTCGCGGTGTACTCCCCCGCCAGCCGGGCCAGCCGGGCCAGCAGCGCGACGACGCGGTCGCGGACCAGCAGGAGACTGTCGCGGACCTGGAGCTGCTCGACGTTCTCGGTCAGGTCACGGCTGGTCATGCCCTTGTGGACGTGTTCGTGCCCGGCCAGCGCGTTGAACTCCTCGATGCGGGCCTTCACGTCGTGGCGGGTGACGCGTTCGCGCGCGGCGATCGAGGGCAGGTCGACGGTGTCGGCCGCCTTCTCGTAGGCGGTGATCACCTCGGCGGGGACCGGGATCCCCAGGTCGGCCTGGGCCTTGAGCACGGCCACCCACAGGCGCCGCTCCAAGACCACCTTGTGGTCGGGAGACCACAGGCGGGCCAGGGCGGGCGAGGCGTAGCGGGTGGCCAGGACGTTGGGGATGCGCGGCTTGTCGGTCACGTTCCCCGAGCTTATCCAAGCCGCGCATCCCCGCATGTTCACCGGGTGGGGGTCAGTGCCTCCTCGTCGTACACCTCAAGGTCGCGTTCGTGCTTGGGGGTGCGGCTGAAGCGTTCCTTGGTCCTTTCCACCATGACGTACAGCGTCGGCACCAGGACGAGCGTCAGCAGTGTCGAGGAGACCAGGCCGCCGATGACGACGATCGCCAGCGCCTGGGAGATGAACCCGCCCGAGCCGGTCAGGCCGATCGCCATCGGGGTCAGCGCGCCGATGGTGGCCAGCGCCGTCATCAGGATCGGGCGCACCCGGCGGCGGCCGCCCTCCATGACGGCCTCCACGACGCCCATGCCCTGTTCGCGGTACTGGTTGATCAGGTCGATCAGCACGATCGCGTTGGTGACGACGATGCCGATCAGCATCAGCATGCCGATCAGCGCCGGCACGCCCAGCGCCGTGTCGGTGACCAGCAGCAGGCCGATGGCGCCGGTCGCGGCGAACGGGATCGACACCAGCAGGATCAGCGGCTGGACGAAGCTGGAGAACGTCGCCACCATGATCATGAAGACGATCGCGATGGCCAGCACCATCGCCAGCCCGAGGTCGGCGAACGCCTCCTCCTGGTCGGCCGAGGCGCCGCCCACGGTGGCGGTGACCCCGGCCGGCAGGGTGAGCGCGTCGAGCTTGGCGGTCACGTCGGCGGTGACCGCGCCCAGGTCGGAGGCGTCGGCCGCGCCCGACACCGTCGCGGTGCGCTCACCGTCGAGGCGGCTGATCTGCGTCGGGCCGCCGTCCTTGACGACCTCGGCGACGTCGGTCAGCGTCACCATGCCGGTGGCCGAGGCGATCTCCAGGTCCTCGACCTGCTTCACGCTCTCGGGCGTGTCGCCGGTGCGGAGCACGATGTCGGCGGCCCGGCCGTCGATGTCGATCGACCCGACGGGCGCGCCGCGGAACGCCTGCGCGACCTGCTGGCCGATCCCGGCCTCCGTCAGGCCCTTCGCGGCCGCCTTCTCCCGGTCGACGTGGACCTCGATCCGGTCGGCGCTGTCCTCCAGGTTGGAGGCCACATCGCGCAGCCCCGCCACCCCGGCCAGCGACTGCACGACGGTCTGGGAGGCCGCCCGCAACTGGTCGACGTCGGGGCCCTGCAGGATCACCTGCAACTGGTTGGAGGACAGGCCGCCCCCGCCGCCGCCCCCGCCGACGGTGATCTCCCCCACGCCGGAGCCCAGCGCGGCGAACTTCTCCCGCAGGCCCTCCTGCAGCGCGTCCGCGTCGACGTCCTCGGCCAGCGTCACCGAGAACGAGGCCCGGTCGGCGCTGCCGCCGGCCCCGCCCATGAACTGGTTGCCGCCGCCGACGTTCACCTGGTAGGAGGCGACGCCCGGGTCGTCGGCCAGGACCCGCTCCACCTTCCCGGCCGCCTCGTCGGTGGCGGCCAGGTTCGTGCCGACCGGCATCCGCTGGGTGATGTTGACGGTGTCCATGCCGGCCGAGTCGAGGAAGTTGGTCTTCAGGTTCGGCGCCAGCGCCATCGTCCCGATGAAGATCACGACACCGATGGCCAGCGTCGCCCAGCGGCGCCGCGTCGCGAACCGCAGCACCGGCAGATAGGCGCGCTGCAGCGGCGAGCGCAGCTCCTTGGCCTCGGCCTCCTCCCGCACCCGGCGGGCCTCCTCCGGCGACAGCGCCGGCGCCTTCAGGAACCAGTAGGCCAGCACCGGGATGACCGTCAGCGACACCAGCAGCGAGGCCAGCAGCGCCACCGTCACCGTCACCGCGAACGGCGAGAACAACTGGCCCACCATGCCGCCCACGAACGCGATCGGCGCGAACACCGCCACCGTCGTCAGCGTCGAGGCCGTCACCGCGCCCGACACCTCGCGGACCGCGCCCAGGATCGCCTGCCGCTTCGGCTCGCCGTAGCCCAGATGGCGCTTGATGTTCTCCAGCACCACGATCGAGTCGTCGACCACCCGCCCGACCGCGATCGTCATCGCGCCCAGCGTCAGCAGGTTCAGCGAGTAGTCGCCCACCCACAACGCGATCAGCGCGATCACCACCGACAGCGGGATCGACACCGCCGTCACCAGCGTCGACCGGATCGACAGCAGGAAGATCAGAATGATGATGACGGCGAACGCCAGGCCCAGCAGGCCCTCGGTCGTCAGGTCGTGGATCGACCGCTCCACATAGGGCGCCTGGTCGAACACCACCGTGAACGCCGCACCCGTCCCCAGCGCCGTCGCCAGCTCCGGCATCAGGTCGCGGACGTCATGGGAGATCGCCACCGCGTTCCCGTCGGGCTTCATCGTGATCGACACGCCCAGGCTCGGCTTGCCGTTGGTCCGGGTCAGCGTCGTGGCGGTGTCGTCGGCCACCTCGATGTCGGCCACCGACCCCAGCGTCACCGGCTTGGGCGGCGCCGGCGGCCGCACCGCCTGCGGCTGCCCCGGCTGACCCGGGCGGGCCGGGAGCTGCGCCTGCGGCTGGGCGGGCGCGGCCGGCGGGGTCAGGTAGAGGTTCTTCAGGTCCTCCACCGTGGCGACCCGGTCGCCGATCTGGACGGTCAGGTTCCGGCCGTCCTCGGTGATCGACCCGGCCGGGATCGCCACGCCGTTGGCGCGCAGCAGCTCGGGGATCGCCGCCGGCGACAACCCCTTCTTCACCATCTCCTCGGTGTCGGGCGTGATCGTCACCTGCTTGCCGCGGGCGCCGGTGACCTCCACCTCCCGCACCCCGTCGATCCCCCGCAGCGACGGCACCGCCGTCTGCTCCAGCCGGTCGAGCAGCGTCGCCTCGTCGGCGCCGGAGGCGGCCAGCACCACCACCGGGATGTCGTCGGTGCTGCCCGCGATCACCTGCGGATCGACCGTGGCCGGAAGCCGCGCCTCGATCCCCGCGATCGCCTGCTCCATCTGGCCGATGGCCTCGTCGATGTCGGTGCCGAACTCGAACGCCACCTGGATGGAGGCCATGCCCTCACGGGAGGTCGAGGAGATCTCGGTCACCCCGGCGATGCCCTGGAAGCTGCTCTCGATAGGCTTGGTGACCTGGTCTTCGACGATGTCGGGGGCCGCGCCGGCGTACGGCGCCACCACGAACGCCCCGGGAAACTCCAGCGACGGGAACAGCTGCTGTTTCAGCGAGGGGATGGCGTAGGCGCCGAGAGCGCTGGCCACCACCGCAATCATGATCACAAGAGTGCGGTTGGCGAGGCTCAGCCTGGCCAGGAAGGTCATGCGCGAAGGCTCCTTGACAGAAGGTGGGCCGGAAGATTAATGCGGCTCACCCTAACACTTCGCGTCGCACGAATATTTAATGTCACGTGGCGTTCCTGATAACCTTCTCAGGTTTGCGACAGCCCACCGAAGGCCAGCGTGAAAAACCACGACACCACCGAACGCCAGCAGCTCATCGACTGGATCGCCGACACCCAGCGCCTCCTCGGGCGCGTCTTCGCCCGCGACCGCTCCCTCCCCCTGCTCGCCACCACCCTCACCATGCAGCAGCTCAAGGTCATCGTCGCGCTGTCGTTCCACGAATCGGCCTCCGGCCAGGAACTCGCCCGCGAACTCGGCATCGGCCTGGGCACCCTCACCGGCATCGTCGACCGCCTCGTCGCCCACGGCCTGGTCTCCCGCCGCGAAGACCCCGCCGACCGCCGCGTCCGCCGCCTCACCCTCACCACGCAAGGCCGCACCCTCACCGACGAGATGCTCGACGCCGGCACCGCCAACTGGCGCCAGCTCCTCACCCGGCTCGACACCGCCACCCTGCGCGACATGCGCCGCGTCCTGGGCCGGATCAGCGAGGTCATCACCGAAGAACCCGGGTCATCCGACGAGGGTGTGAGCGGTCACGACGAATGTGGCCGCCCGCTGCCTCACTGACCAGCTCATCGAGGAGCAAGCGGCGCACCCGCGACCTCAGCCCGCCACGTCGCGGTAGCCGGAGGCCTGGAGGAGGAACAGTCGGGCGTACAGACCGTTCTCGGCCGGGAGTTCCCACCTCGGTGAACACGCCGTCCTCCAGGACCGCGAGGGTGTCGTCGTGGCGGATGGCGCCAAAACGGTGGGAGATCAGAAGGCTGATACGGCCGGTGCGCAGAGCCGAGATGCGGCTGTGGAGTTCGTGCTCGGCCTCCGCGTCCAGGCCGGAGCTCGGTTCGTCGAGGATCAGCAGGTCGCTGTCACTGGCCGCCGGAAGGTAGACCCCGACATCCTCGCCCGGTTCGAAGAACAGCCGGGTCAGCGGGGTCTCATGACCCCTGGACAGCGACCGGAGCTTCGTGTCGATCCCCGCCTCCCGGACGGCGGCCTCGATGGCGAGGCTGTCCTCCATGAGGTCGAGCCGGCCGATCGCGATGTTCTCGCGGGCGGACAGGTCATAGGCCATGAAGTCCTGGAAGACCACGCCGATCCGGGCCCGGAGCCCCGCCGGGTCGACCGCCAGGCCAGGACGAACGCCCTCCCGATCACAGGAGGTCCGCCAGATCGTCCATGCGGATCACCAGCAGCGACAGCACCAGCCCCAGCACGACGGCGACCCCGGTCCCCGTGATCCAGGAACTCGTCCCGGTGCCCGCGCCGACCAGTCCGCCCACGGCCGCGGCCATGAGCAGAGTGTTGCGCACGACGTGCCGGGCGGAGAACGCCGACCCCGTCCGGCCGAAGCAGTCGCAGGCGACCGACCGGCCCCGGCGGATCACCGCCATCACCACCACGCCGAACAACAAGAAGAGCGCGGCGCAGAACCCGAACCCGTACCCGAGCAGCACGGAAAGCGCGGCGAGCGGCACCGCCCCGCCCGGCAGCAGCCGCATCTCCCGCAGCATGCCGGCGAACGACGCCCGGCCGATGATCTTCCCGACGCCGCAGACGAGAAGGACGACGACCGGCAGAGTGCCGCTGAACACCAGGAACACATCTGTCACGTCAGCCGCCGGATCATGCGCCCCGTCACCCGTTCCTGCGGGACGGCCCCGAAATGGCGCGAGTCCACACTGGCGCGCAGATTGTCGCCGAGCACGAACACATGGCCCGGCGGAATGACTCCCGGCCCGCCGGGACATCGGTCCCCCGCCACGGCCGCGATCCGTTTGATGGCCTGTTCCGGCAGATCGGTACGGGTCAGCACCACGACCTCCCCGCGCGCGTAACGGGACGGCCGGCGCGCGACGATGACCCGGTCGCCGCTGATCAGGTGCGGCTGCATGCTCGCCCCGCTCACGCGGACGAACCCGGAACCGGCGGCGCAGCACGACGACGGCCCCTTTGTTCGCCGTCCCGTAGGAGATGAGATCGGGCAGCGCCTCCCGGCACGACTCACAGGTCGGCGACAGGAAGGCGCACACCGTACCGATCTCGTCGCCGTCCCGGCTCACCGTGCCACCCACGGGGCTGGTAACCGAGCTCGACTCCCCCGGTATATGGCCTGGTGAGAGGCGGTCACACGGCCGGAATCGCCGGCCATGCCAAGCAACCCGCGAGCGGACTCCGGTTGGACCCGTGCAACGGATCGGCGACGTCATCCCCGAAGAACTCGGATCATCCGACGATAGGGTGAGCGCTCATGAACAACCTGGCCACCCCCTACCTCACCGACCTGTTCGGCCTCCACGGCCGCACCGCCCTCATCACCGGCGGAAGCAGCGGCATCGGCTACGCCATCGCCCGCGCCCTCGGCGGCGCCGGCGCCCACATCACCATCGCCGCCCGCCGCCAGACCCACCTCGACCAGGCCCTCACCCGCCTGCACGCCCACGGCATCACCGCCACCGCCGTCCAAGCCGACATGGGCCACCCCGACGACATCACCCGCCTGTGCGAAACCGTCGCCGACACCGACATCCTCGTCACCAGCGCCGCCAACAACATCCGCCACCCCATGGGCGACCTCACCCCCGGCGACTACGAACAGACCATCGCCGTCAACCTCACCGCCCCCTACCGCCTCGGCCAGCACCACGCCCCCCGCATGGCCCGCCGAGGCTGGGGCCGCATCATCAACATCGGCTCCCAGCAGACCCACCGCGCCTTCGGCAACAGCGGCGCCTACGGCGTCGCCAAAGCCGCCATCGGCGGACTGTCCCGCTCCCAGGCCGAAGCCTGGAGCCCCCACGGCGTCACCGCCAACACCATCCTCCCCGGCTTCGTCCTCACCCCCCTCACCGAAGCCGTCCAAGCCATCCCCGGCCGCGTCCAAGCGCTCGCCGCCCGCACCGCCATCGGCCGCAACGGCCACCCCGACGACTACGCCGGCATCGCCGTCTACCTCGCCTCCGACGCCGCCGCCTACGTCACCGGCCAGAGCATCTGCGTCGACGGCGGCTTCTCCATCACCTGAACCAGATCACCCCGCCCCCCGGACGGCCACACCTTCCCCGTGACCCGGCGAACCGGAACACCGCGGCCACCGCCCCCGGCGGCGCGGACCGGACGCGGCCCCGGGCGCCGGCCAGGCGCAGCCGTAACGGAAAGAAAGACCCGTACCCATCGGCCGCCCGCAAGAGGGGAAGAGCACGGGCGGCCGATGGGGCACTAACGGCGCCGGACCACACTCACCCCGCGGCCCGGCGCCCAGCTCTCGATCACCAGCATCGCGTCTTCGACCCGCGTGATCACCGCACCCTCGATCTCCACCCGGAACAGATGCGACTCCCCCGGCTCCCCGCCCACCACGGCCTTCACCACCAGCGGGTCGCTCACCTCCACCGCCCGCCCCGACAACTTCGCCTCACCCGGCCAGGTGCCCGACCCCTCCTCCCCCGGATCGGACGTCGGGCCGTGCAGCGCCACGCGGCCATCACGCAGCAGATCGGCGGCCTTCACCGCCTTGGTCATCGACCCCAGCCACAACTCCCCCCGCGCGAACTGGGTCTCGGTGCCGCTGATACGCGGCGAGCCGTCGCGGCGCAGCGTCGCCATCGTCTTGTGCTTGCCCGCGTCGAACAGCCGCAGAAAGCGCGCTGCGAACTCCGGGGCGTCGTTCTCGATCTCCTGCCACGTGGCCATGCCCGCCATCGTGCACCCCGCCACCGACAAAATCGGCTCACCCGTCGTCGGTAGGTTGTGAAGTGCGAGTGGATGAGTATCGACGACCCACCGGCTTTACAAAGTAAGGAGCAGACATGGAGACGCGCACACTCGGCCACCTCACCACGTCCGCCCTCGGCCTCGGCTGCATGGGCATGAGCGACTTCTACGGCCCCGGCGACGACACCGAATCCATCGCCACCATCCACCGCGCCCTCGACCTCGGCATCACCCTGCTCGACACCGCCGACGCCTACGGCCCCTTCACCAACGAAAGACTCCTCGGCCGGGCCGTCCGCGGCCGGCGCGACCAGGTCGTCATCGCCACCAAGTTCGGCATCCAGCGCGCCGAGGACGGCACCCGCCTGGGCGTCAACGGCCACCCCGACTACGTGCGCGCCAGCGCGGAGGCATCCCTGGCCCGCCTCGGCGTCGACCACATCGACCTCTACTACCAGCACCGCGTCGACCCCCGCGTGCCCATCGAGGACACCTGGGGCGCCATGAAGGAACTCGTCGACGCCGGCAAGGTCCGCGCCCTGGGCATCTCCGAGGCCGCGCCCGAGACGGTGCGGCGCGCCCACGCCGTCCACCCGGTCACCGCCGGGCAGTACGAATACTCACTGTTCACCCGCGACATCGAGGCCGACCTGCTGCCGGCCCTGCGCGAACTGGGCATCGGCCTGGTCCCCTACAGCCCGCTGGGCCGCGGCCTGCTCACCGGCGCCGTCGACCTCGGCGACCTGCGCGAAGACGACTTCCGCCGCACCAACCCCCGCTGGGAGGACGCCAACCTCACCGCGAACATGGCCCTGGTCGGCCAGGTCGCCGCCGTCGCCCGCGCCCACGACGCCACCGCCGCCCAGATCGCCCTGGCCTGGGTCCTGGCCCAGGGCGACGACGTCGTGCCCATCCCCGGCACCCGCCGCGCCGCCCGCGTCGAGGAGAACGTCGCCGCCACCGGCCTGACCCTGTCGGGCGCCGAGCTGGCCACCCTGGGCGACCTGGCCGACCAGGTCGCCGGCGAGCGCTACAACGCGGCCGGCATGTCGACCCTCAATCACTGAGGCCCTCCAGCCGGTCGAGCAGCAGGCGCGTCACCTCGCCGGGCCGCTCGATCGAGGGCAGGTGACCCGCCCAGCCGAGCTCCACCAGCTCCGCCGAGGCCAGCCCGGCCGCGATCACCCGGGCCGTCTCCCGGAAGTACGGAAGATCATGGGCGCCGGCCACCACGACCGCCGGCGCGGCGATCGCCGCCAGGTCGATCGGCAGATGCCCGGCCGTCGGCTCCGGATCGGCGGCGAGCTGCAACTCGAAGGCGTCGCGCTGCATCTCCGCCACCCAGATCCGCTCCGCCTCCCCCGCCTCGGGCCCCAGCCACGTTTCGACGTTCAGCCGCACGGCCCCCTCGACGTCGCCCGCCTCGATGAACGCGTCCTCGGCCTGGGCGAACGCACGCAGGTCCGGTGTGGGCGGCAGGCCCATCCCGGGGGCCAGCAGCACCAGCCGCCCCACCAGGTCGGGGCGCGCGGTGGCCATCTCCAGCGCCACCCGGCCGCCGTGCGAGGCGCCGACCACGGCGGCCGCGCGCACGCCCAGCCCGTCGAGCACGGCGGCGGCGTCACCGGCGTCGGTGTAGGGCTCCTGGGCCGCCCACGGGCTGCGCCCGAAACCGCGGAAGTCCAGCCGCACCACCCGGAAGCGCGCCGTCAGCTCCCCCCAGAGCGGGTCCCACATGCGCGCGTCGGCGGCACTCGAATGCAGCAGCACGACAGGAGCCCCGGAACCGGCCTCCTCGAACCAGACACCCAACAGACGTCGGCCTCTCTGAATAGGGGCGCTCCGGCCCCCGTGGCAGAGCGCCCGGCCCATCGTCGCCACCCGGTCCTGCCCGGAGCAAACCATTTACCGTCGGTGCGAGGCCTTTTGCCGGTAAAGGTTCGGCCGTACCGGCCCGGCACCTTTACAAAGTAAGCCTCAGCGGTACATCTCCGCCATGCCGAGCGCCGCCTCGGCCATCATCGCGCGCAGGTCCGGCGGCCCCAGCACCTCGATCAGCGCGCCCATCCGCAACAGCGTCCAGCGCGCGCCGTTGAGCCCCTCGACGGGGATCTCCAGCACCACCCAGCCCGGCCGGCCGGGGTCGGGCTCGGCCAGGGCCAGCGCGGGGGCGGCCCGCTCCTGCCCGATCGTGTACGCCAGCAGCCCCTCTCCCCCGGGCGCGAGCCGGATCCGGGCCGTGCCGGTGTACAGGCGGGCGGCGAACTCGGCCGAGAACCGCTCCCAGAACGCCGGCAGGTCGAACTCGGCCCGCTCGAACCGCCCCGGCAGCCCGGTCAGCGACAGGATGCGCGCCACCCGGTAGGTCCGCATCGACCCCTCGCACTCGGCCGCCAGATACCAGGACCCGCCCTTGAGCACCAGCCCG
The DNA here is from genome assembly GCF_001570565.1 of Herbidospora yilanensis. Taxonomy (GTDB): domain Bacteria; phylum Actinomycetota; class Actinomycetes; order Streptosporangiales; family Streptosporangiaceae; genus Herbidospora; species Herbidospora yilanensis. The sequence continues at coordinate 268,349 of NZ_BBXE01000019.1, read as the reverse complement.
TAGGGCAGCACGTCGCGCCGCACCTCGGCCGGCCCCCACCGGCGGTAGGTCAGCCGCAGCGGGCGCTGCTCCCACACCGCCGAGGCGACCTCGGCCAGGAACGGCGCGTCCTCGGCGCCCCGGTGCCAGCCGGGCACGTCGAGCAGGAACCGCTCGCGCATCCGGGCCGCCCGCGAGCGCGGGCCGGGCGGCAGCGCGGCCAGCAGCTTGAGCTCGGCGGCGGCCGCGACCTCGGCCAGCCCCAGCTCGGCGGCCGGTCCGGGCAGCCCGGCCAGGAACAGCGAGGACGCCTCGGCCTCGGTCAGCCCGTTCAGCCGGGTCCGGTAGCCGTCCAGGAGCTGGTAGCCGCCGGCCGGGCCCCGGTCGGCGTAGACGGGCACCCCGGCCGAGGACAGGGCGTCCATGTCGCGGTAGACGGTCCGGATCGACACCTCCAGCTCGGCGGACAGTTCCGCGGCCGTCATCCGCCCCCGGGTCTGCAGGAGCAGCAGCAGGGAGAGCAACCGGCTGGCACGCATGGCGCCCAGTCTGTCCCATATTGCCGATCGAACAGACCTCGTGTTCAAATGAACACATGGAAAGTGCCGAAAGGCTCAACGCGATCATGAGCACGCTGCGGTCGGCCGACAGCGTCACGGTGACCGCCCTGGCCGGCCACTACGGCGTGTCGGAGATGACCATCCGCCGCGACCTCGACGAACTCGCCCAGCAGGGCGTCGTGCGGCGGGTCCGGGGCGGCGCGCTCAGCCTGCTGCTGCGCGGCGAGGAACCGCCCTACGGCGCCCGCGAGCGGGAGGCGGTCGACGCCAAGAAGCGCATCGCCCAGGCGGTGGCCGGGTTACTGGCCGACGGGGAGGCCGTCGTCCTGGACGGCGGCTCGACCCTGCTGGAGGTGGCGCGGGCGGTGCACGACCGCCGGCTGACCGTGCTGCCCCTGGCCCTGCGGTGCGCCAACGAGCTGGCCACCGCGCCCCGCGTGAAACTCGTCATGCCGGGCGGGGAGGTGCGGCCGGTCGAGCTCAACTTCGTCGGCCCGCTCACCGAGGCCTCGCTGCGGGCGCTGCGGTTCGACACCGCCGTCATCGGGTGCTGCGGCCTGTCCTCCACGCACGGCGTCACCGCCCACGACCTGGAGGACGTCGCGGTCAAGCAGGCCGCCATCGCCTCGGCCCGGCGCGTCATCGCGGCCTGCGACTCCGGCAAGTTCACCCGTACCGCCTTCGGCGCCGTCTGCTCCTTCACCGAGCTCGACGTCGTCGTCACCGACACCGGCGTCCCGCCGGGCGAACACGACGCCCTCACCGGAGCGGGCGTCACCGTCATCACCGCCTGAGAGAGCGGATCCCCCACATGTTGTTGCGCGCCCGCGTGGCCGTCTACGGGCTGTTCCTGGTCTCCGGTGTCGCCCTCGGCACCTGGACCTCCCGCATCCCCGCCATCAAATCCGACCTCAACCTCAGCGAAGGCGAGCTGAGCCTGGCCCTGCTGGGCATCGCGACCGGCGCCATCGCCGGCATGCAGGCCGTCGGCCGCCTGGTCGACCGCTACGGCTCCCGCCGCGTCATGATCCCCGTCGCCCTGCTGCAGGGCCCCGTGCTGGTGCTGCCCGCCTTCGCGCCCGGCCTGATCGGGCTGGCCGCCGCGCTGCTGGCCTTCGGCGTCGTGCACGGCGTGCTGGACGTGTCGATGAACGCCAACGCGGTCATCGTCGAACGCCACTACCGCCGCCCGATCATGTCCTCCTTCCACGCCGTCTTCTCCGTCGGAGGGTTCCTCGGGGCCTCCACCGGCGGGTTGTTCGCGCACGCGGGCGCCGGTGTGGCGGCCACGTTCGCCACGGTCGGCGCCCTCATCCTGGTCATCTCCCTGCTCTGCGCCCGCATGGCGCTGCCCGACGAGCTCGACCTGTCGCGCGCCCCCGCGCAGCAGGCGCCCGGCAAGACCGGCAACGCGATGGCCGGATGGGTGCTGTTCCTGGGCGTGCTGGCCTTCTGCTGCCTGGTCGGCGAGGGGTCGATGGCCGACTGGAGCTCGGTCTACCTGGTCGAGGACCTGCTGTCGGACGAGAGCGTCGGCGCGGCCGGATACGCCGCCTTCTCGATCATGATGACGATCGGCCGGTTCGCCGGCGACAGGCTGGCGGCCTGGCTCGGCCCGGTCGTGCTGGTGCGCTGCTGCGGCGCCCTGGCCGGGACCGGCCTGCTGGCCGCGCTGCTGATCGGCCACCCGGTGGCCGGCATCGTCGGGTTCGGCCTGTTCGGGGCGGGGTTGTCGTGCATCATCCCGCAGGTGTTCTCCGCCGCCGGGCACCGCGACCCGGCCACCAGCGGCCGGGCGCTGGCCCGGGTCGCCAGCCTCGGATACACCGGCCTGCTCGCCGGTCCGGTGCTGATCGGCGGCCTGGCCGAGTTCACCGGCCTGCCGTTCGCCCTCGGGGTCCCGGCCGTGATGGCGCTGTTCGTCGCGCTCGCGGCAGGAGCGCTCAAGCCCGTCGCTACAGCAGGTCCCAGCCCAGCCGCAGCACCAGCGCCGACACCACAGTCAGCAGAACGGCCCTGACGAAGCCGGCGCCCCGCTTGAGCGCCATCCGCGCGCCGAGCTGGGCGCCGGCGATGTTGGCCACGCCCATCGCCAGCCCCAGCGCCCACACCACGTGCCCCTGGACGGCGAACACCGCGATGGCGCCGATATTGGTCCCCATGTTGACGATCTTCGCGGTGCCGGAGGCGCGGACGAAGTCCATCCCGACGAGCGAGGTGAACACGATGATCAGGAAGGTGCCGGTGCCGGGCCCGATCAGCCCGTCGTAGAAGGCGATCACCCCGCCCGCCGCCAGCAGCGCCGCCGCCAGCCGCCCCCGCGTGCGCAGCGCGGGATCGGCGACCGCGCCGAAGGAGGGCCGCAGCGCCACGAACGCCGCCACCCCCACCAGCACCACGATGATCAGCGGCTTGAGCACCGCCGGGTCGAGCAGCCCCGCCAGCAGCGCCCCGCCGGCCGAGCTCAGCACCGCCGCCGCCCCGGCCGGGACGGCGATCCGGTCGACGCCGGTCCGGCGGGCGTAGGTGCTGGCGGCGCTGGCCGTGCCGAGGACCGAGGCGCTCTTGTTGGTGGCCAGGGCCTCGACCGGGGTGAGCCCGGCCAGCAGCAGCGCGGGCAGTTGCAGCAGCCCGCCGCCGCCCACCACGGCGTCGACCCACCCGGCCGCCATCGCGGCCACCAGCAATAGAACGATCTGTCCCCCGGTCACGGGCGAGAACTATAGCCCCGCGTTCGCGATGATCTCCGCGCTGGGCAGGGCGGTCGACTGCGCCGCGGTCAGCCCGGTCGCCGCCAGGTGCGCCTCGACGATGCGGCGGCCGACCGGATATCCGGCCATCGCCGGCAGCCCGACGGGGGTGCCGCCGAACCGCGCCGCGGCCGCGTCGCCGTGGATGTAGGCGGAGAAGTTGTGCATCCCGGTCAGCGACAGATTGTCGACGATCTTCCGGTACGCCCCCTCGAACTCCCCCTCGGGCAGCGAGTCCGCCCAGTAGCCGGGCGTCCCGCCCAGTTCGGCCACGAACGCGTCGGCCAGCCCTTCGGAGACGATCTGCTCGCCGAGCCGCACGGTCGGCGGATCCCACGTCACGTTGGCGTAGCGGACGTTGTGGTGGAACTCGTGCACCGCGCACGAGGCGATGGCCGCCAAAGACTCCTCGGTCGGCCACACCGTCAGGTGGATCCAGCCGGGGATGCCGCCCATGCCGAAGTAGCCGTGGCTGGTCTCGGTCAGGTAGGCGTCGTCGGGGTCGCCGAGCACGAGCAGCACGTTCACGGTGTCGGCGACGCCGATGCCGGGCACCGCCGCGGCCTGGTGGTCCCAGGCGCGGTGCAGTTCGGCCTCGATCCGGCCGAGCACGCCGTCGAGCCGGTCGAGCGCGGGCAGGTAGCGGTCGTCGTCGCGGTCGGCGCGGAACCCCGACCCCCGGTGGTGGAAGTCGGCCAGCGCCCCGGTGTCCAGCCACGGCATCGCGTCGGCCATCGGCTGGAGCAGTTCGCCGAGTGCGCCGGGCCGTCCGGGCAGCGGGGTGGCGAAGATCTCGCGCATCCGCGTGACGGTGTCGATCACGTTGAGTTTCATGCGGCCGACCCTAGGGACTCCCGTTACGTGAGGCTCAACGCGTTAAAACGACCTGGCGGACGGCCTGGCCGCTCCTCAGCCGGTCGAAGCCCTCGTTGACCTCGTCGAGCGTCAGGCGGCCCGACAGCAGGCGGTCGACCGGGAGCGCGCCGGACTCGTACAGGGCCACGAAGCGGGGCACGTCGCGGCGCGGCACGCACGACCCCAGGTAGCTGCCGCGCAGCGTCTTCTCCTCGGCGACCAGCGGCAGGGCGGGGATGGTGAGCCCGGCGCCGGGGGCGGGCAGGCCGACCGTGACGGTGACGCCGCCGGGGGCGGTGGCCGCGTAGGCCTGCGCCAGGACCGGCGCGACGCCGGTGGTGTCGACGACCTTCACCGCTCCCCCGCCGGTCAGGTCCCGGACGTGCTCGACGGCGTCCTCTCCTCCCGGCACGGCGTGCGAGGCCCCCAGCGACAGGGCCAGGTCGCGTTTGCCGGCGACCACGTCGACGCCGATCAGGGTGGTCACCCCGGCCGCCTTCGCCGCCAGCAGCGCCGACAGGCCGACCCCGCCGAGCCCGAACACCGCCACGCTGTCGCGCGGCCCCACCCCGGCGGCGTGCAGGGCGGCCCCCGCGCCGGTCAGCACGGCGCAGCCGAACAGCGCCGCCACCTCGAACGGCAGGCGCGCGGGCACCGTCACCGCCGAGCGGGCCGACACCACGGCGTACTCGGAGAAGGCCGACACGCCCAGGTGGTGGAACACCTCCCCGAGCCGCCGCCCGCCGCCCAGCAGGGTGCCCGCCCGGTTGGCCGCCGCGCCCGGCACGCACAACGCGGGCCGCCCGGCCACGCACGGCGGGCAGGCGCCGCAGGCCGGGACGAAGGTGAGCACCACGTGGTCGCCGGGCGCGAACTCCGGCGAGCGCGAGACCGCGACGACGCCGGCCGCCTCGTGCCCGAGCGCCATCGGCAACGGGCGCGGCCGCGACCCGTCGATCACCGACAGGTCGGAGTGGCACAACCCCGCCGCCTCGATCCGGACCAGCAGCTCCCCCTCGCCGGGCGGGGCGAGCGTCAGCTCCCGGACCTCCAGGGGCCGGCCGGTCTGCGCCAGCACGGCCGAACGGATCCTCACGCGACCACCAGCCTCTCCATCGCCGCCCGCATCCGGCCCTCGATCGGCGCGGGCCGGCGGGTGCGGCGGTCGACGAACACGTGGGTGAACTCCCCCTCGGCCAGCAGCCGCCCGCCCTCGAACAGGCCCAGCTCGTAGCGGACCGAGGAGGTGCCGAGCCTGGCGACGCGCAGCCCGACGCGGATGACCGCCGGGTAGGCGGCCTCGGCCTTGTAGGTGCAGCGCGACTGGACGCACAGGCCGATGGAGGCGCCGGCCACCGGGTCGAGGCCCGCCTCGGAGATCAGCCAGCGGTTGATCACCGAGTCCATCAGCTCGTAGTGGACGACGTTGTTCAGGTGCCCGTAGACGTCGTTGTCCCGCCAGCGGGTCGGCGTCTCCGCCCAGTGCGCGTACCCCATCTACAACCCCAGGTCCCGGCCGATGATCTCGCGCATGATCTCGCTCGACCCGGCCCAGATGCGGGTCACCCGCGCGTCGGCCCATGCCCGCGCGACCCGGTGTTCCCGCATGTAGCCGTACCCGCCGAACAGTTGCACGCACGCGTCCAGGACCCGCCACTGCACCTCCGACGACCACAACTTCGCCTTGGCCGCCTCGACGGCCGTCAGCTCGCGGGCGGCGTGGGCGGCGACGCACTGGTCGACGTAGGCGCGGGTCACCTCCAGTTCGGTGACCAGGCCGGCGAGGGTGAACTTGTTGTACTGGAAGGACCCCACCGGCTGCCCGAACGCCCGCCGCTCCCGCACGTAGGCGAGCGTCTCGGCCAGCGCCGACCAGGCGTGCGCGAGGTTGGCGACGGCCGCGCCGAGCCGCTCCTGCGGCAGGCGTTCCATCATCGCGACGAACCCGCCGTCGACCGGCCCGATCACGTTCGCGGCCGGGACGCGGACGTCGCGGAAGAACAACTCGGCGGTGTCGGCCTCGGGCTGGCCCATCTTGTCGAGCTTGCGGCCCCGCTCGAACCCCGGCATGCCGGCCTCGACGCCGAAGAGCGTGATGCCCTTCTTGCCGGGACCGGTCCGGGCCGCGACGACCACCAGCCCGGCCTGCACGCCGTTGGTGATGAACGTCTTGGACCCGTTGAGCACCCAGTCCTCGCCGTCCCGTACGGCACTGGTCGTCAGCGCCGCCAGGTCGGAGCCGCCACCCGGTTCGGTCATGCCGATGGCGGTGACCAGCTCGCCGGAGCAGAAGCCCGGCAACCAGCGCCTCTTCTGCTCCTCGGTGGTCAGGTCGGCCAGGTAGGGGGCGACGATGTCGAAGTGGATGCCGAACCCCGAGGCCAGCGCCATCCCGTGGGCGGCCAGCTCCTCGTGCAGCACCGCGTTGAACCGGTAGTCGCCGGCCGCCACGCCGCCGTACTCCTCGGGGATCTCCAGCCCGAGCAGCCCCAGGCGGCCGGCCGCGCGCCACACCGGCGGGCCGATGAGCCGTTCCTCGGCGAACCGCGCGGCGTGGGGGTCGGCCTCGCGGGCGACGAACTCCCTGACCGACTCCCGGAACGCCTCGTGGTCCGCTGAATAGACCGTCCGCCGCATGACACCCTCCCGCTAAGCGATCGCTTAGCAGGGTAGCGCCCGGACCATCCGCAGGGCCAGATGGGCGTACAACGCGCCGACGTCCTCGGGGCTGTCGGCGCCGCCGGGGCGGTACCAGCGGGAGACGTCCACGCACATCGACACGATCGCCCGCGTGGTGCCGGCGACGTCGGCCGCCTCGAACACGCCCGCGGCCACCCCCGCCGCCACCTCGTCGCGGAACAATCCCTCGACGCGGCGGCGCTCGCCGCGCACCCGCGCCCAGTCATCGGGGGCCAACGCGCCCAGCTCGTTCTGGACGACCCGGCATCCCCGCTGGTGAGCGGCGTGGAAACGGGCCAGCGCGTAGACCAGGGCGCGGACCCGGGCGGCCGGCGTGTCGGCCTTCGCCGTGGCCGCCGACACCGCCCGGTAGGCCGCCTCGTGCACGATCAGCACGATCCGGGCCAGCAGTTCGGCCTTGGAGGGGAAGTGGACGTACATCGCCCCCGGGCTCAGCCCGGCGGCCGCGGCGATGTCGCGCGTGGAGGCGCCGCCGAAGCCGCGCTCGGCGAACAACTCGACCGCGCCGGCCACCAGGCGGCGCGCGGCCGGGGGCTCGACCGTGTCCCACAACTCCATAAGGGGTAAGCGTACGCTTAGATCGCGTCGCCGGGGTCGTCGGAGCCACCGGGAAGCGGCGTCGGGCTGCCCCCCTCGCTCGGGCCCGGCGAGGGCGTGGGCCGCGTCGGCTCCGACTGCTCGGGCACCGGCGGCGGGGTCGGCACGAACACCGTCGGCGGCAGCGGCTGCGCCGGGACCGCCTCGTCGTCGCCCCGGAACAGGAACAACCACACCATCACCAGGAGCAGCAGCACCAGCACCGCCAGCACCGCCGAGGCCGTCGCCACCTGACGCGGCGTCGCCGTCGGCGGCGGGGCCGGAGGAGGCGGCGCCGGCAGCGCCGGATTGCGGTCGCCCAGCCAGTAGGGCACGAAGTCGGGACCGTGCCGGTCGCCGATCAGCATCCCGGACACCATGACCGGTTCGAGGAACTTCTCGGCCCCCGGGCCGCCCGGCACGAACGGCGTGGCCGCCCACGGCGCCTCACCGCCGTCCCACGCCACCACGAAGGGCGTGGCCGGACTCGCCCGGCGCACCCGCGACAGCAGGCCCCGCACCCCCGACCGGGCCGACTCGGCCTCCTTGATGCCGGTCACGAACCGGTCCCGGGCCGCCGCGTCGAGCGCCGCGCCGCGCGTCAGCACCACCACCGACACCGCCCGCCCGTCGGGCGCCTGCCCCAGGTAGACCAGACCCGCCGGAGCCGACTGCAGACGCGCCTGCAGGACGAACGGACCCAGTCGGGGCGGGTCGCCATACTGGAGAGGAGTGGCCACACCCCATCAAAACACACAGGGTGTTTCCGGCGATCGCAACGGGCAGGGTGAGACCATGGTCTTTCCCGCCAAGTCACGATTGAATAACACGCATGATGGTTGCTGATGAAGGGCCGGGCACGTCCGTCGTGCCGGCGAACATGTCCGCAGGTGGTGGCGCCTCGACCGACGCCGACATGGGCGCGCTGCGCGACGCCCTGGCCGAGGTGCGGCGGGTCATCGTCGGGCAGGACCACATGGTCGAACGGCTCCTGGTCGCCCTGCTCGCGCGCGGCCACTGCCTGCTGGAGGGCGTCCCCGGCGTGGCCAAGACGCTGGCCGCCTCGACCCTGGCCACCGTGGTCGGCGGCACGTTCGCGCGCATCCAGTTCACCCCCGACCTGGTCCCCAGCGACATCGTCGGCACCCGCGTCTACCACCCCGGCACCGAACGCTTCGACGTCGAGCTCGGGCCCGTGTTCGTCAACTTCCTGCTCGCCGACGAGATCAACCGCGCCCCGGCGAAGGTGCAGTCGGCGCTGCTGGAGGTCATGGCCGAACGCCAGGTCTCCCTGGCCGGCGTCACCCACCCGCTGCCGCGCCCGTTCGTCGTGCTGGCCACCCAGAACCCGATCGAGTCCGAGGGCGTCTACCCGCTCCCGGAGGTGCAGCGCGACCGGTTCCTGTTCAAGGTCCGCGTCGGCCACCCCAGCGCCAACGAGGAGCTGGAGATCCTCCACCGCATGAGCGTCACCCCGCCGGCGCCCGACCCCGTGCTCGACGCGCCGCGCCTGCTCGCGCTGCAGAAGTCGGCCGAGGCCGTGTCGGTCCACCAGCTCGTCGCCGACTACGTCGTGCGCCTGGTGATGGCCACCCGCGCCCCCGCCGACTACGGGCTGCGCGAACTGGAGGAGACCATCGAGATCGGGGTCAGCCCCCGCGCCACCCTCGGCCTGGTCGCCGCCGGCCGCGCCCTGGCGCTGCTGCGCGGCCGCGACTACCTGCTGCCCGACGACATCCGCGACGTCGCCGTCGACGTCATGTCCCACCGGCTCATGCTCACCTTCGACGCGCTGGCCGACGGGATCGAACCCGAAGACGTCGTCCGCCAGATCCTCCACTCCGTGCCGCCGCCGCTGGTCGTCTGGAACCAGGGCCAGCGATGAAGGGCGCCGACTCCGCGCTGCGCAAACTGGAACTGACCGTCGTCCGCCGGCTCGACGGTCTCCTCCAGGGCGGCCACCTGGGCCTGCTGCCCGGCCCCGGCAGCGAGTTCGGCGACACCCGCGTCTACGTCCCCGGAGAAGACGACACGCGGCGCATGGACTGGAACGTCACCGCCCGCACCACCGTCCCGCACGTCCGCGACCTCATCTCCGACCGCGAACTGGAGACCTGGGCGCTGGTCGACCTCACCGCCAGCATGGACTTCGGCACCGCCGACATGGACAAGCGCACCCTGGTCATCCACGCCGTCGGCGCGCTCGGCTTCCTGTCCAGCCGCGTCGGCGACCGCTTCGGCGCCTACGTGCTGCACGGCGAGGAGGTCCACCGCTACCCCGCCCGGCCCGGCCGCGCCAACCTGTTCGGCCTGCTCCAGTCGCTCACCGACGCCCCGCGCGCCCAGGGCGCCAGCAGCCTCGGCGGCGCGATCGAGATGCTCGCCGCCGCCCACCGCCGCCGCGGCATGCGCGTCGTCGTCTCCGACTTCCTCGACGACCCCGGCGACTGGGAACGCCCCATCCGCCGCCTGGCCACCCGCCAGCAGGTGCTCGCCATCGAGGTCATCGACCCGCGCGAACTCCAACTGCCCGACGTCGGCCAGATCACCCTGCTCGACCCGGAGACCGGCCGCCACCGCGACATCCACCTCACCCGCCGCGTCCGCGAACGCTACGCCGAGGCCGCCGCCCGGCAGCGGGAGGACAACCGGGCCGCGCTGCGCCGGGCCGGCGCCGCCCACCTCGTCCTGCGCACCGACCGCGACTGGATGACCGACATCGCCCAGTTCGTGCTCCGGCAGCGCCGAACCGCCCATCTGATGGCCCGGAGGGCCCGCGCATGATCTTCCTGTCCCCCGCGTGGCTCTGGCTGTTCGCCGCGCTGGTCGCCCTCGCCGTGGTCTACGTGATCATGCAGTACGTCCGGCGCCGCTACGCGGTCCGCTTCACCAACCTGGCCCTGCTGGCCCTGGTCGCGCCCGAGAAGCCCGGCTGGCGCCGCCACCTGACCGCGGGGCTGTTCCTGGCCATGATGAGCCTGCTCGTGCTCGGCGCCGCCCGCCCCGCCGACGAGGTGCGGGTGCCGCGCGACCGCGCCACCATCATGATCGCCGTCGACATCTCGTTGTCGATGGAGGCCGCCGACGTCGCCCCGACCCGCATGGTCGCCGCCCGCCAGGCCGCCGAACGGTTCGTCCAGGACCTGCCCGAACGCTTCAACGTCGGCGTCGTCTCCTTCGCCCGCTCGGCCGCCGTGGCCATCCCGCCCACCACCGACCACGCCGCCGTCGTCAACACCATCCGCAACCTGACCACACGGCCCGGCACCGCGATCGGCGAGGCCGTCTTCAACTCCCTCGACGCCATCCGCTCCTTCGACCAGCAGGCCGTCACCGACCCGCCGCCCGCCGCCATCGTGCTGCTGTCCGACGGCGACAACACCAGCGGCCGCTCGGTCAACGAGGCCGTCGAGGCCGCCGCCGGCGGCAAGGTCCCGGTCTCCACCATCGCCTACGGCACCCCCGAGGGCACCGTCGCCATCGACGGCCGCAGCGTCCAGGTGCCGGTCAACAAGCAGACCCTCCAGTCGCTGGCCGACGGCACCAACGGCCGCGCCTACACCGCCGAGTCCGGCGACGAACTGCGCGAGGTCTACGCCCAGATCGGCACCAGCCTCGGCTACCGGGTCGTCCACCAGGAGATCACCCAGCGGTTCATCATCGGCGCCGTCGTCGCCGGACTGCTGGTGGCGGGGTCGGCGCTGGTGCTCGGCACCCGCATCCCCTGACGCGGGCGCCGAGCCCGGCTCAGACCCCGGCTTCAGACCACGGCTCCGGTTCCCGTCCGGCCCCGGCGGGGCGCGGGCGGCTCGGGCGGCGGCCGCCCGCTGAAACGTTCGAACTCGACCGCGAGAGGACCGGCCACCAGCGACGAGGACGCGGTCCCGACCACGATCCCGGCGACGAGCGCGACGGCGAAGTCCCGCAGGGAGTCGCCGCCGAACACGGCCAGGGCCACCAGGATGAACAGCGCCCCCAGCCCGGTGTTGACCGTTCGCGGCACCGTCTGCAGGATCGCCGCGTTCACGACGTCGGGCAGCCGGGCCGCGGGGCTCGCCTGCCACAACTCGCGGACCCGGTCGAAGACGACCACCTTGTCGTTGATGGAGTAGCCGATGACGGTCAGCATGGCCGCCAGGAACACCCCGTCGACCGGCCGGCCCAGCCAGGCGAACAGGCCGGCCACCGCCAGGGCGTCCACGACCAGCGCCAGCACCGACGCCGCGGCGAAGGTCCAGCGGAAACGGACCGACAGGTAGGCCAGCTGCGCCGCCAGCGCGACGCCGAGCGCGATCAACGCGTTGCGGCGCAACTCCTCGCCCAGGCTGGGGCCGACCATCTCATCGCGCCGCTTGGTCACCTCACCCACCCGCGCCTCCAGGGCCCGTTCGATCGCCGCGACGTCGTCCGGGCCGAGCTGCCCCGCCCGTACCGACACCTCCGCGCCCGAGGCCCGCACGGAGGTCTGGACGGTGGCCGACGCGTGCCCCGCCTCGGCCACCGCCTGCCGCGCCACCTCCCCGCTCACCGGCCGCGCGGCGGCGAACTCGACCATCCGGCCCCCGGTGAACTCCACCCCGAAGTCCAGCCCGTTCACGACCAGCCCCGCCACGGCCACCCCGGCCAGCAGGACCGATCCGGCCAGCCACCGCCGTCCGGCGGCCATGAGCCGGGGGTCCCGCCCCACGATCCACGTCCTGACCCGGCCGGGCGAGGCCAGACCCGACCACCGCCCGCCGATCACGCCGGCGAGGGAGTGCGTCAGCACCCGGGTGACGAGCATGGCCGAGACGAGCGCGGCGAAGACGCCGATCGCCAGGGTCACGCCGAAGCCGCGCACCGGCCCGGAGGCCAGCCAGAACAGCAGACCGGCCGCCAGCAGCGTGGTGACGTTGGAGTCGGCGATGGCGCTCCACGCCCGGGCGAAACCGCGATCCAGCGCCGCCCGCAGGCCCCGGCCCGGCGCCCGTCCGTACTCCTCACGGGCCCGCTCGAAGACCAGCACGTTGGCGTCCACCGCCATGCCGACCGCCAGGACGAACCCGGCCAGGCCCGGCAGCGTGAGCGTCGCCCCGAACGCCAGCAGCGCGGCGTAGGAGATCAACCCGTACGTCATCAGCGCGACCGCCGCCGTCAACCCCGACAGCCGGTAGACGACGACGATGAACAGCGCCGTGAGCAGCACCCCGGCGACGCCCGCCTTGCCACTGGCCTCGATCGCCTCCGCGCCGAGCGTGGGCCCGACGGTCCGCTGCTCGATCAGCGTCAGCGGGACGGGCAGGGCGCCGCCCTTGATCAGCATGGCCAGGTCACGCGCCTCCTCGTGGGCGAAGGAACCGGTGATCTGGGTCGAACCACCCGGGATGCCGGCCCGGCACGCCACTCTCGAATCGACCTGGGGCGAGGAGATGACCTCGTCGTCCAGCACGATGGCCACCCGCCGCCGGGGATCGCCGGCGCCGTGACACGCCGCCTCGGCCGTCAGCCGCCGCCAGGCGTCGGCATCGTGGAAGTCGAGGCTGACGAACCAGCCGGGGCCCTGCGCCGGATCGGTGCGCGCGGCGGCGTCCGCCACGTCGCCGCCGGTGATCGCGGCCGGGCCGACACGCAGCGGCTGACCGGACTCGTCGGCCAGGACCCGCCCGGAATCCCCGGCGCCCCCGGCCGGTCCGAGCACGGGATGGAAGGTGAGCTGCGCCGTCCGGCCGATGACCTCGGCGGCCTGGCGCGGGTCGAGCACACCGGGCAGCTCGACGATGATGCGCCGCTCCCCGGAGCGGAGCAGGGTGGGGTCGACCACGCCGAGCGCGTCGGCGCGGCGGCGCAGCACGTCCAGCGCGCGGTCGGCGGCCCCGGCGTCGGCCTTGGCCGCCGGGCCGTCCCGGGTCTCGAACACGAGCTGGGTGCCGCCACGCAGGTCCAGACCGAGGCGTGGCGAAAGGGTGAGCGTGAGCAGCAGAGCGGTGACGACGACGACGCACGCCGCCACCGCGCGCCAAAAGGGCGCACGGAACATGAGAAAGCCTCCACGGCCATCGCAGAAGGGGAAAGGGGACCTCAGCGCGTCGTGGCAGGAGGGGCCCGTGCCGGAGCCCGGCCGGCCGCCGGTCGCGGCACGGCGGAGAAGGACGCGGCGACGGTCGCGACCGCCCGCAGGACCGGAACCGGCGACCCGGTGGACGGCAGCACGGCAGGCAGGAGCAGGGGCGCGGCCACACCCCAGCCGGGCCGCAGCCGGGGCGGGGCGGTGTCACGATCGGCGTCCGGAGCCGGATCGCCCCACTGGGCGAGCGGCGCGGAGCCGCCGGGCGCCACGTTCGCGACCGCCACCGGGAGACCGGACGCCCCGGGGGCCGCGGTCGCCGGGGCGGGCCCCAGCAGGAAGGCCGACAGCAGCAGGAGCAGCGCGACGGGCAGTCTTCCGCTCACGTCTCCTCCTGCCGACTTGGGGGGTTCGCGCCACCGTACCCCGCGACCGGGACCGGCGCGCCCCCCGATGCGCTCGGCTATGGTCGGCATCATGACAGGACCGTGGAGAACACCACGAAGGTCCGTCGCGGGCGCCGCCACGACGGTCCTGGTCCTGCTGTGCCTGATCGTGTCCTCCCTGCTGACGACCGGCGCCCGGGGCGCGGTGGACGGCGGCTCCGGCCGGGTGTGGAGCCAGAGCGACGCGGCCGCCGACGTGTCGAGCCTGCCGCCGCAGACCGGCGCCGCCCGCGAGCACCACGCGCCGTCGTCGTGGCCGCCGCGCGGCGGGTTCCACGACGCGCCCGCCCATCAGCCCCTCGTGACGCCTTCGGCCCCGGACACCGACGCGTTCCGTGATCCGCAGCGCCCGGCACACCGCACCGCGGGACCGCGCAGCCCGCCCGGCGCCTGACCGGCCCTTCCCACCGAGCCCCGTGGCCGTAGAGCCGGGGCTCTTCTCCGGCGCGGCACACGAGATGCCCCGCGCCGGCCGCCGGCCATGGCCGAGGCCACCCGTGGCGGCCGCGCGGGCCGGTGCCGACGCCTTCCCACGCGCGCGAAGGAACACAAGATCATGACCACTCGTCATCCCACCCCGATCAGCAGCGTCCAGATCCAGTCGCTGCGCGAGGAACTACGGGAACAACTGGAGCAGCGCGGCCGCCACCTCGACGGGCTGCGGAGGCAGCAGCGGGACAGCAGCGGCGCCGACGACACCTGGCAGGAGCTGACCGTCTCGATCGTCGTCGCCGAACGCGCCATCGCCGAACTGTCCCACGCCCTGAAGCGGCTGGCGGCGGGCACCTACGGCCGCTGCGCGGACTGCGCGGGCGCCATCCCCTTCGAGCGGCTCAAGATCCGGCCGCTGGCGCGCACCTGCATCGACTGCCAGCGGCGGCACGAGGCCGCCTGACCCGGCCGGCCCGGGGGCGGACCCGCCCCCGGGCCGGCACCCGCGTCCCCGGAAGCTGGGGTAACGTTCCGGCCCGTGCACTACTTCGACGAGCGGCCGCAGGCCGAGAGCCGGCCCGCCACGGTCACGCTGGTGCTGCCCGACCTGCACCTGCGGCTGGAGACCGACCGGGGCGTGTTCTCCCCCGACCGCGTCGACACCGGCACCAAGATCCTGCTGGAGTCGGTGCCGCCCCCGCCGCCTTCCGGCGATCTGCTGGATCTGGGCTGCGGCTACGGGCCGATCGCACTGACGATGGCGACCCGGTCGCCGCAGGCGACCGTCTGGGCCGTCGACGTCAACCGGCGGTCACTCGACCTCACGGCGCGCAACGCCGCGGCCGCCGGCCTTGACAAAGTAAGGTGCGTGCACGCCGACGAGATGCCCGACGAGGTGCGGTTCGCCGCGATCTGGTCCAACCCGGCCATCCGCATCGGCAAACCCGCCCTCCACGCCATGCTCACCCGCTGGCTCGACCGGCTCCTCCCCGGCGGGGCCGCCTACCTGGTCGTCCAGAAACACCTCGGCTCCGACTCCCTGCAGAAGTGGCTCACCGAGCAGGGCTGGACCGCCACCCGCCACGCCTCCCGCGCCGCCTACCGCATCCTGAAAGTGACGCCCACCAGATGAGCACCCCGAACCCGCGCCGCCAGCTCCGCCCGACCGACGTCAAGCGGCTCAACCGCACCTGGCGGCGCAACACGGCCGGCCGCCTCGGGATGATCGTCGAATCGGTCACCGGGCCGTTCAACATCGGCTCCATCTTCCGGACGGCCGCCGCGTTCGGCGTCGACGTCATCTGGCTGGCCGGCAACGCCACCCCGCCCACCAACCCCAAGGCGCAGAAGACCGCCCTGGGCACCGACCGGCTGGTCGAGTGGCACGAGCCGGTCCCGGCCGCCCAGGCCGTGCGCGCGGCCAAGGACGACGGGTTCACCGTCGTGGCGATCGAGCTCACCGGCGACGCCGTCCCGCTCCACGAGGCCAAGCTGACCGGCGACGTGTGCCTGGTCGTCGGCAGCGAGGACCACGGCTGCTCCCCGGCCGTCCTGGAGTCCGCCGACGCGGTCGCCTACATCCCGCAGGTGGGCCGCGTCGGCTCCTTCAACGTCTCCGTCGCGGCCGCCATCGCCCTGGCCGAGGCCCGGCGGCAGGAGTGGTCGGCCCCCTGAACCGGACAACCCGCCGGGCGGGGAGGGGAGTGGAACAGGGCTCGCACACCGGGCATACTCACGCTCGTGCAGCGACGGTTCGCCTTCCTCGACCATCCCGCGCCGCTGGCCTTCGCCCACCGCGGCGGGGCCGCCGAAGGACGCGAGAACACGATGGCCGCCTTCGAGAAGGCCGTCGCGATGGGCTACGACTATCTTGAGACCGACGTGCACGCCACCGCCGACGGGGTGCTCGTCGTCTTCCACGACCACACCCTCGACCGGGTCACCGACCGGCGCGGGCGCATCTCCCGGCTGCCCTACCGCGAGGTCGCCAAGGCGCGCATCGGCGGCGTCGACGAGATCCCGCTGCTGGAGGACCTGCTCGGCGCCTTTCCCGGGGTGCGGGTCAACATCGACGTGAAGGAGTCCCCGGCGATCGTGCCGCTGGCGCGGACGCTGCGGCGTACCGGCGCCTCCGCGCGGGTGTGCCTGACCTCCTTCTCCGACATGCGGCTGGCGCAGGCCCGGCGGGCCTGCGGGCCGGAGGTGTGCTCGGCCATGGGTCCCCGCGCCGTCGCCGCGCTGCGCACCGCCTCCGCGCGCGGCAACTACGGGCGGCTGCTGGCGGGGCTGGCCCACTCGGGCGTCCCGTGCGCGCAGGTGCCGCTGGGGTGGCGGGGGCTGCGCGTGGTCACCCCGGGGTTCGTCCAGACCGCCCACTCGATCGGCGTGCAGGTCCACGTGTGGACCATCGACGACCGGCCGACCATGGAACGCCTGCTCGACCTCGGGGTCGACGGGATCATGACCGACAACATCACCGGACTGCGCGAGGTGCTCACCGAACGCGGCCAGTGGCCCACTGCCTGAGAGCGAGTAGGAATGGCTTCCCCCCAGGTCATCGACGAGAGCCCGCAGGCCAGAACCCGCGAGCAAAAAGGCTGGTACTGGTACGACTGGGCCAACTCGGCCTTCCCCACCACGGTCATGACCGTGTTCCTCGGGCCCTACCTGACCGAGATCGCCCAGGAGGCCGCGAACGGGGCGCCGTTCGTCGGCGTGCTCGGGTTCGACGTGCGGCCCTCGGCCTACTACTCCTTCGTGGTCGGCGTCGCGGCGGTCTGCCAGATCATCGTGATGCTGGTCGCCGGGGCGCTGGCCGACCACACCGGGCGCAAGAAAGAGATCATGGGGTTCTTCGCCTACCTGGGGTCGGCGGCCACCCTGCTCATGTGGTTCGTCGCCGACGGCGCCTACATCCTGGGCGGGGTGTTGTTCATCGTCGGCCAGACCAGCTTCGCGGCGGCCTTCGTGGTCTACAACTCCTTCCTGCCGCAGATCTCCACACCCGAGGAACGCGACCGGGTCTCGGCCCGCGGCTGGGGCTTCGGCTACCTGGGCGGCGGCCTGCTGCTGGTGGTCAACCTGGGGCTGTTCCTGAACGCCGAGGCGATCGGCATCTCGACCGGCACGGCGGTGCGCCTGGCCCTGGCCTCGGCCGGCCTGTGGTGGGGCGGGTTCACGATCATCCCGCTGCTGCGGCTGCGCAACCGGCGCGGGGCGGCCGCCGCCGACGAGGGGGCCGGCCGGGCCGTGGTGCTCAGCGCGCGCCAGCTCGTGTTCACCGTGCGCGACCTGGTCACCCGCTATCCGCTGACGCTGGTCTTCCTGCTGGCGTACATCGCCTACAACGACGGCGTGCAGACGGTCATCAGCTTCTCGGCGACCTACGCCGACCAGGAACTGCGGCTGGGCGAGACCGATCGCATCGGCGCGATCCTGATGGTGCAGTTCGTGGCGTTCTTCGGCGCGATCCTGCTGGGCCGGATCGCGGTCCGCATCGGCACCCGCAAGACCGTGTTGTGGTCGCTGGCCGGCTGGTGCGGCGTCGTGGCCGCCGCCTACTTCGTGCCGCCGGAGCGGCCGCTGCTGTTCTTCGCCCTCGGGTTCGCCATCGCGATCGTGATGGGGGGAACACAAGCCCTGTCGCGGTCGTTGTTCTCCCACGTGATCCCGAAGGGGCGGGAAGCGGAGTATTACAGCCTCTACGAGATCAGTGACAAGGGTGCGACGCTCATCGGATCCTTCACCCTGGGCCTGGCCCTCCAGCTCACCGACAGCTACCGGTACGGCATCGTCTCACTGGTGATCTTCTTCGTCATCGGCGGGGTGCTGCTCGCGTCGGTCAACCTGCCGAAGGCGATCAGGGCCGCGGGCAACGACGTGCCAGAACGGATTTGACGGCGAATCGGTTCACGAGCGCCGGAAAAAGCGCGATTGGATCACGTCTTGGGTGGGAATCCACACACGGTATCAGGCGTTGTACCCGGTGGAGACCAACCCCTCTATAGCTGTGTCGTATAGGGGGATCTCAGGAGGCTTAGAACATGGGCGAGCGTGCACTTCGCGGTACCCGGCTCGGCGCGACCAGCTACGAGAACGACCGCAACACCGATCTGGCACCCCGCCAGGAGGTGTCCTACACCTGCCCCAGGGGTCACCACACCACCGTTCCACTGGCCGCCGAGGCCGAGATCCCCGCGAGCTGGGAGTGCCGTCACTGCGGCTCCCCCGCGCTCCGGGTCGACGCCGAGCAGCCCCAGCAGAAGAAGGCCAAGCCCCCGCGCACCCATTGGGACATGCTGCTGGAGCGGCGTTCGATCGAAGACCTCGAAGAGGTCCTGAACGAGCGGCTGGCCATCCTGCGGGCGCAGCGGCGCAAGAGCGCATAGGGCCCCATCCCACCACCGACGCGAGGGCGCCCTCCGGATCATCCGGGGGGCGCCCTGTCGCGTCCGCCCTGTCGCGTTCGCCCTGTCGCGTTGGCTCAGTCGCAGCGCGCCTCGCGCTCCACCCGCTTCACCTGATCCGCGGTCAGCCGCTCGTTCCCGATCGACAACGATCCGGCGGGCCGGCGCGGCAACGCCGGCGTGACGCCGTAAAGGGCGACCGCGTGCCCGATGACGGTGCCCGCGGGCGTGGTGCCCTCCGGCGCGACGATCTCCCTGGTCACCACGGTCCGCCGCCCCACCGGCACGCCTTCCGGCTCGTTGAAGACCAGCTCGTCGCGGAACCCGTCCCGGTCGAGGCCGACGGTGAACGCCGGCCGGTCCATGGCGTCGACCTGCCCCCGGGTCACGGTGAGGCCGGGCACCTCGGCGGCCATCCGCAGCAGGGCCGCCGTCCGCTCGGGATGGAAGGTCGTCCAATCCAGCATGGCGGCGATTCTCCGGAACCGGTCGGAGGCCCCGGAGCGGCCCCCGGCGGTGATCTCGGCGCGCAGGTCGGAGGACCAGGCGAGCGGGTCGTCGGAGGGGCAGACCCGCGAGAACAGCGTCTCCCGTCTCCCCGTGCTGTGCAGCCATGGGCCCGTGCCATCGCCGGGGGTCCAGAACTCACCCCCGGAGGTCGTGATCTTTCCCTTGCGGGCGTCCCAGCCCCGGTAGACCTTGCCGACGTAGAGGTACTCCCCGGGCTTCCGCGTCCGGACGTCGTCATAACGGGGCGCGAGGTCGGCGGCCTTCAGCAGGATCTGCTGGGCGGCGGACGGCTCGGGTCGCTCGGGCGGCGGGTCGCCGGCCGGGAGCGGCCGCAGGCCGATGGCGGCGGTCACGGCCAGCAACGCGGTCATCAGGGCCGCGAGCAACGGCTTCAGCAGGTTCCGGTCCCGGGGGCGGGCCTTCGCGGCGGCGGCCACGAAGCGGGCGCGCGCGTCGGCCAGGTCGGCTTCCGTGGCGGGAGGGCGGTCGAACAGGGTCGCCAGGGGCGAAGGGGCGTCGAAGTCACGCATCGGCCGCCTCCAGCGCGGTCTTGACCTTCGTGCGGGCGCGGTTCAACCGTGAACGGACCGTGCCCACCGGGATCGACAGGGCCAGCGCCACCTCCCCGTAGGTGAACTGGGCCCAGGCGACCAGCAGCAGGACGTCGCGGTCGCCCGGTTTCAGCGCGGCCAGCGCGCGCAGCAGCGGACGGTTCACGGCCAGGGTCGTGACGCCCTCCTCCACGAGGGCGGCGACCGTCTCGTCGGGGCCGCTGCGGGCGTAGGCGCGGTAGCGGGCCGTCTCGCGGCGGCGGTGTTTGCCGACGAGGTTGGAGGCGATGCCGTAGAGCCACGGGCGGGCGTCGGTGTGGTCCGGGTCGTAGACGTGGCGGCGGCGGAAGGCGTCGAGGAAGGTGTCGGAGACGACGTCGTCGGCCACGTCGGGGCCCAATCGGCGGGCGACGTAGGCGTGCAGGTGGGGTGCGTGCCGGTCGAACAGGGCGGCGAAGCACTCGGGCTCGGCCAGGGAACGCCGGATGAGGTCGTGGTCCCCGGCCGTCGCGGTGGCTTCCCTCATGGGATCCTCTCGGGCGGTGCGGCGTGACGTCCTGCTTTCACCGCGAGCCGCCCGGAGGGTTCATTCAGTCGTCGACGACCTCGCCGCGCACCACGTTCTCGCGCGGGCGGGGCTGGTCGTGGCGGGGCATGGCGGAGACGAAGGGGGCGTAGGGGGACCGGGCGGCCATCGACTTGACCCGCCGGCCCAGGAACCACGTCGCCAGCTCACGGGCGAGCGGCCGGGTGAAGGGGAGGATCATGAAGAAGCCGAAGACGTCGGTGATGAAACCGGGGGCCAGCAGCAGCGCGCCGCCCGTCACGATCAGGGCGCCGTCGGCGAGTTCCCGGTCGGGCATGCGGCCCGACTCGATCGCCTTACGCAGCGCGGCCCAGGCCCGGCGGCCCTCCCTCCGTACCAGCCAGCCGCCCAGCAGGCTGTCGGCGATCAGCAGCGCGACCGTGGTCCAGCCGCCGATGACCTCACCGATCTGGATCAGCAGCCAGATCTCCAGCACCGGCACCACGAGAAACGCCAGGAACAGCCCGATTCGCAGCATTCGCCACACCTCCACACGCGAGCCTACGAGGGTTGGAACGCCCGCGCGTGCGAGGCGGGTTCCCGTTAACGCCGACGGCGAAACCGAGCGGGGATTCCGGTCACGCCCCACACGGTGATGCGCCACAGCGCCTCGGTCATGACGTCGCGGCTCATCTTGCTCTGCCCCACGGCCCGGTCGACGAAGGTGATCGGCACCTCGGTGATGCGCAGCCCCTCGCGGACCGTGCGCAGGGTCAGGTCGACCTGGAAGCAGTAGCCCTGCGACTGCACGCCCTCGATGCCGATCTTGCGCAGGGTGGTGGCCCGGTAGGCGCGGAACCCGGCGGTCGCGTCGCGGACCGGCATGCCGAGCATGATGCGCGTGTAGGTGTTGGCGCCCCGCGACAGGAACTCCCGCGAGGCCGGCCAGTTGATGACCTTCCCGCCCGGCACCCACCGCGACCCGATCGCCAGGTCGGCGCCGCCCTCGACCGCCGCGAGCAGCTTGTGCAGCTCCTCGGGCTGGTGCGACCCGTCGGCGTCGATCTCCACGAGCACGTCGTAGCCGCGTTCGAGGCCCCACTGGAAGCCGGCGATGTAGGCGGCGCCCAGGCCCTGCTTGCCGGGCCGGTGGAGCACGTGCACGTGGTCGTCGCGGTCGGCCAGCTCGTCGGCGATCTTGCCGGTGCCGTCGGGGCTGTTGTCGTCGGCGACCAGCAGGTCGACGTCGGGCAGCGCCGAGCGGAGCCGCTCGACGATGCGCGGCAGGTTGTCGCGTTCGTTGTAGGTGGGAACGATCACGAGCACGCGCCCAAGCATCCGGTCCATCGGCTCCTCCTAGTGACCTTCCAGGTTCCACCGGCGCCGCCGCGCGGCGACCACCGCGCCCGATCCCGCCACCATCAAAATGATCTCGGGCAGAACACCTACCCGGGTCGCCACGGTGTCACGCGTGCGCACCTGGGCCGTCACCACCGTGCTGGCGGCCACCAGTTCGGGCGTCTCCCACAGGATGCGCCCGTCGGGGGCCACGTGGGCGGAGACGCCGGTCGTCGCGACCGGGATCACCGCGCGGTTGTGCTCCACCGCCCTGATGCGCGACATCGCGAGCTGCTGGGGCGGCAGGTTCGACTGTTCGTAGGTCGCGTTGTTGGTCTGCACCACCAGCGGCGAGCCGCCCGCGCGGACGGTCCCGTTGACGATGGTGTCGAAGGCCACCTCGTAGCAGCTCACCGCGCCCAGGGTGACCGGGCCGGCCTTCAGGTCGCCCGGCTCGTCGCCGGGGACGGACTGCCGCCCGACCAGGCCGGCCCGTTCGAACAGGGCCAGGACCAGGTCCTTGTACGGGGTGAACTCCCCGAACGGCACCAGTTTCTGCTTGTCGTAGTAGGCGCCCGGCCCGGTGACCGGATCCCACACGATGCTGCGGGTGGCCCGGGAGTCCTCCCCGAGGATCACCACGGCCCCCACGAGCACCGGCACGCCGACGTCCTTCGCCGCGGCGTCGATGATCGCGTAGGCGGCGGGGTCGCGGAACGGGTCGATGTCGGTGGAGTTCTCGGGCCATACCACCACGTCGGGCCTGGGGTGCTTGCCGGCCCGGACCGCCTCGGCCAGCCGGTGGGTCTCGTCGGCGTGGTTCTTCAGCACGACGGCCGGCTCGCCCCCGTGGAACCCCAGCTTGTCGCTGCGGGGCACACTGCCCTGGATCACCCCGATGTTCACCGTCTTGCCCTCGTCGCCGTGGAGGGGGACGAGCATCCCCACCACCGGTAGGGCTACCACCCCGGCCGCCGTCAGCGCGACCACGCGCTCGCGGTAGTCGCGGGTGAACAGGTGAACGGCCAGGTAGGCGAGCAGGCAACCGGTCAGGGCGACGGTGAAACTTACAAACGGGGCGCCGAGGAGGGAGGCGTACTTCAGGTAGGGCGCGGTGCCCTGGCTGAAGACCAGGCGGGCCCACGGGAAGCCGCCCATCGGGAAGGTGCTGCGGGCCCACTCCTGCAGCACCCACAGGCACGCCGCCCAGAGCGGCCACAACCGCATCCGGATCACCAGGGACACCAGCAGACCCTGGACGGCCCAGAAAGCGCTCTCAATGGCGACCAGGGCCACCCAGGCGTCCTCGCCGATGGGCCGCACCCACGCCATGGCGGGGAACAGGAACGCCAGCCCGGCCAGGAACCCGATCCACAGGGCGCGGCGGGGACGCACGCCGTACACGGAGAGGACCACGGGGGCCACGCCGACGGGGGCGCAGAACCACCACCCGAGCGGCGGGAAGGCCAGGAAGATCAGCAGGCCGCCGGCGACGGCAAGCCCGGCGCGGGCCCACACGGGCGGGGCGAACGCCGGGGCGGTCGACCGCGGGGTCGCCGTTGCGAGCACGCGTCTCCTTTGACCAGACCGAATGAAGGGCTGGTCGGAACGGTACCGCGCCGGACGGCAGGCCCCAAAACAGGCACTTGAACATCCCAGGGAACTCACAGCGATGGTCCTTGAGTTCTCCTGTGGCCACAGGAGAACTCAAGGACCATCCGGCTACGCACAGGGCACGGGTGCCACGTGCCCAGGCCCATCTCACGAGACGGTTCGGAGCCCTGAGCGCCCTTCGGACCGGTTCCGTCCCGTCGGCGGCGGGCGCGGAGTTCCGTTGTCTACTGGGCGCCGGGACCCCTCCCGGGTCCAACCCCCCACCCGGTTGTGGTGCCCCGGCCCGACAAAAGCGCCGGCGCCGCGCCTGGCTGAGCTACGGAGCGTCCCGAATGTGGGGCGACGCTCCGTCACGGACGCGGAATCCGACGATGTCTGAGGACGGCCAACCGGTCAGTCCCGTGCTGGACTCCGCAGCAAACTACCGACCTGAGCGCAGATGTCAACCAGCTCCCCAGCAGCGGGAACGCCAAGTTTTCGCAGGTGGGACAGGCTGGTACAAGGGCCGCTATCGGAGGCCCGCCAGCACCTCGGGCAACGGGCCGGTGTGGACCACACAAAGGCGCCGGGTCGCCCTGGTCAGGGCCACGTAAAGGTCGCTCGCGCCGCGCGGCGACTCGGCCAGGATCCGGGCCGGTTCGACCACCACGACGGCGTCGAACTCCAGGCCCTTGGCCTCGGTCACCGACAGCACCGCCACGTCGGCGTCGAGCGCCTCGGGACCGGTCATCCGGGGCAGGCCGACGTCGAGGCCGTCGGGGGCGATCACGACCAGCCGGCCGTCGGCCACCTTCTGCCGTTCGATGATCCCCGGCAGATCTGCGACCAGGTCGTTCGTCCGCACAGAGGTGGGTTTCTCGCCGCTCTCGCGGACCGAGTCGGGGGCCTTGAGAGCGGGGTCGACGAGGGTGAGCACGTCGGCCGCGACGGCCATCAGCTCGGCCGGGGTGCGGTAGTTGACGGTCAGCCGCGCCTCGCGCCAGCGGCCCTGGACGTAGGGGTCGAGCACGCTCTTCCAGCTCGGCGCGCCGGCCGCCGAACCGGTCTGGGCGATGTCGCCGACGATCGTCATCGACCGCGACGGGCAGCGGCGCATCAGGGTGCGCCAGGCCATCGCCGACAGTTCCTGCGCCTCGTCGACGATCACGTGGCCGAAGGCCCACGTGCGGTCGCGGGCGGCACGCTCGGCCGTTGTGAGATATCCCTCTTCCTCCTGCTGCCGCTCGGCGAAGCGCTCGGCGTCCATGATGTCGGCCAGGCCGGTCATCTCCAGGACCTCGCGGGCGTAGGCGAGTTGCTGCTCGCGCTCCTCCTCGGCGCGGCGGGCGGCCCGCAGCACCCCCTCGTCGATGTCGCCGAGCAGTTCGGCCGCCTCGTCGAGCAGCGGCACGTCGGCCTCGCTCCACCAGCGCTCGCCCTTGCGCGGCGGCTCGCGCAGCAGCAGCGCGGCCTCGGCCGGGGTGAGCCCGGCGGCGGTCATGCGCTCGGCCGAGGTGAACAGGCCGATGAGGAGCTGCTGGGGCGTCAGGTAGGGCCACAGCCGGTTGAGCGCGGCCTTCACCGGCTCCTCGGTGCGCAGGTCCTCGCGCAGGTCGGCGAAGTCCTCGTCGGAGAGCACGCCGCGGCCCAGGTGGCGGGCGGCCTGCTTGGTCAGCGTGTTGAGCAGGTGGCGCACGAACACCGCGCGGGCCTGGTTGTGCGGGCGGCGCGACTTGGCCGCCCGGTTGCGGGCCGCCTCGAAGGTCTGCCGGTCGAGCCGCAGCGTGTAGCGGTCGAGCCTGATGTCGACGGGCCTGGCCGGCATGCGCTGCCGGTCGGCGATGGCGCGGGCGAGCACGTCGGCCATCCGCAGCCCGCCCTTGAGCGCGGCGGCCGAGGCCGGTTCGGGCCGCGTGGCGGTCACGCCCGGGAACAGCTCCCCCACGGTCGACAGCAGCACGTCGGTCTCGCCCAGCGACGGCAGCACCTGCTCGATGTAGCGCAGGAACGTGAGGTTCGGCCCGACGATGAGCACCCCGCGGCGTTCGAGCCGCTCCCTGTACGTGTAGAGCAGGTAGGCCGCCCGGTGCAGCGCGACCACGGTCTTGCCGGTGCCGGGCCCGCCCTGCACGACCAGCACGCCCGACAGGTCGCCCCGGATGATGCGGTCCTGTTCGGCCTGGATGGTGGCCACGATGTCGCGCATCCGGCCGGTCCGGGTCTCCGACAGCGCGGCCAGCAGGGCGGCCTCGCCGTTGAGGGTGGCGCGGTCGTCGGCGGTCAGGCCGTCGAGGTCGAGCAGGTCGTCGTCGACGGAGACGACCTCGCGGCCCTTGATGTGCAGGTGGCGGCGGCGGGTCACGCCCATCGGCGCGGCCGGGGTGGCGCGGTAGAACGGCTGGGCCACCGGGGCCCGCCAGTCGATCAGCAGCCGGTGCTGCTCGTCGTCGGTCAGCCCGATGCGGCCGATGTAGAAGCGGGTCTCCTCGGCCCCGGGGGCCAAGTCGAGCCGGCCGAAGCAGAGCCCGCGCTCCACGGCCCACAACCGGGCCAGGCGCTGGGAGTACATGACGGCGAAGTTGTCGCGTTCCGACCGGTTCTGGTGGGTGCCGAACGCGCCCTGGGCGAGCACGCCGTCGAGCTGCGCGCGGGTGCGCACCCGCAACTGGTCGAGCCGGTCGTAGAGGCCGGCGACGTAGTCGCGTTCACGGGTCAGCTCGGGCGCGGATGACTGTGGCATAGGCCGATAGATTCTACGCGTCCCCCCGAGCCCGCCGGTCACGATGCGGTGTCGGCCCCTTGACTCGTTTGGAAGGTTTCTTTACTTTCTCCAAAGTGAGCCAGCCGACTCCAGGAACCCCCAGCCTGCTGCGGGCCATCAACGACCGCGCGGCCCTGCGGGTCCTCCTCGACCGGGGTCCGCTGACCCGGCCCGAACTGGGCGCCCTGACGGGCCTGTCCAAGCCGACCGCCTCCCAGCTCCTGCTGCGCCTCCAGGAAGCCGGTCTGGTCGTGCTCGACGGCATCCGCGAGGGCCTGCCGGGCCGGACCGCCGAGCTCTACCGCATCAACGCCGGGGCGGCCCACGTCGCGGCCCTCGACGTGACCCGCGACCGGATCGAGGTCGCCGTGGCCGACCTGACCGGCGCGGTCGTCGGCACGTCCGCGCTCCCGACGCCCGGCCGGGCCGGCGGCGACGTGGTGGAGAAGGTGCGCACCGCCCTGGCCGGGGCCTGGCCCCACCCGGTGAACCGCGTGGTGATCGGCATCCAGGGCGCCGTCGACCCGTCCACGGGCCGCCTCGGGTACGCCGCCCACATCCCGGGCTGGCACATCCCCGACCTCGTCCCGACCCTGTCGGGCGGCGTCGGCACGCCCGTCGACGTGGAGAACGACGTCAACCTCGTGGCGCTGGCCGAACGCGCCCACGGCGGGCACCGCGACTTCGTGCTGCTGTGGGTCGACTCGGGCATCGGCTCGGCGATCGTGCTGGGCGACCGGCTGCACCGGGGGGCCACCGGCGGCGCGGGCGAGGTGGGCTACATGCCGGCCGTCGGCGCGCCGACCGCGCGCGACGTGGGCAAGCGGGTCGACCACGGCTTCCAGGCCCTGGCCGGCGGCCAGGCGGTGCTGCGGCTGCTGCGGGCGCGCGGCATCCGCGGGACGTCGGCGGCCGAGGCCGTGGAGCGTGCCGTACGGGTCGCCGAGGAGGGCGGCAGGCGGGCCGGGGAGGCCGCCGAGGGGCTGCGGGAGATCGCCCGGCGGCTCGCCACGGGGCTGGCCGCGATCACCTCCGTGCTCGACCCCGAGGTCATCGTGCTGGCCGGCGGGATGCCGCTGGCCGGCGGCGAGACGCTGCGGGCGCTGACCGAACGCGAACTGCACGCCCTCACGCTGCCCCGGCCGCCGCTGCGGCTGTCGGCCGTCGAGGGCAACCCGGTGCTCGCCGGGGCGCTGCACCTGGGGCTCGACGTGGTCCGGGACGAGGTCTTCGGATCGAAACTCCAAGGAGGATGAGTGAAACTCGCCGTTGTCGGGGGCGGCTCGACGTACACACCAGAGCTGATCGACGGCTTCGCGCGGCTGCGCGAGGAGCTGCCGCTGAGTGAGATCGCCCTGATCGACCCGGACGCCCGCCGGTTGTCCCTGGTCGCCGGGATGGCCCGCCGCATGCTGGCCCGCGCCGGGCACCCCGCCGCGGTGACCGAGCACGCGTCGGTCGGGCCGGGCGTCGAGGGGGCCGGCGCGGTGCTCCTCCAACTGCGCGTGGGCGGGCAGGCGGCCCGCGACGTCGACGAGACGCTGCCGCTGGAGTGCGGCTGCGTCGGCCAGGAGACCACCGGCGCCGGCGGCCTGGCCAAGGCGCTGCGGACCGTTCCAGTGGTGCTGGAGATCGCCGAGGAGGTCCGCCGCCGCGCGCCCGGCGCGTGGATCGTCGACTTCACCAACCCGGTCGGCATCGTGACCCGCGCCCTGCTCGACGAGGGCCACCGGGCCATCGGCCTGTGCAACGTGGCCATCGGGATGCAGCGGCGCTTCGCCGCCCTCCTGGACGTGCCGTGGCAGTCGATCGGGCTCGGCCACGTCGGGCTGAACCACCTGACGTGGGAGCGGTCGGTGACCGTCGGCGGGACCGAGAGGCTGCCCGCCCTGATCGAGGAGCACGCCGCCTCGATCGCCGCCGAGGTCGGGCTGCCCGAGTGGATCCTGCGCGACCTGGGCGTCGTGCCGTCGTACTACCTGCGGTACTTCTACGAGCACGACAACGTGGTCGAGGAGCAGCGGACCAAACCCTCGCGGGCGGCCGAGGTCGCCGCGATGGAGCAGACGCTGCTCGACGTCTACGCCGACCCCGCCAGCGACACCAAGCCCGAACTGCTGGGCAGGCGCGGCGGCGCCTACTACTCCGAGGCCGCGGTCGCGCTGATCGCCTCGCTGGCCGGCGACCGGGGCGACGTGCAGGTGGTCAACGCCCGCAACGGCGCCACCCTGCCGTTCCTGCCCCCCGAGGCGGTCATCGAGGTGCCCGCCGTCATCGGCGCGTCCGGCGCCGCGCCGCTGCCGGTGCCCGCCGTCGAACCGCTCTACCGGGGGCTGATCGCGAACGTGTCGGCGTACGAGGACCTGGCCTTGGACGCCGCCAGGAACGGCGGGGAACGCCGCGTGCGGGACGCGCTGCTCGCCCACCCGCTCATCGGCCAGGCCGACCTGGCGACGGGCCTGGCGGCCCGGCTGGTCGCGGCCAACCGCGCGCACCTGCCCTGGGCCGTTTGATGCGGACCATCCTGGCGATCGACGGCGGCAACAGCAAGACCGACATCGTGCTCGTCGGCGAGGACGGCGCCGTGCTGGGCACCTGGCGCGGCGGCCCGTTCACCCCCCAGAGCAGCGGCGTCGTCCCGGCGGTCGACGTGATCGTGCACGCCCTCGGCGGGCCGGGCCCGCACGCCGACCACGTCTTCGCCTACGTCGCCGGAGCCGACCTGCCCATCGAGGAGGTCCGGCTGCGCGACGAGATGGCCCGCCGTGGCCTGGGCGCCGAGATCGTCGTCGGCAACGACACCTTCGCCCTGCTCAGGGCGGGCGCGAGCGGCCCGTGGGGCGCGGCGGTGGTGTGCGGCGCCGGGATCAACGCGGTGGCGGTCGCCCCCGACGGCCGGGTGGCCCGCTTCCCCGCGCTCGGCCGCCTCTCCGGCGACTGGGGCGGTGGCGGGGGCCTCGCCGAGGAGGCCCTGTGGCACGCGGTCAGGGCCGAGGACGGCCGGGGACCCGCGAGCGACCTGGCCGCGGCGGTCCGCCGCGTGTTCGGCGCCGCGACGGTCGAGGAGGTCGTGATCGCCCTGCACTTCGGCGACCTGCCCTACGAGCGCCTGCACGACCTGGTGGCCCCGCTGCTGGAGACCGCCAGAAGCGGCGACCCGGTCGCCCGTTCGGTGGTCACCCGGCTGGCCGACGAGGTCGCCGTGCTCGGCGTGGTCGCCATGCGCCGCATCGGCCTGCTCGACGTGCCCTGTGAGGTGGTCTTGGGCGGCGGCGTGCTGACCGCCCGCGACCCGCTCCTGACCACGCTGGTCGAGGAGCGGTACGCCGCCCAGGCCCCGCACGCGAAACTCGTCGTCGCCGACGTGCCCCCGATCGTCGGCGCCGCCTTCAAGGGCCTGGACGCCCTCGGCGCCGCCCCCGAGGCCTACGACCGGGTCAGGGCGGCGTTCTAAACGGCGGGAGACCGGTAGTCGAACGGCGTGGAGAGCACGACCGTGGTCCGGGTCGACACGTTGGCGGCGGCCCGGATCTGGTTGAGCAGCTCTTCGAGGTCGAGCGGCGAGCCGACCCGGACCTTGAGGATGTAGCTCTCGTCACCGGCCACGCTGTGGCACGACTCGATGGCGGCCAGATGGCGCAGCCGGTCGGGCGCGTCGTCGGCGGCGGCCGGGTCGATCGGCTTGATCGACACGAAGGCGGTCAGCGGCAGCCCGACCTCGTCGAAGTCGACCAGCGCGGCGTAACCCTTGATCACGCCGCGTTTCTCCAGCCGCCGCACCCGTTGATGGACCGCCGACACCGAGAGCCCGGTCTCCTTGGCCAGATCGGTGAAACTCATCCGCCCGTCGGCCGCCAGCAACGCGACAATCCGCCTGTCGATCTCCTCCATTTCGCAAACGGTACGGCAATCAGACGATCACGAGATCCCGCGTGGTGTTGTTGAGCCGGGAAACCCCGTCCTCGGTGCAGATGACGATGTCCTCGATGCGGGCGCCGTGCTCGCCCGGCAGGTAGATGCCGGGCTCCACCGAGAAGGCCATGCCGGGCGCCAGCACCTCGTCGTTGCCCGCCACGATGTAGGGGTCTTCGTGGGACTCAAGCCCGATGCCGTGGCCGGTCCGGTGGACGAACAGGTCGCCGTACCCGGCCGCCGCGATCACCTCGCGGGCCGCCGCGTCGATCGACTCGCAGGTCACGCCCGGACGGACGGCCGCGCAGGCGGCGTCCTGGGCCGCGCGCAGCACCTCGAAGTAGCGCGCGTAGCCGGCCGGGGGCTCGCCCACGCAGTAGTTGCGGGTGGAGTCGGAGCAGTAGCCGGTGGCCATCGTGCCGCCGATGTCGACCACCACCGGCTCGCCGGCCCTGATCACCCGGTCGGACACGTCGTGGTGGGGCGAGGCGCCGTTGGGGCCCGAGGCGACGATGACGAAGTCGATCGTGACGTGGCCCGCGCTCAGGATCGCGTCGGCGATGTCGCGGCCGACCTCGCGTTCGGTGCGGCCGGCCTTCAGCAGCGAGGGCACCAGCGCGTGGACCGCGTCGATGGCCGCGCCCGCCTCGGCCAGCGCGGCGGCCTCGGCGGCCGACTTGCGCATGCGCAGGTCGCGCAGCACCGAGGAGGCCAGCCGCTGCTCGGCCCCGGGCAGCGCGTCGCGGAAGCGCAGCGACTGCATCGCCCACATGCGGTCGGCCAGCGCGACGTTCCCGACCTCGCCCAGCCGGTGGGCGACGACCGCGTAGGGGTCGTCGGTCTCGTCCCACGGGACGAACTCCACGCCCAGGCGGCCGGCCGGCGAGGCCTGCGCGGCGGGCAGTTCCAGGCGCGGCACCATCATGAAGGGGTCGCCGCCGTCGCCCGGCACGACCAGGCAGGTCAGCCGTTCGAGCGCGTGGGCGTCGTAACCGGACACGTAGCGCAGATCGGGACCGGGGGTCAGCAGCAGGGCGCCGACCCCGGCGGCGGCCGTCGCCGACCGCACCAGGTCGAGGCGGTCGGCTGAGAACACGTCAAGGGACTCCGTTGTCACAGCGTCATACTAGAAGTGGCGTGGATCGGCGAAAAACCCGGCGACTGGTCCAGACCAATGCTACGCTCCGCACAGGGCCGTTCACGGCTCGTTCCCCATCCGTCACTTCTCACCCTGTTTGGACCATGCGTTTCCCGAGAGCGAGCCTCACCATGACCGGCACCGCCGGTGGCGAGCAGCCGCCCGTTCCCTCCGTCGAGGAACCGTCCCTGGCCGGGGCGCACACCGCGGCCGACATGGTCGCCTCGATGCGAGAGCGGCTCGACCGCACCGAGGCGCGGCTCGCGGAACAACAGCAGCTCACCTATCTGCTGCGCGACGCGATCATGCCCGATCCCGGCGCCGACCTGGTCCTGCCCAGCGCCCGGGTCGCCGTGCGCTGCGTGCCGATGGAGGAGCGCCCGATCGGCAGCCACCACCGGCAGGTCACGGGTGAGCCCGAGCAACTGCTCAACGTGCTCGGCGGCGACTGGTGGGAGGCCAGCAGGCTGCCCGACGGGCGCATCCTGCTCGCCGTCGGCGACGTGTCCGGCCACGGCGTGCCCGCGATCGCCCACATGGCCCAGCTCCGCCACGGCCTGGCCGCCCTGGCGATGACCGGCCAGGGTCCGGGCGCGATGCTCGGCTGGCTCAACACGCTCACGATGACCCGCCTCGCCGACACCACCGCCACCGCCGTGGTCGGCCTGTTCGACCCCGCGACGCTGCGGTTCACCTGGGCCGGCGCGGGCCACCCGGTGCCGGTGCTGGTGCGCGGCGGCATCGCCCGGCCGATGGTCGCCCCGCCGGGCGTGCTGCTCGGCGCGACCCGCAAGCCCGCCTACGGCGTGGCCAAGGTGCAGTTGCGGCCCGGCGACGTGCTGGTGATGTTCACCGACGGCCTGATCGAGCGGCGTGACCGCGACATCGACGAGGGCCAGGCGCAGGTGCTCGCGGCGGCCGGTTCGCTGACGGTGGCCGACCTGCCCGACGGGGTCGACGCGATGCTCAAGACGGTCGGCGGGCCCAACCCGCGCGACGACACGTGCCTGCTCGCGGTGGGGGTGCTGGGAGCATAGACGGGTGCTGATGCTTCTCGACACCCCGTCGCTCTACTTCCGCGCCTTCTACGGCATACCGGAGTCGATGACCGCCCCTGACGGCATGCCCGTCAACGCCGTCCGGGGCCTGATCGACATGATCGCCACGCTGGTGAAGTCCCACTCCCCCACCCATCTGGTCGCGGCGATGGACGCCGACTGGCGGCCCGCGTTCCGGGTGGCGGCCATCCCCTCCTACAAGGCCCACCGGGTGGCCTCCGGCGACGAGGAGGAGATCCCCGACACGCTGGCCCCACAGGTGCCGGTCATCGAGAAGGTGCTCGCCGCCGTGGGCGTCGCGTCCTTCGGCGTCGAGGGGTACGAGGCCGACGACGTCATCGGCACCCTGGCGGT
Source organism: Herbidospora yilanensis (assembly GCF_001570565.1). Taxonomy (GTDB): domain Bacteria; phylum Actinomycetota; class Actinomycetes; order Streptosporangiales; family Streptosporangiaceae; genus Herbidospora; species Herbidospora yilanensis. The sequence goes on along the minus strand of NZ_BBXE01000019.1, from coordinate 235,861 downwards.
GACCGCCACGCAGCCGGTCGAGATCGTCACCGGTGACCGCGATCTGTTCCAGCTCGTCGACGACGAGAAACGACGCCGGGTCCTTTACACTGTAAGGGGGATTCGGAACCTGCAGACGGTCGACGAGGCGTGGGTCACCGCCAAATACGGCATCCCCGGCCGCGCCTACGCCGACTTCGCGACGCTGCGGGGCGACCCCTCCGACGGGCTGCCCGGCGTGGCCGGGATCGGCGAGAAGACCGCCGCCTCGCTGATCACCCGGTTCGGCTCCCTCGACGCGCTGCTGGCCGCCGTCGGCGACGAGGGCTTCCCGGCCGGGGCGCGCAACAAGCTGGAGGCCGCCCGCGACTACCTGGCGGTCGCGCCCGCCGTGGTGAAGGTCGCCCATGACGTGCCGATCCCCGAGGGGTCGTTCGAGGTGCCGGCCAAGCCCCACGACCCCGAGGCGCTGATCGCGCTGGCCGACCGCTACGGGCTCGACAGCCCGCTGAACCGGCTGCTGGCGGTGCTCGGGAAGAGCTGAGCCGCTACGTTGATGGGCGTGCCACACCGAAAAATCCGGATACCCGAGGCCGGAACGCCGCGGCTGAACGAGGGATTCGACCGGGTGCGCCGGGAGTTCGACCTGCCCGACGAGTTCCCCCCGGCCGTCCTCGACGAGGCCACGGCCACCGCCTCGCGGCGTTTCGTCGGCGACGACCGCACCGACCTGCCGTTCCTGACCATCGACCCGCCCGGCTCGATGGACCTCGACCAGGCCCTCTGCCTGGAGGAACGTCAGGGCGGCGGCTACCGCGTCTGGTACGCCATCGCCGACGTGGGCTCCTTCGTCCGTCCCGGCGGCGCGATCGACCGGGAGGCGAGACGGCGCGGCGAGACCGTCTACCTGCCCGACGGCCGGGTGCCCCTCCACCCTCCGGTGGTGTCGGAGGGCGCGGCCAGCCTGCTGCCCGGCGAGATCCGGCCGGTCGCCCTGTGGTGCATCGACCTCGACGCCGACGGCGAGGTCGTCGGGTTCGACGTCCAGCCGGCGCTGGTGCGCAGCCGGGAGCGGCTCGACTACGACTACGTGCAGACCCTCGTCGACACCGGCCGCGCCGACGGGACCCTGCGGCTGCTCGCCGAGATCGGGCCGCTGCGCATGGAGATCGAACGCGCCCGGGGCGGGGTGACGCTGCCGACGCCCGACCAGGAGGTCGTCAGGTCGGGCGACGGCTACCGGGTGGAGTTCCGCTCGCCGCAGCCGTGCGAGGAGTGGAACGCGCAGATCTCCCTGCTGACCGGGATGTGCGCGGCCCAGATGATGCTCGACGCCGAGGTGGGCGTGTTGCGCGTGCTGCCCGCCGCCGGGCCGGCCGACGTCGGCAAGGTCCGGCGCATGGCGCTGGCGCTCGGTGTACCCTGGCCCGAGGGGGCCGGCTACGGCGAGGTCGTCCACGGCCTCGACCCGAAGATCCCCGGCCACGCCGCCTTCCTCCACGAGTCGACGGTCCTGCTGCGCGGCGCCGCCTACGTCGCCTTCGACGGCGAGCCGCCCCCCGACGCCCTGCACGCCGCGGTCGCCGCCCCCTACGCCCATGTGACCGCTCCCCTGCGGCGGCTGGTCGACCGTTACGCCACCGAGGTCTGCCTGGCCGTGGCGAGCGGCGAACCGGTCCCCGAGGAGATCAGCGAGGTGCTGGCGGCGCTGCCGCGCGAGATGTCCGCGGCCACCCGGCGCTCCTCGGGGGTCGACCGGGCCTGCGTCGACCTGGTCGAGGCGTTCCTGCTCCGCGACCGGATCGGCGAGACCTTCGAGGCGGTCGTCGTCGACGTCGCCGAGAACGGCAAGAGCGGCCAGATCCAGCTCGCCGACCCGGCCGTGATCGCCCGCTGCGACGGAGCCGACCTGCCGCTGGGCCACCGGATCTCCGCCCGCCTGCTGCGGGCCGACACGGCCACGCGGGAGATCCGCTTCGCCTGGGTCCCGGCCGCCGACTGAGGCGCTGATATCGTCTCGGGTCAGGAAAGCATCGCGTACCACTGACAGTACGGGAGGCTCCATTGACACCTGATTTCGCAGGTCACGCCCAGATCATGGCACTCGCCGACCTGGTCACCCCGATGAGCGTCCGGAGCGCGGTCACCCTCCGCCTCGCCGACCACCTGGACACCGGCGACCTCACCGCCGACGAACTGGCCGCCCGCACCGGCACCGTCGCCCGGCCGCTCCGCAAGCTGCTCGACCATCTCGTCCACCTCGGTCTCCTGCGCGCCGCCGAGGGGCGATACGGCCTCACCGACCTGGGCCGGCTGTTACGCCGGGGAGAGGCCCCGATGGGGCCGTTCGACCAGCTCGACCTCGACATGGTGCTGGGCCGGACCGAGCTGGCCGCCGTCCACCTGCTCCACAAGGTGCGCACCGGCCAGTCGGTCTACCACGGCATGTACGGCACCGACCTGTGGACCCACGTCGACCGGGCGCAGGGCACCCCCGACGCGCTGAAGGCGCAGCTCGCGGTGCCGCCGGGGTTCGACGTCGACGTCCTGCTCGACCATCCCGCGCTCGCGCGGGCCCAGACGGTCGTCGACGTCGGCGGGAACACCGGCGCCCTGGTGGAGGCCCTGCTCGCGAAGCATCCCGACCTGTCGGCCACTCTCGTCGACCTGCCGAGTTTCGCCGGGGCCGCCGCCCAGCGGTTCGCCGCGGCCGGGCTCGACGGCCGGGCCGCCGCCCTCGGCCGGGACTTCTTCGACCCGCTCCCGCCGGGCGCCGACGTGTACGTCCTGTCGGCGGTGCTGGCCGACTGGGACGACGCGACGGCGGTCCGGCTGCTGCGCAACTGCGCGCTCGCCGCCGGCTACACCGGCCGGATCCTCGTCTCGGAGGTCAGCCTGACCGAGCGGCTGCGCCACGTCGACACCGGGATGACGTTGTGGTTCGAGGCCGTCATGGACAACCCCGACCGCTCCCCCGACGACATCGCGGCGCTGGCGGCCGAGGCGGGGCTGAAGGTGGCGGCGGTCGAGCGGGCGGGCACCCGGATCGTGCTGGAACTCCATGGCTGAGCCGGTGGACCACGACGTCGTGGTGGTCGGCGGCGGGCCCGTGGGGTTGATGACCGCGTGCGAACTGGCGCTGGCCGGGGTGCGGGTGGCGGTGGTCGAGCGGCGCACCGACGTCGACCCCACGATCAAGGCGATCGGGCTGCACATCCCCTCGGTCGAGGCCTTCCAGCGGCGCGGGCTGCTGCCCGCGCTGCTCGACGCCCAGCGGCGGCACGCGCGCGAGCTGCTGGCCACCCTGCCCCGGCGGGCCGACCTGGGCCGGGTGCCCATGGCGTCCGGCATCGCGGGGCACTTCGCCGGGATCACCGTCCCGCGTGCTCTGGTCGACTACGCCGACCCCGACTTCGGCGCGGCGTGGTCGCGGGACATGATGCCGGTGAGCCAGCAGGCGCTGGAGGCGATCCTCGCCGACCGGGCGGTCGCGCTGGGGGCCCAGTTGCGGCAGGGCGCCGAGATGGTGAAGTTCACCGACGACGGCGACGGGGTCGACGTCGAGCTCGATTCGGGCGAACGGTGGCGGTGCGGGTGGCTGGTGGGCGCCGACGGAGGGCGCAGCGCGGTCCGGCGGGGCGCGGGGTTCGCGTTCCCCGGCACCGACCCGGAGATCACCGGGCACCAGGCCGTGGTGGAGTTCGCCGACCCCGAGGTGCTGACCCCGGGCTGGAACCGCACCGAGAACGGCATCTACGTCTACACGCCGCTGCCCGGCCGCATCCTCACCGTCGAGATGGACGGCCCGCCGGCCGACCGGAACACGCCGGTCACCCACGCGGAGCTGCAGGACAGCGTCCGGCGGGTGTCGAAGACCGGCGTCACGATCACGTCGGTGCGGTCGGCGACCCGGTTCACCGACCACGCGCGGCAGGCGAGCACCTACGTCCGGGGCCGGGTGGTGCTGGCGGGCGACGCCGCCCACGTCCACTCCCCCTTCGGCGGCCAGGGGCTCAACCTGGGGCTCGGCGACGCGCTGAACCTGGGCTGGAAACTCGCCGCCACGGTGCGGGGATGGGCGCCGGACGGGCTGCTCGACACCTACACCCGGGAGCGGCACCCGGTCGGGGCGTGGGTGCTCGACTGGACGCGGGCGCAGATCGCGCTGATGCGGCTCGACCCGCTCACCGAGTCGCTGCGCCGCATCGTCGGCGATCTCGTCGCCACCCCGGACGGCGCGACCCACATGGCGAAGAAGTTGTCGGGGGTGCTCCAGAAGTACGACCTGCCCGGCGACCATCCGCTGGTGGGACGCAGCGCGCCCGACCCCGGCGGACGCCTCGCCGAGGCGCTGCGGACCGGACGGGCGGTCCTCACCGGGCCCCGGGCCGACGCCGGAGCCGCGCGCGCCGACCGGCTGGTCCACGTGGAGTCCGACGCGCCGATGCTGGTCCGGCCCGACGGCTACGTCGCCTGGGCCGGGACGGCTCCGGGCGACACGGCAGGGCTGGAGGAGGCCCTGCGCCGCTGGCTCGGCGACTCATGACGAACGGTCGAAGGCGCGGGCGGCCAGCGCCCGCGCCAGCCGGGCCCGCCCCTCTCCCACCAGCCGGGCCAGGGCCGGGGGCGGGGCGGTCCGGGTGAGCCACTCCCCGACGGCGTCGATCGTGGGCTGGTCGACGGCCCACGAGGGGAACAGCACCATCGCCGGGCCGTGGGCGCGTTCGCCCCGCCGCCGCCACACCTCGGCGATCTCCTCCAGGTAGCGGGCGGCGTAGGGGCGCAGCAGGTGTTTCTGGGCCGGGTGGGCGAAGCCGCCGATCACCGCTTCGACGGTCGCGCCCGGCACGGTCTCGTCGTGCATCGCCCGCCGCCACGCCTCCTCCTTGTGGCCGGGGCGCAGCGCGCGGGCCCGTTCGGCCTGCGACGGGCCGAGGAAGGCCGGGCCCCGGGCGAGCTCCGCCTCGATCTCGGCGTCTCCGGCGACGCCGTGCGCCACCAGCGCCTGGACGATCCGCCAGCGCGACAGCGGGTCGACGGGTTCCTCCAGCCAGCGGCGGACGTGCCCGAGGTGGGGCTGGTCCAGGACGCCGACCAGGAGGGCGTTGATCAGGACGTGGTGGCGGTCGGTTCCCGGCGCGACGGCGGCGGCCTGGCCGAGCAGCCAGGTGGCGTGCGCGTGCCAGCCGACGGGTGACCATTCGGGGTCGGCGTAGGTGTCGAGCGCGGCGTGCGCCTGCTGGAGCAGCCGCCGCATCACGCCGGTGTCGGTCTCGGCGGCCAGACCGCGGTGGATGAGGGCCACGTAGTCGCGGGCGCGGAACCCGGCGTCGCGTGTCATCTCCCAGACCGCCGACCAGGCCAGTGCCCGCGCGAGCGGATCGGCCAGATCACCGATGCGGCGCAGGAGGGTGGCCCGCGACCCGGGGTCGAGGCGGATCTTGCAGTAGCCGAGATCGTCGTCGTTGACCAGCACGAGGCTCCCCCGATGACGGCCGGTCAGCTCGGGCACCTCGGTGCGGGCCCCGCTGACGTCGATCTCCTGCCGGTGGATCCGCACCAGCCGCCCGTGTCCGTCGTCGTCGTAGACGCCGACTGCGACGCGGTGGTCACGGAGCAGGTCGGCCGCCTGCTCGACGGCGAAGGCGGTGAAGCGTCCGTCGGCGCCGGCCGACCAGACGGGGCGCAGCGTGGCCAGGCCGGTGGTCTCCAGCCACTGGCCGCTCCAGCGGGACAGGTCGCGTCCGGACGCCTTCTCCAGCGCCGCCAGCAGGTCGCGCAGGGTCGCGTTGCCCCACGCGTGGGCGGCGAAGTAGCCGCGCAGGCCGGCGAAGAAGTCGTCTCTGCCCACGTGGGCGACGAGTTGCCGCAGCAGGCTCGCCCCCTTGGCGTAGGTGATGCCGTCGAAGTGCACGGCCGCCATCTCGACGTCGGGGACGTCGGCCACGACGGGATGGGTGGTGGGGAGCTGGTCCTGCTGGTAGGCCCACGCCTTCTGGATGTTGGCGAAGGTCGTCCAGGCCTGCGTGTGCTCGGTCGCCTCCGCCTGGGCCAGCACGCTCATGTACGTCGCGAACGCCTCGTTCAGCCACAGGTCGTCCCACCACTTCATGGTGACGAGGTCGCCGAACCACATGTGGGCCATCTCGTGGAGCACGGTCTCGTCGCGGGCCCGCAACTCGTGGGCGGTGACGTGGCCGCGGAAGATCATGTCCTCCTGGTAGGTGACGCAGGCGGCGTTCTCCATGGCGCCGGCGTTGAACTCCGGGACGAAGCACTGGTCGTACTTGGCGAACGGGTAGGGCACGCCGAAGGTGTCGCGGTAGTAGGCCAGCCCCCGCCTCGTCCGGTCGAACAGCCGCTCCGCGTCCATGTGGGAGGCCAGGGACGCCCGGCAGTAGAGGGCCAGCGGGATCTCGCCGTCGTCGTCGGCGCGCCATTCGGCCCACGGGCCCGCCACGACCGCCACCAGGTAGGTGGGCAGCGGCGGGGTGGTGGCGAAGTGATGGCGGCGCGTCCCGTCGCCGGCCGGTTCGGCCCGCCGCACCGGGGAGTTGGCCCGGACCGTCCACGGCGCGGGCGCGGTCACGGTGAGCGTGAACGGCGCCTTGAGGTCGGGCTGGTCGAAGCAGGCGAAGACGCGTTTGGCGTCGGCCGGCTGGAAGTGGGTGTACAGGTAGACCGCGTCGTCGGCCGGGTCGGTGAAGCGGTGCAGGCCCTGGCCGGTGGCGCCGTAGGCGCATCGGGCCCGGACGGTCAGCTCGTTGCGGGCGGCCGGATCGGGCAGCACGACGCCCTCGGCCGGGTCGTAGCGGCGCAGGTCGAGCGGGCGCCCGTTGAAGACCGCCTCGTCGGCCGAGCGGGCCACCAGGTCGATCCACGTCGCCTCGCCCGGCCGCCGGCAGGCGAAGCGGACCGTGGTGACCGAGGTGAAGCCGTCGTCGCCGGTCAGGTCGAGCGCGACGTGGTAGGACTCGACGTGGAGCTGCTCCGCCCGGAGGCGGGCCTGGTCTCTGGTCAGGTTGGGCGTTTCCACGGGCGACCTCGGCGAGTCGAGAAACGATCGTTTCGGGGCAGCCGTGATCGACAAAAAGACCCCCGATCCATTATTAATAACACGGAACCTGCTAGAAACGGACTTACTTATCCGTTGACATGTTCTGGACAGATGTGGTCTTCTGCCTCTAGCCCACCCCTAATAGGAAGGTGAGTCAGGTATGACATCTGTTACCGTCGCACTACCCGCAGTAGAGGAGAAGACAGCCGATCCGCAGGTCATGAAGGACGTCAACGACGCCCTCATGGGAATTTCGGGATTCGCGGAGTTCAGCGCCGCGACCAACGGATTCCTCAAGGGCGACATCGACGTCGAGCAGGCGCTCGAGGCGATGGCCCCGTTCCTCCGCGGCGAGATCTGCCGGGACGAGGCCGACCGCGAACGCATGATCCAGCTCGGCCAGACCATCGAGGCGAAGTGCGGCTGGGCGTCCGTCCTCGCCACCCTCACCGCCTGCACGGCCGCCTTCAGCTGCTCGGGTTTCTGCTGCTGAGAGGCGCCACCCGCGTCACCTGTGCGAGATCCGCCTTTCCACCGTGTTCACGGGCCCTTCTCCTCGGCCCGGCGCCGCGAGTCGCACAGAAGAAAGACCGCCCTTTCGTGTCGGCGGCGCAATTCTGCGAGTGAACGTAGATGACAGGCTCAAACAGCAATCGGTACGCCGGAATCCGCCTGGGATTTCCTGGGCGGATTCCCGAGCATGCCCGAAAACGTCGAAGGAAATTCGGTGCCCGAGGGCTACGACATTCTTGAGCAGATCAATCTCGAACTGAAGAGCATCGACGGAGCCGCCGATTACCGGGCCGCCGCGCTCGGATTCATCAAAGGCGACCTCGAACTCGACGACGCGATCGAGGCGATGACCCGGGTCCTGCACGGCGACGGCTACGGCAACGCCGACCACCGCAGACGCATCATCGAACTCGCGCAGACCGCCGAGGAGCGGTGCGGATTCATCACGATCACGGTGAGCATCGCGGGCTGCACGGCCGCGTTCAGTTGCTCGATGGGATGTTGCTGACCCGATCGGAGATCCTGTGCACACCGACCCTGCCGACGTCGTCGTCCGGGCCGATCGGCTCACCGCCGAGAAGTCGGTCTTCACCGCCGGCCGGCCCGTGCTCGACGAGGTGACCGCCCTCCGCGCCCTCGCCGCGCACGGCGTGCTCGGCCCCGAGCAGATGCTGGACCCCCGGCTGACGGTCGTGGACGAGTCACGCCGCTGCCGCTGCCTGATCGTGCGGCTCGCCGACGCCGGCTGGGTGGTCAAACAGGGCACCTCGGCCGAGACCCAGGAGACGCTCGACCGCGAGGCGGAGGTCTACCGCGTGCTGCGGGGCTCCTCCTTCGCGCCCTACCTGCCGCGCTTCTCCGCCTTCGACGACCACACCGGCCTGCTGGTGACCGAGTTCGTCGACGGGCAGGCCCCCCGCGACGCCCACATCGCCGACCCGGCCCGGCGGCCGGTGACGGCGGTCGGGATCGGGGCCGCCCTGGCCCGTCTCCACACCGTCGCCGACGACGGCGGCCTGCCGGCGCAGCAGCCGCCGCCCATCCTCCGATGCGGCCACCCCACGCTCGACTCCATCGAGTTCCACAGCCCCGCCTCGCTGGAGGTGGTCCGCACCATCCAGTCGAGCCCGGCGTTGTCGGAGCTGCTGGACGGCGTCCACGAGCAGTGGAGCCCCGGCGCGATGGGCCACGGCGACCTGCGCGGCGACAACATCCTCATCCGGCCCTCGGGCGAGCCCGTCTTCATCGACTGGGAGATGGGCGGCCCCGGCGACCGCCGCTGGGACATCGCCGGGCTGCTCACCGAACGCATCGTGTGGTGGCTCACCGACCCCGACGCGTGGGTGCCCATGGAGGCGCAGGCCACCGCGAACGCGGCGGCGGCCGCAGGCCTGCGCGAGATCCGCGAGTTCGCGCACGCCTTCCTCGGCAGCTACGTCGTCACCTACGCCGGCGAGCTCGACCTCGCCAAGGCCGGCCTGGACGATCTGATGCGCTGGTGCGGCGCCCGGCTGGTGCAGTTCGCCGTCGAGCAGACCCACCAGCGCAGCGTGCCGCTGGCGACCTCCCGGCAACTCCTGCAGATGGCGGCGAACTTCCACACCACCCCCGGCGTCGCCGCCCGGACCTTCTTCGGATTGGCGATCGACGATGGCGACCGATGACAACCGGGAGACCGTCGCCGCCGCGCTGGCCGCGGTGACCGTCTCGGCGACCTACGACCTGGCCTGGTTCGGCGAGGTCGTCGACACGATCCGGCCCCTGCCCGACGACGCCATGATGCGGGAGGCGGCGGGCTCCTTCGTCAGCCGTCTGCTCTACCGGGGCTGCTACCTGTTCGGCCGGCCGCGCCGCGAGGTGGCCGCCTTCCGCGAGTCCATCATGGAAGGGCTCCCCTCGACCCGGTCGGCCCGATTCGTCAACGCCGCCGTTTACGCCGGCGCCCATGTCGCCCCCACGCGGAGACGGCTGCCCCTGGTCACCGGCGGCGCCGAACCGCTGGTCGACCTGGAGGGGGTCCGGGTCAGGCTCAGCCTCCCCGGCCCGGCCGAGCACGTCGAGGTGCACATCCCCGGCGTCTCGGTGACCAAGTCTCCGGGGTTCGTGCTCTTCCGCGGCCCCCGCGGGCAACCCGCCGCCGACGGCCAGCGGCTGGTGCGCCTCTACTGGAACCTGGCCGCCGCCGGCGCGGTCGAGCTCATCGAACCCCTCACCCGGATCGTCGGCGACCTGCCCTTCCACTTCAAGGTCGTGCACGCCGACGCCGACTGGCCCGAACGGGCCGACAGCGCCGTGCTCTACATCGGCCACGACGACCTCGCCCGCCTCTGGCCGGCGCTGCGCGACCTCCATCGGCGGCTGCTGCCGATGATGCGCCCGTACGTCCCCGCGCTCACGCACCGGGCCGGGATCGGCCTGGGCGTCGCCGAGGATCCCGGCGGCGGCGAGAGCTACGGCATGTTCGTCTGCGAGCGCGTCGCCGAAGGACTCATGCGCGCCCACGCCGAGGGCGGCGCCGACCGGGATCTCCAGCTCGCCTACGTCGCCGAGGCGTTCGAGAAGGCGGGACGCACCCTGGCCACCCCCCACGCCACCCCCGAGGTGGCCCGGCTCCTCGACGGGCTCACCGCCGCCGCCCCCGCGCCCGGACCGGTCGCCCCCGGTGTCGCCCCCGGTGTCGCCCCCGGTGTCGCCCCCGGTGTCGCCCCCGGTGGCCTGACCGGCGAGGCGGAACGGCTCGCCCGGCGGATGGCCGCCGACGCCCTGGTCCACGGCGACCGCTGCACCTGGCTCAAACCCCACCCCGACGTCGGCGGCCGGGCCGGGTGGGTCCCGATGAGCGCCGACGTCTACGACGGCACCGCCGGAATGGCCCTGTTCCTCTCCCAGCTCGGCGACCCCGCCTTCACCGGCCTCGCCGCGAAGGCGGCCCGGCAGGCGCTGGCGACCGCCTCCGCCCTGCCCGGCCCCGGTCTCTACAGCGGCACCTCCGGCACCGGCCTCGCCGTCGCCCTGGCCGGAGACGCCATCGGCGACGCCGAACTGGTCGAACGCGGCTTCGCCCTCGTGGACGCCGCCGCCCGCGCCGCGCTGACCGGCGAGGGCCCCGCCGACGTGATCGACGGGACGGCCGGCGCGCTGCTGGCCGTCCTGACCGCCCACGCCCTCGGGAACCCGACCGGCCTCGGCCTCGCGACCGACCTGGGCACCACGCTGATCGGCAGCGGCGACGACGCCGACGGCACCCTGTCGTGGACGCCCGGCTTCGTCGGCTACGCCCACGGCGCGGCCGGATGCGCCCTCGCCCTGGCCGAACTCGCCGGCGCGACCGGCGAGCCCGTCTTCCTGGCGGCGGCCGGACGGGCCGTCGCCTACGAACGCACGTGGTTCCACGACGGGAACTGGCGCGACGCCCGCACCGCCCACGAGCGCGGCCCCGACGGCGACCTGACCCTCGAACCCGACATCACCCGGTACGACTGGTGCTACGGCGCGCCCGGCATCGCCCTCACCCGAGGCCGGCTCGCCCCGCAGGAGGCCCGGATCGGGTTCGCGGCCGCCCGCCGGGCCGCCGCCACCCACCCCGCCCTCGTCTACGACATGTGCCTGTGCCACGGCTCGGCCGGCATCGCCGAGATCCTCTCCCTCGCGCCGCCCGAACACGCCGAGGACGGCGACGGCGACCTGGCCCGCGAGATGACCCGCCGCGCCCTGGCCGCCCACCACGACGACCTGGCCTGGCCCCGGGGTCACGGCCTCATGCTCGGCGCCGCCGGGGTCGCGCTGGCCGCGCTGCGCCGCGACGACCCCGCGATCGTGTCACCCCTGCACCTGCCGCACATCCGAGGAGGCCCCCGTGGACGACGCTGAGCAGGCGAAGCCGCCCTACGATGTGACCGCCCTGCTCGTGGAGCTCCAGCGGTCGTGGGCGACGGTGCCCGGCATCGACGACTTCGTCGGCTCCGGCGCGGCCTTCGTCAAGGGTGAGGAACCCGACCTGGAGAAGACCGTCGACCGCATGATGTCGTTCTTCAACGGCGAGATCGGCGGCTACTCCACCGAACGCCAGCGGCTCGTGCTGCTCGCCCAGAACATGCGCAAACGCGCGGGCGGCGTGCCGATCGTGCTGCTGACCTTCACCACGTGCACCGAGGTGCTCTCGTGCTCGTACGCCTGCTGCTAGTCACCCGGCGATCACGGTCTGCAGGAGGGCCAGCCCCGCCAGCAGCGCCGGGCCGCGCACCAGTTGCAGGATCAGCCCCAGGGGCGTCGGGCCGAACAGCCCGACGTCCACCAGCGGGCTGGAGTAGTCGAGCGGCGGCCGGGTCGCCACCCGGTAGGTCACCGCCAGCGCGCCCACGGCCGACACCGCCGCCGTCAGGAGCGGCAAGCCGGGAACCAGCGCCCAGGTGACGGCCGACCAGACCACCGCCCCGGCGGCCGGGACCGTCAGGAACGTGAGCGTCAGCGTCAGATCGGAGCCGCCCAGCGCCCGGCGAATAGCCGGAGAACGCGAAACGACCCGCAAACCGGCCGCCAATCTGTCGACGGCCGCGAATGCCGTCACGGTGTGCAGCGCGGGCAGAAAAGCCGCCAGCCCGACGACATAGGCGCCATAAGGAACGAAAATCAGCGCCGCCCACATGAAGAATCCGGTCGGCATGCGCCGGATTCGCGCCAGATCGCTTTTCACCAATGCGATGAACCGATTTCCGCGGATCGCCGCCGGACGCACCCGCGCCACCGCCCGCGCCCGCCGTTCGAGCACGATCGACCAGAACATCGTCACGTCGAGGGACAACACCGACACGTGGGTCGCGGTGGCCAGCTCGGCCCCGGACGACACCTTCCCCCGCGTCATCGCCCCGAGGCCGCGCCGCGCCCACTCGGCCGTGGCCACCGCCGCCGCCAGCGCGACCGCCGCCGCCACGGTGAACGGGACGGGCCCCGCCGACTCCAGCCCGGTCAGCGTCAGGCCGGGCCGCAGCGCCAGCACCGCCACCGCGACCCCGACCAGCCCGTAGGCCGCCACGCTCAGCCACCGCTGGACGGTCGCGACCGGCCGCTCCCCCGCCTGCGCCAGCACGCACAGGCCGGCCAGCACCACTCCGGCCGCCGCCCAGCACACCACCCACGAGGCGACCGGCACCGACAACCGGGTCACCGCGAGGAAGACGAACCCGATGAGCGCGCCCACCACCGCCCCCACCGCCGTCGCCGCCGCCAGATGCCCGCGCAGCAGGGCGCCGCGGTCGACGGGGGTGCTGAGCAGCCACGTCCGCACCGGCGACCCGGCGTAGAGCGGGCCGAACGCGAGCAGCGCCTTGGCCAGCAGCACCACGCACACCAGGGCCAGGACCGCCGCCGTGAGCTGGGTGACCGACGTGCGCACCAGATCGGGCACGCCGCCCCCGGCCTCGATGCGGGCCACCCCGGCCTGGGTGACCTCCACCACGAGCCCGCCGAGGATGCCCAGGTAGATGAGGCGCTCGATGAGCATCGAGAGCAGGAAGCCCAGAGGACGGCGCGGGCGGCGGGCACGCCGGCGGTGGCGGAGCTCGGCGGCACCCGGCAGGGCCCGCACCCCGATGACCGTCATCCGGCCACCTCGATCGTGCGGTCGGCGACGGCGTCGATCAGCTCGCGGTCGTGGGAGGTGAACAGCACGGCCACCCCGGCCGCCTTCTCCTTCTGGAGCCGGTCGGCCAGCCAGGCTCGCCCCGTCACGTCGAGACGCTGCTCGGGTTCGTCGAGCAGCAGCAGCCGTCGCGGCCTGACCAGGCAGGACGCCAGCCCGAGCCGGTGGCGCTGGCCGCTCGACAGGGTGATCGGGAGCTGGTCGGCGGCCCCTTCGAGGTCGAGGTCGCGCAACGTGGCGGCCACCAGGCCGTCGGGGTCGTCGGCGCCGTGGGCCCAGGCGTAGAGGGCCAGGTGGTCGACGACCGACATGTCGGGGAAGTAGTCGACGTCGTCGAGCAGGCAGGCCATCGCCGCCCGCACCGCGGGGTCGGACTCGCGCAGGGGGACGCCGTCGAACTCGACCAGCCCCTCGTCGGCCTCCTCGGCCCCGGCGACGCACCGCAGCAGGGTCGTCTTCCCCGACCCGTTGGCCCCGACCACCGCCACCGCCTCACCGGCCCGGAGCGAGAAGCCGACATCGTTCAGCACCGGCAAGCGGGAATAGGATTTATGCAGACCGGACACGCGCAGCAATGCGGATGGGGCCGTTGCGCTCATCGGGGATTACACTCCTCAATCGTCCGGAGATGTCGTACCGCTAATGTGCTCAATTGGCGTCGGCCAAAGCGATTGTAACCGAATAATGCGCCGGGAAATGCGGGAAGGGCCGCCCCGCGTGATCGCGGAGCGGCCCTTTACAAAGTCAGGTCACTTCTTGAGACTCCACGTGGTGCCGTATCCGCCCAGGTGCAGGGCCAGGAACACGGCGCCGGCGATGGTCAGCGTGGTCACGGTCAGGACCGCGCCGACGGCGTAGCCGCCGATCGCGAAGACGAGGGCGGCGAGGAACAGGACAGCGGCGAGGAGAGCGAACATCCGGACCTCCAGGGGCGTGGGGTGTTACATAGCGGATTTCCGCCGTGTAACACCCGGAATCTCCCCATGGGGATACGGTGGGCGAACAGACCACTACCCGTGCCTGACCGGCCGGTCAGTTCGCCTCTCTCACGTCAGCGACGAGTAGGCCACCACCCCGCGCCGCATGGCGTCGATCGCCTTCCCGGAGGTCTCGCGCACCTTGCTGCCCTTGGGCGCCGCGTCGCGCAACTGGCCCAGCAGATCGAGCAACTGCTTGATCCACCGGACGAAGTCACCCGCCGCCAGGTCGTTGTCGGTCAGCACCGCGTCGAGGGTGTGCCCCTTGGCCCAGCGCCAGGCCGCCCACGCGAAGCTCATGTCGGGCTCGCGGGTGAACGACAGGTCGTGGTCCTGTTCGACGGCCTCCAGGTCGCCCCACAACTTCACCATCGACGCCAGCGCCTCTTTCGCGGCGCCGGCCGGGACGCGGGGGCTGCGGTTGTCGTCGGTCTGGCGCGATTCGTAGACCAGCGACGAGACGCAGGCGGCCAGTTCGGCGGGGTCGAGCTTCTCCCAGACGCCGCCGCGCAGGCACTCGGCGGTCAGCAGGTCGAGCTCGGTGTAGAGCTTGGCGAGGCGGCGGCCCTCGTCGGTCACGGTCTCGCCGTCGAGGTAGCCGAGCTCGTCGAGGATGCCGCAGACCCGGTCGAAGGTGCGGGCGATCACGTGGGAGCGGCCCTCGACGCGGCGGCGCAGGCCCTCGGTCTCGCGCAGCAGCTTGTAGTAGCGCTCGGCCCAGCGGGCGTGGTCTTCGCGCTCGTCGCAGCCGTGGCAGGGGTGCTGGCGCAACTCGCGGCGCAGCCGCAGGATCTCGTCGTCTTCGGCCGCGTGGTCGCGGGCGCGCACCGGCTTGCCCAGGTCGACGTCGCCGAGCTTGGCGTGCATGGTGGCGACCAGGTTGGCCCGCTCCTTCGGGCTGCGGGCGTTGAAGTTGCGCGGCACCCGGATGTGCTCGACCGGCTCGACCGGCACCGGGAAGTCGGCCGGGGTCAGCTTCTTGACCTGCTTGCCGACCGTCAGCACCAGCAGCGACGGCCCCTCGCCGCGCACGCTCACCCCCGGGTCGAGGACGACGGCCAGCCCGGCCCGGCGCCCGCCGGGGACCCGGATCACGTCGCCGACCTTCAGCACCTCCAGGCTCTGCACCGCCTGCGCCCGCCGGGCCGCGCCGCGCTGCTTGGACAACTCGGCCTCGCGGTCGGACAACGCCCGGCGCAGCGCGGCGTATTCGGGGAAGTCGCCCAGGTGGCAGGTCATCGCCTCCTTGTAGCCCCGCAGCGCGTCTTCGTGCTTGCGCAACTGGCGGGCCAGCCCGACGACCGCGCGGTCGGCCTGGAACTGGGCGAAGGAGTCTTCCAGCAGGGCCCGCGCCCGCTCGCGGCCGACCTGGCCGACCAGGTTCACGGCCATGTTGTAGGACGGCCGGAAGCTCGACCGCAGCGGGTAGGTGCGGGTGCTGGCCAGGCCCGCGACGCCGATCGGGTCCATGCCGGGCTGGTAGACGACCACCGCGTGGCCCTCGACGTCGATGCCGCGGCGGCCGGCCCGGCCGGTGAGCTGGGTGTATTCGCCCGGGGTCAGGTCGGCGTGGGTCTCGCCGTTCCACTTGTCGAGCTTCTCGATGACGACCGAGCGGGCCGGCATGTTGATGCCCAGGGCCAGCGTCTCGGTCGCGAAGACGGCCTTCACCAGCCCCTTGGTGAACAGCTCCTCGACGACCTCCTTGAAGGCCGGCAGCATGCCCGCGTGGTGGGCGGCCAGGCCGCGCTCCAGGCAGTCGCGGAAGTCGAGGTAGCCCAGCACCGCGAGGTCTTCGTCGGGCAGGTGGGCGGTGCGCTCGTCGACGAGTTGCCGGATCTCGTGGCGCTCCTCGTCGGTGGTGAGCCGCAGGCCGGCGTAGAGGCACTGCTTGACGGCGGCGTCGCAGCCCGCGCGGGAGAAGATGAACGTGATCGCCGGCAGCAGGCCCTCGGCGTCGAGGCGCTCGATCACCTGGGCGCGGTCGTGGGGGGAGCGCCTGGGGCGGTTGTAGCCGCGTTTGCCGCGCGCCTGGTTGAGGCGCTGCTCGTCGCGGGAGATGCGCATCAGGTTGGCGTTGATGCGGGTCGCGCCGTCTTCGCTGGCGAACAGGTCGTAGAGGCGGTTGCCGACCAGCATGTGCTGCCACAGCGGCACCGGGCGGTGCTCGTCGACGATCACCGTCGTGTCGCCCCGGACCGCGCCCAGCCACTCGCCGAACTCCTCGGCGTTGGAGACCGTGGCCGACAGGGCGACCACGCGCACCGACTCGGGCAGGTGGATGATCACCTCTTCCCAGACGGCGCCCCGGAAACGGTCGGCGAGGTAGTGGACCTCGTCCATGACCACGTAGCCGAGCCCGCTCAGGGTCTGGGAGCCCGCGTAGAGCATGTTGCGCAGGACCTCGGTCGTCATGATGACGATCGGGGCGTCGCCGTTGACGCTGTTGTCACCGGTCAGCAGACCCACGTTGGCGGCGCCGTAGCGCCGCACCAGGTCGTTGAACTTCTGGTTCGACAGCGCCTTGATGGGCGTCGTGTAGAAGCACTTGCGGCCCTGCTCCAGGGCCAGGTGGACGGCGAACTCGCCGACCACGGTCTTTCCCGACCCGGTCGGGGCCGCCACCAGCACGCCGTCTCCGGCCTCCAGCGCCTGGCAGGCGTCGAGCTGGAACTCGTCGAGCTCGAAGTCGTACAACCCGCGGAACGAGGTGAGCGCAGGGCCCGACTCGGTCTGCTGGTCACGGAAGGCGGCGTAGCGTTCCGCAGGCGTGCTCATGCCGTCAACCCTACCGATATTCCGGTTACGGCCGTGTCATCACCGTCAGCGCACCGGCACGGGCCGTGCAGGTCAGCGGGGTCGATCCGGCGCGTTCCCCGTCGGCGTAGGCGATCACGCCGGGTGCCTCCAGGGTCACGGAGACGGCACGATGGATCTCCACGGCCGGATGTCTCCCATGGGTGCCCAGGAAGACCCGGGGAAAGGCCCGCAGGAAGGCGGCCTTCGGCAGCGCCTTGAGGATCATCACGTCGAGCAGCCCGTCGTCGGGCCGGGCGGTCGGGCAGATCCTCATCCCGTTCCCGTACGACCGGGTGTTCCCCACGGCCACCAGCATCGCGTCGAGCTCCACGGCGGGGTGGTGGTCGAGGGTGACCCGGAAGGGGATCGGCCGGAACTCCCTGAGCTCCCGGAGCACGGCGGTGACGTAACGGGCCGGGCCCGTCATCGTGTTGGCGCGCTCGTTGACGCGGGAGTCGAACCCGCAGGCCAGCACCCCGGCGAACCACCGGTCGCCCACGGTGGCGGCGTCGATGACACGGGGCACTCCCCCGGCGACCAGGTCGGCCGCCGCCAACGGGTCGCGCGGGATGCCGAGGTCGGCGGCGATGTCGTTGCCGGTGCCCATGGGGATGATCGCCAGCGGCACGCCCGTGCCGGCCACCGCCTGCACGGCCAGGTGCACCAGTCCGTCACCCCCGCACGCGACCACCACCGGCGGCCGTCTCCGCACGGCGGCGCGGGCCTGTTCGAGCGTGTCGCCCGCCGACGCGCCCGTGATCACCTCGGGATCGGGCAGCCGCGCCAGCACCGGGCCGAGGCGGCGGGCCGCCCGGCCGCCTCGGGCGGCCGGGTTCACCAGGACGACGGGCCGGCTCACTCGGCCGGGGTTCCGTCGAGCTCCTCTTCGATCTGCCGGGCCTTGAGGGCAGCGGCGGCGTCGGCGCGCTTGTCGTGGAAGTACATGAACGCCTCGGCCACGAAGAACAGGCCGATCATCGGCAGCGCGAGCGCGAGCATCGTGAACGGGTCCTGGCTCGGGGTCGCGACGGCCGCGAAGACGAAGAACCCGAAGATCACCATGCGCTGGTGCTTGGCCACGGTCTCGTAGCGGACCACGCCGATCAGGTTCAGGAAGACCAGCAGCAGCGGCAGCAGGAACGACACGCCGAAGATCAGCAGCATCATCATCAGGAACGTCAGATAGTCGTTGACGTCGATGAGCGGCACCGCGTTCTCGGGCACGAACCCCAGCAGCAGCGACAGGCCCTTGTCCATCGTCAGGTAGGCGAGCGTCGCGCCGGCCAGGAACAGCGGGAACGCCAGGCCGAGGAAGGTGTAGCTGTAGCGCTTCTCGTTGCGGTAGAGGCCCGGCGTCACGAACGCCCAGAGCTGGTAGATCCACAGCGGCGAGGCGACCACGATGCCGAAGATGAAGGCGACCTTCAGGTTGATGAACAGACCGCCGGTGACGCTGCCGACCACCAGGCTGCACTCTTTGCCGCCGCCGAGCCGGTAGGCGTCGGGCAGCCGGCAGAAGGGGCCGGTCATGAAATCCCAGATCGGGTCGAAGAAGACCAGACCCAGGATCGTCGCGAGCACGACGCCGATGATCATCTTGAACAGGCGGTTCCGCAGCTCGCGGAGGTGGTCCATGAGCGACATGCGCCCATCGGGATCGTCCGCCGCGGCCGAGGGCTTCGGCGTCGACGACCTCTTCAACAGGGCCATCCCATGATCCTGTCTCGAAAGAAGGTGCGGCGGGGGTCAGTTCTTCTTGTCGGACGGCTGCGCGGCCGGCTGCGAGGTGGCGCGGAGCTTCGCGTTCTCCTCTTCGAGCTGGCGCAGCCGGTCTTCGACCGAAGGCGTCGGCGTGGCGGGCGGGATCTGCGCCGGCGGCGCCGGGGCGGGCTGCGGCGTCACGGTCTCGGCCTGCGCCTGCACCACGGTGGACTTGTCGTCGTCCTCCTCGCGGAGCTTCTGCGTCTCCTTCTTGAACAGGCGCAGCGACTGGCCCAGGGCACGAGCCGTGTCGGGGAGCTTCTTGGCGCCGAACAGCAGGATGATGATGAGCCCGATGATGATCAGCTCAGTGGGTCCCAGGCTTCCCATGACACGTCCTTAAGGGGCGGGTGATGCACGTCCTTGCCCGATCGTACGCTGCGATCGCAGTGCTCATCACCCTTCAGGGGGACGAATCGGGTCCATTCGGTTCTTGGCCCGCTCGATTTCGGCCCCCAGTCCCTGGGCCGCGATGAAGACCCGAACGGCCAGAAACCCCAACAGGAGCAGCCCTGCGGCCCCCAGTCCGACGAATAACCAGATCACGAACATCCCTCTTGATCAGCCGAAAACAGGTCACCCGGCCGACATGATTTCTGCACCGCCGGGCGGGACGAAGTCCCGGCTTCCCCCTACAGGCGGCCCTCGTAGTTGGCCAGGGTCAGCTTGGCGGTCTCGGCCACCCGTTCGGCCAGGCTCTCGGGACGGACGACCTTGCCCGAGTCGCCCAGCCGCAGGGCCAGCCGCACCAGCCAGCCCTGGTCGCGGGCGCGCAGCGCGACCCGCTGGCGGCCCTCGCCGAGCTCCTCGACCTCTTCGACCGGGTAGTACTCGGAGATCCAGCGCCCCGACGGGGTGACCTCCAGCTCGACCAGTTCGTCGGTCTCGGACGGGCGGAAGACGCCCTGGGTGACGTCCATCGGCTCGGCCTCGGCGGGCGGGTCGGCGGGGACGTCGAGGACGGCGACCTCCTGGATGCGGTCGACGCGGAACATCCGCATCGCCTCGGCCCGGTAGCACCAGCCCTCAAGGTAGTGGCGCCCGTCGACCAGGACCACCCGCAGCGGGTCGACCTCGCGGGGGGTGACCTCGTCGCGGCCGGGGGTGTAGTAGACGAGCGAGAGGCGGCGCTTGCGCCGGGCGGCGTCGGTCACGGTCGCCAGCGCGCCCGGGGCGGCCTCGACCTCGACGGTGACCTGGGTGCTGACGGCGGCGGCGCCGTCGCCGGCGGCCTGTTCCAGCTTGGCCACGACCCGCCCCAGGACCTCGCCGCCGGCGAACTCGGGCAGTTCGCCGAGCATCCGGAGCGCCACCAGGAGGGCGCTGGCCTCGTCGACGCCGAGCTTGAGCGGCCGGGCGATGGTGTCGGCGTTGTCGATGAGGATCTCGCCGCCGTCCCAGGAGACGTCGATCAGGTCGCCGGGGGTGTGGCCGGGCAGGCCGCACATCCAGACGAGCTGGAGGTCGTCGATGAGCTGCTTCTCGTTGAGCCCGAAAACCTTGGCGACCTCGGGCACCGAGGCGCCGGGGTGGGACATCAGGTAGGGCACGAGGGCGAGCAGCCTGGGGAGCCGATCGTTCACCGGAAGGCATCCTTCACGAAACGGATTCGGGTGGCCCGGGGCGTCGGGCCGTTCAATGGAGAGCGCCCTTCAGACGGCGGAGCACGGCCTCGCGGGCGTCGGGCGGGCCGTCGATCACCGCGTCGGGGCCGAGGCTGGCCAGCCAGCCCGCGAGCCTCTCGGGGTCGGTGAACACGATGTCGGCCTCGTCCCAGTCGGCGCCGGGCCGCACCTCGCGGGCGAGATGGCGCAGGCCCTGGCAGGTGCCGGGGCGCACGCGCACCGTGGCGGTCCGTTCGGGGCCCGGGTCGTCTCCCGCGTACGCCACCAGCGCCCGCAGGTCGGTGCCCTCGGGCACCTCGACGGTGCCGGGCCGCCCGGTGGGCGTGACGTCGCCGGTGATCCGGCTGAGCCGGAAGACGCGGGTGCCGTCGCGGGTGCGGTCGTGGCCGACGACGTACCACCGGCCGCGGCGCGAGAGCACGCCCCACGGCTCGACCACGCGCTTCAGCACCGTCTCGCTGCCCGCGGAGCGGTAGTGGAAGGTGACGGCGCGGCGGTCGCGGACGGCCTCCCACAACGGGGTGAAAGCCGCGTCGCGGGTGTCGACCCGCAGCTCAAGGGGCCCTTCGGCCAGGTCGGTCTCGACCCCGCCGGCCTTCAGCTTGAGCATCGCGCCCCCGGCCGCCTCGGCGAGACTGGCCCGCTGCCAGACCTGCGCGGCCAGGCCGAGCACGGCGGCCTCGTCGGGCTCCAGGGTGATCTCGGGCAGTTCGTAGGACTGCTTGACGATGCGATAGCCCGGGTCGTCTTCCCACGGGTCCTTCTGGACCTCGATCGGGATGCCGATCTCGCGGAGCTCGTTCTTGTCCCGCTCGAACATCCGCTGGAAGGCCTCGTCGTTGACCGGGTCGTACCCCGGCACCGCGAAGCGGATCTGCTCCGCACTCAGCGGACGCCGGGTCGACAGCAGGCAGATCACCAGATTCAGCAACCGTTCCGTCTTCCGCCGCGACATCGGCCCTCCTTCCTGACTCGAACGCTACCCTTTTCCGGTGATCAGATGGCGCAGGGGCGAGGTCCGTGAGATCAGGCGCGAATGGCCCGGCGCGCTCGAGATCGAGGTCGCCGTCGACGACGGCTCCCGATGCCGGGCGCTGGCCTATCCGCCACTGGTGGGCCGCCCCGAGCCCGGCGACACGGTGCTGCTGAACACGACCGCCCTCGCCATGGGCCTCGGTACGGGAGGTTACGCCATGGTGGTGGCCGTTCCCGACCGTTTGCCACAAGATCCTTCAGGGCCGGGCCATCTGGTCAAGGCCCGCTACACCCCGTTGCAGGCCACGGTTCTGGGCGCCGACGAGCAGGACTCCCCTCACCACGAGGTCCTCCGGGAGGCCGACTCCCTCGACGGGATGCCGGTCGTGGTCGCCGACCTGCACTCCGCGCTGCCCGCGATCCTGTGCGGCCTCTATCGGGACCGCCCGGCGGCCCGGGTCGCCTACGTGATGCTCGACGGCGGCGCGCTCCCGGCGTGGTTCTCGATGGCGTGCGCGAAGCTGCGCGAGATCGGCTGGTTGACAGGCGTTGTCACGGTCGGCCAGGCGTTCGGCGGCGACCTGGAGGCGGTGACGACCCACACGGGGTTGCTGGCCGCCCGCCACATCCTGAACGCCGACCTGACCGTCGTGGCCCAGGGTCCCGGCAACCTGGGCACCGGAACGAAGTGGGGCTTCTCGGGCGTCTCGGCGGGCGAGGCGATCAACGCCGCCGGCGTTCTGAACGGCCGCCCGGTGGCCGCCCTGCGTGTCAGCGAGGGCGACCTCCGCGAGCGCCACATCGGCGTCTCCCATCACAGTCTCACCGCCTACGGCCGCGTCGCCCTGACCCGCGCCGACGTCGTCGTCCCGGAGCTGGGCGGCGCGTTCGGCGCCAGGGTCGAGCACCAGGCAAAGCCCCTGGGCGAACGCCACAACCTGGTGAAGGTCCAGGTCGACGGCCTGTACGACGCCCTCAAGGCCTCCCCGGTGGGTCTGTCGACCATGGGCCGCAAACTCGACCAGGACCTGGCCTGCTTCCTCACCTCGGCGGCGGCCGGCCGCCACGCCGCCACCCTCCTGCCCGGCTGACCGGCGACGCGCCGGGTCCCGGCCACTGCCGGTCTGGCTTGTGGCGAACACCTGCTCGTGGCCGCGCGATGCGGGCGCGGCCGGTTGGCGCCGGATGCGGCGCGGGCCGGGGGCGGCGGGCGGAGCCGGGCGGGCGGAGCCGTAACGGGGCGGAAGGAGAGGACCCCGGACGGCGCGGCGGAGTGACCCCCTATCCCCGATCGCCGTTGGGTTCGTAGAACTCTTTGAAGGTGAAGGCGTCCGGCGACGGGCCCTGTTCCCTCAGCAGGGTCAGCCGGTGCCACGCCTCCTTGAACGACGGGATCTCGCCCTCCCGCACCCACCACATCACCGTGTAGGGCTCGGCCACGCGGTGGAACCACTCGCGCCGCCGCTGGAGGATCGCCAGGTGGGCCGAGCGGTAGACGAAGTTCCACAACGTCTCGCGGGACTCCCAGATCGAGTAGTTGATCAGCAGGTGGTCGCCGAACTCGTGGGTGATGGTCTCTTCGGGGTCGTCCGGGTTGGCGATGGCGCGCCACACGAAGCCCGGCGCGGCGTCGGCCAGCGTGTTCACGGGTTCGAGGGCGGCGACGAACTCGGTCAGCAGGGGGTCGTCGACGGGCGCGCGCATGTGGGCGACGTTGAACTGGGCCAGGTGCATGACCTCACCGTCGCAAAGCCGGGCCTTCTATGTCAACTTTGATTTGTTTTAGAGATCTCTTGGGGGAAGACGACGCAGCACTCCCCCGGCAGCGGGTCGAGCCGGGGCGCGCCGGGCTCGCCCCGGCCTTCGAGCAGGCCCCGGCAGAGGGAGAGGTTCATCGAGCACACCAGCAGCGGCTGCTCCTCGGCGAGCACGTGGAAGGGGCAGTTGCGCAGGCGCAGCACGCCGTCGTCGTCGTAGGGCTCGTAGCCGCGTTCGGCGAGGAGGCCGGGGAGTGAGGTGGCGGCGCTCTCCGCGCCGAGGCGGGCGCCGATGCGGTGGGCGGCCTTCTCGGCCACCTCGTCGCCGCCCAGCAAGTCGACCACCTCGGCCAGGACGAGGGCGAGGGTGCGATAGTCGCGCGGCGGCACGCTCACGACGTGCTCCCCCGGGGCGCGGCGGTAGACCTTCGCCGGGCGCCCGCTGCCGGGGCCCTTTTTGTCGGTCAGGCGGGCGAAATCGGCCTCCAGGAGGCCCGCCTCGACAAGCTTGTCAAGATGAAAGGCCGCCAGGGGGCGCGCGACGCCGACCGCCTCGGCGGCCTCGTTGCGCCCGACCGGGCGGCCTTTCGAGGTGACGAATCGGTAGAGCTCACGGCGGACGGGATCGTTGAGGGCCGCGACCGCCGCGAGGTCGTCCATCTTTACCGGCTTACAGCGCGCCGAGCACGTCGACGACGAACACCAGGGTGTCGGTGCCCTTGATGCCGGCGTCGGGCTGGCCGGCCTCGCCGTAGCCGAGGGCCGGCGGGATCGTGATGAGGACGCGGCTGCCGACGTTGACGCCGGTCAGGCCCTGCTTCCAGCCGGGCACGACCTGGTTGAGCGCGAACGAGGTCGGCTGCTTGCGCTCCCACGAGCTGTCGAACTGCTTGTCGGTGCCCCAGATCTTGCCGGTGTAGTGGACCATCACCGTCTGGTTCTCGGAGACCTTCGGGCCGTCACCCTGGATGACGGTCTTGACCGTCAGGTCCTTCGGCGGCTGCGCGGTGGTCGTGGTGGTCAGCGTCGGAGCGCTGTCGTCACCCGGGTTGACAAGCTTGACACCCTCGATGGCTGGGTCGGCGGCCTTGCCCTTGGCGGCCTTGGCGGTCGCCGACACGACGTCGATGACCAGCACCTGCGAGCTGGTCGTGAAGTCGGTGCCCTGGCTCTTGGCCTGCTCGACCACGGCCGGGTCGATCGAGTCCTTGCCGACCACGACGAGCACGCGACCGCCGGGCTTGCTGCCCAGCAGGCCGTCGTAGAGCGCCTTGGGCATCTGCTGCTGGCTGATCGGCACGAACTCCGACTGGCCGGTGTCGTAGGCGGAGCCGGTGGCCTTGTTCTCCTTGCCGTCCCACGTCCAGACGCTCACCTTGGCGACCAGCGTGTCACCCTCGGCGGCGCCGGCGCCGTCGCCCTCGGAGATGACACGGGCGGACGAGGTCAGCGCGGGGCCGCCCTTCGGGAAGGTGACACTGGGCTTCTTGCCCAGCGCGCCGGTGACCTTGATGTCCTTCGGGTCGGCGGCGGGGCCGACCGGGGCGGCCGCGGCGGCGTCCGACGAGGCGGCGGCGCTGGGCGCGGCGCTCGTGGCGGCGGCGGAAGGGCTGGCTCCGGTGGCCGTCTTCTGTGCGGTGCCGCACGCGACGGCGGACAGCAGCAAAGGAAGTGCGGCGGCGGTTATGGCCGTGCGGCGGCGCATGTGAAAGTCCTCAGGAATATGACAGCGGGTTCGGGTCACACTACCCGAACCCGCCGTCTGCCCGTCGTAAGGAGATCACATTCCCGCGATCAGCTTGTCGACCCGTTCGTCAACACTTCGGAACGGGTCCTTGCAGAGGACGGTCCGCTGGGCCTGGTCGTTGAGCTTCAGGTGGACCCAGTCGACGGTGAAGTCGCGCCGCTTCTCCTGGGCCTTGCGGATGAACTCGCCGCGCAGCCGGGCCCGCGTGGTCTGCGGCGGAACCGACTTCGCCTCGAAGATCTTGATGTCGGACGCGACCCGTTCGACCGACCCCCGCTTCTGCAGCAGGTAGAACAGCCCCCGCTTGCGGTGCACGTCGTGGTAGGCCAGATCGAGCTGGGCGACCCGCGGCGAGGAGAGCGGGAGGTCGTACTTCTTTCTGTAACGTTCAATGAGCTGATATTTGGTGACCCAGTCGATCTCCCGCGAGACCAGGTCGAGGTCGCCGGTCTCCACGGCGCGCAGGGTGCGCTCCCAGAGTTCGAGGACCCGCTTGCTGGTCTCGTCGCCGCCGCGGCGGTCGACGAAGTCCTTCGCCTTGCCGAGGTATTCCTGCTGGATCTCCAGCGAGGAGGCCTCGCGGCCGTTGGCCAGCCGCACCCGGCGGCGGCCGGTCATGTCGTGGGAGACCTCGCGGATCGCCCTGATCGGGTTCTCCAGCGACAGGTCGCGCATCACCACGCCCGCCTCGATCATGCGCAGCACCAGGTCGGTGGCGCCGACCTTGAGCAGCATGGTCGTCTCGCTCATGTTGGAGTCGCCCACGATGACGTGGAGCCGGCGGAAGCGCTCGGCGTCGGCGTGGGGTTCGTCGCGGGTGTTGATGATGGGACGGCTCCGCGTCGTCGCCGACGACACGCCCTCCCAGATGTGCTCGGCCCGCTGGGAGACGCAGTAGACGGCGCCGCGCGGGGTCTGCAGCACCTTGCCGGCCCCGCAGATGATCTGCCGGGTGACCAGGTAGGGGATCAGGACGTCGGCCAGGCGGCCGAACTCGCCGTGCCGGCCGACGAGGTAGTTCTCGTGGCAGCCGTAGGAGTTGCCGGCCGAGTCGGTGTTGTTCTTGAACAGGTAGATGTCACCGGCGATGCCCTCCTCGCGGAGGCGCTTCTCGGCGTCGACGAGCAGCCCTTCGAGAATGCGCTCGCCCGCCTTGTCATGGGTGACCAGCTCCACGACGTTGTCGCATTCAGGGGTGGCGTACTCAGGATGGCTGCCGACGTCGAGGTAGAGACGGGCGCCGTTGCGGAGGAAGACGTTGCTCGATCGGCCCCAGGACACCACTCGCCGGAACAGGTAGCGGGCCACCTCGTCGGGGGACAGCCTGCGCTGGCCCCGGAACGTGCAGGTGACGCCGTACTCGTTCTCCAGCCCGAAGATGCGACGATCCATCACCTCACCCTATTCCCAGATCCGTCGTGTGCGGTAGGAAACTCATGGTCGTCTACATTCCCCGCGAACCTCAGTAATAGATCTCGACGACCTTCACGATCTGGCCACTCTTCACGGTGATCAGCGAGGTGGGCTCGCCCTGCGCGGCGAGCTCCAGCAGACGCTCGCGCGGGCACTTCTCGGTGCCGAGCGCGGCCGAGTTGATCGTCTGGTCGTTGCCCTTGCAGCCGACCGCGCTGAGGAACACCACGTCCGGGGCGATCGGCGCGGCGTAGGTCATGCCGCCCTCGGGCCCGACGAAGTCACCACCCGCGTAACGGACCGGCACATAACGGGCCTCGTCGCCCTCGACGGAGACGATCCGGCCGCGCAGCACGCCGTCGGCGCTCGGGGACATCTGGGTGAAGTCGTGCCCCTCGTCGTACTGGAACTTGGCCGACTTGATCTTCGGGGTGCGGGCCGAGATCGGGTCCTCCTTGTCGACGTCGGCGCTCACCTGGGGCGTCTGGGTCGGCGCGGCGCTCTCCGTGGGCTCCGCGACGGTCTCCGTCGGCTGCGGCGCGGGGGCCGTGACGGTCTCGGTGACCGTGGCGGTGACCGTTGGAGCGGGGGCCGCCGTCTCGGCAGGAGAGGAACAGGCGGCAATCGGGAGGACGGCCAGGGCCAGCAGGGCCCGCCGGAATGTGATCGTCATAGCGGGACGAGCCTAGCGAAACCCGTGTTAAGTCCGTGCAAGTTGAGCTGTATGGGGGAATCCGAAAGCACCGCTCAAAACCTCGCGCCGTTCGTGGAAAGAGCGGATTCTCCGTTACGGCTCCGCCTGGCCGGCCACCCGACCACTCCGGGGCCACCCTCCGGGTCCGGCGTCGGACGGTGACGGCGTCATGAGAAGGCCTGATCGCGGCGGTCCCCTCCGCACCGTTCGAATGCCGATCGGGGAGACCGCGGCGGCCCCCTCGGGCGGGCTTCGGGCGGCGCCGCCGTCAGATCTCGGCGTGGTCGTGCCGCGCTTCGGCGAGCAGCCGCTGGAGCCGCCGGACCTCGGCGACCAGCCGGGGCACGTGCCGCCGGGCCTCGGCGATGAACCGGGCGTTCTCGTCCCAGCGTCCGTCGGCGACGTCGACGTAACGGGGCTGCTGAATGAGGGTGCCGGCCACGATCTCCCCGTGGTCGAACTCCGGACGGCGTTCACCGCGCCCGGTGTCGGGGGTGGTGCCGACAGCGACCAGGCACATGGCGTACTCGTCGTCGAGGTTGCGCACGTACCAGGGCCCGGGAGTGGTGGCGTCGACCAGTTCCTCGATCTCGGCGAGCTCCTCATCGGTCATCGGTCCGGTCGCCTCCATCGGGCGAGCTCCTCGTCTCTCGCTTGAGCGAGCATTGCGCTGGGGATTCTCAGCCCTTCCGAGCGAGCGGAGCACGTATGGGGCCGCCCGCCGACATCGGCGGGCGGCCCATACGGCGTCTGTTCGGTTAGAGCGGTGGTTCGGAGCCCGTGTCGATGTCGCCCTCGGGGGCCGTGGGCGGGGGCTTCGGGCCGCCTTCGGGGGTCGTGGGGGCGGCGGGGGTCTCGGGGGCAGCCGGTTGGGCGGGAGTGAGGAGGCGCTCCAGGCGGGGGCCGCTGAGGCGCAGGAACTTGCGGTGTTCGCGGTTGCGGTCGAGGACGGCGACCTCGAGCTGGGCGGCCGAGGGGCGTTCGCCGCCCGGTTCGGTCAGGGCGCTCAGGGCGGCGTCGAGGGCGTCGGCCAGGGGCGCGCCCGGACGGTAGCGCTCCTTCAGGCGGGTGGCCACCGTGTCGGACTGGCCGCCGATGACGGCCATGCCCTGCTCGTCGAAGACCGAGCCGTCGAAGGTGAGGCGGTAGATCTGGTCTTGGTCGGACGTCTCGCCGACCTCGGCGACGACGATCTCGACCTCCAGGGCCTTGATCGAGTCGGTGAAGATCATGCCGAGCTGGCTGGCGTAGACGTTGGCCAGCGCGCGGGCGGTGACGTCGTTGCGGTTGTAGTTGTAGCCGTTGACGTCGGCGTAGCGGATGCCGGCCTGGCGGAGGGTCTCGAACTCGTTGTAGCGGCCGACGGCGGCGAAGCCGATGCGGTCGTAGATCTCGCTGATCTTGTGCAGCGCCTTGGACGGGTTCGGGGCCACCAGCAGGATGCCGTCGGCGTACTGGACCACGACCACGCTGCGGCCTCGGGCGATGCCCTTCCGCGCGTATTCCGCGCGGTCGCGCATGATCTGTTCAGGCGACGCGTAAGGGAACGGCATGGACACCTGTGGGCTTCCTTTCTAGCGCAGCGGGGCGGTCGGACCGTCGGGATCGATCATCCGGCCGGCCAGCAGCGTCTCGACGGCGGCGGTGACCTCTTCGTCGGGAAGACGGCGGAAGCCCTCGTCGGTGATGACCGCCACGACCGGCCAGATCTTGCGCGTCACGTCGGGGCCGCCCGTCGCCGAGTCGTCGTCGGCGGCGTCGTAGAGCGCCTGGAGCACGGTCAGCACGGCCTCGTCGGGCGCGGCGTTCTCGCGGTAGAGCTTCTTCAGCGAGCCGCGGGCGAAGATCGAACCGGAGCCGATCGAGTGGTAGAGCTGGTGTTCGTAGGGGCCGCCGCCGACGTCGTAGCCGAAGATGCGGCCGCCGCCGATCTTCTCGTCGTAGGCCGCGAAGATCGGGACGACGACGAGGCCCTGCATGGCGGCGCCCAGGTTGCCGCGCACCATGGCGGCGAGGCGGTTGGCCTTGCCGTCGGTCGACAGGGAGCGGCCTTCGAGCTTCTCGTAGTGCTCCAGCTCGACCTGGTAGAGGCGGGCCATCTCGATGCCGGTCGAGGCGGTGCCGGCGATGCCCATGCAGGAGTATTCGTCGGTCCGGAAGACCTTCTCCATGTCCCGGTTGGAGATCATGTTGCCCGAGGTGGCACGCCGGTCGCCGGCCATCACCACGCCGCCGGCGCAGGTGACCGCCACGATCGTGGTCGCGTGGGGGATCTGCTCGCCGACGGGGGCGGGCAGCGCGTCGCGGTTGCCCGGGAGCATCTCCGGGGCGTAGCCACGCAGGAACTCGGTGAAGGACGAGGAACCCGTATTGGTGAAGAGGTTGTTCATCCAGGCCTGCTGAGATGCCACGCGACTCCCTCCTAGGTCGTGTTGTTTACGCCGACCCTACTCATGTCACAGCGCTGGTTGCACTCTTCCCGATCAGCTCACCGCGAACCGGGTTCATGATCGGAAATTTTCGCCGGAAACGACTCGTCGCGGCCGGCGGAGGGTTCCGCGACCGCGACGAGGGACGTGGGCGAGGTGGGCGTTGGCCCCTTTACTCGCCACCCTTCTGCACATAGGACCGGACGAACTCCTCGGCGTTCTCCTCGAGGACCTCGTCGATCTCGTCGAGGATGGAGTCGACGTCGTCGCTGAGCTTCTCGTGGCGCTCCTGGACGTCGCTTCCCGACTGCTCCTCGACCTGCTCGGTCTCGGTCTCCTGCCGGCCCGTCTGCTTCTGACCGCCGGTGTCCCTGCTCGCCATCGGTGATACCTCCACTCGGGGGACGTGTCTGCTTCATATCTTCCCCGAACCGACCGACAACTCGCCTGAATCGCCATGCGATCTTCAAACGGGTTGACCAGATAGTCTCGCTATCCAATAATCATCAGACAGTGCGACTATCCAATCAGATCGGGGTGCGCTCTAATGTCTCCCTCCACCCTTACCACCGCCGGGATCCTGCTGATCACCGTGCCCGGCGTCGCCTTCGGTGGGGCCAGTCTGCTCGCTCACATACTCGGACGTATACCCGGATATCTGGACAATCCAGTCAGACGGGGACTGTGGCGTGCCGGACACGCCCACGCCGGCGTGCTCGTGCTCTTCTCGCTCGTGGCGCTGATCTATCTCGACCAGGCCGGCCTCTCCCCCGGATTACGGTCCCTCGCGCAGTGGCTCATCGTGGCCGCGCCGGTGCTGATGCCGCTGGGGTTCTTCCTGTCGGTCGTACGGCCGAAGGACACCCGCCCCAACCGCCTGATCTGGCTCACCGGGCTGGGCGGGGCGTCGCTGGCGGCGGGTACGATCATCCTGGGAATCGGGTTGCTCTAGATCTCCCGGATACGGAGCGAAACCGCCTTCGGACCACGAGAATATTGAGCGCATGGGGAGCTCGGATTCGGGTCAGACAGGTGGTTGGTTCAGATCGGTAAGCACACGGCGCAGGCTCACCATGGGAGCTCCACGTCGGGCACGCCCGGTCCTCCGGTGAGACCCGAACGCGCGAAGCAGAAACTGCTGGGGGCCCGTTACCAGCTCACCATCCCGATCCGCCGTGACGGCTCGGGCATCATGTGGCAGGCCCACGACCTGCTGCTGAAGCGCGACGTCGCGATCAAGGAAGTCCAGCCGCCCTACCGCACCGACCGGCCCGACATGGAGCTGGCCCGGCGCAAGGCGCTCAACGAGGCCCGCTCCGCGGCCCGGCTCAGCCACCCGGCCATCATCACGGTCCACGACCTGCTGGAGGAGAACGGCCGCCTCTACATCGTGACCGAATTCCTCGAAGGGCTGACCCTCCAGCAGACCATCGAGCACCTGGGCTCGCTGCCGGTCCACTGGTCGGCGTGGATCGGCTACCAGCTCCTGGCGGGCGTGCGGCACGCCCACGACGCCGGGGTCGTCCACGGCGACATCAAACCGGCCAACGTGCTGCTGACCGGCGACCGGGTGGTGCTGACCGACTTCGGCATCGCGGCCCTCGAACACGAGGCGACGGCCCCGACGACCGTCCCGGTCACCCGCACGGTCGACTTCATCGCGCCCGAGCGGATGAGCGGCGGCCCGGCCACCCCGGCGGCCGACCTGTGGTCGCTGGGCGCGACGATCTACACCGCCGTCGAGGGGCGGCCGCCCTTCCTCGGCACGGCCATGTCGGTGCTCGGCCTGGCCACCACCCGCGACCCCGATCCGCCCTCGAAGGCGGGGGCGCTCGTGCCCGTGCTCAACGGGCTGCTGCGCCGGCGGGCCCGCGACCGGCTGCCCGGCAGGGAGGTGTCGTTGCTGCTGGCGGGCCTGTTACACCGTGAGGGCATCGCGGCGGCGACGCCGGGGCGGCGGGCCGACTACCTGCCGCCCGACGCCTTTACGATGTAGATTCCAGGTCGCCCTCGGTGTCCAGGAACACCTGCCGCAGGGCCGCCATGATCTCGGGGTCGGGCTCGGCCCACATGCCGCGTCCGGCCGCCTCCAGCAGCCGCTCGGCGATGCCGTGCAGGGCCCAGGGGTTCGACTCGCCGAGGAACTTGCGGTTCTCCTCGTCCAGGACGTAGGTGGCGGCGATCTTGTCGTACATCCAGTCGGCGACCACGCCCGTGGTGGCGTCGTAGCCGAACAGGTAGTCGACGGTGGCGGCCAGTTCGAAGGCGCCCTTGTAGCCGTGGCGGCGCATGGCGGCCAGCCAGCGCGGATTGACCACCCGGGCGCGGAAGACGCGGCTGGTCTCCTCGGTGAGGCTGCGGGTGCGGACCGCGTCGGGCCGGGTCGAGTCGCCGATGTAGGCCTTCGGGTCGCGTCCGGTGAGGGCGCGGACGGTGGCGATCATGCCGCCGTGGTACTGGAAGTAGTCGTCGGAGTCGGCGATGTCGTGCTCGCGGGTGTCGACGTTCTTCGCCGCGACGTTGATCCTCCGGTACGCCGCCTCCATCGCCTCCCGCGCCGGCACGCCGTCCACGCCCCGGCCGTAGGCGAAGCCGCCCCACACGGCGTAGACCTCGGCGAGGTCGCGGTCGTCGCGCCAGGTGCGGCTGTCGATCAGCGGGAGCAGACCGGCGCCGTAGGCACCGGGGGCCGAGCCGAAGACGCGCAGCGTCGACCCGTCGGCCCTGACGTGGTCGCGGACGTAGTTGTCCGCCTCGTCGAGGTCGGCCACGAGCCGGACCGCGTCGTCCATGAGCGCCACCACGTGGGGGAAGGCGTCGCGGAAGAAGCCGCTGATGCGGACGGTGACGTCGACCCTCGGGCGGCCCAGTTCGGCGGCGGGCACGATCTCCAGGCCGGTGACGCGGCGGGAGGCGTCGTCCCAGACCGGGCGCACGCCCAGCAGGGCGAGCACCTCGGCGACGTCGTCACCCGAGGTGCGCATGGCGCTGGTGCCCCAGATCGACAGGCCGACCGAGCGGGGCCACTCCCCCGTGTCGGCCCGGTAGCGCTCGACGAGCGATTCGGCCATCGCCTGGCCGGTCTCCCAGGCCAGGCGGCTGGGCACCGCCTTGGGGTCGACGGAGTAGAAGTTGCGGCCGGTCGGCAGCACGTTGACCAGGCCGCGCAGCGGCGAACCGCTGGGACCGGCGGGGACGTAGCCGCCCTCCAGGGCGTGCAGGACGTTGGTGATCTCGTCGGCGGTGCCGTTCAGGCGGGGCACGATCTCGGTCGCGGCGAACCGCAGGATGTCGCCGACCGCGCCGTCGGCGGTCACGGCGGCGGGGTCCCAGCCGGCCGCCTCCATCGCGGCGACCAGCTCGCGGGCCCTCGCCTCGGCCTCGTCGACGTCGGGCCGGGCGGCGGCGTTCTCGGTCAGGCCCAGGGCCTCGCGCAGGCCGGGGAGCGCCTGGTCGCCGGCCCACATCTGGCGGGCGCGCAGGATCGCCAGCACCAGGTCGACCCGCGCCTCGCCCTCGGGGACCTGGCCGAGGACGTGCAGGCCGTCGCGGATCTGGACGTCCTTGACCTCGCACAACCAGCCGTCGACGTGCAGCAGGAAGTCGTCGAACTCGGCGTCGTGGGGGCGGTCGTCGAGGCCGAGGTCGTGGTCGAGGCGGGCGGCCTGGATGAGCGTCCAGATCTGGGCCCGGATCGCCGGGAGCTTGGCCGGGTCCATGGCGGCGATGGAGGCGTGCTCGTCGAGGAGCTGCTCCAGGCGGGCCATGTCGCCGTAGGTGTCGGCGCGGGCCATCGGCGGCACCAGGTGGTCGACCAGGGTGGCGTGGGCGCGGCGTTTGGCCTGGGTGCCCTCGCCCGGGTCGTTCACGAGGAATGGGTAGACCAGCGGCAGGTCGCCCAGGGCGGCGTCGGGGCCGCACGCGGCCGACAGGCCGGCCGACTTGCCGGGGAGCCATTCGAGGTTGCCGTGTTTGCCGACGTGCACGACGGCGTCGTACCGGGAGGAGAGCCAGTGGTAGGCGGCCAGGAAGTGGTGGCTCGGCGGCAGGTCGGGGTCGTGGTAGATGGCGATGGGGTTCTCGCCGAAACCGCGCGGCGGCTGGACCATGACGACGAGGTTGCCGTCCTGGAGGGCGGCCAGGACGATGTCGTCGCCGTCGACGAACAGCTCTCCCGGGGGCGGCCCCCAATGGCGTTCCATCGCCTCGCGGAGGCCGGCCGGGAGGCCGTCGAAGTGGGCCCGGTAGTCGTCCTTGTGGATGCGGACCGGGTTGCCGGCGAGTTGCTCGTCGGTGAGCCAGTCGGGGTCCTGGCCCCCGGCGGCGATCAGGGCGTGGATGAGGGCGTCGCCGTTTTGGGCGGCCACGCCGGGGAGGTCGCCGACGGCGTATCCGGCCTCGCCCATGGCCTTCAGCAGCCGGACGACGCTGCGGGGGGTGTCGAGGCCGACGGCGTTGCCGATGCGGGAGTGCTTGGTCGGGTAGGCCGACAACATGATCGCCACGCGGCGCTCGCCGGCGGGGATGTGGCGCAGGCGGGCGTGCCGGACCGCCACCCCGGCCACCCGCGCGGCGCGCTCGGGGTCGGCGGCATAGACGGTGAGCCCGTCGGGGTCGATCTCCTTGAACGAGAACGGGACGGTGATGATCCGGCCGTCGAACTCGGGGATGGCGATCTGCGAGGCGGCGTCGAGCGGGGAGAGCCCGTCGTCGGCGGCTTCCCAGGTGGCCCGGTCGGTGGTGAGGCAGAGGCCCTGGAGGATCGGGATGTCGAGGTCGGCGAGGGCGCCGACGTCCCAGGCCTCGTCCTCGCCGCCCGCCTGCGCGGCGGCGGGCCGGGTGCCCCCGGCGGCCAGGACCGTGACGATCAGGGCGTCGCACTGCCGCAGCGTGTCGACCAGGCCGGGCTCGGCGGTGCGCAGCGAGGCGCAGTAGACGGGGAGCGGGCGGCCGCCTTTGTCCACGATGGCTTCGGACAAGGTCTGGATGAAAGCGGTATTGCCGGCGACGTGGTGGGCGCGGTAGTAGAGGATCCCGACGACCGGCGTCGCATGTCCCGAAATTTCCGGACTGCGCGGAGCGCTGTCCGGATGCCCGGCCGGTCCCGCCTGAGGGAGGACCACCTCGCCGAGGCCCCAGGAGGGCAGCGCCGCCGGAGGGGCGAAGCCGTTGCCGGTCAGCAGCAGGGTGTCACTCAGGAAGTTGTGCAGTTCCGCCAGGTTCGACGGGCCGCCGTGGGCCAGGTAGGCGTGGGCCTCGGCGCACACCCCGCCGGGCACGGTGGACAGTTCCATCAGCTCCGCGTCGGGGGCCTGCTCACCGCCCAGCACCACGACCGGCTTCCCGCCGGCCAGCACGGCGTCGAGGCCCTCCTCGTAGGCCCGCCGGCCGCCCAGCAGGCGCACCACGACCACGTCGGCGCCGTCGAGCAACGCGGCCGGGTCGGGGGTCCGGGAAGGGTTCGCCAGGCGGTAGGGGGCGCCGCTCGCCCGGGCGCTCAGGAGGTCGGTGTCCGAGGTCGACAGCAAAACGATCATGGCGAAGCCCTCCCTCGGGGTCCGCGCCCCGGGTCGTCTGTCCAGGTGACGGCCGAGTCTCCTGGCTCCCGGATCAGGGCTCACCCCGGCCTTCCCTGTGACAGTGGCCGTAAGTGGGGTTCGCTCCCCGGTGACAGTGGCGGGACCGCGCCGGATTCACACCGGCTTCCTCGTTTGTGCCGTCGCCCGATGAGACTACGGGACTCCCCCGGCTTGCAAGACCCACGGCGGGCTTTACCATCCTCGACGTGGCCATTACCGGACATTCCTCGCGCGATGCCTGCCCCGGCGCGCTGCAGGTCCACCCCGCCGCCGACGGGCCGCTGGCCCGGGTCCGGCTGCCCGGGGGCGACCTGACGGGGGCCCAGCTCGGCGTGCTCGCCGCCTCGGGAGGAGGCGTGCTGGAACTGACCTCGCGGGCGAACATCCAGGTCAGAGGCGTGCACGACCCGGCGGCGTTCGCCGCGGCGGTCGCGGCGGCGGGGCTGCTGCCCGCGCCGTCGCACGAGCGGGTGCGCAACATCGTGGCCTCGCCGCTGAACGGTTCGGCCGCGTTCCGCGGGCTGGTCCGGGCACTCGACGAGGCGATCTGCGCGACGCCCGAACTGGCCGGGTTGTCCGGGCGGTTCCTGTTCGCGGTCGACGACGGCTCGGGCGACGTGGCGGGGCTGGGCGCCGACGTGGTGCTGATGTCCCGCGGCGACCGCTTCGCCGTCGTCGCGGGAAAGACCGATCTTCGGTTACGGCTCCCGCCCGCCCGGGCCGTCCACCAAGCGGTCGAAGTGGCACAGACCTTCCTGCGGGTCTCCGACGGCGCCTGGCGCATCCCCGAAGGCACGTTCCCCGGCGTCCCGGCGGCGCTGCCCAAGCCCCGGACCAGCGGGTATGTCGGCGACTTCGGCGACACGACCGGCGCGCTGGTCCCCCTCGGGCGGCTGACCGCGCGGCAGGCGGCGGTCCTGGCCGAGGCCGAACGGCTGCGGATCACCCCGTGGCGCACCGTCCTGGTCCCGAAGGGCACGCGGCTGCCCGAGGGGCTGGTCACCGACCCCCGCGACCCGTGGCTCCACGTCACCGCCTGCACCGGGAGGCCGGGCTGCGCCAAGTCGCTGACCGACGTCCAGCACGACGCGAAGCCCATCGGCGTCCCCGTCCACTGGTCCGGCTGCGCGCGACGGTGCGGCCGGCCCCGGGGCGAGGTCGTGGACCTGATCGCCACCCCTTCCGGCTACCAGCGGAGTGAACCGTGACCTACATCAAGGACGGGGCGGAGATCTACCGCCGGTCCTTCGCCACCATCCGCGCCGAGGCCGACCTGTCGGCCCTCCCGCCCGACGTGGCGCGGGTCGCGGTCCGCATGATCCACTCCTGCGGCATGGTCGACCTGCCGGGCGACCTGGCCTGGTCGAGCGGGGTCGTCGCGGCGGCGCGCAGGGCGCTGGAGACGGGCGCGCCCATCCTCTGCGACGCCAACATGGTCGCGGCGGGGGTGACCCGCAGGCGGTTGCCGGCCGCGAACGAGGTGATCTGCACCCTCGCCGACCCGCGGGTGCCCGCCCTGGCGGCGGACCTGGGCACCACCCGCAGCGCGGCGGCGCTGGAGTTGTGGCGCGACCGTCTCGGCGGCGCGGTGGTCGCGGTCGGCAACGCCCCGACCGCCCTGTTCCGCCTGCTGGAGATGGTGGCGGACGGGGCGCCCGCCCCGGCGGCGGTGGTCGGCATCCCCGTGGGCTTCATCGGCGCGGCCGAGTCGAAGGACGCCCTGGCGGCGTCCGGCCTGGAGTTTCTGGTGGTACGCGGCCGCCGAGGCGGCAGCGCGATGACGGCGGCGGCCCTGAACGCCATCGCCAGTGACGAGGAATGATGACCGGAACGCTCTATGGCGTGGGCCTCGGCCCCGGCGACCCCGAACTGGTGACCGTGAAGGCGGCCCGGCTGCTCGGCGAGGCGGGGGTGATCGCCTACCACAGCGCCCGGCACGGCCGCAGCATCGCCCGCTCGGTCGCCGCCCCCTACCTGCGCGAGGGCCAGATCGAGGAGGCCCTGGTCTACCCCGTGACGACGGAGACGACCGACCACCCGGGCGGCTACCAGGGCGCCCTCGACGAGTTCTACGCCGCCTGCGCCGCCCGCCTGGCCGCCCACCTCGACGCGGGCCGCGACGTGGTGGTGCTGTGCGAGGGCGACCCGCTCTTCTACGGCTCCTACATGCACCTGCACAAGCGCCTGGCGGGCCGCTACCCGACCGAGGTCGTCCCGGGCGTGACCTCGATCAGCGGCGCGGCGGCGGCGCTGGGCCGCCCCCTGGTCGAGCGCGACGAGACGCTGACGGTGCTGCCCGGCACCCTCCCGGCCGAGGAACTGGCGGCCCGCATCGGCGCGGGCCCGGTCGCGATCATGAAGCTGGGCCGCACGTTCACCAAGGTCCGCGCCGCCCTGGAGGAGGCGGGCCGCCTCGACGAGGCCTGGTACGTCGAACGCGCCACCACCGGCGCCCAGCGTCTCGCGCCGCTGCGCGACGTCGACCCGGACTCGGTGCCCTACTTCTCCCTCGCCCTGCTGCCCTCCCCGGTCGGCGCGCCGCTCCCGCTGCCGGAGCAGCCGCGCCACGAGGGCCCCGGCGAGGTGGCCGTCGTCGGCCTCGGCCCCGCCGGACGCCCCTGGCTGACCCCCGAGGCCCAGGACGCCCTGGCCACCGCCGACGAGCTCGTCGGCTACGGCCCCTACCTCGACCGCGTCCCGCCGAACCCGCGCCAGAAGCGGCACGCCACCGACAACCGGGTCGAGGCCGAACGGGCCGAGCACGCCCTCTCCCTGGCCCTGGCCGGAGCGCGGGTCGCGGTGGTGTCGTCGGGCGACCCGGGCGTGTTCGCGATGGCGTCGGCCGTGCTGGAGGCGGCCACCCAGGAACGGTTCGCGGGCGTGCCGGTCAGAGTCGTCCCGGGGTTGACGGCCGCGCACGCGGTGGCCGCCCGGGTCGGCGCGCCGCTCGGCCACGACTATTGTGTGATCTCTCTGTCCGACCAGCTCAAGCCGTGGGAGGTGGTCGCCCGGCGGATCTCCGCCGCGGCCGCCGCCGACCTGGTCCTCGCGATCTACAATCCGGCGTCCAAGACCCGCACCTGGCAGGTCGGGGTGGCGCGCGACCTGCTGCTCGAACACCGTCCGGGGCACACGCCCGTCGTCGTCGGGCGGGCGGTGGGCACCCCTCAGGAGAGAATCGTGGTGACGACCCTCGGCGACCTCGACCCTGCGGAGGTGGACATGCGCTGCCTGCTGATCATCGGTTCCTCGACCACCCGCGTGGCCGGCGACGTGGTGTTCACCCCGCGCCGCTACCCGGCATGAAACGCGTCTTCATCCTCGGGGGCACGGCCGAGGCCCGCGAACTGGCGGCCCGGCTGCACCCCGAACACGTCGTGGTGACCTCGCTGGCGGGCCGGGTCAAGGCGCCCCGGCTGCCCGTGGGGGCGGTCGTCATCGGGGGGTTCGGCGGGTCGCTCGGGCTGGCCCGCTGGTTGTGGGAGCACCCGGTCGACGTGGTCGTCGACGCGACCCATCCGTTCGCGGCGAAGATGTCCGAGGCGGCGGCCGAGGCGGCGGGGATGACCGGGATCCCGCTGCTCGGGCTGCGGCGGCCGGGCTGGACGCAGGAGCCCGGCGACGACTGGCGGTGGGTCTCCTCGCTGGAGGAGGCGGCCCGGTCGCTGCCCGGGAAACGGGTGTTCCTGACCACCGGGCGCCGGAGCCTGCCGGTCTTCGACGGCGTCCCCGGCGTGTGGTTCCTGGCGCGGTCGGTCGATCCGCCGGACGACCCGGTGTCGATGGAGGTCGTGTTGTCGCGGGGGCCGTACACCCTCGAAGGTGAGCTGGCCCTCATGCGGGAGCACCGGATCGACAGCCTGGTGACCAAGGACAGCGGCGGCGAGCTGACCCGCGCCAAACTGCGGGCCGCCCGTGAGCTGGGCGTCGCGGTCGTGATGGTGCGCCGCCCGCCGATCCCCCCGGAGGTGCCCTACGTGGAGACGGTGGCGGAGGCGGCCGATTGGGTGCGCGCCACCGAATAGAGGTGGCTGTCGGGGAACTGCTCCGCGGTGAGGGCCCGGCCGACGATGATGACCGCCGTCCGCCTCACCCCGGCGGCCCGCACCGATTCCGAGATGTCGCCCAGCGTCCCCCTGATGACGACCTCGTCGGCGCGTGAGGCGTAGGCGACCACGGCCACCGGGCAGTCCGGCCCGTAGCTCCCGGCGAGTTCCGCCGTCACCGGCTCGATGCGCTGGACCGCCAGGTGGAGCACCATCGTCGCCCGCGACCGGCCGAGCGTGGTGAGATCCTCCCCCGGCGGCATGGGGGTGGCGCGCTCGGAGGTCCGGGTCAGGATGATCGTCTGGGCCACTCCGGGGACCGTGAGCTCGCGTCTGAGCGACGCCGCGGCGGCGGCGAAGGCCGGCACCCCCGGCACCACCTCGTAGGGCACTCCGGCCGCGTCGAGCCGCCGCATCTGCTCGGCCATGGCGCTGAAGAGCGACGGGTCGCCCGAGTGCAGGCGGGCCACGTCGAGGCCGCGCTCGTGGGCGCGGGTCATCTCGGCGAGGATCTGGCCGAGGTTCAGGTCGGCGGTGTCCACGATCCTGGCCCCCGGGGGGCAGTGATCCAGCAGTTCGGCGGGGACGAGCGAACCGGCGTACAGGCAGACCGGAGAGGTCTCGATCACCCGCTGTCCGCGCACGGTGATGAGGTCGGCCGCGCCGGGGCCGGCGCCGACGAAGCGGATCACGTGGGGTCCTTTCTCGCTGACCAGATCGTCACGGGCATGGCGGGACGCCAGCCGGTGAACCCGCCGACCGGCGCGGCCCGGCTGACCGACAGGCGGGTGAGGTCGCCGCCGTGCGCGCGGTGCCAGGCCGCCAGGACGGCCTCCGACTCGACGGTGACGGCCGTCGCCACCAGGCGGCCGCCCGGCCCGAGCGCCCGCCAGCACGTCTCCGGGACACCCTCGGTGGTGAGGCCGCCGCCGACGAAGACGGCGTCGGGCGGGTCGAGCCCGGCGAGGGCCCGCGGGGCCGTTCCGGTGACGACCCTCAGGCCCGGTACGCCCAGCCTCGCGGCGTTCCCCGCGATGCGGGCCGCCCTGGCCGGGTCGCGTTCCACGCTCACCGCGCGGCAGGCGCGGTCGGCGCGCATCCACTCGATCGCGATGCTGCCCGCGCCGCCGCCGACGTCCCACAACAGGCCGTTCGGCCGCAGGAAGGCCAGGACCACGGCTCTGACCTCGCGTTTGGTGAGCTGGCCGTCGTGGTCGTAGGCGTCGTCGGGCAGGCCGGGGACGATCGGCAGCGGGTCGGCCGACCGGCACTCCACCGCCACCACGTTCAGCGGGTCGACGTCGTCGCGGAGGGGGCCGACCCGCTCCCCCGGCCCGCCCAGTCGTTCCAGGACGGTGATCGAGCTCTGGGCGTACCCGCCGGATTCGAGGGCGCGGGCCACGGCGGCGGGAGAGCCGCTCCCCTCGCTGAGCACGATGAAGCGGCGGCCGGGCGCGAAGACGGCGGCCAGCGGGCGGCCGACCATGCTGACGACCGTGACCGACTCGACGGGCCAGCCGAGCCGCGCGCACGCCAGCGACACCGACGACGGATGCGGGATCACCCGCACCCCGGGCACGCCCAGGCGGGCGATGGTCGCGCCGATGCCGTGGTGCATGGGGTCGCCGCTGGCCAGCACGCAGACGCGCCGGCCGCTGCCGAGCAGCTCCCGCAGGGCGGGCAGCAGCGGCGAGGGCCACGGCCGGGGTTCCCCCGGCACCTCGGGCAGCAGGGCGAGCTGGCGGGGGGACCCGGCGACGACCTCGGCCTTCATGACGGCCTCGCGAGCCGGTTCGCCCAGGCCCGCCCAGCCGTCGGCGCCGATGCCGACGACCACCACGTCAGTCACGCCGCACGTTCCCCAGCTCACGAGTGATCTTGATCTCGATGACGACCCGGAGCGGGTTGGGCTTCGGCTCGCGGTACCGGGCCGTGTAGAGCCGCACGGCCAGCGCGACCGCCTCGGGGTCGTCGTTGACGGTCGCCACGCCCTCCAGGGTCGACCAGCGTGCTCCGTCGACCTGGCAGACCGCCACGCGGTTCCCGCCGTCGCGGACGTTGCGCACCTTCTGCGAGGTCGAATAGGTGATGACCCGGGCGATGTCGCCGTCGAGCGTCACCCCGACGGGCACCACGTGGGGTGTGCCGTCGGCCCGCAGGGTCGTGAGCGTGCACAGGTGCCGCTCGGTCCAGAACTCCTCGAAGCTCATCCGCACTCCTTGACGAAACGGGTCGCTGCCTCCGGCGTGCCCGCCCAGTGAAGGTGCAGGTAGGACGCCAGAATCCGCCCGGCAGCGTACCCGTCGGCGCCGCCGCGCCAGCGGTAGACCCGCTCACCGGGGAGATCGGTGACGGTCCGGTGGAACTCGTGCCCCCGCACGCGCTCCCCGGTCCGGCCGATGACGGTGTCGCGGGTGACGACGGCGTCGCGGTAGCCGAGGGTGAGCCGGGGCGACATCCGCGACGTGGCGTCGACGCGGCCGACCATGGGATGACCGTCGAGTTCCCTGGTCAGGTAGAGCAGGCCGCCGCACTCGGCCAGGATCGGCCCCTCGAACGCGGCGATCTCCCGCTTGAGCGGCTCGTTGGCGGCGAGGTCGTGGACGTGCATCTCGGGGAAGCCGCCCGGGAGGATCAGGCCTCTCGTGCCGTCGGGGAGGCGTTCGTCGCGGAGCGGGTCGAAGGGGACGACCTCGGCGCCCGCGGCTTCGAGGAGCTCCGTCTGCTCGGCGTAGCCGAAGGTGAACGCGGGCCCACCCGCGACGGCGACCTTCGTCGTGCGGTGCCCCAGACGGTGCCCCAGACGGTGCTCGCCGGTCTTCGTGGCGTTCTGGGCGGCAGCCGCTTCGGGGCTCCACGGTTCTCCGGTCAGGGCGGGGGCGGTGTGGGCCAGCCGGACCAGCGCCTTCAGGTCGCAGCCCGCCGCGATCAGGTCGCCCAGGCGGGCCACCGCCTCCAGCGCCTCGCGGCGGCGTTCGGCCACCGGGATCAGGCCGAGGTGGCGCGACGGGGTCTCGATGCCCGGCGTGCGCCGCACGACGCCGAGGACCGGCACCCCGCTGTGGTCGAGCGCGGCCCGGCACACCTCCTCGTGACGGTCGGAGCCCACCCGGTTGAGGATCACGCCGCCGATCCGCACCCGCGTGTCGAACCCGGCGAAGCCGTGCACCAGCGCGGCGACCGACTGCCCCTGCCCGGTGGCGTCGACGACCAGGACCACCGGGGCGTCGATCAGCCGCGCCACGTGGGCGGTGGAGGCGTAGCCGTCCGGCAGGCCGTCGAACAGGCCCATGACGCCTTCGACGATCGCGATGTCGGCGTCGCGCGCGCCGTGGCGGAAGAGCGGCGCGACCAGCTCCTCGCCGGTCAGGAACGGGTCGAGGTTGCGGCCGGGCCGCCCGGTCGCCAGGGCGTGGTAGCCGGGGTCGATGTAGTCGGGACCCGCCTTGTGCGGCGAGACGGTCAGCCCGGCGTCGACCAGGGCGGCCATGAGGCCGGTCGCGATCGTCGTCTTGCCCGCGCCCGACGACGGCGCCGCGACGACCAGCCGGGCTACCATTCGATGCCCCTCTGCCCCTTCTGCCCGGCGTCCATCGGGTGGCGCACCTTGGTCATCTCGGTGACGAGGTCGGCGAAGGCGACCAGGTCGGGGTGGGCGTCCCGGCCGGTGATGACGACGTGCTGCGACCCCGGCCGGTCGCGCAGGGTCTCGATGACGTCGCCGACGGGGATCCACCCCCATTTGATCGGGTACGTGAACTCGTCGAGGACCAGCAGCCGGTACGTCTCGGCGGCGAGATCCCGCTTGATCTGCGCCCAGCCCTCACGGGCGTTGGCGGCGTGGTCGTCGCCCGGCTTGCGGATCCACGACCAGCCGTCACCCATCTTGTGCCAGGCGACCGGCGGCCCGATCTCGCCGAGCGCCTTCAACGCGGCCTCCTCGCCCACCCGCCACTTGGCGGACTTGACGAACTGGAAGACCCCGATCGGCCACCCCTGGTTCCAGGCGCGCAGCGCCAGGCCGAAGGCGGCCGTCGACTTCCCCTTGCCGGGCCCGGTGTGCACGACGACCAGCGGCCGGGTCCGGCGCTGGCGGGTGGTGAGCCCGTCGTCCGGGACGTTCTCCGGCTGACCCTGCGGCATCTCACGCGGCTTTCATGACGTGGGCGACATCGCACAGGTCCACGACCGGCGCCGTCAACCGGACCGCCAGCCGGGCGGCCAGCCCCAGGCGGACCGGCCCCGACTCGCAGTCGACGACGACGCAGGCGGTGTCCTTGAGGAGGGCGGCGGCACGGTCGGCGTCGCCCGAGGTGGCCCGGCCGTCGGTGACGACGACCACGAGCGGCCGCCGCGCCGGGTCCCTGAGCCGTTCCACCGCCAGCACCTCGGCGGCCTTGACGAGACCGGCGGCGACGGGGGTGCGTCCGCCCGTCCTGAGCAGGCGCATCCGGGCCGCGCCCGCCTCCACCGAGGACGTGGGCGGGAGCACCAGTTCGGCGGAGTCGCCCCGGAAGGTGATCAGGCCGATCTTGTCGCGGCGCTGGTAGGCGTCCAGCAGCAGGCTCAGCACGGCGGTCTTGACCTCGCCCATGCGCTTGCGGGCGCCCATGGAGCCGCTGGCGTCGACGACGAACAGGACGAGGTTGCCCTCCCTGCCCTCCCTGACGGCCTCCCGCAGGTCGGCGGCCCGGACCGGGCCCCGCCGCCGGCCTCGGAGGGCGGCGGCGCGGAGGGTGGCCATGAGGTGGACCTGGGTGACCTTGGCCTTCGGGGTGCGGGAACCGACGGTGCGGCCCTTGGCGGAACGGCCCCGGGAACGACGGCCGGGGGCGCCGGCGCCGACCCCGGGGACGGAGAAGACCCGGGCCTTGTAGGGGGCGCCCGCCACTTGGAACGACTCGGCCGGACCTGGATCTGGTCGGCCTGGTTCGTCATCGCCCTGTTCAGCCCGACCTTGATCGGCTTGGCGGTGATGTGCCTGGTCTCGGTTTCGTTCCGCCTGGCTTTGATCGGCTCGGCTTTGATCGGCTTGGCCGTGATGCGCCTGGCCTCGGTCGGCTCGGTCTCGTTCCGACTGGCGTTGATCGGCCCGGTCGGGTCGGCTCGGGTCGCTCGGGTCGCTCTGGCGGTCGCCGTCGATCGTGTTGTCGTCCCGTTCACCCTGATCCGGTGGATCCGTGTCGTCGGGGTCGTCCGGGAACTGGCCGAGGAGTTCGTCCAGTTTGTTCTCGTCCAGGCCCGGCGCGTCGAAGGGGTCCCGCCGCCGGCGGTGGGGCAGGGCGAGGCGGGCCGCCTCGCGGACGTCGCGCGTGGTGACCCGGTCCCGGCCGGCCCACGCCGCGTGCGCGACCGCCGCGTGGGCGGTGACCAGGTCGGCGCGCATCCCGTCGACCTCGAACCCCGCGCACACGGTCGCGATCTGCTTGAGGGCGGCGTCGGGCAGGCGTACCGACTCCACCCGCGTGCGCGCCTCGGCGATACGCGCCGCGAGCTCCCCCTCCCGGGCGGCCCAGTCGGCGGCGAACCCGTCGGGGTCGCGTTCGCAGGCCATCCGGCGGCGGATCACCTCGGCCCGCTCCCCGGGGTCACGCGACGCGCGGACCTCGACCGTCAGCCCGAACCGGTCGAGGAGCTGCGGCCGCAACTCCCCTTCCTCGGGGTTCATCGTCCCGGCCAGCAGGAACCGCGCGGCATGCCGCACCGACACACCCTCGCGCTCGACGTAGCAGGTCCCGAGCGCGGCGGCGTCGAGCAGCAGGTCGACGAGGTGGTCGTGCAGCAGGTTGACCTCGTCGACGTAGAGCACCCCCCGATGCGCCGCGGCCAGCAGCCCCGGCT
The DNA here is from genome assembly GCF_001570565.1 of Herbidospora yilanensis. Classification (GTDB taxonomy): domain Bacteria; phylum Actinomycetota; class Actinomycetes; order Streptosporangiales; family Streptosporangiaceae; genus Herbidospora; species Herbidospora yilanensis. The sequence continues at coordinate 191,031 of NZ_BBXE01000019.1, read as the reverse complement.
CGAAGGCCGCGACCCCGTGCGCCAGGGCCTTCTCCAGGTCGAGCGACCCGGCGAGCCGATCCTCCGACGCGCCGACGGGCAACTCGACGAGCCGCGCCCGGCGCGTCTCCCGCCCGCCGCCGTGGGGTCCGTCGGGACACTGGCCGTACGGCGCCGCCGGGTCACAGGCGAACCGGCACCCCGGCACGACGTCGACGGCCGGGAGCAGCTCGGCCAGCGCCCGCACGATCGTCGACTTCGCCGTGCCCTTCTCCCCGCGGACGAGCACCCCGCCCACCCGTGGCGACACGGCGTTCAGGATGAGCGCGAGTTTGAGGTCGTCCATCCCGACGACCGCGCTGAACGGATAGGTCACTCCCGACTTCCTTTCACTGCAACCGCAGATTCCACCGGCCGCCCACCCCGGTGAGCGACGCCCGCCCGAGCGGCGGCACGTCGAGCCGCCGGTAGTCCGCCCCCGTGGCCACGGACACGGCGGCCCGCACGACGGCCGGATGCGTGACCGCGAACACCGTCCCGCCGTCGAACCGCTCAAGCCACCCCCGCACCCTGACGACCAGATCGTTCACCGACTCGCCCCCGTGCGGCGCGGCCCCGAGATCCCCGACCCATCGGGCCAGCTCCGCGGGGTCGATATCGGCCAGCCGCCCGCCCGCCCAGCTCCCCATGTCGAGATCCCGCAACGCGGGCACGACCTCGGCCCCGGGAACCAGATCACACCGGGCCTCAGGCCCGCGCACGACGCGGGCGGCCCCGGTCGGCGCGCCGAACGAGGCGAGCCCGGCAGGCTCATCGGCCGGCGGGAACACCCCGTCCCGCTGGCTCGCGGTCAGGGCATGCGCCACAAACGTCACACGCACCGCCTTCACGAAGCGCCTCCCGGGCTGCTCGCTCGACGAACACCGCAGCCGCTAAGCCGACCGGCCCTGATGCGACCGCTTTCGCACCAGGTGGAACCGGTACGGGGCCGGCGGCCGGTCGCGTGGCCGCCGTCCCCGCGCGAGGTCAGAGCCGAACCCGCTGCCGCGCCGACACCAGGGCGAACACCGATCCGAGCACGCCCCAGAGCACGGCCTGCACGCCCAGCGACGACACCCGGAAGTTCCACAACAGCACCGCGGGGAACTCCGCCGGCACCTCCTGGATCGCCGGCAGCACCGCGTACGCGACCCCGACGATCACCAGGAACGCCGGGACGGCCGCGACCCACCCGAACCGCCGGTGGATCACCGCCCCCGCGCCGAGGGCCAGGAGCCCGATGGCGAGCATCACCAGGTAGAGGACGGTCCGCCGCCCGATGGTGTCCGGGTCGCCGACGGCAGGCGGGTTGCCCGGATACTTGAGGAACGGCACGAGCACGACGGCCAGGAACCCCCCGGCCGCCAGCGTGACGGCCAGCGCCTGCTCGTTCGCGGGCCCGAACCGGCCCTTGACGAAGGCGTAGGCGAGCGCGAACAACCCGCCGACGACGAGCCCGTAGAGGGTGGTGGCGAGGAACAGCCCGAAGGCCTGCCCACCTCGGCTGACCAGTTCGTTGGCGTGCGAGTGCCCCACGCCGGCGGCGGCCTCCTCGATCGCGATCGCCTGGTCGATGGAGGGCTCCCCGACGAGGAACCCGAAGAGTCCCGCGAGCAGCCCGGCGACGGCTCCGGCGCCGAGGCCCCGGAGGAAGAAGTCTCTGATCATCAGTGGCAGGGCACGCCGAGCAGATGACGACCGTCGTGCATGAGCTCATGCAGCAGGTCACCGGTCTGGGCGAGCACGCCGGCCGAGTCCATCGTCACCAGATAGGCGACGATCAGCAGTACGGGCACCGCCGCCGACCACGGCAGCAGCGTGCGAACGGGAATTACTGGGGAGCTGGACATCTGGCTCACGCCACGATCCTCCTCCGGGATTACGCGTCCCTGTCGTAGATCAACGTGGCGGGTGGTGACCTGACTCTCCATCGACTCTCCATCGGCGATGGATCACAGTGGCGCGACCGTACCGGACTCTCACCGGTTTCCCTCACGCCGCCACAATTCCCGGCGAACGTACCCCGATATGCCAAAACCCGTCAAGGCGGCACGATCCGACCCCTTTACTAAGTAGATCAGCATCTCGGGTGGAGCACCCGCGAAGCATCCCGCACACGGAAAAGCCCGGGGCCGAATGGCCCCGGGCTCGCGGGAATTCCAGCGTCGCCGGACGTGACCTCAGGTCACGAATCGCCCGTCAGGGCCGCGACCAGTTCCGCCGCCGTGCGGCAGCGGTCGAGCAGGTCGCCCACATGGGCCTTGGTGCCCCGCAGCGGCTCCAGGGTCGGCACACGCTGCAGCGACTCGCGGCCCGGGATGTCGAATATCACCGAATCCCACGACGCCGCGGCCACCGACTCGCTGTACTGCCGCAGGCAGCGGCCCCGGAAGTAGGCCCGGGTGTCGGAGGGCGGCGTCTCGATAGCACGCTCCACGTCGTCTTCCGTGACCAGGCGCTGCATCCGGCCGCGCTCGACGAGCCGGTTGTAGAGCCCGCGCTCGGGGCGGATGTCGGCGTACTGGAGGTCGACGAGCTGCAGCCGGGGGTGGGACCACGGGAGCTTGTCGCGGGTGCGGTAGCCCTCCAGGAGTTCCAGCTTCGCCACCCAGTCGAGCTCGCGCGAGAGCTGCATCGGGTCTTCGGCGAGCCGGGTCAGCACCGACTCCCACCGGTTGAGCACGTCTTTGGTCATCTCGTCGGCGTTGGAGCCGTAGCGGTCTTCGACGTATTTGCGGGCCTGCTCCAGGTATTCCATCTGGAGCTGGACGGCCGTCATCTTCCGGCCCGACCGCAGCGTCACGATGTGCTTGCAGGACGGGTCGTGGGAGATGGCCCGCAGCGCGGCGACCGGCGACTCGACCGACAGGTCGACCGTCAGGAAACCGTCTTCGATCATGGCCAGGACGAGCGAGGTCGTGCCGAGCTTCAGGTAGGTCGAGATCTCGGACATGTTCGCGTCGCCGATGATCACGTGGAGCCGGCGGTATTTCTCCGGGTCGGCGTGGGGCTCGTCGCGGGTGTTGATGATCGGCCGCTTGAGGGTCGTCTCCAGCCCGACCTCGACCTCGAAGAAGTCGGCCCGCTGCGAGATCTGGTAGCCGTCGCCGCGCGAGTCCTGCCCGATGCCGACCTTGCCCGCCCCTGCGAAGACCTGGCGGGAGACGAAGAACGGGGTCAGGTGGCGCACGATGTCGGCGAACGGGGTCGCCCGGCGCATCAGGTAGTTCTCGTGGCAGCCGTAGCTGGCGCCCTTGGAGTCGGTGTTGTTCTTGTAGAGCTGGATGGGCGCGTTGCCCGGCATGCCCGAGGCCCGGACGGCCGCGTCGTGCATGACCCGCTCGCCCGCCTTGTCCCAGATGACCGCGGCCCGGGGGTTGGTGCACTCGGGCGTGGAGTATTCGGGGTGGGCGTGGTCGACGTAGAGCCGGGCGCCGTTGGTGAGGATGACGTTGGCGAGGCCCAGGTCTTCGTCGGTGAGCTGACTGGAGTCGGCCGCCTCACGGGCGAGGTCGAAACCCCGGGCGTCGCGGAGGGGGTTCTCCTCCTCGAAGTCCCACCGGGCGCGGCGGGCGCGCGCGGCCGAGGCCGCCAGGTATGCGTTGACGACCTGCGAGGAGGTCACCATCGCATTCGCACCTGGTTGACCGGGCACGGAAATTCCGTACTCGGTCTCGATGCCCATCACCCGCCGGACTGTCATGCGCACCCCATGGCCTGTCGTTCCGCCGTTTATATCCCGAGCCTAGCCCCTTCACTATGCCCGGCCACCAGACAGTTACGGCACCGATGCCTGGCGTTGTTCCACTGGGCTCCTGCCCATCAGACGGCGCAGCAACCGCTGACCTGGGCGATCAACAAGCCGGTATACAGCATACGACAGAAGAATCGATGCCAGCATCGTGCCCCCGGCGAGCACCCACGGATTTATAGATTCCCGGAATTCCGGGATAAGTACCGCCGAGACGTTCTGATGTACCAGGTAAAGGGGGTACGTGAGCGCCCCCACCGTCGTCAGCGCCCGCCACCGCACCCAGCGCAGCCATCCGAGGGCGACGGCGGCCATGAGCACGTAGATGACCGTGATCCACGCGATGACGGCCGGCGGCGGCGCCGGGAAGTTCTTGATCCCCACGAGGTCGATGCGGCTCTGCATGCGCTCCAGGGCCGCGTACAGGGAGCAGGCGTAGCCGACCAGGACGAACCCCCACCGGGTGACGGTGGAGCCCTCGCGGTAGATCAGGTAGAAGGCCATGCCGGCGATGAAGTAGGGCGCCTGCCGGGGCATGACGATCTCGGTGACCAGGTCGTTCTGCAACCACTCGGCGAAGATCGCCGCGGCCAGCCACACCCACATGAACCCCATGGCCCGCCGCAGGTCGACGCCCATGATCACCACGATGGAGATGAGGAAGTAGAACTTCAGCTCCACCCACAGCGACCAGAACACTCCCCCGGCCGGGATGACGCCGAACGCCTCCTGCCACATCGTGAGATTGATCACGTAGCCGACGGTGTCCAGGTTGGGTCTGAAGTACTCGACGCTCGTGTACGTGTAGAGCACGTACAAGGCGATCACGGTGAACCAGTAGGCCGGATAGAGCCGCGCGAACCGTGACACGGCGAACCTGCGCAGGCTGTGCCCCCAGGCGCTCATCAGGATGACGAACCCGCTGATGAGGAAGAAAAGCTCTACGCCGAGGATGCCGAGCGTGGTGAAGTACTTGACCGGCTCGAACAGCACGACCGGCGACTCGTCCCAGAGCGACCGCGACGCCGCCATGTAGTGGAACGCCATGACCGCGAACGCGGCCACGAACCGCAACAGGTCGAGCTCCACCAGCCGGGGCTGCCGCACCGGCGGCGCGAGCCTCGCCGCCGGTACACCCCGGCCCCGCCGGCCGCCCCGCCCGGAGGGCGCCGCCTCGGAAGGATCGGCGCCCAATCCCAGCCACTGCCCGGTCACCGGCGCCTCCGCGCCCCCGCCCCAGGTCCCGGGTCGCCCTTCGACCGGCGAAGGCGCACCCATCCCGGACCCGTCCGGCCACACCCGTGCGTCTCCAGAGCGCCCCTCAGGCCCACTCGGCCACTCCGGCCCTTGGCCCGGCTGAGACGCGCCCCACCCCCCGGGCAAAGGCATCTGTGACGTGTGGGGGTGCACCGGCGCGGGACCGCCCGATCCATCCGGGAAACGCGTCTGCGACGCCTGGGGCCGGGTTCCCGGCGCTGCCACTCCGTGGGACGCACCGGTCTGCGCCTCCGCGGGCCACCCGCGCGCGTCCGTCACCGGCTCGGCACCGCCCCATCCGGCCGGTAAAGGCGTCTGCGGCCCGGGGGCACTCGGCGGTTCGGGCGTGTTCGGCCACACCCGGGCGTCGCCCGGCTGCCGCGGGGTTCCCGGCCACGCGCCGCCGGGGCCGGATCGCCGGTCCCCGTTCCACGCCCCGCCCGTCACTTCATTCCGCCAGGTTTATTTCCACACCAATACCGCACAACGGGCAACGCTACAACGTCCCACCGACGATCACGGCGTCACAAACGAAAAACGGCACGTCTCCCGCGACGGGAGAACGTGCCGTTTTCGCAATTCCTACAGGTACTGCCCCGTGTTGGCCACCGTGTCTATTGACCTGCCGGCCTCCGTGCCCTGCTTGCCCTGCACGAGGGTGCGGATGTAGACGATCCGCTCGCCCTTCTTGCCGGAGATGCGGGCCCAGTCGTCGGGGTTGGTGGTGTTCGGGAGGTCTTCGTTCTCCCGGAACTCGTCGACGCAGGCGGCCATCAGGTGCTGGATGCGCAGGCCCTTCTGGCCCGTCTCCAGGAACTGCTTGATCGCCATCTTCTTGCCCCGGTCGACGATGTTCTGGATCATCGCGCCGGAGTTGAAGTCCTTGAAGTAGAGGACTTCCTTGTCACCGTTGGCGTAGGTCACCTCGAGGAAGCGGTTCTCCTCGATCTCGTTGTACATGCGCTCGACGACCCGCTGGATCATCTCGGCGATCGTGGACTCACGGCTGCTGCCGTGCTCCGCGAGGTCGTCGGGGTGGAGCGGGAGGTCGGAGATCAGGTACTTCGAGAAGATGTCCTTCGCCGCCTCGGCGTCGGGCCGCTCGATCTTGATCTTCACGTCGAGGCGGCCGGGCCGCAGGATCGCCGGGTCGATCATGTCTTCGCGGTTGGAGGCGCCGATGACGATGACGTTCTCCAGGCCCTCGACGCCGTCGATCTCCGACAGCAACTGAGGGACGATGGTGTTCTCGACGTCGGACGACACACCCGAGCCACGCGTGCGGAAGATCGAGTCCATCTCGTCGAAGAACACGATCACCGGGGTGCCCTCGGACGCCTTCTCACGCGCCCGCTGGAAGACCAGGCGGATGTGCCGCTCGGTCTCACCGACGTACTTGTTCAGGAGCTCGGGGCCCTTGATGTTGAGGAAGAAGCTCTTGCCCGACTGGCCGGTCTTCTCCGCGACCTGCTTGGCCAGGGAGTTGGCCACCGCCTTGGCGATGAGCGTCTTGCCGCAACCGGGAGGGCCGTAGAGCAGCACGCCCTTCGGCGGGCGGAGCTTGTGCTCCCGGAACAGGTCGGCGTGCAGGTAGGGAAGCTCGATGGCGTCCCTGATCTGCTCGATCTGGCCGCGCAGGCCGCCGATCTCGTCGTAAGAGATGTCGGGCACCTCTTCGAGGACGAGCTCCTCGACCTCCGACTTGGGAATGCGCTCGTAGACGTAACCCGAACGCGGTTCGAGCAGGAGTGAGTCGCCCGACCTTATCGGCTGGCTGAGCAGCGACTCGGCGAGCTTCACGACGCGCTCTTCGTCGGCGTGCGATATCACGAGCGCGCGCTGCCCGTCTTCGAGCAGCTCCTTCAACATCACGATCTCGCCCACGTCTTCGAAGCCGAGGGCTTCGACGACGTTCAGCGCCTCGTTGAGCATGACCTCCTGGCCGCGCTTCAACGACTCGGCGTCGACGGCGGGGCTGACGTTCACCCGGAGCTTGCGCCCGCCGGTGAACACCTCGATCGTGCCGTCTTCTCTGGCCTCAAGGAACACGCCGAAGCCGGATGGCGGTTGCGCCAGCCGGTCGACCTCCTCCTTGAGGGCGACGATCTGGTCCCTGGCCTCCTTGAGGGTGGCCACGAGCCGTTCGTTCTGGCCTGTGAGGGCGACCACCTGAGCTTGAACGTCGTGGAGACGCTCCTCCAGCACCCGTGCCTGGCGGGGGGATTCCGCAAGCTTGCGGCGCAACGCGGTGATCTCCTCCTGAAGGAAGGAGACCTGTGTTGTGAGGTCGGCGACCTCCCGTTCGCGCTGCGCGGCCCGAGCCTCTGCGTCATCGCGAGCTGCCACGCCCCGTCACCTCCTTCCCAGTAGAGGAAAGACTACTCAAGTCCCTACCAATCTGACGGCCTTGAAAAACGTAGCCCACTGGTGTTCGTCTAGTTACGTGGAGTGTTTGATGGTTGATGCCTTTTCGGAGGGTTTATCTCGGTGAGCACATGGAACAGGGTGTTTGTTCCCGCTGTCACTCAAGTTTCCCGTTTCGCCGCTAAATCGTCACTGGTCTTCCGTACCCTCCCCATACGCCCCCTTTGCCGGGCGGCGGCGCCTGGGCGGCGGCGTGACGCCGTCCGCCATGCGGCGGGCGGTGACGAGGAAGCCGGTGTGCCCGACCATGCGGTGGTCGGGACGGACGGCGAGACCTTCGACATGCCAGTCGCGAATCAGGGTCTCCCACGCGTGGGGCTCCGTGAAACTCCCGTGATCGCGAAGTGTCTCGACGGTCCTTGACATCTGGGTCGTGGTGGCCACGTAACAGCAGATCACGCCACCGGGGGTGAGCGCCTTGCCCGCGGCGTCGACGCACTCCCAGGGAGCGAGCATGTCGAGGATGATCCGGTCGACGTCGGTCTCGTCGAGGGCCTCGTTGAAGTCGCCGACCACCAGACGCCACTGCTTGAGCTCGCCGCCGAAGAACTTGGTCACGTTCCTGGTCGCGACCTCGGCGAAGTCGGCACGCCGTTCGTACGAGGTCAGCGAGCCCTCCGTGCCGACGGCGCGCAGCAGGAAGCAGGACAGCGCGCCGGACCCGACGCCGGCCTCCACGACCTTGGCGCCGGGGAAGATGTCGGCCATCGCGACGATCTGCGCCGAGTCCTTCGGGTAGATCACCGCCGCGCCGCGTGGCATCGACAGCGTGTAGTCGGACAGCAGGTGGCGGAACGCCAGATACTGGATGCCGCCCGACGAGCGCACCACGGAGCCCTCAGGCTGCCCGATCAGGTCGGCGTGAGCGATCCACCCCTTGTGGGTGTGAAAGACACCGTCCTCTTTCAGCGTCACGGTGTGGCGCTTGTTCTTCGGATCGGTGAGCTGAACCTGATCTCCGGCCTGGAACGGGCCGTGCCTGCGAAAACCCATGGCGGCAAGGCTAATGGCAAAACGTTTGTCCCCCGACTCGGACGACTGGTAGCAAGGGGCCATGTACCCCCGCGAAACCATCTCAGCCGGACCGATCCTCCTCCGGCCGGCCACCGAGGCCGACGTCCCGGCCGTCGCGCGCGCCTGCTCCGATCCCGTGACCCAGCGCTTCATCCCGACCATGCCCAGCCCCTACACCGAGGCGGACGCCCGCCACTGGCTGCTGGACATCGCCGAGGCGCGGTGGAGGACGGGCGGCGCCGAGTTCGTCGTCGTCGACGCCGCCACCGGCGAGCTGGACGGGGCGATCGGGCTGCACCTGCCCGACCGCTTCGGCAACGTCGAGGTGGGCTATTGGGTGGCCCCGTGGGCCCGCCGCAAGGGCGTGGCGTCCGCGGCCCTGCGGGCCGTCGCCACCTGGGCGTTCGAGCAGGGGGTGCCCCGGCTGCACCTGGTCGCCGAGATGGAGAACCTGGGCTCGCAGAAGGTCGCGCTGGCGGGCGGGTTCCGCCACGAGGGGCTGCAGCGCGGCGGCGGGCCGATCCCCGGCGGGGGCCGGGCCGACATGGCCCTGTTCGGCCGGCTGCCCGGCGACTCCGGGGAGCCGATCAGGCCGTTCCTGCCGTTCCTGCCCGAGGGCGGCCTGACCGACGGCGTCGTCACGATCACCATGCTGACGACCGGCGACGCGCCGGCCTACCAGGCGCTGGCGTCGCTGCCCGACGTGGTGCGCTATCGCGTGCCGCCGGAGGCGCCGCCGTTCGCCGAGACGCTCTACCGGTGCACCGGCGCCGGATACCGCTGGCTGACCGGCGTCCAGGCCGAGATGGCCATCCGGGACGCCGAGACGGGGGCCTTCGCCGGGGACATCCAGCTCTCGCACCTGACCCCGCCCATGCGGGAGGCCATGGTCGGCTACAGCCTCCACCCCGACTTCCGGGGCCGCGGCATGGTCACCAGGGCGGTCGGGCTGCTGGCCGAGTGGGCCTTCACGCAGGCGGGCCTGCGGCGGCTGACCTCCGGCACCGACCCGGGGAACCTGGCCTCCCAGGCGGTGCTGGAGCGGGCCGGGTTCACCCGGGGTCAGACGCAGAAGGAGTACCTGCCCGGCCCCGACGGGACCTGGACCGACAACGTGGAGTGGCTCAGACTCCGCTGAAGCGCCGGGCGGTCGCGGCGAACGCGGCGTCGGTGCCCTCCAGGGCGCGATCGATCTCGGCGTCGGTGTGGGCGGTCGACAGGAACCAGTTGTGCCAGGGGTGCACGTAGACCCCTTCGGCCAGGCAGGCGGCCGCCCAGAAGACCCCCCGCTCCAAAGTGGCGTCGCCGTCGAACGAGAGCCACGGGATCTGCACCGGGCCCGTCTGGTTGATCGTGAAGCCGTGGCTCTTGGCCTGCTCATACAGTCCGGTACGCAGCCTCGCCCCCGCGCGTTCGATCAGCGCCGGCCCGCCCGACTCCCGGAGGATCTCGATCGTGGCCTTGGCCGCGCCCATGGCGGCCGAGGAGAACCAGAACGAACCGGTCGAATAGAGGGTCTGGGCCGCGTTCTTGAGCGCCTCGGCGCCGGTGACGGCCGCGATCGCATGGCCGTTGCCCATGGCCTTGGACCAGGCCGACAGGTCGGGACGTACACCGAAGGGCTCCCAGGTGCCCCTCAGGTCGAGCCGGAAGCCGGCCCGGACCTCGTCGATCACCAGGGCCGCGCCCAGCCGGTCGGCCAGCGCCCGGACGCCGCGGGCGAAGCCGGCCTCGGCGAGCGCCTGGTCTTCGAAGGAGTCGTGCTTGAAGGGGGTGACCAGGATGGCCGCGACGTCGTCGCCGGCCTCGGCGGCGGCCCGCTCGGCGTCGTGGAGATCGTTGTAGGCGAACTCGACCGTGTCGGCGCGCTGGTTGGGCGTGACGCCCGAGAGGCCGGGGGTGCACCAGGGGTCGGCGCCGTGGTAGGCGCCGTGGGCGATCAGGACCTTCGTGCGGCCGGTGGCGGCGCGGGCGACCATGAGGGCCTGGGTGGTGGCGTCGGTGCCGTTCTTGGAGAACATGGCCCAGTCGGCGGCCGGGATGAGGTCGACGAGCAGCTCGGCGAGCTCGACCATGACGGGGCCGGGCCCGTTGAGGCAGTCGCCCTGGGCCTGGAGCCGGGCGGCGGCCTCTTCCACGCGGGGGTTGCGGTGGCCGACGATCATGGGGCCCCAGGAGCACATCAGGTCGACGTACTCCCTCCCGTCGGCGTCCCACTGGCGGGCGCCGTCGCCCCTGACGAAGAACTGGGGGTAGGTGTCGCCGTGGAGGGCGGCGTTGAGGTGACCGTACATGCCGCCGGGGATGACCTTGGCGGCGCGGGCGCGCAGATCGGCGTCCAGGGACATGGGGGGATCTTCCTCTCAGGACAGCAGGGCGGCGGCGCCGTCCAGGTTGGCGTCGGAGCCGAGGCCGCCGGCCACGCGGGCGGCGACGGCGGTGCCGAGACGGGCCGATTCGAGCACCGGACGCCCGGTGAGCAGCCCGGCGGCGAACCCGGCGCAGTAGGCGTCGCCGCATCCGGTGGTGTCGATCACCGATACGTCTTCCGCGGGCACCCGGGTGAGCCCGTCGGCGGTGGCGACGAGGCTGCCCTCGGCGCCCAGCGTGACGACCACCGTCGCCGGGCCCTCGGCCAGCAGCGCCGCGGCGGCCTCCTCGACGGTCGGGGCGCCGGTCATCATGAGGGCCTGCTCCTCGTTGGGCAGGAAGTGGTCGACGTGGGGCAGGAAGGTCTTCGCGGCGGGCATCAGGTCGGGCATGTTCGACAGCAGGTCGAGGGTGACCTGGGTGCCCCGGCCCCGCACCTCGTCGAGCAGGGCGTGGAAGGCGGGGTCGTGGAGGCCCCAGGTGGCGTCCATGCCGCCCAGGTGGAGGACCTTCGCGCTCCTGATCGTGTCGACGTCGACGTCGGCCAGGGAGAGCCCCAGGTTGGCTCCCGGGACGTGGAACGAGGGCCGCCCGCCGTCGGGCCTGATCGGCAGGATCGAGGCGGCGGTCTGCTCCCCCGGCTTGCGCGTCACCTTGGCGACGTCGACGCCGTGCCGGTCCATGACCATGAGGAGGAAGTCGCCGAGCTCGTCGTCGCCGACGGCCCCCAGCGACGTGACGGGAAGGCCCAGCCTGGCCAGCACGACCGCCGTCCCGGCGGCGGCCCCGGCGGCGGTGATGCGCACCTGCTCGACCAGATGGGTGTCCTGGCCGGCCGGGATCGACTCGACGGGCCGGGCGAGCACGTCCACGATGTGGACGCCGAGCGTGACAACCGACATGGCCTGGATAATAGACGGGCGCCCGACTAAAATGTCAACATGCCGAAGATCGTGAACCATGACGAACGCAGGGAAGAGGTCGTCGCCGCGGCCCGCCGCATCATCCTGCGCGCGGGAATCGAGGCCGCGACCACGCGAGCGATCGCCAAGGAGGCGGGCTACTCCAACGGCGTCCTGACCCACTACTTCGCCGACAAGGACGAGATCCTCCTGTCGGCCCTGCGCACGAGCCACCGCCGGATCACCGAGCGCCTGGCCGAGAAGCTGACCGGCCTGACGGGCCTGGCGGCGCTGCGGGAGCTCCTCCTGGACAACCTGCCCATGGACGAGGAGCGCGAACGGGAGACGGGCCTGGAGATCGGCTTCTGGGCGCGCAGCCTCACCTCGCCGGCGCTGCTGCGGACGCAGCGGGAGGAGGCGGCCGACCTCCACCTGCTGGTGCGGAGCCTGCTCCAGAGCGCGGCCGAGGCCGGGGAGATCGCCGGGGAGATCGCGGGCGAGGGCCTCGACGACACGGCGGAGCGCCTGCTCGCTCTCGTGGACGGGCTGAGCCTGCACCGCCTGCTCTACCCCGACCGGGCGTCGCGGATCGAGGAGATCATGCTCGCCGAACTCGACCGGCTCCGCCTGCCTTAGAAAGGGCCGGACATCCCGCCCTCGGCGCGGGGCGGGATGCCTCGCGCCGAGGGTCGTCGTGTGCTCAGGCGCTGCGGTGGGGCTCGAAGCGCATCGTGCGGGAGACCCCCACCCGGACCGTCGTGCCGGGCATGATCGTGACCGACTCGTTCGGGGGGATGTCGTAGAAGTTCGGGTCGCCCGGGGGCTGGATCTGGGTGCCGTTGACCGAGCCGAGGTCGATCAGGTTCACGTCCCAGTTCTCCAGGGTGACCCTCAGGTGGCGGCGGGAGACCGAGCCGTCGGGGCTGGTGACCCTGGCCGGGCGGGCGTCGCCCGACTGGACCTCGGGGGCCCGCTCGGGGTCGCGGCCGAGGATGTAGTCGCTGTCGAGGGTCAGCGCCATGCCGTCGTCGAGGAGCAGGACGCCGAGCGCGGGGCGCGGGCCCTTGTAGGGGACGAGGTCACGGGTCGACAGGGGGACGCCGCAGACCGCGCAGTAGGGCGCGCGCGGGTCGTTGAAGTGGTCGTTCTTGCAGTCGACGCCGTGGACCATGGGGCCGAGGCGCTCCGGGGCGGCGTCCATCTGGGTGGAGTCGCTCGGGTCGTCGGCCGGGGGTTCGGGCTGCGGCTGGGGCTCGAAGTGGCCGCTGTCGTGGCGGCGTTCGTCGTGCTGGGGCGGCAGCGGCTCGGCGACCGGGGGCAGCGGGGCGCCCATCGGCGGCGGGCCCATCGGCAGGCCGGGGGGCGGGCCGAACGGGCCAGGGCCGGGAGGCGGCGGCGGGGGCTGCATCGGGCCGCCCATCGGCTGCGGGTCGTAGGGCGGCGGGTCGTAGGCCGGCTGCCCGTACGGCGGCACGCCCGGCGGGGGCGGCGGCTGGTGGGGGATCATCGGCTGCTGCGGGCCCGAGGGCTGCGAGGCGTAGGGGTGACCCGGCTGGGGCGGCGGGGAGGGCTGCGGGATCGGGTGGGGCCGGTGCATCGTGTGGCCGGTCGCCGTGTAGTCGATCTCGGCGCCGCCGCCGGCGACCACGCCGCCGTCGAGGCGCGAATAGGGGCTGGACGGGCCCGATCCGGGCAGGCGCAGCTCGACCCGGCCCACCGGGCCGGCCACCAGGCGGTCGGCCCAGGTGAGGGCGTCCTGCCCCGAGACCACGAAGTCGCCGTCGGGGGCGCCGAAAAGGTGGGCCGAGGCCGCCCCCGACACCAGCACCGCCACGCCGCCGCCCGTGGGACCGGCGACCGCGATCGTCGGCGGGTCGTCGTTCATGGAGCGCGCCAGAACCTGAGCGACCTTGCGGACCAGGGTCCGTCCGTCGCCGCCGTTCTCGGCGGTCTCCCGCACCGCGTCGAGCAACTCCTCCACCTGCGCCGAGCCCGGCCCGCATACCAGCGCCAGCCCGTTCAGGTGAGCGACCACACCGTCACCCGGAAGCGGACGGACCACCCCCGCGCCCTGCTCCGTCACAGAACTCTCCTCCGGCCATACCTAACTTCTGATCGTTTGACCAGAACATTAGTGGTGCGCGAGCCAGATGACGAGTGGGGGTGATCGCTCCCGATCTGGTCAGACGCCCGTGAAGACCCGGTTGACGTCGGCGGTGGCGAGCACGCCGTAGATTTCGCCGCCCCGTTCGACGAGCAGATATTCGCCCGCGGGGTTGTCGCGCATCGCGTCGATCAGCGACTCCCCCTCCAGGTCGGCGCCCAGGACGAGGGCCGGTTCGAGGGAGCGCGCCAGCGACCCGACGGTGATCCACGGGCGGCGCGGCTCGGGGGTCGCGTTGACGGCCGCCTCGTTCACGATCCCGGTCGGACGGCCCTCGTGGTCGACGATCACCAGCGCGCCCGCGCCGCCCTCACGGGCCCGCCTGAGGGCCTCGGCGAGCGGCACGTCGGAGGCGACCGGAAGGGCCCGCCTGGCCAGCGCGCGGGCCCGGACCTGGGGCAGCCGGGACCGGACCTTGGCGACGCGCAGCGACTGCGTGGCCCCCATCCAGATGAACGAGGCCAGGATCATCGACCACACGATGGCGGTGAAGTCGGGCTCCTGCCCGGCCATCAGCGGCAGCACGAGCTGGTAGAGCACCACGATGACGGCGACGCTCCGGCCGACCCACGCGGCGGCGACGGTGCCCGAGTTGGGGTTGCGGGTGACCCTCCACACCCCGGCCCTGAGCATCCGGCCGCCGTCGAGCGGCAGGCCGGGCAGCAGGTTGAAGACGCCCACGATCACGTTGGAGAACCACAGGATGTAGAGCAGGACCTGGGGGATCGTGCCCTCGTGGAGGAGCTGCTCGACGCCGTAGAAGACACCCGCGAGGCCGAGCGAGGCGACGGGACCGGCGAAGGAGATCAGGAACTCCTTGCCGGGGGTGTCGGGCTCCTGCTCGATCTCCGAGACCCCGCCCAGCAGGTAGAGGGTGATGCGCTTGACCGGGAGACCGTAGGCTTTGGCGACCACGCAGTGGGCCAGCTCGTGGACGAGCACCGACAGGTAGAGCAGCACCGCGAAGAGCAGGGCGACTGAGTAGTGGACGAACGACGAGAAATCGGGTAGTTGCCCGGCGGCCACCGGCTCATACGTGATCGTGATGAACGCGGCGACGATCAGCCACGTCGGTGACACGTAGACCGGGATCCCGAACGGGCGGCCCATCCGCAGCCCCGGGGACGGTGTGCTCATAACGGTCTGGTTCCCCTTCCTTGGCATGGATCCTACGCGCCGTCCACCTGCCCGGCGGTTCGCGGCGAGCCCGTGCGGGCCGGGAAGTGTCGGGGCCATGGCCTATCGTCTGGGCATGACCCTGACCGAGGAGCGCGCCGTCATCGGCGCGTTGTCCCCCTCCCGTGCCGGTGACTTCATGACCTGCCCGTTGCTCTACCGGTTCAGGGTGATCGACCAGCTTCCCGAGAGACCCTCGGCGGCGGCCGTGCGGGGCACCCTCGTCCACGCCGTGCTCGAACGCCTCTACGACCTGCCGCCCGGGGCCCGCACCGTCGCGGCCGCCCGAGAGCTGCTCGAACCGCAGTGGCGGCGGCTGCTCGACGAGGAGCCCGCCTACGAGGGGCTGTTCGCGACCGACGCCGAGCGCGACGAGTGGCTGGAGCAGGCGCGCGGCATGGTCGACCGCTACTTCACGCTCGAAGACCCGACGGTGCTCGAACCGGCCGAGCGGGAGCTCTACGTCGAGGCGGTGCTCGACAGCGGCCTGATGCTGCGGGGTTACGTCGACCGGCTCGACGTCGCGCCCACCGGGGAGATCCGGGTGGTCGACTACAAGACGGGCGCCGCCCCCGGCCCCCATTTCGAGGCCAAGGCGCTGTTCCAGATGAAGTTCTACGCCCTGGTGTTGTGGCGGCAGCGCGGCGAGATCCCCCGGCTGCTCCAGCTCATGTACCTGAGCGGCCAAGGCGAGGTGCTGCGATACCAGCCCGACGAGGCCGACCTGCGGGCGACCGAGCGCAAGGTCGAGGCGTTGTGGCAGGCGATCGAGCGGTCGCTGACGACCCGCGAGTGGCACCACCGGCCGTCCCGGTTGTGCGGCTGGTGCGACCACCAGGCGCTCTGCCCGGAGTTCGGGGGCACTCCCCCGCCCGTACCGGAGGAGAGGCCGCGGCCGACGCGGCGGCTGGCGGCCCGTGCGGCGACCGACGAGCTCTGAGCCCCGGGCTCGTTCTTGGGGATGAGGTCTGCGGGCCGGGAGACGCCTAAATTGATTGCGTGCGCGCCTCCCCCCGTCGGCAACTGATCAGCGACTCAGTCCTCGCGGTCGTGGTGACCGCGTCCTCGCTGCTCTTCGTGTTGTCCACGGGGCCGGCGAGCCTCGGCGGGGAGATGTCCCCGGCCTTCGGCACGCGACCGGCCGACTGGTTCAGCCTGCTGCTGGTCGTCTCGTGCACGCTGCCGCTGGCGTTCCGGCGGCGGTGGCCGTTCCTGATCCTGCTGGCGACGAGCGTGCCCGCGCTGACGCTCAGCGGGCTGGGCTACAACCCCGGGCTGGCCGACTTCGGGGCCGTCATCCTGCTCTACACCGTCGCCACGCTGCGCGGGCTGGCGCTGAGCGTGCTGGCGGCGGTGCTGGTCATGGCCGGTTACCTCGCCGGGGCGCTGCCCGACAACAACGATCTCGGGTGGGCCGACCACGCGGTCGTCGTGGTGGTGACCGCGCTGGTGTGGGTGATCGGGCGCACGACCCGGCTGCGGCGGGCCTATCTCGGGGAGCTGGTCGACCGGGCCGACCGGCTCGAACGCGCCCGCGAGGCCGACACCCGGGCGGCCCGCGCCGAGGAGCGGTCGCGGATCGCCAGGGAGCTCCACGACGTGGTCGCCCACCACGTGTCGGTGATGACGGTGCAGGCCGCGGCCGCCCGCACGATGCTGGAGAAGAATCCGGCGGTGGCCCGCGACGCGCTGGTCTCCATCGAGGAGATGGGGCGCACGGCGATGGCCGAGATGCGCAACATCGTCGGCGTGCTGCGGACCGACGGGCCGGCCGAGCGCGGCCCGCAGCCGGGCATGGACGACCTGCCCGGCCTGGTCGACCAGATGCGGGAGGCGGGGCTGACCACGCAGCTCTGGCTTGAGGGCGAGACGCGGCAACTGCCGCCGGGCGTCGACCTGGCCGCCTACCGGCTGGTCCAGGAGGCGCTGACCAACAGCCTGCGGCACGCCGGGCCGGCCGCCCGCGCGTGGGTGACGGTCCGCCACGAGCCCAGCGAGCTGATGGTGCACGTCGAGGACGACGGCCGCGGGCTCGTGCTGACACGCGAGAACGGCGGCAAGGGGCACGGTCTGGTGGGCATCAAGGAGCGAGTTGCCCTCTATGGTGGAGTTCTGCGGATCGGCCCGCGACCGGGGGGCGGATTCGAGGTCCGGGCCCGCTTTCCCCTCAAGGACAGGTAAATGCCGATCAGGGTGTTGTTGGTCGACGACCAGCCGCTGCTGCGCACGGGGTTCAGGTTCATCCTGGAGGCCGAGACCGACGTCACCGTGGTCGGCGAGGCGGGCGACGGCTCGACCGCGATGGACCAGTCACGGGCGCTGCTGCCCGACGTGGTCCTCATGGACATCCGGATGCCCGGCATGGACGGCATCGAGGCGACCCGCCGGATCGTCCGCGACGCCGCGCCGTCGGCCCACGTGCCCCGGGTGCTGGTGCTGACCACCTTCGACCTCGACGAGTACATCGTGGAGGCGCTGCGGGCCGGGGCCAGCGGGTTCCTGCTGAAGGACGTGCCGCCCGCGGAGCTGGTGCAGGCGATCCGGGTGGTGGCGGGCGGCGACGCGATCGTGGCGCCCAGCGTGACGCGGCGGCTGCTCGACAAGTTCGCGAGCCGGCTGCCGTCGGCGCAGCAGCAGGCGTCGCCGTCGCGGCTGGCCCGGCTGACCGAGCGGGAGCTGGAGGTCCTCAAGCTGATCGCCAAGGGCCTGTCCAACGCCGAGATCGCCCGTGAGCTGGTGGTCAGCGAGACGACCGTGAAGACCCACGTGGGCAACGTGCTGACGAAACTGGGGTTGCGCGACCGGGTGCAGGCGGTCGTGCTGGCCTACGAGACCGGGCTCATCACACCCGGCGCGCAGCCCTGACGCACGACCGCCCGCCCCCGGGCCGGTTCACGACCTGCGCAGTTCCTTGAGCAGGAGGTCCTTCACCTCGGTCGCGTGGTAGCTCTCGCCGTCCCACGGGCCGATCAGGACCGGGCCGTCCTCGGGCGAGTCGGGCAGGCGGCCGTGGCTGCCGCTGACCTGCTTCGGGTCGAGGGGGACGACCGACATCTCGTAGCGGAAGCCCATCTTCTTGCGCAGCAGCGCCTTGGCGGCGATGGCCTTGCTGGTCATGAACAGCTCGGCGGGGTCGTAGCCGGGCTTGCGGTGGATCTCGACCAGCTTGGCGAAGTCGGGCGCGCGGTCGTCGTCGAGCCAGTAGTAGTAGGTGAACCAGGCGTCGGGCTCGGCCACGGCGACCAGTTCCCCGGCGCGTTCGTGGTCGAGGCCGTACTTCTCCTTGCCGGCCTGGTCGAGGACCTCGTCGACGCCCTCCAGGCCCGCGATCAGGTCGCGGACGCGCGGGATGTCGGCGGAGTCCTTCACGTAGACGTGGGAGATCTGGTGGTCGGAGACCGCGAAGGCGCGGCTGGTCCACGGGTCGAGGTACTCCATGCCGACCTGGGTGTAGACCTCCAGGAGGCCCTCGCGGCGCAGCGCCCGGTTGATGTCGACCGCGCGGGTGGCGTTGGTGATGCCGTACTCCGACAGGATGACCGGGTTCTGGTCGAGCAGCGGCACCAGCGCCTGGTCGACGGCCTTGGCGGCGTCGATCGCCTGCTGGGAGTCGGGGCCGAAGCGCTGCAGGTCGTAGTCGAGGTGCGGGATGTAGACCATCGTCAGGTCGGGCTTCTCGGCGTCGATGATCTTCCGGGTGGCGCCCACGATCCAGTTCGACGAGGTGATGCCGGCGTTCGGCCCCCAGTAGGTGAACAGGGGGAACTCGCCCAGGTCGTTCACCAGCCGGTCGTGCCACTCCGGGGGGCGCACGTAGGCGTCGGGCGACTTGGCGCCGTCGGCGTGGTAGATCGGGCGGGGCGTCACCACGAAGTCGGAGTTGGTGCCCATGGCGTACCACCAGCAGACGTTGGCGGTCTTGAGGTCGCGGGTGACGTCCCAGATCTGCTCGCCCTGGATGAGGGCGTTGTGCTGGCGCCACAGGAAGACCTCGCCGAGGTCGCGGAAGTACCACCCGTTGCCGACGATGCCGTGGTCGCGGGGCATCGCGCCGGTCACGATGGAGGCCTGCACCGAACAGGTCACCGCGGGCAGCACCGGCGTGAGAGCGGCGGCGTTGCCCAGTTTCGACACGTTGGGCATGTGGGCGAGCAGACGCGGGGTGAGCCCGACCACGTTGATAACGAGCATGGTTATGTCCTCAGGAATGACGTCGCAGGAATTCGATGGATCTCTGGGCGACCGCGGGGGCGGCGTGGCTGTGCCGGGCCAGTTCGACCGCGATCATCCCGTCGAATCCGCGCAACTCCGCCATGACGGGCGCGAACTCGATCTCTCCGTCGCCGAACTCCAGATGTTCGTGGACATCTCGCCGCATGTCCTCGATCTGGACGTGCACCAGGTAGGGCGACGCCCGCCGGACGCACTCGGCGACCGGCCAGGGTTCCAGGCACCGGCAGTGCCCGATGTCGAGGGTCAGCCCGAAGCGGTCGGGCTCCCCCAGCCGCTTGCGCAGCCGCTCGTAGGAGGCCAGGTCGTCGACGAGCATGCCGGGCTCGGGTTCGAACCCGAGCACCACGTCGTGCTCCTCGGCGTCGGCCAGCAGGGTCTCGCAGTGCGCGGTCAGCCGGTCCCACGCGAGGTCCTCGGGCACCTCGACGGGGCGGATGCCGCTCCAGAGGTGGACGACCGGCGCGCCGAGGTCGGCGGCGACCTCGATGGCCCTCTTCGTGTACGCCACCCGCGCCGCCGCGTCCTCGTGCAGCAGCGTCGGGTAGTGCTTGCGGAACCGGTCGAGGGTGTAACGGCCCCCGGTCTCCACGACCACTGACAGGCCCAGCCGGCTCAGCAGCGTCGCGACCCGGCTGACCTCGTGGAACGTCGGGTCGGGGCCGAGGTGCCCGTGGTCGAGGGTGAGCGCCACGCCCGTGTAGCCCAGGTCGGCGAGCACGCTGAGCGCGTCGTCGAGGGAGTGGTCGCGGAACCCGTTGGAGCAGTAGCCGAAGTTCATGCCGTCGACATCTTCGAGGAGAGCCAGCGGCCCACCGGGAGCGCGGCCAGCAGGCCCAGCCCGGAGAGCGTCTTGCCGCCTCCGGCCACGGCGGCCGACTGGAGCGGCACGAAGCCCATGATCGAGGCGCGGACCGCCTGGCGGACCTGCTCGGGGTCGGGCTTGCCGCGCAGCGCCAGCGTCGCCTTCCCGCCGCTGGCGGCGTACCCGGCGATGAGGGCGGCCGCGGTGGCCTTGTCGGCCGCCGAGCCCGCGCCCCGGGCCACCGAGACGGCCGCGAGACCGGTGGCGGCGGCCGTACAGGCGAGGGCTCCGCGGACGGTGGCCGGGCTCGCCCCGGACACCTCCGCGCGGCCGAGGATGCTGATGCCGTAGGTGTGGGCGCCCACGGCGAAGGCCATCGGCGTGGCCCGGCCGGCGCCGAGCATCACGTCGAGCGTGCGGCAGGCCGCCATCGAGGCGGGACCGGCCGGGGTGTGCTTCAGGCCCATGTCGTACGCCCACACCGCCCCCGCCAGCAGCGCGGAGATGGCGAAGCCCTTCCGGCCGCCCGCGAGCGTGGCCGCGGCGATCCCGGCGCCGGTGAGCCCGGCGGCGATGCCGAGGGCCTGGTTGGCCGAGATGCGTCCGGAGGGGATGGGCCGCTCGGGCCGCTCGACCGCGTCGATGTCGCGGTCGGCCCAGTCGTTCAGGGCCATCCCGGCCCAGTAGAGCAGCACCGAGGCGGCGGCCAGGCCGGGGGTTCCGCTGCGCCCGGCGAGCGCGGCGCCCGCCATGGTGTCGCCGGGGACGGAGAGGGTGGCCGGGGCGCGCACCAGTTCGAGTGCCGCCCTAAACCCGATTCGACTCATTTACGACTTCCGATCACTTACCAAGCTAGATGATCGGATGTTTCCAGACTTTTCGTCCGATAGCGAGCCCTTGACCTGCTTCAAGGTAAATCCGCGCATATCGCCCGAGTGCATGCCTCGGGCCGCCCACTCGGTGAGCGGGCGGCCCGGGAGGGACGAAAGCTAGGCCACCGTGGCCGGGGTCTCCGTCGTCGACGGGGCGTTCTCCGGGAAGTGACAGGCGACCGCGTGGCCCGGGACGAGCTCCGCCAGGGGCGGTTCCTGGGTCTTGCAGATCTCCTGGGCCTTCCAGCAGCGCGTGTGGAAACGGCAGGCCGGCGGCGGGTTGAGCGGCGAGGGCACGTCGCCGGTGAGGCGGATGCGCTCGCGGCCCGCACGCTGCTTGGGGTCGGGGATCGGCACCGCCGACATCAGGGCGTTGGTGTAGGGGTGCATCGGCGAGCCGTAGAGGCCCGCGCGCTCGCCCACCTCGACGATCTTGCCGAGGTACATGACCGCGACCCGGTCGGAGATGTGCCGGACGACCGACAGGTCGTGGGCGATCACCACGTAGGTCAGGTCGAGCTCGTTCTGCAGGTCTTCCAGCAGGTTGACGACCTGGGCCTGGATCGACACGTCGAGCGCGGAGACCGGCTCGTCGGCGATGATCAGCTTGGGCTTCAGGGCGAGGGTGCGGGCGATGCCGATGCGCTGCCGCTGACCGCCGGAGAACTCGTGCGGGTAGCGGTTGTAGTGTTCGGGGTTCAGGCCGACCAGTTCCAGGATCTCCTGGACGGCCTTCTTCGTCCCCTGCTCGGTCTCGATGCCCTGGATCCGGAACGGCGCGCCCACGATGGCCCCGACGGTGTGGCGGGGGTTCAGGCTGCTGTACGGGTCCTGGAAGATCATCTGCATGTCGCGCCGGAGCGGCCGGAGCCTGCCCTGCTTCATGTGCGTGATGTCGTGACCCTCGAAGGTGATCTTCCCGCCGGTGGGCTCGATCAGCCGGGTGATCAGGCGGCCGGTGGTGGTCTTGCCGCAGCCCGACTCGCCCACCAGGCCCAGCGTCTCGCCCTTGCGCACGTCGAAGCTGATGCCGTCGACCGCCTTGACCGCGCCGACCTGGCTCTTGAACAGGCCCTTGGTGACCGGGAAGTGCTTCTCCAGCCCCTGGACGGACAGGATGGGTTCGGTCATCAGGACTCCAGCTTCGGCTTGATCTCGGTGGCCCAGATGTCCCGCCGCTCCTCACGGGAGAGGTGGCAGCGCACCAGGTGGCCTCCCTCGGTCTCGACCAGGTCGGGCACGACCGTGCCGCCCTTGCCGCCGGTACGCGGCTCGAAGGCGCAGCGGGGGTGGAAGGCGCACCCGGACGGCACGTTGATGAGCGAGGGCGGGCTGCCCTTGATCGGCAGCAGCCGCTCGGTCACCTCGCGGTCGAGGCGGGGCATGGACCCCAGCAGACCCCAGGTGTAGGGGTGCTCGGGCCGTTCGAAGATGTCGTCGGCGGAGCCGTACTCGATGCACTTGCCGCCGTACATGACGAGGATGTCGTCGGACAGCTCGGCGACCACGCCCAGGTCGTGGGTGATGATGATCAGCGCGGCGTTGAAGTCGCGCTGCAGGTCGCGCATCAGGTCGAGGATCTGCGCCTGGACGGTCACGTCGAGCGCGGTGGTCGGCTCGTCGGCGATCAGCAGCTCGGGGTCGCACGACAGGGCCATGGCGATCATCGCGCGCTGGCGCATGCCGCCGGAGAACTCGTGCGGGTAGCTGTCGACGCGGCGGTCGGGCTGCGGGATGCCGACCCGGCCGAGCATGTCGATCGCGTGTTTCCTGGCGACCTTCTTCGGCACGTCGTTGTGGATGCGGTAGGCCTCGATGATCTGGTCGCCCACCGTGTAATAGGGGTGCATCGCCGACAGCGGGTCCTGGAAGATCATCGCCATCTTCTTGCCGCGCAGCGAGCGCACGTGCTCCTGCGAGGCCGAGACGAGCTCCTCGCCGTCGAGCCAGATCTCGCCGGAGATCCTGGCCCGGCCGCCCTTGTGCAGGCCGAGGATGCTGAGCGAGGTGACGCTCTTGCCCGAGCCCGACTCGCCCACGATGCCCAGGGTCTTGCCGCGTTCGAGCTGGAACGACAGGCCGTCGACCGACCTGACCAGGCCGTCGTCGGTCGGGAAGTGCACCTTCAGGTCGTTGAGCTGGAGGAAGGTCATGACAGCCGCACCCTCGGGTCCACGACCGCGTAGAGCAGGTCGACGATCAGGTTGGCCACGACGATGAAGAACGCGGCCAGCATGGTGAAGCCCATGATCTTGGGCAGGTCGTTGGCGGCGATGGCCGTCGTGGCGTACTTGCCGAGGCCCTGGAGGGAGAAGGCGTTCTCGGTCAGGATCGCGCCGCCGACCAGGATGCCCACGTCGAGGCCGAAGATCGTGACGATCGGCGTCAGCGCGGCGCGCAGGCCGTGCTTGCCGATGACCTTGCTCTCCTTGAGGCCCTTGGCTCTCGCGGTGCGGATGTAGTCCTCACCCATCGTGTCGAGCATGCCGGCCCGGGTGAGCCGGGCGTAGGCCGCGGCGTTCAGGAAGGCCAGGGTGAGCCAGGGCAGGATCAGGCTGTAGGCCCATTGGGCGGGGTTCTCCGTCAACGGGACGTAGGCGCCGCCGGGGGCGGTGATGCCCAGCCCGTACGAGAGCAGCGAGAGCGCCACCAGACCCGTGAAGAAGGGAGGCAGCGACACGCCCGCCAAGGCGATGATCATCGCTCCCCGGTCGAAGATCGAGCGTCTCTTCAACGCGGACAACACACCGACCGAGACGCCGATCACCAGCCAGATGACCGAGGCGCCCGCGGCGAGCGAGAGCGTCACGGGGAGCCGGTCGACCAGGTCGGGCCAGACCGGTTGCTTGGTGACGAAGGAGTACCCGAGGCAGGGGGCGGGGCACTGCTCGACACCGGTTCCGTAGTCGTACTCGGAACCGACGAAGACGCCTTTCACCCATCGGCCGTACTGGACGACGACGGGGTCGTGCAGCCCGAGCTTCTCCGCCACGGACTGGACCGTCTCGGCGGTGGCGGCCCGGCCGACATAGCGGTTGGCGATGTCGTCGGGCGTGACCCCCGCGAGGCGGGGCACCACGAAGAAGATCGAGAAAGTGACCGCGCTGACAACGAACAGCATGGCCAGGGCGCCGATCAGGCGCCTGATGATGTAGGTGACCACTGTCCCCCCTCGGCGATAGGGGGCCGGTCCGGTGGGACCGGCCCCCTGCCTGCCGAACCTAAGGCCGGTTTGCTACTGCTGGACGCCGAGCGCCAGGTAGTCGTACATGTCGAAGGCGCCGGTGACGAACTGGTTCGTCACGCCCTTGCCCCGGAGCAGCAGACCCTTGGCGTAGACGGCCGGGAGGACGTAGGCGCCCTCCATGACCTTCTGGTCGATCTCGCCCCACACCGCGTCACGGGCGGCGGTGTCGGCGGTGGCGAAGGCCTTGTCGACGAGGGCGTCGACGGCCGGGTCCTTCACCGACAGGTTGTAGTTGCCGGCCTCGCGGATGGTGCGGCTGTCGACGATCTGCGACAGGAAGCCGAAGCCGTCGTTCCAGTCGGCGCCCCAGCCGTTGGTGGCCAGGCCGATGCCGTTGGCCTTGGTGTACTCCGGCTTGCCGGCGTAGGCGGTGAAGTACTCCGAGGTCGGGAAGCCCTTCAGGGTCAGCTTGATGCCGACCTTGGCGAGCGCCTGCTGCATCGACTCGGCCGCCGCGACCTCCTTGGGACGGTCGGAGCGGAAGGTCATCGTGGTCTCGAAGCCGTTGGGCTGGCCGCAGGCCGTCAGGGCCTCCTTGGCCTTGGCCTCGTCGCCGCTGCCGGTCGGGTAGAGGTCGAGCTTCTTCCAGCCGCCGATGCCCGAGGGCAGCAGCGAGGTGGCGATGTCACCCGCGAGCTGGCCGCCGTAGGCGTTCTGCAGGCCGACGCGGTCGGCGGCGTAGATGACCGCCTTGCGGCACTCGATGTTGTCGAGCGGCGGGTTGTCGTTGAGGATCGAGATGTACCAGGTCCGGGCCGAGACCGGGTTGTCGGCGCGCTCGCGCAGGGCCGGGTCGGTCTGGATGGAGCCGAGCGCGGCCGGCTGCACGCCGGTGCCGGCGATGTCGATGTGCAGGTCGCCGGAGATGATCCGGTTGTCGAGGTCGTTGGCCTCGACGCCCAGGCTGATCTCGTACTTGTCCGGCAGGGCCTTGCGCACCGGGTCGGTGGCCTGGTCCCAGTTGGGGTTGCGGACCAGGACGTACTGCTTGCCCTGCTCGACCGTCTCGAACATGTACGGACCGGAGGCCACGACGTGGTCGCGGTACTTGATGCCGGTGTCCTTGGCCTGCGGGACCGGCACGGTGGCCGGGAGCGCGGCGAAGTTGTCGAAGCCGGAGTAGGGCTTGTTCAGGTGGAAGACGACCGTCTGGTCGTCGGGGGTCTCGATCGCCGAGTCGGTGTTGACGTCGGGGGTCTCGTAGACCGACTTGAAGTCCTTCGGCAGGTCCAGCCAGTCGTTGAAGTACGTCGGGCCGTTGACGAAGGTCTTCTTGTCGAGCTGGCGGAGCACCGCGTACTTCACGTCCTTGGACGTGATCGGGGTGCCGTCCTCGAACTTCACACCGGCGCGCAGCTTGTAGGTCCAGGTCTTGCCCTCGTCGCTGCTCACGCCCAGGCTCTCGGCCAGGTCGGGCACGAGCTCGCGGCCCTTGGCGCCCGGCGCGGGGTTGTAGGTCACCAGCGGGCGGCCGTAGATGCGCAGCAGGTTCCACGACATGCCGTAGTAGGTGTCACCGGGGTCGACGGAGTCCCAGTCCTCGGTGACGGCCATCTTGAGGGTGCCGCCCTTCGCGTCGGAAGGGTTGGTCACGTTCTCAAGACCGGCGTTGAAACCCGCCGCGCCACCCGCCGACGCCGCAGGCGCCGAGGTGCCACCGCCCTCGTTCGCCGGCGTGCCGCCGCCGCCGCAGGCCGACAGGGCCAGCGCCAGGACGGCACCGGCGGCCGAGACGACCAGTGCTTTCTTCTTCATTCGTAAACCCCTTGTTGGTAGGAGCCGGGGAAACAGGGTGGAAGCTCAGCGACCCGACTTGGGGTCGAGCGCGTCGCGCAGGCCGTCGCCGAAGAGGTTGAAGGCCAGCACGGTGATGAAGATCGCCATACCGGGGAAGAACATGAAGTGCGGCACGGTGTAGTACTTCGTCGCCGCCGCGAGCATGCCGCCCCAGGTCGCGGTGGGCGGCTGGATGCCGACTCCCAGGAACGACAGCGCCGCCTCGAACAACACGTTGGTCGGGATGAGCAGCGTGGCGTAGATCAGGATCGGCGCGATCAGGTTCGGGAGGATCTCCTTGAACAGGATGTACGGCCCCCGCGCGCCCAGGCTCCGCGCCGCGTCGACGAACTCGCGCTCGCGCAGCGACAACGTCTGGCCCCGGATGATGCGGGCGATGTAACCCCAGTTGAAGAAGCCGATGACGAAGATCAGCAGCAGGATGCGGAGGGAGTCGCCCTTCACCTGCAACTGGGTCTCGAACTGGCCGAGCACGCCCACCAGGGCCATGGCGAAGACCAGGACGGGGAAGGCGAGGAAGATGTCCATGAGCCGGCTGATGATCATGTCGACCCAGCCGCCGAAGTAGCCGGCGATGACGCCCATGACGGTCCCGATGAAGACCGAGAGCAGGGTGGCCAGGAAGGCGATCAGCAGGGAGATCCGGGCGCCGTACACGACCCGGCTGAACAGGTCGCGGCCGTTCACGGGTTCGACCCCGAAGAGGTAGTCCCAGCTGATGCCGGACCCGCCCTTGGGGATCATCGTGAGGGTGTCGATCTGGTCTTGGTTGAACTGGTTGGGCGGGTGCCCGAACCAGCTCACGATCAATGGCGCGAAGACGGCGACCAGGATCAGGAAGACGATGACACCGGCACCGGTGAGGGCGACCTTGTCCCGCTTCAGGCGCATCCAGGCGATCTGTCCGAGCGACCGCCCCTGGATCGCCTTCGCGCCCGCTCCCTCGGCAACGGACTCCGGCGTGGCTTTCAGCTCATCGCCGGAGACGTCAAGTGGTGCGGTCATGCGTTGGGCCCCCTGGGTTCCAGACGACGTTGTGCCGACGGGAGCACGACGCGTCCGGAGCGCTCCCATGTGGATCCAGACCCACAGCGTGAGCGGGTCTCGGAGGCAGAATCTATGTGCTGATCTGCGTAAACAAGACCCAGTAGGCGCTATGTGGCCCAACTGTGATTCACGCGAAACTCATTCGTGTTGATCTTGAAGAGAATGTCGGAGTCCGGTTTCGGTTGTGTCGCGGATCTGTGACATTGCACTGGCCGGTAACTTAGGTCTCGCCATACGAGATTTCCCGAGTCGGGCTCAGCTGATGCCGCGCTTCTTCAAGATGTCCTCGATGTCGGAGAAATCATCATTCTTCGACTCGACCGGACGGGCCATCGGCTTGGTGACCTCCGCCGGCCGGCCCGCCTGAGCCGCCGGAGCGGGTGCGGCGGCCTTCCGCTCGGGCCGGGACCTGCGCCCCATGCGGAGGGTGCGGCCCCGCATGACCCCCGACACCAGGAACAAGACCACCGAAAGCCCGGCCAGCGCAACCCCCGCCCACACTGTGGGCGAGAGCACCAGCCCGGTCACGAAACCGACGATCGAGCTGACGATGTTCCACAGGGTCTTCAGCGCGTTGGTCAGATAGGCCGCCAGCGGCAGCAGCGCCCAGGCGGTGGCGCGCAACCCGGCCGCCGCCCCACGGCGCCGGAAGGCGAGAAAGGCGAGCACCACGCCGACGGCGGTCAGCCCCGCGCACAGCGGCAGCCACGCGATCTGCTCAAAGGTCATGACGGCCCCCTCGTGTTGTCTGCGGCAGATTTCCATCCTGTCACGTGGGTCTCCGACGTGGGCTCCTCCCTGAGGAGGGCGCGACCCCTAGGCACTCCCCCGGGTTACCCCTGGGGGACCGTGGGGTTCACTCTGATCCGCCCGGCCCGGCGGATTCCTACCGTCGGAGGCATGTGGCCTTTCATGGGGCGTACGGCCGAACGTGATCAGATCAGGGCGGCGGCCCGCGACGGGGGCGGGGTGCTGGTGGCGGGCCCGGCCGGATCGGGGCGGACCCGGCTGCTCGCCGAGGCGCTGGCGCCCTTCTCCTTCTTCCTCGTCCGGGCCCGCGCGGCCGACGTGCCGTTCGGGGCCTTCGCCCACCTGCTGCCCGACCCGGGGCACCGCCCGGTCAACCCGGTGGTCTGGGCCGCCGGCGCCCTGGGGGCGATCCCGCCGGTGCTGGCCGTCGACGACGCCCACCTGCTCGACCCCAGCTCGGCCGCCCTGGTCGCCCACCTGGCCGAACACCACGGCGCCACCCCGATCGTCACGGCCAGGGCGGGGGCCCCGCTGCCCGAGCCGATCGCGGCCCTGTGGCGCGACGGCGTGCTGGCCCGGATCGACCTCGGCCCGCTGACGGTCCGCGAGACCGGCCGCCTGCTGGCCGCCGCCCTGGGCGGCCCCGCCGACATCGCGACGGTACGCCGCCTCCACCACACCACCGGCGGCAACCTGCGCCTGATCACCGAACTGCTGCCCGGCACCCACATGACCCTGACCGGCGGCGTCTGGCGGTGGGACGGCGAGCTGACCCCGCCGCCCCGGCTGCGCCAGCTCCTGGAGGCCGAACTGGCCGGGCTGACCCCGGCCGAGACCACCGCGATCGACCTGACCGCCTTGACCGAGCCGGTCGACCTGGACGTGTTACTCGGCCTGGCCGACCACGCCGCCGTCACCCGGCTGGAACGCCGCGGCCTGGTCACCGTGTCGCGGGACACCTCTCCCCCGCGGGTCCGGCTGGCCTGCCCGCTGCACGCCCACGTCGTGCGCGAACGGGCCACGACGCTGGGCGTGCGCGACGGGCTCGCGCTGCTCGGCGGGGCCACGCCCCGCGTCGAGGGGCTGAGCGCCCGGGAGGCCGAGGTCGCCCGGCTGGCCTCGTGGAACCTCACCAACCGCGAGATCGCCGACTGGCTGGTGTTGTCGCCGCGTACGGTCGCCAACCACCTGTGCCGGGTCTACACCAAGCTGGGCGTGAACAACCGGGCCGACCTGGCGCCCCTGCTGGCCGCCTGACCGAGGGCCCGGCCGGTCAGCGGCCGATCTGGAATTTCCGCACGCCCAGGGGCTCGAAATCGTAGAGCGTGTCGTTGATCAGGAGACCGTCGACGGCCCCGAAGAAGGGGCCGTCCTGGCTGCCCTTGTTGAAGGCCACGCTGAAGGAGATCGCCGCGTCGGGCAACTGGGCCTTCAGCACGGCGAAACTGCAGGGCGACGCCTGGGTGCAGCCGATCACGCCGGGGACCGGCCTGGTCAGGTACCACTTGCCGTTGGCGGCGCTCGGCTCGTACCGCTGCCAGCGCCCGGCGGCCCGCACGGCCGGGGCCGAGGGGCTCGCCGACTCGCTGGGGAGGTAGACGAGACTCGTGTAGTCGACCATGCCCTGGTTCGGGTCGACCTCCAGGTTGAGGGTGGGCGGCTTGATGGCCGGGAACACGTCCTCATCGGCCGCGGTGAAGATCCAGTAGCGGAGGACGTCGATGTCGGCGAGCCGCATGCCGGCGAAGTCGGTCTCGTTGCCGAACTGGATGTGGTCGGAGTCGCCTCCGACGATGAACCCGAGACTGCCCATCCCGTAGGGCGGGGCCTGGGTGGCCGCCGGTTCCGCGGGGGTCTCGCGCCCCCACGGCCCGAGCCGCAGGAAGGCGCTGGCGTTCCCCGCGGAGTTGCGGCCGATGACACCCCATTTCTCCGGCGAATACGGGTCGGCGGGCTTGGCCCCGGCGGGTGCGACCGCGCCCACGGCGGCCAGACCGGTGAATACGATCGCGCACACGGCGAATCGTTGGAAACGCATGATCAGGACTCCTGGAAGAACGGGAAACGTCGTTTCCTCGGCGGCTTTCGTCAGACGGCGGGAAGCGCGGCCCATGGCGTGCAGGGCAGGGCGCCGGCCGCCGGCAGCGGCGTGTTGGGGTTCGCCAGGTTCCCCAGACGGCAGACGGTGAAGAAGATCCCGTCCCGCGTCTGCACCGTGACGCGCAGCGCGGTCGTCGTGGTGGGATCGGGGAGGTAGTTCAGGCGGGAGTCCTGGGCCACGGTGATGTGGGTGACCCGGCCGCCGCGGCTGCCCGACACCCGGCGGAGGTTCAGCCAGCCCGGGACGCTGCGCGGATCGTGCAGGTAGGGAACGCCCCTGCGCGTCGTCACGGTGAAGACGAGCGGATTGGCCAGAGACGTGATGTCGACGGCGGCGGAGTCGAGCGACGTCTCGAACTTCGGGCGCACCGGCTTGGGGTGCGCGGCCCGGGTCTTCCTGGTCGGGGCGTCGCCCTTCTTGGCCAGGGCCTCGCTCTTCAAGGACAGGGCGTCGCCGTCGGCGATGTCCGTCCACGTGGGCTTCGGCCGCGGCGTGTCGGCGTTCGCGGGCGCGGCGGCGGCCAGAAAGCCGAACAGGGAAACGCCGACGGCCACGCAGCCGTTTCTCGTGAATGCCCGCGCGACGCCGTGAAGTGTTCGCAATGTGTGCACCTCTGCGGAAATCCCACCGGAGCGGGAATGGACAATTCCGCCCACCCCAATTTCCGGCCGACCGGACGACAAACGCCGCACGATCTTTCTTTGCGGGCTCATTGCGCCGATTGGCCGTCGGCATTCCCGCATAAAGCGATATTTCCGGCGGGTGCTTCCGGGGTGCCTAGACGAGCGATCGGATCAGCGGCAGGTCGACGTCGAGGAGGGACTCGACGATCGTGCGGCGGGGGGCCGCGGCGATGGGCACCAGGTTGGGGACCGCGATCACGTGGCAGCCCGCGGCGGTGGCGGCGGCGACGCCGTTCGGCGAGTCTTCGCACACCACCGTCTGGCGCGGGTCGGCGTCGAGGAGCCGCAGGGCCAGCCGGTAGGGCTCCGGGTCGGGTTTGGTGCGGGTCACGTCGTCGGCGGTGACCACCACGTCGAAGTGGTGGCGGCCGATCGAGGCGAGCACGGCGTCGGCCATCGGCCGGAGCGAGGCGGTGACCAGGGCGGTGCGCACGCCCCCGCCCTTGACCTCGGCGAGGAGTTCGAGGGCGCCGGGCAGCGGCTCGACGCCGGACTCCAGCCGGGCCAGCATGCCGTCGAGCAGCCAGCGGCCCACCACGTCAGGGGCGACGTCGGACCCGGTCAGGGCGAGCATGTAGGCGACCGTGGTGTCCCACGATCCGCCGACCATGCGCTCCTGGTGCTCGGGGCCCCACTCACCGCCGAGCCGTTCGACGACCTCGGCCTCGACGAGGCCCCACACCTTCTCGGTGTCGACCAGCAGGCCGTCCATGTCGAAGAGAACGGCGTGCAGATGTTCGGACATTGAAGTATCGGCCTCGGGGGAGCAGTCGGGTGTCGGCCCTCAGCTTATCGGTGGCCACGGATAACGCTCCGGGGCGCACTACAACTAGGCTGGGTCCACGACTATGTGAGGAGGCGGCTTGATCGAGCTCGAAGGGCTCCCTGAGCTCGTCGACCCGGTGCTGATCGCCGCGTTCGAAGGCTGGAACGATGCGGGTGAGGCGTCGAGCGCGGTGCTCGCGCACCTGGAGGCCGAGTGGAAGGCCACCCCGCTGGTGGAGCTCGACCCGGAAGACTATTACGACTTCCAGGTGACCCGGCCCATCGTGGAAATGGGCGAGGGCATGACCCGGTCGATCACCTGGCCCACCACCCGCCTGCTGGTGGCCCGCCCCCCGGGGGCCAAGCGTGACGTCGTGCTGCTGCGCGGCATCGAGCCCAACATGCGCTGGCGCACGTTCTGCCAGGAGATCGTCGGGCTCTGCCACGAACTCGGCATCGAACTGGCCCTCCTCCTGGGCGCCCTGCTGAACGACTCCCCCCACACCCGGCCGGTGCCCATCGTGGGCTCGGTCAGCGACCCCGGCCTCGCCCGGGTTCTCAACCTCGAACTGACCAAGTACGAAGGCCCGACCGGCATCATCGGCGTGCTCCAGCACACCCTCGGCCACGCGGGGCTGCAGACGATCTCCCTGTGGGCCTCGGTGCCCCACTACGTCGCCCAGCCGCCCAACCCCAAGGCGACCCTGGCCCTGCTGCGCCGGGTCGAAGACCTCCTCGACATCCCGATGCCCTACGGCGAGCTGCCCGAAGAGGCCCGCGCCTGGGAGACCGGCGTCGACGAACTCGCCGCCCAGGACTCCGAGGTCGCCGAATACGTCAAGGAGCTGGAGGAGCGCAAAGACGCCGCCGACCTGCCCGAGGCGAGCGGCGACGCGATCGCGGCCGAGTTCGAGCGCTACCTGCGGCGGCGCGACCGGGGCACCGACGGCTGACGCCGGGCCGCGAACCGGAGGCGATCAGGCGCGGGTGACTCGACGGCGGTCTTCGCCGTCACGGTGCCGCTGTCGCGCTGCCGGCGGCGAGCCGGAGGCACGGCCGGGCCTGTCGAGTGTGCTGTCGGCTGTCATCCCCTGTCCACCGGCCCGTGGCCGAACCTCTGCCACCTGACGCTCGGCGCGACCTGGAGACCTTCGTCGTCGTGCACGCCGCCGACACCACCCCGGTCTACCTGGGTCTACCTGTTCGTGCTGGTCACGCACGCTTATCCCTGCGCCTCGCCGGTCGTGGTGACGGCCGTCGTCGGGCGGGCACGCGGTGGACCGGTCCGGGCTTGACACCGTGCGGGTTCATCCGGTGGAAACCGGATGCTGGTTTTCCTCCCACTTCACCGTCGTCGTGCGGTAATAATTAGCGCTTCCTTCCTCACAAGCGTCTTCTGTGGACTGCGCGCACAAGGGCGAAAATGGTAACTCCCTCCCAGCAACCGCACCATTCTTCTCAAGAAACCCGTCGGCGTGTCCTCGACATGGCGATGCGGATGAAAACGGGCACCACCGAGCCGCTCGGAGCCGCCACTCCCCAGATCCGGGGCACCACCCCGGCTCAGGCGGTCGAGACCTTCCTGGCTCTGCTGCAGGACCGGCTGCCGGCCTGGCTCCGGCTGCTGCACGACCTGCGCCCCGGGCACGGCGACGTGACCGGGAACCTGCGGCCGGTCGCGCTGGCCGGCATCCACTACTACACGGAGATCCAGGCCGCCGCCCTCCCGGCCTTCGTCTCCCCGATCCTCACGGTCCGCTTCCGGCAGGCCATGCGCGAATCGGAGCTCGGGCCCGAGGGCGAGGTGCTCCCGCTGGCCGCCTACCTCGCCGGCGAGCAGGAGCTCGGGCGGGTCAGGGCCGACGTCCACCCCGAGTCCAGCGCCCGCCTGCTGCTGGCCGGCTGTTTCCGGCACGCCTACTACGAGATCTTCACCGGCGCCGACTCGGAGCCGTCGCGGCCCGACGCGGCCGAGGCGATCGTGCGGGAGCTGCGGCTGGATCCCTGACGCGCCTCGTCGTATCGGTGCCACACCAGCCTGGCCAGGTCGTCGTCGACGCCCAGCGGGGCGCTGACCACGTCGGCGCCGCTCTCGGCCAGCCGGGTGTGGAACAGGCCGGGGGCCAGCAGGTAGGAGGCCACCACCGTCCGGGGGGCCGGGCCTCTCCTGACCTCGGCCAGCGCGTCGGCGATGCCCGGCCGGCCCGACGACGCGAACGCGGCGGTGACCGGGCGCGCGAGGCGTACCGACAGAAGGCGGGCGGCGGCGCGCACGGCGGCGAGGGCCGCCGGGTCGGAGGAGCCGGCCGCGCCCAGGATCACCGCGTCGCGGGGCCGCAGCCCGGCGGCGGCCAGCCGCCGGGCCAGCACCGCGGTGAGCAGCGGGTGCGGGCCCAGCGGGCCCGCGACGACCGCGTCGGGACGCACCCGCGCGATCACCTCGGGCAGGTCGATGTGGACGTGGTAGCCGCCCGCGAGCAGCAGCGGCACCACCACGACGGGGCCCGCGACCTCGGCGAGCACCCGCTCCAGCGGCGGCTCGCTCAGCTCCAGGAAGGCGAGCCGGGCCGCGGTGCCCGGACGGGTCCGCCGCACCCGACCGGCCAGGTCGGCGAGGACGGCGTCCCATTCGGGGTTGCGGGCGCCGTGGGCCGCCATGACGAGGGTCGTCACACGTCTTCCCGGTCACAGGCCAGGCGGTAGCCGCGCTTGACGACCGTCTCGACGATGCCGCTGGGGCCGAGGGCCCGGCGCAGCCGGGTGATGGCCATCTCGACGGCGTGCTCGGCCGAGTCGCGGGAGGGCCCGCCGGGCAGCACCATCCGCAGGTCGGCCCGGGCCACGACGTGGCCGGGCCGGTCGGCGAGCCGCTTCAGCACCGCCATCGGCGCGGGGGGCAGCGGCTTGAGCTCGCCGTCGACGACCACCGCGTGGCCCCGGATCTCCAGTTCGTGACCGCCGGCGGTGAGCCGGGTGACGCTGTTCTCCGGCAGGTGCCGGGCCAGCGTGCGGGCCAGCGAGCCGAGCCGCGACCGCTCCGGCTGGATCACCGGCACGCCCTTGGCGACCAGCGGCTGCGCGGTGACCGGCCCGACGCAGGCGGCCGTCACCGGCCCGCGGAAGGCGGCCAGCAGGGCGTCCTCCAGCCCGTCGGCGCGGGCCGCGTTGAGCATGGCGTGCACGGCGGGGGCGCTGGTGAACGCCACCGCGTCGATCGCGCCGGAGGCGACCTGGCTGACCAGGCGGCGCAGCGGCGAGGTGTCGCGGTAGGGCAGCCACTGGTAGACCGGCACCTCGATGACCTCGGCCCCGGCGGCGCGCAGGTCGGCGACGAACCCGGTCAGCGGCTCACCGTGCAACTGGATCGCGATGCGGCGTCCGCGCAGGTCCTGGTTCAGGAGGTAGCGCAGGACCTCCTCGCACGACTCGGTCGCGGGGGTCCAGTGGTCGGTGAGGCCGGCCGCCCTGACGGCGCCGCGGGCCTTGGGGCCGCGGGTGAGCAGCCGGGCGTCGGCCAGCCGGGCGGTCAGGTGGCCGGCCAGGCCCCAGCCCTCGGCGGCGGCGACCCAGCCGCGGAAGCCGACGCCGGTGGTGACGACCACGTCGTCGACCGGCGTGGCCAGGCACTCGCGGGTGGCCGCCATCAGGTCGGCGTCCTCGGAGAGCGGCACCAGCCGGATCGCGGGCGCCCTCACCACGCGCGCGCCCCGGCGTTCGAGCAGCGCCGAGAACTCCTCGCGACGTCGTGTGGCGGTGACGCCGATCGTGAAGCCGGACAACGCGTTCGGCGCGGTCTCCGGAGACAGCCCCTCGGCCAGTGCGGCCAGTTGTGTCTCTTCGAGCAGTGCGGTCATTTGACGCTCACCTCAACCATCCCCATGGTGACGCGAATCGGAAATGTCGGTATCACAGTCCCGGGTTCGTCCAGGCAGACCCCGCTGGTGAGCGAGAACACCTGTTTGTGCATCGGGGAGGCCACGGTCGGCTCCCCGTTCCTGGTGCCGACGATCCCCCGGGACAGGATGTAGGCACCGCTGAAGGGGTCCTGGTTGCCGATGGCGTACAGGGACCCGTCGTGGGCTCGGAACACGGCCACCTGCTCGTCGCCGATCAGGGCGCAGGCGCCGCGCTCGGGCAGCAGGTCGGGAAGGGGGCAGACGGGAATCCAGTTCATCGGCTCGTCACCTGCAGGATCTCGGGCTTGATCTGGTCGCGTTCGGTGGTGAAGGTGATCGACGGGTCGGGCGTGCCGGGCGCGTTCACGAAGCTGACGAAGCGGCGCAGCTTCACCGGGTCGTCGAGGGTGGCCCGCCACTCGTCGGCGTAGGTCGCGATGTGGGCGGCCATCTGGGCGTCGAGGTCGGCGCAGATCCCGAGGGCGTCGTCCATGACGATCTCGCGGAGCCGGTCGAGGCCGCCTTCGAGGTTCTCCAGCCACGCGGCCGTGCGCTGGAGGCGGTCGGCGGTGCGGATGTAGAACATCAGGAACCGGTCGATCGTGCGGATGAGGGTCGCGGTGTCGACGTCCTGGACCAGCAGGTCGGCGTGGCGGGGGGTGAAGCCGCCGTTGCCGCCGACGTAGAGGTTCCAGCCCTTCTCTGTGGCGATGACGCCGAAGTCCTTCGACCGGGCCTCGGCGCACTCGCGGGCGCAGCCGCTGACCCCCGACTTGAGCTTGTGCGGCGAGCGCAGGCCCCGGTAGCGCAACTCCAGGTCGATGGCGAGGGTCACCGAGTCCTGTACGCCGTAACGGCACCAGGTGGAGCCGACGCACGACTTCACCGTGCGCAGGGCCTTGCCGTAGGCGTGGCCCGACTCGAACCCGGCGTCGACCAGGCGCCGCCAGATGCGGGGCAGCTCTTCGACGCGGGCGCCGAACAGGTCGATGCGCTGACCTCCAGTGATCTTGGTGTACAGGCCGAAGTCGCGGGCGACCTCGCCGATCACGATCAGTTTCTCCGGGGTGATCTCGCCCCCCGGGATCCGGGGCACGATCGAGTATGTCCCATTTTTCTGTAGGTTAGCTAGGAAATGGTCGTTCGTGTCCTGGAGCGCGGCCTGTTCGCCCTCCAGGACGTGACCGTTGTGCAGCGACGCCAGGATCGAGGCCACCACGGGCTTGCAGATGTCGCAGCCCCGGCCGGTCCCGTGCTCGTCGATGAGCTGGGTGAACGTGGTGATGCCGCGAACCTGGACGATCGTGAACAACTCGGCCCGGCTGTGCGCGAAGTGCTCGCACAGGCCCGACCCGGTGTCGACGCCCGACTCGGTGAGGATCTTCTTCAGCAGCGGCAGGCAGCTCCCGCAGGTGGTGCCGGCCCGGGTGCAGGCCTTGACCCCGGCGACGTCGGTGAGGTCGTGCTCCTTGATGGCCGCGGTGACGTCGTTCTTGGTCACGTTGTTGCACGAGCAGACCGGCGCGTCCCCGGGCAGCTCCACGGCGGTCGGGCTGAACAGCAGGTCGCTCGGGGCGGCCGGCAGCTCGGAGCCGACGAAGGAGCGCAGCGTGGCGTAGGGGGCGGCGTCGCCGACGCAGATGCCGCCGAGCAGGGTCGAGGCGTCGTCGCTGACGAACAGCTTCTTGTAGACCCCGGCGACCGGGTCGAGGTAGGTGACGTCGAGGGCGCCCGCCATCGCGCCGAACTGGGCCACCTCGACGCCGAGCAGCTTGAGCTTGGTCGACAGGTCGGCGCCGGTGAACGCGGCCGCGCCGCCCATGATGCGGTCGGCGGCCACCTCGGCCATCGTCATGCACGGCGCGACCAGGCCGTAGATCTGGCCGTCGTGCAGGGCGCACTCTCCGATGGCGAAGATCGACGGGTCGCTGGTGCGCATGCCGTCGTCGACCACGATGCCGCCGCGCTCGCCGACCTGGAGCCCCGCGCCCCGGGCCAGCTCGTCGCGCGGCCGGATGCCGGCGGAGAACACCACGATCTGCGCGTCGATGACGCCCCTGTCCGGGGTCAGCAGGCCGGTGACGCGGTCGTCGCCCTCGATGCGGGTGACGCCCGAGCTGGTGTGCACGGTCAGCCCGAGCGACTCCACGTGCTTCTTCAGCACGGCCCCGCCGCCCTCGTCGACCTGGCGGGGCATCAGCCACGGGCTCATCTCGACGATGTGCGTCTTCAGGCCCAGCCCGCGCAGGGCGTCGGCGGCCTCCAGCCCGAGGAGGCCGCCGCCCACGACGACGCCGGCCGTCGCCGTCTTCGCGGAGGCCCTGATGGCGTCGAGGTCGTCGATGGTCCGGTAGACGTGGCAACCGTCGAGCTCGCGGCCCGGCACCGGCGGCACGAACGGCGCGGAGCCGGTGGCCAGCACCAGGACGTCGTAGGGGATCGTGCCGTTGACCGTCTTGGCGGCGGGCTCGATCGAGACGACCCTGGTGTCGACGAGGACCGCCACACCCGGGATCTCGGGATAGGCGAGGTCGCGGTCCTCCGTCAGGTAGGACGTGAGGGCGACCCGGTCGTACGCGCCCCGGGGCTCCTCCCCCAGGATCGTCACCGAACCGGCGAAGCCCCGGGTCGTGAGCGTCTCGGCCAGCCGGTGCGCGGACGGGCCATTACCGACGATGAGAACGCGGGTCATGCGCTCGCCCCTTCCTGTTCGCACAGCCATTCCACGATTCCGCCGACCGTCTCGGCGCAACTTCCGCATCCGGTGGTCGCCCGGGTCGCCGCCGCCACGGCGGCCACGTCGCGGGCCCCGGCCTCCCAGCAGGTCCTGATCTGTCCCTTCGTCACGTTGTTGCAGCGGCAGACCTGGGCCGCGTCGGGCATGCGTACCGGGCTGGGGCTGACCGGCGCCGCGCCGGACAGGGCGGGGAACAGCAGCCCGGCCCGGTCGGCGGGCAGCGGGCCGCCCCGGTCGTAGAGCTGGGTGAGCGTGCCGACCGTGGCCGGGTCGCCCACGAGGATCGCGCCGACCAGGCGGCCGTCGCGGATGACGAGCTTGCGGTAGGTGCCGCCGCTCCGGTGGGTGAAGCGCACGATCTCGGCGTCGGCGTCGGTCAGGTGGGTCTCGCCCATCGCGGCCAGTTCGACGCTCTTGGCCTTGAGCCGGGTGACCAGGCGCGAGCCCCGGTAGCGGGCCCGCGCGTCGGCGCCGGTGACGAGGTCGGCGACGATGGCGGCCTGCTCCCAGCAGGGCGCGACCAGGCCGTAGACCTGGCCGTCGTGCTGGGCGCACTCCCCGATGGCGAAGATCGCCGGGTCGTCGGTGCGCATCTCGTCGTCGACGACGATCCCGCGTTCGACGTGCAGTCCGGCGTCGCGGGCCAGCGTGGTGACCGGCCGGACCCCGCAGGCCGCCACGACCAGGTCGGCCTCGACGTGGCCGGTGGTCAGCTCGACCTTGCCGTCGGTGATCCCGGTGACGGAGACGCCGGTCATGATCTCGACGCCGAGCCCTTCGAGGGTGTCGCCGAGCACCTGCCCGGCCTCGTGGTCGAGCTGGCGGTCCATCAGGTGGCCCTTGAGGTGGAGCAGGGTGACCGGCAGGCCGCGCCCGGCCAGGCCGCGGGCGGCCTCGACGCCGAGCAGCCCGCCGCCGATGACGACGGCCCGGCGGGCCTCCTTCGCCGCCGCCAGGATGCGCTCGCAGTCGTCCATCGTGCGGAACGCGATGGCCCGCTCGGCCCCGGGCACCGCGGGCACGACCGGCTCGCTGCCGGTGGCCAGCACCAGCACGCTGAACGGCGTGCGTCGCCCGTCGGCCGTGATGACGCACCGGGTCTCCCGGTCGATCGCGACGACCTCGGTGCCCAGGTGGACCGTCACGTTGTGGTCGCTGTACCAGGAGGGCCCGTGCAGGCGCACCTGGTCGGCCCGGGTGGTGCCGGCCAGCACGTTGGACAGCAGCACCCGGTTGTACGGCGCCCGCTCCTCCGCCCCGAACACGGTCACCCGCGCCTTCTTGTCGCGCGCGCGCACCTCGCTGACCAGGCGGGACCCGGCCATGCCGTTGCCCACCACGACGATGCCCCTCATCGGCCACCTCCCACGACCGCGAGGTTGACCGCGCACACCTTGAACTCGGGCATGCGCGAGACCGGGTCGAGAGCCGGGTTGGTCAGCCGGTTGGGGCCCTCCCAGTGGAAGGGCAGGAAAACGGTGTCGGCCCGGATCGCCGCGCTGATCCGGGCCGACGCCTCGGTGGCCCCCCGCCGGCCGGTCACCCTGACCAGGTCGCCGGGGCGGATGCCGAGGTGGTCGGCGAGGTCGGGATGCAGTTCGAGGAACGGTTCGGGGGCGGCCTCGACCAGGTCGGCCACCCTGCGGGTCTGGGCGCCGCTCTGGTAGTGGGCCAGCAGTCGGCCGGTGGTCAGGTAGTAGGGGTAGTCGGCGTCGACGTCCTCGACCGGCGGCCGGTGGTCGACGGCGACCATGCGGGCCCTCCCGTCGGGGGTGGGGAAGCGGTCGAGGAAGACGCGCGGGGTGCCGGGGTGGTCGTCGGCGGGGCAGGGCCAGAAGACCCCGCCCTGGTCGGCGATCTTCTCGTACGTGATGCCCGAGTAGTCGGCGAGGCCGCCGGCGCTGGCCCGGCGCAGCTCGTCGAAGACGGTGCGGGGGTCGGCCGGGAACGAGCCGCCCCGGCCGAGGCGTTCGGCCAGTCCGGCGAGGATCTCCAGGTCGCTCCGCACCCCCGAGGGCGGAGCGACGGCCCGGCGGCGCAGCAGCACGCGCCCTTCGAGGTTGGTCATCGTGCCCGCCTCCTCGGCCCACTGGGCCGTGGGCAGGACGACGGTGGCCAGCTCGGCGGTGTCGGAGAGCACGAAGTCGGCCACGACCAGCAGGTCGAGCGCCGCGAGCCGCCCGGCGACGTGACCGGAGCGGGGCGAGGAGACGACCGGGTTGGAGCCGAACAGCAGCAGGCCCTTCGGACCTTCGGGGGTGCCCAGGGCGTCGAGCAGCTCGTAGGCCGAGCGGCCGGGGCCGGGCAGGTCGGCGGGGTCGACGCCCCAGACGGCGGCGACGTGGGCGCGGGCCGCCGGGTCGTCGATCTTGCGGTAGCCGGGAAGCTGGTCGGCCTTCTGGCCGTGCTCCCGGCCGCCCTGGCCGTTGCCCTGGCCGGTGACGCAGCCGTAGCCGGAGCCGGGGCGGCCGGGCAGGCCGAGCGTGAGCGCCAGGTTGATGTAGGCGGTGACGGTGTCGGTGCCCTTGGCGTGCTGCTCGGCGCCGCGACCGGTGAGGATGACGGCGTTGCCCGCCTCGGCGAGCATCGCGACGGCCCGGCGCAGGTGCGCGACCGCAACGCCGGTGACCCGTTCGGCGCGTTCGGGCCACCAGGCCGAGACGCTGTCGCGGACCGCGTCGAAGCCGGTCGTGCGGGCGCTCACGTACTCCTCGGAGACGTGGCCGTCGGCGATGGCGATGTGCAGCAGCGCGAGCGCGAGGGCCAGGTCGGTGCCGGGGGTGTTCTGCAGGTGCAGGGCGGCCAGCCGGGCGGTGGCGGTCTCGCGGGGGTCGACGACGATCAGCCCGGCCGGGTTGAGGTGGCGCACGAAGGGCGGCATGGTCTCGGCGACGTTGCCGCCCGCCAGCAGCACCGCGTCGGCCTCGCCCAGATCGGTGATCGGAAAGGGCAGGCCCCGGTCGAGGCCGAAGGCGCGGTTGGTCGCGGCGGCGGCCGACGACATGCAGAACCGGCCGTTGTAGTCGATCTGGCTGGTGCGCAGCGCGACCCGGGCGAACTTGCCGAGCTGGTAGGCCTTCTCGTTGGTCAGCCCGCCGCCGCCGAAGACGGCGACCGCGTCGGGGCCGTGCACGTCCTGGATCCGGGCGACGCGGGAGGCCGCGTACCCGAGGGCCTCGTCCCAGCCCGCCGGCTTGCCGTGGATGAGGGGGGTGGTCAGCCGGTGCGGCGAGCGCAGCAGCGTGCCGGCGGTCCAGCCCTTCTGGCACAGGCCGCCCTGGTTGGCCGGCACGTCGTCGCGCGGCGTGATCTCGACCTGGGTGGTCTCGGCCGCACTGACGTGCATGCCGCACTGCAGGGCGCAGTACGGGCAGTGCGTGGCCGTCCCCTCGGGCAGCGGCGACATCACAGACGCCGGAGCGGAAAGTGAGAACGGCATGGGTCCGATGGTGCTTTCAGGCGGTTTCACCGCTGGGTCCCTTCTGTTACCGCTGTGCTACAAGGTGCCGTTCCTTCGTTAAACACGGGCGGCGGCGAGGCTGGGGGTGGTCCCGGTGGCGTGACGTCGCAGGTAGCAGAACCAGGTCAGAACGAAACAAATGCCATAGAAAATGGCGAAAGCGGTTATCGCCGCCCCCGCTCCCCCGGTCGCGGCGATGGACGAGCCGAACCCGCGATTGATGAAGAAGCCGCCGAAGGCCCCGACGGCGGAGATGAAGCCGATGGCCGCCGCGGCGTCCCGGCGGCCGGCCGCCAGGGCGTCGTCGTAGGCCTGCGTGCCCGGCTCCAGTCCCTCGATCGCCTTGGCCCGGAAGATCGCCGGGATCATCCGGTACGTCGACCCGTTGCCGACCCCCGCGGTGCCGATGAGCAACAGGTAGGCGGCGAAGAACAGCAGCACGTTGTGGGCCGCGAGGCCGGCGTACACGAGGAGGACCGCGCCCGCCATCGCGGCGAAGTTCCACAGCGTGACCACCGCGCCGCCGAGCCGGTCGGACAACCAGCCGCCCACGGGACGGATCAGCGAGCCGAGCAGGGCGCCCAGGAACGCCAGCGAGGTCAGCCCCGACTGCTCGGGGAACTGCGAGGTGAGCAGCAGCGGGAAGGCGGTCGAGTAGCCGATGAACGAGCCGAAGGTGCCGATGTAGAGGACCGACATGATCCACGTCTGCGGCCTGGCCGCCGCCTTCGCCATCTCGCGCGGCTCGGCCCTGGCGACCGTCAGGTTGTCCATGAAGAAGTAGGCTGCCAGCGCCGCCGCCAGGATGAACGGCACCCAGAACAGCCCGGCCGCGGCCAGCCCGAAGGCGCCGATCACCAGCGGCATCACGAGCTGCACCGAGGAGACCCCGATGTTGCCCCCGGCCGCGTTCAGCCCGAGTGCGGCCCCCTGCTTGGACTGCGGGTAGAAGTAGGTGATGTTGGCCATGCTGGAGGCGAAGTTGCCGCCGCCCAGCCCGGCCGTCGCGGCGATGACGAGGAAGATCCAGTAGGGTGTCGCCGGGTCGCTGACCGCCACCGCGAGCAGCCCCGCGGGCACGAGCAGCAGCAGCGCGCTGACCACCGTGAAGTTGCGCCCGCCGAACTTCGCGGGCCCGAAGGTGTAGGGCAGCCGCAGCGCCGACCCCACCAGGTTCGGCAGGGCGACGATCCAGAACAACTGGTCGGTCGTGAACTCGTACGCGCTCAGGCGCACCGCGACGATGCTCCACACCGTCCAGAGCGTGAACCCGAGATGTTCGGCGAAGATCGAGAAGATCAGGTTGCGGCGGGCGACCCGCCGCCCTCCGGCGGCCCAGAAGTCGGGGTCGTCCGGGCGCCAGTCGGCGATCCAGCGTGCCATGAGGGGGTCCTTCCTCGGTTTCCAGGGTTGCCTGGAACGTAGGAGGCCGCCGTTACGCACACTGACGATCGGTGACGGTGCGCCCGTTAAGTGGGTCGCACGTACGAAACAAGAAACTCATACGACGCACCGACGCAACGCCGATTTAACCGCGATTAGGGCAAGTGCGGGCCGGGCATTTCGACTTGGTGTCGTCGTCGCCGCGGGGAGCGTGCTGTGACTGCTCATCAGATCGTCCCGTTCACCGATCCAGCGCTACGCAACGTAGCCCAACACGTC
Organism: Herbidospora yilanensis; assembly: GCF_001570565.1. GTDB lineage: Bacteria > Actinomycetota > Actinomycetes > Streptosporangiales > Streptosporangiaceae > Herbidospora > Herbidospora yilanensis. The sequence continues at coordinate 147,903 of NZ_BBXE01000019.1, read as the reverse complement.
ACCACCTTCGACAAGGAACTGCGTGAGCTGGTCAAGTCGCTCACGCTGACCCTCCGCGCGGGCGCCGGCCGGGCCGGTCTGGCCGCGCCGCAGCTCGGCGTCCCCCTCCGGGTGTTCGCCTTCTCCCTCGACGGCCGGGCGGGCCACATCGTGAACCCGCGCGTGGAGGCCTCCGAACGGAAGGTCGTCGCCGACGAGGCCTGCCTGTCGGCCCCGGGGATCTGGTGGCCACTGGAACGATCCTTCTCGGTCACCGCGCGGGGCCGTGACATGTTCGGCAAGCCGGTGACCGTCCGGGCCGTCGGCCTGCTGGCCCGGGTGCTGCAACACGAGGCCGACCACCTCGACGGAATGTTGTTCAGCGACCGGCTGGCGCCCGAAGAGCGGGAGAAGTTCCTGGCACAGGTGTGATGCCCGGTTTGGGCGCGGCGTTCCCGAGGTATTCATCCTACCTGTCACGCTGTGTAACCGAATCGTCTCCTCCCGCCTCTCGGAGGAGCGCGCATGCCCCTGGACCGCCGCCATGTCCTCTCGCTCGGTTTCTCCCTGGGCATCGCGGGCGCCGCGGTCCCCCTGCTGGGCGTCCAGCGGGCGGAGGCCGCGCGGGGGCCGATCCGGCCCCGCATCCACGAACGGCTCGAATGGGAGGCCCGGGAACCCCGGGAGACCGCGACGATCCTGCGCCGGGCCCCCGAATACATCGTGATCCACCACACCGCGACGTCCAACACGATGGACGACACCGTGGAGCACGCCTACCGGCTCTCCCGCGCGATCCAGAAGCACCACATGCGCCGCAACCGGTGGGACGACATCGGCGAGCAGTTCACCATCAGCCGGGGCGGCCACATCATGGAGGGCCGCAACCGCACCCTGCTGGCGGTCTCCCGGGGCATGCACGCCGTGGGCGCCCACACCGCCGACCACAACCGGTCGACGCTGGGCATCGAGAACGAGGGCACCTACGCCCGCACCAGCCCGCCGCTGGCCCTGCTCGGCTCGCTGGTCAAGCTGACGGCGTGGTTGTGCGCGACCTACGACCTCAATCCCTACGAGGCGATCGTCGGCCACCGCGACCTGAACAACACCCGCTGCCCCGGCGACTACCTCTACGACCTGCTGCCCGAGTTGCGCGAGCGGGTGTGGCACCGGATGGTGGGCCGCCGGTTCGACCCGCTGATCTGGGAGCTGGAGCAGGCGGCGCTGCCGCGCCGGGGCGTGATGTTCGCCGAACGGCCGGAGCGCGTATTCGATCACGGCCCCGCGATCGGACTCTCGGAGAACCTGACTGAAATCGGTCGTCCCGGTTGACCGAAGTTATCAAACTTGCTCAGATGTATACATCGTTCTAATACACCTGGAATGTGGACGTATATCCACCTAACGTCCAACGAGGGAACTTCCCGGTGATGCGAGGTGGGGGCCGAATGAAGATCTTCTTTACGTCCCGGCGTGTTTCGGCGGGATCTCCACCCGGCACGAGATCAGGACATGTAGCGTCTTAGCGCTCCTTGTTTCGGCCGCGTTCCGGTCCGGACACATCCGGACGGGCGCGGTTCCCAAGGCGAGCCCATCCCTGGTACGTTTCACGTCCTCGCAGCTCGCGAAGGCAATCGTGCCCCATTTGCAACGACGCAGCACGCACCTTGCCCCGGAGGATCCCCGCACCATGAATCCCGAGAGCAGCATTTCTCGTCCTATATCCCATTTAGGGTCATTCACCACAATTACTCCTCTAATGGCGATCGCACCTCGGGTGAGCGTCGTGGTGCCGGCGCTGAACGAGGCCGAGAACCTGCCCCACGTCTTCGCGACGCTGCCCCGGTGGGTCCACGAGGTCGTGCTGGTCGACGGCGACTCGACCGACGACACGGTCGCGGTGGCGCGGCGGCTGCGTCCCGGGCTGCGGGTGGTCACCCAGCCGGGGCGGGGCAAGGGCGACGCGCTGGCCGCCGGGTTCGCGGCCTGCACCGGCGAGATCATCGTGATGATCGACGCCGACGGCTCGACCGACGGCCGGGAGATCGTCCGCTTCGTCGCCGCGCTGGTCGCCGGGGCCGACTACGCCAAGGGCTCCCGCTTCACCCACGGCGGCGCCAGCGACGACATCACCTTCGGCCGCCGCCTGGGCAACTTCCTGCTGTCGGGCCTGGTCAACCTGCTCTACGGCACCCGCTACACCGACCTCTGCTACGGCTACAACGCGTTCTGGGCCAGCGGCCTCGACGTCCTGGCGCCCGACTGCGCCGGCTTCGAGGTCGAGACCCTGCTGAACATCCGCGCCGCCAAGGCCGGGCTGAAGGTGCACGAGGTGCCGAGCCACGAACGCGGCCGCATCCACGGCACCAGCAACCTGCGCACGGTCCGCGACGGCTGGCGGGTGCTGAAGACGATCCTGCGCGAACGCGACACCCGGCTCCCCGCGCCCGCGCGGGTGAGCGCGGAGGCCGGAGTGCCCGCCGACCAGGGCGCGGCCTGACGACTGAGAACCGTGACCGAGACGCTTCGCCGGCGGTTGCCCGCCGACCTCCAGGATCCCCTGCTGCGCAACGCCTACGCGCTGGTCGTCAACGCCGGCATCGGGGCGGCGCTCGGCGTCGGCTACTGGGTGATCGCAGCCCGGTTCTTCCCCGCCGCCGAGGTGGGCGAGGGCCAGGCGCTGATCAACGCGATGCGGATGCTGGCGGCGCTCACCTCGTTCGGGTTCGTGGGGGCGCTGACCCGGTTCGTGCCGGAGACCGGGCGGGCGACCGGGCGGTTCGTCGGCGCGGTCTACCTGCTGGGCGGCGGTCTCGGCCTGGTCGCCACGGCGGTCTTCGTCGTGGCGACCAAGGACCAGCCGGGGTTCCGCATCCTGTGGGGCTGGCTGCCCGCCGGGGTGTTCGCGCTGGTCGTGATCGTGTGGTCGGTCTACACGCTGCAAGAGGTGGTGCTGTCGGCGCTGCGGCGCTCGACGTGGGTGCCCGTGGTGAACGTGGCCGTCGGGTTCGTGAAGGTCACCGCCGTGGCGGCCTGCGCGTTCCTGGTGGCGGCGCGGGGCGACGTGGTCTCGTGGCAGGTGTTCCTGGCCTGGATCATGCCGTGTGCGCTGGCCGTGCTCCCCGTCAACTACCTGCTCTTCACACGGGTGATCCCGCGCCACGTCGCCGAGACCGCCCACCGCACTCCCCCGCCGCTGAGGAGGATCGCCCGGTTCGCCGGGGGCGACTACTTCGGCTCGGTGTTCACCCTGGCGGCCGTCTACCTGGTCCCGGTCGTGGTGGCCACCCAGGTCGACCACCGGACCTACGCCTACTACGGCATCGCGGTGACCGTCGGCGGCCTGCTGGAGATCTTCGCGTTCACGATGGCGACCAGCCTGACCGTCGAGGGCTCCTTCGACCCGGCCGCGCTGGGCCGCAACACCCGCCGGGCGCTGCACCGCAGCCTGACCGTGCTGATCCCGATGATCGTCCTGGTGGTCCTGGCCGCGCCGCTGGTCCTGTCGGTCTTCGGCGCCGAGTTCGCCGACAACGGCACCACCCTGCTGCGGCTGATCGCCCTGGCCACGCTGGCGCGGGCGTTCGTCGAGCTCTACCTGGGCGCGCTGCGGGCCATGGGCCGCGCACGCCCGCTGCTCCGCATCCAGGCGGCGCGGTGCGCGCTGGCCCTGGGGCTGACGTGGTTGCTGCTGCCCCGCCACGGCATCGAGGGCGTCGGCATCGCGCTGGTCGTCACGCAGAGTGTCATGGCGGCGGCGGTGGCCCCCGCGCTGTTCCGGCTCTGCCGGCCGGCAGGTGCCAAAACGAACTCCGCGCCCTCGAACGAATCCCCACCGCCGCGGCACACCTCCGACGACTCGGAAACGGTGGACACCATCAAACCCGTAGCCCTCCCTTTCGGCGGCATTCGCCGGCTGACCGCGGCCAGAATCTCCGACCCGATGGTCGACGGACCCGACGGCGAAGAAAACCCCGAGGGCGACGCTCCGTTACGTACCGGAGAAGAAAACGCCGCCGGGAATTCCGCGTGCGACGATGACAATGACGACGGGGAAATTCCGGTCGAACAATCGGATGCTCATCGGGAAACCGAGAACATCGGAGAATCCGGCCGATCCGAAACGCTCGGACCCCAGGCCGATGACCATGAACCGACATCCGGCGACCAGGCCGGGCTCTGCGCCGAGAAGAATGCCGGCCGGGACCACGCCGATTCCGGGCCCGATACCGATGAGTTCGCGAATGCGGGCCTGATCCGGGTCGTCGCGCCCGGATGGGACGTCGCGCCCGCCGGCGAGCTCGTCGTGGTGCCCGAGCGGGTGAGCCCGCCCCCTGTCACGCCGTCCAGGAGAAGCGGCTGGGTGACGAGCGCGGCGCTGGTGCTGCGGCGGCCGCGTGAGTGGCTGGGCGCCGTCATCACGGTCCAGGCCCTGGTCATGTACGTGCTGGCGATGAAGGCCCGCCCCACCGGGCTGGTCGGCGTGGACCTCTACGCGATGACCGGCCTCGGCCTGGTGTCGGTCATGCCGCCGGTCGCCCTGCTGGCCGTCGCGCTGCTGATCATCAGCTTCTTCGACACGCTCACCCAGCGGCGAAACCGGCCGATCCTGCTGCTGTGCCAGATCCTGGCCGTGATGTTCGCCCTGCACGGCGCGGCGGTCCTGGTCGAGCCGCTCCCCCGGTTCCCGGTCGCCTGGACGATCGGCGGCTTCGTCGACTACATCGCCCGGACCGGCGAGACCCTGACGGCCCTGGACGCCCGCTTCAACTGGCCCGGTTTCTCGGTCTTCTCGGCCTTCCTGATCAGGGCGGCGGGGGTGGAGGACGCGGCGGCGCTGCTCAACTGGTGGCCGCTGATCTCGAACGTCGCCTACCTGATCCCCCTGGTCGTCATCGTCAGACGGCTCCAGGCCGACCGCCGGGCCAAGTGGCTGGCGCTGATGATCTTCGTGGTGTCGCAGTGGGTGGGGCAGGACTACTTCTCGCCGCAGGGCATGACGTACCTGCTCTACCTGCTCTTCGTCGCGATCCTGGTGACCTGGTTCCTCCGTGTCGACCCGGCCTCGTCGTTCTGGAAACGCCGCTGGACGCTCATCCCGGGCGAACGCGCCCCCGGGAGGACCACGGCCGCCGACCGGATCGTCATCCTGGTCCTGATCGTGATGATCTTCGTGGCGACGGCGACGTCCCACCAGATCACGCCGTTCATGATGTGCGGCGTGCTGCTCGGCTTCGTGGTGTTTCGGCGGACCCGGCTCAGCTTCATGATGGTCGTCCTGTTCGGCGCGATCGTGGCGGCGTACGTCAACTACATGGCCGTCGCCTACTGGTCGGGCCACCTCGACGCGATGGTCGGCTCGGTCGGCCAGGTCGGCGGCAACCTCACCTCGCAGACCACCGGCCGGATCAGCTCGACCAACCCCGAACGCCTGGTCGTGCTCTACACGCGGCTGGCCATCACGGGGGTGATCCTGGGCCTGGCCGGGCTGGGCCTGCTGCGGCGGCTGAAGAAGGGCATCGGCGACCGGGTCGTCTTCGTGATGATGGTCGTGCCGGTCCTGTCGCTGGCCATGCTCAGCTACGGCGGCGAGCTGGGCCTGCGCGTCTACCTGTTCACGCTCCCGGCCACCGGCATCCTGGTGGCCTACCTCTTCTACCCCGACCTGCCGAGCAAGGTCGCCCCGAAGCGCCGCTTCCCGGTCCTCGCCAAGCTGCGGCCGGTCATCGCCTGCGGTCTCGTGCTGGGGCTGGCGGGCGCGTTCCTGCTGGCCCGGTTCGGCAACGAGAAGTACGAATGGACCTCCCCCCAGGAACGCGCCGCGATCGACTACATCTACGAGCGCGACCTGGAGACGACCCGCATCCTCTACCTGGTCCCCGAAGGCGACGGCGGCTCGTCGATCTCGTGGAGCCTGACCGGGGTCGAACGGGTGCGCCAGATCAGGGCGACGGCCGGGCGTGACCCCTACAAGGTCGACAACGTGGTCGAGCAGCTGCGCGACGCGGGGCCCGGCTCGTTCATCCTGGCCACCCGCAGCCAGGAGGCGTCGCTGGAGATCGACGCCAACTATCCGGCCGACTGGGGGCCCAAGATCCGGGTCTCGCTGGCCCAGCACCCCGACCTGGAGACTCTGGTCTGGAACGACGACGCGGCCGTCTACGCGCTGAAGGAACAGCCGACGGGACGGATCGCGCCGCAGCTGCGCGGGACGCCGTTCCGGATCGGCGAGACGCCGTGGACGCCCTACGGGCTGATCGCGCTGGCGGTGTTCGTGCTGCTGGTGATCACCCGGGAGATCATCCGGATCAGGGACCGGCCGGGGACCTGGTACTGGAGCCGCCGCCTGGCCTGGCTGTCGCTCCCGTTCCTGCTGCTGGCGGGCTGGGTCGTATTGGAGAGGTTCATGCTGCTGAGCGTCTAGCCGGTCGAACTGAGCGACACGACCGCCACGGCCCCGATCCAGACGCCGATCTTGCTCACTTCGCTCACGTGCCGCTCCCCCGGGCCTGAACCCTCGCGATGACCCACTCACCCGAAACCAGCCGTGACGTGATCGCCAGGGCCGCGTACGTGCGGGGTTCCATCGGAGACGCGAGGAATGCCCGGCGTGCCCATTTCAGTGATCTTCCCCAGTCGTGCGCCATGGAGCTCTCGAAGGCCACCTGGCCCGCCAGCCGGGCGTAGCCGCGCCGGTCGCGCTTGAACTCGGGGTAGTGGTCGAGCAGCCACTCGTGGGAGTCGGCGATCATCGACCAGCGGCCGTAGAAGTGGGAGCCCTCGTGCGGTGGCACCTCGACCAGGATCTCCGGCACATAGGGGATCGGCGCGTGCCGGGCACACCGCAGCAGCAGTTCGTAGTCCTCGGCGAAGCCGCGCGGGATCTCCTCCGAGAAGGTCCCGACCGGGCCGACGAGCAGGGGACGCCGCATCAGGAACGAGGACGTCGTCGCCGCCGGGACGCGGGAGCGCAGCAGGTCGTCGAAGGTGATGTGGGAGGAGGGCCAGAGGCGTTCCTGCGTGGACACCATGCCGCAGGAGACCAGCGCCGCGTCGGGGTTCGCCCTGAGCGCCTCGACTTGCAAGCGCAGTTTCGCCGGCCGCCAGGTGTTGTCGTCGTCGCAGAAGGCGACCAGGTCGTCCGGCGCGGCGAGGATGCCGCTGTTGCGGCTGCCCGCGACGTTGGGGACGCGTTCGTTGGTCGTCCAGGTCACCCGGCGGTGCGGGTCGTCCGACAGGACCTCCTTGTCGGGCTCGCAGCGGTCGAAGACGATGACGGCGCTGACGTCGCCCGGATAGTCCTGGGCGCGGATGGAGGCGAGGGCCTCGCGCAACATCTCGGGCCGGTTGCCGGTCGTGCAGACGACCACGCTGACCGCGGGCCAGGTCATCGGCTCACCCACCGGACCTCGTAGGACTTGAGCGTGAGCTGTTTCCCGTCGACCGACGCCCTGGTCTCCTCGCCCCGCGTGTTGACCACGACCAGCTTCTTCGACGACGCGAGCACCCGGATCGCCGGATGGGCCGTCGGCACGCCGGCCAGCCGGGTTCCGGCCGGGAACCACCGCGCGAAGTCCTGGAGCATGGTCAGGGCGGGCAGCGGCCGGCCCGCCTTCGGCTGGTCGAGGTTGGTCCACAGGCAGCCGTCGCACTCGGGGCCCTCGCCCTGCGGCGACCAGTAGAGGGCGGCGGCGGTGCCGCTCTTGGCGAACTCGATCATGGCGGCGGCCTGGACGGCCAGGCGGCGGCCGGTCGTCCAGTCGGACTCGGCGGGCTCGAAGTACCACTCGGCCCACCAGACCGGCAGGTTGCTCTGCTCGCGCAGCCACGCGTTGACGGCCGAGAACTTCGCCAGGGCGGAGAACTCGTCGGGATACATGCCCTTGGACGACTCGGAGGTGCCGTCGACGACCAGGAAGTCGGCGCCGTGTTTGTTCTTCAGCCAGAACCTGATGGCGTCGAGGCCGCGCTGGTCCTGGCTGCCCCACGGCCCGGAGACCTCGGACTTCCAGCCCGGCCGGTCGGTGACGTTGACGTAGGGGCCGCCGACCTGGATCTCGGGGTCGACCTTCTTCAGGGCGTCGTACACGAGGTTGTACATCTCGGTGTAGCCCTCGTAGTCCCATCGTTTCAGGCCCTCGTTGAAGAAGCCCTTGAACTCGTTCCAGACGATGAAGTGGCGCACGTGGGGGTAGCGCTTCGCCGCGGCGGCGGCCAGGTTCGCGAAGTCCCGGTAGTGCTCGCGCAGCGGCGACCGGGTGAAGTTGTTCTCCCAGTCGGTCTCGCCGGGCTCGCCGCCGACCATCCAGTCGGGGGCGCAGCACAGGGTGATGACCGGCAGGCCGTCCGACCTCTCGATGGCGGCCATGCGGCTGTCCATGGACTTCCAGTCGTACGTGCCGGGCGAGGGCTCGGGGTTGAGGGTGCCGAAGCCCATGATGTGCTGGTTCTGGATGATCCGGCCGCGCGCGAGGCTCTTCTCGGCGACGGCCGTCACGTCGGGCGGGCCGGAGTCGACGCTGAACCGGGTGTGCGAGAAGCCCCACACGGGGAACCCGGCGGGCGCGCCGCCGCCGACCACGATCGGATTGGCCGCCTCGGGCGGCCGGTCGCCCTGGCCGCCCGACGGCTGCCACGGGACGGCCGGGTGGCCGGACATCGCGAGGACCAGGGCGCCGGCCGCGCCGGCGACCGTGACGCCCGCGAAGAGCATGACGAGCCTGGTGCGGAGGGAACGGCGCGCGTGACGCCAGTGCCGCCGATTCTCTCGTGCCACCCGGCCACGATATCGGGGGAAAGATTGAATCGCCGGATAGCCCGGAATCTAGAAGCCGAATCGCAACTCGGTCAGGCCGTTCTCGAAGTTGGAGCGTAGTTGGCGGCCTTCGCCGATCGTGTGGATGTCGGGAAGGCGCCGGAACAGTTCCCGGAACGCCACGGTGAGTTCTTTCCGGACGAGATTCGCACCGAGGCAGAAGTGGATACCGGGCGCCCCGAACCCGACATGTGGATTCGGGTCACGGGTGATGTCGAACGCGTCGGGATTGGCGAAGACGGATTCGTCGCGATTGGCGGAGAGAAAGTAGAGGACGACCTTGTCGCCCGGTTTGAGCACCTGCCCGCCGACCTCGTGCTCGACCTTGATCGTGCGGCCGGTGCGCATGCCCGGTGTGACGTGGCGGACGATCTCCTCGATGCAGGTGCCGATGTGCGCGTCGAAGTCGTTCACGAGCAGTTCCCGCTGGTCGGGGTGGGCGGTGAGGAGCCGCAGGCCGTGGGCCATCGCGTTGCTCGCGGTGTTGATCCCGGCCGTCACGAGGAGGGTGAAGAACGCGCCGAGCTCCATGCCGGTGAGCTTCTCGCCGTCGACGTTGGCGGTGACGAGCTGCGAGATGACGTCTTCGCGGGGGTTCGCGCGGCGCTCCTTGCCGAGCTCGACGACCATCCGCCGCAGGCCGACCAGGCCCATGGTGTTCTTGGCGGCCAGGTGCAGGGAGGAGACGAACCCGGGCCGTACGCCGGTGTAGTCGGCCCAGGTGTGCACCCGCTCGATGACCAGGCCGCGGTGTTCTTCCGGCACCCCCACGATGTCGCAGATGACGCCCGCCGCGATCGGGTTGGCGACCTGGGTGATGAAGTCGCCGCCCGGACCTGCGGCGATGACACGGTCGATGATGCGGTTGACGTTGGCGGTGACGTCCTGCTCGCTCTTGTCGAGCATGCGCGGGGTGAACGCGCGGGCGATGATGCGGCGCAGGCGGCCGTGCTGGGGGTCGTCGAGGTTCACCATCGAGTTGCCGAAGATGTACTTGGCCCAGAACGGCGGCGGCGGGATCGACACCGACGGGTAGCTGCCGAACACGGCGGGGTTGCGCAGCGCCTCGGTGATCTCCTTGTGGCGGACCAGCGCGTAGAACCCCTTGCCCGACCGCAGCCCGGGGACCCGCGGCTCCCCGAAGTACATCGGCCGCTCGATCCGCCGCAGCCGTTCGAAGGCGGCCAGTCTCTCCGGATGGGGCCGGCCCCAGAAGGAGAGGCTGCCCAGGTCGATGTCCTGCACGACGGTCATAAGGGGCAGCACCTCGGGTCGGGGGACGGGACGTTATTCGCGTGATTAGTATGGCGCGGTCATCGCTTCCTAGGTCACCGGAATTCATCGCATATGAAGATCGATGTCATACGTCCCCGCGATCTCGGCGAGCCGGAATTGTCGGCGTGGAGACAGATGCGCCGGGCCTCTCCCCATCTGGCGAGCCCCTGGCTGGCGCCCGAGTTCGCGCAGGCCGTCAGCCACGTCCGCGACGCCGCCAGAGTGGCCGTGATCTGGGACGACACGGTCCTGGCCGGGTTCCTGCCGTTCGAGCCGTGCGGCCCCGGGGCGGCCCGGCCGCTGGCCGCGTGGGTCACGCTCGCGCAGGGGCTCGTGCACCGGCCGGGATTCGAGGTGAACGGTTCCGACCTGCTGAAAGGCTGCGGGCTGGAGGTGTTCGAGTTCGAATATCTGGTGGGCGGGCAACCGTGGTTCACTACGGACGAGAATCGGACGGCGATGCTGCTCGATCTCGAATCCGGATATGACGGATATATCAAGTTCTTTCGCGAGAATTCGCCGAAGTCGTACAAGACAATCGCCTACAAGGAGCGCAAGATCCAGCGGGACATCGGCCCGCTGACCTACGAATACGCCTCGAACGATCATTTCGGCGCGTTGCTGCGCTGGAAGTCCGACCAGTATCGCCGCATCGGCCGCGCCGACCGCACGGCGAGACCGTGGGTGGCCGCGCTCATCGAACGGCTGCGCGACGTTCAGACCGCCGAATTCAGCGCCCCGCTTTCGGTGCTGAAGATCGGCGACCGTCCGGTCGCCGCGCATTTCGGCCTGGTCAGCGAAGGGGTGATGGCGGGCTGGTTCCCCGCCTACGACCCGGAACTCGGATCGTATTCACCCGGCCTGATCCACCATTTACGCCTGGTCGAGGCCGCCGCCGCCCGCCGATTGCGGCACATCGACACCGGCACCGCCGGAGACTACAAACAGACCATCTGCAACGGCAGCCTCCCCCTGTCCGAGGGGGTGGCGCGACGGCCCGGCGCGGCCTCGGCGCTCCACTGGGCGCGCACCGCGCCCGCGCGGCGGATCAAGAAGACGATCGTCGGGAACGCCCGGCTCCACGCGCTCGCCGACCGGGCGCTGAAGATGCGGGGCCGCGGGTGAGGATCGACGTCGTGCGGCCGGCGGAGCTCTCCGAGACGCAGCTCGCCGACTGGCGGGCGCTGGAGCGCCTGGACCGCCGCCCGAACCCGTTCCTGGCCCCGGAATACACCTGGGCGGTCGGCGCGGTCCGCGACGACGCCCACGTGGCCGTGGTCGACGGCGGCCGGGCCTTCTTCCCCTTCGAGCGGCGCGGCGCGGTCGGCCGCCCGATCGGCTCGGTGTTGTCCGACCTCCAGGGCATGGCGGCCGAACCGGGGCTGGAGGTCGCGCCGAGGGAGCTCCTGCGCGCCTGCGACCTCAAGGTCTGGGCCTTCGACCACCTCGACCCGGCCCAGTTCGTACCGGACCAGAAGGCCCTGCACCCCTCCCCGGTCATCGACCTGACCGGCGGCTACGAGCTCTACGCCAAGGGGCTGGCCGAGCGGTCGAGCAAGATCTACAAGTCGACCCTGAAGAAGGAGCGGCGGCTGGCCCGTGAGGTCGGCGACGTGCGGTTCGTGCTCGATTCGCCCGACCGCGCGGCCCTGCGCACCCTCCAGCGGTGGAAGTCGGCGCAGTACCGCCGCACCGGCCGCCCCGACCGCTTCGCCGAGCCGTGGGTGGTCGCCGTCACCGAACGCCTCCACGACGTCCGCACCCCCGTGTTCACCGGCACCCTCGGCCTGCTCTACGCCGGCGACACCCTGGTCGCGGGCAACTTCGGGGTCCGCACCGAGACCACGATCATCGCCTGGTTCCCCGTCTACGACCCGGCCTTCGCCTTCTACTCCCCCGGCCTGATCCACCGCCTGCGCCTGTGCCGGGCGGTCGCCGAGGCGGGGGTGACCCTGATGGACCTGGGCCGGGGCGAGAAGGGCTACAAGGACAGCCTCAAGACCGGCGACCTGATGGTCGCCGAGGGCCGCCTGGCCCGCCCGTCGCTCGCGGCGGCCCGCCACTGGCTGGTCCACGAGCCGAGGCGCCGCGCCGTGAACCTGGTGCTCTCCACCCCGGTCCTGTACGGTGCCGCCGACCGCGCGGCCCGATGGGTGGCGGCCAGGCGCGGCGCTACTCCTGCGTCTGCGGATTGAGCCCCGGCAACCGCCTCGCCCCGGCGACCGACGGCTCGGTGAGCTCCAGCACGTCGAGCCCCTGGGTGATGTCGCTGGAGTAGATGTAGCCGTTGTAGAAGTAGGCCGACCACGACCCGCCGAGCCTGCCGGGGGCCAGCGGCGCCCGCTCGAAGGCGGCCACCTCGCGGGCGTTCGCCGGGTCGGTGAAGTCCCAGACCGAGACGCCGCCCTGGTACCAGGCCTGCACCATCAGGTTCCGGCCCTCGACCGGGATGACGTTGCCGTTGTGGGCGACGCAGTTCTCGGCGGCGGTCTGCGTCCTGGGGATCTTGAACAGGCCGAGCGGCCGCATCCGGCGATCGGCGGTGATCTCGTAGACGGCCGTGCCGCCCTTGTTCTCGGGCACCCGCGCGGTGCACATCGGGGCCGCCCCGCCGCCCAGTTCGTCGCTCAGCACGACCCGGGCGCCGTCGGGGGTGAAGGCCGCCGAGTGCCAGATGGAGAAGTTCTTCCGGTCGGTCACCCGCTGGAGGACCTTCGGCGCGGCGCGATCGGTGATGTCGAGCAGCAGGCCGTCGCCGTAGCAGGCGGCCACCGCCAGGTTCTTCGCCGGGAGCACGCTCACGTCGTGGCAACCGCCGAACCGGCCGGGGTCGCGGTCGGTGAACAACACGGGGGTGGCCACGACCTTCGCGGCGGCCGGGTCGGCGGCCGGCACCTCGATGACCGAGATGAGCTCGTGGGGGGCCGGGCAGTTGGCCGCGCCGGGGATCGGCCCGGCGGCCGAGGCGTAGACGTGGTGGACGTCCTCGCCCGGGATGAAGGTGTTGGTGTGGGACCCGCACGGGGTGCGGACCGCCGTCACGTAGCGGGGGTTGGCGACGTCGGTGATGTCGAAGATGCGCACGCCCTCGAACTGCGTCGGCGACGACGGGTCGCCGGGGCCGCTCGAACACTCGGGACCGGCGCGCGGCACGTCGACCGAGAGGAACAGCAGGTTGCCGTAGACCGAGATGTCGTTCTGGTCGGCGGGGCAGAGCACCCGGGTCACCACGGTGGGCCTGGCGGGGTCGCCGATGTCGTAGACGGTGAAGCCGCCGTAGTTGCCGGCGAAGGCGTACCTGCCCTGGAAGGCCAGGTCGGTGCCGAACGACTCGGGGGTGTCGAACGGCGCGCCCGGCGGCACGTTGGCGACGTGCCGCAGGCCGGCCGTGACGGTGAACTCAGGGGTGGGGGCGGCGCTCTGTGGCGTCTCGGGAGGCGGTGGCGCGGTCGTGCATCCCGCTATCAGGACGAGACCTGCCAATAACCGCTTCAACCGCGATCCTCACTTTTCAGATCAGAGGGTGATCCCGAGCAGCGCGTCGGCGAGGTCGCGAACCAGTCGTGGCGCCTGCGGATCGTCGCCCTCGGCGGCGGCCCAGGCGTCGATCGCGGCCAGCGCGCCGGGCGCGTCGAGGTCGTCGGCGATCCTGTCGCGGACCCTCTCCAGCAGCTCGGCGCCCGAGGGGCCCTGTTCCCGCGCGACGGCCTCGCGCCAGCGGGCCAGGCGGGCGGTCGCCCCGGTCAGCTCGGCGTCGGTCCACTCCCAGTCGGCGCGGTAGTGGTGGCCGAGCAGGGCCAGCCGGATCGCCATCGGGTCGGTGTGCCGCCGCAGCTTGGAGACGAACACCAGGTTGCCGCGCGACTTCGACATCTTCTCGCCGTCGAGGCCGACCATGCCGGAGTGGACGTAGGCCTTGGCGAACGGCCACTCGCCGGTCGCCACGTGGCCCTCGCAGGCGCCCATCTCGTGGTGGGGGAAGATCAGGTCGGTGCCGCCGCCCGCGACGTCGAAGCCGGGGCCGAGGTTGGCCAGGGCGATCGCCGTGCACTCGATGTGCCAGCCGGGGCGTCCCGGGCCGAAGGCCGAGGGCCAGGAGGGCTCACCGGGGCGCTCGGCCCGCCAGAGCAGCCAGTCGAGGGGGTCGCGCTTGCCCGGCCGCCCGGGGTCGCCGCCGCGCTCGCCGAACAGCGTCAGCATGGTCTCCTCGTCGTAGCCGGAGACCGCGCCGAACTTGGGGGCGGCGGTGCGGGCGAAGTAGACGTCGCCGTCGATCGTGTACGTCGCCTCGCCCAGCCGCTCGATGAGGGCGGCGACCTGGTCGACGACCTCGGTGACGCCGACGTACTCGGCCGGGGGCAGGATGCGCAGGGCGGCCATGTCGGTGCGGAACAGCTCGATCTGGTCTTCGGCCAGCTCCCGCCAGTCTTGGCCGTCGCGCTCGGCCCGCTCCAGCAGCGGGTCGTCGACGTCGGTCGCGTTCTGGGTGTAGTGGACCTCGTGGCCGGCGTCGCGCCAGGCGCGGTTCACCAGGTCGAAGGCCAGGTAGGTGTTCGCGTGGCCGAGGTGGGTCGCGTCGTAGGGGGTGATGCCGCAGACGTACATGCGGGCCACCGGGCCGGGCTCCGTGGTCCGGATCTCGCGGGCGGCGGTGTCGTAGAGGCGCAGCGGGTGACCTTGGCCCGGCAGGCGGGGGACGTTCGACGAAGACCACGATTGCATGGTGTGAGCCTATCCGCGTGCCTCGCGCGGGATGTCCACCGGATGCCAGGTGAGGGGGTCGTCCGGCGCGGGCAGGAAGTCGTAGCGCACGCCCGATTCGGCCAGCGCGACGAGGCTGACCGAGAGCGACATGAACAGGCGGCCGTCGCTCAGCTCGTGGCGGACCAGCAGGGCGGCCGGATCTTCGTAGGGCAGCCCGTCGCCGGAGGCGAGGGTGAGCCACTCGCCCCAGTAGCGTTCGGGGCTGCCCCCGGCCGGCCGGCCGGGCCGGGGCGCCTTGGCGAAGGCGGGCTGGAAGCGGGCCACCCGGGGGTTCTCCTCGGCGTCGGGCAGGCCCGCGTTGACCACGACGTAGGTGCCGGGGCGCAGCTTCTCCTCCGAGAGGCGGTCACCCGTCCAGGTCCACAGGCGGACGCCGTCGAGCCCGCCGAGCAACAGGTGGAAGGGGTCGTAGCGGGTCAGTTCGACCAGGGGCATGTCGCCGCCGGAGGCGGCCAGCAGCGGCAGGTCGCCGCGGGAGGCCCGGTTGCCGGCTCCGGCCAGCAGGCCGTGGCCGTTCAGCAGGGCCGCGACGCGTCGCGCGGCGGGGTGGAGGGCCAGCCAGGTGCCGCCCGCCAGGAGGTCACGGCCGCCGACGACGCCCTGATGGTCGGGCCAGTAGGCGGAGGGGGACATCCAGGGGCGGTTGACGAACTCGTCGCGGACCCCGGCCAGCAGGATCGGCGACTCCGCATCGGGGTCGAAGCTCACGATGACCGTACACAATGCCCGTTCCCTCCACTATCGGTAGAGACTCATGCAGAGTGCCGGAAATAAAGTGCTACGTCCAGCTCAGTGAGGCTCCGGGAAAGTAGT
Organism: Herbidospora yilanensis; assembly: GCF_001570565.1. Classification (GTDB taxonomy): domain Bacteria; phylum Actinomycetota; class Actinomycetes; order Streptosporangiales; family Streptosporangiaceae; genus Herbidospora; species Herbidospora yilanensis. The sequence continues at coordinate 132,257 of NZ_BBXE01000019.1, read as the reverse complement.
TATATCGGGGGCCAGGGGATCGCGGGCCAGTCGCCCGATGGGTAGGGGTGGATTCCGGTGTCCAGCAGTCTGCGTACCCGGTTCCAGGTCGCCTCCACCTCGGCGGCGGTCAGCAGTTCGCGCAATCTCCGCCCGAGTCGTCCTCTTTCCAGTTCCTGATCGAGATGGACCAGGACGGCGACCGCCTCACGGGAGAGCGGCCGGCCCTTCCACTGCCACAACACGGTGCGGAGCTTGGTGTCGACGGAGAAGCAGACGCCGTGGTCGACGCCGTAGACGTGGCCGTCGGGCAGCGGCAGCAGGTGGCCGCCCTTGCGGTCGGCGTTGTTGATCACCGCGTCGAGGACGGCCATGCGGCGCAGCGCGGGCTGGCGGCTGCGCATGACGGCCATCAGGTCGGCGTCGGGGTCGGCGTCGATCCAGAGCTGGACCATGCCGGGGCCGAACGGGCCGTCGCGGTAGACGGTCGGCGGCACCAGCCGCCACCCGGTGGCCACGGCCACCTCGTAGGCGGCGACCTCGCGGGCGGCGAGGGTGCCGTCGGGGAAGTCCCAGAGCGGGCGTTCGCCCTTCACGGGCTTGTAGACGCAGGCCGCGACCTGGTCGCCCGCGCTGATCGTGCAGTAGAGGGTCATGTTGGTGGCCTCGACCAGACGGCCGGCGACCTCCAGCCGCCCGCCGCGCAGCAGCCGCATGGCAGCCGCGTCGTCGAGTCTCGTCCCCTCTTCCGCGTTCTCAGCGGTCATGCGGTGAGTCCCCCGGGGTGGTGTCCGTTGAGCCTGACGCAGATGTGCCCCTCGGGATCGAGGGGCTGCCCGCACAGCGGGCACGGCGGCCGTCCGGCGGCCACGATGTCGAGGGCCCGGCGGCTGAAGGCGCGCGCCGCGGCGGCGCTGATGCGCACCCGCAGGACGGCGGGCTCGGGCCGGTCGGGATCGCCGAAGATGGGGTCCTCCTCCTCTTCGGCGGTGGCCTCCTGCGCCTCGATGATCACCTGGGCGGTGTCGGGGTCCCAGGCCAGGGCCATGGTGCCGACCCGGAAGTCTTCTTCGATCGGGGTGTCGAGGGGGCCCTCGTCGGAGACCTCGCCGGGAGCCACGGCCGGGACGGGGGCGCGGCCGCCACTGCGGCGCAGCACCTCGTCGAGCAACTCGTCGAGGCGGTCGGCCAGCACGGCGACCTGGAACTTCTCGAGCGAGACCGTGGTGAGGCGCCCCTGCGCCCTCGCCTGTAGAAAGAAGGTTCGCGCGCCCGGTTGCCCAACGGCACCGGCCACGAACCTCTCAGGCGGATCGTAATCGAAGACCGGCATAGCCCCGACCTTACGTGGTCCCGGCTCCGCCGCCGACGGCGGCGTCGCTCCCGGCGATGTTTTCTCCTCCATCTTTGTGCTCCGGAGGCGGCTCCGGAAGCCCGAAATTTCGGGTGTCGTTAAGTCTGCGCAGGAAGGGGCGTATGGGGGTGTATTCGATTACGGTGACCGATCCCGGGTCGACGTTGACGCGCTGGAACTGGTCGAGGTGCAGACCGAGCGCGTCGGCCACGATCGCCTTGATCACGTCGCCGTGGGAGCAGACCAGATAGGTCGCCCGCTCCCCCAGCCGGGCGTTCCAGTCACGGACGGCGGCCACCGCGCGGGCCGACACGGCGGCCAGCGACTCGCCGCCGGGGAAGACGGCGGCGCTCGGGTGGGCCTGCACGACCCGCCACTCGGGCTCCTTGGACAGGTCGCCGAGCTTCTTCCCGGTCCAGTCGCCGTAGTCGCACTCGGCGAATCGGTCGTCGATCTGGAGGTTTTCGGCCCTGAAAGGTTCGACGGTCTCGCGACAGCGCTCCAGCGGGCTGGAGACGACCGCGTCGAGCCGGACGTCCTTGAGTCGCTCGGCGGCGTCGGCGGCCTGCCGCCGGCCCCGCTCGTCGAGATGGACACCGGGAGTGCGCCCGGCCAGGACCGGCCCGGTCAGCGGCGTCAGGCCGTGGCGCAGCAGCAGGAGGGTCGTCATGCCGTGATCACGCCCAGTCCGAGAAGGGTCAGCAGCAGGGTGCCGGCGAACACGCGGTAGATCACGAAGATGTTGACCGAGTTCTTGGCCACCCACTTCAGCAACCAGGCGATCGAGGCGTAGCCGACGACGAAGGACACGATCGTGGCCACGGCGGTCCCGACCAGGGGCGGACCGCCGCCGTCGCCGACGTGGCGCATCTCGTAGACGCCCGACAACACCACCGCCGGGATCGACAGCAGGAACGAGTAGCGGGCCGCAGCCTCGCGGGTGTAGCCGAGGAACATCGCGCCGGTCATCGTGGAGCCCGAGCGGGAGGCGCCGGGGATCAGCGGGAGCATCTGCCACGCGCCGATGATGAGGCCGTCTTTCAGCCCCAGGTCGGACAGGTGCTTGGCCTTCCTGCCGAACTGCTCGGCGCCCAGCAGGATCAGGCCGAACACGATCAGCATGGCCGAGTTGAGCCACAGGTTGCGCGCCGGCCCCTCGATCGCGTCGGAGAACAGCAGGCCGGCGAGCGAGATCGGGATCGTGCCGAGGATGATGTACCACCCCATGCGCGCGTCGAGGTGGGCGCGCAGCTCCCTGTCGGTCAGGCTGCGCAGCCAGACCCCGCTGATCCGCAGGATGTCGCGCCAGAAGAAGATCAGCACCGCCAGCATGGTGCCGAGCTGGATGACGGCGGTGAACGCGGCTCCGGGGTCTTCCCAGCCCGCCAGCTTGGGCACGATGAGCAGGTGCGCCGAGCTGGAGATCGGCAGGAACTCGGTCAGCCCCTGCACGATGCCGAGGACGACCGCCTCAAAGACGTTCACGGTCGGCCAGCTTAGAGCCTTGGGCACGATACTCTGACTCGCAATGGATCAGCGATATGTCGGGCGCAGCGGCCTGTCGGTCTCGCGCATCGGCCTCGGCACCATGACCTGGGCGCGCGACACGTCGGCCGACGAGGCCTCCGCCCAGCTCATGACGTTCGCCGACGAGGGCGGCACGCTGGTCGACACCGCCGACGTCTACGCGGGCGGCGACGCCGAGCGGCTCATCGGCCGGCTGCTCAAAGAGGTGGTCCCCAGAGAAGAACTGGTGATCGCCACCAAGGCCGTGCTCACGCCCGGGGGCAAGGACGGCTCCCGCCGCCACCTGATCCGCGCCCTCGACGCCTCGCTCGACCGCCTGGGCGTCGACGAGGTCGACTTATGGCAGCTCCACGCCTTCGATCCCGACGTACCGCTCGACGAGACCCTCCTGGCCGTCGACATCGCGGTCTCGACCGGCCGCGCCGCCTACGCCGGGGTGTGCAACTACGCGGGCTGGCAGGTCGCGGCGGCCGGGGTGCACCAGCGTTCGGCCCCGGGGCGGGCCCCGATCGTGGCCGCGCAGGTCGAATACTCGCTGGTCGCCCGTGAGGCCGAAGACGAACTGATCCCGGCCGCCGCCCACGTGGGCGCGGGCGTGCTGGCCTGGTCGCCGCTCGGGCGGGGCGTGCTGACGGGCAAGTACCGCACGGGCATCCCGGCCGACTCGCGCGCCGCGACGCCGCATTTCGCCGACTTCGTCCAGCCCTATCTCGACGAGCGGTCGCGCCGGATCGTCGAGTCGTGCGTGACCGCCGCCGAGGGCCTGGGCGCCTCGCCGCTGGCGGTGGCGCTGGCCTGGGTCCGCGACCGGCCCGGGGTCGCCTCGGCGATCGTGGGCGCGCGCACCCACGCCCAGCTCCTGGGCGTGCTGCAGTCCGAGACGCTCGTGCTCCCCTGGGAGATCCGCGAGGCCCTGGACGACGTGTCGTCATGACACCTCGCCCAGGGCCTCCCGGGTGAACGCCGCCTGCGGGTCAGGCGCAGGCGGAGCCGTTGACGGCGAAGTCGGCCGGGGCGGGGTTCGCGCCGGTGTGCTCGCCGTTGAATCCGATCCACAGGGTCCGGCCGGGCGCGATGTCCTTGTTCCAGGTCACGCCGGTCGCGGTGACCCGCTGGCCGTTCTGCGCCCAGACCGCCGACCAGCCCCGGTCCACCCGCTGCCCGGTCGCCGGGAAGGTGAACGTGAGCTCCCAGTCCTCGATCGGCTCGTCGCCGGTGTTCTTGATCGCCACGTTCGCGGTCATGCCGGTGCCCCAGGTGCTGCTGGAGTAGGAGACCTGGCACGACACCGAGGGCGTGCTGGGGGTGAAGACCACCGGCGGTGACTCGTACCCCAAGCTGCCGTCCCCGTATATGGGGCGGACCGTGACGGAGTACTCGGTGCCCGGCGTCAGCCCGGTGAGGGTCGCGGTGGTGCCCGGGACCGTCATGAGCAGTTGCCCGCCCGAGATGACCTGGAAGGCCGCGGCGGGTGCGCTGTAGGAGGGCAGCGTCCACGACAGGCGCACGCTGGTGGGGCTCAGCGGGGCGGCGACCGGTCGGCTCGGCTGCGGCTGCACGATGTCGTTGCTGATGCGCACCTGGGTGACCGGCGACCGGGCGCTGCGCACGCCGTACCGGTCGACGGCGACCACGTAGACGGGATAGATCCTGGTGCCGATGGGGGTCGGGAGGTAGACCTCCCCCTCCGCGGCGGCCGGGTTCCCCTGGAAGACGGCCCGGATGATCCCGTTCCCCCCGTCGTCCTGGTAGACCTCGTAGCAGGCCACGGCGTGGTCGTCGGTCGAGGGCTCCCAGCGCAGGTACGCGCTGTTGAAGAACGACCAGACGACCGACGGCGCGCCCGGCGTGGTCGGCGGGGCGTTGACGGGCGGGTTCGTGGGGATCGGACCGGTCCGGCAGGTCAGCGGACCGGTGCTGCCGGTCGGCGAAGGTGTCGGCGTCGGCACCGGTGCCGCGAGCAGAGCGGCGGTGAGGACCACTGCGGTGATCTGCATGGACCCGATCGTCCGGACCGGCCGGGTGTGCCGTCAACGCGCGGGGCGCCGGGGCCCGGCCCGTAGCAGGTGGCGGTTGAAAGATTCAGAAACCGAACGAGAGACGGTCTCGCGTATCACACCTGGATACCGAAGGGCGACACAGCGCGAAATTCACCGGGTGTTGGAGAGAGACTGGACCGCGCCAACGGGAGCGGTGCGCCCACAGGGGAGGGGGCCCGCCGGTGACTGGGGAGGGGCACATGAGAATCGGGCGGCCCGCGTCCACCCTCGCCGCCGGCGTTCTCGCCGTGGCCATCGGCGCCGCCTTCCCCTTGGTCGTGGCCGAGGCGGCCCGCGCCGCCGACTGCGACCGGGGCGGCCTGCTGCCAGGGGTGACCGACACGCTGTGCAAGGTCGTCGACGGCGCGACCGACATCGTCGACGGCGTGACCAAGGGCGGCCTCCAAGACGTCACCGACACGGTCGACAAGGTCGTCGGCGGGGTGACCGGCAGCGACTCCTCGACCTCGTCGCCCGCTCCCGGCCAGACCCAGGACTCCGGCAAGCCGGAGAAGGACAATAAGACGGGGTCGTCGACCGGCGTCGAGGCCGGGGTGACCGACGGCGGTTCGGTGGACGTCTGCGGGCTCACCTGCGGCCACAGCCCGGTGCCCACACTCGACGCCGAGCCGGTGCGGGTGAAGCCGACCGAGTCGGCCGGGCCGGCCCCGACCGGCCGGCGCGGGAACCGCAGGGAGCGGCGGCCGGAGCCCCGCCCCCAGTTCGTCACCACGGGCGAGTCGATCACCGCCTCGCCCGAGCCCACGCCCCCGCCGGTCGCCGAACCCGAGCCGGTCAGCGTCGACGAGGTCGCCCCGCCGCTGCTGTGGCCCGGCCAGCTCATCCCCGAGCTCATGAGCGACACCCGGAAGGTCCCGCCGGTGCGACCGAGGCAGGCCTACGACCCCGTCGCGACCGGGCTGACGACGCTGCTGCTGGTGTCGGCGGTGCTGGCCGCGCGGGTCGCCTGGCTCAAGCGGGCCAGGAAGGAAGAGCTGGAGGCGATGTGCCCGGAGTCGCTGCCGCTCTCCGGGCTCCCGCCGGCGTCGCGACGGCGTCAGCGCATCGCTTAGGCGCCGATGGCGTGCACACCGCCGTCGACGTGGACGATCTCGCCCGTCGTGGCCGGGAACCAGTCGCTCAGCAGGGCGACGCACGCCTTGGCGGCCGGCACCGTGTCGGCCAGATCCCAGCCCAGCGGGGCCTTGGCGGGCCAGGAGTCCTCGAACTCCTTGAAGCCGGGGATGCTCTTGGCGGCCATCGTGCGCAGCGGACCGGCCGCCACCAGGTTGGCCCTGATGCCGTGCTTGCCCAGGTCGCGCGCGAGGTAGCGGTTGGTCGCCTCAAGGCCGGCCTTGGCCACGCCCATCCAGTCGTAGACCGGCCACGCCTTGGACGCGTCGAAGTCGAGGCCGACGACCGAGCTGCCCTGCTTCATCAGCGGCAGGCAGGCCATCGACAGCGACTTGTAGGAGAAGGTGGAGATCTGGAAGGCGGTGGCGACGTCTTCCCACGAGGTGTTGAGGAAGTTGCCGCCCAGGGCGGTCTGCGGCGCGAACCCGATGGAGTGCACGACCCCGTCGAGCCCGCCGAGGTGTTCGCCGACCCGCTCGGCCAGGCTGTCGAGGTGTTCGGTGTTGCTGACGTCGAGCTCCAGCACCGGCGGCGGCTCGGGCAGCCGCTTGGCGATGCGCTCGACCAGGCTCAGGCGGCCGAACCCGGTGAGGACGATCTGGGCGCCCTCCTCCTGGGCCAGCTTGGCCACGCTGAAGGCGATCGAGGCGTCGGTCAGGACGCCGGTGACGAGGATGCGCTTGCCTTCGAGGATTCCCATGGTCAGTGCCCCATTCCCAGGCCGCCGTCGACGGGGATCACGGCCCCGGTGACGTAGGAGGCGTCTTCACTCGCGAGGAAGCGGACGACGCGCGCGACCTCGCCCGCCTTGGCCTGACGGCCGAGGGGGATCTGCTTCTGGATCGCGGCCTGCTGCTCCTCGGTGAGCACGGCCGTCATGTCGGTCTCGACGAAACCGGGGGCCACGATGTTGACGGTGATGTTCCGCGAGCCGAGCTCGCGGGCCAGCGACCGGCCGAAGCCGACCAGGCCGGCCTTGGAGGCGGCGTAGTTGGCCTGCCCGGCGGAGCCGAGGAGGCCGACCACGGACGAGACGAGGATGATGCGGCCGCGCTTGAGGCGCAACATCGGCCGGACGGCGCGCTTGGCGACCCGGTAGGCCCCGGTCAGGTTGGTGTCGATGACGTCGGTGAAGGTCTCTTCCTTCATCATCGCCAGCAGGGTGTCTTTGGTGATGCCGGCGTTGGCCACGACGACCTCGACCGGGCCGTGCTCGGCCTCGGCCTTCTCGAAGGCGGCGTCGACCGACTCCTGGCTGGTGACGTCGCAGGTGACGCCGAAGAGCCCGTCGGGGGCCTGGCCGGATCGGTGCGTGACGGCGACGAGGTCTCCGGCCGCCGAGAGTTCCCGGGCGATCGCGAGGCCGATGCCGCGGTTGCCGCCGGTGACGAGTACAGAACGAGGCATGTACCCGACGTTACTAGTTACTCCTGGGTAGCCTCTTGTCCGCCGGAGACAAGATCGCGGCTGCGCCGTGGTGGGGTTACTCCAGATCATCTCGCCGAAGATTCGCGGGGCCGCGGACTAGGATCCCCTCCATGCGTCAGATCGATCCCGACTTCCTCGCCCTGCCGCTGCGGCGGCTGGCCGACGCCGCCCTCCAGCGGGCCCGCGAGCTGGGCGCCGAGTTCGCCGCGTTCCGCCTGGAACGGGTGCGCGCCGAGACGCTCCGCCTGTTCGACGCGCGCCTCGAAGGCTCCAGCGACGCCGACGACCTCGGTTTCGCCGTACGGGTGGTCAAGAACGGCACCTGGGGTTTCGCCGGCGGCATCACCCTCACGCCGGAGGCCGCAGCCGACGTGGCGGCGCAGGCCGTCCAGGTGGCCGAGGTGAGCGCCCCCCTCAACCGGGAGCCCGTCGAACTGGCCGCCGAGCCGGTGCACGAGGGCGTCTGGGTGTCCCTCTACGACGTCGACCCCTTCGACGTGCCGTTGCGCGACAAGGTCGCACTGCTGGGCGACTGGTCCTCCGGGCTGCTGGCCAAGGGGGTCGACCACGTGTCGGCCTCGTTGATGCAGGTCAAGGAGCAGAAGTTCTACGCCGACTCGGCCGGCACCGTCACCACCCAGCAGCGGGTCCGCGTCCATCCCTCGCTGACGGCCATGAAGTCCGAGGGCGCCGCCTTCGACGACATGCGCACCCTCGCGCCCCCGGTGGGCCGGGGCTACGAATACCTGACCGGCACCGGCTGGGACTTCCCCGCCGAGCTGGCCGAGCTCCCCGACCTGCTGGCCGAGAAGCTGGCCGCCCCCTCGGTCAAGGCGGGCGCCTACGACCTGGTGATCGACCCCTCGAACCTGTGGCTGACCATCCACGAGTCGATCGGCCACGCCACCGAGCTCGACCGGGCGCTGGGCTACGAGGCGGCGTACGCGGGCACCTCGTTCGCCACCTTCGACCAGCTCGGCGAGCTCACCTACGGCTCCCCGATCATGAACGTGACCGGCGACCGGACCGCCGACCACGGCCTGGCCACCGTCGGCTGGGACGACGAGGGCGTGCGGGGCCAGCGGTTCGACATCGTGCGCGACGGCACGCTGGTCGGCTACCAGCTCGACCGGCGGATGGCCCTGCTGAAGGGCCTGGGCCGCTCCAACGGCTGCGCCTTCGCCGACTCCCCCGGCCACCCCCCGATCCAGCGCATGGCCAACGTCTCGCTCCAGCCCGCCGAGGGCGGCCCGTCGGCCGAAGAACTGATCGCGGGCGTCGACGACGGCATCTACGTCCTGGGCGACAAGAGCTGGTCGATCGACATGCAGCGCTACAACTTCCAGTTCACCGGCCAGCGCTTCTACAAGATCGAGAACGGCCGGCTCGCGGGCCAGCTCCGCGACGTCGCCTACCAGGCCACCACCACCGACTTCTGGCGTTCGATGGACGCCGTCGGCGGCCCGCAGACCTACGTGCTCGGCGGCGCGTTCAACTGCGGCAAGGGCCAGCCCGGTCAGGTGGCCCCGGTCAGCCACGGCTGCCCGGCCGCCCGGTTCCGCGGTGTGAAGATCCTCAACACGGTGCAGGAGGGCGGCAAGTGACCCCGCAGGAAGTAGTCGAGCGCGCGCTGGCGCTGCCCGGCGCCGACGACCGCGTCGTCATCGTCGACGAGGACACCACCGCGAACCTGCGGTTCGCCGGCAACACCCTGACCACCAACGGCGTCGCCCGGGGCTCGCGGCTGACCGTCGTCTCCGTCAACGGCAGCGGCACCGGCGTCGTCTCCCGGGCGGCCGTCACGCCCGGCCAGATCGCCGACGTCGTGGCCGCGGCCGACCGGGCGGCGCGCGACGCGCAGCCGTCCGAAGACGCCCGCCCGCTGGTGGCCGGAGAGGCCGCCGCCGACTGGGACCGCCCGGCCGAGGAGACCTCGATCGCGGTCTTCCGCGACCTGGCCCCGGCGCTCGGCGAGGCGTTCGCGGCGGCCGAGGCCGGGGGCCGCCGGCTCTACGGCTTCGCCGAGCACCTGGTCAACTCGGTCTTCGTGGGCACCACCACGGGCCTGCGCCGCCGCCACGACCAGCCGACCGGCCGCCTGGAGCTGAACGCCAAGTCGCCCGACATGAGCCGCTCGGCGTGGGTCGGCGCGGCCACCCGCGACTTCACCGACGTCGACGTCCACGCCCTCGACGCGACGCTGGCCCAGCGCCTCGAATGGGCCAAGCGCAAGGTCGACCTGGCCCCCGGCCGCTACGAGACGCTGCTGCCCCCGGGCGCGGTGGCCGACCTGATGATCTATCTGTACTGGTCGGCGGGCGCCCGCGACGCCTTCGACGGCCGCACCGTCTTCGCCAAGCCGGGCGGCGGCACCCGCGTCGGCGAAGAACTGGCCAAGCTGCCGATCGACCTCTACAGCGACCCGGGCCGGGCCGGGGTGGAGTGCGGCGGCTTCACGGTGGCCCACGCGTCGAGCCGGGAGTCGTCGGTCTTCGACAACGGCTTCACCCTGGGCCCGACGAAGTGGATCGCCGACGGCAAGCTGGCCAACCTCATCCAGACCCGCCACTCGGCCGAGATCACCGGCCTCGCCGAGACCCCCGCGATCGACAACCTGATCATGGAGGGCCCGGCCGGCGGGAAGTCGCTGGAGGAGATGATCGCGGCCACCGAGCGCGGCCTGCTGCTCACATGCCTGTGGTACATCCGCGAGGTCGACCCGCAGACGCTGCTGCTCACCGGCCTGACCCGCGACGGCGTCTACCTGGTCGAGAACGGCGAGGTCACGGGCGAGGTGAACAACTTCCGCTTCAACGAGTCGCCGGTCGACCTGCTCGGCCGGATCACCGAGGTCGGCGCGGCGTCGCAGACCCTGCCGCGCGAGTGGAACGACTACTTCACCCGCACGATCATGCCGCCGCTGCGGGTGCCCGACTTCAACATGTCGACCGTGAGCCAGGCCAACTGATGATCTGACAAGGGTGTCAAGGGGCGGCCCCGTGTTGCACGGGGCCGCCTCTTCTGCTATTCGGAGTCTTCCAGGCGGAAACCGACCTTCATGCCCACCTGGAAGTGGGCGACCTCGCCGTCCTGGATGTGGCCGCGGACCTCCGTCACCTCGAACCAGTCGAGATGGCGCAGCGTCTGCGACGCCCGCCTGATCCCGTTGCGAATCGCCTGGTCGACGGACTCTCCCGACGTTCCCACGATCTCGGTCACCCGGTAGGTGCGGTCAGACATGGTGCCTCCCTGTCGTCGCGAAACGATCATATGCCCCGGGCGTAGGGTTGCATCGTGAAGCTGTTTCAACGGCGGAAGACGACCGTTCACCAGGTGACCGACGCGCAGCCGTCCCTGTCGGCCGACATCCGCAAACGCGAGATCAGCTATGTGATCAAGATGTCGATCCGCGTCGTGTGCCTCATCCTGGCCGTGGCGTGGCCCGGTGCGCCGCTGTGGCTGCGGGGGCTCTTCATCGCCGGCGCGGTGCTTTTGCCGTACCTTGCCGTGATCGGTGCCAACGAGCGGGGAAAGGACCTTCCCCCACTTCAGGACATGGATGAAGCTAACCAAAACGAGATACCACGGCATCGACGCGAGATCGGGTCGTGACTAAGTCTTGACGCATCCTAAGGGTGGTAGGTGTACAGTTTAGCCAAGCGCTCTGGTCCCCCGTCGGAGCGCTGGTGCCGGCGTTCCGGGCCCCCGTCGGAACGCCGATGAAGCGACGCCGGGTGGTTTGCCCCCGTAACCACCCGGCGTCGCCCTATCTCCAGACCTTTTCTGTCGCCTTTACTCGCGGCCTCGTCTGACCCTCTCGCGGAAAAAGATCTGCGCATCTCCCCCACCTCGGCCGGCGGTCGGCTCGCGAGGACCGGGTGCCGGCCGCGGATGCGCCGCAGGCTGCCGTGGGCGCAGCGGCCGATGGCCTCGCCGCGGGTGATGGTCCGCTCCTCCTCGACGGTGAACCCGGCGGCGCCGCGATGGGGTACGTGTTCGGCGTGGCAGCCGTCGGTCGCGGCATTCGACGCCGGCGGGAGCGGCTACTCGCAGGACCCCGGCGCGCCGTCGCACTCGTCATCGTCGCGCCGGTGGCCGCGGCGGGCGTCGCGGTCGAAGATGCCCATGATCTCGCACGGCCCGCCCTCGGCGCCGATCGCGTGCGGCATCATCGTGGGGAACTCCGCGGCCTGGTTGGTCTCGATCCTGAACCGCCGGTGGCCGAGCAGGAGAATCGCGATGCCCGAGAGCACGACGAGCCATTCGCGGCCGGGGTGGGCGCGCATCCGGGCCGGGTTGTCCGGCGGCGGTTCGGTCATCCGCTGACGCACGACGCTCATGCCGGGATCACCCTTGATCGGCCAGCGCATCAGGCCGTGCGCGCCGTCGATCATCGGGCTGATGACGACGTCGTCGGCGGCGTTCTCCACGAGCTGGTCGAGTGTGGTGTCGAGGGCGCGGGCGAGGACGACGAGCTGGTCGAGGGCGAGGCGGCGCTGACCGTTCTCGATGCGGCTCAGTGACGACTGGCTGAGGTTGGCGCGGGTGGCCAGTTCCTCCAGTGACCAGCCCTGCGCGACGCGCAGGGCGCGGATGCGTTTGCGTACGAGGCCGTCCAGCTGCCCATCTTCTTGCGTCATGAGCAACATTGTATGCCTTTGCTGCAATGCGGCCCTAACGTCGAACACGGATGGTCCACGTCGCCATCTCACCGGCCGAGCCGGCACACACTTCTCGGAAGGAAACCATGAGTACCCGTCAGCCTCAGCTTCGGGCGATCCTGATCGCCGTCTCGATGGCGTTGATGGCCGTCATCGCGTCCGTGTCCGGCCTGAGCGTCGCCCAGACCCACATGGCCGTCGAGTGGGGCGCCTCGCAGACCACCGTTCTGTGGATCATCAATGTCTACACCCTGGTCCTGGCCGCGCTGCTGCTGCCGTTCGGTGCGATCGGCGACCGGCTGGGCCGCAAGCCCATGCTGATCACCGGACTGGTCGTCTTCGGCGTGGCCGCCGTCGTCGCGGGGTTCGCTCCGTCGGCCGCCGTGATGATCGGCGCGCGGGTGGCGGCGGGGGTCGGCGCTGCGATGATCATGCCGATCACGCTGGCCGTCATCACCGCCACCTTCCCCGAGGAGGAACGGGGCAAGGCGATCGGCGTGTGGACCGGCGTCGCCGGCGGTGGCGGCATCCTGGGCATGTTCCTCTCCGCGCTCCTCGTGGACGTCGCGGACTGGCGGTGGTTGTTCCTGCTGCCCGTGGCCCTGGTCGTCATCGCGCTGGCGATGACGCTGAAGTCGGTGCCCGACTCCCGCGAGCGCTCCGCCCACGCCTTCGACACCGTCGGTGCGCTGGTCTCCGCCATCGCCGTGATCGGGCTCATCTTCGTCCTGCAGGAGGGCCCCGAACGTGGGTGGACCGACCCGATCACCCTGATCGCCCTGGCCGTCGGCGTCGTCGCCGCCATCGCCTTCGTCGCCTGGGAGCTGCGCCGCCGCGACGCGTCCCTGCTGGACGTGCGGCTCTTCCGTGAGCGCGGCCTGGCCGGCGGCTCGATCACCCTGCTCGTCGTCTTCGGCGTTCAGGCCGGTGTCGCCGTCGTCCTCTTCCCGTTCTTCCAGGCCGTCCTGGGCTGGTCCGGCCTGCTGTCGACCGTGGCGATGATGCCCATGGCCGTCATGATGATGACGGCCTCCGGCCTGGCCCCGAAGATGGCGGCGAAGATCGGCGCCCGCTCCACCATGGCCGTCGGCGTCGCCCTGGCCACCCTCGGCCTCGCGCTGATGGCGCTGTTCGTGTCGGTCGACGGCGGCTACCCGTCCATCCTGGCCGGCATGGTCGCCATGGGCGCCGGCATGGGCCTGTCGATGACACCCTCCACCGAGGCCATCACCAGCGGCCTGCCCCGCGCCAAGCAGGGCGTCGCCTCCGCGCTCAACGACGTCACCCGCGAGTTCGGCACCGCCCTGGGCGTCGCCATGCTCGGCGCGCTGCTCGCGAACGGCTACCGCGGCGCCATCGGCGACAGGCTCGACGGCATCCCCGCGGCGGCCGCCGACACGGCCCGCGAAGGCATCGCCAACGCCATCGAGGCCGCCCCCGGGACCGGCGGCCATGCCCAGGACCTGGTCCACGCCGCGCAGCAGTCCTTCGTCGACGGCTGGCAGCGGTCCATGTGGGTCGGCGCCGCCGTCATGGGCGTCCTGCTCCTCTACGTCGCCCTGCGCGGCCCGAGGAACACCGAACCGCTCAGGCCCGGCGAGGACGCCGAAGCCCGCCTTCGAGTCTCCTAGTCTCGGCTCCATTCGGCCGCCTTGGCCGAGAGGACCGCCACCGCGTCGGGCGGCGCGGTTCCGGCGCCCTGGGCCAGCCCGAGGAGGTAGGCCGTCAGCGGCGCGGCCGGGCGGGCGACCCCGTGGGCCACGTCGCGGGTCAGGTCGAGCACCAGATCGCGGTCGACGACGGCCGGGTCGATGCCGAGTTCGCGGCAGACCAGGGCGGTCCATTCCTCCAGCACGTTCACGGGCGGCCTCCAGACCGTGGAAAACAGGACGGGCCCAGCCGGTCAGCCGCCGATCGCGCTCATCGGGCGGGCCGGCTGGAGGAACTGGGGGTCGTCGATGCCGTGGCCGGGCTTCTTGCGGGCGACCGAGGCGGTCCAGCGGGCGGCGAGGTCGGCGTCGGAGGCGCCTTCGCGCATCGCCGTGCGGAGGTCGGACTCCTCGGTGGCGAACAGGCAGTTGCGGATCTGGCCGTCGGCGGTCAGGCGGACGCGGTCGCAGGCGCCGCAGAACGGGCGGGTGACCGAGCCGATCACGCCGACCGTCGCGGGGCCGCCGTCGACGCGGAACAGTTCGGCGGGGGCGCTGCCGCGCTCCTTCGGGTCGGCGTCTTCGAGCGTGAACTCGGCTCCGAGCACGTCCAGGATCTCGTCGGCGGTGATCATGTTCTCGCGGCTCCAGCCGTGCTGGGCGTCGAGGGGCATCTGCTCGATGAACCTGAGCTGGTAGCCGCGGTCGAGGCAGTAGCGCAGCAGGCCGGCCGCCTCGTGGTCGTTGACGTCGCGCATCAGGACGGCGTTGACCTTCACCGGGCGCAGGCCCGCGGCGTCGGCGGCGGCCAGGCCGTCGAGGACGTCGGGCAGGCGGTCGCGGTGGGCGAGTTTCCTGAAGGTCTCGCGGTCGATCGTGTCGAGCGACACGTTCACCCGGTGGAGGCCCGCCTCGGCGAGCGGGGCGGCCAGCTTCGCCAGGCCGATGCCGTTGGTCGTCAGGGAGATCTCGGCGCCGAGGCCGGAGGTGCGGCTCACGATGTCGACCAGTTCACGGCGCAGCAGCGGCTCGCCGCCGGTGTAGCGGACCTCGGTGACGCCCAGGTCGCGCACCCCGACGGTGACCAGGCGGACGATCTCGTCGGCGGTCAGCAGGTCGGGTTTGGGCAGCCAGTCGAGACCTTCCGGCGGCATGCAGTAGCTGCACCGGAGGTTGCACCGATCGGTCAGCGACACCCGCAGGTCCGTCGCGACACGCCCGAACGAGTCGACCAGCACGTAACCATCTCCATTCTGTATGCCAGTTTAGAGCAGGTACAACCGCGCCCGATCAGCGGGGATTCCTCCAGAGGAAAACCATTGGGAACGCTCAACCCCGGTTCGGCACACTGGTCGCACTGAACAGGAGATCATCATGCCGAAGGAAGTCGCCCACAACCTGCTGTCCTGGGCCAGCGAGATCGACCCCGGAACGATCGAGCAGGCGGCCCGGACCGCGCGCCTGCGTTTCGTGTCCGGGCACGTCGCGCTCATGCCCGACGCGCACATCGGGATCGGCGCGACCGTCGGCTCGGTCATCCCCACCGAGGGCGCGATCATCCCCGCCGCCGTCGGGGTCGACATCGGGTGCGGGATGATCGCGACCGAGACCGACCTGACCGCCGCCGACCTGCCGGAGCACCTCGACGCGCTGATGCCGCTGGTCGAGCGGCGCATCCCGGCCGGAGTGGGCCGGGGCCACGACGACCGGGCGATCGACCGGGCGCTGGAGGCGATCGGGCGGCCGTACACGGAACTGACCCCGAAGCAGGACAGGACGGTGGCGACGCAGTTCGGCACCCTCGGGTCGGGCAACCACTTCGTGGAGGTCTGCCTCGACGAGCGCGACCGCGTGTGGACGGTGCTCCACTCCGGTTCGCGCGGGATCGGGAACCAGCTCGCCACCCGCCACATCGCCGACGCGAAGAAGGCGATGAAGCAGGCGGCGATCGGGCTGGAAGATCCCGACCTGGCCTACTTCGTCCAGGGGACGCCCGAGTTCGCCGCCTACATCGACGACATGACGTGGTCGCAGGCCTACGCGATGGCCTCGCGGGCGCGGATGGACGCGGTGTTGTCGAACGCGCTGTTCTCGGTGGTCGGGAAGGGCCGCCGGGTCCGGACGATCAACTGCCACCACAACTTCACCCAGAAGGAGACGCACCACGGCAAGTCGCTGTGGATCACCCGTAAGGGCGCGATCAAGGCCGACACCGGCGACGAGGGCGTCATCCCGGGTTCGATGGGGACGCGGTCCTACATCGTGCGCGGGAAGGGCAACGCCGACTCCTACAACTCGTGCTCGCACGGCGCGGGGCGGCGGATGTCGCGCGGCCAGGCCAAGCGGACGCTCACCGCGTCGTCGCTGAAGAAGGCGATGGAGGGGCGGACGTGGAACGCCGACCGGGCCTCGGCCCTGGTCGACGAGCACCCGGAGGCCTACAAGCCGATCGACCGGGTCATGGCCGACCAGACCGACCTGGTGACCGTGCAGCACACGCTGCGCCAGGTGTTCAACTACAAGGGCTGACCGGTTCCGCGGGCCAGCAGGAGCACGACGGCCAGTGCGGCGACCGCGACGGCGCTCTGGAACGGCGCGGCGGGATGGCGCACCAGCCGGGGCGCCAGTGCCAGCGTGGCGGCGAGCAGCGCCGCGGGCCACCAGAGCACGGCGACGGCGGCGACCAGGAAGACCGGGGTGAGCAGCAGGGTCCGGCGGCGGCCGAGCCGCTGGGGCAGGCCGTGCACCCCCGTCTCCAGGTCGCCGTCGATGTCGGGGAGCACGTTGGCCAGGTGGGCGCCGATCCCGAGCAGCGCCCCGGCGGTCACCGACCACCAGGCGGGCCACGGCTGACCGGGCAGCCCGAGCGACACGAACGCCGGGAACTGCCCGAACCCGATCGCGTAGGGCGCCCACGAGAAGACCGTGGCCTTCAGCCCGAGGTTGTACGCCCACGCCGCGGCCACCCCCAGCAGATGGAACCCGCCCGCGAGCAGCCCGTTGGCCAGCGACAGCGGCACGCACGCCAGCAGGGCGACCGCGGCGGCCGACCACAGGGGCCGCACCGACACGAGCCCGGAGACCGCCGGTTTCCCGGTCCGGCCCAGCGCCCGGTCGCGGCCCGCGTCCACGGCGTCGTTCGACCAGCCCACCGACAACTGCCCGGCCAGCACGGCGGCCAGCACGAGCAGGCACCCGGCGAGGTCCCGCCCCGATCCGGCGGCCAGCGCGGTCACGAGGGCGGTGACCGCCAGCGTCGGCCCGGGGTGGCAGGCGAGCGCTAATCCCAGGAGCACAGAGGTTGGGGTTCCCAGCGGGACGCACATGAACCCGTGAGGGGTGGGCAGAGATCGGAAGGGGATGGATTTCTGCCGATCTGGGAGTGCGATGTCACGTATCGCCGCAGTTCATGGCGTCCTGCCGCCGAACCGCTACGCGCAGGCCGAGATCACCGATGCGATCGCCCGGCTGGGCTTCCTCGACGCCACCGAACGCCGCGTTCTCGAACGACTGCACCGGCACGCCCGAGTCGAGTTCCGGCATCTCGTACTGCCCCTCGACGACTACGTGAAACTCGACGGCTTCGGCGCGGCCAACGACGTGTTCGTCGCGGCGGCGGTCGACCTGGGCTCCCAGGCCGTCGCGGCGGCCCTCGACGCGGCCGGCCTGACCCCCCGCGACGTCGACATGATCCTCTTCACCACGGTGACCGGCATCGCGGCGCCGTCGATCGAGGCCCGCATCGCCTCCCGGCTGGGCATGCGGCCCGACGTGAAGCGCCTGCCGCTGTTCGGCCTGGGCTGCGTGGGCGGCGCGGCCGGGATCGCCCGCGTGCACGACTACCTGTCGGCGAAGTCCGGCCAGGTCGCGGTGCTGCTGTCGGTGGAGTTCTGCTCCCTCACCATCCAGCGCGACGACCGCTCGATCGCCAACCTGGTCGCGGGCGGCCTGTTCGGCGACGGCGTGACCGCCGTGGTGGCCACCACGTCCGAGGGCCCCGGGCCCCGCGTGGTCGACTCGCGCTCCCACCTCTATCCCGACTCCGACCAGGTCATGGGCTGGGACATCACCAACGGCGGCTTCCGGGTGGTCCTGGACGCCAGCGTCCCGGCCGTGGTCCGCACCTACCTGCCCGGCGACGTCGACGACTTCCTGGCCGACCACGGGCTGACCAGGAAGGACGTCACGGCCTGGGTCTGCCACCCCGGCGGGCCGAGGGTCCTGGAGGCGGTCGTCGAGGCGCTGGACCTGCCGCCCGGCGCGCTCGAAGTGACGTGGCGGTCGCTGGCCGAGGTCGGCAACCTGTCGTCGTCGTCGGTGCTGCGCGTGCTGGCCGACACGATGGCGCTCGATCCCCCCAGGGGCACCCCCGGCCTCATGATCGCGATGGGCCCGGGGTTCTGCTCGGAACTCGTCCTGCTGGAGTGGTGATGGGCTGGTACGCCGTGCTGGTCGCCCTCGTCGGGGCCGAGCGCCTGGCCGAACTCGTCGTCGCCAAGCGCAACCTCCGCTGGAGCCTGGCCCGGGGCGGGATCGTGGCCGGTCAGGGCCACTATCCCTTCATGGTGGTGCTGCACACCGGGCTGCTGGCGGGCTGCCTGATCGAGGTGTACGCCGCCGACCGACCCTTCGTGCCCGCCCTCGGCTGGACGATGCTGGCGCTGGTGGCGGCCTCCCAGGCGCTGCGCTGGTGGTGCATCAGGACGCTGGGGCACCAGTGGAACACCCAGGTCGTGGTGGTGCCGGGGCTGAAGGCGGTCACGGGCGGCCCCTACCGCGTCCTGCGCCACCCCAACTACGTCGCGGTGGCCGTCGAGGGCCTGGCACTGCCCCTCGTGCACTCCGCCTGGGTCACGGCGCTGGTCTTCACGGTGCTGAACGCGGGGCTGATGGTGGTCCGCATCCGGTGTGAGGAGGCCGCGCTGGCCCGGCTGGAAACCGCGTGATCGACTTATTGATCGCGGGCGGCGGGCCCGCCGGGCTGGCGACGGCCTGCCACGCCGCGCTGGCCGGGATGGAGGCCGTCGTCGTCGAACCCCGGGCGGCCCCGGTCGACAAGGCGTGCGGAGAGGGCCTGATGCCCACGGGGGCCGAGGCGCTGCGGTCGCTGGGGGTGCGGCCGGAGGGGTGGCCGCTGCGCGGCATCGCCTACCTCGACGCCGGCGGCTCGGTGACCGCGCCGTTCCCGCGCGGGTCGTCCGGGCTCGGCGTCCGGCGCACGATCCTGCACGAGGCCCTGGCCAAGCGGGCCGCCGAACTCGGGGTGCGCGTGGTCGCCGGGCGGGTCGAGCGGTTCCGGCAGCGGCCCGGCGACGTCGAGGCCGACGGGTTCGGCCGGGCCCGCTGGCTGGTCGCGGCCGACGGGCTGCACTCCCCCTTACGCGCCGCCCTGGGGCTGACCCTCCCGCCCCGGCGGGCACGCCGCCACGGTCTGCGCCGCCATTTCGCGGTCGCCCCGTGGAACTCCCACGTCGAGGTGCACTGGTCGCCGGGCGCGGAGGCCTATGTGACGCCCGTGGGGGCCGATCTGGTGGGGGTGGCGGTGCTGAGCTCGCGGCGTGTCCCCTACGAGGAGCACCTGGCGGCCTTCCCCGCGCTGCGCGACCGGCTCGGCCCCGCGTGTTCGCCGGTCAGGGGGGCCGGGCCGCTGCGGCAGGGAGCCAGGGCGCGGGTGGCCGGGCGGGTGCTGCTGGTCGGCGACGCCGCCGGATACGTCGACGCGCTCACCGGGGAGGGGATCTCGCTGGCGGCGCGCTCGGCCGAGGCGCTGGTCGCGGCCCTGCGGACCGGCGATCCCGGTGCGTACGAGCGCGCCTGGAGGCGGTTGTCGCGGCGGCACCGGGCGCTCACGGAGGCGCTGGTGGCCGTGCGGGGCAACCGGGTGGCCGGCGACCTCATCGCGCCGGCCGCGCGGCGGCTCCCATGGGCCTTCCGCGCGGCCGTCGCACTCCTGGCCTAGCGGCGGTCAGACCCGGCCTCGTAGGGGCGCCGTCGGGGGGGCTATCGCCGGGAAGTGTCTCCGCGGCGGTGCAGACGTGCCGGACCGAGGTGCGCCGATGGTCATCGGCTCGGCTGATAGAACGGTTGTCATGATGATTACGACCTCGCGTGACGGCACCACGCTGGCCTACGACCGGGTCGGCGAGGGGCCGCCGGTGATCGTCGTGCTGGGGGTCTTCAACGAGCGCGCCACCGGCCTGCCGCTGGCCGAGGCGCTGGCCGGCCACTTCACGGTCTTCGTCTACGACCGGCGGGGGCGCGGCGGCAGCGGCGAGGTGGCGCTGCCCTACCGGATCGCCGACGAGGTCGACGACCTGAAGGCCATGATCGAGGTCGCGGGCGGCGAGGCGGCCGTGTTCGGCTACTCCTCGGGCGGGCTGCTGGCGCTGAACGCGCTGCTCGACGGGGCCCGCATCACCCGGCTGGCCCTCTACGAGCCGCCCTACCAGAACGAGAACCCCTCGCCCGCCGACCACGCCGGCCACCTGACCGAGCTGGTCTCCCATGGGCGGCGCGAGGAGGCGGTCGAATACTTCCAGCTCAAGATCATCGGCATGCCGCCCCACATGGTGGAGCAGGCCAGGAACGCCCCCTTCTGGCGGCGCCTGGAGGCGCTGGCGCCCTCGTCCGTCTACGACGCCCTGCTCGTGACCGACCGGGAGCTGCCCGGACGGCTCGCCGGCCTGCGCCCGCCGCCCACGCTGGTCCTCGACGGCGCGGCCAGCCCCGACCGGCTGCGCGGCATGGTGGCGGCCCTGGGCACGGCGATCGACGGGGCCCACGTGGTGGCCCTCGACGGCCAGACCCACACGATCGACCCGGAGGTCACCGGGCCGATCGTGCGCGCGTTCCTCGCGGGCTGACGGCGGTCACTTCGAGCGGGCCTTGGCCGACGCCCTCCGGTTCGCCTTCTTGATCGCCTCGACCAGCTCGGGCTTGCTCATGGAGGACCTGCCCGGCACCTCCAGGCGCTTGGCCACGTCGTAGAGGTGCTGCTTGGAGGCGTTGGCGTCGACGCCCTCGGCGGTCTTGCCGGGCTTGGGGGTGCTCTTCTCGGCCTGCCGGTCGGAGGGGCCCTTCTGGGCCTTGGGCTCCCAGTGGTCGCCGACCTTCTCGAAACCGTGCTTCAGGGCCGCGTTGGCGGTCCGGTGGGCCCGTTCGCCCTCGCCGTACTGTTCGACGGCCGAGTCGTGGGCCTTGAGCCAGGTCCGCTGGGCCTTCTTCGGGGAGCGCTTCAACGTGTCGGGGAGTTCCTGGCGTGCGGGCATGGTGTCTGCCTCTCCTCCGTGTTTCCTTCAGGGCCCGGCCGTGGCGGCACGACCGGGCCGGCGAAGAGCGTCAGTCGGTGGTCAGCGCCGCCATGAGGTCGCCGACCGACGTTTCCGGAAGGGCCTTGGCGACATCGGCCAGGGCGACCATCCCCACCAGGGTGTGACCGTCGATCACGGGCAGGCGGCGGACCTTGCCTTCGCCCATCGTGCGCAGGATCTCCTGGGCGTCGTCGTCGGCGCCGATCGTCACCACCTCCTTGCCCCCCAGCTCACCGGCCAGGCATGACTTGGGGTCGCGGCCCTGGGCGATCACCTTCACCACGATGTCGCGGTCGGTGATCATGCCCTTGAGGCGGTTGTCCTCGCCGCAGATCGGCAGGGAGCCGACGTCGAGGCGCTGCATCTTCTCGGCGGCGTCGGCGATGGTCTGGTCGGAGTTCACGCACTCCGCGTTCGGAGTCATGATCTCGCGGGCGGTTGTCATCGTTTCTCCTTCCGACAAGGGTCCGCCTGCCCCGCATCGGCCGCGCCACGCCCCCGGTCAGGCCAAAAGTTCGTCGAGGTCGAGCCGGAGGGCGAGCTGGTCGCCCAGTTCGCGCAGCAGGCCGGCCTCGGCCAGGGAGAGCGGAGGCCGTGCGCCGCCGCGGCGCGCGAGCGTCACCGTGCCCATCGGGCGGCGGGCGGCGAGCCGCACGCAGACCAGGGAGCCGACCCCCAGCCGCGCGGCCACCCTGACCCCGTCGGCGTCCTCTCCCAGGACGCCGAGATCGTCGAGCGGGCTCTCCAGCGCCAGGCGCCCGCTCTCCAGGACCCGGCGCGGCAGGGCGAGCGGCCGGTGGTCGTCGGCCGAGACGCCCTCACCGGCCACGACCGCCGACGGGCGCCACGCGCCGGTCTCGTCCACCAGGTCGACGTACACCCAGTCGGCCAGGGCCTCCCGCAGCGCGCCGGCCGCCTGGCCGAGGGAGAACCCGGGCGAGAGCAGCAGCCGGGCGAAGGAGCACAACACGTCCTCGCGCGCGGGCTGGATCTCGGGCCCGGACGGCGTCACCGGTTCCGGCGGCGGCACGATCGCGGTGCCGATCAGCAGGTGGGGCCGCTCGCCCGGCAGGTCGAGCGGGGCGATGGCGAGCGTGACGTCGACCGGGGGCAGCCGCCGCCGCGCCAGCCGCATCCGGACCGTCCGGGCCTCGCCGGTCCGGCCCGCCGCCGCCAGCGCCGACCGCAGGGCGGCCCGGAAGCGCAGGTCGGCGAAGACCGGGAAGGGCCGTCCGGCCGCGTACGACCGGGTCACGTCGAGCAGGGCGAGCGCGGCGGCGTTGGCCCGCCGGATCACCCCGTCGTCGCCGGTCACGATCAGGGTGGGGAACGGCGAGCCGGTGAAGGCGGCGCGCAGCAGGAGGCGTTCGGGCTCGGCCGGGCTCTTCTCGACGGCCACCTGGTCGGCCCAGGAGAGCAGTTCCTCCTGGCGGACCTTGAGCTCCTCGGCGGCCACGTCGAGCTCCAGCAGGGCGGCCTCGACCCACTCGTCGTGGCCGAGGCGGTCGGTCACGTACGCCCGCGACTCCCGCAGGTACGCCAGGCGATTCTGGAACTCGATGAACTCGCTCTCGAACGCGTCGGCCGCCGAATCGCTCATCTCACCTCATCTCCATCGCCTGATCGACACTGGTGACACCATGCCCCCACGGGTGCCCGCGCAGAAGGTCAGGCGGGGGCGAGGCGGTTGCTCCTGGCCCGGAACTCCGCGGCCTTGCGCCGGTGGGAGCCGCGGTCACAGTCGAGCCCGGGCCCGGCGAACGTGTGCATGCGCGCCAGCCGCTCGTGCAGTTCGGCCACGTCGGCGCAGTTGGCGGCGGCGCGCTCCCGCATGGTCCGCACCTCCTCCCGCATGATGGCGCTCAGCTCCGCCGCCCGCCGCATGGCCGGATGGACCGCGGAATCGGCGGCCGGCACGCCCGCGTCGAGCGGCCGGCGCAGCCGGGACTCCGTGCCGGGCCGGGCGCCGCGGACCACCGGCAGATGCCGGGTGGCCGCTTCGGCCACGGCCTCGCCGCCCGTGGCGGGCGTGCTCTCCGCCGGAGCCCGGGACAGCAGCCCGAGCAGGCGGGCGGCCGGACCGCCGCCGGTCGTGCGCAGGGTCGCCCCGTCGAGCTCCACCAGCGCCGTGAAGCGGAGCAGGACCCGGGCCCCCTCCAGGTCGCAGAAGCCCACCGCGCCCAGGTCGAGGGTCACCCGCTCGAACCGCCGGAACAGCAGGCACGCCAGAGAGCTCTCCAGCCACTCTGTCCAGGTCCAGTCGAGGTCGCCGGACAGGGCGAGGCCGAGTTCGGCCTGGTCGTCGTGGACGACGGCGAGCGAGAGGATCATTCGGGGTCCCTACCCTATTTTGCGGACTTATGTGCATATGCCGAGATAGCGGGCAGGGGAACCCCGTGGACAGCCGTCAGGGAAGAGACCTCGTGGTCGTCGCCGCGTCGGCCGGCGGCGTCGACCCGCTGCGGGCCCTGGTGGCCCGTCTCCCCCCGGGCCTGCCGGCGGCGGTCCTGGTCGTCCTGCACGTGGCCGCGTCGGGGTCGAGCGTGCTGGCGGGCATCCTCGACCGCGCCGGGCCGCTGAAGGCGGCGCCCGCCGAGGACGGGCTGCCGCTCGTGCCCGGGGAGATCCGGGTGGCGGTGGCCGACCACCATCTGCTCGTGCACGACGACCGCCAGCGGGTGAGCCGGGGACCTCGGTACAACGGCTACCGCCCGGCCGCCGACCTGCTCTTCATGAGCGCCGCCGTCGCCGCCGGCCCGAGGGTCGCCGGGGTGGTGCTCAGCGGCACCCTCGACGACGGGGCGCGCGGTTGTGAGCTGGTGGAACGGCACGGCGGTGTGGTGGCCGTACAGGACCCGGAGGAGTGCGCCTTCCCCGGCATGCCGTCGGCGGCGCTGCGGGCGAGCGGCCGGGGCCAGGTCCTGCCGGCCCGGCGGCTGCCCGAATGGATCGTGGAGCAGACCCGGTCGCCGGTGATCGCGGAGGAGGTCGCGCCCGACGGCGAACTGCTGCGCGACCTGGCCCGCTATCTGACCCCCCGGCTGCCCACCACCCCTCCCGAGGGCGAGTTGTCCGGCTTCACCTGCCCCGACTGCAGCGGCCCGCTGTACACCCGGCCCGGCGACCCGGACCCCCGCTACGACTGCCGGGTGGGCCACTCGTGGTCGATGGACACCATGATCGCCGGGCAGGCCGAGGCCGTCGAACGTGCCCTGTGGGTGGCCGTGCTGCGCCTGGAGGAGCGCGGACGGCTGCTCCAGCGCATGCTCCACTCCGCGGAGCAGCGGGGGCACCGGCTGTCCTTCTCTCGGCTCGCCGACGAGGCCGAGCAGACGCGCGAGGCGCTGGAGACCATCAGGGTGATGCAGTCGCGGCTCAGTACCGAGGACGACGCCACCCGGGCATAGGGTCGAGGTGTGATCCCGGCTGACGAACGTGACTTCGACGACCTCCTGGCGATGCTGAAGGAGACCAGGGGCTTCGACTTCACCGGCTACAAGCGCACCACCCTGATGCGCCGCATCGCCCGGCGGCTGGAATCCCTCAAACTCCGCGACCACAGCGAATACCGCGACTATCTGGAGCTGGAGCCCGCGGAGTTCGACCGGCTGTTCGACAGCCTGCTGATCAACGTGACCAGCTTCTTCCGCGACCCGGCCGCCTGGCAGGTGCTCCGCGAGCGGGTCGTGCCCGCCATCGTCGCCGGCAAGCGGGCGGGCCAGGGCATCCGCGTCTGGAGCGCCGGCTGCGCCACCGGCGAGGAGGCCTACAGCCTCGCGATGGTCCTCGCCGAGGAGCTCGGCGTCGAGGAGTTCAGGAAACGCGTCAAGATCTACGCCACCGACCTCGACGAACAGGCGCTCCAGGTGGCCCGCGGCGCGACCTACACCGACCGCCAGATGGCCGAGGTCCCCCCGGAACTCCGCGACGCCTACTTCGAGTCGTCGGAGGGTCTCCACGCCTTCCGCCGCGACCTGCGCCGCCAGGTGATCTTCGGCCGCAACGACCT
Source organism: Herbidospora yilanensis (assembly GCF_001570565.1). GTDB lineage: Bacteria > Actinomycetota > Actinomycetes > Streptosporangiales > Streptosporangiaceae > Herbidospora > Herbidospora yilanensis. The sequence goes on along the minus strand of NZ_BBXE01000019.1, from coordinate 107,167 downwards.
GACGCGCGACGCCCCGATCTCCCGGGTCGACCTGCTGCTGGCCCGCAACACCCTGATGTACTTCAACACCGAGACGCAGCTCAACATCGTCCGGCGGTTCCACTTCGCGCTGACCAACCCCGGCTACCTGTTCCTCGGCAAGGCCGAGATGTTGCTCAACCACAACGACAGGTTCGAACCCCTCGACCTGCGCATGCGGCTGTTCAAGAAGACCGGGACCGGGTCCTCCGGGGCCCGGCCCGCCTGGTCGTCCGCGCTGCCCTCCCCCACGACGATCGGCGAGCTGGAGAGCGCCGCGCTGGCGTCGGGCCCGGTCGCCCAGCTCGGCCTCGACACCCACGGAAGGCTCGCCCTGGTCAACAGCCGAGCCGAGACGCTGTTCGGTCTCAACGCGCGTGACATCGGCCGTCCCTTCCAGGACCTGGAGGTCTCCTACCGGCCGGTCGAACTGCGCTCGGTGATCGAGCAGGCCCAGACCGACCTGCGCACCGTCGAGCTCCAGCAGGTGAGCTGGCAACGATCGGGTCATTCCGAGACCGGCGTGTACGACATCTCGGTGGTCCCCCTGCAGAACGGCGACGGCGGCCTCGTCGGCGTCGCCGTCAACTTCTCCGACGTCACCCGCTACCGCCGCCTGCGCGACGAGCTCGAACAGGCCGGCCGGGAGCTCGAGCACGCCTATGAGGAGCTCCAGTCGCTCAACGAGGAGCTGGAGACCACCAATGAGGAACTCCAGTCCACGAACGAGGAACTGGAGACCACCAACGAGGAGCTCCAGTCGACCAACGAGGAACTGGAGACCATGAACGAGGAGCTCCAGTCGACCAACGACGAGCTCCAGCAGATCAACGACGCCCTCAACGCCCGCGGCGACGAGCTCGACAAGGCCAACGCGTTCGTCTCGGCGATGGTCCGCAGCCTCGGCGACGCCGTCGCCGTCGTCGACACCGAGTTGCGTGTCCTGATCTGGAGCCCCGGCGCCGAGGAGCTGTGGGGCGTGCGCGCCGACGAGGCCACCGGGCGTCCGCTGACCGGCCTGGACATCGGCCTCCCCCTCGACGCCCTCGCCGCCCACCTGCGGGCCATGATCGGCGACGCGGAAACCCGCGACTGGCCCGACGGCATGGCCGTCGACGCCGTCAACCGGCGGGGCCGCACCACCCGGCTGAGCATCGAGTTCTCCCGCATGCTCGCCGAAGACGGCCAGACCGCCGGGGTCATCGTGCTGATGGACGTGCTCGACCTCCGTTAGGCGATCAGCGGCCTGGGCAGGGTCGCAGCATGCCTGAGGAACCGAACCAGACACCACCCGGTCAGACGCAGCGCTATCCCGGGAGCAGCGGCGACATGGCGCCCGAGCCCCGCGACGAGATGCGCGACTACGCCGGGCGCGACCTGCTCAAGGACCGCAAGGCCCTGATCACCGGAGGCGACTCGGGAATCGGCAGGGCCGTGGCGGTCGCCTTCGCCAAGGAGGGGGCCGACGTCGCCGTCGCCTACCTGAGCGAGCACGAGGACGCCGAGCACACCCGCGGCCTGGTCGAACGGGAGGGCCGCCGCTGCGTGCTGCTGCCGGGCGACCTCGGCAGGGCCGACCACTGCGAGGAGGTGGTCGAGCAGGCCGTCAAGGAACTGGGCGGGCTCGACCTGCTGGTCAACAACGTCGCCTACCAGCAGCCGGTCGACTCGCTCGACGAACTCGACGACGACCAGTGGAACCACACCTTCGCGGTGAACATCCACAGCTACTTCCGGGTCACCAAGGCGGCCCTGCGGCACATGGGCGACGGCGCGTCGATCATCAACACCTCGTCGATCAACGGCCTGCGCGGCAACAAGACCCTGATCGACTACGCCGCGACCAAGGGCGCGATCAACGCCTTCACCATGTCGATGGCGCAGAACCTGGTCGACAAGGGCATCCGCGTCAACGCGGTCGCCCCCGGGCCGGTCTGGACCCCGCTGATCCCGGCCACCTTCCCCGAGGAGAAGGTGGCGAAGTTCGGCGAGCAGGCCCCGATGAAGCGGGCCGCCGACCCCGACGAGATCGCGCCGTCCTACGTGTTCTTCGCCTCGGGACGCCTGTCGTCCTACTACACCGGCGAGGTGCTGGCCCCGATCGGCGGCGAGACCCTTCCGGGCTGACGCCCGGGAGGGACGAGTGGTCCTGGACGGGTCACGGGGAGGCGCAAGTGTAACCGCTCACCGTGGCGGTGTCACCGGTGGGCCGGGTGACCTGGAAGCCGAACGTGGTGCTGCCGTTCGGGCCGAGGCCGCCGTTGTAGTTCAGGTTGCGGGCCGTGACGGTCTGGCCCGAGACGGTGAGCGTGGCGTTCCACGAACCCGAGAGCGTGTGCCCGGCCGGGAGCGTGAACGTCACCCGCCAGCCGCTCAGGGCCGAGGTGCCCGTGTTGGCGACCGTCACGGGCTGCACGACGTAGCCGTTGCCCCACTGGCTCTGCACGGTCCCGGCCGCCGAGCACGGCCCGCCGGGCTGCGGGCTCGGCGACGGCGAGGGAGACGGCGAGGGGCTGGGCGAGGGAGACGGAGACGGGCTGGGCGACGGGTTCACGCCCGCCGGGGGGACCCGGATGATGCGGTCGTCGGCGGCGACCGGGGTGCCCCGGCCGTCGCGGTTGCTGGTGCCGATCCACAACCAGCCGTCCGGGCCGACGGCGACGGCGCGGAGGCGGCCGTACTGGCCCTGGAACTGGGCGGTGGCGCCGGCCGAGCCGCCCGAGCCGGTCAGCGACACCGCCCACAGGCGGGTGCCGCGCAGGGCCGCCGCGAACAGGGTGTTGTTGGCGTAGGCGAGGCCGCTCGGGGAGGCCTCGGCGGTCGTCCAGGTGACGATCGGGTCGCGGAACGAGGGGTTGTTACAGGTGCCCTCACACGTCGGCCAGCCGTAGTTGGCGCCCGCCACGATCTGGTTGATCTCGTCGGTGGTGTTCTGGCCGAACTCGGTGGCGTACATGCGGCCCTGGCCGTCCCAGGCCAGGCCCTGGACGTTGCGGTGGCCCAGGCTGTAGACCCGCGAACCGGCGATGGGGTTGCTCGACGGGATGCTCCCGTCGGGGTTCATGCGGAGGATCTTCCCGGCGGGCGAGCTCACGTTCTGGGCGTTCGACGTGGTCCCGGCGTCGCCGGTGGCCAGGTAGAGCATGCCGTCGGGGCCGAAGGCGATGCGCCCGCCGTCGTGGACGGTCGCGCGCGGGATGCCCGACAGCAGCACGTTCTGGGTCGAGGGCGCGCTCAGGCGGAAGCGGGCCAGGCGGTTGTCGGAGGCGGTGGTGAAGTAGACGTAGACCCACTGGTCCTGGGCGTAGGTCGGGGAGACGGCGATGCCGAGCAGGCCGCTCTCGCCCGAGGCGGACACGCCGCTGACGGTCGCCACGGCGACCGGGGTCTGGCCGGGCCGCACCTGCATGACGCGGCCGGTGTTGCGTTCGGTGACCAGGGCGCTCCCGTCGGGGAGGAAGGCGAACCCCCACGGGACCTGGAGCCCGGTGACCGACACCTGGGCCCGGTCGAAGTCGAAGCCGCCGACCACGGCGGCCCGGGCCGGGAGGGCGACCATGACTCCGAGGAGCAGGACCGCCGCGGCGATGACGTGCCTAACGTGTCTGGACATTGCGGAACCATACGAGGCCTCCGTGACCCTGCCAACGATCACCGGCGGGGCCGCCCGCTGACCTGCGCGCCCCGAAGAAAGTTTCACTGGTCAACCGCAATGTTTCGCCCCCGGAGACGGGGAAGCCCGGGCCTCCGTGGAGGGGAGGCCCGGGCTCGTTGAGGAAACTACCTGACGACCTTCACGTAGTCGCTCGCCTCGGAAGAACCGAAACCGTGGCTACCGTCGTAACGGACGCCCCACGTGCCGCTGCCCCAGGCCTTGACCTTGGTGTAGAACGACCCGTTGGGGTTGGTCTCGATGGTCTTCACGTACTTCCACTTGTGCGAACCCGCGGGGAGGAAGTAGACGTCGATGTCCTGCCAGCCCAGCTTGTACCAGCCGTGCCAGTAGTCGCGAGAGTCGTAGCAGCCGCTCCAGCCGTCGTCGACGGGCTTGACGCTCCCGTCGAGTTCGACATAGGCGCGGTCGTGCTTCTTGTAGTCGTAGTACCAGTCGCCGTAGCACTGGGCGACCTGAAGCTTCCCGGTCAGGGTGACGTAGCGGCCCTTCTTCACCGGCTCGGGGCCGGCGTCGAAGTCGACGATCCGCGTGGCCTTGGGGCCCTTCGGCGGCTTCGGCGGGTCATAGCTGACGTGCTTGACCGTGAAGCCGGAAGAGCTGGTGTAGAGCTTGCCGTCGAACCCACGCGCGTAGACCTTCACGGAGTAGAACCCCTTGGGGTCCTTCGTGTCGATCTTCACGCTCTCGGAGGTGGAGAACCACACGGGCTTCCACGGCGCCTTCTTCTCCTCCGACGCGTCGGCGGTGGTGCTGTCCGCCGACTTGTCGTCCCAGCCGGGGCCGTCCCAGTCGTCTCGGCCCCAGCTACCCTTGTGGTCGACCACGATCTTGGCGTGCTTGATGTCCACGCCCTTGACGTTGATCGACACGACCTCGGAGTCCCACTTGCCCTTCAGGACAACCTGGCCGGGGTTGACCCAGACATTCGTGATTCTCGGGTTGGGACCGTCGTGGTGACCGTGCCCGTGACCCGGGTCCGCTAAGGCGGGGGCCGCGGAGACGAGCGCCGAGGCGCTCATCGCAGCGGCCGCCACCAGAGCGGTGGCGATGCGCTTGATCATAAGAGGGTGCTTCCTCTCCCCGTTACAACGCGCGCTTCCGGCATGAAGCGCGCCTACGTCATAGACGGAAAATCTCCGCCAAAAGTTGCGGGTGAGTGGCGGAAAAAGTGATCACAACTTGGCAACGGGAGCGAATGTTCGCGCGTCGGGGTCGGATGATCACTCCCCGTACATCTCCTCGATGATCTCCGCGTACTTCGCGTGGATGACCCGGCGCTTGAGTTTCAGGCTCGGCGTGAGCTCCTCGGTCTCGGCCGTCCACTCGACCGGCAGCAGCCGCCAGCGCTTGACCTGCTGCACCCGGGCCAGCTTCTCGTTGGCGGCCTCGACCGCCGCCTCGACGGACTTCAGCACGTCGGGGTGGCCGGCCAGGTCGGCCAGGTCGGTGAAGGTGATGCCGTTGGCCTGGGCCCAGCCGGGGGCGATCTCGCCGTCGAGGGTGAGGATCGCGACCGGGTAGGGGCGGCCGTCGCCGAAGGCGAGGGCCTGGCCGATGAGGGCGTGCTCCTTCAGGTGGTTCTCGATGTTGGCCGGGGAGATGTTCTCGCCCCCGGCGGTGATGATGAGCTCCTTCTTGCGGTCGACGATGCGCACGAAGCCGTGCTCGTCGAGGGAGCCGACGTCGCCGGTGTGCAGCCAGCCCTCGTCGTCGAACAGGTCGGCGGTGGCCTCGGGCCGGTTGAGGTAGCCCGCGGTGTTGAGCGGGCTGCGGGTGAGGATCTCCCCGTCGTCGGCGATCCGCACCTCGACGCCCGGTTCGGGGCGGCCGACGGTGCCGAGCCGGTAGGCGTCGGGGCTGTTGGCGGTGAAGGCGCCGGTGGTCTCGGTCATGCCGTAGACGTCGAGCACCTTGAGCCCCAGGCCCGCGAAGAAGCGCTGCACCTCCAGCGGCATGGGCGCCGCCGCGGTGGCCAGCCAGCCCGCGTTGTCGAAGCCGATCATGCCGCGGATGATCGAGAGCAGCGCGGCGTCGGCGGCGTCGTACGCGGCCTGGATCTCCGGCGTCATCGTGTGGCCGGCCTGACCGGCCTCGACCCAGGCCAGCCCGGCGGCCATGGCCTTGCGGGCGTTCTCCTGCTGGTCTTCCGGCGACATGGCCAGCAGCGCGGTGAGCTTGGCCATCATCTTCTCCCACACGCGCGGCACGCCGAAGAACAACACCGGCCTCACCGCGGCGAGGGTCGGCCCGAGGTTGGCCAGGTCGGTGCAGAAGTGGACGTGGGAGACCTTGAACAGGGGCAGGTAGAGGCTCAGCACCCGTTCGGCGATGTGGGCGTAGGTCAGGTAGGAGATCTGGGTGCCCTGGGTGGGCAGCGAGGTCATCCGGTCGGTCGCGCCGACCTCGAAGAGCACGTTGCGGTGGGTGAGCGGGACGCCCTTCGGCATGCCGGTGGTGCCCGAGGTGTAGAGCACGGTGAGGGTGTCGTCGGGGGTGACCGAGCGCCAGCGCTCCTCGACCGACTGGGAGTCGGCGGCCAGCGCCTCGGCGCCCAGGGCCAGGAAGTCGGCCCACGAGAGCTGGTCGCCGGTGGCGCCCTCCAACAGGATGATCTTCTCCAGGCCGGGCACCTGGTCGAGGATCGGCGTCCACCGGGCCAGTTCGGCCGGGCCGCCCAGCACCGCGACCTTGGCGCCGACGTCGTTGGCCACATAGGCGACCTGGTCGGGCGCGAAGGTGGCGTACACCGAGCACGGGATCGCCCCCGCGTGCACGGCGCCGAGGTCGGCGAGCACGTGCTCGCTGCGGTTGACCATCATCAGGGCCACCGAGTCGCCCGGATCGACGCCCAGGGCGGCGAACCCGGCGGCGATCTCCAGCACCCGCCGCCGGGCCTCCCGGTAGGTCAGGGTGGACCAGCCGCCCTCCACGGGGTCGGAATAGGCGGGTAGGTCGGGATGGGCTTCGGCGGTCTCGTCGAGCTGAGAACAGATGGTCCGACCGGCGATGCTCTCCTCGATCGCCGCCCGCTCCTCAAGAACCATTCCGCGTCTCCTCAGGGGGATGCTGGACAGAGTGACCCGCATCACATCATCGGTAAGTCAACCCTGACAAGATGTCCTGGTGACATGGGTGCTCGACCTGACCGGGATCTTCGTTTTCGCCATCTCCGGCGCGCTCGCCGGGGTCGCCACCCGCCTCGACGTCGTGGGCATGGTGGTGCTGGCGTTCTTCACCGCGGTGGGCGGCGGGATCCTGCGCGACGTCTTCCTGGGCGTGCAGCCGGCCGCGCTGCACGACGCGGGTTACGTCCTGGTCCCGCTGGTGGCGGCGGCGATCGTGTTCTTCTGGCACCCGCAGGTGGCGCGGCTGCTGCCGAGCATCCTGATCTTCGACGCGGCCGGGCTGGGCCTGTTCTGCGCCACCGGCACCGAGAAGGCGCTGCTGTTCGGCCTGTCGCCGCTGCACGCGGTGCTGCTCGGGGTGGTCACGGCGGTGGGCGGCGGCGTGCTGCGCGACGTCCTGTCGGGCCAGCGGCCGACGCTGCTCTACGACCGCCAGCTCTACGCGGTGCCCGCCTTCCTGGGCGCGTTCACGCTGGCCGCGCTCTTCGAGTTCGGCGTACGCGGCCCGCTGGCCGTCCTGGCCGCCGCCGTGCTGGCCTTCACGCTGCGGTTCCTGGCGATGCGGCGGGGCTGGCGGGCGCCGCTGGCCCGGGGGATCAAAGACTCGGCGTGAGCCGGTTGTCGGCCACCGGCCCCCGGCCCGGCCGCCCGGCGGCGATCCTGGCGACCGCGTCGGCCAGCACGTGGGGCGGATGGCAGTAGGACAACCGCAGGTAGCCCTCGCAGGCGCCGTCGACCCCGAACCACCGTCCGGGCGCGAGCCTGACCCCGTTCGCGGCGGCCGCCTGGACGACCGGGGCCGCCGACGGCACGTCGAGCTTCGCCCAGATCGACCCGCCGCCGACCGGCCGGGGGTAGGTCCAGCCGGGCAGGTGCTCCGCCAGCGCCGCCGTCAGGGCGTCGCGGGAGGCGGCCAGCCAGGCGCGGCGCTCGGCCCGGGACTCCTCCACCCGAGGGACCAGCTCGGCCACCACGAGCTGGTCGAACACCGCCGTGGCCAGGTCGACGCCCGACCGCAGCACCGACAACCGCTCGACCAGCTCGGCCGTGCCTCGCAACCACCCGACCCGGAGCCCGCCCCACCAGAGCTTCGAGGCCGACCCGATCGTGATCACCCGGTTGTCGGTGTCCCAGCGGGCCAGCGGCGGCGGCATGACGACGTCGTCGACGGCCACCTCGCCCCAGGTCTCGTCGCAGATCAGCGTGACGTCGTGGCGGCGGGCGGCGGCCACGAGCGCGGCGCGGCGGGCGGCGTCCATCAGCGTGCCGGTCGGGTTGTGGAAGTCGGGCAGCACGTAGGCGACCTTCGCCTGCCGCAGGGAGCTCTCCATCAGCTCCCCCGCCGCCACCGCCCTGGCCCCGTGGAGCCGGACCGACTGGATCGCGTGGGCGTAGGTCGGCGACTCCAGCAGCACCGGGTCGCCCGGCCTGACCAGCAGCGCGAACAGCAGGTGCATGGCCTGCTGGGCGCCGGGCGTGACGAGGATCTGCTCCGGCCGGGTGGCCACGCCGCGTTCGGTGTAGCGCCGGGCCACCGCCTCGCGCAGGGCGGGCAGGCCGACCGGGTCGTAGCCGATGCCGAGCAGGTGGCGGTGGTAGCCCGCGGCGGCGGCGGCCACGGCGGGGGCGACCTGGGAGGCGGCCGGCATCGAGGCGACGTGCAGCGGGATCATGCCGTCGCCGGGGACCGGGATCGTCCAGGGGGTGTCGCCGCCGACGGGGAGCGCGGTCGTGCTGCCCGAGCCCTGGCGCGCGGTGACGTAGCCGTGGTCCTTGAGCAGGTCGTAGGCGGCGGTCACGGTGGTCCGGCTGACGCCGAGCGCGGCGGCGAGGTGGCGTTCGGCCGGCAGGCGCACCCCGACCGGGATCGCGCCGTCGTGCACCCGGCCGCGCAGCGCCTCGGCCAGCGCCCGGTAGTAGGGCCGGGCGCCGGGCGGGACGGCGAGCAGGCGGGCGAGCTGCTCGGGGGCCATGGTGCGCGTCATGGCGGCCAGCTTAAGGCCAATTTCCGCGATTGGCTCTGTTACCCGAGCCGGGCCGCCGTCACACTGGGGCGATTATGGTGCAAACGTCCACTCATCCCACCTCTATGCGGCTCGTCCGGCTCTACGCCGGTCTCTTCCTCTACGGCGCCGGCTCCGGCCTCCAGATCGAGTCGAACCTCGGCAGCGCCCCCTGGGACGTCTTCCACCAGGGCCTGTCCCGCCACTTCGGGCTCAGCATCGGCGCGTGGGTCGTCATCGTCGGGGCGGCCGTGATGCTGCTCTGGATCCCCCTGCGCCAGAGGCCGGGCCTGGGCACGATCAGCAACGTGCTGCTGCTCGGCTGGTTCTTCGACCTGACCGTCTGGCTGGCCCCCGCGCCCGGTCACTGGATCGTCCAGTGGGCCTATCTGCTGACCGGCGTGGTCACCGTCGGCGGCGCGACCGCCCTCTACATCGGCGCGGGATACGGTCCCGGGCCGCGCGACGGGCTCATGACGGGACTCCACCGGCTGGGCCCGTCGATCCGGCTGGCCCGGGTGATCATCGAACTGACCGTGCTGGCGGCCGGATGGCTGCTCGGCGGCGTCGCCGGGGTGGGCACGCTGGTGTTCGCCCTGATGATCGGGCCGGTCACCCAGTTCTTCATGAAGGCCCGGCGGGTAGCTTGATCACATGCGGATCGAGGACTACGCGCTGATCGGCGACATGCAGTCGGCGGCCCTGGTGGGCCGCGACGGTTCGGTCGACTGGCTCTGCCTGCCCCGTTTCGACTCCCCCGCGTGCTTCGCCGCGCTGCTGGGCAATCAGCGCCACGGCGCCTGGCGCATCTGGGCCTCCGGAATGGAGACGGCCTCCAGCCGCCGCTACTGGGGCGACACGCTCGTTCTCGAATCCACCTGGGACAGCCCCACCGGCACCGCCCGGGTGATCGACTTCATGCCGGTACGCCACGAGCACCCCCGCCTGGTCAGGGTCGTCGAGGGCGTGGCCGGCTCGGTCGAGATGAACTGCGAGATCCGCATCCGGTTCGACTACGGCCGCATCGTCCCGTGGGTGCGCCGCCGCGACGGCAGCCTCCAGGCGGTCGGGGGTCCCGACTCCGCCTGGATCCACTCGCCGGTCCACCTGCACGGCAGCGACTACCGCCACAAGGGCACCTTCCGGGTCGAGGCGGGCGACAAGTTGTCGTTCGTGTTCAGCTGGCACCCCTCCCACGCGCCCGCGCCGCCCATGATCGAGCCGCTGGACGAACTCGACTACGCCCGCGAGCTCTGGGAGGACTGGGTCTCCAAGGGCACCCACACCGGTCAGTGGCGCGACGCCGTGGTCCGCTCGATGATCACCCTGAAGGGGCTGACCTACGCCCCCACCGGCGGCATCGTCGCCGCGCCCACCACCAGCCTGCCCGAGGACCTCGGCGGCGTCCGCAACTGGGACTACCGGTTCTGCTGGCTGCGCGACGCCTCGATGACCCTCGACGCCCTGCTGACCAGCGGCTACATCGAAGAGGCCAAGGCCTGGCGCGAGTGGCTGCTGCGCGCGATCGCCGGCCGTCCCCAGGACCTCCAGATCATGTACGGCGTCGCCGGCGAACGCCGCCTCCCCGAGATGACCCTCGACTGGCTGCCCGGATACGAGAACTCGCTGCCGGTCCGCATCGGCAACAGCGCCGCCGGCCAGCTCCAGCTCGACGTCTACGGCGAGGTCGTCAACTCGCTCTACCAGGCCGGCGTGGGCGGCCTCCACCCCGACGACCATGCCTGGAAGCTGACCCGCAAGATGATGGACTTCCTGGAGACCGGCTGGCAGCAGCCCGACGAGGGCCTGTGGGAGGTGCGCGGCCCGCGCCGTCAGTTCACCCACTCCAAGGTGATGGCCTGGGTCGCCTGCGACCGGGTCATCCGCACGATGGAGAGACAGCGCCGCTCGGGCCCGGCCGAGCGGTGGAGGGCGCTGCGCGACGAGATCCACAACGAGGTCTGCGAGAAGGCGTACGACCCCGGCCGCAACACCTTCACCCAGTCCTACGGCTCCACGGAGCTCGACGCCGCGACGCTGCTCATCCCCACGATGGGCTTCCTGCCCCCCGACGACCACCGCGTGATCGGCACCATCAACGCGATCGAGCGCGAGCTCACGACGCCGGAGGGGTTCGTGCTGCGTTACTCCACCAGCGAGCGCAACCCGGTCGACGGCCTGCCCGGCCGCGAGGGCGCGTTCCTGGCCTGCAGCTTCTGGCTCGCCGAGGCCAAGGCCCGCATGGGCCTGCGCAAGGAGGCGTGCGACCTGTTCCGGCACCTGCTCGACCTGCGCAACGACGTCGGCCTCCTCTCCGAGGAGTACGACCCCGTGCAGGGCCGCCTGGTGGGCAACTTCCCGCAGGCGTTCAGCCACGTTCCGCTGATCCACGCGGCCCAGGCGATCGGCTAGCCGCTAGTTGGCGTCTCCGGCGAGGCGGGCCAGCAGGCGGGCGAAGTCGGCGGGCGGCGTCACCACGAGCCTGACCTGGCCGTCCTGGGGAACCAGGTCGGCCTGGATGCGGGTCAGCCGGTCGCGGTGCCACCAGTAGACGTGGGGGCTGAGGCCGCCGTCGCGGTCGTCGAACTCGCGCTGGGCGTACACCCGCATGCGCTCCAGGGCGCGCACGACGCCGATGCCCTCGATCGGGTGGACGGCCATCGCGCCCGGGTGGGGCAGCACGACGAGCAGCCCGTCGGGCGGGCCGGGCAGCCGGCGCAGGTGTGCCACGGCCGTGGGCGCGCTGATCATCCGCACGCTCACCCCGCCGAGCTGCAGGTACTCGGCGGTGATCCGCTCGTCGGCCAGCGCGTTGTCGAGCGCGACGTCGAGGGCCTCGGCCGGTGGAATCGGCCAGCAGAAGGCCTCCTCCGGCCGGACCGGACGGCCGCCGATCGTCAGCACCTCGATCAGGTCGGCGCTCAGGTGGCGGCCGATGATGCGCGAGGGGTCGGGGATCGCCGGGTCGTCGGCCGCGTGCAGGCGGGTGCGCAGCAGCGGTTTGATCCGGCCCAGGTTGCACGCGTCGAACGGTTCGCCCGACACGGCGTGGGACAGGTGCTCGGAGACCAGCATCGGCCAGTCTTCGCGCGACCTGCGGGCCGCCTCACGGCGGAGCCCGACCAGGTTGACGGTACGGGACGTCTCGTCGCCCCCCATGATCAGGGTGGCGCCGTCGTCCTCGAACGCGCAGCTGTAGCCCATCGTCTCGACGACCAGGGCGAGGAGGGAGTCAAGATCGACGTCCTCGACGGGCCGGGAGGCAGGCTGCACTGGCTGGTCAGGCCGAATCCGGCTGCGGAGTCGCCGCAACAGACCCAAGGCTCATCCCCTTACAAGCGTGGCGTGTTGCCAGCTTCAGGGTGCCTTGTCCTGGTTGCCGATGAGGCCGGTGAGAGAGCACGATTCGGTATCAATAACCCCATCGGCCCCCAGCCACACACTGAACTGTGGTGTCCCGTGACCGATCGGCAGCCCCGCGATGATCGGAACTCCCAGGGGTCCGAGGCGTTCCACCAGCACCGGGAGCGCCTCCCCGCACTCCACCCACGACCCGAGGGCGAAGCCGGCCGCGCCGTCGAGACAGCCCGCTTGGAGTAGCTGGGTCAGCATACGGTCGATTCGGTAGGGCTCCTCACGGACGTCCTCCAGCAGGACGATCCGGCCCCGCGCCTCCATCTGGTGGGGCGTGCCGCAGAGCGCCGCGAGCAGCGTCAGGTTGCCGCCGGTCAGCGGCCCGATGGCCGAACCCGGCACGAGCACCTGGTCGCCCTTGACCGGCCGGGGCTCCAGGCTGGAGATGAGCGAGGCCTTGAGATGGGACAACGACCGGGGCTCCGGGCCGTCCTCGTCGCTGATCGTCGAGCAGGCCGGCATCGGGCCGAACAACGAGGCCACCCCCAGACGGCGCTGGAAGGCCAGGTGGAGGGCGGTGATGTCGCTCGACCCCACGAGGGGTTTCGGCCGGACGGCCTCCATCTTGTCCCAGTCGAGGTGGTCGAGCACCCGCGTGGCGCCGTAGCCGCCCCGGGCGCAGATCACGGCCGCGATCTCCGGATCGCACCAGGCTTCCTGGAGGTCGGCGGCGCGGGCCTGGTCGGGCCCGGCGAGGTAGCCGCGGCGGATCAGCATGCGGGGCCCGAACCGGACGTTCAGGCCGAGGCCGGTGAGCACGTGGCGGCCGCGGTTGAGCCGGTCGAGGTCGACCGGACCCGAAGGCGCGACGACGGCCACGGTGTCACCGTGCCGGAGACGGGGTGGAGTACGTTCGGACACCCCCCAAAGAGTGTCAGACTAGGCGCTACCTATGCGACCACCGACCCACATTCTCGTGGTAAACGGCGTCAAGGTCCGACAGCCGGTCTTCGTGCTCGCCGCCCCCCACAGCGGCGCGGACCTGCTCGCCCGTGCCATCAAGCGCTCGCCCGGCGTGCATCTCACGATGGGCCGGGGCGCGGTTTCCCGTGTCGTCTACGCGTTCGCGCGGCGGCCGTCGATCGCGCGCAGCCCGGGGGCGCCCCGGGTGATCCGCGACGTGCTGGCCGAGGCCTGGCAGGTGGTGCCGGGCGCGTGCGGCGAGTGCTCCGGCACGTGCAAGGAGGCCGGCGGCATCATCGGGGCGGGCCCGTGCGTGACCGCCTCCGAGCTGACCCGCTTCGGCGACGCCAGCCCCGACCTGCTCTACAGCGCCCCCGTCCTGCTCCAGGCCTTCCCCGACGCCCGGTTCGTCCAGGTCATCCGCGACGGCCGCGACGTCGTCGCCGACATGCTGGCCGACCCGGCGACCATGGCCTGGTTCAAGCCCCACATGATGTCCGACGACAGCGAGTTCCCCAGCCCGTTCCTCGGCGTCAACAACGCCGAGCACAAGCTGCGCTGGAAGGAGATGCCGGTCGCGGGCAAGAGCGCGCTGCGCTGGCGCGCCGCGATCCGCCTGTCGGCGGTGCTCCGCAAGGAGCTCCCCGCCGACCAGCTTCTGACGATCCGGTACGAGGACCTGCACAAGTCCCCGGCCGAGACGTTCGGCCAGGTGGGCGAGTTCCTCGGCGCCAAGATCTCGACCATCGCCCTCTACGGCACCGGCGCGCCCCGGGTCGGCGCCCGCCGCCGCCTCGCCCACACCGACGCCGAACTGGTCGGCAAGGTCGCCCGCGAGGAGCTCAAACGGCTGGGCTACTCATGAACTGGGTCCGGTAGAGCTCGGCGTAGCCGCCGTCCATGACCATCAGCTCGTCGTGCCGGCCGAGCTCCACGACGCGGCCCTCGTTCATGACGAGGATCACGTCGGCCTCGCGGATGGTCGACAACCGGTGGGCGATGACCAGGCTGGTCCGGCCCGCCAGGGCCGTCTTCAGGGCCTGCTGGACGGCCGCCTCCGACTCCGAGTCGAGGTGGGCGGTGGCCTCGTCGAGCACCACCACCGGCGGGGCCTTGAGCAGCAGCCGGGCCAGCGCCACCCGCTGCTTCTCGCCGCCGGAGAACCGGTAGCCGCGCTCCCCCACGACCGTGTCGAGCCCTTCGGGCAGCGCGGCGACCAGGTCGGCGATCTGGGCCGCCCGCAGGGCCTCCCAGATCTCCTCGTCGGTGGCCTCGGGGCGGGCGTAGCGCAGGTTGGCGGCGATGGTGTCGTGGAACAGGTGCGGGTCCTGCATGACGACGCCCACGGTGTCGCGCAGCGACTCCATCGTGGCGTCGCGCACGTCGAGGCCGTTGAGCCGCACCGCGCCGGCGTCGACGTCGTACAGGCGGGAGACCAGCGAGGTCGTGGTGGTCTTGCCGGCGCCCGAGTGGCCGACCAGGGCGATCATCTGGCCGGGCCGGGCGGTGAAGGTGACGCCCTTGAGCACCTCGGCCGACTCGCCCGTGTCGGGGCGGGCCACCGACTCCAGCGAGGCCAGCGACACCTCGGAGGCGGCCGGGTAGCGGAAGCGGACGTCGTCGAACTCGATGGTGACCGGTCCGGCCGGGACCGGCCGGGCGTCGGGCTTCTCGTCGACCATCGGCTTGAGGTCGAGCACCTCGAAGACGCGGTCGAAGCTGACCAGGGCGGTCATCACGTCGATGTGGACGTTGGACAGGCCGGTGAGGGGGCCGTACAGCCTCATCAGCAGGGCCGACATGGCCACCAGCGTGCCCAGTTCGAACGAGCCGTCGACCGCGAGCACGCCGCCGAACCCGTAGACCAGGGCGGTCGCCAGCGCGGCGATCAGGCCCAGCGCGACGCGGAACACCGTGCCGAGCATGGCGACGGTGACGCCGACGTCGCGGACCCGGGCGGCCCGCTCGGCGAAGTGGCGCGTCTCGTCGGCCGGACGGCCGTAGAGCTTGGCGACCATCGCCCCGGCGACGTTGAACCGCTCGGTCATCACCGAGCTCATCTCGGCGCCGAGCTCCATCTGCTCGCGCGTGTACCTGGACATGCGCCGCCCCACCCACTTGGCCGGGATGATGAAGATCGGCAGCATGACCAGCGCGACCAGGGTGATCTGCCACGACAGCGCCAGCATGGTGATCAGGACGACGACCAGGCTGATCACGTTGGAGACGACCGACGACAGCGTGCTGGTGACGGCCCGCTGCGCGCCGATGACGTCGCCGTTGAGCCGGGAGACCAGCGCGCCGGTCTGCGCCCGCATGAAGAACGCCACGGGCATCCGCTGCACGTGGTCGAAGACCTGCGTGCGCAGGTTGTAGATCAGCCCCTCGCCGATGCGGGCCGAGAACCAGCGCTCCCCCAGCGACAGCACGGCGTCGAACAGCGCCAGCCCGGCGATGGCGACCGCGAACCAGATGACGAGCCCGGTGTCCTTCGCCGGGATCGCCACGTCGATGACCTGCTTGATCAGCAGCGGGTTGGCCACCACGATCAGCGCCCCGACCATGATCAGGACGAGGAACCCGGCGATCGACCACCGGAACGGCGCGGCGTAGCCGGCGATGCGCCGGACCGTGCCGGGCGCGAGGCGCTCCTTCATGACGTCGCCGTCGCGGCGCATCGACTGCATCATCGCCCAGCCCGAGTTCGGGCCGCCCATCATCGCCATGTCCTGGCCAACCCTTTACGAACCAGGGCTATTTCAGGATCAGCCCGAGGCGAACAACGACCGTATGCGGACCACCTGCTCGGCTCTCTCCGCGGCGGCCTGCTCCTCCAGTGTGCGGCCTCCCGCACCCTGCAGCAGCCGTTTGGTCGCGGTCGCGGCGGAGCGCTCCGTCGCGAGCAGCGCCGCCGCCAGGTCGGCCACGGCCGTATCCAGCTCCTCAACCGGAACGGCCAGCTCGGCCAGCCGGAGGCGCAGCGCCTCCTCCGCCCCGACCTTCCGGGCGGTGACACACAACTCCAGTGCCCTCGGCAGCCCCACGAGATCGACCAGCGGCTTGGTCCCCGTCAGGTCGGGCACCAGGCCGAGCGCCGGTTCCTTCATGCAGAACTGCACGTCGTCGGCCACGATCCGCAGGTCGCACGCGAGCGCGAGCTGGAATCCGGCCCCGATCGCGTGGCCCTGGACGGCCGCGATCGAGATGATCTCCGGACGACGCAGCCACAGGAAGGCCTTCTGCGCCTGGGCGATCCGCTCCTCGAAGCCCTCACCGAGCACCGAGGAGAACGAGCCCTCACCGGGGACTCCCCCGGGCGTGAACAGTCGCAGGTCGATGCCTGCGGAGAAGGACGGCCCCTCGCCTTTCACGACGACGATCCGCACGGCCTCGGGGAGGTCATCCCCGATCCGGGCCAGTGCCGACCAGGTGGCGAACGTCTGGGCGTTCCGCTTGTCCGGCCGGTTCAGCGTGATCGTCGCGATCTCGCCGTCCACCTCGTAGCGCAGTCCGACCTCAGCGAGCGCGCTCGCCGAGATCTGCTCCGCTCTCCCCCCTTGTGCCGCTTCCACAGCGTCGTTCACAGCCCGCAACCCCTTCCTGGCGGTCACGCCCGAGCCTACCGAACCCTGTTCGGTTGTCCGACCCCGGCCGGTCGGCTCGGGAGCGGACCGCTCTGGATCTGAGGTACACGAGCGGCTGCGGTCGCGCGGCGCGAGGCGGAACTAGCGCTTGGTCTTGCCTCGGGTCGCCCCGCCGCGTCCTCGCAGAGTCACGCCCGACTCGCTGAGGATGCGGTGGATGAATCCGTACGACCGGCCGGTGGAAGCGGCCAGGGCGCGGATGCTCTCACCCGCGGCATAGCGCTTCTTGAGATCGCTGGCCAGTTTTTCACGGTCGGCCCCGGTCACCCGGGTGCCCTTCTTCAGAGTCTCGGCCACGAGTACCTCCTGTAGTGCCAGACTTCCGCAGCGTTACTCACGCCATGATCAGTCATTTCGGCTCGATCGGCTACCTACTCCCAGGGAAAAGATCCGTACCCGGTAAATTTATGATCAGGCGAGGGCGACGAGATCGGAAAATTCCTCGCTCCACGCGTCTTCGACGCCGTCGGGCAGCAGGATCACCCGGTCGGGTTGCAGCGCCTCCACGGCTCCTTCGTCGTGGGTGACCAAGACGATCGCCCCTGTGTAAGAGCGCAGAGCCGTCAGCACCTGTTCCCGCGAGGCGGGATCGAGGTTGTTGGTGGGCTCGTCGAGGAGCAGCACGTTGGCGCTGGAGAGCACCAGCGTGGCCAGGGCCAGCCGGGTCTTCTCGCCGCCCGACAACACCCCGGCGGGCTTGTCGACGTCGTCGCCGGTGAACAGGAACGAGCCGAGCACCTTGCGCAGGTCGACGTCGGCCAGGTCGGGGCCGGCCGAGCGCATGTTCTCGAGCACCGTGCGGGTCGGGTCGAGGGTCTCGTGTTCCTGGGCGTAGTAGCCGATCTTCAGGCCGTGGCCGGGGCGCACCTCGCCGGTGTCGGGCTTCTCGATGCCGCCCAGGATGCGCAGCAGCGTGGTCTTCCCGGCGCCGTTGAGGCCGAGGATGACGACCCGGTGACCCCGGTCGACGGCCGCGTCGACGTCGGTGAAGACCTCGAGCGAGCCGTAGGACTTGGACAGGTCGACGGCCGACAGCGGGGTGCGGCCGCAGGGCGCGGGCGACGGGAAACGCAGCTTGGCGACCTTGTCGGAGCGGCGCTCGGGCTCGATCCCGCGCAGCAGGCGCTCGGCGCGGCGCTGCATGTCCTGCGCCGCCTTGGCCTTGGTGGCCTTGGCGCGCATCTTGTCGGCCTGCGCCATCAGCACCCCGGCCTGCTTCTCGGCGTTGGCCCGCTCGCGCTTGCGGCGCTTCTCGTCGGTCTCGCGCTGCGTCAGGTAGGCCTTCCAGCCGACGTTGTACGTGTCGATCACGCACCGGTTCGCGTCGAGATGGAGCACCCGGTTTACCGTCGCTTCAAGTAGACCAACATCGTGGCTGATGATGATCAAGCCGCCCTGGTGGGAACGCAAAAAATCACGAAGCCAGCCGATCGAGTCGGCATCGAGGTGGTTTGTCGGCTCGTCGAGAAGGAGAGTCTCCGATCCCGAGAAAAGAATGCGCGCCAGTTCGACCCGCCTTCGCTGACCACCCGAGAGGGTCTCCAGCGGCTGCCCGAGCACCCGGTCGGGCAGGCCCAGGCTGGAGGCGATCGAGGCGGCCTCCGACTCGGCGGCGTAGCCGCCCAGCACGTGGAGCCGGTCTTCGAGGCGGCCGTAGGCCTTCACGGCCTTGTCGCGGGTGCGCGGGTCGGCCGAGGTCATGCCGAGCTCGGCCCGGCGCAGGTCGCGGATGACCTCGTCGAGGCCGCGCGCCGACAGGATGCGGTCGCGGGCGATCACCTGGAGGTCGCCGGTGCGCGGATCCTGCGGCAGGTAGCCGACCGCGCCGGTGATGGTGACGGTGCCGCCGGCGGGCTGGCCCTCGCCGGCGAGGGTCTTGGTGAGCGTGGTCTTGCCCGCTCCGTTGCGGCCGACCAGGCCGATCTTGTCGCCGGGGTTGACCCGGAACGACGCTCCCTCGATGAGGAGGCGCGAGCCCACGCGCAGTTCGATGTCTGTTGCGATGATCATGGTTGGGGGACACTCCCGTGAGTAGCGAATGCTTCAGGACCGTGGGGACACGGAAGTGATCAATCGGGAGTGCGCATGCGTCGATTGTATGGTGGCCCGGCGAAATCCCCGACTTCTTAACCCGGGGGCGGATCGACCACCCTGATCCGCACCGCCCGGAACTCCTCGGGCGTCTTCTCCAGCACCGCCAGCCGGGGATCGGGAACGGTCAGGAACGGCCCGGTCTCCAGCACGAACAGGGGCGCGAGCCGCCGGTCGCCCCGGAGCTCGTCGATCGCCTTGCGGTCTCCCCCGGCGACGAACCCGGCCAGCCCTTCGGCCACCGACGGCAGCAGTACGCGGGCGGCCACGTCGGCGGCGGCCCCGAGGGCCTCGTCGGCCTGCTTCTCCCGGCGGCGGGCGAACCGCTGCTGCGACCACCCTCCGGCGGCGCTCCTGCCGTGGACCAGCCGGGAGCCGACCTTGGAGACGAGGAGCCGGTCGCCCTCGAAGACGCCGGCGGCGTATCCGCCGAGACGTACGAGGAGAACCGCGACCCGGCGGTCACGGGAGACGTGGGAGATCAGCGCCTCGGCGAGGGCGCCGGGGCGTGGCTCCAGAGGGCCGAACGGGACGTGACACTCCGCCACGGCCCCGTCCGGGGCGGTGAACACCACCTGTTCCGGGGTGCCCGTCTCCGACGGCGGCCCGCCGTGGCGGGTGGCGAAGTTGGCGAGCCAGCGGGGCAGCCGGGACGGGGGGATCGACACCCACCGTCCGCCCCCGGCGGCCGGGCGTGCGCTCATGGACGCCCAGAGTAGCGGCTGGGGCCGGAGCAGGACGTCCACGGTTGTCGGTATGGGGAAATGTGGGTGAATTTAAAATCACCGGCCTCAATGACGGCGGACAGGCGCACCAGAATCGTCGTGTGTCGGTTCCCATGCCCTATCCGGCGCCGGTCGCCGTCTCACCAGGTGAGCAGTCCTCCACGACCGGCCCGTTCACCGTGTCGGGGTACGTGCCGGCGTGGGCGGCCGCGCCCCAGAACCCCACCGGCGGCCCGCCGAACGCCTTCGGCCCGGTCGCCGGCTTCACGCCCGTCGTCGACCTCGACACCGGCGGTGTGATCGCCATACAGGTCAACGCGAGCACCCCCGCCGCCGAGCGGGCCGACGTCGGCGGCACCGTCGCGGGCATCCGCGCCGCCGCCGAGCACGACGCGCGGCTCCCCCTCGTGCTGCCCATCCCGGTCGCCGCCGTCTCGGCCGGTTCGGCGGGGCTGGCGCCGCTGCACGAGGCGATGCGGGTGGCCGGGCGGCGGCCGCGCGAGATCATCCTGACCATCGAGGGCGACCTCGACCCGGCCGACCGGTCCCGGCTGCTGGCCGGGGTCGACGGGCTGCGCGCGGCCGGTTACCTGATCGCCTTCGGCGGGGCCGGGGTCCGCCACGTCCCGCTCGACGTGCTGGCCGACGCCTCCCCCTACGTCATCCTGATCTCCCCCGAACTGGTGGAGCGCGCCCCCAAGGACGCCCGCCGGGCGGCCGTCGCCGAGGCGCTGGTCACGGTGGCCAAGGGCGTGGCGGCGCACATCCTGGCGCCGGGCGTGCAGGACGAGGTCCAGCTCGCGGCGGTGCGGGCGTGGGGGGTCAGGCTGGCCACCGGGCCGCTGCTCGCGCCGGGCGACTGGCGGCCGGCCGACGGGCGGGTGCACGTGCCGGTCCCGGCGACCGAGACCTCGCCGAACCTGGCCCATCTCCTCGGGCCGAGGGTGCAGGAGTTCCTGATGCCGGCCGTGACGCTGCCGATCACGGCGACCTCGGAGGACGTCGTGCAGGCCTTCGGCAACGAGGCCTCGATCACCAGCGTGATCCTGGTCGACGAATACCAGCGGCCGCAGTCGATGGTCGACCGCAGCCGCTTCCTGCTCTACATGGCGGGGGCCTACGGCCATGCCCTGCACGCCAAGAAGCCCGCCCACCGGATCGCCGACAGCGCCCGGCTGGTGCCCAAGACGACGCCGGCGATAGCGGCCATGCAGGTCGCCGGGCAGGACGCCAAGCGGGTCTACGACGACCTCGTGGTGGTGGACGAAGTGGGCCGCTGCCTGGGCACGGTCCACGTCAGCGACCTGATCAGGCACGTCGCCAACCGGCCGGTCCCGAAGTAGCGGGACCGGCCGGCGGGCCGTTCGCCTAGAGCCGGCAGGCGTAGATGTCGGTGATCAGGATCGCCTTGGCGCCGAGGTCCCACAACCTGTCCATGACCTGCTGGTGGCCCTTGCGGCGGATCATCGCGCGGACCGCCACCCAGCCCTCGCGGTGCAGCGGCGAGACCGTCGGCCCTTCCATGCCCGGAGTGACCTCGATGGCCTCGTCGATGCGCTCGACCCGGATGTCGTAGTCGATCATCACGTAGTCGCGCGCGGCCAGCACGCCCTGGAGGCGCCGGATGAGCTGCTGGAAGCCGTTGTTCTCGGGCGCCCCGACCTGCTTGATCAGGATCGCCTCGGACGTGGTGATCGGGTCGCCGAACACCTCCAGGCCGACGTTGCGCAGGGTGGTGCCGGTCTCCACGACGTCGGCGACGGCGTCGGCCACGCCGAGCCGGATCGCCGTCTCGACCGCGCCGTCGAGCTTGATGACGCGGGCGTCGACGCTCTGCTCCTCCAGGTAACCGGCCAGCAGACCGGCGTAGGCGGTCGCGACCCGCTTGCCGTTGAGGTCTTTGACGTTGGAGAACGCGCCGGGAGGCGCGGCGAAGCGGAAGGTCGACCGGCCGAAGCCGAGCGGCACCACCTCGTCGGCCGGGGCGCCGGAGTCGATCAGCATGTCGCGGCCGGTGATGCCGGCGTCGAGGGTGCCCTCGCCGACGTAGACCGCGATGTCACGGGGACGGAGGAAGAACAACTCGCAGGAGTTCTCCGGGTCGACGACCACGAGCTCCTTGCTGTCCTTTCGGGGGCGGTAACCCGCCTCTTTCAGGATGACCTGGGCGGCCTCGGACAACACGCCCTTGTTCGGTACGGCAAGGCGAAGCATTGTTGGAACCTTTCGGGATGGCCTCTGAGATGAGCGAGGTCCGGGCACCCGGGGGTGCCCTAAAGATGCTTGTAGACCTCGTCGAGCCCGATCCCGCGGGCCAGCATGAGCACCTGGAGGTGGTAGAGAAGCTGCGAGATCTCCTCAGCGGTCCGGTCTGCCGATTCGTACTCCGCCGCCATCCAGACCTCGGCGGCCTCCTCGACGATCTTCTTGCCGATCGAGTGGACCCCGGCGTCGAGCGCCTTAACGGTCCCCGACCCTTCGGGACGGGTGCGGGCCTTCTCGGACAGCACGTCGTAGAGCTCATCGAACGTCGTCACTCGCCCAAGCCTAATGCGGGTCGCCGCATGGATCACGGCAGCGTCCACTGAGCGAGACCGTGTCGCCTCCAGGTCGCCTCCAGGTCGCCTCCAGGTCGCCCCCGGGCCACTCCACCGGCGCGAACACCGGTCAGTGGCGCTCGGCTTCCCGGCCCGGGACCGCTTCCATCGGAGGCGTGGGAAAGTCACGGCGAGAGGGTGCGGACCATGATCCGCAGAGCCCGGCGCAACTCCGGCTCCTCAAGGTGGCCGAAGCCGAACACGATCCCGTTCCCGGCCCGGCCGCCCGGGTGGTGGAAGGCCGCGAGGGTGGCCACCCTGACCCCGCGCGCCCGGAGCTGCTCGGCCAGCGCGAGAGCCGGGAGCGCCCGGGGCAGCAGCAGGGTCGCGGCGGCGCCGGTCTCGGTGCCGACGACCCGGGTGTCGCGCCGGACCCCCGCCAGCGCCTGGCGGACCGTCGCCCGGCGCCGGGCGAAGATCGCCGACAGCCGGTCGACCCGCCGGGTGACCGCGCCCGTGGCCAGCAGGTCGGCGGCGGCCCGCTGGCAGGTCTCCGGCACCGCGCAGGCCCGCTTCCGCACCCCGTCGGCCAGGTGGCGCGGCACGACGAGATAGGCCAGCCGCATCCCCGGCGTCAGCAGCTCGCGGAACGAGCCGAGCATGATCGTCCTCGCCGGTTCCCCCAGGGCCAGCAGCGACGGGCACGGGTTCAGGCCGGCGTTGAACAGCCCGTCGAAGGCCGGCTCGATCAGGTAGGTCCCCCGGTCGGCCGCCCAGGCCGCCAGCGCCCGCCGGTGCTCGGTCGGCAGCCGGTGGCCCAGCGGTTCGTTGCGGTCGGGCGTGAGCACCAGAGCGTCCACACCGGCCGGAACCTGCGGTCCGGCGGAACCGACCGGGACGGGCACCACGTGCCCCGTATGACCCGTCAGGGCCCTCCTGAGGCGGGGCAGCGCCGGGTCCTCGATCCCGACGACCGGGCGGCCCTCGGGAACCGCGAGCTGGAGCGCCGTCTCGCAGCCGGTGGTGACCACGATCTCGTGCCGGTCGAGCACCAGCCCCCGGGTGTCGCGCAGGTGGGCGGCGATGGCCGACCGCAGCTCCGGCAGCCCGCCGGGCGGCGGCTCGGCGGCGCTCGGCGCGCGGTGGCCGGCCCGGCGCCAGGCCGCCCGCCACTCGGCCAGCGGGAAGGCGTCGGCGGTCGGCTGGTCGGGCCGCATGTCGACGACGTTCGGGCGGGCCGGCGGGCGCAGCGGCGCCCGTTCGGCCTGCCGCGCCCGCGCGGCGACGTAGGTGCCCGACCCGTGGCGGCTGGTGACGTACCCCTCGGAGTGCAGGATCTGGTACGCCGTCAGCGCCACCCCCCGGGAGATCTTGAGCGCCACGGCCATGGTCCGTGTGGACGGCATGCGGATCCCCGCCGCGAGTCGTCCCGAGTCGATGGCCTGGCGGAGTTGTCCGGCGAGCTGGTCGGGCAGCGGCTCGGCGGCGCCGCGGCCCAGGTGGATCGGCACGCGGAGCCCTTGTGGGTTGCGCATGGTTCATGTCCCCGTCGTTTCGGCGAATCTCTGTCACCTAGGGCGTGACACGGATGTTCCATCGCGGGGAACGGCCGTCCGACGTGCCGTGAGACGACGGAACGCCGGTCCCCCGCATGGGGAACCGGCGTTCTCTACTGCTGACTAGCGGCCGTTGAAGCGGCCACCCGGACGGCCCTGGCGGAAGCCGCCGCCGCCCGACCGGCCGCGGAAGCCGCCGCGGGCGCGGTCCTCGCCGAAGGTGCGGGGCTCGCCCCGGTCGTCGCGGACCGGGCGCTCGCGGTCGTTGTTGTACGCCCTGGGCGCGCGGTCGTCACGGAAGTGACCCCGGGCCGGAGCCGGGGCGGCGGCGTCCCGGCGCGGCCGGTCGTCGCCCTGGAAACGGGGCCGCTCGTCGCGGTGACGGGGCCGGTCGTCGTTGTGGCGCGGCCGGTCGTCGCCCTGGAAGCGGGGCCGGTCGCCCTCGCGGCGGGGACGGTCGTCGCCCTCGCGGCGCGGCCGGTCGTCGTGGGCGAAGCGCGGACGGTGCCCGAACTCGCGGCGCTGCCGGTCGTCGCCCTCACGGCGCGGCCGGTCGTCGCCGAAGTCGCGGCGGGGACGGTCGTCGTGACCACCCTGGGGACGGTCGCCGTCGTACCGGCGACGACCCTCGAAGCGCTTGCGGCCACCCGACGGACGCTCCTCGCGGCCGCCGGAGCGGGGGCGGAGCGGCTTGCGGATGTCGGGCTCCCAGACCGGGATCGACTCGCCGCTGGGCTCGCGGGCCCCGGCGATGTCGGCCAGCACCGGGGCGCCCGGAATGGCGCGGTGCCGCGACGGCGAGATGCCGGCGCGCCGGGCCATGGCGTCGGTCGAGCGGCGCTCGTTGGGCATGACCAGCGTCAGGACGCTGCCCTTCTCGCCCGCCCGCGCGGTGCGCCCGCCGCGGTGCAGGTAGCTCTTGTGGTCGGCCGGCGGGTCGACGTGCAGCACGAGCGAGACGTCGTCGACGTGGATGCCGCGCGCGGCGACGTCGGTGCAGACGAGCACCTTGATGCCGCCCTCGCGGAACTCGCCGAGGATGCGGGTGCGCTGGTTCTGCCGCTTGCCGCCGTGCAGGCCGCCGGCCTGGACGCCGACGCGGGCGAGCTGCTTCACGACGCGGTCGACGCCGTGCTGGGTGCGCACGAACAGGATGGTGCGGCCCTCGCGGTTGGCGATCTCGGCGGTGACGGCCGGCTTGTCCTGCCAGCTCACCTGCACGAGGTGGTGCTCCATCGTCTCGACCGGCGAGGTGGCCGGGGCGAGCGAGTGGGTGATCGGCTCGACGAGGAACCGCTTGACGAGCTGGTCGACGTCGCCGTCGAGGGTGGCCGAGAACAGCAGCCGCTGGCCGTGGACCGGGGTCTGGTCGAGCAGCGCGCTGACGACCGGGAAGAAGCCGAGGTCGCACATGTGGTCGGCCTCGTCGAGGATGCTGATCTCGACGTCTTCGAGCGAGCACTCGCCCTGCTCGATCAGGTCGGTGAGACGGCCCGGCGTGGCGACGATCACCTCGACGCCGCGGCGCAGCGCCTCGATCTGCCGGCCCATCGACATGCCGCCGACGACGGTCTTCATCCGCAGCGACAGGCCCCGGCCGAGCGGCTCCAGGGCGTCGTTCACCTGGAGCGCGAGCTCACGGGTGGGGACCAGGATGATGGCGCGCGGGCGCTTGGGCAGCGCGCGGTCACCGGCGATGCGGGCCATCATCGGCAGCCCGAACGCGAGCGTCTTGCCCGAGCCGGTCTGGCCCCGGCCGAGCACGTCGTGCCCGGTCAGGATGTCGGGGATGCAGGCTTCCTGGATGGGGAACGGCGATTCGATGCCCTGACGGGCGAGCCCGGTGACCAGTGGGCGCGGCAGCCCCAGCGCGGCGAAGCCGTTGACGGCCTCGTCGGTGGAGTCGGTCGCGGACATGGTCGGTTCGAGCATGGTCACGTTGGTCGTGCCTTTCGGTGAGAGGACGTGCCGCAGCACGCAGGCGCGTCTCTTCTGCGAAAGGACGAGCCAAATTAAACCGGGGCGGCAGTCCGCCGCATCGGGGGAGGGCACCCCTTCCAAAGGTGCCGAGTGCCATCTCTGCGCACCGCCCGATAAACGCGCCGATCTCATCGTGGCGCGAGAAACTGCATAGCAGTGTGCAGTCGCCGCGGTTCACAGTCGCGGCAAACGGCCGCCCGCTCCCAAAGCGGACGGCCTTTGAAGTCAACCCTCGTATCTTACACCGGGAATCCCATTGGGAATCACACGTTGAAGCCGAGCATCCTCAGTTGGTCACGACCGTCGTCGGTGATCTTGTCGGGGCCCCACGGCGGCAGCCACACCCAGTTGATGACCACGCCGCTGACCAGGTCGGCGAGCGCCGAGTTGGCCTGGTCTTCGATGACGTCGGTCAGCGGGCAGGCCGCGCTGGTCAGCGTCATGTCGATCGTCACGACCGGCTTCTCGCCCTCGCCGGCGGGGTCGAGGTTGAGGCCGTAGATCAGGCCGAGGTCGACGACGTTCACGCCGAGCTCGGGGTCGACGACGTCGCGGAGGGCCTCCATGACCTCGTCGTTGGACAGGTCGCCGTCGTAGGGGGCGGCCGTCGGGGTCTCGGTCGGCTTGCTCATCTCAGGCACTCCTCACCACGGCGTCCTTGTACGCCATCCACGACAACAGGGCGCACTTCACCCGGGCCGGATATTTGGCGACCCCGGCGAACGCGACCGCGTCGCCGAGGACGTCCTCGTCGGCCTCCACCTGGCCGCGGCCCTGCATCAGCCGGGTGAACTCGTCGACGACGCCGAGGCTCTCCTCGACGGTCGACCCGGTGGCCAGCTCGTGCAGCACCGAGGCGGCGGCCTGGCTGATCGAGCAGCCCTGACCCTCGTAGGAGACGTCGAGGACCTTGCCCTCGTCGACCTTCACCCGCAGCGTGATCTCGTCGCCGCAGGTGGGGTTGACGTGGTGGACCTCGGCGTCGAACGGGTCGCGCAGGCCACGGCCCTGGGGGTGCTTGTAGTGCTCCAGGATCAGTTCCTGGTACATCGACTCAGCGATCATCCGAACACCTTCTGCACATGGTGGAGCCCCCGCGCCAGGGCGTCGATCTCATCCGTGGTGTTGTAAAGGTACAACGACGCACGAGTGGTGGCGGGGATGCCGAACCGCAGGTGAAGCGGCCTGGCGCAGTGGTGACCGACCCTGACGGCGATGCCGAACGCGTCGTCGAGGATCTGCCCGACGTCGTGAGGGTGGATGTCGTCACCCGACAGGTTCTTCAGGGTGAACGAGATCGTGCCGCCCCGCGCGATGTTCGTGCGCGGGCCGATCACCTTCAGGCCGGGGATCTCGCCGAGCGCGTCGAGGGCGTAGCCGGTCAGCGCCTTCTCGTGGGCCTTGACGTCGGCCATGCCGATGCCGGTCAGATAGTTGACCGCCGCGCCCAGGCCGATGGCCTCGACGATCGGCGGGGTGCCGGCCTCGAACTTGTGCGGCACCGGCGCGTAGGTCGAGCGGTCCATCCAGACCGCCTCGATCATCTCGCCGCCGCCGAGGAACGGCGGCATGGCGTCGAGCAGCTCACGGCGGCCCCACAACACGCCGATGCCCGACGGGCCGACCATCTTGTGGCCGGTGAAGGCCACGAAGTCGACCCCGAGCTCGGTGACGTCGACCGGCATGTGGGGCACCGACTGGGACGCGTCGAGCATCATCAGCGCGCCGACCTCGCGGGCGCGGGCCAGGATCGGCGAGACCGAGTTGACCGTGCCCAGCACGTTGGACTGGTGCACGATCGACACGATCTTGGTGCGCTCGTTGACCAGGTCGTCGAGGTCGCCGAGGTCGAGGCGGCCCTCGTCGGTCACCTTGAACCAGCGCAACGTGGCGCCGGTCCGCTGGGCGAGGAACTGCCACGGCACGATGTTGGAGTGGTGCTCCATCTCGCTGATCACGATCTCGTCGCCCGGCCCGACCCGGAAGCGCTCGTCGGTGGCGATCGGGTTGCCGAAGGCGTACGCGACGAGGTTGAGCGCCTCGGAGGCGTTCTTGGTGAAGACGATCTCGTCGCGCGACGGGGCGCCGACGAACGCCGCGATCACGTCGCGGGCGTCCTCGTAGGCGGCCGTCGACTCCGCGCCCAGCGTGTGGTGGGCGCGGCCGACGTTGCTGTAGTGGTGGGCCAGGTGGTCGCGCATCGTGTCGATGACCTGGTTCGGCTTCTGCGAGGAGTTGCCGGAGTCCAGGTAGACGAGCGAGCGCCCTCCTGGCAGCTCACGAGAGAGGACCGGGAAGTCCTTTCTGATGAGATCGACGTCGAACATCAGGAACTGACCTTCGTGTAGGCCTCGTAGCCCTCGTTCTCCAGCTTCTCGGCGAGCTCGGGACCGCCTTCTTCGACGATGCGGCCGGCCGCGAAGACGTGCACGAAGTCGGGCTTCACGTAGCGCAGGATGCGGGTGTAGTGGGTGATCAGCAGCACGCCGGTGTCACCCGAGGCGCGGAAGCGGTTGACGCCCTCGGAGACGACGCGCAGGGCGTCGACGTCGAGGCCGGAGTCGGTCTCGTCGAGGACGGCCACCTTCGGCTTCAGCAGTTCGAGCTGGAGGATCTCGTGGCGCTTCTTCTCACCGCCGGAGAAGCCCTCGTTGACGTTGCGGGTGGCGAAGGCGGAGTCGATCGCCAGGGCGTCCATGCCGGTCTTGAGGTCTTTGGCGAACTGGCGCAGCTTGGGCGCCTCGCCCTGCACGGCCGTCACGGCGCTGCGCAGGAAGTTGGACACCGACACGCCGGGGACCTCGACGGGGTACTGCATCGCGAGGAACAGGCCGGCGCGGGCGCGCTCGTCGACCGACATGTCGAGCAGGTCGTCGCCGTCGAGGGTGACGCTGCCGCTGGTGATCGTGTACTTGGGGTGGCCGGCGATGGCGTAGGCGAGCGTGCTCTTGCCCGAGCCGTTGGGGCCCATGATGGCGTGGGTCTCACCGGCGCTGACGGTCAGGTCGACCCCCTTGAGGATCTCCTTGTCGCCGACGGAGACGTGCAGGTCGCGGATCTGGAGCGTGGACACGTTATGACTCCTTCGAGAGCGAGACATACACGTCGTCGCCTTCGATCTTGACTCGGTATGTGGGAACGGGCCTGGTCGCCGGAGGGCCCGTCGGCTTGCCGGTACGGATGTCGAAACACGATCCGTGCAGCCAGCATTCCAGCGTGCCGTCGTAGACCTCTCCCTCGCTGAGGCGCACCTCGGCGTGGGAGCAGACGTCGTGGACGGCGTACACCTCCGTGCCCTCGCGGACGAGGGCCACGGGGGTGCCGTCGACCTCGACGCCGATGACGCCCTCGTCGGGGACGTCCTCGACCTTGCAGACCTTCTCGAACACGGGCTCGAAGCTCATCGGGCCAGCTCCGCCTCGACGGCGGCCAGCACCTTCTCCTGGATCTCCGGCACCTCGATGCGCTGGATCAGCTCGTTGAAGAAG
Organism: Herbidospora yilanensis; assembly: GCF_001570565.1. Lineage (GTDB taxonomy): Bacteria > Actinomycetota > Actinomycetes > Streptosporangiales > Streptosporangiaceae > Herbidospora > Herbidospora yilanensis. The sequence goes on along the minus strand of NZ_BBXE01000019.1, from coordinate 78,007 downwards.
CCGTGGACGATGAGCTTGCGGGCCTCGTCGGCGGGGATGCCGCGGGCCTGCAGGTAGAACATGTGCTCGTCGTCGAGCCGGCCGGAGGCCGACGCGTGGCCCGCCCCGGCGATCTCACCGGTGAGGATCTCCAGGTTCGGCACCGAGTCGGCGCGGGCGCCGTCGGTCAGCAGCAGGTTGCGGTTGAGCTCGTAGGTGTCGGTGCCCTCGGCCTCGGCGCGGATGATCACGTCGCCGATCCAGACCGTGTGGGCGTCGTCGCCCTGGAGGCCGCCCTTGTAGGTGACGTCGGAGGCGCAGTTGGGCACGCTGTGGTCGACCAGGAGACGGTGCTCTAGGTGCTGACCGGCGTCGGCGAAGTAGAGCCCGACCAGCTCGGCCCGCCCGCCGGGCGCCGTGTAGGCCACCCGCGGCGAGATCCGCACCACGTCGCCCCCGAGGGTGACCACGACCGACTTGAACGTGGCGTCCCTGCCGACCAGCGTCGTGTACTGCGCCACCTGGACGGCGTCGCGGTCCCAGTCCTGGTTCGACACCACGGTCAGCTTGGCGCCGTCGCCGACGACGAACTCGACGTTCGCGCCCTGCACGCCGGTGCCCGTGTAGTTCAGCACGACGACCGCCTCGGCCATCGGCTTGACGTCGACGAGCAGGTGGCGGAACACCGTGCCGCCCTGCCCGTGGACGTTGACCACGATCGGCTCGGACGCCACGAGCTCCTTGGGCACGGTGATGACACCGGCCTTCTCGAACGCGTTGTACGCCTGCGCCGCCACCCGGTCGGCCGGCTTGCCCGCCGTGCCGATCCGGGGGTCTTCCCGGCTGACCAGCTCGTAGCTCACCCCGGACGGGGTCAGGACCTCGGTGCGGTCGTTGCCGTCGTTGACGGCCGTACCGTCGTGGAGGCCCTTCAGCCGCGACAGCGGCGTGAACCGCCACTGCTCCTCACGTCCGGTCGGGACGGGGAAGTCGGCCAGGTCGAAGGAGGCCGTCTCGTGCAGGGTCACGAGCGGCTTGGTCTCAAGACCCATGGTTAGCCCACCGCTCCTTCCATCTGAAGTTCGATCAGACGGTTGAGCTCCAAGGCGTACTCCATGGGAAGTTCACGGGCGATCGGCTCGACGAAGCCGCGCACGATCATGGCCATGGCCTCGTCCTCGTTCAGACCGCGGCTCATCAGGTAGAAGAGCTGGTCTTCGGAGACCTTCGAGACGGTCGCCTCGTGGCCCATGGACACGTCGTCCTCGCGGACGTCGACATAGGGATAGGTGTCGGAGCGGCTGATCTGGTCGACCAGCAGGGCGTCGCACTTGACCGTGGAGGCCGATCCGGCGGCGCCCTCCTCGATCTGGACCAGGCCCCGGTAGGAGGTGCGGCCACCGCCGCGCGCGACCGACTTGCTGATGATCGTGCTGGAGGTGTTGGGCGCCAGGTGCACCATCTTGGCGCCGGCGTCCTGGTGCTGGCCCTCGCCGGCGAAGGCGATGGAGAGGGTCTCGCCCTTGGCGTGCTCGCCCATCAGGTAGACGGCCGGGTACTTCATCGTGACCTTGGACCCGATGTTGCCGTCGATCCACTCCATGGTCGCGCCCTCGTACGCCACGGCGCGCTTGGTGACCAGGTTGTAGACGTTGTTCGACCAGTTCTGGATGGTCGTGTAGCGGCAGCGGGCGCCCTTCTTCACGATGATCTCCACGACCGCGCTGTGCAGCGAGTCGCTGGAGTAGATCGGGGCGGTGCAGCCTTCGACGTAGTGGACGTAGCTGTTCTCGTCGACGACGATCAGGGTCCGCTCGAACTGGCCCATGTTCTCGGTGTTGATCCGGAAGTAGGCCTGGAGCGGGATCTCGACGTTGACGTTCGGCGGCACGTAGATGAAGGAGCCGCCCGACCACACGGCGGTGTTCAGCGCGGCGAACTTGTTGTCGCCGACGGGGATCACCGAGCCGAAGTACTCCTTGAAGAGCTCCTCGTGCTCGCGCAGGCCGGTGTCGGTGTCGACGAAGATGACACCCTTCTCCTCAAGGTCCTCACGGATCTTGTGGTAGACCACCTCGGACTCGTACTGGGCCGCGACGCCCGCGATGAGCCGCTGCTTCTCGGCCTCGGGGATGCCCAGCTTGTCGTAGGTGTTCTTGATGTCGGCGGGCAGCTCGTCCCAGGACGCCGCCTGCTTCTCGGTCGACCGCACGAAGTACTTGATGTTGTCGAAGTCGATGCCCGTGAGGTCGGAGCCCCAGGTCGGCATGGGCTTGCGGCCGAACAGGCGCAGCCCCTTGAGACGCAGGTCGAGCATCCACTCGGGTTCGTTCTTCAGCGCGGAGATGTTCCGCACGACGTCCTCGTTCAGGCCGCGGCGCGCCACGGCGCCGGCGGCGTCGGGGTCGGACCAGCCGAACTTGTAGTTCCCGAGGCCTTCCAGCTCCGGGCGGTCGGTGACAGTCACCTTCCGGGCTCCTTGCTCTCTATACGAGTGGCTCGCGCCAGCGCGTGGGGGCTGACGTGGGTGGTGCAGATTCCGTCTCCGTGGGCGATGGTGGCCAGGCGCTGGACGGGCGTGCCCAGGAGACGCCCGAACGCTTCGGTCTCGGCCTCGCACAACTGCGGGAACGCGGCCGCGACGTGGGCGACCGGGCAGTGGTGCTGGCAGAGCTGCTCCCCGCCGGTCGCCGTCTTGGTGGACGAGGCGGCGTATCCGTCGGCCGACAGGGCCTCGGCGAGCATGCGGACCCGCTGCTCGGCGGGGATCTGCCGCATCGCGGGCGCCAGCCGGGCGACCAGCCCGGCGACCTGCTGCCGGGCGAAGTCGGTGACCGCTTCGGCCCCCAGCCGTTCCTCCAGGAACCGCAGGGCGCTGCCGGCGAGGTCGTCGTAGGCGTGTTCGAAGGCGCTGCGCCCGGCATCGGTGATGCCGAACAGCTTGGCCGGACGGCCGCGCCCCCGCTGCCCCTTCTGGTGTGCCTGGCGGGGCTCGATCATCCCCTCGGAGAGAAGGTTGTCGAGGTGCCGCCGCACGGCGGCCGGGGTGAGCCCCAGCCGTTCGCCGAGGTCGGCGGCGGTGACCGGGCCGTGTTCGAGGATCAGGCGCGCGACCCGCGCCCGTGTTCCCCGTTCCGAGGGCACGCCGGAGGACCGCGTGGTCTCCCCTGCGCTGGTCCCGGTCACGTTTTTCACAACATCAGTGTGGCGTAATTCCTTCCCGCACGACAAACGGAACCCCGCATTCGTGGGGAATGCAATTTGTCACCCAGGTAAGGCTTACCTAAGTCAAACGGCCCGGCAGAGCAGGTCGAGCATATAGCCCGAGAGGCATCCTCCGATCCCTGACCTGGGACGACGTCCCCTTCACCGGCCGATCCCCCGCTTTCGGCGGCCATTTCCCGTTTTTCGCGAGCCCTGCGGAGGGGAGCCGCACGGCCGTATGCCTTCCATTCCGCACGGCCGATCCGGGCCGGTCTGTACCAGGCCCCCACCCGGAGGCCCATAGATCCGATGTCTATCGGGCCGGTGGCCGGAAATTGATCCGATCTCTGGCTGCACATCCACCCCATTGATCGTCATCCGAAGATCAAAAGCCCCTATCCATCGGACTAGACCACTCGGTGAGGCGTGGGTCACAAGTTGGTTGCGACGAAATTCATCGGATCTCAGAGCTTGTTTCGGTTAAGTTTCGGTGCTATTTCATTGTGAGATCACCAACCCGACCCATAAGGAACACCCGTGAGTCACCCCCCACGGCGGCTGCTCGGCGCCGCCACGGCGCTGGGGCTGGCCATGGCTCTGGGCGTGCCGGTGCTGCAGGGCAGCACCGCCACGGCTCAGGTCCAGGAGGCCGCAGCCGCGCAGGACGATCTGACCCTCTGGTACGACAAGCCGGCGACCAACTGGGAGTCGCAGGCCCTCCCGATCGGCAACGGCGCCCTCGGCGCGATGATCTACGGTGGCGTCGCCACCGAGCAGATCCAGTTCAACGAGAAGACCCTCTGGACCGGCGGCCCCGGCTCCAACGGCTACAACTTCGGCAACTGGACGACGCCGCGGCCCACCGCGATCGCCGACGTCCAGGCGCTCATCGACCAGAACAAGCAGATGACCCCGGCCCAGGTGGCGCAGCGCCTCGGCCAGGGCAAGACGAACTTCGGGTCCTACCAGACGTTCGGCGACATGTTCCTGGACTTCCCGGGCGCGCCGGCGAACCCGACCGACTACAAGCGGTCGCTGAACCTGAACGACGCGGTCGCCGCCGTCACCTACAAGGACGCCGGCGTCACCTACAAGCGCGAGTACTTCGCGTCCTACCCCAACAACGTCATCGTGGGCCGCGTCTCGGCCGACGCGGCCGGCAAGGTGAACTTCACCGTCCGCCACACCTCGCCGCGCAACGACAAGACGGTCAGCGTCTCCAAGGGCCGCATGACCATCCGCGGCAAGCTGGCCAACAACGGGCTCAACTTCGAGTCGCAGGTCAACGTCGTGACCGAGGGCGGCTCCCGGACCGACGGGACCGACCGCATCACGGTCGCCAACGCCGACGCCGCGTGGTTCGTGATCTCGGCCGGCACCGACTACTCGATGGAGTACCCGACCTACCGGACCGAGGACCCGCACGACAACGTGCGCCACTGGGCCAACTGGGCGTCGTCGATGTCGTACGCGGCCCTCAAGCAGGCCCACCTGAACGACTACCACGGGCTGTTCGACCGGGTGAAGCTGAACCTGGGCCAGCAGGCGCCGAGCGTGCCCACCAACGTGCTGCGCTCGTCCTACTCGGGCGGCTCGTCGGCGCAGGACCGCTACCTGGAGGCCCTGTTCTACCAGTACGGCCGCTACCTGCTGATCTCCTCCTCGCGTGAGGGGTCGCTGCCGGCCAACCTGCAGGGCGTGTGGAACAACGTCACGAACCCGCCGTGGGACGCCGACTACCACGTCAACATCAACCTGCAGATGAACTACTGGCTCGCCGAGCAGACCAACCTCGCCGAGACCACGATCCCCTACGACGAGTACATCGCCTCGATGGTCGCCCCAGGCAGGAAGACCGCGACCGACATGTACAACGCCCGAGGCTGGGTCGTGAACAACGAGACCAACCCCTGGGGCTTCACGGGCCTGCACAACTACGCCGAGTCGTTCTGGTTCCCCGAGGCCGCGGCCTGGACCACCCAGCAGATGTACGACCACTACCGGTTCAGCAACGACGTGAAGTACCTCAAGCGCACCGCCTACCCGGTGATGAAGGGCGCGGCCGAGTTCTGGCTGGACTTCCTGCACACCGACCCGCGTGACGGCAAGCTCGTGGTCTCGCCGTCGTACTCGCCGGAGAACGGCCAGTTCACCGCCGGGGCCTCGATGTCGCAGCAGATCGTCACCGAGCTGCTCACCAACACCCTGAACGCCGCCAAGACCCTCAAGGTCGACACGGCGCTGCAGGCCGAGCTGACCAACACCCTGGCCAAGCTCGACCCGGGCATCCGCATCGGCTCCTGGGGCCAGCTCCAGGAGTGGAAGGAAGACCTGGACAACCCCGGCAACACCCACCGCCACGTCTCGCACCTGTTCGCGGTGCACCCGGGCAACGCGATCAAGGCCGGCACCCCCGCGGGCGAGGCCGCCAAGATCTCGCTGACCGCCCGCGGCGACGGCGGCACCGGCTGGTCGAAGGCCTGGAAGATCAACTTCTGGGCGCGTCTCCTCGACGGCGACCACTCGCACAAGATGCTGAGCGAGCAGCTCAAGTCGAGCACCCTCGACAACCTGTTCGACACCCACCCGCCGTTCCAGATCGACGGCAACTTCGGCGCCACCTCGGGTGTCACCGAGATGCTGCTGCAGTCGCACCAGGACACCGTCCACGTCCTCCCGGCCCTCCCGGCCGTGTGGAAGAACGGGTCGATCTCCGGGCTGCGCGCCCGGGGCAACGCGACCGTCGACGTCGAGTGGGCCAACAGCAGCCTCACCAAGGCCGTCATCAAGGCCGGTGACACCGGTGAGCTGAAGGTCCGCGCCGGCGCGATCAACGCCCGTTACTCGTTCGTCGACGACCAGGGCAAGCCGGTCGACGCGATCCGCACCGGCGACACCCTCAGGTTCGGCGCCGAGGCGGGCCGTTCGTACACCCTCTACAACGAGATCCAGCTCTCGGTCTCGGCTCCCGCCGAGATCAGCGCCGGTCAGACCGTCCCGGTCAAGGCCACCGTCACCGCGATCCAGAACGCGTCCCCGGCGGGCACCCTGACCCTCCAGCTCCCCTCCGGCTGGACCGCCGACCCGGCCTCGACCCCGGTCGCCCCGGTTCCGGCGGGCGAGAGCCGCGAGATCACGGTCAACGTCACGGCCGGTCCGTCCACCGGAGCGACCTCGGCGCGTGTCCAGGCGACCCTGGCCGGCTCCGGCTGGTCGATCAGCGCCGCCACCGGCGCCGCCCTGAACCCGTGTGCGGTTCCCCCGGCCGACCGTGCCATCGTCGCCTGGGACCCGGAATCGGGCACGACCATCGCCGACCAGTCCGGCTCCGGCCGCGACGGCGTCGTGGTCAACGGCGCGGCGGCCTACGACACCGACGGCGGCCTGATCCTGGACGGCCAGAACTACGTCCGCACCGAGCAGCCGACCACCCTCGGCTACCTGCGTGAGGCCACGTTCGCGGCCGAGGTGAAGATCGGCGGCTCCGGCTACCGCCGCCTGTTCGACTCGCAGCCCTCGGGCAACCCCGGCACCGACGGCGTCCTGATGGACGTCACGCCGGACAACCGCCTGCGCCTCATCGGCGCCGGGCAGGGTGTCACGACCAACGCGACGCTGCCCACCGGCCGCTACATCGACCTGGTGATCACCCTCAACCGCAACGGCGCCATCGACGTCTACGTCGACGGCGTCCGCGCGGGCGGCGGCACCACCGGCTCGACCGGCATCTACGGCTGCAACACCCGGCCGCTGATCTTCGCCGCCAACCAGGGCGGCGGCGAGCGGATGACCGGCGCCGTCGACCGGATGGCCGTGCTGCCCTACGCGCTGCCCGCCAACCAGGTCTCGACCTGGCAGGACATCGCCTTCTAACCGAATCACGGGAGAACCGGCCGGGTGCTCACCGGCCGGTTCTCGCGTTTCAGGGGGTGCTCTCCCAGAGCCCCACGGCCGCTCCGAGAGGATCGGTGATGATCGCGAAGTTGCCCATCCCGGGCACCTCGGTCGGCCCCACCATCTGGCTCGCGCCCAGCCGCGCCGACTCCCGGAGGGAGGCGTCGAGGTTGTCGACCCCCAGGTAGGCCAGCCAGTACGACGACACCTCGGCCGGCATGTGGTCGGGCATGGCCATCATCCCGCCCAGCACGTGCCCGTTCTGGGCGAAGGTGGTGTACTCCATGTCCCCCATGGGCCGGGTCTCGGCCGTCCAGCCGAAGACCTCGCCGTAGAACTCCTTGGACGAGAAGGTGTCGCGGGTGATCAGCTCGCTCCAGTTGAGCGTGCCGGGCTCGTTGGCGAGCTGGGCGCCCATCTTGTCGATCGGCTGCCAGGCGCAGATGTAGGCCCCGGCGGGGTCCAGGAAGCCGGCCGTGCGGCCCTCGTTCATGATCTGCACGGGCTCGGTGACGATGGTGCCGCCGCTCTCGCGGACCATCTCCGTGGTCTTGGCGACGTCGTCGGTGCAGATGTAGGTGTTCCAGGCGGCGGGCATGCCCTCCTGGTAGACCGGGCCGACCCCGGCGACGTTCTTGCCGTGCAGGCGGAACACGCCGTAGCCGCCGTAGTCCTCGCTCTCTTCGTCGAAGACCGCCGTCCAGCCGAAGAGCTCGGTGTAGAAGTCCGTGGACGCGTCGATGTCGGGAGTGGACACGTCCACCCAACACGGCACGCCGGGTGCATAGCTCGTGAACTCGGACATGCGCCGCCCTCCTTGCGTTGAGCCGTGGGGACAATTCCACCCTTACACGCACAAACACCCCTGTCGGGGACCGTGGGCGTTCCCGGAGCAAGCCTTTACCGGCCCGGTCGCGGACGGAGGCGGGGTGCTCACTCCCTACACTCGGAGGCATGGAAGACGCCGCGGTCGAGGTCCGCGATCTGGTCAAGCGCTACGGCCGGGTGACCGCGGTCGACCACCTCGACCTGCGCTGCCGCCGGGGCGAGGTGACCTCGGTGCTCGGCCCCAACGGCGCCGGGAAGACCTCGACGATCGAGATCTGCGAGGGCTTCCGCACGGCCGACTCGGGCTCGGTGCGGGTCCTCGGGCTCGCGCCCGACGATCCGGAGCTGAAGCCGCGGATCGGGATCATGCTCCAGTCCGGCGGGGTGCCCCAGGCGGCCCGCGCCGGAGAGTGGCTGCGGCTGGTCTCGCGTTTCCACGCCCACCCGCTCGACCCGTCGGCCCTGCTCGACCGGCTGGGGCTCGCCGACCACGCCCGCACCCCCTACCGGCGGCTGTCCGGCGGCCAGCAGCAGCGGCTCGGGCTCGCGGCGGCCGTCATCGGCCGTCCCGAACTGGTCTTCCTCGACGAACCGACGGCCGGGCTCGACCCGCAGGCCCGGCACGCCTGCTGGGACATGGTGCGCGAGCTGCGCGCGGCCGGGGTGTCGGTGGTGCTCACCACCCACCACATGGACGAGGCCGAGAAGTTGTCCGACCACGTCGTGATCATCGACCGGGGCCGTGTGGTCGCCGAGGGCTCTCCCGCCGAGCTGACCGGCGCCGAGCGCCAGCTCCGGTTCCGGGCCCGCCCGGGGCTCAACCTCGACGAGGTGCTCAGCGCCCTGCCGCCCGGGAGCGCGGCCAAGGAGTCCCCGGCCGGCCACTACATCATCGAGGGCCAGGTCGACCCGTCGATGCTGGCCACGGTGACCGCGTGGTGCGCCACCGAGGGCGTGACGACCGAAGACCTCAGCATCGAGCGGCGCACCCTGGAAGACGTCTTCCTGGAGCTGACCGGACGGGAGCTACGTTGACCACCCTCGACCTGTCTCCGGCGCCCGGGGCCGCCCCGCTCGCGCGGATGGTGCTCGCCCAGGCGGGCGCGGAGGTCCGCGCCACGCTGCGCAACGGCGAGCAGCTCCTGCTGACGCTGATCATCCCGATCCTGCTGCTCGTGGGCTTCTCCAAGGCGCCGTTCCTCGACGTCGAGGGCCCCCGGGTCGACTTCGTCGCGCCCGGCGTGCTGGCCCTGGCGGTGCTCTCGACGGCGTTCACCGGCCAGGCCATCGCGACCGGCTTCGAGCGGCGCTACGGCGTCCTGAAACGCCTGGGGGCCACTCCCCTGTCGCGGACCGGCCTCATGCTGGCCAAGACCGCCGCGGTGATCGTGGTGGAGGTGCTGCAGATCGTGGTGCTGGTGCTGGTGGCGCTCGCGCTCGGCTGGTCGCCCCACGGCAACCCGCTGACGGTGGCGCTGCTGGTCGTCCTGGGCACGGCGGCCTTCAGCGGCCTCGGGCTGCTGATGGCCGGCACCCTGCGCGCCGAGGCGACGCTGGCCGGGGCCAACCTGGTCTACCTGCTGCTGCTCGCGCTGGGCGGGGTGGTGCTGCCCGTCTCGGCCTTCCCCGAGAGCATCCGGCCGCTGCTGGAGATCCTGCCGATCACCGCCCTGACCGACGGAGTGCGGTCGGTGCTGACCGGGGTGGGCGGATTCCCCATGGGCGCGGCGCTGGTGCTGCTGTCGTGGGCGGTGCTGGCCCTGGCCGCGGCGGCCCGCTGGTTCCGCTGGGAGTAGCTCCCCGGACCGTCTCACAGAGCGGAATCAGGAGCGATCTTGGGTTTTGCCCCTTACAGTGAGACCCGCTGATTCCGGGTGAGGGGTGGGACGAAAGTGACCGCTGACGCGGGGGCGTACAAGGGGTCGTTCCGGCTCGCCGACGCCGTTCCGCCGCCGCTGCTGGTGATGCTGGGCATCGTCTCGGTGCAGATCGGCGCGGGGCTGGCCAAGAACCTGTTCGCGCAGCTCTCCCCCACCGCCGTGGTCTTCCTGAGGATCGCCGCGGGCACGCTCGTGCTGGTCGCGTTCGTCCGGCCCCGGGTCAGGGGGCTCTCGTGGGAGAGCATCGGGATCGGGGTGGCGTTCGGGGCGATCCTGGCGCTGATGAACCTCTCGTTCTACGAGGCGCTGGCGCGGCTGCCCATCGGCATCGCGGTCGCCATCGAGTTCATGGGGCCGCTGGCCGTGGCCGTGGCGGCGTCCCGGCGGCGGCTCGACCTCCTCTGGGTGGGGCTGGCCGCGACCGGGATCGTGCTGCTCGCCCCCTGGGGCGACGCCGCGAACGCCGACTGGGTCGGGATCGCGTTCGCCGCCGGGGCCGGGGTCTGCTGGGGGGCGTACATCCTGTTGTCGGCGTCGGTGGGGCAGCGGTTCCCCGGCACGTCGGGGCTGGCCTTCGCCATGGTCGTCGCGACCCTCGTGATCGCGCCGCCGGGGATCGTCTCGGGCGGCCTGGGGCTGCTCGACCCGGCGATCCTGCTGATCGGGCTCGGCGTCGGGCTGCTGTCGTCGGTGATCCCCTACTCGCTGGAGCTGGAGGCGCTGCGCAGGATGCCGAAGCGGGTGTTCGGCATCCTGATGTCGCTCGAACCGGCCGTCGCCGCCCTCGTGGGGCTCGTCGTGCTCGGCGAGATCCTGCACCTGCGCGAGTGGGCCGCCATCGGGTGTGTGGTGGTCGCCTCGGTGGGGGCCGCCCGCTCCGGGTGAGTTACTCCGGCTTGTTGGCCCAGATGCCGCGGACGTGCTGGATGTGGTGGCCCATGATGTGCTCGGCCGCGGCCCGGTCGCCGTCGATCAGGGCGTCGAGGAGTTCGACGTGCTCGCGCGCCGAGTCGACCAGCTTCCCGGCGTCGGCCAGGCCCTTCAGCCCGTAGAGGCGGGCCCGGCCGCGCAGTTCGCGCACCACCTCGACCAGGTGGGCGTTGCCCGCCAGGCTCAGCAGCTCGACGTGGAAGCGCAGGTCGGCGTTCACGTAGGTGAGCAGGTCGCCGCGCTCGGCCGAGCTGACGATCTCGCGGGCCAGCGGGCGCAGCCGCTCGAAGTCGCCCTCGCGCCCCGACTCGGCCAGCCTGGCGACCGTGGGCACCTCGATGAGGCGGCGGATCTCGGTGATGTCGTCGAGGTCGGAGTCGGACATCTCGGTGACCCGGAACCCCTTGTTGCGCACCGCCTCGACCAGGCCCTCTTTGGCCAGGTCGAGCATCGCCTCGCGGACCGGGGTCGCGGAGACGCCGAACTGGGCCGCGAGCACCGGCGCGGAGTAGACGACCCCCGGCCTCATCTCGCCCGCGACCAAGGCGTCTCTGAGGGCTTGCGCGACCTGTTCGCGCAGGCTCTGCCGTTCACCCACGACCGGCAGGCCGAGTCCCTCTGCTCCCGCACTCATCCCACTCCCATCCGTGACATCGGATCTGGTGATCGTACCGGTTCGGACCGGTACGCGACCGCCTGGTCACAGCAGGAATCCCCGCGGGAACGGGTCCCGTGGATCAAGGAAGTACTGCGCGGTGCCGGTGAGCCAGGCGCGGCCGGTGATGTGCGGCACCACGGCCTGCCGGTCTCCGACGGTGGCCGTTCCCACGAGGCGTCCGGTGAACTGCGTCCCGATGAACGACTCATTGGTGAAATCGGCATCGATCGGCAAGTCGCCCCGGGCGTGGAGCTGGGCCATGCGGGCGCTGGTGCCGGTGCCGCACGGCGAGCGGTCGAACCAGCCGGGGTGGATGGCCATCGCGTGCCGCGAGTGCCGGGCGGTCGACCCGGGCGCGAGGAACTGCACGTGGTGGCAGCCGCGGATGCCGGGGTCCACGGGGTGGACGGGCTCGTCCTCGTTGATCGCGTCCATGATCGCGAGACCGGCGTCCAGGATCTGCTGCTTGTACGCCCGGTCGAACGGCAGCCCCACCGACTCGATCGGCAGGATGGCGTAGAAGTTGCCGCCGTAGGCCAGGTCGTAGGTGAGCTCGCCGAACCCGCCGACCTTCACGGTGCGGCCGAGGCCCTCGACGTAGGAGGGCACGTTCTCGATCGTGACCGACTCGGCCACGCCGTCGCGGACCGCCACCGACGCGGTGACCAGGCCGGCCGGGGTGTCGAGCCGGATCGTGGTCACGGGCTCGACGACCTCGACCATGCCGGTCTCGACCAGCACGGTCGCCACGCCGATGGTGCCGTGGCCGCACATCGGCAGGCAGCCGGAGACCTCGATGTAGAGCACGCCCCAGTCGGCGTCGGGCCGGGTGGGCGGCTGGAGGACGGCGCCGCTCATGGCGGCGTGGCCGCGGGGCTCGTACATGAGGAGGGTGCGGACGTGATCGAGGTGGGCCATGAAGTGCTCGCGGCGCTCGGCCATGGTGGCGCCGGGGATCACCCCGACGCCGCCGGTGATCACGCGGGTGGGCATGCCCTCGGTGTGGGAGTCCACCGCGTGGAAGATCCTTCGGGTGCGCACGTCACATGACCTTCTCTGTGGCGGCGCTGATCTCGGCCGCGACGTCGGCGGGGAGCGGCAGGCGGGGCGGCCGGCAGGCGCCGCCGTTGAGCCCGGCCACGTCCATCGACAACTTGATCGCCTGCACGAACTCTACCCGCGCGTCCCATCTGAGCAGGGGGTGCAGATCCCGGTACAGCGGCAGCGCGGTGGTCAGGTCCCCGGCCGCGGCGGCCCGGTAGAGGTCGACGCACCTGCGGGTCACCGAGTTGGGGAACCCGGCGATCCAGCCCTTCGCCCCCGCGGTGAGCAGTTCCAGGACGACGTCGTCGGAGCCCACGAGCAGGTCGAGCTCGGGAGCCAGCTCCCTGATCATGTACGCCCGCCGCACGTCGCCGGTGAACTCCTTCACCGCCACGATCAGGCCCTCGCCGAACAGCCGGGCCAGCAACGCCGGGGTCAGGTCGACCTTGGTGTCGATCGGGTTGTTGTAGGCGACGATCGGCAGCCCGGCCTTGGCGACGGTCCGGTAGTGCTCCAGGACCGCGCCCTCGTCGGCCCGGTAGGCGTTGGGCGGCAGCAGCATCACGCTCGCGCACCCCGCGTCGCGGGCCTGTTCGGCCCAGCTCAGCGCCTCGCGTGAGCCGTAGGCGGCCACGCCGGGCAGCACCCGCTCGCCGCCGACGGCCTCGACGGCGGTCCGGACCACCCGGGCGCGCTCGTCGGGCGTGAGGGTCTGGTATTCGCCCAGCGAGCCGTTGGGCACCACGCCGTCGCACCCCTCGTCGACGAGCCGCCGGCAGTGGGCGCCGAAGGCGTCGTAGTCGACGGTCAGGTCTCTCGTGAAGGGGAGTGCGGTGGCCACCATGATTCCGTGCCAGGGTCGGATCACGCGTTGTCCTCTCGATCGTGCAGGGTCAGGTCTGCGAGGGTGATCGGCTGGGCGAACGGCCGTTTCTGGGGGGCCGGCTCATGCCCGGTGAGCCTGGCGACGGCGTGGCCGCACATGCGGCCCTGGCACCAGCCCATTCCGGGCCGGGCCAGCAGCTTGACGGTGCGGGGGTCGTGCGCGCCGAGGTCGCGGGCCTCGTCGATCGCGCGCAGGGTGACCTCCTCACAGCGGCAGACGACGGTGTCGGGCGTGAGCCAGTCACGCCAGCCGTCGCGTACCGGATAGGACAGGTCGAGGGCCCGCGCGAACCGGCGCAGCCGCGCCTTCTCGGCGAGCAGCCGGGGCGGCGGTTCGCCGACCAGGGAGTGCACGGCCAGCGCGCCCTCGACGACGGCGCCGGGCGCCCCCGCGACCCCGGTGACCTCGCCGGCGGCCAGCACCCCATCGACGGAGGTCCGCTGCCGGTCGTCGGTGACGACGTGGTCGCCCTCGACCGCGCAGCCGAGCTGGAGCAGCAGGTCGACCTGCGGGGTGAAGCCGTAGCCGACGGCGACGGTGTCGCAGTCGACGGTGCGCCAGGCGTAGGGCCGCCAGCCGGGGGTGAGCCGGGCGACGGTGACGCCCTCGACGGAGTCCTCGCCGTGGGCGGCGACCACGGCGTGCCCGGTCCGGTACGGCACCCGCGCGGCGGCCAGCCGCCGGGCGTAGCCCAGCGCCTCTCCGGCCTTCGACGGGACCCGGGCCAGCGCGGCGGCCATCCGGGGCGAGGGCCGGTTGGCCTCCAGGACCTCCTTGACCCGCACCCCCGCGTCGAGCAGTGTGACCGCGACGGGCAGCAGGAAGGGCCCGGTGCCGGCCACCACCGCCTCCTCGCCGGGCCTGATCCGCTCCCCCTTCACCAGGGCCTGCGCGCCTCCGGCGGTCAGCACGCCCGGCAGATCCCAGCCCGGGAACGGCACGACCCGGTCGTGGGCGCCGGTGGCGACCAGCAGGGTGGCGGCGGTCGTGGTCGCGGACGCGTGGACCCGGAAGCCGCCGGAGGACTTCTCGACCGCCCAGACGCGCTGCCCGAGCATGACGTCGACGCCGGTCAGGCGGGGCGGCGCGGTCCCCCGGAGGAACTGGCCGCCGGGTTTGGCGTAGGCGTCGAGGAGGGCCACGCGAAGGCCCCGCGCGGCGGCCACCCTGGCGGCGGTCAGCCCGGCGGGCCCGGCCCCGACGACGGCCAGGTCGTAGGTCATCCGGTCACCTCGTCGCCCGCGCGGGCCACGGTCTGGCAGGCGCGCTGGTCGGGGGTGCCGTTGACGGTGAGCAGGCAGTCGAAGCAGGCGCCGACGGCGCAGAAGAGCCCGCGCGGCCGGCCGCCGAACCGGGTGGTCCGCCACGACCGGATCCCGGCGGCGTGCAGGGCGGCCCCGATCGACTGGCCTTCCTCGGCGGCGACCGGGCGTCCCTCGAACCGGAACTCGATCACGCGAACCTCCCCGGGGCGAAGGGCGCCGGATCGACCGCCGGCCGCGCGCCGGCGATCTGGGCGGTGATCATCTCGGCGGTGGCCGGCGCCAGGCCGATGCCGGCGCCTTCGTGCCCGCAGGCGTGGAAGAGGTTCCGGAGACGGTGGTCGGGCCCGATGACCGGCAGATGATCCGGCGAGTACGGCCGCAGCCCCGCGTAGGCCCGCATGACCTGCCGGTCCTTGAGCACCGGGAACAACCCGATCGCCTGCCTGGCGAGTCTCGCCAGGACGGGGTAGTCGATCGCCGTGTCGTGGCCGACCCGCTGCCGGGAGGCCCCGATGAGCACGGTTCCCGCCCGGGTCGACTCGATGACGGCGGAGGTCTCCAGCCCCTCGGCGTCGCTGGCGACGTTGGTGACGTAGGCGGCCGTGTAGACCTTGTGCCGGACCGGCGGGACCGCGAACGGCTGCGTGACCAGGATGAACCCCTTGCGCGGCCGGATGGGCAGCGGCGCCTGCGGGAAGTTCCCGGCCCACGTGCCCGCCGCGTTGACGACGGCGTCGGCGTGCAGGTCGCCCTGCCCCGTGCGCAGCCCGGTCACCCGGTCTCCGGAGACGAGAAAACGCTCCACGGCGGTACGGACCAGCCGCGCCCCGGAGGCCTTCAGCAGGCGCGCGGCGGCCAGCATGGGCTGCACCTGCGCGTCCTGCGGGTAGTGCAGGCCCCCGGCGAGGCCGTCGGCGATGTGCGGCTCGAAGTCACGCAGGTTCCCGGCCGCGACGGGGACGGCGGCGACCGCGCCCGAGGCGGGCGGCGTGGTCTCCGGATCGCCGGGGCCGGCTCCGGCGGCCCGGGTGTGCCGGCGCTGGGTCTCGGCGAAGGCAGTGAGGGCGTCGAGGACCTCCGGTGTCTCGGCCACGACGAGGCCGCCCTTCGGCTCCCACTCGAAGCCGCCGCACTCCTCGGCCAGCTCTCGCCAGAGGTCGTTGGACCTGAGGGCCAGCTCCAGTTCCGGTCCCGGCTCCTTGTCGGACACCAGGATGTTGCCCTCGCCCGCGCCGGTGGTGCCCGACGCCACTCCCCCGCGATCGACTACCGTTACTCGCACACCGGCCCGCATAAGGGCATAGGCGCATGAAGCGCCCACGATCCCGGCGCCGACCACGAGAACGTCCACGGTTTGTACCATGTCACATGACATATCGGGCCGCAAGAGGGACCACCCCCCACCGCACCTAGCATTGACGCCGTGAAGCGTCTCTTCTCCTCCGTCTGGACCCCTGCCGCCCGTGACATGCGGGCCTGGGCGCTGGCGGCGGTCGTGGTCAACGCGGGCATCACCGTCACGGGCGCGGCGGTGCGGCTCACGGGGTCGGGGCTCGGCTGCCCGACCTGGCCTCGGTGCACCGCCGACAGTTTCGTCCCGGTCCCCCATCCGGACCACTCGCCCGTCAACACCGCGATCGAGTTCGGCAACCGCATGTTCAGCCTCCTGGTGCTGGCGGTCGCCATCGCGGTGTTCCTGGCCGCGTGGAGGCTGAAGCGGCGTTCGCTGATCCCGCTGGCGCTGGTCCAGCCGCTCGGCGTCGTCTTCCAGGCCCTGTGGGGCGGGCTCGTGGTGCGGACCGCGCTCAACCCGGTCACCGTGAGCGTGCACTTCCTGGTGTCGATCGGGATGATCGCGGCGGCCTACATGCTGTTCGCCCGGTCGGCCGAGGGCGACGGGCCCACCGTGCCCGTCGTCCATCCGTGGATCGTCACGCTGGGCCGCGTGCTGACCGGGGCCATGCTGGTCCTGCTGGTCGCGGGCGTCGTCACGACGGGCACCGGCCCCCACTCCGGCGACGAGCGGGCCAGCCGGTTCGACTTCGACATCGAGGTCGTGGCGCGCGTCCACGCAGACGTCGTGTGGGTCGTCGTCGGGCTGACCTTCGCGCTGCTGTTCGCCCTCTATCTGACCAGGGCGCCCGAGCGGGCCAGGAGGGCCGCGCTGATCCTGTTCGGCGTGGAGATCGCGCAGGGGATCATCGGGTACGTCCAGTACTTCCTCGCCGTCCCCGCCGTGCTGGTCGGGTTCCACGTGCTGGGGGCGGCCCTCGTGTGGATCGCGACCCTGCACGTGGTGCACACGCTGCGGGAACGCAGCGAGATCACCGAATTCGCGAACCACGAGACGGTCGCCCGCATCTGACCCTTCGTGAAACGAGCCGTCTTCCGGGGCGCCGTCGCGGCCAGCCTGGCCGCACTGGCGCCCATGACCTGGGCGTGGTTGTCGAGTGAGGGCCACCGCGCCGACACCAACGATCCCGGCTGGACCGCCGGGGTCCCGGCCGCGCCGGTCGCGCTGGTGCTGGGCGCCGGCGTGGTCGGCGACTGGCCGACCGCGATGTTGCGCGACCGCCTCGACGTCGGCGCGGCGCTCTACCGGGCCGGGAAGGTCAGAGCGCTGCTGCTGTCGGGCACCAACCACGTCAAGGAGTACGACGAGCCCACGGTCATGCGCGACTACCTGCTGGGCAAGGGCCTGCCGGCCGGCGCGCTCGTGCTCGACTACGCGGGCCTGGACACCTGGGACTCGTGCGTCCGCGCCAAGAAGATCTTCGGCGCCTCCCGCGTGACGGTGGTCACCCAGACCTTCCACCTCCCCCGCGCGGTCACCCTCTGCCGGGAGGCCGGGCTGGACACCTTCGGGGTCGGCGACGACTCCCAGCGGAAGTACGCGCTGACCACTTACGTCTACGCCGCCCGCGAGTTCTTCGCGACCGGCAAGGCCTTCCTCGACGCGGTCGTGCTCAGGTCCGACCCGAGGTTCCTGGGGCCCTACGAGAGCTCGCTCGACACCGCCCTCGCGAAACGTTCATAGATCCACCTGCGCGGACGTCACCGCGGCTGGCCGGAGGACCGCGCCGCCGGTTATCGTTTCCGTGACCTCGTGACCGCGGAAGCCCGCCACGCCCTGCCGTGGCGGGCTTCACGCGTTCATCGGCCCGGCTTGGGCCCGGCTGTCGGCCCGGCAATCGGCCCGGCTATCGGCAGGTGCCGGCCGTGACCGTCGGGGTGCCGCCGCCGCTGAAGTTCGACAGGAAGCCGATCGTGATCGTGCCGCCCGGCGGGATCGTGGTGTTCCACGACATGGGCCGGAACGTCAGCGTCGTGCCGCTCTGGGTGTGGACGGCGTTCCACGCCGAGGTGACCGTGGCGCCGGCGGCGACGGTCGCGGTGGCCGTCCACGAGGAGACCGGGGTCGAGCCGGTGTTGCGGATGGTCACGCTGCCCTGGAATCCGCCGTTCCAGGCGCTCGCGATGCCGGCCGTCACGGTGCACTGGCCGGTGGGGTTGGGCGTCGGGCTCGGGCTGACCGGCGGGCACGACGGCGCCGGGGTCGGCGCGCCGGGCTCACATCCGGCGGGGTACGACGGGCTCGGGCTGACCGGCGGGCACGACGGCGCCGGAGTGGGCGCGCCGGGCTCACATCCGGCGGGGTACGACGGGCTCGGGCTGACCGGCGGGCACGACGGCGCCGGAGTGGGCGCGCCGGGCTCGCAGCCGCCGGGGTACGACGGGCTGGGCGTGGGGGACGCGGTGCCGCCGAAGACCACGTCGGAGCAGCTGTAGAAGGTCTCGGCGCTGTCGCTGCGGGTCCAGACGGCGTAGATGACGTGCCGGCCGGTCCGCACCGGCAGGGTGGCGGTCCAGCGGTAGGCGCCGTTGTCGAGCGCGGGCTGCGGGTCGGCGGTGAAGAAGGGCTGCTCCTCCATCATCGACCAGGTCAGCGGCTGGCTCGGGTTGTAGCCCTGCTTGGTGACGTAGAGGCGGAACGCGCCGGGGTGGGGCACCCAGGCGCCGTAGACGAAGTCGTAGGCGGCGCCCGAGGTCAGGTTGGTCGAGGGCCAGTCGGTGCGGGGCTGGTCGTAGGCGGCGTACTTGGGGTTGCCGCCGGAGCAGATCTGCCCGTCGGGGATGTAGCCCCGGGTGCGGCCGGCGCCGTCGGAGCGCAGCACGCCGTACCAGTCGTACAGGGGCTGGGTGCCGCCCTGGGCGACGGCGGCGGCGCAGGCGGCGTTCTTCGGGATGATCTGGCCGCCGGTCAGGCCGTCGACGTAGCACGCGTAGGTGCGGCTGGCCGGATTGGTGGTGGCCCCGTGGGCCTGGGCCGTCGGCGATGCGACGACCATCGCCACGAGTGCCGCCAATGCGGCCACCACGGCGATCAGGGGTCGGGTCACGATGCGGTCCTCTCGGTCGGGGGCATGCGTCATACGCCCTCCGGAAAGACGGCCCACCCGGAAACAGGGGGCCCGATGACCTGCGTGACGATCCGGACGATGACACCGGCCCCGGCGGGCCGTCGAGGAGACGGCCCGCTTCCGGGCGCTGACCTGCGGAAACCCCTGAACGTTTCAGCCGCAGTAGATGTCGGCGATGGTGGGGGCCTCCTTCGCGTCGCCCTTGAAGCCCGCCACCTCGGTCGCGCCCGGCTTGAGCACCTTGTTCCACTTCTCGGCGTGGATCATCACCGACGGGCCGCTCTGCATCCACGTGCCGTTCCACGACTGGGTGATCTTCGCTTCGAGCGGGACGTTCCACTGGACGTACCAGTCGTTGATCGGCGCCGTCCCGGTGTTGGTGATCTTGGCCTCACCCTGGAAACCCCCAGGCCAGGTGGTGATCAGCTTGACGTCGGCGGTGCACTTGGCGGCGGCGATGACCGGTGCGGGCGAGGGGTGGAAATGGACCGTCTCGGCCGGTCTCCCCACGATCCGCCAGGCGATCAGGGCCGCGCCGGCGACCAGGACGAGGACGGCAAGGGCGGTGAGGGAGTTTCTCTTCAACGGGGGCCCTCCAGGCGTGACGGATCGACGATCGTCACGTGGGTTCGGGCCCGCCGGAATTGAAACACGGCCCCCGGCCGGAGCGCCAGGGGCCGTGTCCCGGACGGGTCCCTACTTGACGTCGGCCGCGGAGGACGACCAGTAGAGCGCCTTGGCCACCTGGGCGAACAGGCCCTTGGGGTGGTTGCGGAACATCGGCTCGGTGCCGAACATGACCACGGCCGCGCCGCGCTCGTCCCGGCCGCTGACCACGGCCGCCTGGCCGCGGGCCGCGTCCTGGCCGCCGGTGCCGTTGGCGTTGGCCCGCCAGTGGCCGCTGACCAGCGGGCCGTCGGTCGCGTACGCCTGCTCGACGCGGACCTCCGGGCCGAGGCCGGTGAACCAGCGCGGCGAGTAGACGAACGAGTTGGCCGGGGCGTCGCCGCCGACGGGGCCGCCCGGCGAGGTCACCTTCACCACGCCGTTGGCGTCGCCGCGACCGGCGACCGGGGTCACGGTGAGCAGCCCCGCCGCGCCGTTGAAGGTCGAGCCGGTGCTGCCGCGGGTGACCACGCCGCCCGTCGTCAGGTAGGCGTCGAGGGCCGCCTTGGCGTCGGCGTTGAGCTGGGCGTAGCTGAGGCCGCTGGAGACGAAGAGCACGTCGGTCGTGCTCCAGTCGAACCCGGCGTTCAGCACGGCCGTCGACACCGGCGTGACCTGGAAGCCCAGCTCACGCAGGGTGAACAGCTCGTCGGCCGAGACCGCGGCGGCGACCCGGACCTGGCCAAGCTTGGCGCCCGTGGCCGACGACGCCTGCCCGAAGTCGACGCCGTACTTGCGGGCGGCGCCCTCGGCCTGGCGGCGTGCCGAGGCGGGGATCACGGCGGTGCCGTCGTCCGCCCAGGTGACCTGGACGCCCTGGCCGAGCAGGTCGTTCAGGGCCTGGATCTCCCGGCCGTCGGTGACGCGCAGCGACAGCGCACGGCTCGTCCACGGCACCGTACCGTCGAGGTCGGCCTTGTCGACCTCCTTGGTGTCGGCCCGCAGAGAGCTCACCGAGTCGACCGTCGCGCCCCAGAGCAGCGCGTGGCTCCAGCCGGAGATGTCGTACATGGAGTCGACGCGCGGGGTGATGTCCGCGCCCGCCTCCAGCATCACGTTGGCCAGGCCGCGCTTGGGCTGGTGCATGTCGACGATGTAGGAGCCCTCGGCGTAGCGCTTCCCGTTGGCCGAGAACGCCCGCTTGGCCTTCTCGACCCGCACGTCGTTGGCGATCAGGTGGTCGACCAGGCGCGCGGCGGCGGTGGCCGAACGCTGCCCCTCGCCCGCCGGGATCACGTAGGCGCGCGGGAAGGTGGTGTTGTAGACGTCCTCGGGGCCGAAGCCCGGCACGATGTCCAGCGGCACCTGCTTGGAGGCCTCACCGGCCGCGCCCCGGCGGAACGTCTCGATCTGGTCGGCGATGAGCTGGTCGTGGCGGTCCTGCACGAAGGTGTAGGTCGCCCGCATCACGGCCGCCGCGATGTCGGTGTTGATCCTGGCCCGCCGCTGGAGCTCCGCGACCGGGAGGTTGTTGTAGTCGGCGTTGTTGACCCGCATCGGGAACTCGATGGTGTGCGAGGCCACCGCGCCCTGGAACGGGGCGTACTGCGGGGTGAAGATCGGGGGCCAGTCGTCCCAGCCCTCGGCGTCGTCGCGGAACGGGATCTGGGGCGGGTTCACGCCGTCCTTCTCGGGCGTGTAGCCCAGGCCCAGCACCGCCTGCTCCATCGCCAGGCCGTTGGCGTAGGTGTTCTTGATGAACAGGTCGTACTCGTAGTTGGCGCCGTGGGGCGGGGTCGTCGGCTCGATGAGGGTGCCGTTGACGTAGCCGTGCAGGTCGATCATGGCGACCGGCTGGGTGTCGATCATTACCTGGCGCATCGCCTGGACCTCGGGCTGCGAGGCGGTGATGAAGTCGCGGTTCATGTCGAAGCCCGAGCCGTTGGCGCGGGTGTTGCCGAACCGGCCGTCGGGGTTGGCGGTGACGTTGAAGTAGAGCCGGGTGCGGTTCAGCAGGTCGACGATCTTCTTGTCGTCGCTGGTGGCCAGCTCCTCGATCACGCGCAGGGCGGCGTCGGTGCCCTCCCACTCGTTGCCGTGGATGTTGTTGTTGACGAAGATCGGCGCCTTGTACCTGCCGGGCAGCTTGCGGTCCTTGGCGGCCTTGGCCGAGTCGTTCTCGATGCGGTCGCGGATGGCGTCCTGCTCGCGGGCCTGCTGCTTGCTCTCCGGCGCCGTGACGGTCACCAGGTAGAGGTCGCGGCCCTGAACGGTCTTGGTGATGATCTCGACGCTGACGCGGTTGCTGCGCGCCTGGAGGGCGTTCAGCTTCCCGGCGATGGCGTGGTAGGGGGTCAGGCCCAGCTTGATGGAGGCGTCGGCCGGGTTCTCGGCGGGAACCGGCAGGCGGGTCTGGCGCGGGTAGCCGCGCTCCTTGTCCCGGAAGTCCCGGAAGAAGGGGAACTGCTTGAGCCGCTCGGTGGCGGCAGCGGGGGTCGTGTCGCCCGCCAGGGCACGTAACGTGGCGGCGGCGGCCGGGTCGGCGGCGCCGAAGGCCTCCTCGTTACGCTCGGGACCGTTGCCGAAGTCGCGGGTCGTCACCCCGGGCGGCGGGGTCGGCTCGGCGAGTGCCGAACCCGTCGGAACGAGGAGCGTGGCCGCGACGGCGACGCTCAGGAGGGCGGTGGGGGCACGCAACAGAGAACCTCCGTGATCAGAGTGCGTGCCCTAATTCGTAGTGATCGAATGTGAAATAACACAAGATTTGTAACTGGAGCGACATGGAATCCATGTAAACCTGTCACCAGGAGGGCTCTTGACAGGAAGATTTCAAGCCCAGGGCGGCGGCACGGCCACCCGCGGCGGCGGCACCGGGAACAGGCCCCGCGAGTGGGCCATCAGCTCGGCCAGCGACCGCTGGGTCGTCAGGAAGTCGGTCTCGGAGACCCCGCCGCGCACCGCCCGCTCGTGGAGCAGCCCGAGCTCGGTCGCGGCGAGCTGGTAGTCGCTCATCGCCTGCTGGCCGCGCCGCCCGCCGTGCTGCCGCGCCCACTTGCGGGCCTCGCGGCGGTGCTTGAGCGACGAGAGCATGACGATGTCGGCGGCCGTGATCAGCCCAGTGCGCTCATAGGGCGGCAGGTAGTGCTGGATCATGCCGACGACCCGCTTCCGGTCGCGCACGATGACCCACAACTCCACGAAGAGCAGCGCCATCAGGATCAGGTAGGCCACGATCAGCCCGTTGAAGCCCGCGAACGAGGCGAACCCGTTCCAGAGGCCGTGGAGGATCATCGCGCCGATCCACCCCAGGATCACCATCCAGACGCCGCGCGCGCCCCGGTTCTGCGGCTGGGCGGCGTAGGCCACCGCGATCCCGATCAGCGAGGTGAACAGCGGGTGGGCCAGCGGCGAGAGCACTCCGCGCAGCACCACCGTGGCGGCCAGGCCCTCGGGGCCGTTCTCGGTCAGCGCCGCCAGGTAGTAGCTGACGTTCTCGGACATCGCGAAGCCCAGGCCCACCATGCTGGCGTAGATGATGCCGTCGGTCGGGCCGTCGAGCTCCTGCCGCCGGTAGCGCAGGAACCCGACCAGCACGAGGCCCTTCATCGACTCCTCGACGAGCGGGGCGCCGAAGGTGGCGACGTAGTTGCGGGCGCCCTCGGGGTCGCCCAGCGCGTTCTCGACGTAGATCAGGTTCAGCGAGTTGAGCAGGCCGGCGAACAGCACCGCGATCCCGGCGCCCCACATGAAGGCGAAGATCAGGTTGCTGCGCGGCTCGGGCTCCATGCGGTCGAGCGCCAGGACCCCGGCCAGCAGCAGCGGGACGGGCGCGATCGCCGCCGCCAGCGCGATGAAGAACTCGACCGGATCGCCGTTGAGGATGTCGAACGAGAACGACACGGTCGCGCAGATGCCCGCCACGACGAGCCCGATGATGAGCCCGAAGGACGGGCGCCCCCTCAACACCGATCGTGGATCGCGGCTCGCCATTCCGTGAGCGTAACGGAACCTCGACGCGCTGTCCGCTCAGGCGATCAGGGAGTCGATCGCCACGGCCAGGAACAGCAGCGCCAGGTAGATGTTCGACCAGTGGAAGAACCGCATCGGGCGCAGGTCGACGCCGGTCTTCCCCGCCTTCAGGCGGTGCCGCAGGGCGTACACCTCGAACAGGCACGCGGCGCCCAGGACGGCCGCGACGGCGGGGTAGAACAGGGAGGTCCCGGCCACCGGCCAGAGCAGCAGCGAGCAGGCCACCGTCGCCCACGTGTACCAGATGACCTGCTTCACGACCGTGGCCTCGGAGGCCACCGTCGGGAGCATCGGCACCTTGGCGGCGGCGTAGTCCTCGCGGTAGCGCATGGCGAGGGTCCAGGTGTGCGGCGGCGTCCAGAAGAACACCACGCCGAACAGCACGACCGGCGCCCACGACATGCCGCCGGTGATGCCGGCCCAGCCGATCAGCACGGGCATGCACCCGGCGATGCCGCCCCAGACGATGTTCTGCGACGTGCGCCGCTTCAGGAACATCGAATAGACCAGGACGTAGAAGAGGATCGCCCCCAAGGACAGGGCGGCGGCCAGCCAGTTCACGGTCAGGCCGAGGCCCAGCGTGGAAGCGGCGCCCAAAATCACGCCAAAAGTGAGCGCGCCTCTGGGGGACACCTGGTGGCGGGCCAGCGGACGGCGCCGCGTGCGGCGCATCACCTCGTCGATGTCGCGGTCGATGTAGCAGTTCAGCGCGTTGGCGCTGCCCGCCGACAGGGTGCCGAACACCATGGTGTTGATCGCGAGCCACAGATCGGGAAGGCCCTTGGCGGCGAGGAACATGACCGGCAGCGTGGTGATCAGGAGCAACTCGATGATCCGCGGCTTGGTCAGCGCCACATAGGCCCGGATGACCTCGCCGGCGCCGCGGCGAACCGCGGCGGGGGCCATCGCTTCGTTCTTCATCAGCACCGTCAAGGCGCTTCCAGCACGTGCGGGGTCAACGCGTAACCTCGGGATTAGAGCGGGATCTCCGGGCAGCAGCCGGAACTAGGGAAATCACTTTAGTGGGACGGGCCCGTGGTCCCTGAATCGGGGCTGCTCACCCACCCTCGATCGTTTGGGGGGTGCCTACCAGACGGTACGCATCCGCACCCGTTAGGGTCCCGTGTGGGCGGGAACGCCTGAACCGCGTGAGTGAAACAAGAGGGGATCGAACGAGTGAGCAGTGCTGGTCTTGAGTGGAGCGACCTCGATCGGCAGGCCGTCGACGTGGTGCGCGCCCTGGCGATGGACGCTGTCGAGAAGGCGGGCTCGGGACACCCCGGTACGGCGATGAGCCTGGCCCCCGCCGCTTACCTGCTGTTCCAGAAGACGATGCGACACGACCCGACCGATTCCCACTGGGTGGGTCGCGACCGATTTGTACTGTCCTGTGGACATTCGAGCCTTACGCTCTACATCCAGCTATACCTGTCCGGTTATGGCCTGAGCCTCGACGACATCAAGGCGCTGCGCACCTGGGACAGCCTGACCCCCGGTCACCCCGAGCACGGCCACACGCTCGGCGTCGAGACCACCACCGGCCCGCTGGGCCAGGGCATCGGCAACGCCGTCGGCATGGCCATGGCGGCCCGCCGCGAGCGCGGCCTCTACGACCCCGACGCCGCCCCCGGCACCTCCCCCTTCGACCATCACATCTGGTGCGTGGCCTCCGAGGGCGACATCGAAGAGGGCATCAGCCACGAGGTCAGCGCCCTGGCCGGCCACCAGCGCCTGGGCAACCTGACCGTCGTGTTCGACTCCAACCACATCTCGATCGAGGACGACACCCAGATCGCCCTCTCCGAAGACGTGGTGGCCCGCTACGAGGCCTACGGCTGGCACACCCAGACCGTCGACTGGACCCAGACCGGCGACTACGTCGAGGACGTCGCCGCCCTCCACGCCGCCCTGGAGGCCGCGCGCGCCGAGACCGGGCGCCCGTCGTTCATCCGGCTGCGCACGATCATCGGCTGGCCGGCGCCCAACAAGCAGAACACCGGCAAGATCCACGGTTCGGCGCTGGGCGCCGACGAGATCGCCGCCACCAAGAAGGTCCTGGGCATGGACCCGAACGAGTCGTTCGTCGTCCCGGAGGCCGTGCTGGAGCACGCCCGCGGCGTCGTCGAGCGCGGCCGGGCCGCCCACGCCGAATGGGACAAGGGCTACCAGGAGTGGCGCGCCGCCAACCCCGAGCGGGCCGCCCTGCTCGACCGGCTCAGCGCCAAGGAGCTGCCCACCGGCTGGACCGAGGCGCTGCCGTCCTTCCAGGCCGGCGCCTCCATGGCCACCCGCAAGGCCTCCGGCGAGGTGCTGAGCGCACTGGCGCCGGTGCTGCCCGAGTTGTGGGGCGGTTCGGCCGACCTGGCCGAGTCGAACAACACCACGATGAAGGGCGAGCCGTCGTTCATCCCCGAGGTGTTCCAGACCAGGGAGTTCCCCGGCGGGCCCTACGGCCGCACCCTCCACTTCGGCATCCGCGAGCACGGCATGGGCGCCATCCTCAACGGCATCGCCCTGCACGGCGGCACCCGCCCCTACGGCGGCACCTTCCTGGTCTTCAGCGACTACATGCGCCCCGCGGTGCGCCTGGCCGCGCTGATGAAGCTCCCGGTCACCTACGTCTGGACGCACGACTCCATCGGCCTCGGCGAAGACGGCCCCACCCACCAGCCGGTCGAGCACCTGTGGGCGCTGCGCGCGATCCCGGGCCTCGACGTGGTCCGCCCGGCCGACGCCAACGAGACCGCCGCCGCCTGGCGGATCATCATGGAGCACAACGACCGCCCGGCCGCGCTGGCGCTGACCCGGCAGAACCTGCCGGTCTACGCCGGCACCGCCGACGTGACCAAGGTCGCCAAGGGCGGTTACGTGCTTGAAGACGCCTCGAACGGGCAGCCGAAGGTGGTCATCATCGGCACCGGCTCCGAGGTCGAGATCGCTCTCGGCGCCCGCGAGAGCCTTGAGGAGCAGGGCATCCCGACGCGCGTCGTCTCGATGCCGTGCGTCGAGTGGTTCCACGCGCAGGACGCCGCCTACCGGCAGGAGGTCCTGCCACCGAATGTTCACGCGAGGGTCGCCGTCGAGGCGGGAATCGCGCTGGGCTGGCGTGAGTTCGTAGGAGACGATGGCGTCGTGGTGGGCCTGGAGCACTTCGGCGCCTCGGCCCCCTACAAGACCCTCTACGAGCAGTTCGGCCTCACGGCGGAGCGCGTGGCCGCGGCGGCGAAGGCCTCGCTCGCCAAGACCGGCGCCGACAAGGGCGAGACGACGGGAAACTGAATATGAGTGAGAACCTCTCCAAGCTGACCGGATTCGGCGTGTCGATCTGGCTCGACGACATCAGCCGCGAGCGTCTGCGCACCGGCAACCTCGCGGCGCTGATCCGCGAGAAGAACGTGACCGGTGTCACCTCGAACCCGACGATCTTCGCGTCCGCGCTGAGCAAGGGCGACGCCTACGACACCCAGCTCCACGACCTGGCGGTCCGCAAGGTCTCGGTCGACGAGGCCGTGCGCGCGATCACCACGTTCGACATCCGCTGGGCCGCCGACGTGCTGCGCCCGGTCTTCGACGCCACCTCCGGCGTCGACGGCCGCGTGTCCATCGAGGTCGACCCGCGCCTGGCCCGCGAGACCGAGGCGACGATCGCCGAGGCCCGCGCGCTCTGGTGGCTGGTCGACCGGCCGAACCTGTTCATCAAGATCCCGGCGACCGTCGAGGGCCTGCCCGCGATCACCGAGGCCATCGCCGAGGGCATCAGCGTCAACGTCACGCTGATCTTCTCCCTGGAGCGCTACCGCGCGGTCATGGACGCCTGGCTCGACGGCCTGGAGCAGGCCAAGGCCAAGGGCCTCGACCTGTCCAAGATCGAGTCGGTGGCGTCGTTCTTCGTCAGCCGCGTCGACTCCGAGATCGACGCCCGGCTCGACAAGATCGGCACCCCCGAGGCGCTGGAGCTGAAGGGCAAGGCCGCCGTCGCCAACGCGCGCCTGGCCTACGCGGCCTTCGAGGAGATCGTGAACACCCCGCGCTGGCAGGAGCTGCGCGCGGCCGGGGCGCGTCCCCAGCGCCCGCTGTGGGCCTCCACGGGCACCAAGAACCCCGACTACCCCGACACGCTCTACGTCGACGAGCTCGTCACCGCCGGCACCGTCAACACGATGCCGGAGAAGACGCTGAACGCCGCGGCCGACCACGGCCGTATCTCGGGCGACACGATCCGTCCGTTCTACGAGGCCGCCTGGAACGCCATGGCCGCGCTCAAGAGCATCGGCATCGACTACGACGACGTCGTGCGGGTGCTGGAGGACGAGGGCGTCGACAAGTTCGCCGTCTCGTGGAACGAACTGCTGGAGACCGTCACCACCGAGCTGGGGAAGGCCCGATAACTCATGGCGCTAGAGGTGACCCTGGGTCCCGTGGCCGAGGCCGCGGCGGCCGTCAAGGACAAGCTGGTCGCCGAGGGCGTGCCGGCCGCCCTCGCGGCGGGCGACTCGACCCTCTGGGGGCCGGAGGCGCAGACCGAGGCGGCGATCCGTCTCGGCTGGCTGACCCTGCCCACCACCAGCCGGGAACTGCTTCCCGAGCTGACCAAGCTGGTGGAGCGGGTGCGGGCCGAAGGGCTCGACCACGTCGTGCTGGCCGGCATGGGCGGCTCGTCGCTGGCGCCGGAGGTCATCTGCGCGACCGACGACGTGCCGCTGACCGTGCTCGACACCACCGACCCCGGCCAGGTGCTGCGCGCCCTGGGCGACCGGCTGGAGAACACGGTCGTGGTGGTCGCGTCGAAGAGCGGCGGCACCGTCGAGACCGACAGCCACCGCCGCATCTACGAGAAGGCCTTCCGCGACGCCGGCATCGACCCGGCCGGCCGGATCGTCGTCGTGACCGACCCGGGTTCACCTCTCGAGAAGTCCGCCACCGAGGCGGGTTACCAGGTCTTCCTGGCCGACCCCAACGTGGGCGGGCGCTACAGCGCGCTCAGCGCGTTCGGCCTGGTGCCGAGCGCGCTGGCGGGCGCCGACGTCGGCAAGCTCCTCGACGACGCCGCCGAGATCGCCCCGCTGCTGGGCCGCGACGAGGGCAACCCGGGTCTCGACCTGGGCGCCCTGCTGGGGGCCCAGGCGCTGGCCGGGCGCGACAAGCTGATCCTGCGCGACGCGCTGTCCGACATCACCGGGCTGCCCGACTGGATCGAGCAGCTCATCGCCGAGTCGACCGGCAAGTCCGGCAAGGGCATCCTGCCCGTCGTCGGCGCCGACTCGGCCGAGGGCCACGACCAGTTCGCGGTCGACATCGGCCCCGAGGGCGACGTCCACGTCGACGGCCCGCTGGGCGCGCAGTTCCTGGTCTGGGAGTACGCCACCGCGATCGCCGGCCGGGTGCTGGAGATCGACCCCTTCAACCAGCCCAACGTGGCCGAGTCGAAGGAGAACACCGGCAAGATCCTCGCGTCGGCCCCGCAGATCGGCGCCCCGGCGCTGGTCGACGGCCCGGTCGAGGTCTACGGCGAGGTCGGCGACTCCCGCAACCTGGCCGACGTGCTGACGTGGCTGCTGCGGGCGATCCCCTCCGACGGATACCTGGCGATCATGGCCTACCTCGACCGCGAGGCCGCCTTCGACGCCGCGGTGCTCGGCGGGGCCGACTTCGAGCAGACCACCGAGGCGTGGGCGAGGGCCGACGTGGCGACGCTGCGCAACCTGCTCGACTACCGCACCGAGCGGGCCGTCACCTTCGGGTGGGGCCCGCGGTTCCTGCACTCGACCGGCCAATACCACAAGGGCGGCCCGCAGGTCGGGGTCTTCCTGCAGATCACCGGCGCCAACGGCGACGACGTGGCGGTCCCGGGCAAGCCCTACGGCCTGGCCGAGCTCCAGCTCGCGCAGGCGCTGGGCGACCTGGGCGCGCTCCAGTCGCGGGGCCGCCCGACCGTGCGGCTCCACCTCACCGACCGGCGGGCGGGCGTCGCCCACCTGCTGGCGGTGGCCGAGGAGCTCTGACCCCGATGAGAGCGGATGAGATCAAAACGGAGCCGTCGTACAGGAGGGCGCCGAATCATGTCTGACAACGAACCCGCCGCGCTCGCGGAGGAGACCCAGGTCGCCACCGCGGCCGTCGCGGCGGTGGCGACCAACGAGGAGACGATCGCCGCCAACCCGCTGCGCGACCCCAGAGACAAGCGGCTGCCCCGCGTGGCCGGGCCCTGCGTCCTGGTGCTGTTCGGCGTGACCGGCGACCTGGCCAAGCGCAAGCTGCTGCCGGCGATCTACGACCTGGGCAACCGCGGCCT
This sequence comes from Herbidospora yilanensis, assembly GCF_001570565.1. Taxonomy (GTDB): domain Bacteria; phylum Actinomycetota; class Actinomycetes; order Streptosporangiales; family Streptosporangiaceae; genus Herbidospora; species Herbidospora yilanensis. The sequence goes on along the minus strand of NZ_BBXE01000019.1, from coordinate 48,091 downwards.
GCTGCCGCCGGGCTTCTCCCTGGTCGGCTTCGCCCGCCGCGACTGGGCCCACGAAGACTTCGCCAACGTCACCTACGAGGCCGTGAAGGAGCACGCCCGCACCCCGTTCCGGGAGGAGGTCTGGAAGCAGATCTCCGAGGGCATCCACTTCTGCCCGGGCGAGTTCCACGACGACGGCGCGTTCGACTGCCTGGCGATGATGCTGAAGGAGATCGACGAGACCCGGGGCACGGGCGGCAACTACGCCTTCTACCTGTCGGTCCCGCCGAAGTTCTTCCCGACGGTCGTCGAGCAGCTCAAGCGCACGGGCCTCGCGCAGCACCCCGACGGGTCGTGGCGCCGCGTGGTGATCGAGAAGCCGTTCGGCCACGACCTGGCCAGCGCCCAGGACCTCAACCGCATCACCAGCGCGGTCTTCCCGGAGAGCTCGGTCTTCCGGATCGACCACTACCTGGGCAAGGAGACGGTCCAGAACATCCTGGCCCTGCGCTTCGCCAACAACCTCTACGAGCCCATCTGGAACCGCAGCTTCGTCGACCACGTGCAGATCACGATGGCCGAGGACATCGGCATCGGTTCACGGGCGGGCTACTACGACGGCATCGGCGCGGCCCGTGACGTCATCCAGAACCACCTGCTCCAGCTCCTGGCGCTGGTCGCGATGGAGGACCCGACGTCCTTCGACGCCAACTCGCTGCGCCGCGAGAAGGAGAAGGTCCTCAAGGCGGTCAGGCTGCCCGACGACCTGGCGACCGGCGCGATCCGGGGCCAGTACACCGCGGGCTGGCAGGGCGGCGACAAGGTGATCGGCTACCTCGAGGAAGACGGCATCCCGAAGGACTCGCTGACCGACACCTACGCCGCCATCAAACTGGAGGTGGCCAACCGCCGGTGGGCCGGGGTGCCGTTCTACCTGCGCGCGGGCAAGCGCCTGGGCCGCCGGGTGACCGAGGTCGCCGTGGTGTTCCAGCGGGCGCCGCACCTGCCGTTCAGCAAGGACGACACCGAGATCCTCGGCCAGAACGCCCTGGTGATCCGCGTCCAGCCCGACGAGGGGATCACGGTGCGGTTCGGGTCGAAGGTGCCCGGCACGGCCATGGAGGTCCGCGACGTGTCCATGGACTTCGCCTACGGCGAGTCGTTCATGGAGAGCAGCCCCGAGGCCTACGAGCGGCTGCTGCTCGACGTCCTGATCGGCGACCCGCCGCTGTTCCCGCACCAGCGGGAGGTGGAGCTGTCGTGGCAGATCCTCGACCCGATCGAGGAGTACTGGGCCACCCACGGGCGTCCCGAGGGCTACCCGGCCGGCACGTGGGGTCCCGCGGGCGCCGACGAGATGCTCGCCCGCGACGGGCGGGTCTGGAGGCGGCTGTGACCAGTTTCAACCTGACCGCGACCACCGCCTCGAAGATCAGCTCGGCGCTGACCAAGCTCCGCCACCAGATGGGCGCCCCGGCCGTCGGCATGGTGCTCACGCTCGTGGTGGTCTCCGACGAGGCGGGCCAGTACGACGCGGTGCGCGCGGCCACCGACGCGGCGCGCGAGCACCCGTCCAGGATCCTGGTGGTGATCCGGCGCGACGCCCGCGAGGCCGACCGGCTCGACGCGGAACTGCGCGTCGGCGAGTCGTCGCCCGGCGAGGTCGTCATCCTGCGCCTCTACGGCGAGCTCACCAAGCACGCCGACTCGGTGCTCAGCCCGCTGCTGCTGACCGACACCCCGGTGGTGGTCTGGTGGCCGGCCGACGGTCCGTCCGCCCCGGCGAAGGACCCGATCGGGCACCTCGCCACCCGGCGGATCGTCGACGCCCGCACCGCCCACGACGGCGCCAAGGTCGTCGCGTCGCGCTGGGCGGGCTACGTCCCGGGCGACACCGACCTGGCCTGGACGCGGCTCACGCCGTGGCGTTCGCTCCTGGCGGCGGCGTTCGACCTGCCGGCGGGCCCGGTGACGGGCGGCATCGTCGAGGCGACGGCGGGCCATCCCAGCGCCTGCCTGCTGGCCTCGTGGTTGTCCGACAAGCTCGGCGCGGACATCGCCGTCGGCGAGTCCCAGGGCCCGGGCCTGACCGCCGTTCGGCTGACGCTGGCCAGGGGCGGCGAGCTGACGCTGGTCCGCGGCGACGCGCGGCTGGCGACGCTGTCGCGGCCGGGGCAGCCCGACCGCAACGTCGCGCTGGCGCGGCGCAGCGAGTCGGAACTGCTGGCCGAGGAGCTGCGCCGGCTCGACCCCGACGAGATCTACGCGGGCGCGCTGAAGCACCTCGCCGCACAATAAGATCGTCAACCGCCCGTCTCCCCTTCCGGGAGACGGGCGGTTTCTCTTTTACCGGAGGTACGTCATGAGCGCAGTCCCCTTCGTCGTGGTCCACCGGGACCCGGGCGTCCTGGCCCAGGCCGTGGCGGCCCGGCTGATCACGAGGTTGACCGACGTGCAGACGGCACGGGGGACGGCGTCGGTCGTGCTGACCGGCGGCACGATCGGGATCGCCACCCTGGCCGCCGTGGCCGCCTCCCCGGCCCGCGACGCGGTCGACTGGCGCGCCGTGGACGTCTGGTGGGGCGACGAGCGGTTCGTGCCCGCCGGCTCCTCCGACCGCAACGAGAAGCAGGCCCGCGAGGCCCTGCTCGACGTGCTCGACTTGGACCCCGAGCGGGTCCACCCGATGCCCGCCGCCGACTCGGGCCTGTCCCCGGAGGAGGCCGCCGACCGGTACGCCGCCGCCCTGGGCGCGGCGCCCGGCTTCGACGTCCTGATGCTGGGCATGGGCCCCGACTCCCACGTGGCCTCGCTGTTCCCAGGCCATCCGGCCCTCCACGAGAAGGACCGCCTGGTCGTGGCCGTGCACGACTCCCCCAAGCCGCCGCCCACGCGGGTGTCGCTGACCTTCCCCGCCATCCAGGCGGCGCGTGAGGTGTGGGTGATCGCGTCGGGCGCGGAGAAGGCGCCCGCGGTGCGGGTCGCCCTGACGTGCGACCAGCTCTCGGCCCCGGCGGCGGGCGCCCGCGGCGTGGAGCGGACCCTGTTCCTGGTGGACCGGGCGTCGGCCGCCGAGATCCCGGGCCGGTCGCCCGTCGGGTAAAGCCGGGATTTGCCGAGACGGGACCGGCCCTTGGCCGGGCTTCGAGCCCGGCCTTGCGGCGGCAGGGCGGCGGCGGGGCGGCGGCGGGCCCCTCCCGTCCCCGGCGTTGCGGTCGCTTTTACCCGCCCCGCCCTGAGCCCGGGAACCCCCTTCCGACCTGCGGATAGTGTCGGTTGAGTGGTCGACGGACGAGGGAGGGGACCATGTCGATCGACCTGACCGAGGACACGACCGTCGGCTGGACCTTCACGCTCACCCCGGCGGAGAGGAGACCGTGACATGCGCGCCCTGCGATTCACCCGCTACGGCTCGCCCGCCGACGTCCTGGAGGTCGTCGACGTCACCGAGCCCGAACTGAACGGCGGCGACGCCCTCGTCGCGATCAAGGCCGCCTCGGTCACCCCGTCGGACCTGAAGACCGTCTCCGGCTACATCCCGGGCACCTCGTTGCCCCGCGTCCCCGGCCGCGACTTCGCCGGGGTGGTCGTCGGCGGGCCGCACGACTGGATCGGGGCCGAGGTGTGGGGCACCGGCGGCGACCTGGGGTACACCCGCGACGGGTCGCACGCCGAGTTCGTCGTGGTGCCCGTCTCGGCGCTGGTCCGCAAGCCCGAGAGGCTGACCTTCCCCGAGGCGGCGGTCATCGGGGTCAACTTCCTCGTCGGCTGGATCGGCGTCGTCGAGACCGCCCTGCTGGAGAAGGGCGAGACGATCGTGATCTTCGGCGTCAGCGGCGCCGTCGGGTCGGCGGTGGCGCAGATCGGGCGCGTCCGGGGGGCGCGGGTCATCGGGATCGACCGCAGACCCCCGCTGGACGACGCCGGCCTCGACGAGTTCGTGCTGCTGGACGGCGACGCCGCCGCCGAGGTGCGGCGGCTGACCCGCGGCGCCGGCGCCGAGGTCGTGTACGACGCCGTCGGCGGCGTCACCACCCCGGCGGCCCTGGCCTGCCTGGCCCAGCGGGGCCGGCTCGTGGTCATCGGCTCGACCGGGACGCGGAAGGTCGAGATCGACCTCCCCGACTTCTACCACCGGGAGGTGCGCATGATGGGCCTGGACACCAGGCGGCTCGGCGCCATGCAGTGCGCCGAACGGCTCGCCCAGGTCACGTCCTATCTGGAGTCGGGCGACTTCCGGCCGCCGCCCATCGCGTTCACCTTCGACCTCGAACTGGCCGGGGACGCCTACGAGGCGGTCGCGAAGCGGCCTCCCGGGCGGGTCGTCATCTGCCCGTAGACGCGCGTCGCAGCGTGTGCTCGGCGTCGGTGAGCGCCTGCCGGGCCTTGGACTCCTCCTTCCTGACGACCTCGTAGCGCTGTTCGGCGGCCGACGCCCGTCTCCGCGCCCCGGTCAGGGCACGCTCGGCCTCGGCCACACCTTCGAGCGCCTCGTCGCGCTCCGCGACGGCGGGCCCGAGCCGGTCGGCCCATTCCGCGTGACGTTCCCGCGCCGCCTCCACGGCCGCCTCGGCCGCCGCCCGGGCCGAAAGGTCGGGGGCGGGCCTGCGGCGTGCCGCCGAGGTGGGAGGGGCCGCGGTGGGCACGAAGCCGCTGTAGCTCAGGGCCCCCGCCAGCCGTCCCGAGCGGACCTGGGCGGCCGCGTCGGCGTCGATCACGGCGGCGTCGAGGGTCTGCTCCAGTTCGGCCGGCGAGGTCACCCGGCCGGACGCGGCCTTCAGCACCAGGCGGGAGACCGCGGCGACGGCGGCGGCGCGGCGCGGGCCGAGGGCGGCCAGGGCGTCGCCGTCGCCGGAGGCCCAGGCGGCCCGCATCTCCTCCCCCACGGCCAGGAGTTCCCCGATCTCGGCGGGGTGCGAACGCACCACCTGGTTGACCGCCCACGCCAGCACGGTGGGCTTGCGCAGCTTCCCGATCTCCTTGTCGCCGGTCTCCTTGACGAGCCGGTTCCGCGCGGCGGTGAACTCCGACGGGGGCAGGGCGTAAAGCTGGTCGGCAGCCTCTTCACGGTTCACGGAGAGGTCATACCCTGGCCCGCATGACCGACTTGCGCGGAGACCGGCTGACGCTCCGCCCGATCGCCCCGTCGGACGCCCCGTGGCTGCTGGTCCACTGGAACGAGCCGAGCGTGCGGCGGCACCTCTTCGACGACTCGCTGGTCTCGGTGGAGCTGGTGGCCGAGATCGTGAGCGACAGCCGGGAGGACTTCGAGTCCCACGGCTACGGCCTGTGGGCGATCGTCCGGGGCCACGAGATCGGGGTGTGCGGGTTGCGCACCACCGACGACCACGCGGCCGAACTCCTTTACAGCGTAGATCCGAAATGGCAGGGGCAGGGTCTCGCGCTGGAGGCGGCCCGCATGGTGGTGGCGTTCGCCTTCGGCGACCGGGGCGCGCCCGAGGTGGTGGCCGAGACCGACGCCGCCAACACCGCCTCGCGGCGGCTGGCCGAGAAGCTGGGCATGATCCGCACCCGCACCCGCCAGGGCGAGCACGGGCCGGTCCACGTCTACACGCTTCGCGCACCCGCCGTTTCCGGCGCATAGTGGGGGCAGTCCCCCACACCACACGGAGACGACACGGAGGAAACCCGTGTTCGAGCGTTTCACCGACCGTGCCCGCCAAGTGATCATGCTCGCCAGCGAAGAGGCCCGCGACCTGGGCCACCGCCACCTCGGCACCGAGCACGTCATGCTCGGGCTCATCAGGGAGGGCCACGGCCTGGCCGCCCAGGCGCTCGCCGAGTGCCAGGCCGACGTCGAGCCCATGCGGGCCGTCGTGGCCCGCCTCGTCGGCGAACCGCGGACGCCGCCGGCCGAGACCGCCAACCTCCCCTTCACGCCGCGCACGAAGAAGATCCTCGAACTGGCGCTCCGTGAGGCCATGCGGCGCAACGACAGATACGTCAGCACCGAGCACATCCTGCTCGCCACCCTCCGGGAAGGGCAGGGCATCGCCGTCCACGCGCTCGCCGAGTGCGGGATCCCGCCCGAGGTGGTCGAGGACGCGCTCGAACGGCGCATGGCCGCTCAGGGCGCGAAGGACCGCTCGGTCATCGACCGGCTGACCGATCCGGGCGACCACACGATCCAGGCCACCCTGCGCCGCTACGGCGAAGACCGGCACACCATGAGGAGGGTCCTGGAGAGCCTCGAAAGCCTCCACCGGCGGCTCGACGCGATGGGTGCGCCGCCCGACCCGGGAAAGTGATCATTCCGGTCCGGGGCCCCTGAGCCGCCCCGGACCGGAATGTTTCGTGTGGCGCGGTCTAGGCCGGGACGACCGGCGCCAGCACACCCACGGCGATCCGCGCCTCGACCACACCGGGGTCATCGGTGTAGCCGAGCGTGGCGCCGAGGGAGATCAGCAGACTCCGCATGCGCGTGTTGTCGGAGAGCAGCGTGGCCCGCACTTCGGCCAGGCCCAGGTCGCGGGCCTCCTCCAGCAGCGTCCGGGCCAGGGCGGCCCCGAGGCCGCGGCCCTGCCAGCGGTCCTCGACGAGGAGGGTGAACTCGGCGGTGCCGGGTTCGGCGCCGAAGTTCAAGCTGGCCAGCGCGACCACCTGGCCGTCGTGCCCGGCCACCAGCGAGTGGCCCTTCGACCGGTCGCAGAGCCGGTCGAAGACCCTCGGGGGCAGGCTGGGGGCCGCGGTGAAGTAGCGGAACCTGCGGGTCTCCGGGGAGCAGCGTTCGTGCAGGTCGCGTACGGCCTCGCGGTAGATCGGGGCCAGCGACTCGACCCGCACCCGGGTGCCGTCGCCCAGCGTCAGGTCGCGCTCGGCCGTGACCGGGCCGGCCGGCGGCTGGGCCAGCCGGACCAGCGCGGCGGCGCGGGCCGCCTCGGTCATGGTGAAGGGCAGGCCGGTCCGGCGCAACCGGATCGACCGGCGCGGCGCCACCGGCACCACCAGCAGGGTGGGATCGGGCAGTTCACCCTTCAGGGCGCCGAACACCCAGCGGGCGTCGTCGGCGCGGAGCAGGTCGCCGAGGATCTCCGGGAGCCGCCACGGCATCGCCCGCAGCCGCGCGGCCAGCAGCAGCACCCGCGTCGGCTCGTCGGTCAGTTCGTGGGCGGTCGCCGGGACGACCTTGACCCGCCGGCCGCCGGCCTCCTCAAGGGCGACCCGCACGTCGTCCGCCGAGGCCGGGATGTCGGCGATGAACTCGTCGACGGTGCCGTCGGAGTCGGGTTGCACGGACAGGCCGAGGATGTTGCCGCCCTTGGCCGCGAGCGCCGACGCCAGCGACGCCAGCCGCCCGGGACGTTCGTCGACCGTCGTCCTGATCCGCAGAAACCCCATGACTTCTCTCCCTCCGCTGCATCCCAGGCTGGAGGAGCGTTGTTACGCATCTGCTACATGGCGGTATGCCATCCGTTTCGTCATGACAAATTCTGTTAAGACTTCGCATAACGGGGCTTAATGCCACCCTCGACGACGTGTTCCGTCGTGAGATGCGGCGTCGGTGACGAATAGAGCAGGATTATCCCTATGAACGCTCCGCTCTCCGATTCCTTCGCCAACGGTGACGTCTCCTACTGGTACCGGGCACTCGGCGTCCCCGAGCCCGCCCACCGCCTCGACGGCGACCTGCGGGCCGACGTGGCGATCGTCGGCGGCGGCTACACGGGCCTCTGGACGGCCTACTACCTGGTGAAGGCCGACCCGGCGCGCCGCGTCGTGGTCCTGGAGAAGGAGTTCGCCGGGTTCGGCGCCTCCGGCCGCAACGGCGGCTGGCTGGCCGGGCTGCTGCCGGGCAGCCCGCGGCGCTACGCCAAGACCCACGGCGCGGAGGCCGCGCGGGCGTTCCAGCGGGAGCTGTTCACCGCCGTCGACGAGGTCATCTCCGTCTGCGCGGCCGAGGGCGTCGACGCCGACGTGGTGAAGGGCGGCGTCTTCAACGTCGCCAGAACCCCCGCGCAGGCACTGCGCCTGGAGCAGGAGGTCGAGGCGCAACACGCCTGGGGCTGGGGCCCCGAGGACGTCTCGGTGGTGCCGGTCGACGAGCGCATCCGGGTCGAGGGCGCCCTCACGGCCTCATGGAGCCCCCACTGTGCGCGGGTGCAGCCGGCGAAACTGGCCAGGGGGCTGGCGAAGGTCGTACAGGACCTCGGGGTCGAGCTCTACGAGGGCACCGAGGTGACCGGGATCGCGCCCGGCCGGGTGACGACGGCGCGCGGCACGGTCCGCGCCGATGTGATCCTCCGCTGCACCGAGGGGTTCACCGCCACCCTGAAGGACAACCACCGCGACTGGCTGCCGATGAACAGCTCCATGATCGTCACCGAGCCGCTCCCCCCGGGCTTCTGGGACGAGGTCGGCTGGCGGGGCCACGAGCTCCTCGGCGACTTCGCGCACTACTACATGTACGCCCAGCGCACCGCCGACGACCGCATCGCCTTCGGCGGCCGGGGCCGCCCCTACCTCTACGGCTCCAGGGTCGACGACCGCGGCCACACCCACGGCTGGACCGTCGACGCCCTCTGGCGCCTGCTGCTCGGCTTCTTCCCCGCCGCCCGCTCGACCCGGGTCGCGCACGCCTGGTCGGGGGTGCTGGGCGTGCCGCGCGACTGGTGCGCCACCGTCGGGCTGGACCGTTCGACCGGGCTCGGCTGGGCCGGCGGCTACACCGGCCACGGCGTCACCGCGACCAACGTCGCCGGGCGGACCCTGCGCGACCTGGTGCTCGGCCGCGACACCGGCCTGACCGCGCTCCCGTGGGTGGGCCGCCGGGTCCGCAAGTGGGAGCCCGAGCCCCTGCGCTGGACGGGGGTGCACGCGATGTACCGTCTCTACCGGCTCGCCGACGCCCGGGAGGCCGGGGGCGTGCCCCGCACGTCCGTGCTGGCCAGAATCGCCGACAAGATCACAGGACACTGAATTGACCGAGACCCTGTTCCACGGAGGCCGCGTCTTCACCCCGGGCGGCTTCGCCGAAGCCGTGCTGGTCCGCGACGGAGTCATCGCCGCCGCGGGAACGCCCGACGAGGTCGCCACCCCGGCCGCCGAGCCCTTCGACCTGGCCGGAGGCCTGCTCACGCCGGGATTCACCGACAGCCACGTCCACCCGGTCCAGGCCGGCCTCGAACGCGCGTTGTGCGAACTGTCGGAGGTGTACGGCCTCGACGCCTATCTCCAGGAGATCGCCGAGTACGCCGCCGCCCACCCCGGCCGGGAGTGGATCCAGGGCGGCGGCTGGGACATGGCCGCCTTCCCCGGCGGTCTCCCCCGCCGCGAGCAGCTCGACTTCCTCGACCGCCCGGCCTACCTGATCCAGCGCGACCACCACGCCGCCTGGGTCAACACGCGGGCCCTGGAGCGGGCGGGCATCACGAAGCACACCCCCGACCCCGCCGACGGCCGCATCGAACGCGACCCCGACGGCACCCCGACCGGCGTCCTGCACGAGGGCGCGATGGACCTGGTCGGCCTGCTCACCCCCCGCCCCACGGCCGCCGACCAGGAGGCCGCGCTGCTGGACGCCCAGCGGCACCTGTTCTCCCTGGGCATCACCGGCTGGCAGGACGCCATCGTCGGCTCGTACGCCGGCTCCGACGACCAGCTCCCCACCTATCTCTCGGTGGCCGGCAAGGGCCTGCTGAAGGCCCGCGTCGTGGCGGCGTTGTGGTGGGACCGGGCCCGGGGCGCCGAGCAGATCCCGTCACTGGTCGAGCGCCGGGCCTCGGCGGAGGGCCTCGACCGGTTCCGCGCCGGGGCCGTCAAGATCATGCAGGACGGCATCGCCGAGAACTTCACGGCCGCGGTCATCGAGCCTTACCGCCGGCCCGATCTCAAGAGCCGGGATGAGATCGCATGTCACTGCGGCGGGACCGGCCTCTCCTACGTGGATCCCGCTCTCCTGAAGGGCTACGTCCGCGAACTCGACGCGCTGGGCTTCCAGGTCCACTTCCACGCCATCGGCGAGCGCGCGGTCAGGGAGGTGCTCGACTCCCTGGAGGGCACCGACCCGGCCAACCGCCACCACATCGCGCACCTGCAGATCATCACCCCCGACGACGTGCCCCGCTTCGCCAAGCTGGGCGCGGTGGCCAACCTGCAGCCACTGTGGGCCGCCCACAGCCCCCAGATGGACGAGCTCACCCTGCCCTACCTGGGCGAACCCCGGTCGTCGTGGCAGTATCCGTTCGGCGACCTGGTCGCCTCGGGGGCCCGTCTGGCGGCCGGCTCCGACTGGCCGGTGTCGTCGGCCGACCCTCTGGAGGGCATGCACGTCGCGGTCAACCGGGTCGAGCCGCCCGGCTCCCACCACGCCGGGCACTCCGCGACGCCGTTCCTCCCCGGCCAGGCGCTGGACCTGCGGACCATCATGACGGCGTACACGGAGGGAAGCGCCTGGCTCAACGGGTCACCGGCGGGCGTGATCGAACCGGGCCGCCCGGCCGACCTCGTCGTGCTCGACCGCGACCCCTTCGCCCAGCCGGCCGGTGAGATCGCCCTCACCAGGGTCCGGGCCACGTTCGTGGACGGAGAGCAGGTGTACTGACGAACGAGAACGGCCCCGCTGCCTGCGCAGCGGGGCCGTTCCGGCGAGTCCTGGTAGATCGCACTAGTAGATCGGACGCGAGGAGGAACGCAGCCGCTCCAGCGCCTCCGCGAGGATCTGCGCGCCGTCCTTGTCGCTCCGGCGCTCCTTCACGTAGGCGAGGTGCGTCTTGTAGGGCTCGTTGCGCGGCGGAGCAGGCGGGTTGGCCTGGTCCTGACCCGCGGGCAGGCCGCAACGGGGGCAGTCCCAGAACTCCGGGACGGCCGCGTCGCTGGCGAAACTGGGACGCGTCTCGTGAAGATTCGCGCACCAGAAGGCGACACGCACTCGGGGGGCCGCCTCGCCGCGCTCGGCCTCGCCCATCGGGCCGGCTCCGACTCGACTGCCACGGATCGCGTTGCCACTACCCACGGATTACTCCTCGCTCGATCGCCCCGCGGGGAACACGGGGAGAGAATGAACCCTATGTGACGCTTGGGGCTGCTACGGCTTGAGCAGCAGGCCGAGCGCGATGATGCAGACGAACCACACGACGCCGGTGATGACCGTGAGGCGGTCAAGGTTGCGCTCCACGACGGACGAACCGCCGAACGACGAGGCGAAGCCGCCGCCGAACATGTCCGTCAGACCGCCGCCCTTGCCCTTGTGGAGCAGAACCAGCAGCACCATGAGGCAGCTCGACAGAATGAGGGCGATGGAGATTCCGATAGTCACGGCAGACCTTTTCCGGATAGCGCCTGAGCGGCATGACGATTCAAACGTGCTCTATGAGGGTACGACCTGGTGTCAAGTCGCACCCCCATAATGACCCAGCTAGGCCGACATCTGCGCTAAAACCGGCAGATCTTCACGAACTCCGCCGGGTCGAGGCTGGCCCCGCCGACGAGCGCGCCGTCGACGTCGGGCTGTGCCATGATCCCCGCGATGTTGTCAGACTTCACCGAGCCTCCGTAAAGGATACGGACGGCGTCGGCGACTTCGGTGTCGTACAGCTCGGCGAGTCGCACGCGGATCGCGCCGCACACCTCCTGAGCGTCGTCAGGAGTGGCGACCTCGCCGGTGCCGATCGCCCAGACCGGCTCATAGGCGATCACGATCGTCTTCGCCTGCTCGGCCGAGACCCCCTTGAGGGCGCCGTCGACCTGGGCGAGCGTGTGCTCGACCTGGTTGCCCGCCTGGCGGACCGGCAGGCCCTCGCCGACGCACAGGATCGGCGTCACCGAGTGACGGTAGGCCGCCTGGACCTTGGCGTTGACCAGGGCGTCGTCCTCGGCGTGGTACTGCCGGCGCTCCGAGTGGCCGATCGCCACGAAGGTGCAGCCGAGCTTGCCCAGCATGACGCCGGAGATCTCCCCGGTGTAGGCGCCGCCGTCGTGGGCGGACAGGTCCTGGCCGCCGTAGACGATGCGGAGCTTGTCGCCGTCGACCAGCGTCTGGACGCTGCGCAGGTCGGTGAACGGCGGCAGCACCGCGACCTCGACCTTGTCGAAGTCCTTGTCGGTCAGGGAGAAGGCGAGTTCCTGAACCAGCTTGATCGCCTCAAGGTGGTTCTTGTTCATCTTCCAGTTGCCGGCGATGAGCGGCTTGCGGCTCACGTCAGTCCTCCAGCGCGATCAGGCCGGGCAGTTCCTTGCCCTCTAGGTATTCGAGGGAGGCGCCGCCACCGGTCGAGATGTGCGAGAAGCCGTCTTCCGGCAGGCCGAGCTTGCGCACCGCCGCGGCGGAGTCGCCGCCGCCGACCACGGTGAACGCCTCGGAGCGCACGAGCGCCTCGGCGACGGCGCGGGTGCCGCCCGAGAACGCCTCGAACTCGAACACGCCCATCGGGCCGTTCCAGAACACGGTCTGGGCGTCGGCCAGCTTCTGGGCGAACAGCTCGCGGGTGCGCGGGCCGATGTCCAGGCCCTCACGGTCGGCCGGGATGGCGGTGGCGTCGACGACCTCGTACTCGGCGTCCTCGGCGAACTCGACGGCCGCCAGGATGTCGACCGGCAGGACCAGGTCGACGCCGCGCGAAGCGGCCTCGTTCAGGAACCCGCGGACGGTGTCGAGCTGCTCCTCCTGCAGGAGGGACTTGCCGACCTCGTAGCCCTGGGCCTTGAGGAACGTGTAGGCCATGCCGCCGCCGATGAGCAGCCGGTCGACCTTGGTCAGCAGGTTCGCGATGACCTTGAGCTTGTCGGAGACCTTCGCGCCGCCCAGCACGACCGCGTAGGGGCGGGCCGGTTCTTCGGTCAGCTTCTTCAGCACGTCGACCTCGGCGGCGATCAGGCCGCCGACCGCGTGGGGAAGCTGCTTGGGCACGTCGTAGACCGACGCGTGCCGGCGGTGGACCGCTCCGAAACCGTCGCCGACGTAGAGGTCGGCGAGCATGGCCAGGCGGGCCGCGAACTCGGCGCGGGCGGCGTCGTCCTTGGACTCCTCGCCCGGCTCGTAGCGCAGGTTCTCCAGCAGGGCCACCTGGCCCTCTTCCAGCGCCGCGACGGTGGCGCGGGCGGAGTCGCCGACCACGTCGGCGGCGAAGGCGACCGGCTCGCCCAGCAGCTCGGAGAGCCGCCTGGCCACGGGGGCCAGCGAGAACTCCGGCTTGACCTGGCCCTTAGGACGGCCCAGGTGAGCGCAGACGATCACCTTGGCGCCCTTGCCGGCCAGCTCCCGGATCGTCGGGAGCGAGGCGCGGATGCGGCCGTCATCGGTGATCACGTCCCCGTCGAGGGGAACGTTCAGGTCGGCGCGCACGAGGACGCGCCGACCCTTCACGTCGAGCTCGTCGAGACCACGCATCAGAGCGAGGCACCCACGTACTCGATGAGGTCCACGAGACGGTTGCTGTAACCCCACTCGTTGTCGTACCAGCCGATGACCTTCACCTGGTTGCCGAAGACCTTGGTGAGGCCGGCGTCGAAGATGCAGGAGCTCGGGTCGGTGACGATGTCGCTGGAGACGATCTCGTCCTCGGTGTAGGTCAGGAAGCCCTTGAGCGGGCCCTCGGCGGCGGCCTTGAACGCGGCGTTGACCTCTTCGACGGTCACCTCGCGCTTGAGGTCGACGGTCAGGTCGGTCGCCGAGCCCGTGGGGATCGGCACGCGCAGCGCGAAGCCGTCGAGCTTGCCCTTGAGCTCGGGCAGCACCAGGCCGATCGCCTTGGCGGCGCCGGTCGAGGTGGGGACGATGTTCAGCGCGGCGGCGCGGGCGCGGCGGAGGTCGCCGTGCGGGCCGTCCTGCAGGTTCTGGTCCTGCGTGTACGCGTGGATCGTCGTCATGAGGCCCTTCTCGATCCCGAAGGAGTCGTTGAGGACCTTGCCGAGCGGGGCCAGGCAGTTGGTGGTGCACGACGCGTTGGAGATGATCGTGTGGTTCGCCGGGTCGTAGGTGTCGTGGTTGACACCCATGACGATGGTGACGTCCTCGTTCTTCGCCGGAGCGGAGATGATGACCTTCTTCGCGCCGTTCTCGGCGTGGACCTTGGCCTTGTTGGCGTCGGTGAAGAAGCCGGTCGACTCGACGACGACGTCGACGCCCAGGTCGCCCCACGGAAGCTTGGCCGGGTCGCGCTCGGCGAACGCCTTGATGGCCTTGCCGTCGACGATGATCTCGTCGGCGGTCGCCTTCACCTCGTAGGGCAGGCGGCCCAGGATGCTGTCGTACTTGAGCAGGTGCGCGAGCGTGGCATTGTCCGTGAGGTCGTTGACAGCGACGACCTCGATGTCCTTGCCGCTGGCTGCGGCGGCTCGCCAGAAGTTGCGGCCAATGCGGCCGAAGCCGTTGATGCCTACGCGGATGGTCACGGGGATCCGATCTCCTCGTCCGTCGTTACGTGACTGAAACCTCGGTGCAGACCCTATCGGACTCAAATTGGTTTAGACCAAGTGGGTCTGCCGCAGGGCGGCATAGCGTAAGAAAGCCGCAAAGCGGGGCGACTTTCTGTAAAAAATTGCGCTGTTACGTGGGGTCTTCAGCCGCTGAGCATGTCCGCCGTGAGGCTCGCCTCGGTGGTCGGGAGGCCGAGGTCCTGGGCGCGTTTGTCGGCCATGGCGAGGAGGCGGCGGATGCGGCCGGCGATGGCGTCCTTCGTCAGCGGCGGGTCGGCGATCTGGCCGAGCTCCTCCAGCGACGCCTGCTTGTGCTCCACGCGCAGCCGCCCGGCGATCACGAGGTGCTCGGGGGCGTCGTCGCCGAGGATCTCCAGGGCCCGCTGGACGCGCGCGCCGGCGGCCACGGCCGCGCGGGCCGAGCGGCGCAGGTTGGCGTCGTCGAAGTTGGCGAGGCGGTTGGCGGTGGCCCGGACCTCGCGCCGCATCCGGCGCTCCTCCCAGGCCAGCACGCTGTCGTGGGCGCCCAGGCGGGTCAGCAGGGCGCTGATGGCGTCGCCGTCGCGGACGACCACGCGGTCGACGCCGCGCACCTCGCGCGCCTTGGCGTGGATCTTCAGCCGGCGGGCGGACCCGACCAGGGCCAGCGCGGCCTCGGGGCCGGGGCAGGTCACCTCCAGCGACATCGACCGGCCCGGCTCGGTCAGCGAGCCGTGGGCCAGGAACGCGCCCCGCCAGGCGGCCTCGGCGTCGCACGTCGCTCCTGACACGACCTGTCGGGGCAGGCCCCGCACCGGACGGCCGTGGTTGTCGATCAAACCGGTCTGCCGCGCCAGCGCCTCACCGTCCTTGTAGACGCGGACGACGTAGCGCGACCCCTTCCGCAGCCCCGCCGGGGCCAGCACCAGGACCTCGGCCTTGTGGCCGAACACCTCGCCAATGTCCTTGATCAGGCGGCGGGCCGTCACGTTGGTGTCGAGCTCGGCCTCGATCACGATCCGGCCGCCCACCAGATGGAGCCCGCTGGCGAACCGCAGCAGCGTCGACACCTCGGCCTTGCGGCAGCAGGGCTTCAGCACCGGCAGACGGCTCAGCTCGTCTTTTACCACGCCTGTCATGGCCATTAGCGCGTGTCCTCCCCCAAACAGACTATGGCCGTTAGTCTCTCGCACGCTGACTAGGGGGTATCACCGCTTCTCGCGGAAAATCTCGTCCAGGACAGCGGCAAGGCGTGGTGCGTCGTGCCTGGGAGATCCGTCAGAGGCGCCCACATCGGCCAATATCAGGCGCCCCCCGAGGGCCACCACGGCCTTCTCCAGTTCGCCCGGTTCGGGAACCACGCCCCGATCTGCGACGACGGCGTCGACCAGCAGCGACGGCGCGTGGTCGCGGAGCACCTCAAGATGGTTCTCGGGCGAGAAGCCGTCGGTCTCCCCCGGCTGGGGAGCCAGGTTGAGGATGACCAGCCGCCGGGCGCTCGTGGTCGCCAGCGCCCTGGCCAGCCCGGGAACCTTCAGATGCGGCAACACGCTGGTGAACCAGGACCCGGGCCCGAACACCACCCAGTCGGCCTCGTGGATGGCCCTGACCGCCTCGGGAGACACCGGCGGATCGGATGGAACGAGCGAAATCGCCCGCACCCGACCGGGTGTGAGCGCGCACGCGACCTGCCCCCGGACGGTCGTGACCGCGCCGTCGAGCTCGACCTCGGCCTGGATGTCGAGCGGCACCGAGGCCATCGGCAGCACCCGCCCGTGGGCGCCGAGAAGGCGGCCGACCCATTCGAGCGCCTTGACAGGGTCGTCAAGGAGCTCCCAGAGCGCCACGATCAGCAGGTTGCCGACCGCGTGGCCCCGCAGGTCGCCCTCGCCGTGAAAACGGTGCTGGACGACCCGGGACCAGGTCTGGCCCCACTCGTCGTCGCCGCAGAGCGCGGCCAGCGCCATGCGCAGGTCGCCGGGCGGCAGCACGCCGAGTTCGCGGCGCAACCGGCCGCTGGAGCCGCCGTCGTCGGCGACGGTGACGACCGCCGTGAGGTCGGTGGTGACCCGGCGCAGGGCCGAGAGTGAGGCGTGCAGGCCGTGGCCCCCTCCGAGCGCGACGACCCTCGGTCTCGCGGGGGCGTCGTCACTCACTCGCGACCCACGTCGCGGTGGCTGACCTGGACGTCCATGCCGCGCTCGCGCAACCGTGCGCCGAGCTGCTCGGCCATGGCCACGCTGCGGTGCTTGCCGCCGGTGCAGCCGACGGCGAGGGTGGCGTAGCCCTTGCCCTCGCGGGTGTAACCGGCGGCCACCACGCCGAAGACCTCCTCGTAGCCGTCGAGGAACTCCTTGGCGCCGGGCTGGCTGAGCACATATTCCCTCACCGGGACGTCGAGACCGTTCATCGGCCGCAGTTCCGGCACCCAGTGAGGGTTGGGCAGGAAACGGCAGTCGACCACGAGGTCGGCATCGACCGGAAGGCCGTATTTGTAACCGAACGACACCACGTTGACCTTAAGGCCTGGCCGGTCCTCCCCGCCGAAGAACGAGACGATCTTCTTGCGGAGTTCGTGGACGTTGAGCTTGGAGGTGTCGATCACCAGGTCGGCGTTGGCCCGGACCTCGCGCAGAATGCCCCGCTCGCGGTCGATGCCGTCGACCAGGCGGTTCTCCGCTTGGAGGGGATGGGGCCGGCGCACGTTCTCGAACCGGCGCACCAGCTCGTCGTCGCTGGCCTCCAGGAAGACCACCCGGACCTCGACCCCGCGGCCGTCGAGCTCCTCGATCGCCGCGTTCAGGTCGGTGGTGAACGCCAGCGACCGCACGTCGACGACCGCCGCGACGTGGTCGGCGGCCAGCTTGACCCGCCCGGCCTCCTCGGCCAGCGAGAACAGCAGGCCGGGCGGCAGGTTGTCGATGACGAACCAGCCCAGGTCCTCCAGTGCCTTGGCCGCGGTGCTGCGCCCGGCGCCGGACATGCCGGTGACGATCACGAACCCGGGCTCGCCGGTGGTGTTCTCGCTCATGCGCTCTCCCCCTTCAACGCCGCGACGATCGCCTCGGCCGTCGCCGGCCCGATGCCGGGAACCTCGCATATCTCGGCGGCCGTCGCGTCACCAAGGCGTTTCACGGAGCCGAAGTGACGGAGAAGAGCCTGCCGCCGGGCGGGACCGAGACCGGGGACCGCGTCCAGAGCGCTCTCTTTGAGCGATCGGGACCTCTTGGCACGATGGTAGGTGATCGCGAAGCGATGCGCTTCGTCACGGAGCCGCTGCAGAAGGTAGAGGGCCTCGCTCGTGCGCGGCAGGATCACCGGCTGGTCGTCTCCCGGCAGCCAGACCTCTTCGAGCCGCTTGGCCAGGCCGCACACCGCCACGTCGTCGATGCCGAGCTCGTCGAGGGCCCGCTGGGCCGCCGCGGCCTGCGCGGGGCCGCCGTCGACGACGACCAGGTTGGGCGGGTAGGCGAACTTGCGCGGGCGGCCGGTCTCGGGGTCGATCGGCTCGCCGGTCGGTTCGCCGCCGAACTCGCCGGTGGCGCTGCGTTCTTCGAGGTAGCGGCGGAACCGCCGGGTGATGACCTCGTGGATGGACGCGACGTCGCCTTCGGTGGATTTGATCTGGAACCGCCGGTATTCGCTCTTGCGGGCCAGCCCGTCTTCGAAGACGACCATCGAGGCGACCACGTTGGTGCCCTGGATGTGGGAGACGTCGTAGCACTCGACGCGCAGCGGCGCCTGGTCGAGGTCGAGCCCGTCGGCGAGCTCCTGGAGGGCCTTGCTGCGGCTGGTGAGGTCGCTGGAGCGGCGCAGTTTGTGCTGGGTGAGCGCCTCTTTCGCGTTGCGCTCGACGGTCTCCATGAGCGCCTTCTTGTCGCCGCGCCGCGGCACCCTGACCTGGACGCGGGCGCCCTTCGCCTCGGAGAGCAGCTCGACCACGGCGTCGAGGTCGGGCGGGTCGGCCGGGACGAGGATCTCGCGCGGGATCTCGGCCTCGGAGTACATCCGGATGAGGAAGTGTTCGACCAGGTCGCCGGGCGAGGACTCCTCGACCTTGTCGACGACCCAGCCGCGCTGGCCGCGGATGCGCCCCCCGCGCACGTAGAAGACCTGGACGGCGGCTTCGAGGTCGTCTTCGGCCAGGGCCACGACGTCGGCGTCGGTCGCGTCGCCGAGCACCACGGCCTGCTTCTCCAGCGCCTTCTGGAGGGCCTGGACGTCGTCGCGCAGGCGGGCGGCGCGTTCGTACTCCTCCACCGCCGCCGCCTCGCGCATCTCCTGTTCGATGCGCCTGATGAAGCGGCTGGTGTTGCCGGCCATGAAGTCGCAGAAGTCTTCGGCCAGGTCGCGGTGCTGCTCGGGAGTGACCCGGCCGACGCAGGGCGCCGAGCACTTGTCGATGTAGCCGAGCAGGCAGGGCCGCCCGATCTGACCGGCCCGCTTGAACACCCCCGCCGAGCAGGTGCGGACCGGGAAGACCCGCAGCAGCAGGTCGACGGTCTCGCGGATGGCCCACGCGTGGCTGTAGGGCCCGAAGTAGCGGGTGCCCTTGCGCTTGGCTCCCCGCATCACCTGGACGCGGGGGAACTCGTCGGACATCGTCACCGCGAGGTAGGGATAGGACTTGTCGTCGCGGTATTTGACGTTGAAGTGGGGGTCGAACTCCTTGATCCAGGAGTATTCGAGCTGGAGGGCCTCGACCTCGGTGCCGACGACGGTCCAGTCGACGCGGGCCGCGGTGGTCAGCATCGACTGCGTGCGGAAGTGGAGGCTCGCGAAGTCGGCGAAGTAGGAGTTCAGCCGTTGCCGCAGGCTCTTCGCCTTGCCCACGTAGATCACCCGGCCGGAGGGATCCCTGAAACGGTAGACGCCGGGGGACTCGGGGATCGATCCGGGTGCGGGCCGATAGGTTGCCGGATCAGCCACCCTCAAAGACTATCCGCCCCCGCTGACATTCCGATTCCATGATCGAGGACATCACGGGAGCGTCTCCACCATCTGCGGCATCGCCGCCACGAACCCGGCGAGACAGCCGATGGCGGTCACGACGGCGTAGGGCCGCCAGCCCGTCATCCGCTCCCCCAGGTGCCGCGCCAGCGCCAGATGGCACATCAGCACGACGACCGGCACGAACCGGGCGAACTCATAACGCCCCGCCCACGCGGCCACGCCGACGACACCGGTCCCGAGGGCGGCGATGATCAGCAGTTCCCTGCCGAGCCGCCAGCGCACGCCGTAGAGGAGGGCGGGAACGCCGAGCAGCGCGAGGCCGTACCGGAGATGGGGGTCCTCCAGCAGCGGCGCGTGCACTTCCGAGAACTCCGGCGAATCGGCCAGCACCCCGGTCACGTCGGGATAGGGCCACGCGAGCGCCAGCGCGATCGCCCCCACCCCCGCAGGGACGATCAGCACCAGCCGCCGCCACTGCCACCGCCGGGCCACCAGGATGCCCACCACTCCGAGCATCGTCGCCACGGCCGCGAACGGGTGCACGAGCAGGATCACCGGCGGCAGCAGCACCAGCCCGACGAGCCCGCGCCCGCTCTCCCGGAACCGCACGAACACCGTCCACGTCAGCACCATCAGCGCTAACGCCGGCGTCGACGGAAAGGCGAACGAGAACGACAACGAGGTGAGCCCGGGAAACCCGGTAGCCCCGAACCCGCTGACCCCCCACAGGACGATCGTGAACACCGCCGCCAACGCGGCGACGGAGTCACGCGCGCCGAGCTCCCGCCCGAACGCCCGCAGCGCGACCAGCAGCAACAGGACGTTCAGTATCCCGGCGGCCCCGAGAACGGTCTCGGGCCCCGCACCGGAGACCCGGGCGAGAAGAGCCAGCCCGAGCACGTAGGGCGTCGGCGTCCACCCCCCGGCGGGCGGCTCGTCGAGCATCGCCCGCAGGGTGGCGACGTGGAGGTCCCAATCGGCCAGCCAGGCATGCCGGAAGGCGACGAGCACCCCCCACCCCAGCACGGCCCCCGCGGCCAGTACGAACCACCCCGGCCGACCGGCCCGCGCGAACCCCCACACCACTCCATGATCATCAACCGACCGTCAACCGAGCACCTCCGACACCCCAAGCCACACCCTCGGCAGCCGGCCCCCTCCGCCCGGGCCGCGCGTGCGAAGCACGCGCCATAATCACGCCAGGACGATGTTGTCCCCGCTCACCGTGATCTGCTTCTCCTCCAGCGGCGACGGCGCGGGGCCGCCCGCCACCGACCCGTCGGAGATCTTGAACTTGCTCCCGTGGCACGGGCAGTTGATCGTCCCGCCCGAGATGCTGGCCACCGTGCACCCCGCATGCGTGCAGACCGCCGTGAAGCACTTGAAGTTGCCCGGCGTCGGCTGGGTGATGACGACCTTCTCGGCCTCGAAGATCTTGCCGCCGCCCTCGGGGATGTCGGCCGTCTTGGCGAAGGCGTCGGCGGCCTGCGCGGGCGGCTCCTCCTCGGCCGGCGGGTCGGCCGGCTCCTCTTCCGGCTCGTCGGCCGGGGGTGCTTCGGCCTGGGCGTCGCCGGTGGGAGGCGGGTTGTCGCCCCAGGCCGGCTTCGCCTGGTCGGCGGGCACCGACCCCGGCGGCTCGGCGCTGGTGGCCGTGCCGGAGGAGTAGCCGGTGCACGCCGTCAGGGCGGCGGCCAGCCCGGCGCCGCCCACCGCGAAGACCAGGCCCCGCCGCGTCAGCGCGCTCGTGACCTGTTCCTGCTCAGAGGTGCCGTCAACGTTCATTTCCATCCTCCGCTGGGGGACTTCCCGATCATTGGTAGGTACGGGCCCAACCCCGTTCGTGGTTCAGCCTGGCCTACCGGATCCCACCGGAATATGAAGAAATGCACTTACAGGTCGAGGATCTTTCGCAGGAACGACCCGGTGTGGCTGCCGTCGACGAGCGCGACGTCTTCGGGGGTGCCGGTCGCGACCACCCGGCCGCCGCCCGAGCCCCCTTCGGGGCCCATGTCGATCACCCAGTCGGCCGTCTTGATCACGTCGAGGTTGTGCTCGATCACGATGACCGTGTTCCCGGCGTCGACCAGCCGCTCCAACACGCCCAGCAGGCGCCGGATGTCCTCGAAGTGGAGACCGGTGGTCGGCTCGTCGAGCACGTAGATCGTGCGGCCGGTCGACCGCCGCTGCAGCTCGGAGGCGAGCTTGACGCGCTGGGCCTCGCCGCCCGACAGGGTGGTGGCGGGCTGCCCGAGGCGGACGTAGCCGAGGCCGACGTCGTTGAGGGTCCGCAGGTGACGGCTGATCGCCGGGATGGCCTCGAAGAAGTCGAGCGCCTCCTCGATCGGCATGTCGAGGATCTCGGCGATCGTCTTGCCCTTGTAGTGGACCTCCAGCGTCTCCCGGTTGTAGCGGGCGCCGTGGCAGACCTCGCACGGGACGTAGACGTCGGGCAGGAAGTTCATCTCGATCTTGATGGTGCCGTCGCCGGCGCACGCCTCGCAGCGCCCGCCCTTGACGTTGAAGCTGAACCGGCCCTGCTGGTAGCCCCGGATCTTGGCCTCGGTCGTCTGCGCGAACAACTTCCGGACGTGGTCGAACACCCCGGTGTAGGTCGCCGGGTTGGAGCGCGGGGTGCGCCCGATCGGCGACTGGTCGACGTGGACGACCTTGTCGAGCTGGTCGACCCCGTTCACCCGGGAGTGCCGCCCCGGCACGGTCTTCGCGCCGTGGAGCTCCTTGGCCAGCGCGTTGTAGAGGATGTCGTTGACCAGCGTCGACTTGCCCGATCCCGACACCCCGGTCACGGCGGTGAAGACGCCGAGCGGGAACTCGACGTCGATGCCGCCGAGGTTGTGCTCCCGGGCGCCCTTCACCACGAGCTGGCGTTTGCGGTCGCGCTTGCGGCGCTTCTTCGGCACCGCGATGGCCCGCCGCCCCGACAGGTAGGCGCCGGTCAGCGACTCCTCACTGGACAGGAGTTCTTCGACGGTGCCCGAGACGACCACCTGGCCGCCGTGTTCACCGGCGCCGGGGCCGATGTCGACCACCCAGTCGGCCGCCGCGATGGTGTCTTCGTCGTGCTCGACGACGATCAGGGTGTTGCCCATGTCGCGCAGCCGGATCAGGGTCTCCAGCAGGCGCATGTTGTCACGCTGGTGGAGGCCGATCGAGGGCTCGTCGAGGACGTAGAGCACTCCGACCAGGCCCGAGCCGATCTGGGTGGCGAGCCTGATGCGCTGGGCCTCGCCGCCGGCGAGGGTGCCGGCGGCCCGGTTGAGTGTCAGGTAGTCGAGGCCGACGTCGAGCAGGAAGCCCAGGCGGGCGTTGATCTCCTTGACCACCCGCTCGGCGATCTGCATGTCGCGCTCGGAGAGCTTGAACCCGGCCAGGAACCTGGCGCACTCGCCGATCGACAGGGCCGCGACCTCGGCGATCGACGACCCGCCGACGGTCACCGCGAGGGAGACCGGCTTGAGGCGGCGGCCCTTGCAGGCCGGGCACGGGATCTCCCGCATGTAGCCCTCGAACTTCTCCCGCACCGCGTCGCTCTCGGACTCGGCGTGGCGGCGCTGGATCCACGGGATCACGCCGTCGAAGTCGGTGTAGTAGGAGCGCTGGCGCCCGAACCGGTTGCTGTAGCGGATGTGGACCTGTTCGTCGTGGCCGTGGAGCAGGGCGTTCTGCTGGGCGCGGGTCAGCTTCTCCCACGGGGTGTCGAGGTCGAACCCGAGCGCGTTGCCCAGGCCCTCCATCAGCTTCTCGAAGTAGTCGCTGGTGTGGCCGCCCGCCCACGGGGTCAGCGCGCCGTCGCCGAGGGTCTTCTCGGGGTCGGGGACGACCAGCTCGGGGTCGACCTCCATGCGGGTGCCGAGGCCCGTGCACTCGGGGCAGGCCCCGAACGGCGAGTTGAACGAGAACGACCGGGGCTCCAGCTCCTCGAACGACAGGTCGTCGTAGGGGCAGTAGAGGTGCTCGGAGTAGAAGCGCTCCCGGTTGGGGTCGTCGGCCTCCAGGTCGACGAAGTCGAGGGTGATCGTGCCGCCGGACAACTGCAGCGCGGTCTCGACCGAGTCGGTCAGGCGCCGGCGGGCCGACTCCTTGACCGCCAGCCGGTCGACGATCACCTCGATGTCGTGCTTCTCGTACTTCTTGAGGGTCGGCGGCTCTTCGAGGCGGATGATCGTGCCGTCGACGCGGGCGCGGGCGTAGCCCTTGGTCTGGAGCTCGCGGAACAACTCGGCGTATTCGCCCTTGCGGCCCCGGATGACCGGCGCGAGCACCTGGAAGCGGGTGCCCTCCTCCAGTTCGAGGACGCGGTCGACGATCTGCTGCGGGGTCTGCCGGGCGATCGGCCGCCCGCAGGTCGGGCAGTGGGGCTTGCCGATGCGGGCCCACAGGAGCCGCAGGTAGTCGTAGACCTCGGTGATCGTGCCGACAGTCGAGCGCGGGTTGCGGCTGGTCGACTTCTGGTCGATCGAGACCGCCGGGGACAGGCCCTCGATGAAGTCGACGTCGGGCTTGTCCATCTGGCCGAGGAACTGCCGGGCATAGGCCGACAGCGACTCGACATAGCGCCGCTGGCCCTCGGCGAAGATCGTGTCGAAGGCCAGGCTCGATTTGCCTGAGCCGCTCAGCCCGGTGAAGACGATCAGGGCGTCTCGGGGGAGATCGAGAGAGACGTCCTTCAGATTGTGTTCGCGTGCGCCACGCACGACGAGACGGTCAGCCACAGCGTTCCCGATGGTCGTTGGGGTCTACAGGTGTGCGTCGGGCAGGCTATCCGCCGCCACCGACAAAAACCGGCCCGGCCGGTCTCCCCCTGCTCATCCAGAGTATGCAGCCGGTCAAACCTGTTGTCCCGTGGACGAGGATGAAGCCATGTCCCTCCTTCACGACTACCGGGCGGAGCTCCAGGCCGCCGACGCCCGGCTGATCGCCACCGTGGCCGCCCTGTCCGACGACGAGATGCGCGCCCCCTCGGCCCTGCCCGGCTGGACCCGCGGCCACGTGGTCACCCACGTCGCCCGCAACGCCGACTCCCTCGTCAACCTGCTCACCTGGGCCCGTACGGGCGTGGTCACCCCGCAGTACCGCGACGCCGCCGAACGCGACGCCGGCATCGAGGCGGGCTACGCCAGGCCGGCCAAGGAGCAGCTCGCCGACCTGGAGGAGAGCACCGCCCGCTTCGCCGCCGCCGCCGACGCGATCCCCGGCGACCGCTGGAACGCCCTGATCAGCGGCACCCGCCCGCCCGAGCACCCCGCCTGGTACATCGTCATGCGCCGCCTGCGCGAGGTCGAGATCCACCACGGCGACCTCGGCACGGCCTACACCTGGCGCGACTGGCCCGACCGCTACGTCCACTGGGAGTGGCGCGACTCCCCCGGGCTGGCGGGCGAGCCGACGTACCGGAGCCTGACCGCGACCGACACCGGCGAGACGATCAGCGGGGCCGACGGCCCCGACCTGCGGGCCACCAAGCGGGAGCTCGTCGCCTGGCTGACCGGCCGCCACGCCCCCGACGGCTTCCCGGCTCCCCCGCCCTGGATGGTCCGATCGGCCCCCGACGGCCTAGCGTGATCTCATGACCTATACGGGAGACGTGTCCAAGGGCGGCCCGGCCGACGTCCGGGAACTGGAGAAGATCACCATCGCCAAGATGGAGGTCGGCGACTTCGGCAACAACGCCTACCTGATCCGCTGCCGCGAGACCGGCGACGGCATGCTGATCGACGCCGCCGCCGAGCCCGGCAGGATCCTGGAGCTGATCGGCAGGCAGCCGATCAGCGTGATCGTGACCACCCACCAGCACGGCGACCACTGGGGCGCCCTGGAGGAGGTCGTCAGGGCGACCGGCGCGACCGTGGTGGCGGGCCGTGACGACGCCGCGGCGCTGCCGGTCGAGGCCCGGCCCGTCGACGGCGGCGACCGGGTGACGGTCGGGGTGACCGACCTGGAGGTGATCCACCTGCGCGGCCACACGCCGGGCTCGATCGCCCTCTACTACCCGGGTCACCTCTTCACCGGAGACTCGCTGTTCCCGGGCGGCGTGGGCAACACCTGGAAGGACCCGGAGCGGTTCACCCAGCTCTACACCGACGTCGTGGAGCGGATCTTCGACCGCTTCGACGACGAGACGTGGGTCTATCCCGGCCACGGCAAGGACACCACGCTCGGGGCCGAGCGCCCCGCGCTGCCCGAGTGGAAGGCGCGCGGCTGGTAGGTCAGCGCGCGCCCAGCACCCTGGCGATGAGCGTGGCGGCGGCGTCGGGCTCCTCGGCGCTCTCCACCACCTCGCCCCACGACCACCGGTAGAACCAGCCGCCCTGCAGCGAGACGCAGTCGACGGTCTCGTTGAGCAGGGCGGCCTCGGGGTCGCTCACCTTCAGCGACGGCGGGTCGGCCCGCAGGGTGACGTCGAAGCCGCGCTGTTCGAGTTCACGCGCGAGCTTGCCGAGGAAGTAGGACCGGGTCAGCTCACGCGGGGCGGTCGCCATATGCCCATTGAACAACGGCGGGTCCGCCCCGGGACAGCCGCCCCGTCACGAGTCGGCGGCGCGGCGTTCCTTGCGCTGGGCCCGCTTGAACATCAGCACCCGCAGCGGGATCGCCGACACGATCGCGATCTGCATGATCGCGCCGACCTGGATGAGCTGGTCGCCGCCGGGCAGCCCGGCCGCCCAGATCGTGAGGCAGGCCACGTTGATCATCATCCAGCCGAGCACGACGGCCGCCAGGTTGCCCTTGGGCTTGGGGTACTCGATCCGGCTGATCATCAGGTAGGACGTGGCGAAGATGCCGAGGATCGTCCAGATCGTCGGCTGGAACAGCAACACGATCGAGACGATCGTCATGGCGCCCATGGGGATGGGCAGGCCCATGAAGTCGCCGCTCTTGGTCTTCACGCAGGCGAACCGGGCGAGCCGGGTCACCCCGGCGAGCAGCACCGACGCCGCGGCGGCCAGCACGAGCCACAGGGGCAGCGGGGCGTTGAACCCGCCCCATATGACGATCATGAACGCCGGCGCGAAGCCGAAGCTGATCACGTCGGCGAGGTTGTCGAGCTCGGCGCCCATCGCCGAGGCCCGGAACCGGCGGGCCACCAGCCCGTCGAACAGGTCGCAGGTCGCCCCGACGAGCAGCAGCACGACGGCGGTCCCGAAGAACCTCGGGTCGGGCTCGAAGCTGCCCCGGGTCATTTTGAGCTGGTCGATCGCGCTGTACGCCAGCACGACCACCGACAGGAACCCCGACAACGCGTTGCCCAGGGAGAGCAGGTCGGCGGCCGACAGGCGGAACGCCTTGCCGACCGGCCCTATCGGTTCTTCCTCTTCTTCGACGGACCAGCTTCCGGCCCTGATATCAGGCGCGGTCAATGCGGGTCACCCCAGCCACGGTCTTGTCGCCGACGGTCACGGCGGGCTCGACGCCCTCGGGCAGGTAGAGGTCGACCCGGGAGCCCAGCCGGATCAGCCCGACGCGGTCGCCCTGGGCGACCTTCGCGCCGGCCTGCAGATAGGGGACGATTCGGCGCGCGACGGCCCCGGCGATCTGGACCATCTCGATGTCGCCGAGCGCGGTGTCGAAGTGCCACACCACACGTTCGTTCTTGTCGCTGTCCTTGTTGAACGCCGGCACGAAGCCCCCCGCGACGTGCTCGACCGAGACGACGGTCCCGGCGGCGGGGGCGCGGTTGACGTGGACGTTCAGCGGGCTCATGAAGATGGCGACGCGGGTGCGGCCATCGGGCCAGGGGTCGACGCTCTGCACGACGCCGTCGGCGGGCGAGAGCAGCCGCCCGGCGCCGGGCGAACGGTCAGGATCACGGAAGAACCAGAGCATCCCTCCCGTGAGGGCCGTCAGCGGCACCGCCGCGAGAGCCCACTTGGGAGACCGAGCGGTCAGGGCCGCGGTCACGGCCGCCGCGGCCGCTGTCGGAGCCAGCCACGGCGACACACCGCGCGCGAGCCGTACGCGCGGGCGAGGACTTTCCATTTCGTTCGACACTAGGAGCCTTTGTACTCTTTTGCGACTAGAGGACGGATTTGCGACTTAAGCAGTTATGTTACCGATGCCACAGTCCCTAACCGTCCTCTTTCGCGTCAAGCGCGGCACCCCAGTGGGGTTTTGGTGGCTTAGTGGCGCTCCGCCTGCTCGGGGGCGGCGTCCTTCTCGACGGCCGGGGTGCGGCGGGACTTGATGATGCTCGCCACCGTCGTGATCACCATCGTGCCGATGATGACGCTCAGCGAGACCGAGATCGGGATCTTCGGCGCCCAGTCGACCACGTCGTGCATGGCCTCGAGAATCAGCTTCACGCCGATGAAGGCGAGGATGAACGCCAGGCCGTAGCTGAGGTAGACCAGGCGCTGCAGCAGGCCGCCGAGCAGGAAGTAGAGCTGGCGCAGGCCCATCAGGGCGAACGCGTTGGCGGTGAAGACGATGAACGCGTCGGTGGTCAGACCGAAGATCGCGGGGATGGAGTCGAGGGCGAACAGCAGGTCGGTGCTGCCGATGGCGATCATGACGATCAGCATCGGGGTGACCATCTTCTTGCCGTCGACCCGGACGATCATCTTGGAGCCGACGTAGTCGGGGGTGGTGGGGAACGCCCGGCGCGCGTAGCGCAGCAGGATGTTCTCGTCGAAGTCCTCTTCGCTCTTGTTGTGGTCGCGGATCATCGTGTACGCGGTGTAGAGGAGGATCGCGCCGAACACGTAGAAGAGCCAGTGGAAGGAGTTCAGGGCGGCGGCGCCGACGACGATGAAGAACCCGCGCATGACCAGCGCGATGAGGATGCCGATCGTCAGCACCTTGTGCTGGTAGGCCTTCGGCACCGCGAACCTGGACATGATGATGAAGAACACGAACAGGTTGTCGACGCTCAGGCTGTATTCGGTGATGTAACCGGCGAAGAACTCACCCGACTGCTGCGGGCCCGCGAAGATCAGCAGGCCGATGCCGAACAGCACGGCGAGCGCGACGTAGAGACCCACCCAGAAGCCCGCCTGACGGAGCGAGAACTCCTTGGGCTCTCCCCGGTCGACGACCCACAGGTCGATGGCGATGACCACGAGCAGGCCGATGATGACGGCAGCCCAACCCCACACGGGAATGTCCAATTCCTTAATCCCTCCGGCGCGCGACGAAACACACTGCCGGAGGTCTCTCCCGCCCCTGGAAAAGCTCCAGACACGGACCGACGGCCCCGGGTGCTGACACCGTGATGACGGGACCGTCGCGAAGGGATACTCCCCCCCAACGCGAACAGTATAGAGACCAGCCCCAAGGGCTACTGAACCCCAGGGGCAGGTTTCCTGAACGAATTATTCCTCTCAACCCGGAACAAGCCCGGGTGATTCCCCGCTCAGCCGTAGTTCTTCAGGGCCGCCTCGACCGCGTCGGCCTCGTCCGGCAGTGCCCTCCCGCGAGCCGACGCGGCGGTTCTCAGCTCGCCCGCCAGGCGTGCGTCCCCCAGCAGCCGCAGCAGCGCCGACCGCAGTTCCGCGGGGTCACCGGGCGCCACCAGCAGGCCCGCGTCGCCGGTCATGAGCGGCACGCCGCCCACCGCGAAGCCCACGACGGGCACCCCGGCCCGCAGCGCCTCCTGGACGATCAGCGGCTGCCCCTCCCAGCGGCTCGGCACCACCAGGGCGGCCGCCGCCTTCAACAGGGCCGCGACGTCGTCGCGCGGGCCGAGCAGGGTCACCGGCAGGTTCTCGCGGGTCACCCGCTCCCGGAGCGCGTCGCGCAGCGGCCCCTCCCCGGCGACGGCGAAGACCACGTCCGGCGGGTACGGCCCGGCCGCGGCGTCGAGCAGCACCTCCAGCCCCTTCTGCTGGGCCAGCCGCGCCACGGTCAGCAGCACCCTCTTCCCGCCGAACTCGGTGGTGGCGGGCAGGTCGCCCAGCGGCGGCGCGGGCACCACGGCGGGGGCGACGGCCCGGGCGCCGAGCGCGGTCATGCGCTCGCACAGGTCGGGCGAGACGCCGAGGACCATGTCGGCCCGGCGGGCCACGATCCGTTCGAGGGTCGCGTAGACCGCGCCGATCGCGCCCCCGGCGGTGACCGCGTTGTGCAGCGTGACCACGAGCCGGCGCGGCCGGGCCAGCGCGGCCAGGGCGCCGGCGCGCAGGCCGTGGGCGTGTACGACGTCGGCCTCGATCCGGCGCAGGGCGGCCACCGTCCGGGCGTCGTTGACCGGGTGGGGCCGGTCGGAGACGGGGATCTCGGCGAAGGCCTGGGTGAAGCCGAACCGGTGCCGGGTCTCGGCCGGACCGGCGACGACGACCTCGTGCCCCCGGGCCGCGAAGCCGTCGGCGAGGGTGCGGACGTGGCGGCCCACTCCCCCGGCGCTGGTGCCGAGGGTCAGCAGGATCTTCACCGTCTGATCACTTCCTTGAGGTCGTCGCGGTCGATCGCGGCCGCGACCGCGCCGCCGGAACCGGCCGCCACGATCCCGGCCAGGCCCGCCACCAGCACACTGCCCCACAGGCCGGGGGTGCCGAGCAGCCAGACGACGGCGGAACCGGCGACCGCGCCCGTCACACCGCCGGCGACCGCGGCGAGCACGGCCCGGGTGAGCCCTTCCAGGGGGCCGTGGGCACGGCGGACCGCCAGGAGCAGCAGGACGCCCGCGGTGGTCATGCCGATCGTGCTGCCCAGGCCCAGCGCGCCGACCGCCCAGTCGTCGGGCAGGGTCAGCACCAGGGCGACCTGGGCGGCGATCACCACGAGCCACCCGGCGACCTGGTCGCGGGCGGCGGGGCGGCCGTGGCCGCCGGCGTACAGGACACGCGACAGGTGGGCCATCAGGCCGTAGCCGACCAGGCCGGGGGCGAAGGCGACGATGCCCAGGGTGAGCTGGTCGGGCGGCACCTCCGACTTGGTCGTCAGGAACACCTCGGCCACCGGCGCGGCGACCGCGACCAGCGCGCCCGCCGCCAGGCCGGAGACGAGCACCACCGCGCGCGTGGTGCGGGCGGCCAGTTCGGCGAAGCCCCGCCCGTCGCCGGCCTCCCATCGGGCGGAGAGCACGGGGAAGACGCTGGTCGCGATGGGGACGGCGAGCACGGCGTACGGCACCAGATAGACGGCCCAGGCGTAGTTGTAGGCGGCCAGCCGCCCGGTGCCGCCCTGGTTGGCCAGCCTGACCACCACGGCCATCGCGGCCTGCTGCGCCAGCAGCGTGCTCAGTCCGGCCACCGCCAGGCGTCTGACCTGCGGGGCGACCCCGGCGGGGAAGCTCAGCGTCGGACGCCAGCGCAAATTCAGCCGGGCGACCGGCCACAGCACGGTGAGCACGAGGGACGCCACCCCGAGCGTGGTGCCGACCGACAACACGAGTTCGGCCTCGCGGGGCAGCCCGGCGATGTCGACCGTGCCGCCGAGCGGGACGAAGGCCAGGTAGGCCGCGATGACGACGACACTGGAGATCAGCGGGGCCAGGGCGGGCCCGGCGAAGCGCCGGTGGGCCTGCAGCACGCCGTAGAGGACGACCGCCAGACCGTACAGGAGGATCTGGGGCGCGAAGACGACGAGCATGTGGGCGGCGAGCACCACGACGTCACCGCCGTCACACCCGACCATGGCGCCGGGCACGAACAACCACACGATGGGGCCCGCGAACAGCGCGGCCAGCACGCTCAGCGGCACCAGCAGCACGACGACCCAGGTCAGCAGCCCCGACGCGATCCGCCCCGCGGTCTCGCGGTCACCACGCTCGGCCGCGCCCGCCAGCACCGGCACGACCATGCCCGCCAGCGCGCCCCCGACGACGATCTCGAAGATCAGGTTGGGGACCGCGTTCGCGGTGAAGTAGGCCGACGACAGGCAGCCCGTGCCGACCGTCTTGGCGAACACGAGCTGCTTGGCGAAGCCGGTGACCCGCGCCGCGATCGTGATGACGCCGATGAGCAGGGCCGCGCCCGCGACCCCCCGGGTGGTCAAGGGGTGGGCCGGGTGACCTCGGCCGGAGGCGGCACCGGGCGGCGCCCGAGCATGTCGAGCCGGTTCAGCACCGGATTCCCCGCGATGACCTTGGTGAACGACACCTTCTCCGAGGCGGCCGTCAGCGCCGCGACGGTGCCCAGCACGGCCAGCCGCCCCGGACGCCCCAGCTTCTGGGCGGCCGCCAGGCCCAGCAGCGCGCCGAGCGCGTTGGCGCCGGTGTCGCCGAGCATCGCCCGTTCGGCCAGGTCGCCGGGGAGCAGCGCTGCGGCGGCGCCGAGGGGCACGGCCGCCAGCGGCGAGCCGGCGAGCGGCGCGCCGGCCAGCAGGCCGACCTTGATCGCCCGGCCGGGCCGCAGGTCGAACAGGTTGGCCAGGTTGGCCGACCCGGCGATCAGCAGGCCGTCGATGGCGATGTCGGCCACGTTCCGGCGGGTCAGGGCGGCGGCGGCGAGTCCCGTCGCGCCGATCCCGAGGATCTTCACCGCGCCGCTGGTGACCTGCCCCCTGCGCAGCGCCGACAGATGGCCCTTGAAGCCCTTGGAGGCGCTGGTGCCGAACACGTCGTCGTAGGCGCCGAGCGCGCCGCAGGCCACGGAGGTCAGCACGCCGGCGGCCTTCACCCGGACGGGGAGCCCCGGGGTGAGCGCCAGCGCGGCCCCGGCCCCGGCCGCGAACGCCGGGCCTTCGAGCAGCGTGACGGGCTCGCCGCGATGGTTGACGCGGGCCCAGGTCTTCTCGTCGCCGAACGGCTGCTTCTTCGTGAAGGCCGCGTAGGCGGCCCGCGCGGCGGCCGCGCCGAGCGCCGCCCCCGCCAGGGCGAGGAGCAGGGGACGTTGAGTCACGGCGGATCCTTCCGGGTCAGCCCGTGGACGAGGCCACGGGAGACGAGGTGGCTGAGGGAGTGGCCAAGGGGGTGACGGACGGCGTGATCGCGGGCACGGCCGGGGCCGGTTCGAACGCGGTCGCGCCGCTGCCGATCCCGTAGGCGCCCGACTGCCCGCCGAGCTGCTCGCGGAGCGCGTCGACCACGACGATCCGCCCCGAGGGGAGGTCGAGGGTGTCGACGCTGGAGACCTGGGAGGTCTCCTCGCCCGAGTCGAGCAGCGCGGCGATGACGCCGCCGGTCGCCGAGGCGGCGGTGGTGCCGGTCATGACGGTACCGAGCCCGGCCTTGTCGAGGGCGCCGGACACCGAGACGATCGCCCCGTTCATCGTCTCGGCCGTCTCGCCCTCGTAGGGCAGCGCGGGCGCGACCACGATCGCCAGGGTCGCCCGGTCGGCCGGTTCGCCGGAGACCGCGATGAACCCGCCCTCCTGGAAGGCCGACAACACGGTCGAGGCGGCCGTGTTGACGGTGCCCGCCTGCGGCCGCATGTTCGTCACGAGCGCGGCGGCCAGGACGGTGCCCGCCTTGTCGTAGGGCGTGGCCCCCTCGGGGAAGGCCGCCCCCGCCGGGGCGAGCTGGGCCGCCAGCCCGTCGACGACCCCGGCCTGCTCGGGCTCCAGGAAGCCGTCGGTGAGCGACACCCGGCCCGTGTAGGTCGCGCCGGCCAGCTCCAGCACCTCGCGCAGCGGGTCGCGCAGGGCCGTGGGCGCGCCCGGCGCCTCGACGACCACGACCCGCTCGCCGGCCAGGTCGCGCTCGACCAGTTCGGCGGTGGCGGAGGCGACGAAGGTGTTGTTGCCGTCTTCGCGGGCCTGCTGCGCGGCCATCTCGGCCCGCAGGGTCAGGTTCTCCTTCTTCAACGTCTCGGCGGTCACCTGCGTCGACTCGATGATCGGATCCTGGATGACGGTGCTGCCGAGCACGATGCCCACGGTCAGCGCCAGGAAGATCGCCACGATGGAGACGAGGTGATAGCGAAAATCGATCACGAGAAGAGTCCGACCACCCAGAAGATGAAGCCGTTCCAGACGTCCTGCGCCCCGTCGAGCCAGATCTTGCCGACCGGCGAGACGAACAGCACCACGCCGATCGTCACGATGGTGGTGGCCACCAGGAGAAGCAGCGACGCCGCGGAGATGCGGCTGCGATAGAGCCTGCTGACGCCCTTGGCGTCGATGAGCTTGCTGCCCAGCCGGAGCCGGGTGAGGAAGGTGCTGGCCATGCCCGACCGCCCCTTGTCGAGGAACTCGACGAGCGTGGCGTGGGTGCCGACCGCGACGATGAGCGAGGCGCCCTTCTCGTCGGCCAGCAACATGGCGATGTCCTCGCTGGTGGCGGCGGCCGGGAAGACGACGGCGTCGCGCCCCAGCTTGCGCACCCGGTCGAGCCCGGGGGCCCGCCCGTCGGGATAGGCGTGGACGACCAGCTCGGCGCCGCCGCTCAGCGCCTCGTCGGACACCGAGTCGAAGTCGCCGACGATGATGTCGGGCCGGTAGCCCGCTTCCAGCAGCGCGTCGGCGCCGCCGTCGACCCCGATCATGACCGGCCGGTATTCGCGGATGTAGGGCCGCAGCGCGGCGATGTCTTCCTTGTAGTGGTAACCGCGGACCACGATCAGGGCGTGCCGCCCGTCGAGCCTGGTGCGGACGTCGGGCACGCCGACACCGTCGATGAGCAGGTCGCGCTCGCGGCGGACGTACTCCATGGTGTTGACGGTGAACGCCTCGATCTGGACCGACAACCCCGCGCGGGCCTCGACCATCGCGGCCTCGACCGACTCGGCGGTCATCACCTCGCCCTTGCCGGCGATCTCCTCGTCGACGTAGACGACGCCCTCGGAGATCCGGACCGTGTCGCCGTCGCGGACCTTCTCGAACAGTTCGGGCGTCGCGTTGTCGACCAGGGTCACCCCGGCTTCGAGCAGGATCTGCGGCCCCAGGTTGGGGTAACGGCCGGAGACGCTCGCCGCGACGTTGACCACCACGGCCACGCCACACGCGACGAGGGCCTCCGCGCTGACCCGGTCGATGTCGACGTGATCGATGATCGCGACTTCCCCCGGGCGAAGGCGTTTGGTGAGCCTCTTGGTGCGCCGGTCGATGCGCGCCGTCGCAGTCACCCCGGGAAGGACACTGACCTTCCGGCGGCGGAGGCCTGGAACCCTGACGCTCGAGACCTTCATCGGGACCATCCTGCCAGAGGCGACGACCATGAAGGCCCGACACCCCGGCACCCGCCAGCTTTGTCGCCACCCTGCCCTCATGCCGCCGTCCCCCATGTCGCCATCCGGCCTCGTCCGGGCACGATGCCCACCTCTGCCCAGAACACGAACCGATGTCACCCGTCGCGGGAAGCGTTTCC
This sequence comes from Herbidospora yilanensis, assembly GCF_001570565.1. Classification (GTDB taxonomy): domain Bacteria; phylum Actinomycetota; class Actinomycetes; order Streptosporangiales; family Streptosporangiaceae; genus Herbidospora; species Herbidospora yilanensis. The sequence continues at coordinate 13,608 of NZ_BBXE01000019.1, read as the reverse complement.
CGACGACGGCCGCACGCCCCCGCACGACCGCCACCCGTGGTGACTCCAGCCTGACCGACTTTCACGAGATTCGCTGACAAGTTTCCGATATGTGACTAAGCCGCCGCTGAGCTGCTCTTTCATTTCCGTTACGGCTCCGCCCACCCCGGCGCCGCCCGCCGTCGCCCCATCGCGCCGCATCCGGCGCCCAGCACCCGCTCAGGCCACCCGCCGCGACGACGGAAAGAGCGGCCACGGGCCGCGCGTCAGCCGGCCGACTTCGCGGCCGCCGCCGTGGCCAGCAGCTCCTCCGCGTGGGCGCGGCCGAGCTCGGAGTCCTCCATGCCGGCCAGCATGCGGGCGAGCTCGCGCTTGCGGGCCTCGCGGTCGAGGGTGACCACGCCGCTGCGGACCACGCTGCCGTCGCTGTCCTTCTCGACCACGAGATGCTGGTCGGCGAAGGCGGCCACCTGGGGCAGGTGGGTGACCACGATGACCTGGGCGGTGCGGGCCAGCTTGGCCAGCCGCCGCCCGATCTCCACGGCCGCCTTGCCGCCGACGCCCGCGTCGACCTCGTCGAAGACGAACGTCGGCACCGGGTCGGCGCCCGCGAACACGACCTCGATGGCCAGCATGACGCGGCTGAGCTCGCCCCCCGACGCGCCCTTGTTCAGCGGCAGCGGCGGGGACGCCGGATGGGGGGCCATGCGCAGCTCGACCTCGTCGACCCCCGCCGGGCCGAAGTCGCCGCTCGACTCGATCACGACGGCGACCCGGGCGTGGGGCATGGCCAGCGCGGTCAGCTCCTCGGTCACCGCGACCGCGAAGCGTTCGGCGGCGGCCTCGCGGATGCGGGTCAGCTCACCGGCCAGCTCGCCGAGCCGCGCGGTCAGCTCCTCGTGTTCGCGGGTCAGCTCGCCGATGCGGTCGTCGTCGCCGTCGAGCTCGCCGACGCGGACCGCCGCCCGTTCGGCCCAGGCCAGCACCTCGGCGACGTCGGCGCCGTATTTGCGGGTCAGCCCGTTGAGCAGGGAGCGGCGTTCGTGGACGATCGACAGGCGCTGGGGGTCGGCCTCGACCGACTCGGCGTAGGCGGCCAGCTCGGTCGCCACGTCGTTGAGCAGGTAACCGGCCTCGGCCAGCCGCTCGGCGAGACCGGCGAGGGCGGGGTCGTAGTCGCGGGCCGACTCGACGGCCGAGCGCGCCTGCCCGATGAGCGACACCGCGTCGGGCGCCGCCTCGGGCCCCGACATCGGGTCGCCCAGCAGCGCGGTGTGGGCGGTCGTCGCGGCCGTGCGGAGGGTGTCGGCGTGGGTGAGGCGCTCGGCCTCCTCCTTCAGCTCGACGTCTTCGCCGGCCACGGGGGCGACCTTCTCGATCTCCTCCAGGCCGAACCGCAGCACGTCGGCCTCCTGCGCGCGTTCGCGCGCCCGGCCGGTCAGCTCGGCGAGCAGGTCACCGACCTGCTTGTGGCGCTTGTAGGTCTGCTCGTAGGCGCGCAGCGGCTTGACCAGCTCGTCTCCGGCGTAGCGGTCGAGCGCGGCGCGCTGGCGGCCCGGCTGGAGCAGCCGCTGCTGGTCCATCTGCCCGTGGACGGCCACCAGGTCGTCGGCCAGGAACGTCAGCGTGCCGACCGGGACGGTGCGCCCGCCGAGCCAGGCCCGCGACCGGCCCTCGGAGGAGACGGTGCGGGAGATGATGAGCTCGCCGCCGTCGACCTCGCCGCCGATGTCGAACACCTGCTGGGCGGCCCGGCCGGCCGGGTCGACGATGAGCGTGCCCTCGACGGTCGCCTTGTCGGCCCCCGGCCGGACCCGCGCGGGATCGGCCCGGCCGCCGAACAGCAGCCCCAGGCCGGTCACCACCATGGTCTTGCCGGCGCCCGTCTCACCCGTGACAACGGTGAAACCGGGTGACAACTCGAGGACGGCCTCGTCGATGACACCCAGTCCCTGGATGCGGACCTCCTCGACCCTCGGCCGCACTGGTCCCTCCCGTTCAACGTCGATGTCGCAAGCGATCCTACGCGCAACTCGCCAAGATTTTCGAGTCGCTCAGAGCTCAGGCGGGCCTGGCGCGCCCGCGCCATCCCTCCACCGGAAGGCCGAACTTGGCGACCAACCGGTCGGTGAACGGGACGCCCGTGGAGTCGACGCCGAGCATGCGCGCGAGGCGTACGGCATGGGTGCCCTTGCGGACCTCCACCCGCGCGCCCGGCGGCAGATCGAAGCGGCGGCGGCCGTCGCACCACAACACGCCCGCGTGGGTCGTCGACAACAACTCGATCGCGATCGAGCTGGTCGGAGCCACCACGAGAGGCCGCGCGAACAGCGCGTGGGCGCTGTTCGGGACCACCAGCAGCGCCTCGACCTGAGGCCACACGACGGGCCCTCCGGCGGAGAAGGCGTAGGCGGTCGACCCGGTCGACGTGGCGCAGATGACGCCGTCGCAGCCCCAGCGGGACAGCGGATGCCCGTCGATCTCCGCCACGACCTCCAGCATGCGGTCGCGCTTCTCCACCGACGCCTCGTTGAGCGCCCACGTGCGCGCCAGCACGCTGCCGTTGCGGACGGTCACGTCGAGGGTCATGCGCTCCTCGACCTCGAACCGCCCGTCGACGACCCGGTCGACGACGACGTGGAGGTCCTCCACCTCGGCCTCGGCGAGGAAGCCGACGTGCCCGAGGTTGACGCCCAGCAGCGGCACGCCCGTGGGCCGGGAGATCTCGGCGGCGCGCAGGAGCGTTCCGTCGCCGCCCAGGACGACGATGATCTCGGCGCCGAAGGCGGCCCGTTCGTCGGCCGGGACGACCTCGACGCCCGTCCGGGCCACCTCGTCGGCCTCGTCGGCCAGGACGCGGACCGTCAGCCCCTCTTTGAGCAGCCGGTCGATGACCAGCCGGGCGCTCTCGACCGCGGCGTCACGCCCGGTGTGTGTGGTGATCAGGACCGATCGGCTGTCGCTCATCGGGGCCCCTCCTCGACGGCACGGGCGACGGCGGCGGCGACGTCGCCGACCGCGTCGTGACCAGGCCCCTTCCCGAGCCTGATCAGGTATTCCACATTGCCCGAAGGTCCCGGCAGCGGACTGGCCGTCACTCCCTTGACCGTGAGCCCGAGCCGCCCCGCCGCCGCCGCGGCGTCGCGCACCGCCTCGGCCCGCAGCTCCGGGTCGCGGACGACCCCTCCGGCGCCCACCCGGTCCTTCCCCACCTCGAACTGGGGCTTGACCAGCATCACCAGTTCCCCGCCCTCGGCCAGGCACGCGGTCAGCGCGGGCAGCACCAGCCGCAGCGAGATGAACGACAGGTCGCCGACGACGAGCGTGGGCGGTTCCCCGACCATCTCGGGGGTGAGGTCGCGGACGTTCACCCGCTCCATCACGGTGACACGCTCGTCGGTCCGCAGCGACCAGGCGAGCTGCCCGTAGCCGACGTCGACCGCCAGCACGTGGGCGGCCCCCCGCCGCAGCAGCACGTCGGTGAACCCGCCGGTCGACGCGCCCGCGTCGAGGCAGCGCCGCCCCGTGACGTCGAGGTCGGCGAAGACGTCGAGGGCGCCGATGAGCTTGTGCGCCCCCCGGGAGACGTAGTCGGGCCCGTCGGGGGCCTCGGCGACCACGATCGGGGCGGCGGTGTCGACCTGCGTGGCCGCCTTGGAAGCGGGCCGGCCACCGATGGTGACCCGGCCCGCCTCGATGAGCTGGGCGGCCTGCTCCCGCGAGCGGGCCAGCTTGCGCCGCACCAGCTCGCTGTCGAGACGGCGGCGCTGACTCAACGGTCACCTCTGGCGAGGGACGTGGTGGCGGACCTGGTGGGGGGATTATCGATCACGGGCGGTCGTCCACAGCGGCAAGGGTCTCCTCCAACGTGCCGAGCACCTGCTCGTACACCTCGACATGAGCCGCCACCGGCACCTCCGCGAGCCGGTCGACGGCGGCACGGACCGCCGCCTCGGGATCGGCCTCGGCGCCGGGCGGTCGGGTGCCGGCCGGGGCAACGGCCGGCACCACATTGATTGTCGGGGTCGCCATGACGTCCGCCGGCGAACCGGCATCCGCGGACACAGCGGCCTGCACCGGCACGACGGCTTCCCCACCGCCGGCCGAGTTCATCTCGGTCATGCGCCCCCTCCGGTGTCAGATACGCGGCCCTTGCCCGAAACGCCTCACGAGGCACCCGATACAAGGCTTCCGAACACGGGCCTCAGACGCTCCGCCGCCTCGACGGTAGCGGACCGGGCCGACGACGTCGCCCGTCGCCCACCCGTCGCGCGGCGGCGCTACGACTTCTTGCCGGCCTTCTTGCCCGCCTTCTTGGCAAGCGCCTTCTTCGCGGCCTTCTTCCCGCCCTTACCGGGCGCGGTCGTGGCCGACAACTTAGCCGCCACGACGGTCCCCGCGTGCGAGGCCGCTCCCAGCGCCTTGGCCGCCCGCGCCGACCCGGTGGCCTTGGCCACACGGGAGGCCGCGGTCGCCGGCGTGCGGGCGGTCCCGACGGCGTGCGCCATGCGCGCGGCCATCTTCTCGGCCCGCGCGACGCGGGTGGACCCGGTGGCCTTGACGATCCGCGCGGCGGCCTTCTCGGCCTTGGCGATCCGGTTCCCGGCGACAGCGGACCGGGCCGAGGCGGACGTGCCGGACGCCTTACGAGCGGCCGGGGCCTTGCGCACCGCACCCGCCGAGGCGGACCGGGAGACCGACGCCTTCCGCGCCGAACCCGAGGCCGCGGAACGAACCGCGACGGACCCCGACGCCTTCCGCGCCGCCGTGGCGGCAGTCGAACGCGAAGCCGACGCCTTGCGCGCGGAACCGCCCGAAGCCGAAGCCGACGCCCTGCGCGCCGACACTGCCGACGCCTTGGCCGAACCCGCGGCCCGAGAGGCGGACGCCCGGCGAACCGAACCCGCGGCGGACGCGGCCGCACGAGACGAGGCCCGGCGAACCGAACCCGTGGCCGACGTGCCCGCACGAGACGAGGCCCGGCGAACCGAACCCGCCGCCGACGTACCCGCACGAGACGACGACGCCCTGCGCGCGGACGCGGACCCCGACGCCGTCCGCGACGACGCCGCGGCGCCGTTGAGGGCGGCCGCCGACCGCGACGAGACGGTGCGAGCGGTCGCGGCCTTGCGCGCCGTCGTGACCCCGCGCGCGGCCGTGATCCCGCGCGCCGTCGTGGCCTTGCGTGCCGTGCCGGAACGAGCCGCCGTCGTCTTGCGGGCCGAAGTCCCCGAAGCGGCCGCCCTGGCCGTCCGCTTGGCCGCCGACGCCTTGGTGGCGGACTTCGTGGCGGACTTCGTGGCGGTCGTCGAGGCGGGCTTCCCCGTGATGGCCGAGATGGTCCGCTCGGCCTTGGCCGCGATCCCGGTCACCCGGGCCGACACCCCCCGGGACGTCCGCGCCGAGGCCGCCTTCGCCCGGGTGGCCGTCCGCGACCGCGCCCCGTTGGCCCGGCCGGCCGGTTTCAGACGTCCCTGCAGTTCACGGACCTGCGACCGCAGCCGGTCGACCTCGTCCTTGCGCGCGAGGTCGAACACCCCGAGCACCTGGTCGGTCCCCGACCGGACGATCTCCTGGATCCCCTTCGACGACCGCGCCGTCCGGGACGAGCGGGACGACGACCGAGACGACGACCGCCGCGACTTGGCGGACCGCGACGAGTCCGTGTCGAGCATGTCGATGACGGCGGCCCGAGCGTTGCTCGTGGCCGTCTCGGTGAGCGACGTGGCCATCTGTACGATGCCACGCAGCGTGTGGAACACCATGCGAACCCCCTTGTCATCTGACACGCCCCCACGTGTCAGATTTCGCGTAGTACTCAGGTTGAACGCTACCGTCCGTTGGTAGATGGGCATTTGACCGGTCCTGGCTTAAGGGGGATGACGCATGGCGACGATCGAAGAATGCCGTGCCGCATTGGACAAATTGGGCGAGCAGTTCCACGAGATCAGCGACGAGGACCGTGCCAAACATGTCGTCGAGCGCCGGCTCCAATGCCGCATCTCCGACCTGAACGTCACCTTCTACGGCCGCATTCACCGCGAAGGCCTCGACCCCTTCACCGAGAACCCCCCGACCGACGGCCGCCCCGCAGAAGTGAAACTCACGTTGGGCAGCGAAGACCTCATCGCCCTCGTCAACGGCGAACTCGACATGGCCAGGGCCCTTTTCGGCGGCAGGGTCAAAATCGACGCGAGCCTCGGCGACCTCCTCCGCCTCCGCCGCCTTCTCTGAACCCCCCGCATTCCCTCCGCCGCGGAACCGACGACGCGACGCCAAGACAGATCTGGTGGCCGAACCCGCGCGGCCCCGTCCACGCCGCTCCTTCGCCGCCTTCAGCCCCGCCGCCCCCGCGACAAGGCACTCGAATCCCCGGCCCATCAAGCCCGCGAAAGCCGCTTCCATTCACTTCCGCCCACACATTCTGAGCAGAGGTTTGAAGTTCAGAGACGGGTAAGCGGCCAGCCGCACGGCAGCCACGTGTGGCCGCCGCGCGAACTCGATGTGTCGTGAACCGAATCCCGGCCCGAGCGCCCCCTCCAATACGGCCGCCATTCCGAACCTCGAAAAGACGCGGCGACACGTCCAGCGCCGCGAAGCGTCATGAACCGAGAACTCGGCCGCCGGATCGACGACCCGCCGTAAGAGTCGCCCACGCCCTCAGCCGGGATGCAAGCCGTTTCCCGGGCACGACCGGAGCTCTAGCCGAACGCCCGGAGCGCCGGCTTGACGGCATCCTCCTCCGCTCGCCCGTCTCCCACACCGGCCCACGTGGCGGCACAAGCCGCCCGCAGGGCGTCGATCGACTCCCCGCTCCCGGTCAGCCGCAGCCGCCCGCCCTCCCAGGAGGCCGTCCAGCCACCGCACTCCCACCCGTCGTGAGTGGAGCGCGCCGAAGCGGCGGGCTGGTGCAGCCCGGACAGATCCGCCGACACGTGGGTGGGCCGGTGGACCGGCTCGGCCGTCAGCAGGTCGAGCGGCGTGGCCACCCCGGTCAGCACCAGCAGGCTGTCGACCCCGGCCCGGTTGGCGCCTTCGATGTCGGTGTCGAGGCGATCGCCCACGATCAGCGGCCGCTGCGCCTCGGTGCGGATCATCGACTCCCGGTGCAGCGGCGGCTCCGGCTTGCCCGCCACCACCGGGCTCACCCCCGTGGCGTTCGCGATCACCTTGAGCATCGACCCGTTCCCGGGCAGTTCGCCCCGGTCGGTCGGCATCGTGCTGTCGTGGTTGGCCCCCACGAACCAGGCCCCGCCCCGCACCGCCAGCGTCCCCTCGCTGAGCAGCCCGTAGGAGAGCCCGTCCCAGATTCCCTGGACGACCGCCGCCGGACCTTCCAGCGCGGTCGTCACCGGCCGCAGCCCGTGGGCGCGCAGGGCCGACCGCAACCCCATCCCGCCGACGACGAGCACGGCGGACCCCGCGGGCACGTGTTCGGCCACCAGCCGGGCGGCGGCCTGGGCGGAGGTCACCACGTCGTCGGGGGACGCGGGCACCCCCAGGTGGGTGAGGTGTTCGGCGATGGCCGCCGGGGTCCGGGAGGCGTTGTTCGTGACGTAGGCCAGGCGTACGCCCTGCTCCCGGGCGAGGGCCAGCGCCTCGGGTGCGCCGGGGACGGCGTGCCGTCCCAGGTAGACCACACCGTCGAGGTCGAGGAGCAGGGTGTCGTACGCGTCGAGCAGGTGGTTCACGCGCGCCTCGCGCGCAGGGTCGCCCGGATCTGGGTGAGGGCCGAGACGTAGTGTCGTTCGTCGGGACGCATCGCGACAGCGACGGCCAGGGGTTCCTGGGCGCCTTCGATGTCGCCGGTTCGCCAAAGTGCCATACCGAGACCGTAGTAGGCGTAGTCTTCGGCCGGGTTCGCGTCCACGATCCAGCGGAAGCTGGTGGCCGCATCCTCGTATCGGCGCGAGTTGAACTGGGCGCGGGCCAGGCCCTCGCGAATGCTCCGGGAATCGGGTTCGGCGTCGGCCGCACGCTCCAGGAGCGCCGCGGCGGCAGCGGGGCTGCCCTCCTGGAGGAGCTTCATGCCGCGCTGGTACCACTCGTATACGTCGCCCGACGGGCTGCCGGACGTATCGCCCACTCCATTCTGATCATGCCGTGTCACGCAATGGCCTCCTGCTTCCGATTTCGGTTCCAACCGGGCACCGCGGCAGTGGGGAGTCCGGGCCTTTATGGCAGCATGCCCGATATGGAGAGATCTGAACGGGCGGGACTGGTGCTGCGCCCGTTCCGCGGCGTGCGATACACGGCCGACGATCTGAGCGCCGTGACGTCGCCGCCCTACGACCTCATCTCCCCCGCCGAGGCCCGGCGGCTGGCTGACGCCCATCCGAACAACGTGGTCCGCCTGATCCTTCCCGGCCCCGGCCACTACGCCGAGGCCCGCGACACCCTGGCCGCGTGGCTCAGCGAGGGGATCCTGGCCGCCGACGAGGAACCCGCTCTCTACGTGTACGAACAGAGCGGCCCCGCATTCGTCCAGCGCGGCCTGATCGGCGCCGTGGGGGTCGGCTCCGACGCCGTCCTCCCGCACGAGAACGTCATGCCCGGCCCGGTGGCCGACCGCCTGGCGCTCATGCGCACCACCGAGGCCAACCTCGAACCCATCTTCCTCCTCTACATCGGCGGCGGCCCCGCCACCGCCCTCGTCGAGGAGACGGCCGCCACGAGAACCCCTCTGGTGGACGTCAACCTGAGCGAGCACACCCGGCACCGCCTGTGGGCGATCACCGACCCCGTCGCCCTCGGCAAGATCGCCGACGACCTGGCCGGCCACCGCGCCATGATCGCCGACGGCCACCACCGCTACGCCACCTACCGCGAACTCCGGGCCGAACACGACGAACCCGGCCCCTGGGACGGCGGCCTCGCCTACCTGGTCGACTCGACGGCGTACCCACCGGATCTGAAGGCGATCCACCGCGTCGTCCCCGGCCTCCCCCTCAGCGAAGCGGTCGCCCGCGCCAAGGGCGCCTGGCAGGTCACCGACCACCCCCACCTGGACGAGGCCCTCGCCGCCCTGGCCGCCGCGGAATCCCCCGCCTACGTCATCACCGCCGGTCAAGCGGCCCACCTCCTGACCAACCCCGATCCCCTCCAACTGAACCTGGCCATGCCGAAAGACCACTCGGCCCGCTGGCGCTCCCTCGACACCGCCGTCCTGAACGAGTTCCTGCTCCCCAAGGTCTGGGGCATCGAGGACGACGAGCAGAACGTCCAGATCGTGCACCACGACCACACCGCCGCCGCCCGCCAGGCCCGGCAGTCAGACGGCACCGCGGTCCTGATGCGCCCGCTCGACGCGGCCGACGTCTTCGCCGTGGCCGAAGAGGGCGAACGAGTGCCCAGAAAGTCGACCTCGTTCAGCCCGAAACCCGCCACCGGCCTGGTCCTGAGGACCTTCGCCACCGGCTGACCACGTCACGGCAACCCCTCGGGGGGCGGATCGCCCGCGTTCGCACGATGGGCCAGCCGCACGGAGCGGGCCTCGACCTCGAAGGCGCTGCCGCCCCGCCACCAGCGGCGGCGGAGCGCCCCCTGGACCTCGACCACGTCGTCGACGGTCAGCCCCGTCAGGGACGCGCGGACGACGGGGTCGTAGGTCACGCACTCGATGGCGTCGGCCCGGCCCTTCTGATGGTCGGGCATGGGCCGCCGGACGGCCAGCCGCCACTGGATCAACTGGGCGCCGCTGGGCAGCAGGCGGGACTCCGGCGCCTTGGACAGACGGCCGACCAGAATGACCTCGTTGTGGTGGGCAGGGACGCTCACCACTTGATCAACAGACATGTGATCCCCTTCTCTCGGGAACCACTGTCGGTGACTATGCTGCTGCACCGGCCATTCGAGTGCCGTTCTGTGAGAACCCGTTCTCGCTCTGAGGTGAGCTGTGGAAAACGTGACCCCGCTCGGCGGAGACGTGTACGAAATCGACACGAGGCTGGCCGGATATGCCGGAATCACCGCCGGATATCTGATCCTCGGTGACCGACCATGCCTGGTGGAGACGGGCACGTCGACCTCGGCGCCGGTCGTGCGCGACGCGCTGGCCTCATTGGGTGTCGGCGCCGGCGATCTCGCGACGGTCGTCGTGACGCACATCCATCTCGACCACGCGGGCGGAGTGGGCGACATTTCGGCGATGTTCCCGGCGGCGGAGATCGTCGTACACGAGAAAGGGGCCCGGCACCTGGCCGATCCGTCCCGGCTCATGTCCAGCGCCCGGATGGTCTGGGGTGACCGGCTCGACACCCTCTTCGGGATGCTGAAGCCGACCGACGCGGCCCGGATCCGCGCACTGGGCGACACCGGGGCCATCGATCTGGGCAACGGCAGGCGGCTGACCAGCCATTACTCGCCCGGACACGCCAAGCACCACGTCGGGCTGGTCGACTCGCTGACGGGCGATCTGTACGTCGGCGACGCCGCCGGGGTGTACATCCCGGACACCGGGGACGTCCGGCCGTCCACGCCTCCGCCGGATTTCGACCTCGAGACCGCGTTGGCGTCGATCGCCCTCTTCGAGGCGCTCGGGCCGCAGCGGCTGCTGTTCAGCCACTACGGCCCGGTCGACGAGGTCGGCTCGATTCTGGAGCGATCCGCCGAGGAACTACTGATCTGGGTCGATCTGGCCAAGCAGGCCAAGGGCGAGCAACTCGACCTCGACCACGCCGTGGCGATGGTCGACCAGCGCACCCGTGACCGCTACGCCCGGCCCGCGCCCGGCGACGAAGCCGCTGAGCACATCGAGATGCTCAGCGGCACCGAGCCGAACCTGGCGGGGATCATGCACTGGCTCGACCGCCCGGAGACTTGATCAGGCCTCCGGCTTGTCCGCCGGTCCGTCGAGGACGTCGCCGTAGTCGGGTTCGATGAACGCCGGACCGAACCCGGCCTCCTCGGCGGGCTTGTCCGCCTCGGCCTTGGCCGGGGCAGCGGCTCGCTTCTCAGCAGGCTTGTCGGCCTCCGCATTCGCCGATGCGGCGGTTCGCTTCTCAGCGGGCTCGTCGGCCTCGGCCTTCACCGGGGCAGCGGCTCGCTTCTCTGCGGGCTCGTCATCGAGGTCCTCGTCGTCGAGGTCGTCGTCATCGAAGTCGTCGTCGAAGTCGTCGTCCTCGTCTTCGTCCTCGTCAGAGTCTTCCTCGTCGGAGTCGTCCTCGTTCGAGGCGTTCTCCGCAGGCTCGTCGTCGAGGTCGTCATCGTCCGAGGCGAAGTCGTCGTCGAAGTCGCCCTCGTCCTCCTCGATGTCCTCGATCACCGCGCCGGTGAGTTCGGCGTAGCGCTCGGCGGCGTCGGTCTCGCCGTCCTCGTCGAAGGAGGCGGCGCGGCCGAACCAGTCGGCGGCGGCGCTCACGTGGCCGGCCGCCGCGAGGGCGTCGGCGTAGGCGAAGGCCAGCCGGGCCGACCAGTCGCGGGGCTGCGGGTCGCGCAGCTCCGGCAGGCGCTGGAGGGTCACGACCGCCGCGTCGAGCTGGCCCAGGTCGCGCCGGGCGCCCGACTCGACGATGGCCAGTTCGATCTTGCCGGACCGGTCGAGCTTCTCGGCCTCCTTCGACTTGACCAGGTCGAGCGCACGCTCCGGCCGTCCCATGCCCCGCTCGCAGTCGGCCATGATCGGAAGGAACGCCTCCGATCCGGTCATCCGCCGGGCGGCCCGCAGGTCGCTGAGCGCCTCGGCGTACTGTCCCGCGTGGTAGGCGGCGATGCCCACCGCCTCCCGGACCACGCCGATGCGTCCGGCGAACCGGCGCGCGACCTTGGCGTGCTCGTAGGCCTTCTCGGCGTCCTCCGCCGCCAGGGCACGCGTCGCCGCGACCAGGTGCTTGGCCACCAGCTCGGCCAGGTCGCCCGGCAGCGACTTCAGCTCGCCACGGGCCTCGCGGTCGAGCTCGTCCGCGGTGATGTCCGCCTCCAGCTCGGGCAGCACCTCCCGCTCACGCTGCGGCTCCTCCTCCCGCCCATAGCGGGTACGGCTGCCGCCACGGTCGTCACCGAACGACCGCTGCGGCCGGTCACCACGGTCCTCGAAGCCACGGCGCGGCCCGTCGTCCCGGTCACCGGAAGGCCGGCGGTCCCGGTCCTGGAAGGGCCGCTGGGGCCGGTCACCGCGATCCTGGAACGACCGCTGGGGCCGGTCACCGCGATCCTGGAACGACCGCTGGGGCCGGTCACCGCGATCCTGGAACGACCGCTGGGGCCGGTCACCGCGATCCTGGAACGACCGCTGCGGACGGTCGCCACCCCGGAAACGATCCCGGTCGCCGTAAGCAGGCCGCTCATCACGGCTCTGCGGGCCCCGCCGGTCGTCGCGGTCCTGGAACGACCGCTGGGGCCGGTCGTCCCGATTCTGGTACGACCTCTGCGGACGGTCGTCGCCGAACGAGCGACGCGGCCGGTCGTCGCGGTCTCCGTAGGAGCGCTGGGGACGGTCGTCCCGGTTCTGGAACGGCCGGGACTGCCGGTCGTCACGATCGCCGTAGGACCGCTGCGGCCGGTCACCGCGATCCTGGAAGGAACGCTGCGGACGGTCTCCCCGGTCCTGGAAGCCACGACGGTCATCGCGGTCCTGGTAGGGCCGCTGCGGACGGTCGCCGCGATCACCGAAGGAACGCTGGGGCCGGTCACCGCGATCCTGGTATGACCTCTGCGGGCGGTCGCCCCGGTCCTGGAAGGGACGCTGAGGGCGGTCACCACGGTCACCGAACGAGCGCTGGGGCCGGTCGTCCCGGTCGCCGAAGGGCCGCTGAGGCCGGTCACCACGATCGCCGAAAGAACGCTGCGGGCGATCACCGCGATCGCCGAAGGGCCGCTGAGGCCGGTCACCACGATCGTTGAAAGGCCGCTGGGGACGATCACCACGGTCACCGAAAGAACGCTGGGGACGATCACCGCGATCGTTGAAAGGCCGCTGAGGCCGGTCACCACGATCGCCGAAAGACCGCTGAGGCCGGTCACCACGATCGCCGAAAGAACGCTGCGGACGGTCACCACGATCGTTGAAAGACCGCTGGGGACGATCACCACGGTCACCGAAAGAACGCTGCGGACGGTCACCACGGTCGCCGCGGTCGCTGAAGGGGCGCTGGGGACGGTCGTCGCGGTTCTGGAAGCCCCGCCGGTCGTCGCGGTCGCCGTAGGAACGCTGGGGGCGGTCGTCGCGGTCGCCGGACGATCGCGGGGGGCGGGAGTCGCGCACTCCGTAGCGGCCGCCGAAGCCGCCGCCGCGAGCCTCGTCGCGGTCGCGGTAGCCACCGCGGCTGTTCGCGCGGAAGGGGCGGTTGCCCCGGTCGTTCGGGCCGTCTACCTGGCCACCTCTGCCGCCGGCACCGCCGCGGCCATACCCGTCGCCGTCCTGGCCACCGGCCGGTCGGTCGTTTCGCTCATCGCCACGGCCCGCGCCGTCACGCCCGTCTTCTCTGTTCACTTTGATCCTCTGTTGCTCCACCGCGTACGGATCTACGTCTCTGGCTGCGAGGCGGGTGCGCGGTATGGGCACTGTTAGGGTCGCGTATTCCTCTGACGCGACGAAGGCCACCCGTTCGTCAGGGTGGCCCGGCTATGCCAGCCTAGCAAGTCTTCGCAGGTGATGCGGACCTGCCCGAAAATGACGAAAGCCCGACCAGT
>NZ_BBXE01000018.1:215021-324001 GCF_001570565.1 Herbidospora yilanensis | reverse complement strand
GAACAGAAGCCCAGCCACATGGCTGGGCTTCTGTCGTTTCGGGGGAGCGTGTTTCGTAGCCCGGCCACATGGCCGGGCTTTCGTCGTTTACGGGGCTCGCATGGCGAGCCGGCCGCAGAAGGCCTTACAGAGCAGCATGCTCACTCTGCCCGATGATGGCTGGGCACCATACGTCTCATCTGCAACAGCAGTCCCCGCCCGGTGCCCGTCTCCGCCTCCCGCCCCCTGGAGAGCCCTTCGCCAAACGCGACCCTCCGCGCCCTCGGCAATCTGTCCAGTGCGACCCCCTATCCGCCAGGCAGATTGACCGGATTGCCCAGGTTGAGCTGCGGATACTTGCTCTTCTGCCTCCCCTCTTGTTGTCATTTGTACATGTTCGAGGAAGCGCAGTACTTCGCTCCTGTCGCCGCCAACGAGGACGGGTCCGTCACCGTTGAGCTGGCCAAGAGCCACCCGGGGTTCGCCGACCCCGTATATCGGGCGCGTCGCAACGCCATCGCCGGGCTCGCCGTGGGTTACACCCGTGGGGAGCCCATCCCGCACGCCGAGTACTCCGAGGAGGAGCACGAGGTCTGGTCTCTGGTGACCCGGGAGCTGGCCGCCAAGCACCGGAAGTACGCCATCGCCGAGTTCCTCGACGCCGCCGAGGCGCTGGGGCTGCCGAAGGATCGTATCCCGCAGCTCGAAGAGGTCAGTGAGCTGCTGAAGCCGCTGACCGGGTTCCGTTACCTGCCGGCCGCCGGGCTGGTGCCGCTGCGGGAGTTCTACGGGGTGCTGGCGGACTCGTTGTTCCACTCGACGCAGTACATCCGGCATCACTCGGTGCCGTTCTACACCCCGGAGCCCGACGTCATCCACGAGGTGATCGGGCACGGCAACACGCTGGCGTCCGAGCGGTTCGCGGCGCTCTACCGGCTCGCGGGGCAGGCGGCGCGCAGGGTGGAGTCGGCCGAGGCGCTGGAGTTCGTGTCCAAGGTCTTCTGGTTCACCCTGGAGTTCGGGGTCATGCGGGAGGGGCGCGAGCTGAAGGCCTACGGGGCCGGGATCCTCAGCTCGTACGGTGAGATCGAGGAGTTCCGGGGCATGGACATCCGGCCTCTCGACGTCACCGTCATGGGCACGACGGTCTATGACATCACCAAGTACCAGGACGTGCTCTTCGAGGCGGCCTCGTTCGACCACCTCGAAGACGTCGTCGGTCAGTTCTGGGCGTCGTGCGATGACGAGATGATCGCCAAGTTGCGCGCTACGGCTTGATCAGGAGAGCGTCGCCGACCGCGCGCTCGGCGCCGTCGGAGGGCTTGTTGACGACCTTGCCCTTGACGACCATGGCGCTGGAGCCGCCGCCGTCGAGGTTGATGGCGTCTCGTGCGCCCAGCCACTGCATGACGCGGGCGGCCTCGTGGAAGGAGGCGCCGACGGTCTGGCCCGGGGCACGGCCGTCGACGACGGCCAGGATCAGTTTGCCGTTCCGCGTCACGCCCGCGAGGGTGCGGGGGTGGCGGCGGACGATCATGTTGATGTTGGCCATGCCGTCGGTGGAGGCGGTGATCCAGGTCTTGCCGTTCTTCACCAGGCCCACGCCGCCGCCGACGATGTGGGTGTCGGGGGTCAGCGGAACGGTCCGCTTCCTGCGCAGGTCGGTGACCGTCGTCTTGAGCTGGACCTTGCCGCCCTCCTGGGCGTAGGCGGCGAGCCAGTCGGCGCCGGCTCCGACGCCCTGCAACACGCGCATGCCCTTCATGATCTTGGCGCCGGGCGAGCGTACCGCCGTGACGACGCCGTCGGGGTCGATCACGACCTCGGTGGCGCCGACCTTCGGGGTGCTGGCGCCGAACTCCTCGGTGTAGAGGACGAGTTCGCCGTCCTTGCCGACCCGGTTCACGCCCGCGACCGGGGCCATCGCGCCGCCGGCCGCGACGTTCACCGACGACTTGAGTTCGGTGATGCGGGCGGTGCGGCCCTTCAGGACCACCGCCGTACGGCCCTCGACGGCCTCGCTGAGCAGTTTGCCGCCGACGACCGAGATGCCCGTGGGGTCGCCCCGGTAGGCGGCGCCCGTGTGGATGTCGAAGAAGCCGCCGTTGACGCCGGCGATGGCGCCCGCGCCCTTGGCCATGTCGGTGACGCGTTCCCGGACGGCCGTCTTCTTGCCGAGGCTGGCGGCGAAGCTGCCGCGGAACGACCTCGGGTCGACCATCAGGATCTTCATCGACCAGGGGCCCGCGGTGACGAAGCCGTCGTCGCCCGTGTAGTCGGCCTTGGCGCTGATCCCGGCCTGCTTGAGCTCCTTGACGACCTTGTCGGCTTCCTTCTTCGCGCTGAGGGGCCATTGGCCGACGCGGACCATCCAGTAGTCCTGCGCGGGGTAGTCGGCGATCGCCGGCCGGGTGAACTTCACCACCACGGGTTCGAACCCCGCCATCTGCACGGCGAGAGCCTGCTTCTCCGCCGTGCGCTGGGTGAACGCGTCGTTCGCGCCGGCCAGCACGCTGACGGTGTAGCCGTCCTTGTTCGTGCCGTGGCGCAAGGTGATGTACTCGATACCCGGTATGACCATCTTCGAGGTCGTCTTCGCCAATCCGGGAACCCCCAGCGGAAAGCTCGACGACGGCAGTCCCGTGGTCTTCTGGCTGTCGGCAAAAACCGGCATAACCGGCAAAACGGATGCCAGTGCGGTAATTGCGACGGTCAGACGGCCTCTCATATGGTCTCTCCCCAATAGTCGTGAGTGACCATCGTGGCGAGATTGGCGCTTATAAGTGGGCGAAACACGCCAATCGGTATGAGAAATCTCGACTGAATTGGGTATTTCGCCTGGTCAATACCCGGTCGTCGCCTGACGGACGAACTCCTGTGGGGACAACGCCTCGATGAAGCCGATTCGCCCGTCGTCGAATCGGCGCAGGCCCCAGTAGTGGCCGGTGGCGGAGCCGTACCAGATGCTCCAGTGGGGGAAGCGCGCCGACAGGGCGCGCACGATCGCGCGGTGGTCGGGGGCCGGGAAGGCGTGGGGCGGGGTCTCGGACTCGGTTATCGTCACGTAGCGAGACAATCACGTCCCGGAGGGTGAACCCGGAATGCCCGGTTCGTGGGGTGGGGCAGGTTTTACACCTGGTGGAAACGAATCCTCAATCACCTTGTCGTGGGTAGGAGAGACGCCAGCCGGGCGCCGTCGAGGCCCTCGACGGTCAGGCCGTTGAAACCGGTCATCGTGTCTCCCGCCACGAGCGCGTTGACGATCGCCTCCTCGGTGGCCTCGATGACGGCGTGGTAGAGCGGGTCGAGGTGGTCGTCGGCCATGACGGTCACCTGGTAGGTCGCCGGGCTCTGCGCGCCGAGCACGTTCACCGGCAGGTTGCGGTTGCCCACGCTGAAGCACAGGAAGCCGTCGCCGCTGGAGTTCTCGCCCGCGCCGCCCGTGCGGCCGACGCCGAGCCCGGCGCGTCTGGCCAGCCGGGCGCACTGGTGCGGCAGCAGCGGCGCGTCGGTGGCCACGACGCCGATGATCGACCCGGCGCCCTCGTGGGGCACCTCCGAGGCGCCGAGGTGGCGGCCGACGTTGACGCCGTTCACGGTGAGCCGCTCGCGGTGGCCGTGGTTGGCCTGCACGTAGACGCCGACCGTGTGCCGGCCGACGACCCGGGAGGCGGTGCCCGCGCCGCCCTTGAAGCCGTGGCAGATCATCCCGGTGCCGCCGCCGACCGCGCCCTCCGCGACCGGGCCGGAGGAAGCGGCCGAGAAGGCCGTGACAACGTGCTCGGCGGTCACGTGGCGGCCGGTGATGTCGTTCAGGGAGCCGTCCCAGGTCTCCCCGACCACGGGCAACGACCAGCCCTGGCCGCCGGGGTCGAGGGCCGACAGGGCGTCGCGGACCACGCCGACCGAGCCGGTGCTGGTCAGGCCGATGGGGGAGGCGAGCATGCCGAGTTCCCGCACGTAGGCCAGGCCGGTCAGCTCGCCGTTGCCGTTCAGCCAGTGGTATCCGGCGAACACCGGCTCGGCGAAGGTGTCGCCGTCGTGCGGCAGGACGACCGTCACGCCGGTCCGGACCGACGCTCCGGAGACGAGCGTCGTGTGGCCGACCCGCACCCCCGGCACGTCGGTGACGGCGTTGTGCGCGCCCGGCGGGAAGGTCCCGATCACGATGCCGAAGTCGCGGGCTCTCACCGGGTCTCCCTGAACGATTCCAGCGCCAGCAGCGCGACGTGCAGCGACAGGCACGAGTCGACGTCGTCGAGGTCGGTCGACAACACCCGTTCCAGGCGGCGCAGGCGGTCGTAGAAGGCCGGCCGCGACAGGTGGGCGCGCTGGGCGGCGACCGCCTTGTTGCGGCCCGCCTCCAGGTAGATGCGCAGGATGCGGGCCAGGTCGGAGTTGCGCTGGGCGTCGTGGGCCAGCAGCGGCCCGAGTTCCCGCTCGGCGAAGGTCTGCAGCCGGGCGTCGTCGCGCAGCAGGTGCAGCAGCCCCCGCAGGCGCAGGTCGGGCAGCCGGTAGTAGGGGCGGCCGTCGTGCTGGCGGACGGCCACGTCGGCGACCTGTTCGGCTTCGAGGAAGCTGCGGCGTACGTCACGGAGGGAGTCGACCGTCGAACCGGCGGCCAGGACCGCCCCGGCGGCGCGCAGCCGCTCGGCCAGGGTCGTGAGCGCCGACTCCGCGCCGACCCGGGGCGGCAGCGGGAGCAGCACGCCGACGTGGGCCTGGTCGAGGGCGCCCACCAGGGCGGGCAGCCGGGCGTCGCGGCAGGCGGCGGCGGTGAGGTCGGCCAGGTCGGCGAGCCGGGCCTGCTCGTCGAAGGTGCCCTCGCCGGGCGTGGTCGGCCTGATCACGACGCTGACCAGCTTGCGGCCGGTCAGCGGCACGCCCACCGCGCGGGCGCGGGCGGCGGCCTCGTCGGGGTCGGCGTAGGCGTGGCTGAGGATGCCGGTGAGGATCGTGCCGTGGGCCTGGCGCTCCAGGGAGAGCTGGTGGCGTTCGAGGAGACGTCCGAGAGCGAGGGTGGTCGCGGCCCGTTCGGCCAGCACGATGTCGCGCGGCCCCGGCGGGCGGTCGGTGAGCAGGATCAGCCGGCCCCAGTCCTGCCCGCGCGCGCCGACCACGGTGACCAGCCAGCCGGCGGCCTCGTCGTAGGCGGTGCGGCCCTCGGGGGAGACGGCCCGGGAACGGGTCTCCCAGCTCGCCAGCAGCGCGCCGACGTCCTGCCCGGCCGAGTCGCAGGCGAGCACCTGGTGGGCCAGGTTCTCCAGCATGACCGGACGCCCGGAGAAACGGGCGACCTGGGCGAGCACCTCGGCCGGGGACGCGCCCTCGACCGACAGCTCGGTGAAGATCTCGTGGAGCTGCTCGGAGGCCCGCAGCTCCTGGAGCTGCGAGTCGATGATCATGTTGTGGACCGACTCGGTGATCTGCACGAACGGGGTCTCACGGGCCAGCGTGATCAGGGGCAGCCCGTGGTCTTCGGCGGCCTTGACGACCGCGCCGGGCAGTTCGCGGACGAACCGGCGGCCCAGTTCGACGACCAGGCCGGAGGCGCCGACCTGGGCGAGGTCGGCCACGTAGTCGGCCAGCTTGTCGGGCTCCGGCGGCAGCGCCACGCCCGTGGTGAGCACCAGTTCGCCGCCGCGCAGCAGGGGGGCGATGTCAGTGATCTCGCCCACGTGGACCCAGCGGACCCGGCCGGTCAGCCGGTCGGCGCCGGCCACCACGGTGGGGTCGCCGCGCCGGACCGTGTCGAGAGAGAGCACGTCCGCGACGGTGGGGAGCATGTCAGCGACATTAGCCGCTCAACATCTCAATTTGTCAGGTGGTTTGGCGACATATCCGCACTTCGGGAGAGCCGCGCGGCCAGGCCGTCGAGCACGGCGATCAGCCCGAAGTCGAAGGAGAGTTGCCGGTGGGCGATCGGGTCGACCGTGGACCCGGCCGACTCCTGGAACCGCGCGTGGATCTCGGGATGGGCCCGGGTGGCCCGCTCGACCGCCGGAGCGAGATCGCGGTTGGCCTGCTCCATGGTCAGGCCCCGGCTCTTGAGGGCCGAGGTGTAGGCGGCCTCGGGCGCGGTGGCGCCGATCGTGTACGACAACACCGCCGCCCCCGCGTAGTCGATGTCCGTCCCCGTGAAACCCGCCCGCGACAGGGCGGCGCAGAGCATGGCCGAGCAGTTGAGGGCGTTGGGGCCCAGCGCGGGCAGCGAACCCAGCACGAAGGTGAACCAGGGATGGGCCATGATCGCGGCGCGCAGCCCCCAGGCGATGTTGCTCGTGGTCTCCCGCCAGCTCTCCGAGGCGGGGAGGCGGACTTCGCCGAAGACCTCGTCCATGGCCAGTTCGAGCAGTTCGTTCTTGTTGGCGACGTGCCAGTAGAGGCTGGTGGCCCCGGCCCCGAGCCGGGCGCCGAGTTTGCGCATGCTGAGTGCTTCCATGCCTTCGGCGTCGAGCAGCTCGACCGTCGCCCGCACGATCTGGTCACGGCTGAGGCCCTGCTGTTCGCGGCGCGGCTTGTGCTCCCGCGTCCACACGCTGGTGAAGCGCTGTTCCGGCATCCCTCCACAGTAATTCTCTCGCACACTGTACGAGAGTCGTCGTACAGTGTGCGAGTGACCTCGAACACTGTACGAGATCCCCGCCGATGGTGGATTCTCGTCGCCCTCTGCCTGGCCGTGATGGTTCTCGTGGTGGACAACACCGTGCTGAACCTGGCCATCCCCGCGCTGATGCGCGACCTCGGCGCGACGCCCGCCGACGTCCAGTGGATCATCGACGGCTACATCCTCGTCTTCGCGGGGCTGCTGCTCACCGCGGGATCCCTCTCCGACCGCTACGGCCGCCGCAAATTCCTGATCATCGGCCTGGTGATCTTCGGGGCGGCCTCCGGCCTGGCCATGCTGGCCGACGAGCCCTGGCACCTCATCGCGGCGCGGGTGCTGATGGGCGTGGGCGGCTCGTTCATGATGCCGTCGACCCTGTCGATCCTCATCACGGTCTTCGACGAGGACGAACGCCGCACCGCCATCGCCGCCTGGAGCGCGGTCGCCGGCGTCGGTGTGATCGCCGGGCCGACCCTGGGCGGTTTCCTGCTCCACAACTACTACTGGGGGTCGGTCTTCCTCCTCAACATCCCCATCGCGATCATCGCGATCGTCGCCGCGATCCTGCTGATGCCGGAGTCGAAGGGGGAGCCCCGGGGCTTCGACCCCCTCGGCGTGGTGCTCTCGATCGCCGGGCTGAGCGCGGCCGTCTGGGTCGTGATCATGCTGCCGCAAGAGGGCTTCGACCCGCTCATGACGGCCGTCGCGGTGCTGGCGATCGGCGGGTTCGTGGTGTGGGAGCGCCGGGCCGCCCATCCGCTGCTGCCGCTGGAGCTGTTCCGGAACCGGTCGTTCTCCGGGGCGTCGTTCTCGATCGTGCTGCTCTCGTTCGGCGCGGGCGCGCTCATGCTGGCGCTCACCCAGTACCTGCAGTTCGTCCTCGGGTACGAGCCCCTCCAGGCCGGCCTCGCCCTGGTGCCCTACGTCCTGGCGTCCTTCGTCTTCAGCGGCGTCGGGGCGGCCCTCGGCAAGAAGGTCTCCAACCGGACCCTGATCGTGGTCGGCCTCACCGTGCTGGCCGCCGCCTTCGGCCTGCTCTCCACGCTCGACGTCGCCGACGGGTACGGCTTCCTGATCACCTGCCTGATCGTCATGGGCGTGGGCGGCGGCCTGGCCGGTCCGGCGGCCTACGCGACCCTGATGGGCGCGGTCCCGCCCGCGCATGCCGGGGTCGGCTCGGCGCTCAACGACACCGTGCAGCAGGTCGGCGCCGCCCTGTCGATCGCGGTGCTGGGAAGCGTGCTGGCGGCGGCGTACACGGCGGCGATGCCGGCCGGCGCGCCGGCCGCGGCGCGCGAGTCGATCAACGCGGCCCTCGACAGCGGCGTCGCCGAGCTGGTGCGGGCGGGCAAGGAG
Organism: Herbidospora yilanensis; assembly: GCF_001570565.1. Taxonomy (GTDB): domain Bacteria; phylum Actinomycetota; class Actinomycetes; order Streptosporangiales; family Streptosporangiaceae; genus Herbidospora; species Herbidospora yilanensis. Next base: position 316,059 of record NZ_BBXE01000018.1, on the reverse strand, counting down.
TCGTTCCTGTCGGCGATGTCGATCGGATCGTGGGTGGGGGCCGGGTTCTCGCTGCTCGCGGCCCTGGTCGCGGTGCTGGTGCTGCCCCGGAAGGCGCCGGTCGCCGAGCCGGTCGCCGAGCCCGTCAAGATGTAACGGAAGGCATGGATGGTCCGACATGTTGCGGGTATGGCCGGCTCTCGTGAGCCGGGATACTCAAGGCATGTCGGACCTTCTTGCCCGCCACCGCGCGGTGATGCCCAACTGGCTGGCCCTCTACTACAACGAGCCCATCGAGATCGTCAGCGGTAAGGGCAACCGCGTCGTCGACGCCGACGGGAAGTCCTACCTCGACTTCTTCGCCGGGATCCTGACCAACATGATCGGGTACGACGTCGCCGAGGTCCGCGACGCCGTGGAGCGCCAGATCGCCACCGGGGTCGTGCACACCTCGACCGTCTACCTGCTGCGCGGCCAGGTCGAGCTGGCCGAGAAGATCGCCCGCCTGTCGGGCATCCCCGACGCCAAGGTCTTCTTCACCAACTCCGGCACCGAGGCCAACGAGACCGCCCTGCTGCTGGCCACCTACGCCCGCAAGACCGACCAGGTCCTCGCGATGCGGCAGAGCTACCACGGCCGGTCGTTCGGCACCGTCGCGGTCACCTCGAACAGGTCGTGGAAGAACAACTCGTTGTCGCCGCTGAACGTGCACTTCCTGCACGGCGCCGACCGGCACCTGACCCAGTTCAGGGGCATGACCGACGAGCAGTACATCGCGGCCTGCGTCGACGACCTCCGGCACGTCCTGGCCACCGCCGTCGGCGGCGACGTCGCCGCGCTCATCGCCGAGCCGATCCAGGGCGTCGGCGGGTTCACCATGGCCCCCGACGGGCTGTTCCGGGCCTACCGCGAGGTGCTCGACGAGCAGGGCGTCCTGTTCGTCTCCGACGAGGTGCAGACGGGCTGGGGCCGCACCGGGTCGGCGTTCTTCGGCATCCAGAACCACGGCGTGACCCCCGACATGATGACCTTCGCCAAGGGCCTGGGCAACGGCTTCGCCGTCGGCGGCGTCGTCGCGCGCGGCGACCTGATGGACAACCTGCACGCCGTCGGCCTGGCCACCTTCGGCGGCAACCCGGTCGCCATGGCCGCCGCCAACGCCACCCTCGACTACGTGCTCGACCACGACCTCCAGGCCAACGCGGCGAAGACCGGCGCCATCATCATCGAGGGCCTGCGCGAGGCCGCGCCGCGCCTGCCGGTGGTCGGCGACGTGCGCGGCAAGGGCCTGATGTTCGCCGTCGAGCTGGTCGGCCCGGACGGTTCGCCGTCGCCCGAGCTGGCCGCCAAGTTCATGGAAGAGACGAAGAAGCTCGGCCTGCTCGCGGGCAAGGGCGGCCTCTACGGCCACACCATCCGCATGGCCCCGCCCCTCACCCTGACCGAGGAGGAGGCCCGCGAGGGCCTGGGCATCATCGTGGCGGCCCTGGAGAACCTGTGATCCGCCCGGGAGCCGTCGAAACCGCACTGGAGAAGCCGTGACCGAGACCATGAAGCGCATCACCCACTGGATCGGCGGAGTCCCGCGTGATTCCGACCGGTCCGGCGACGTCTACAACCCGGCGACCGGCTCGGTGGGCGCCCAGGTGGCGCTGGCCTCCGCCGAGGACGTCGACGCCGCCGTCGCCGCCGCGAAGGCCGCCTTCCCCGCCTGGCGGGACGCCTCGCTCGTCAAGCGCGCCCACGTGCTGTTCCGGTTCCGGGAGCTCCTGTACGCCAACCGCGACGCCCTCGCCGCCCTCATCTCGGCCGAACACGGCAAGGTGCACTCCGACGCCCTCGGCGAGGTCGCGCGCGGCCTGGAGGTCGTCGAGTTCGCCTGCGGCATCCCGCACCTGCTGAAGGGCGGCTTCTCGGAGAACGTCTCGACCAACGTCGACTCCTTCTCCATCCGCCAGCCGCTGGGCGTCGTCGCCGGGATCACCCCGTTCAACTTCCCGGCCATGGTGCCGATGTGGATGTTCCCGGTGGCCATCGCCTGCGGCAACACGTTCGTCCTGAAGCCGTCGGAGCGCGACCCGTCGGCGTCGCTGCTGATCGCCGACCTGTGGAAGCGGGCGGGCCTGCCCGACGGCGTCTTCAACGTCGTCCAGGGCGACAAGGTCGCCGTCGACCGGCTGCTCGCGCACCCCGACGTGAAGGCCGTCAGCTTCGTCGGCTCGACCCCGATCGCCCGCTACGTCTACGAGACCGGCACCGCCAACGGCAAGCGCGTGCAGGCGCTGGGCGGCGCGAAGAACCACATGCTGGTGCTCCCGGACGCCGACCTCGACCTGGTCGCCGACTCGGCCGTGTCGGCCGGCTTCGGCTCGGCCGGCGAACGCTGCATGGCCATCTCGGTCGTGCTGGCCGTCGACCCGATCGGCGACGAACTGGTCGAGAAGATCGCGTCGAGGGCCCGGAGGATCAAGGTCGGCCCCGGCGACGACCCCGCTTCGGAGATGGGCGCCCTGGTCACCCGGGTGCACCGCGACAAGGTCGCCTCCTACCTGGACCTCGGCGAAGGAAAGATCGTCGTGGACGGCCGGGAGAACCTCCCCGACGGCGACGGCTTCTGGCTCGGCCCCACCGTCATCGACCACGTGCCGCCCGGCTCCCGCACCCACCGCGAGGAGATCTTCGGCCCGGTCCTCTCGGTGGTCAGGGTGGCCTCCTACGAGGAGGGCCTGACCCTGATCAACGAGGGCGAGTACGGCAACGGCACCGCCATCTTCACCAACGACGGCGGCGCCGCCCGGCGCTTCCAGAACGAGGTCGAGGTCGGCATGGTCGGCGTGAACGTGCCGATCCCGGTGCCGATGGCCTTCTACAGCTTCGGCGGCTGGAAGGCCAGCCTCTTCGGCGACACCCACGTGCACGGCGTCGAGGGCGTGCACTTCTACACCCGCGGGAAGGTCGTCACCTCACGGTGGCTCGACCCCTCCCACGGCGGCGTGAACCTGGGCTTCCCGACGAACGGCTAAAACGGGCGGCTACGACGGGGCGCCGGCCTCCTCGGCCCGCCTCGTCGCCGCGCGGCCGGGCAGGACGACCAGGGCCACCACGATGGAGATCGCCATCAGGACGGCCCCGATCAGGAAGACGGCGCCGTAGCCGGCCTCCGGGGTGGCCATGGTGGCCGCGACGGTGGCCAGGCCCGCCAGGCCGAGCGAGCCGCCCACCTGGCGGGAGGCGCCGAGGATGCCGGACACCAGGCCCGACTCCGACCGCCGCACCCCGTTGGTCGCCAGCACGACCAACGGGGTGAACGCCATTCCGGCGCCCCCGCACATCAGCACGCCCGGCACCAGGATGCCCAGCACGTAGCCGTCGAGCACGGCCGACTGCAGCAGCATGCCGGCGATGCCGACGACGGTCGCGCCGATCAGGAGGGTGCGCGGCGTCATGCGGCGCAGCAGCAGCGGCGCGAGCCGCCCGGTGGCGATGAGGGTGAGCGCGTGGGGCAGGAACGCGAGCCCGGCCGTCATCGGGGTGTAGCCGAGGTCGCCCTGCATGTGGAGCGACAGGAAGTACCACATCGCGAAGAAGATCGCCCCGGACAGCACCTGGATGATCGTGGTGCCGGCGACCGTGCGGCGGGTCAGCAGCGCCAGCGGCACCAGCGGGCTCGCCGTCTTCGACTCGACCAGGACGAACACGCCGAGCCCCAGCACGCCCAGGACCAGCGGCACGAGCGCGACCGGCGACCCCCAGCCGTGTTCGTGGGTCTCGACCGTGCCGTAGGCGATGGCCGTCAGCGCGCCGGTGACCAGCGCCGCGCCGGGCAGGTCGAGCCGGGCCGAGCCCTCGGGCCGGTCGCGGGCGATCACCCGCAGGCCGGTGACGACGATGGCCAGCCCGATCGGCACGTTGATCAGCAGCGTCCAGCGCCAGGACAACAACTCGGTGAGGGTGCCGCCGAGGATGCCGCCCGCCGCGCCTCCGGCCGCGCCCACGGCGTTCCACGCCGAGATGGCGGCGGTGCGGCGCGGCCCCTCGGTGAAGGTCGTGGTCAGGATCGTGAGGGTGGTCGGGGCCAGCACGGCCGCGCCGACGCCCTGCAGCACCCGCGCCGCGATCAGCAGGCCGGGGTCGGTCGCCATGCCGCCCAGCAGGCTGGCCAGCGCGAACACCGACACGCCGGTGAGGAAGACCCGCTTGCGGCCGAACAGGTCGGCCGCCCTGCCGCCGAGCAACATGAGCCCGGCGAAGGTGAGCGCGTAGGCGTTGACGACCCACTGGAGACCCGTCTCGGTGAAGCCGAGCTCGGCGCGCATGGCCGGCAGCGCCACGTTCACGATCGACACGTCGAGCACGACCATGAACTGGCCGAGACAGGCCAGCACGATGACGGTGATCGCGGCGCGGTCGAGCGGCGCCTCTTCGACGGCCGCCGAGGCTGAGGAGATGGGCGCGGTCACGAGGCCCACCCCGCGGCGACCCACTGGTCGCGGTCGCCGGACCAGGACGCGGCCGCGCCCACGATGCCGGCCTTGCGAGCGGCGCCCGGCGCCGGGGAGACGGTCACGGCGGGAGAACCCAGGCGGATCGTCGACCCGGGAGACGCGTCTCCGGCGAGCCCCGCGGCGGGGAGGACGGTCGCGCTCATGACCGGAGACCTCCGGCGGAGCACGCTCGGGGTTCGAGCGGCGGAAACGGTCGTGGTCATGCGCCGGACCGCTTGATGATCATCGCCGTGGCGGCGCGGGGTGACGGGAACGGGGTGGAGCTCATGGGCTCGACTCTACGGAGGCCCACCGACAGAACTCACTCGGATATTGGTCCTAGGACCTGCGAGTAGGCTTCCGGGGAGTCCGGTTCCAGGCCGTGGAGGATCGTTGGCGTCGCGTCGTCTCACCGCCCTCGCCGGGGCCGCCGTTCTGCTGCTGGCCGCGTGCGGCCAGCAGATCGCCTCCGCGCCCGCCCCGTCCTCCTCCGCCTCCTCCAAGGGGGCGTCGAAGGCCCCGACCCCGTCGCCGTCGCGCACCCCCTCGCCGTCGCCGGCCTCCTCCGGCACGGGTGAGGGCGCGCTCACCGTCCTGGCTCCCCGTGGTTTCGTCGAGTGGGGCGGCAACGACCGGAAGGTCAACTGGGTCGCGCCGTTCGAGCGCGAGAGCGGCTGCCGGGTGACCTACCGGCCGTGGGAGTACGTCGCCGGCAACCCCGTCGACGTCGACACCTTCGACGTGGTGGCGGCCGGGCCCGACCTGGCCGGGAAGCTGGTCGCCGACGGGGGCGCGGCCCGGATCGACACCGGGAAGGTCGCCGGATACTCCGGGTTGCCGAAGTGGACGCGCGAGCTGGTCGGCGACCACGGCGTGCCCTACGTGTGGGACACCACCGTCGTGGCCGTGAAGGACGGCGCGAAGGGCTCGATCTTCGACGCCGACGGGCCGGTGCTGCTCCGCGACACCCCGCTGACCATCGCCGACGCCGCCCTGTCGCTCGGGTTCGACAACCCCTACCAGCTCAGCCCGGCGCAGCTCGACGAGGCCGTGGCGCTGCTGGAGAGGAAGAAGGACGGCCGGGCCTACTGGCGCGACCCCCTCCAGGTGATCGAGGGCTTCGCGGGCGGGGCGACGATGGCCCAGGCCACGCCCTACGTGCTGGGCGGCATGGCCGGGGCGGGGCTCGGCGTCACCCGGGCCGGCGGCCCCGCCACCGGCTGGGTCATGTCGTGGATGGTCTCGGCCCGCGCCGCGCACCCCTCGTGCGCCGAGAGCTGGCTCGAATGGTCGCTGCGGCCCGAGGTGCAGCGCGAGGTCGCCTGGTGGACGGGCACCGCGCCGGCGAACCCGAAGGCGTGCACGTTCAAGGTCTCCGACGACGCCCCGCCCGGCGAGGCCGCCAAGCAGGACCGCGTCGAGACGCTGTGCGCGGAGCACCTCGACAAGGGTGTGGTGTTCGCCACCTTCCCGGCCGAAGACTGCGGCGGCGAGGCGGGGTCGTGCACCGCCTACGAAGACTGGATCAAGGCCTGGGCGGCCCTCAAGGAGGAGTAGATCCCTCCGCCTCACTGATTGGTGGACCAGTCGAATTCGGCCATCTTATTGAATGGTCAGTCAGTCAACTGTTAGCCTGCTCTCCATGCGGATCCTCCTTGTCGGCGCTGGTGGCGTGGGTTCGGCCATGGTGGCCATCGCCTCCCGGCGCAGTTTCTACGACCACATCGTTGTTGCCGATTACGACGTGAACCGGGCCGTTTCCGCATGTGCCCGGATCGAAGACCCCCGTTTCTCGGCGATCGGACTCGACGCCTCGAACGCGGCCGAGGTCGAGGCGGCCCTGCGGGCCCACGAGTGCGACGTGCTGTTCAACGCCGTCGACCCGCGCTTCGACATGCCGCTGTTCACGGCCGCGCTGAACGCCGGAGTGACCTACCTCGACATGGCGATGTCGCTCAGCGCCCGCCACCCCCAGCGACCCTACGAAGTGCCGGGCGTGAAGCTCGGCGACGACCAGTTCGCCCTCGCCGACAAGTGGGAGGAGCGCGACCAGCTCGCCCTGGTCGGCATGGGCGTCGAGCCCGGTCTCGCCGACGTGTTCGCCCGCTACGCCGCCGACCACCTCTTCGAGACGATCGAGGAGATCGGCATCCGCGACGGCTCCAACCTGCGCGTCGACGGCTACGACTTCGCCCCGACCTTCTCCATCTGGACCACCATCGAGGAGTGCCTGAACCCCCCGATCGTGTGGGAGGACGGCCGCTGGCACACCACCGAGCCGTTCAGCGAGCCGGAGGTGTTCGACTTCCCCGAGGGCATCGGCCCGGTGGAGTGCGTGAACGTCGAGCACGAGGAGGTGCTGCTGGTGCCCCGGTGGGTCGACACCCGCCGCGTCACCTTCAAGTACGGCCTCGGCAACGAGTTCATCGAGGTGCTGAAGACGCTGCGCAAGCTCGGCCTCGACTCGCCCGGCACCGTGAAGGTGAAGGGCCTGGACGTCTCACCCCGCGACGTCGTGGCCGCCTCGCTGCCCGACCCCTCGACCCTCGGCGACCGCATGCGCGGCAAGACCTGCGCCGGCACCTGGGTCAAGGGCGTCGGCAAGGACGGCCGGGCGCGCGAGGTCTACCTCTACCACGTGGTCGACAACGAGTGGTCGATGCGTGAGTACGGTTGTCAGGCCGTCGTGTGGCAGACCGCGGTGCACCCGGTCGTCGCGCTGGAGCTGCTGGCGAACGGGGTCTGGAAGGGCAAGGGCGTGCTCGGCCCGGAGGCCTTCGACGCGGTGCCGTTCCTCGACCTGCTCACCGACTACGGCTCTCCTTGGGCGCTCCGCGAGCAGTGAGCTGCCGCTCGCGGCGTCTGGGCACGACCGGCAGCAGGGCTTCGGCGCACTCGTCACACGCGTGGACGGTGGTGTCGTCGGGCAACCGGCCGACTCGGACGCGGGGGCGAGGCCATTTCTTGTGGCAGACCACACAGGCGTCTCCGTCGCGCTGGAGCGAGGTGAGACCTGCCGGGTCGAACGTCAGCAAACCTGTCCGCCTCCTCGGTCATGTGTCGGAACCGTTATAACGCGACTACCTGGTGTGATCGACAAGCACGACGCCAAGTCAGGGTTAAATGACTGACATCCGACGGGTCGAACAGCAACAAAAAGGGCACTCGGCAACAAGCCGGGTGCCCTTTTTGGGATGAATCACACCTCGCTGACGGCTTTTTCGAGGATGGTCAAACCCTCCTCCAGCAGGTGGTCCGGAATCACCAACGGCGGGAGGAACCGGAGCACATTGCCGTAGGTGCCGGCGGTCAGCACCACGAGCCCCTCGGCGTGACAGCGCTTGGCGATCTCCGACGCCGCCGCCGGGTTCGGGTCCTTCGTGCCAGGGACGACCAGCTCGATCGCCGTCATGGCGCCCCGGCCGCGCACGTCCCCGATGATCCCGAAGCGCTCCTGGAGGCCGCGCAGGCGCGGCAGCATCACCTCGCCGATCGCGCGGGCCCGCTCGACCAGGCCCTCCTCCTCGATCGTCTCCAGCACGCCCAGGGCCGCCTCGCACGCCAGCGGGTTGCCGCCGTAGGTGCCGCCCAGGCCGCCGGCGTGGACGGCGTCCATGAGCTCGGCGCGGCCGGTCACGGCGGCCAGCGGGAGGCCGCCCGCGATGCCCTTGGCCGTGGTGATGATGTCGGGCACGATGCCCTCGTCCTCGCACGCGAACATCTGGCCGGTCCGGGCGAAGCCGGTCTGGATCTCGTCGGCGATGAACACGATCCCGTTGGCCTCGCAGAACTCGGCGATGCGCGGCAGGAACCCGCGCGCCGGCACGATGAAGCCGCCCTCGCCGGCGATCGGCTCGATGATCACCGCGGCCACGTTCTCGGCGCCGATCTGCTTGGTGATCATGTCGATCGCCTGCGCGGCGGCCTCCTCGGCCGCGTTCTCGCCCGGCCACCGGAAGGGGTAGGCGAGCGGCATTCGGTAGACCTCGGGGGCGTAGGGCCCGAACCCCTGCTTGTACGGCATGTTCTTCGCCGTCAGCGTCATCGTCAGCAGGGTGCGGCCGTGGTAGCCGTGGTCGAAGGCGACCACCGCCGGGCGGCCGGTCGCCAGGCGGGCCACCTTGACGGCGTTCTCCACCGCCTCGGCGCCGCTGTTGACCAGGAACGTGCGCTTCTCGTGGTCGCCCGGGGTGATCGTGTTGAGCTTCTCGCAGACGGCGACGTACGACTCGTACGGCGTGATCATGAAGCAGGTGTGGGTGAAGTCGGCCACCTGCTTGCGCACCCGCTCGACCACCTTCGGGGCGGCGTTGCCGACGTTGGTGACGGCGATGCCCGAACCGAAGTCGATCAGGGAGTTGCCGTCGGCGTCGACCAGCACGCCGCCACCGGCCTTCGTCACGAAGACCGGCAGGGTGGTGCCCACGCCGGCGGGCACCGCCGACTGCTTGCGCGTGAACATCTCGCGCGACTTGGGGCCGGGGATCTCGGTGACGAGGCGGCGCTCCTGGGGAAGCCCCGGGCCGCCGTGGGCTGTTGTGGTCATGTGGTCGACGTTACGTCCCCCGGTGCGAAGTCTCGATGCTCCGACGTGGCAGAATCGGGGTTCGCCACGTGCCAGGTTGGATAAAACAGGCGGACGACAAGGGGGCCGACAGGTGGCGCCGTCCCTGCGCAGGATCACCGGCATGGCCGGGTTGCGGGTGCTGGCCGGATGGGAGGCGCTCGACCGCCCCGTGCGCTGGGTCGCGGTGAGCGAGCTGGCGGATCCGACGCCGTTCCTGGAGGGTGACGAGCTGGTGCTCACCACCGGCATGCGGACGGCCTCGTGGCGGCCGTACATCACCCGGCTCGTGGACCGCGGCGTCGCGGGCCTGGGGTTCGGCATCGGCCTCAGCCACGCGCGGGTGCCCACCGAACTGGTCGCGGCGGCGGCCGAGGCCGGGTTGCCGCTGGTCGAGGTGGCCAGGGAGACCCCCTTCATCGCCATCGGGAAGGCCGTCAGCGACCTGCTGGCCGCCGAGCACTACGAGGAGATCACCGGGGCCTTCGAGGCCCAGGGACGCCTGACCAGGGCCGCCCTGCGGGGCGACGGCGCGGCGTCGGTGGCCGACCGGCTGGCCCGTGAGCTCGGCGGCTGGGTGGTGCTGCTCGACGAGACCGGCACGGTCCGCCACGCCACCCCGCCCGAGGCGGGGGAGCGCGCCGCCGGCCTGCGCAGCGAGCTGGCCCGGCTCAGGAGCGGCGCGGCGGCCGTCGCGCTGGCCGGGCCGCAGGAGAACGTGGTGGTCCAGCCGCTCGGCGGGCGCGGCTTCTTCGCGGTCGGCGCCGGACACCCCTTCACGCCGATCGCCCACACGATCGTCAACGCGGCGGCCTCGCTGCTGACCCTGGCCCTCGAACAGGGCGCCGCGCCCGAGCGGCTGCGCTCGGCGGTGCTCCGGCTGCTGATCGCCGGCGAGACCGAGACGGCCCGCGAGGTGCTGGCCGACGTGGGCGTGACCCTGCCCGACGACCCGGTGGTGGCCCTGGCGGTCGCGGAGAGCGGCCCGATCAGCGCCTTCCACGCCCCCCACGGCGACGTGACCGTCGTGATCTGCGCCGAAGCGGAGGCGCCCGGTCTGCGGGACGCCCTCGACGAACCGGTGGGGATCAGCCTCCCCGGCCCGCTGAGCCGCGTCGCGACGGCGGTCGACCAGGCGGTAAGGGCCTACCGGGCCGGGCGGGGCAAGCTCGACTTCGCCGACCTGGCGGGCCAGGGGCTCCTCGGCCTGCTCGACGCGGGCGCGGTGCGCGCCTACGCCGACGTGCTGCTGGCCCCGCTCGACGAGCAGCGGGGCGACCTGCGGGAATCCCTCCAGGCCTACCTCGCCTGCAACGGCCACTGGGACGCCGCCGCGCAGCGCCTGGGCGTGCACCGGCACACGCTGCGCTACCGGATGAAGAAGACCGCCGAACTCCTCGGCCGCGACCTCGACGACCCGGCGGCCCGTGCGGAGTTGTGGATCGCCCTCAGTGTGCCCGGGGCGCCACGAACTGGTTGATCGTGGCGTTGGTGACCACGGTGTAGGTCTGGGCGTCGGGCAGATGACCGGCACGTTCCAGTGATATCGCCCCCTGGGCGGCGGCCCACAGCGCGTCGGCGATCTTGCGGGGCTGGGTCGGCGTCAGGTAGCCGGCCGAGATGCAGTCGGCGATCACCCGGTCGAACAGGTTCAGCGCCGCGCGGGCGAGGGTCCGGGCCCGCTCCGACGGGACGAAGCCCGGGATGGCCCGCTCGAACATCAGGCTGTAGTAGCCGGGCTCGGCCAGGGCCGCCTCGCGGTAGGCCGGGCCGAGCGACTGGAGGTATTCGAACGGGTCGGCGCGCACGGGCACGGCGGCCAGGCGGCGCCGGAAGCGCTCGAATCCTTCGAGGTAGAGGGCCTCGGCCAGGCCCTCTTTGCTGCCGAACATCGTGTAGATGACGGTCGTGGCGCACCCGGCCTCGGCGGCGATCCGCCGCACGGTCAGGCTTTCGGGCCCCGCGCTGATCAGCAGTTCGCTGGCGACGTCGAGGAGTTTGGTGCGTAGCTCGTCGTAGGTACTCCGCTGGCCGAGAGCGTACGCGCCCTGCAATCCGAGCGGGACCGGCGTGGCCATGAGCGACGAGCCCTTCTCATCAAGGGGCCCTCGCATCGGACCCGAACCTTGACTTAACCACGCCACTCAGCGTTCAAACCGCACCGCAATGGAAAACATCCCGAAATTGCGGCGCAACCGTGACATGGGGTTGGAACATGGGGACTTGTCCGCAATGGCCAGAAGAGTGCAGCCGATTGTGCGATGCGGAGTAAGGCCCGTTACACGATAGTGGCATAGCGTCGGTTGCATGAGCGTTGCCATGCCTTTCTGGATCGCCGGCCGTCCCGCGAAGGGAGAGGCCGAGCTGACCGTCACCAACTCCCACGACGGCCGGACCGTCGGGGTGACCTCCGTCCCGACCCCCGATCAGGTCGAGGAGGCGGTGGCCGCCGCCCACGCCGTGGCGCGCCAGGCCGCGGCGCTGCCGATCCACGTACGGGCCGAGGCGCTCGCCCACGTGTCGCGGCGGATCGCCGAGCGGGCCGACGAACTCGCCCGGCTGATCAGCGGCGAGAACGGCAAGCCGATGTTCTGGGCCAGGGGAGAGGTGAGCCGGGCGGTCTCCACCTTCCGCTTCGCCGCCGAGGAGACCCGCCGGTTCAGCGGCGAGGTGGTGCGTCTCGACACCGAGGCCGCCGCCACCGGCCGCATGGCCTACGTCTCCCGGGTGCCGCGCGGGCCGATCCTGGCGATCTCGCCCTTCAACTTCCCGCTCAACCTGGTCGCCCACAAGGTCGCCCCGGCCATCGCGGTCGGCGCCCCGGTGATCGTCAAGCCCGCTCCCAAGACGCCGCTGTCGGCGCTGGCGCTGGGCGAGATCCTGGCCGAGACCGACCTGCCCGAGGGCATGTTCTCGATCCTGCCGGTGCCCAACGACCGGGCCGCCGCGCTGGTCGACGACCCGCGCCTGCCGGTGGTGTCCTTCACCGGCTCCAGCCCCGTCGGGTACGCGATCATGGACCAGGTCCCCCGGAAGCACGTCACCCTCGAACTCGGCGGCAACGCGGCGGCCGTGGTGCTGGCCGACGCCGACCTCGACTGGGCCGCCAGCCGGATCGCGCTGTTCTCCAACTACCAGGCCGGGCAGAGCTGCATCGCCGTCCAGCGGGTGATCGTCGACGAGCTCGTCGCCGACGCCTTCGAGGGCAAGCTGGTCGAGGCCGTGAACGCCCTGGTCACCGGCGACCCCGCCGACGAGAAGACCCAGGTCGGGCCGCTCGTCTCGGTCGAGGCCGCCGAGCGCGTCGAGGCCTGGGTGACCGAGGCGGTCGCCTCCGGCGCCAGGGTCCTGGCGGGCGGCGCCCGCGACGGCGCCACCTACGCCCCGACCGTGCTCGCCAACGTGCGCAAGGACGCCAAGGTCGTGCGCGAGGAGGTCTTCGGGCCGGTCCTCGTCGTCCAGCGGGTCAACGGTCCCGACGCGGCCTTCGCCGAGGTCAACGACTCGGCGTACGGCCTCCAGGCGGGGGTCTTCACCCGCAGCCTCGACCTGGCCTTCCGGGCCAACCGCGAGCTGGAGGTCGGCGGTGTGATCATCGGCGACGTGCCGTCGTACCGGGCCGACCAGATGCCCTACGGCGGCGTGAAGGACTCCGGCGTGGGCCGCGAGGGTCTGCGTTCGGCAATGGACGACTACACCTACGAAAAAGTAATGGTCCTGACGGGCCTGACGCTCTGACGAACTTTGAGTGACAAAAACGGGCATAGGGGATTGGGTCTCCCTGATTAGGTAAAGGCTTCGGCCATGAAGGCGGACGATGTCGTGGACCTCCTGGGCCGCACCCCGGGGTTGTGGGTCAATGACGAAGACGGCGACGACGATCCGGTGCTGCTGCGTTCCGACGGCAGCCCGGTCGACACCTGGCGTGAGCACTACCCCTACGACCAGCGTCTCGAGCGCCCCAGCTACGAGCGCGAGAAGCGGCTGCTCCAGATCGAGCTGCTGAAGCTGCAGTACTGGCTCAAGGACACCGGCGGCCGTCTGGTCATCCTGTTCGAGGGCCGCGACGCGGCCGGCAAGGGCGGCACGATCAAGCGCTTCATGGAGCACCTGAACCCCCGTGGCGCCACCGTGGTCGCGCTGGAGAAGCCCAGCGAGCGCGAACGCACCTCGTGGTACTTCCAGCGCTACATCAGCCACATGCCGGCCGCCGGCGAGATCGTCCTGTTCGACCGGTCGTGGTACAACCGCGCCGGTGTCGAACGGGTCATGGGCTTCTGCACCGACGAGCAGTACGAGGAGTTCATGGTCCAGGCCCCGCTGGTCGAGAAACTGCTCGTCCGCGACGGGATCAAGCTGGTGAAACTCTGGTTCTCGGTGTCCCGCGCCGAGCAGCGCACCCGGTTCGTGATCCGGCAGGTCGACCCGGTGCGCCAGTGGAAGCTCTCCCCGATGGACATCGCCTCCCTCGACAAGTGGGACGAGTACACCCAGGCCAAGGAGCGCATGTTCGTCAGCACCGACACCGACGACGCCCCCTGGACGGTCATCAAGTCGAACGACAAGAAGCGCGGCCGGGTCGAGGCAATGCGTTACGTGCTGAGCCTGTTCGACTACGACGACAAGGACACCACGATCGTCGGCACCCCCGACCCCCTGATCGTCAGGAAGGCCGCCGACATCGTCGACGAGGACCTCTCCGACGACACGGCCGAGTTCAGCCTCTAGGCCTTCTCGGCCATGTCGAACACCTGCTTGGCGGCGCTGCCGAAGTAGGGGCCGTACATCATCGAGTTGTCGTCGCTGTACTTGAAGCTGCTGACCGACGTCACCGTGCCGCGCCCCGTGGCCGCGTCGAAGCCGGTCAGCCACGGGCCGCCGCTCGCCCCCGCCGTCAGGTCACACCGGAGCCCCTGGTCGTGGGTCTGGCTGTGGGGGTCGGGCCGGGCCGCGCCCGCGCAGTACATGAGCCGCTCGCCGTCGTAGGGCGGGTCGGCGGGGTAGCCGAACCCGTGGGTCTGCTGGCCGCGCTTCACTCCGAAGCCGATCTCCAGCGCGCCCGCGACGTCGTTGACGTGGCGGCCGAGTTGCGCGTTCAGGGCGACCATGCCCACGTCGTAGCTGTCGTCGGCGGCCCGTGACCAGGGGCCGGCGACGAACATGCGGCGGGCCGAGAACGTGCCCAGCGGGCGGGCGCCCTCGTCGTAGCCGGGCACGAACACCCAGTTGCGGGCCCACGCGCCGGTGCCGTCCTTGACGCAGTGCCCGGCGGTGACCACCACGTCGCGGTTGGCCGACCGGATCGACCCGGCCGAGCAGACGAAGTCGACGCCGTCCATGGTCAGGAAGACCCGTCCGGCCGCCCGCCCCACCAGGCCGCCGGACTGCCACCGCGCCGAGGACACCGGGCCCCGCTGCCGCACCTTCGCCGGCGCCGCGGCCCGGCCGTGCCGCCGCCTCTCCGGCCCCGTCGCACCGGGGCTCGGCGTGCTCTTCGGGCCGAGGCCCGTGGCGAGCTTGTGGACGACTTCCAGCAGCCCGATGGGCAAAGCCTTCGCCATCCGCTCCGGAGTCCAGTAGCCGGCCGGCGCGGCCGCCGCCCAGTGGTGGACGACGTCGGGCGGCGGCGGCACGGCGGCCGGGTCGAGGGTGGCGAGGGCAAGCGTCAGCGCGGCCAGGACGGGGGTCATGGCCCCAGATTGTGGACCACTATCCGTGTTCGTATGACTACTTTTGGTAAATCAGGTGAGCGAGGTTCGCTGGGCGGCGTTGTAGAGCGCCTGGGCCTCGCTCCCGAAGTAGGGACCGAACATCCAGAAGCTGGCGAAGTTGTACTTGAAGCTGTTCACCGAGTTGAGCAGCCCCGCGCCGGTCTTCTCGCTGAAGTTCGAGAACCAGGGCCCGCCCGACGACCCGCCGGTCATGTCACAGTTCAGGCCGAGGTCCTCGGAGAGCAGGAAGTCGTCGAACACCCGCCCGCTGCAGTAGGTCAGCTTCGAGCCGTTGTAGGGCGCCGCGGCGGGGAAGCCGAAGGCGTACATCTGGCGGCCGCGGGGCTGGTTGAAGGCGATGCCCTGGCCGCCGACCACGTCGGTCAGGTACTCCCCGTCGAGCGGGGCCACCACGGCCGCCGCGACGTCGTGGTTCATGTCCTCGCTGCGGTTCCACTGCGGCGTGGTCAGCAGGCTGGTGGCCACCCAGGTGCCGTAGGGACGCTGGCCGCTGTCGTACGCGGGCACGAAGACCCAGTTCTTGTGGAACGCTCCACCGAGGCGCACGCAGTGCCCGGCGGTGATGACGACGCTCTTGTTGGCACTGGTCACGGCGTTGCCGGAGCAGGAGGCGTTCTTCCCCGCGCCCGAGCCCGAGGCGACGGTGAAGAAGACCCGGCCCGTGGTCTTCACCACGGCCCCGCCGCCGTTCCAGGGGGCGCCGTCGGAGGTGGCCGAGGCGGCGGCGGGCTCCCCGGCGGCGGCGTCGGCGGTGAGGGTCGGCTTGACCGTGGCGGGCTTGGCGTCCGGCAGGTCCAGGAACGCGGCCGCCCCGGCGGCGAACCGCCGGACGTCGGCCGCCGGGGCGTCGAGCGGCTTGGCGGCCTCCATCCTGGCCTCGGTCCAGAAGTTCTCCACCGCCCGCTGCTCGCTCTTGCTGTCGGCGGCCGCCACGACCACCGGCTTCGGCTCCGCGCCCTGGGCGACGGCGGCCGTCGCCGGCAGCAGCGCGGCCACGACCGGGACGGTGACTAAGGGGGCCAATCGGGTCAGGCGGCGGGGCGCCGAGCCATGCATGCGTACCTCCGTTATCGGATGTCCTGACGCGCGAAATTAGCGACCCCGGTGTCCCTCTTTCTCCTTTATGTACATACGGATATAGCTGGATACGGGCATAGATAGCGTGGAATAACCCGAGGCTCAGGCGTACCGGGGCGTGGCGCACAATGGTGCGGTGAACCGACCGGAAATCCCCCCACGTTCGATCATGGTGCTCGGCTCGACCGGTTCGATCGGCACCCAGGCCCTCGACGTCATCACCCGCAACGGTTTCCGGGTGGCCGGGCTGGCCGCCGGTGGGGGCCGTCCCGACCTGCTGGCGCGGCAGGCGGCCGAGACCGGCGCCCCCGCCGTGGCCGTGGCCGACCCGGCCGCGCTGCCCGCCCTGCGCGAGGCGCTCTCGGCCCTGGGGGCCGCGCCCGAGGTGCTCGCGGGCGCCGAAGGGGTGGCCGAGCTGGCCGGGCGGCCGTGCGACATCGTGCTCAACGGGATCACCGGGGCGCTGGGGCTGACCTCGACACTCGAGACGCTGAAGGCCGGCACCACGCTCGCGCTGGCCAACAAGGAGTCGCTGATCATCGGAGGGCCGCTGGTCAAGCGGCTGGCCGCGCCGGGCCAGCTCCTGCCGGTCGACTCCGAGCACTCGGCGCTGGCGCAGTGCCTGTGGGCGTCCGGTCCCACCGGCCACCGGCCCGAGGCCGTGCGCAAGCTGGTCGTGACCGCCAGCGGCGGGCCGTTCCGGGGGCGGCGGCGGGCCGACCTGGCCGACGTGACGCCCGAGATGGCGCTGAACCACCCGACCTGGAACATGGGGCCGGTCATCACGATCAACTCGGCCACCCTGGTGAACAAGGGCCTGGAGGTCATCGAGGCCCATCTGCTGTTCGACATCGGGTTCGACCGGATCGAGGTGGTCGTCCACCCGCAGTCGATCATCCACTCGATGGTCGAGTTCGTCGACGGCTCGACGGTGGCCCAGGCGAGCCCGCCCGACATGCGGCTCCCGATCGCCCTGGCGCTGAGCCACCCCGCCCGGCTGCCCGGCGTGTCGCCGCCGGTCGACTGGACGCGGGCCCACACCTGGACCTTCGAGCCCCTCGACGTGGAGGCGTTCCCGTCGGTGCCGCTGGCCCGCCACGTGGGGGAGCAGGGCGGCACGGCGCCGGCCGTCTACAACGCGGCCAACGAGGTGTGCGTCGAGGCGTTCATGAAGGGCACGCTGCCGTTCCTGGCCATCGTCGACACGGTCGCGGCCGTCGTCGCCGAGCACGAGACCGGGCGGGCCGAGTCGGTGGAGGAGGTCCTGGCGGCCGACGCCTGGGCACGCAGGAGAGCGGCGGAGCTGACCGCCTGAACACGAAGGCCCGGGGCGTGCGCGCCCCGGGCCTTCACGTCGGTTCAGATCACGGAGAGGTACAGGTCAGGGTCGGGACCGAGTTGGTGCCCGACTGGCTGGCCAGGAAGCCGAACGTCGCGGTGGCGTTCGCGGCCAGGTTGCGGTTGTAGTCCACCGGTGTGGCCGTCACCTGTCCGCCCGAGGTGGTTTGTGACGCACCCCAGATCTGACTGATCGACTGGCCGTTGGCGTAGGTCCACTTGACCGTCCACCCCTGGATCGCGGAGTTGCCCGCCTTGACCGTCACCGTTCCCTGGAATCCGCCCGGCCAGCTACTGGCGACGGTGTAGGTGGCGGAGCAGGCGCCGCCCGGGTTGGGCGTCGGGGTCGGGGTCGGCGTGGGGGTCGGCGTCGGCGTGGGCGTGGGCGTGGGGGTGGGCGTCGGGGTCGGCGTGGGGGTCGGCGTGGGGGTCGGGCTCGGGCTCGGGTTCTGGCCGTTCGGGCCGACGCCGGTCACCTGGCCGTTGCCGCCGTCGAAGACGACGTCGGAGCAGCCGTAGAACGTCTCGTTGCTGTCGGAGCGCTGCCACACCGAGTAGATGATGTGACGGCCGCTCTTGCCCGACGGCAGGTTGGCGTTCCAGTAGTAGTAGGCGTTCTCGTTGCCCGGGTTGCCGACGCTCGGCGGGTCCGTCGAGGAGTCGAACGGCGTCGACTCCAGGTCGCTCCAGGCCAGCGGGCGCGTGGGCGACCAGGTGTTCTTGGTGATGTAGAGGCGGAACGTGCCCGGGTGGGCGGCCCACTTGTTGTACCGGATCTGGATGTTCGCACCCGAGGTCAGGTGGGTCACCGGCCAGTCGTTGCGGGCCAGGTCGAAGCCGCTGAAGTTGTAGACGACCGCGCCGCCGGAGCAGAGCGAGCCGTCGGGGATGAACCCGGACATCCGGCCCGCGCCGTCCGAGCGCAGCGTCGCGAACCAGTTGTAGAGCGAGTTGGTGCCGCTCTGGGCGACGGCCGCGGCACAGGCCGGGTTGTTGGGCTGGATGGCGCCGCTTGAGTTCAGGCCGTCCTTCCAGCACAGGTACGTACGGCTGCCCGGCATCATCATCGCGCCATGAGCCTGGGCGGGGCCGGCGACCAGCACGGTCACCGCCGTGGCCGCCATCGCCACCACTGCGGTGGCGATCGCGGTGATCCTGAATCTGAGCGTTCTACTACGTGGTCCGACCACGGATGTCCCTTTCACCTGGCCGTGGCTGCTGCCAGCCTCGTTACGGGGCGGCCAAACGCCGCACTGCTGCGGGAGCGCTCACGCGATTCGGAATGTAAACCGGGCTTTCCGGGGTGCCCAGGTCACAGCGGCCGTTCGCCCCTTTTGCCCAGGTCGGGGATGAATGATTCATCAGAAGCTGGGGCAGCGGGTGGCCGCGCGGGTTTGGCCGATCCGGCGCCTGCCTAGACTGATGGACGTCAAGGACGACTCTTAGCGCAAGGTGCTGAAATGTCTGTTGATCTCGGGATTCCCTCCCTGCCGGTCAAGCCGATCTCCCCCCGGCGCCGCTCGCGTCAGATCATGGTGGGCTCGGTGCCGGTCGGGGGTGACGCCCCGATCTCCGTGCAGTCCATGACCACCACGCTCACCGCCGACGTCAACGCCACGCTTCAGCAGATCGCCGAGCTCACCGCCTCGGGTTGCCAGATCGTCCGCGTCGCCGTCCCGTCGCAGGACGACGCCGACGCCCTCCCCGCCATCGCCAGGAAGTCCCAGATCCCGGTCATCGCCGACATCCACTTCCAGCCCAAATACGTCTTCGCCGCCATCGAGGCGGGCTGCGCGGCGGTCCGGGTCAACCCGGGCAACATCAAGAAGTTCGACGACAAGGTCGGCGAGATCGCCCGCGCCGCCAAGGACCACGGCGTGCCGATCCGCATCGGTGTGAACGCCGGCTCCCTCGACCCCCGCCTGCTGGCCAAGTACGGCAAGGCCACCCCCGAGGCGCTCGTCGAGTCGGCGCTGTGGGAGTGCTCCCTGTTCGAGGAGCACGACTTCCGCGACATCAAGATCTCGGTCAAGCACAACGACCCGGTGGTCATGATCAAGGCGTACCGGCTGCTGGCCGAGAAGTGCGACTACCCGCTCCACCTGGGCGTGACCGAGGCCGGGCCGGCCTTCCAGGGCACGATCAAGTCGGCGGTCGCGTTCGGCGCCCTGCTCGCCGAGGGCATCGGCGACACCATCCGGGTGTCGTTGTCGGCGCCCCCGGTCGAAGAGGTCAAGGTCGGCAACCAGATCCTCGAATCGCTCAACCTCAAGCAGCGCGGCCTGGAAATCGTCTCCTGCCCCTCCTGCGGCCGGGCCCAGGTCGACGTCTACACCCTCGCCGACCAGGTCACCGCCGGGCTCGACGGGCTGAAGGTGCCGCTGCGGGTGGCCGTCATGGGCTGCGTCGTCAACGGCCCCGGCGAGGCCCGCGAGGCCGACCTCGGCGTCGCCTCCGGCAACGGCAAGGGCCAGATCTTCGTCAAGGGCGAGGTCGTCAAGACCGTGCCCGAGTCGCAGATCGTCGAGACCCTCATCGAAGAGGCGCTGCGCCTGGCCGAGGAGATGGGCGTCGACGTCGACCTCGACGACGACGACGCTCCTGGGCCGCAGGTCATCGTCCGCTAATGATTCGGTAATCCGCCCCGGCGACTCCGTGTGATCGTCCCGTCACTTGGGGGAAGCTGGCCTCTGTCGTGTGAGCAGAGGAGAGAGCGCGTGAAGCGAGTCGTCGGGGTGGTCTCCGGGGTCACGGTCCTGTCCGCCGGGCTGGTGACGGGGTTGGTGGCAGAGCCCGACGGGGCCGATGCCGCGCAGGTGATGCCCCCGCAGCGGATCGTCTGGGGGGCCTGCCCCGGCGCCGGCCCCAAGATCACTCCGCCCGCCACGCTGGCCGAGATCCTCAAGGAGCTCACCGGGGACGGCGGCCCGAGCCAGGCGGTGCCGGCCCGCCGCGCCGCCACCGCCGAGTGCGCGAACGTCCGGGTGCCGCTCGACCCGGCGCAGCCCGGCGGGCAGCAGATCACGATCGCGCTCAACCGCTTCAAGGGCAGCGCCCCCCGCGACGGCAACCACCTGGGGCCGCTGCTGGTCAACCCCGGCGGGCCGGGCGCCTCCGGGCTCGCCCTGGCCCGCCACGTCGCCGCCTCGCTGCCGCCCGAGGTGGCCGCCCGCTACGACGTGATCGGCTTCGACCCGCGCGGCGTCGGCGCCAGCAGGCCCGCGCTGACCTGCGTCGACCCCAAGCGCTACTACGCGCCGCCGCGCCCCGACAACGTGCCGGCCGACCAGGCCGCCGAGCGGGTGCTGCTGGGCCGCGCCGAGGCCTACGCCGCCGCGTGCGGCAACAAGTTCGCGTGGTTGCTGCCGTACATGACCACCGAGAACGCGGCCCGCGACGTCGAGGCGCTGCGCCGCGCCCTCGGCGAGGAGAAGATCAGCTGGCTCGGCTACTCCTACGGCACCTACCTGGGTTCGGTGTACGCCACCCTGTTCCCCGACCGGGTGCGCCGGATGGTGCTCGACAGCGTGGTCGACCCCACCAAGGTCTGGTACGACGCCAACCTCGACCAGAACGTCGCCTTCGACGAGCGCCACCGCGACTTCCTCGACTGGGTGGCCGACAACAACACGATCTTCCGCCTCGGCGACACCGAGGAAGAGGTCTCCTTCGCCTGGTACGGCATGCGCAAGCGCCTGGCCGAGCGCCCCGCCGGCGGGATCGTCGGCCCGAGCGAGCTCGACGACACCTTCACCGTCGGCGGCTACAGCGACGCCGTCTGGGCCACCTTCGCCCGCGCCTTCTCCGACTACGTCCGCAAGGGCGACGTCACCGCCCTGGTGAACGCCTACCGCCAGCACGGCGAGAACGACGCCGCCGACGAGAACGGCTACGCCGTCTACCTGGCCACCCAGTGCCGCGACGCCGCCTGGCCGCGCGACTGGAGCCGCTGGCGGACCGACGCCCGCCGCCTCTACGCCCGGTCGCCGTTCATGACCTGGAGCAACACCGTCTACAACCTGCCCTGCGCCTTCTGGCCGCAGACCGGGGGCACCCCCGTCGCTGTCGGCGGCGGCCGGAGCTTCCCGCCGGTCCTGATCCTCCAGTCGCGCCGCGACGCCGCCACGCCGCTGCGGGGCGCGCTGACCGTCCGCGACCGGTTCCCGTCGGCCCGCATGATGCTGGTCGGCGGCGGCAACCACGGGGTCAGCTTCGGCGGCAACGCGTGCGTCGACCGGCAGGTGGCGGCCTACCTGAAGGACGGCCTGCTGCCCGAGCGGCGCCGCCCGGGCAGCGAGGCCGACCTCACCTGCCCCTCGGGCGAGGCGCGGGCGGCGACCCGGATGGCCTCCACGGGAGGGAATCCGACCCACGAGAGGCTGACCCAAGTCCTCCTCGGTCGCTGACCAATCGGGGGGTCTGGCGTAGGCTGGGCGGGTGATGCTGCGTACGTCGGCGTCGCGCGTGCTGGACGACAACGATCGCGACGAGGTGCTCCAGATCCTCGACGCAGATCCGGTCGCCAACGTCTTCGTCGCCTCCCGGGTCAGGTCGGTCGGCCTGAGTCCCTCCCGGTTGGGCGGCCAGATGTGGGGGTTCGGCCCGCGCGGCGGGCTGACCTCCCTCTGTTACGCCGGCGCGAACCTGGTGCCGGTCAACGCCTCCCGCGAGGCCGTCCACGCCTTCGCCGACCGGGCCCGCAAGCAGGGCCGCCGCTGCTCCTCGATCGTCGGGCCCTCCGCGGCCGTGGAACACCTGTGGGAAAGGCTGGAGCCCCATTGGGGTCCGGCGCGGGCGATCCGCTGGGCCCAGCCGGTCATGTCGATCGGCTCCGCCCCCCTCGTCGCGCCCGATCCGCTGGTCAGACGGGTGCGGCCCGAGGAGTTCGGCACCGTCCTGCCCGCGTGCGTGGCGATGTTCACCGAAGAGGTCGGCGTCTCGCCCGACAACGGCGACGGCGGCGCGCTCTACCGGTCACGGGTGGCCGAGCTGATCCGCATCGGCCGCTCCTACGCCCGCATCGACGACGGCCGGGTGGTCTTCAAGGCCGAGATCGGCGCGGTCACGCCACAGGCCTGCCAGATCCAGGGCGTCTGGGTCGACCCCCTCTTCCGGGGGCGGGGCCACGCCTCGTCGGGCATGGCGACCGTGGTCGAACAGGCCCTCAAGTACTTCGCGCCCGTGGTGACGCTCTACGTGAACGACTACAACGCCCCCGCCCGCGCGGCCTACCGCCGGGTGGGCTTCCACGAGGTCGACACCTTCACCTCGGTGCTGTTCTGACCAGCCGGTCGAGCAGCCGGTTCAGGGCGGCCTCCGGGTCATCGGTGAGACCCGCGTGCACCGGGCCGGTGCGCACGATGGTCGAGCGCGGCGCGGTCAGCCAGCGGAACCGGCTGCCCAGCGACTCCTTCCGAAGCGGCCCCTCTTCGGCCGAGCAGCTCAGCTCGTAGGCCATCAGCGAGTGCAGCACCCCGGGCAGGTTCGCCGACGGGCAGAGCGTCTGGAGGCGGGCGGGGTCGAGGTCGGTGCGGGCGCACAGGTAGCCGCGGGGCTGGCAGTAGACGATCACGCCGGCGTTGATCAGTTCGCCGCGCTCGATGTCCGGGACGACCTGGATGAGCGCGTACTCGTAGACGTCGCGGGTCATGAACGCCAGAAACCGCCGATCGTGTTGGTCCGCACGGGAGTCTTGGGTGCCGCGGTCAGGTCGGGATGCCAGACCGTCGAGGCGGCTCTCGTCAGCAGGTGGTCGACGTAGGCCTCGCGGGAGTCGTCGCCGAGCCACTCGCCGGGGACCAGGGAGACCGCGTGCCTCAGCAGGTCTTCGGTCACCGGAAGCGGGATCACCTCGGTCGCGAACCTCGTCATCACGTGGTCGCTCGCGTCGAAGGGCCGCAGCGGATCGGCGCGGGGCCAGTTGTGGTGGAACCACAGGGCCGCGCCGTGGTCGATCAGCCAGATCGTGTCGTGCCAGACCAGCAGGTTGGGGTTGCGCCACGACCGGTCGACGTTGTGGATCAGGCCGTCGAACCAGATCAGCTTCCCGGCGAACTCCGGGTCGGGGTTCCAGACCGGCGGGTCGAAGCCGAGCGCGCCCGGCAGGAAGTCGATCGCCAGGTTGTCGCCCGCGCTGGCGTTCAGCAGGTCCTGGATCTCCTCGTCGGGTTCGCGGCGGCCGAGTTGCGGGTCGAGGTCGATCACCTTCAGGTCGGGGGTGGCGAAGCCCAGGCCCCGGGCCAGCTCGGCGCAGATCACCTCGGCGACCAGCACCCGGCGGCCCTGCCCGGCGCCCCGGAACTTGACGACGTGGGTGCCGAGGTCGTCGGCCTCCATCACACCGGGCAGCGAGCCGCCCTCGCGCAGCGGCGTGACGTAACGCGTCGCCGTGATCCGTTCCAGCACGCCGGACAGGTTACCCGGCCCGGCCGCCTCGTGCTTTTCATCGGTCGTGGGCGGGGATCCACCACATCCGGCCGTCGGACACCTCGTGGTACACGTCGAGCAGGTCGCAGCCGGTCACCTTGCTGCGCGACTCGGCCGCGGCCCAGGCGTAGACCCCCCTGGCCATCGCTCCGGGCTCCTGCTGGACGCGGAGGGCGTACACCCTCGCTCTTATCTCGTGGATCTTGTGGTCGTCGGGCTCCGCCTGGACGGCGAGTTCGGCGAGCTGGCAGGCCAGCCGAAGGTCGCCTTCCGCCGCGGCGACCACCGCGCGCCCCGCCACGGTTCCCGCGCCCGCCGCCAGGTCGGCGATGGCCCTGGCGAAGACGGCGTCGGGGGCGGGCTTGAGGCTCGCCGGGTTGCCGTCGTGCCAGCCGCCGTGCAGGCGCCAGATGTTGCGCACGATGAACTCGGGCTCGTCGTAGTAGGGCTGCAGATAGGGGCGCTGCGACAACTCCAGCGGTGGCTTCACGGTGTGCAGGATCTCGTCGAGGCGCGCCCCCGCGTTCATCAGGTCGAGCGTCTGCTCGACCAGACTGTCGAGGTAGTCGGCCGTGTCGATCAGGGCCCGGCGCACCCGCAGGGCGCCGGTGATCGGCAGGCCGTGGCCGGGCAGCAGGATCTCCGCGTCGAGTGTGGCCATCGTCCGCAGCGCGACGGCCCACTCGTCGGGGTAGCGCTGCACCCGCTGCGGGTTCCCGGCGCTGGGGGTCACCCAGACGAACAGGTCGCCGGTCAGCAGGATGTTCCGTTCGGGGATGTGCGCCCACGTCGCGTCGTCGGTCTCGCCGCGCGCGTGGTGCAGCTCGAAGGTGACGTCTCCCAGCGTCAGGGTGAGCTGGTCCTGGTAGGTCAGGTCGGGCACCCGGTAGGTGGCCGGCCACTGCATCTGCCCGAACCCGAACTGCCGCTGGTTGATGACCGAGTTGTAGCCGGCGGTGCGGGCGTAACGGGCGAACCGGTTCGCCACTCCCTCATGCGCGACGACGATGGGCCGCGTCCCATCTTCGCCGTCGAAGCACTCCATTCCCCCCACATGGTCGAAGTGCCCATGAGAAAAGACGGCGTAGCGAACCGGTTCGTCCGACCAGGCCCGGATGGCCTGGTGCATCGCGGGGGCGTCGATGGCGTTGCCCGTGTCGAACAGCGCCAGCCCCGCCTCCCCCCTGACGGCGTACACGTTGCCGAAGGCCGGCCACATGGCCACGCCCTCGGTGACCTCCTGCACGCCGTCGGCACGGAGCTCGGCGAGCGGCACCTCGTGCGCCCGGACCGCTCCGCGCCACACCTTGTCGGCGTACTCCAGGATCCCCATGGAGCCGATGGTGCCGTGCTGGCTTCGGTTGTCGCAGTAGGGAGCTCCCTACAGCTCCCCGCGCTCAACGGCGAGCGCCACTTCGAGGCGGGAGCGCAGGCCCGTCTTGGCGTAGACGCGGCTCAGGTAGACCTCGACGGTCTTGCGGCTGTAGTGGAGCTCGTCGGCGATCTGCGGGTTCGACCGGCCCTCGGCGACCAGTTCGATGACGCGGCGTTCGGCCGGGGTGAGCGTGGCGGCGGGCGCGGGGGCGACGCCGGCCTCGCGCATGTGCTGGAGGGTGCGGTCGCGCCAGGGGGCGGCGCCGAGGGTGGTGAAGAGGGTGTGGGCCTTGGCGAGTTGCGCCGGGTCGGCGTACAGGCCGATGAGAAGGCGGGCGCGGGCCTCCTCGTAGGGGAGGCCGCGCGCCTTCTCCAGCGCGGCGTGGGCGCGGTCGGCGTCGCCGAACGCCCACGCCACGGCCAGGTCGGCGGCCATCTTGGCGCGCGGGGTGCCGTTGCGGGCGGCGTCGTCGAGCCGCTCGGCGGCGGGACGGGCGCCCACGGTCTCCCCGGCGACGGCGTGCCAGATCACCTCCACCGCCAGCACCCGGTGGAGCACCTCGGGCACCCCGGTCGCCTTGGCCAGCTCGATCGACCGCCAGGACGCGGCCCGGTCGCCGGTGCCGAGGTGGAGCCGCGCGTTGTACATGTGGCGCAGGCCCGTCTGCGTCGCGCCGGCCGGCGGCGGGTCGGCCAGGATCGCCCGCGCCTCGTCGTAGCGGCCCTGGTCGAGCAGGATGTCGGCCTCGACGTTGCGCAGCAGCGCGTGGTTCTCCAGCAGGCCCGCCTCGGTCAGCGGCCCGGCCGAGGCGCGGATGTCGGCCAGGGCCTTCTCCCACTCGCCGCTCAGGCGGCGGACCACGGCCGTGGTGCGGGCGTTCTGCCCGGCGATGTCGTGCCAGCCGAGGCCGCGGTGGATGTGCTCGGCCTCCTCCAGCAGCTTCAGCGGCCGGGCGAGCTCGCCGCCCGTCGCCAGCACGTGGGCGGCCGACTCCAGCGCGGCCAGCCGCGCGCCGGGCGGCATCGCGGCGGCGAACGTCAGCAGGAACGACACCGCCCGTTCGGTCTGCGGCCAGTCGCCCTCGACCAGCGCCAACATGGCCAGCGCGCCGGCGGTGATGACGCGGTCCTCCGGCGGGCAGCTCGGCAGGCCCGCCCAGGCCAGGCGCGCGGCGTCGTCGGGCGGGCGGCGGAGTTCGCCGAGCAGCAGCGCCCGCTGGGCCAGCAGCGCGGTCGGGTCGTCGACGCGGGGGAGCTGCTTGGCCAGGATGGCGAGGGCGACGTCGTACCAGCCCATCGCGTGGGCGGCGCCGACGGCCACATAGGAGGTGCGGGTGTGGCGGCGGCCCGGCGGCAGCAGCGCCAGCGCCCGCTGCGCGGAGTTGAGCGCCAGCGCCGGGCGGGAGCCCTTCCAGTACGACAGCGCCTGTAACGCCAGCAGCTCGCCCTTGTCCTCGCTGATCTCGGCGGCCCGGCCGAACCAGTGGGCGGCCGACAGCGGGGCGGTCCAGCGGGTCACCTCGGCGGCCCGCAACATCGCCGCCCGCGCCTCCTCGGGTGCGCCGCCCTCGGCCATGTGGGTGGCCCATTCGAGCACCCGGCGCGCGCCGCTGAGGCCCTGCCGCTGGAGCATCGCGGCGATGCGGGCGTGCAGGCGGCGGCGTTCGCCGGCGTTGAGGTCGGCGTGCAGCGCCTCGGCGACCAGCGGGTGGGCGAACGCGTAGCCGTCGCCGGTGTCGACCAGCACCTCGTCGCGCACGAGTGCGACCAGCGCGCGTTCGGCGGCGCGTTTGTCGAGCCCGGCGAGCTCGGCGACCTCCTCCAGGGTGCCCGGGGTGTCGATCGCGGTGGTGTCGCGGGTGCGGCCCAGCGTCGCCAGCACCCGCGCGAGGTCGCGGCCGGCCCTGTCGCGCTGGAAGATGCGGCTCAGGATCGCGCCCCGGCGGGCCCCCGGGTCGGGGGAGCGCACCGCCCCGCCCTGGACGAGCGCGAGCACCGTCTCCTGGACGAACCACGGGTTGCCCTGGCTCTCGGCCAGCACCCGGTCGAGCATGCTGTCGCTCGGCGTCCGGTCGAGCAGCGAGGTGATCAGGTTCTTGACCTCGGCGCGGGAGAGGGGATCGAGGCGTACCGCCGTGTCGACGTCGAGCGACGGCGGCCGCCGCGCGGTCACCACGATCGCGAGGCCGGGACAGGTGCGCGGCAGCGTCTTGAGCAGCCGCAGCGTGTCGGCGTCGGCGTGGTGGACGTCGTCGATGGCCAGCAGGGTGCGGCCCGGCAGACCGGCGATGAGCTGCGCGGCCAGTGCCCCCGGCGCGGCCACCGGACGGCCGGTCTGATGGCCCAGCGCGGCGCGGTCGATGGCGTCGTAGAGCTCCCACAGCCGCTGCTGCGCCTTCGGCTCGCGGCCCAGCGACTCCAGGGCGTCGACGAGCGGCGCGTAGGCCAGGCCCTCGTCGAGCTCGCGGGCCCGTCCTCTGAGCACGCGGAAGCCCGCCGCCTGGGAGGTCAGCTCACCCAGCAGGTGGGTTTTGCCGAGCCCCGCGGCACCGGTGATCACGATGGTGCGCGGCGTTTCCCGGAGAGCCGATTCCAGCTCACGCAGGAGCTGGACACGGCCGAGGCCCCTGTCGACGGGACGTCACTCCCTTCACGTGCGTCACAGAGCTGACGCGTTGATCCGGTTGAACGTTCACCCGATGTGTGCAGAAATCGTAGATTGCCACGGCGGTCGTGACCAGAGCGGCGGCTCACCGTCAGATTCGGCGATTAGTGACATGGCGAAGGGATGTGCCGGAACGTACATCTCAGATCGTGGCTTACACCGATGAGCAGCTCGGCCTGGCCGCCCAGGTCCGGGCCGCACTCCTGTCGCCGCCGGCGGACGCGCGGCTGCCCGGCTGGGACGCGCTCGGCGCGACCGGATTCCTCGGGTGTTTGGTATCGCCGGTTTCGGGCGGGCTCGGATTGCGGTTCGCCGACACGGTGCCCGCGTTCGCCGAGACCGGCCGCGTGGCGCTGCCGGGCCCGCTGGTGGAGACGTGCGTGCTCGGCGCGCTGCTGCTGCCGGAGCGTTTCCACGCGCCGCTCGCGCGCGGCGAACTGCGGGTCTCGGCCCGCATCGGCGACACCGTGTACGCCCCCGACGCCGACGCCGCCGGCCTGCTCGTCGTCGAACGCCCCGGCGGTGTCCTGGAGGCCCTCCCGCCCTCCTCGGTACGGCTGACGCCCCGCCCCGGTCTCGACCCGGCCCGCCGCCTGTTCAGCGTGTCGACCGAGCGTCCCGGCATCCCCCTGGGCACCCGTGTGGCCGCCCTGCCGGCGCTGCGCGTCGCGACCGTGGCGGTGGCCGCCCAGCTCGTCGGCCTCGCCCGGCACCTGTGCGCGGTCGCCGGTCTCCCGCCCGACGCGGCCGACTTCGCCGGTTCCCTCGTGTACGAGGCCGCGGTCGTCGCCGGTGACCATTCGTCGCCAGAAGGGGAGGTCGTGCGCGCGGTCAGCGCGGCCAAGGCCGCCGCGGGGGAGGCCGCCGCCGAGGCGGCCCACACGATCCTGCGGCACGGACCGCGTGGGCACGACCTCTGGGTGGCACGGGTGTGGTCACTCGGGTCGGCGTACGGAGACACCGGTCTGCACCGGGCGCGGCTCAGAGCGGCGCGCCTGGGGAACCCGGAGCTCTACCGCCGGTGACGGCCTCGGTAGTCCGTCGGCGCCGAGGACGCCGGGCGCCGGTGGTTGACCAGGAAGGCCAGCGCCAGGAGCACCACCAGCAACGGCGCCACCAGTCCCTGCGCGCTCAGGGCGTGCGGGACGGAGGCGGGCGTCGGCCGGCTCGCGGCCACCGGCAGGGCGCTGATCTGCGTGGCCGGTTCGACGTGGAGGAGCGACGTCTCCGCCGCCATCTCCTTGAGGAGGATCACCTTGGGGGTCGGGCCCCGAGGCGTCTCGGGGGCCTTCTGGGCCTCCTCGACGAGGGCGGGGGTGTCGGCCCAGACGAGCGGGCCACGGTCAGGACAACCGTTCTCGTCGCCGCCGGCACACCCGCCGGGGCCGATACCGGCACGGGAGCCGGAGTCGGCGGAGATCCCAGGAGTGACGTCGACGCCGATGCCCGACCAGACGTGATGCGAACCGGGGCTGGACCCGCCCGCCCTGAACCCCGGCCCGTCCTCCGAACCGCCACCTGACCTGGTGTCGGGGCGGTCGCCCGGCCCCGCGCCGATCCCGATCCCGGGCAGGGTGCGGGTTCCGGCGCCGGACTCGGCTCCGGGCCCGCGCGAGAAGTCGCCCGACGTGGTCCCGGACCTGGTTCCGGGCGCGGTGTCCGAGCCGGTGTCGGGACCGGTTCCCTGCCTCGGCCCTGAGCCGTTGTGGGAGCCCATCCCGGGCCTGCCTTCGTAGCCGATGCCCGGTTTGTCCTCCGAGCCGCCGCCCGACCTGGTGTCCGGCCGGTCCCAAGGCCGAGGGTGCGGGCCCATGCCGGGTCTGCCGTCGGTCCCGGTGCCGGTCTGGGTGTCGGAGCCGGTGTCCGGGCCCGTGTCGGTCGTGGTGTCGGAGCCGGTGTTCGGGCCCGTGTCGGTCGTGGTGTCGGTGCCGGTCTCGGAGGAGCCGGTGGTCTTCTCCAGGATCTTCTCCGGGTAGCCGAACCCGACGACCGTCCCCTTGTCGTGGGTTCGTTCCTTGACCATGTTGCTGGTGTTGCCCTCGATCGAGGTGAACTGCGATCCGTCCACCTCCGTCACGAGTCCTACGTGATCGATACCGTCGACGCTTCCTCCGCCGTCCCAGTCGAAGAAGACGACCGCACCCGGTTCCGGTTCGCGGCCCCAGGCCCCCTGTGCCTGAAACCACTCCGCGTGCGCGATGGTGTAGGAGAACTCTCCGAACCAGTCGCTGTAGCCGAGCTTGTTCGCCCCCCACGAGAGGAACATGTCGCACCATGGCTGGTACGAGTAGTCGGCGTCCGTCTCGACGGCGTTGTACCAGTCCCCGAACTTGGTGTAGCCGCCGGACTGCTCTTGGTATCCGATCTCCTTCCTGAGCAAGGTGATGAGCTTCTGCATCTCTGGGGTCATATGTGACATCCATTACGCTTCGGGGTCAATCTGCGTGAATGGGATGTTCAAGGACCTTTAAGGGGCAGGTCAACTCACTTTACTTAAACATGACCAAACGGGACATACAGGATAGTCCCAGGTCAGAGGATCCGGCCAGGCTCCGAGCCCGACGGCGTAGGGGTTTCCGGCTCCTCCTCCACCGGACAGGCGGGGGAGTCGAGCGTGACCTCCCGGGTGGCCGTGTCACCCCCCGGCGACGCCGTCACGCTCACCTGGCGGACGTCCCGGGCCCCGCACGGAGCCTGCTTGTAGCCGGTCGGGAACTCGCGGGTGTAGTCCTTGGCCCCGCTCACCTCGGCCGTCGTGGTCGTCACGATCGGGTTCGTCTGCCGTTCGCCGACCCGGATCGTGCGGGTGAACGTCACCGTGAGCGTGATCGGCGTGGTCGTCCCCGAGGTCACCTTGACGGTCGCCAGCGACCCGTCCCACCCCTGCAGGCTCACCGAGGGCGGCGCGCAGCCGGGCCCGGTGACCCGCTTCTGGCTGGTCTGCGTGCCGTTGCCCGCCGCCGGTTCGGTGGTGATCTGGACCGTGTACGTCGAGGTCTGGCCGCACGGCGGCTCGCCCAGGTCGGTGCGAGCGGTGAAGGAGTACTCCCGATGTCCCGACAGGGTCGTGCTCGACGACTTGGTCAGCTCGCCGTCGCGGCCGAACCGGGCCACCACCTTGACCCGGCCGGTGCCGTCGGCCTTGAGCCGCACCCCGGCGGCCTTGCCGTCCCAGCCGGTGATCGTGACGTTCTCCACCGCCGGCGGCGGGCACGGTCCGCCCTTGACCGAGACGGTCTTGGACGCCGCCTTGCCCGCCGAGGGCGAGGTCTCGACGGTGATGCGCCGGTAGGAGGTCGTACCGCAGGCGGGTGGGGTGAAGGCCTGCTGCACGACGGGGGTGTAGGCGGTCGCGCCCGCGAGCGGGACCACCTGCGGCGGGAGCGTGTTGAGCGCCGACTCCTCGGCGCCCTCGGCGAACCGGACCGTCATCGTGACCTGCGCCGGGGTGCTGGTCGTGATCCGGACCGCGGCCGACTGCCCGTCGAACGACTGGATGTTCAGGCCGGAGACCTTGAGCGGCGGTGGGGGAGCGGTCGCGGTGGCGGTCGCGGTGACCGTCGGTGTGGCGGTGCCCGGCGGCTGGACCGTCGACGGTTGCTCGGTGGTGGCCTCCTCCGACGGCTCCTCCGTCGCCGGTTCCTCTTCCGGGGTGGCCGGGGGTGTGGTCTCCTCCTCCGGTACGACCGGCGGCGGCTCCTGCGCCGGCGTCTGCGTCGGCGGGCGTAACGTGGTGCCGCCCGCGACCGGGGTCTGGCCGTTGGCCGCCACCACGATCGCGACCACCACCGCCGCCACCAGCGACCCCGCGATGGCGAACCGCGGCGCGAACCGGGTCAGCCGCTGGCTCAGGATCGTGCGCGCCAGCGAGGTGTTCGCCTGCGGCACCGGCGTCGACGGCTTGGCCAGCGGGAACATCAGCGCCATCAGCGTGGCCAGTTCGGCCAGGTGCCGCCGGCCGCGTTCCTCCCAGTCGCGGCCGTAGGCGGCCAGCGCCGCGAGCTCCAGGTCGGCGACGAACTGGTCGGCGGTCGGCGGCCGGGCCATCGGGTCCTTGGCCATGCCCCGCCCGACCAGCGCCCTGACCGAGCCCGGCACCTCCATCGTCGGGATCGGCGCCCCCTGGTGCTGGCGCCGCAGGGTGCCCGCGTCGAGCGAGTGGAAGGGCCGGTGGCCGGTCAGGCACTCGAAGAACACGCAGGTCGCCGCGTAGACGTCGGTCGCCGGGCTGGCCGGGTTCCCGGCCCACTGCTCCGGGGCCATGTACGACGGCGTGCCGGTCGCCTGCCCCGCCTCGCCGACGTGGCTGGCGATGCCGAAGTCGGCCAGCTTGCTGGTGCCGTCGGCCTGGACGAGCACGTTCTCGGGTTTGTAGTCGCGGTGCACCACACCATAGGCGTGCGCCGCCGACAGGCCCAGCAGCGACCCCTTCAGCACGACCAGCGCCGCCTCGGGCGAGGTGTTGCCGTGCTCGGCCAGGATGCTCCGCAGCGACACCCCGTCGACCAGCTCCATCACGATGGCCGCGTCGCCCCTGGGCGACTGCACGTATTCGTACAGCCGCACCACGTTCGGGTTCTCCAGCTCGACCATGAGCCGGGCCTCACGCTGGAAGCTGGCCAGGAAGCCGGGGTCGCGTCGCAGCGTCTCGCTCAGATACTTGATGGCGACATAGGCTCCGGTCGTCTCGTATGTCGCCAGCACGACCCGGCCGCCACCCCCGGCGCCGAGTTCGCGTACCTCCCGGTAGCCCGGGACCGTCCACGTGCTCAACTGCGAAGCCCCCTCCATCGGGCACCCGGCGCGAAATGTCACCTAACGCCGCGTACTCATACGAAGGTCTCACCGCATCGTCAGCTTGTCACCGGACTAGAAATGTCACCTTGTCGCTGCAAACCGGTTGGGCATAGGGCGTAACCGACAGTCGCGAGCCGCTGACCTGCGAAGTTGGCACGGCCTTGGCGAACAGGGCCCGAGCATTGGTGTCCGTTGGCGATACTGGAAGACAGAGGTGACCGGTATGCCCGGTCCGTATCGCGGACACGCGCAAATAGCGAAAAAGTTCGTCCGGATATCCCCTTGTCCAGGACCGTATCGCGTGTCCAGAATCTAATTTTGGGGGTGGGACACCATGATCAGAGTCGCCGTTGCCGACGATCACCCGCACGCGCAGGCCGGGATCCGCCGCCTGCTGACCCGGATGCCCGAGGTGGGGTCGATCGTCGCCGCCCCCACCGCCGACGCCGAGATCGACGTCGTCCTCCTGGCCCTCTACGGCGAAGACCGCCGCCCGGCCCTCGCCGAGATCGAGGGGTGGACGCCCCGGGCCCGTGTCCTCGTGACCGCCGCCGCGGGCGATCCGTCCGACGTCGTCGAGGCACTCCAGGCCGGCGCCTCCGGCTATCTCCCCAGGAACACCACGCCCGACGAGTTCCGCCACGCCGTCCTCCAGGTGGCCTCCGGCGGTTTCGCACTCGGCCAGGGACTGGCCCTCGTCCTGCGCGGCCAGCTCGCGTCGGCCACCTCGACCCTCTGCCTGCGCCCCGCGCTGTCGCCGCGCGAGACGGAGGCGCTGCGGCTCATCTCGAAGGGATGCACGCATCCCGAGGCGGCCAAGGCGATGAACATCGAGGAGCTCTCCGTCGACCAACTGGTCGTCCGTATCCAGGTGAAACTGGGTTTCGGCAACCCCCGCGACCTCCGCCGCGTGACCGAAGACCTGGGACTCCAGAGGCTCTGAGGGTTGCGTGTGACTCGGCGTCGGGAAGACGCTGGGTCCGGTGGAACCGAACGAGTACGAGGAGCAGATCCGCCTGCACCTCGCGGCGATAGCGCGAAGAGCGGCCGGCCCGGAAGTCGTCGACGCTCTCCTCGCGCACGCCCGGGTCGCCCGCTCGCCCGCCTCGGTCGACGGCGCGGTCCGCGCGGCCCGGCTGCTGTGCGAACACGACGCCGCCGAACACGAGGGCACGCTGGTGCGCGCCCTCCGGTCGGGCGCCGACACCCTGATCCGCCGTCCCGCCATGGCGCTGCCCCTGGCCCAGGAGGCGGTCTCCCTGGCCCGCGGCCTCGGCGGCCCCCCGCTGATCGTCTCCCTGGCCACCCTGTCGCGGGTGCTCCGCGCGGCCGGAAGGCCCGCCGAGGCCGACGCGGCCGAGGCCGAGGCCGAGTCGCTATCGTGACGCGGTGACCGTTTCCCTCACCGACCACGTCTTCACCGTCCCGCTGGACCACTCCGACCCCTCGGGCGGGCTGATCGAGGTGTTCGCCCGGGAGGCGGTCGACCCCCGGCGCGCGGGCGACGACCTGCCCTGGCTGCTGTTCCTCCAGGGCGGCCCCGGCGGCAAGGCGCCCCGCCCGCTGTCGGCGGACGGCTGGCTCGGACACGCGCTGCGCACCCATCGGGTGCTGCTGCTCGACCAGCGGGGAACGGGCCGCAGCAGCCCCGTGACGGCGAAGTCCCTGCCCGCCCCCGACGGCCCCGAACTGGCCGCCTACCTGCGACACTTCCGCGCCGACGCGATCGTGGACGACGCCGAGCACATCCGGCGCGCGCTGGGCGTCGAGCGGTGGTCGACGCTGGGCCAGTCCTACGGCGGCTTCGTGACCCTGACCTACCTGTCGAAGGCCCCCGACTCGTTGTCGGCCTGCTACGTGACCGGCGGTCTGCCGGGCCTGCACGCCGACGCCGACGAGGTCTACCGGCGCACCTACCGCCGCGTCGAAGGCAAACTCGACCGCTACTTCACCCGCTACCCGGACGACCGCCCCCTCCTCGACGGCCTCCTCGCCCACCTGGCGGCCAACGACATCCGCCTCCCCGACGGCGACCGCCTCACCCCCCACCGCCTGAAGTTCCTCGGCACGGAACTGGGCACCGGCAGCGGAGCCGACTCCCTGCACTGGCTCCTGGCCGAGGCGTGGGTGGGCGGCGAACTCTCCGACGAGTTCCTCTACCAGGTGATGGCCGAGACGTCCTTCGCCGGCAATCCCCTGTACGCCGTCATGCACGAGTCCATCTATTCGCAGGGCGCCCCGACGAACTGGTCGGCGGCCCGGCTGGCCCCCGACCTGCCCCTCACCGGAGAGATGATCTACCCCTGGATGTTCGACGAGATCCGCGCGCTGCGCCCGTTCAAGCGGACGGCCGAGTGCCTGGCCCAGATGACCTGGCCCGCCCTGTACGACCCGGCCCGCCTGGCGGCGAACCAGGTGCCGGTGGGCGCGGTCGTGTACTACGACGACATGTACGTGGACGAGGGCCTGTCGGCCCAGACCGTGCGCGAGGTCGCCAACGTGACGACGTGGGTCACGAACGAGTGGGAGCACGACGGGTTGCGGGTGTCGGGGGAGACGGTCGTTCAGAGGGTGATGGGTCTGGTCCAGCCCAGATGAGCCGATGACGTCCCGCGCGAACCTCCCCGCTGACGACGGTGAGCACGTCGAGCAGTGCGGTCACGGCCGGGAGCCGGAACGGCGGTGACAGGGTGGCCGCGTAGAGCGGGCGGGGCGGCAGCGGGGGAACGGTCGGCCGCAGCACGACGCCGGGGTGCGCGGCGCCCCGCGCCAGCGTGGGCACGAGCATGATGCCGGACCCGCCCGCGACCAGCGCCTGCTTGCCGTACCAGTCTTCGCAGAAGAACCCGATTCGGGGCGGGCGGCCCAGGACTGTGGCGAGCTGGGGAATCGGGCCGAAGCAGTCGGGGAAGCCGCCTTCGATCCACGCCTCCTCTCGCAGGTCGGCCAGCCGCACGCGGCTGCGCCGGGCCAGGGGATGGCCCACGGGCAACGCGACCTGGAACTCCTCCTCCAGCAGGGGCAGCAGTTCGACCCCGGTGAGTTCGCCGGGGTCCAGGGGCGTGGCCGCCGGGTCGTGCCGGGCGGCGGGCACGTCGGCGTACAGGCTCCAGGCGGTGATCAGCGCCAGGTCGATCCTGCCGTCCTTGAGCGCGGACAGCGTCCCGGCGGGGTCGTCCTGCATCAGGCTCAGGCTGACTCCGGGATGGGTGCGGCCGAAGCGCCGGAAGACCTCCGGCACGAACCAGGTGTTGGCGCTGGAGAACGCCGACAGGCGGACATGCCCGGCCTCGGCGTTCGTGAAAGCGCCGACCCGCAGTTCCAGGGCCCGCAAGCGGGCCAGGATGTCGCGCGCCTGCTCGGCGACGATCTCACCCGCGGCGGTCGGACTGACCCCGCGCGCGGTGCGCCGGAAGAGCCCGACGCCGAGCCTCCGTTCCAGTCCGCCGATCTGCCGGGAGACGGCCGGCTGCGTCATCGACAACGTTTCGGCCGCCGCGGAGAACGAACCGCGCTCCGCCACTTCGACCAGCACCTGCAAGGTCCACGGATCGATCACAGATGAATCGTGCCATGCAGTGCATGCATGTCAATCATGAGATATCTGCAGTTGTGCGTATATCTGTGGCCGCGTGATTCTGAGGACCTCACTTCTGCGACACGGAATTGCGATGGACGGCATGAATGGGAGCAACGATGAACATCGCTCGTGGCCGAGCACGGTTAAGCCGATCGTCGTCATCGGCGGTTACGGAGCGGTCGGCGGCGCGGTCGCGCGGCAGCTCGGAGCCTGGTTTCCCGGCCGGACCGTGGCGGCGGGCCGCGACCGGGCCAAGGCGGAGGCCCTGGCTCGATCCACCGGCCACACGGTGGAAGGAGCGCGGATCGACGTCGGCGATCCGGCCGACGTCGACCGGATCCTCGACGGCGCGGCCGTGGTGGTGATGTGCGTCGAGCGGGCCAACGCGGACCTGGCCCGCGCCTGTCTGAGCCGGGGGGTGCACTACGTCGACGTCACCGCGTCCACTCCGGTGATCCGGGCGGTCGCGTCACTCGACGCACTCGCGAGACGGCACGGGGCGACGGCCGTGCTCAGCGTCGGTGTGGCCCCGGGGCTGACGAACCTGCTGGCCCGCCACTGTGTCGACCGGCTGCCGTCGGCGGAGATGGTCGACATCAGCCTGCTGCTCGGTCAGGGCGGCGACCACGGCGTCGACTCGGTGCGCTGGATCGTCGAGAACCTCGTCCGCCCAGGGGGCGGGCGGCGTTCCGACGCCCGTCCGCTGCGTGTGACGTTCCCGGGCCGGGGACACCGGACCGTCCACCCGTTTCCCTTCTCCGACCAGGACGTGATCAGCACGTCGTCGTCCGTCCGGGCCACGACGCGGATCTGCCTCGACTCGCCGTTCGTCACCTCGGCCCTGTTCGGCCTCCGCGCCGCCGGGTTCTTCGAGGCGGCGCGCAGGCTGGGCGCCGAGTCGGCGTTCATCTCGGCGTTCTCCCGCCTCCGCCTCGGATCCGACCGGTTCGTCGTCCACGTGACCGCGTCGGACGCCGCCGGGAACGCGGTGTCGAGCACCGTCGCGGGCCGCGACGTCTGCCGGGCGACCGGGCTCGTCACCGCGCACGTGGCGCGCCTCCTGGTCACCGCTCCAGGGCCTCCCGGTGTCCTGCACATCGACCGGCTCCGGCCCGCGACGGCATTTCTCGACGAATTCCGCACCTATCCGCTGACCGTGGAACACCACCCGGCATATTGATGGCAGGCGATTTCATGGACATTCCCAACACCGCACAGGCGACCTCGTGGAACGGACCCGAAGGCGTCCACTGGGCCGACCAGAAGGACCACACGGCCGGCGGGAACGCCGCACTGCACCGGCTGTTGTTCGGGGCCGCGGCCATAACGGAGACGGATCGGGTGCTCGACATCGGATGCGGCGCGGGTGAGACCACGATCGTCGCGGCCCGCCTGGCGGCCCGAGGGCACGTCGTCGGCGTCGATCTCTCCCGGCCGATGCTGGAGCGGGCCCGGGCCGACGGAGTCCGGTCGGGGCTCGTCAACCTGCGGTTCGAGGAAGGAGACGCGCAGGTCCATCCGTTCCCCGACGACCACTTCGATGTGGCCGTCAGTCAGTTCGGCATCATGTTCTTCGCCGATCCCGTAGCGGCCTTCGCCAACATCGGCCGCGCCGTGCGTCCCGGCGGCCGTCTCGTCTTCGTCTGCCCGCAGGACATTGCCCGGTGCGCCTGGTACACCGTGCCGAACGCGGCGCTGCTCGGACATCCGCCGGAGCCGCCCGCCGACGCCCTCGCACCCGGGATGTTCTCGCTCGCCGACCGTTCCAGGATCGAACGGGTGCTCGGTGAGGCCGGTTTCCGGACCGTCACCACGACGGCGGTCGACGTCCCTCTCTACTTCGGCCGCGACGCCGCGAACGCGGCCGACTTCTATCTCGGCACCGGTCCGGTCCGCGCGATTCTCGAGCGCGACGCGACCCTGACGCCCGCTGCGGCCCGCGCCATCCTGCGGGCCACGCTGGAGCCGTACGCGGGTCCGGAAGGGGTCTACCTGGGCGGCGCGTTGTGGCTGGTGAGCGCGGAGCGGTGAGCCGGTGCGGCCGGGCACCCCGACGTGCGTCACCCGCCCGGCCATTCCCTCAACGCGGGGTCCTGTGATGCAGTGGCGGGTATGGCGCGAAATCTCATTCTCTCCGGAGGTGTGGCCCACGACTTCGCGGCCACGTCGCAGACCCTGGCCGAGGTGCTCCGCGAAGCGGGCGTCGAGTCGGAGATCACCGACGACATCGCGGGCGCCCTGTCCGAACCCCCGCAGGTCGACCTCATCACCGTCAACGCCATGCGCTGGTGCAACGAGCATGGTCACTTCGAGGACCAGCGCGACCAGTGGCACCTCCCGCTCGGCCAGGACGCCCGCGCGGTGCTGCTCGACCACCTGGACAAGGGCGGCGGCGTCCTCGCCATGCACACCGCCTCCATCTGCTTCGACGACTGGCAGGGCTGGCCGCGGGTGCTGGGCGCCTCGTGGAAGTGGGGCAAGTCGCACCACCCGCCGATCGGCTGGACCACCGTCCACGTCAACCGCGACCACGTCATCACCGACGGGCTGCGCGACTTCGACGTCGTCGACGAGGTCTACAGCGACCTCGACGTGCTCCCCGACGTCACGCCGCTGGCCACCTCGCTGGGCCAGCCGGTGCTCTGGGCGCGGAACGTCCGGAGGGGCCGGCTCGTGTACGACGCCCTCGGCCACGACACGCGCTCCTACGACTCGCCGGTCCACCGCACGCTGTTGTGCCGCGCGGCCCAGTGGCTACTCCGCCAGCCCGTCGGCATCTGCGAGTAGCCGGGCCGACTCCGACTCCTCGGCGAGCCGGCGCACGACGTCCAGGACCCGGCCGTAGAGCACGGTCCCGATCACGTGGGCCTCGACGGCGGTCTCGCGGGGGCCGTCGAACGGGATGCGCGACATCTCGTGGTCGCGGACCAGGCCGCCGACCGCCGCGGCGTAGGGGCGCAGGTCGGGGAGGGTGACCTCCTGGCCGAGGCGGCGGAGGGTCACGATGGTCTGGGCGAGTTCGTCGCGGCCCGGGGCGGCCGGCTCGACCCGCCAGCCGCGCTCGCGGATGAGCTCGTCGACCATGGCCCGCGCGGCGGCCCACTCGTCGGTGTCCTCGGGTTCGGTCTTCGGGGACAGCGCGTAGTGGGCGGTGCCGAGCATCTCGTGCACGCCCTTCGTCTCGTCCTCCACGGCTTCGATCACGGCCCTGATGGCGGAGATGGGCAGTTTGCCCACTTCGAGGAGGGCTCTGATCAGGCGGAGCCGCCGCACATGCGCGGCGCCGTACACCGAACGGGTCGCGGAGACCTGTTCGCCCGGCGGCAGGAGCCCTTCCCGCAGGTAGTACTTGATGGTCGGGATGGGCACGCCGGTCGTTTCGCTGAGCTGGGAGATCCGCACGCTGGATATGCTAGCTATCCAACCGGCCCACTCCGGCGGGCCCGACCGCCCCGCTCGACGACGTCGTGAGCGCGCGGGCGACCGGGTCGTCGAGGGTGAAGCCGTCGAAGCTCCGCTCAGAGCGCCAGATCCAGATCGATCCGGTAGACGCCGGTCATGACCGTCTGGAAGTCCCCGACATACTCCGGCGCGTACTCGCCGACGTTGCGCTGCCTGACGCGGAGCGGACGGCCGTCGTAGGTCGCGGTGATCCGGTAGCGGCCGAGGGGCACGTCGTGCACACCCGACCCGTCCCCGGTCCGCGAAGACGCGCGGGTGATGACGCTTCCCTGGGAACCGTCGGCCAGCGGACCCTCGGGGGTGAGGGTGAGCTCCACGTTCTCATCCTGGAGGTAGGCCTGCGGATCCTGCGGATCCGCCGTGTCCAGATAGATGATCACCGAGTTTCCGTAGACGCCGAGGCCGTCGGGCCGCTCCCCGGTGAGCTTCCAGGTGAAGTTCCGCACGGCGCCGGTCGGCCCGGCGAAGGGCGAGTCGTCGTCGGGCGCCAGGGCCAGGGAGAACCGCTGGCCGTTGTACGAGCGGGTCACCGTCGCGGTCGCGTGGAAAGTGGCCGCATGGTCCGTCTCCACCCGGTAGAAGCCGTCGGCGTCGGTCACCGTGATCAGGTTGCTGTTGTAGAGCAACTGGTTGTCGGCGACGACCTCCACGCCCGCCAGCGGCGCCCCCTTCTCGTCGACCACCCTGCCCTTGAGCACTCCGGGCTCGATCTCCCCCGCGTCCGCCCGGTCCACGTCCACCGTTTCACTCCCTTGTCGGCCGTCGGTCACGCCCGTCACCTCGGGAATCCCGGACATCCCGCATCCGGTCAGGACCAAGGTCAAGGTCAGCACCGGCAGGCCGGTCATCAGCCACAGTCTTCGCACCCCACGGACACTACGCACTCGATCTTGAAACGCACTTGGAGATGCCTGAGAGCGCGCACCCCGGACACCCGGCCGCCTGGCGGCCTGGCTTCGTCCGAACGGGGCGTGGGTCGCGGAGCTGACCGGGCTGCTGGACCTGACCGGCTGGCCGAAGGGGATGCGGGTCATCGTCCGAGAGGAACGCCCCCACCCGGGCGCGCAGTTACGCTTCAGCGACATCGACGGGCACCGCTTCACGTGTTTCGTCACCGCCA
This sequence comes from Herbidospora yilanensis, assembly GCF_001570565.1. GTDB lineage: Bacteria > Actinomycetota > Actinomycetes > Streptosporangiales > Streptosporangiaceae > Herbidospora > Herbidospora yilanensis. The sequence continues at coordinate 275,461 of NZ_BBXE01000018.1, read as the reverse complement.
CCCGGGCTGTCCACCCCGACCAACATCACGAACCGCATCACGCCAACCGGCACTTGAGTGGGAAATCGTCCGGGATTAGCGTGATTTGGGCCCACCGGGACGGATCGCGCCCCGCCTCGGTGGGCCTCTAGGAATTGGTGTGGAATGTCACTATTGAGCCACTTAGGGTCCGGGCGGGGCCGGAACACCGGTAGCTTTCCTACCCGTGCGCCCACCACGACGCGGCGACCAGCTCGGCCACGAGCGTCTCCGTGAGGAGCGCGACGCCGGGATCGTCGTCATGCCGGTAACGCACGCCCCCGGCCTGCCCGGCCACCTCGCCGCCGACGGTGACGACCGTCGAGCCGCGCTCCCTGACCCACTCCATCGCCTGGTCGTCGTAGGGCGACCCCGGGAACAGCAGGGCGCGGTAGTCGCAGGTCTTGGTGAGGTAGACGTCGACATGGGCCCAGTCGCCGGTCTCGCAGGCGGTGGCCTGACGGCGCGGGCCCTCGCGGACCATCAGCGCCGACTGGTCGGCCGACGACAGGCGTTCGGCCGGGGCGATCGTGTAGACGCCGTGGGGGCCGTCGAGCAGCTCCATGACGCCGGGCAGCCAGTCGCCGCGCCGGTCGAGCAGATCCTGCGTGGCTTCCGCGGCCCGTCTGACCAGGGAACCGTCCATGGTGCGGTCGGTCAGGGCGAGCAGCAGGGCGAGGGTGTGCTGGAAGGTCCGGCACGCCACCCCGCCCTCCTCCGGGCCGGCCAGCATCGGGACGACGTGGTCGGCGCCCTTCGTGATCGGCGACCCCTCCTTGTTGGTCAGCGCGGCCACGAACGACACGCCCTGGTGACGGGCCACCGCGGCGAGGGTCTCGCGGCTGCCGCCGGTGGCGGAGATCGCCACGACCAGGGTCGCCGGGTCGGGCGGGTAGCCCAGGCTCGTCGAGGCGTAGTCGGCGGCGGCGTCGATCCCGAGGGCGCGCAGGCGCAGGGCGGCGACGCGGGCGGCGTACCGGGAACTGCCCATGCCCAGGAACAACACTCGCCGGACGGTGTGGGGCATGCCGTCGAACAGGCCGCCCGCGTCGAGCGCGGCGGCCAGCCGATCGAGCGACTCGGGCTTCTTCAGCAGGTCGTCGAGGAACTTTCCGGCGTCCATCCCAGCAGCCTCTCAGAACCAGGTCCGCAGCACGCCCATGGGGGCGTAGCGCCAGCGCTCCAGGAACCGGCCCGCGTAGATGAGCTCCCGGCAGAGCTGCTCGGCCTCGAACGGCCGCAGCAGCGAACGGTCGAGCAGGTCGGCCCGCCCCGCCTCCTCCAGCCGTCTCGTGTACGCGTTCTCCAGCCCCTCCCGCGCGCCCCACACCCAGGCCGAGATCGCCTGGGGATCGGCGCCGCGCCGCCTGATCGCGACCTGCCCGGCGTTCTCGACGCTGACCACGAGCTGGGCCAGGTCGCGGGCGGCCGGCTGATAGGGCGAGGCGTCCGGGACGGTCGGGTTGCCGTCGAAGTCGATCAGCGCGAACCCGCCCTCCCATTCGAGGATCTGGCCCACGTGCAGATCACCGTGGACGCGCATCACCTGCGTCTCGCCGGCCACCTGCAACGGCGCGAGCTCCCGCCGCAGGTCGGCGACGTGGTCGGCCAGCCAGGCCGCGTCGGTCTCGTCGGTCGTCAGGGCCAGGGCCTCGTCGAGCGCGCGCTCGGCCCGCTCGGCCCAGCCGCCGGTGGCCGGCATCAGGCGCACCGGCTCGGAGACGACCTCCGACGGGGTGGCCATGGCCAGGTGGAGATCGGCCGCCAGGGCGCCGAGCTCCGCCGCGAAGGCGGTCCGGCCGGCGGCGGCCTGCTCGGCGCACCACTCCCAGCCGTCCCGGGCCCCCGGCAGGTAGGCCGTGGCCAGCCCGGCCAGCGCCGCCCCGCAGAAGATCGCCGCATACGGCTCGGCCGTGCGCGTGAACCCAGTGTCGGCCAGATGGGTCAGCATCTCCAGACCGGGATGCGGACCCTCCGACGGATGGGGGAACCACTTCACGATCACCTTCTCGCCAACGACCACCGAGCGGTGGGTCTGGTCGACGGTGATCGCGCGTTCTCCCGCCGGGAAATCCGGCAGCGGGCGCATCTCGCGCACCGTGAAGGGCGCCGGCGCGGCGCCCAGGTTCCGGAGGACCTGCTCGGTCACCCCGGGACCCGCCTCAAGCTCGTCGCCGAGGCGCAGGACGACGTTCCCCGGCAACGCCCAGTCTGCGGACTCCACCGCGTTCTCCTGAATGTCGGTTCAACTGGAAGCACAAACTCAGAGCTCACCCCGCGCGGCACAGTCTTGTCTAATTTGATGTCTCCTGCAACACTCGCCAAACATCAGAAGGGGGGCCCGGTATGTCGCGTGGGCGAGGTTCGAACCTCGCGCGGTTGATCTTCCTCGGACCTGGGCTGATCATGTTGACGCTGCTGGCCGTGGTGCCGATGCTGCTCATGCTCAGCACCATGTTCTTCCAGCGCGGTCGCTTCGGCGGGGTGGTCTACGAGTTCACCACCGCCAACTTCAGCAGGCTGTTCCAGCCGCTCTACCTGAACGTGATCCAGGACAGCCTGGTCGTCGCGGGCCTGGTGACGGTGCTGGCGCTGCTGATCGGCTATCCGACGGCATACGCCATCGCGCAGCTTCCGCCGAAGTGGAAGACGATCGCGCTGCTGGCCGTCATGTTGCCGTTCTGGACGAACTTCCTGATCCGCATGTACGCCTGGACGATCCTGCTCAGCGGTCCCGGCCTGGTCAACGAGGCGCTCACCGGCATCGGCCTGATCGACAAGCCGCTCGAACTGCTCTACACCAGGGGCACCGTGGTCGTCGGCCTGCTCTACGGCTACCTGTCGCTGATGATCCTGCCGATCTACTCGGCGGTCGAGCGGCTCGACCCGCGCCTGCGGGAGGCCAGCGCCAACCTGGGCGCCTCCCCGGTCCGCACGTTCTTCAGCGTCACGCTGCCGTTGACGCTGCCGTCGGCGCTGATCGGGGCCGTGCTCGTGTTCGTGCCCAGCTTCGGGAACTTCGTCGTGCCGGAGATCCTCGGCGGCGGAAAGGCGATCATGGTGGGCAACCTGATCCGCGACCAGTTCCTCAAGGCCCGCGACTGGCCCTTCGGCGCCACGATCGCGCTGGTCATGGTCGTGGTCACGGTGATCCTGCTGCTGGCCCAGGCGGTCGTCTCGCGGAGGACACGAAGTGCGTAAGAAGTCGTCGCGTATCGTCTTCCTGCCCCTGTGGCTGGTCTACGTGTTCTTCTACGTGCCCATCGCGGTCGTGGTCTTCATGTCGTTCAACGCGGGCGACAACCCGTACGTCTTCAAGGGCTTCAGCCTCGACTGGTACGGCAAGCTCGTGGGTGACGAGACGATCCTCCAGGGGCTCGGCAACACCCTCATCGTCGCGGTCGGCACCTGCCTGGTCTCGACGGTCGTCGGCACCCTCCTCGCCGTCGGCCTGGCCCGGCACACCCGCTCGAAGGTGATCGAGGCCATCGCCACCATGCCGGCCATCCTGCCGGAGCTGATGCTGGCCATCGGCCTGCTCATCTTCTACACCGCGATCGACTTCACGCTGGGGCTGACGTCGATCCTGCTGGCCCACCTGACCTTCGGCATCCCGCTGGTCGCGGTGGTGGTGAGGGTGCGGCTGGCCTCGATGGACACCTCGCTGGAAGAGGCCTCGACCGACCTCGGCGCGAGCCCGCTCCAGACGTTCTTCCGCATCACCCTGCCCGGCCTGGCCCCCGGCATCGCGGCCGGCGCCCTGCTGGCGTTCACGTTCTCGCTCGACGAGTTCGTGCTGGCCTTCTTCTCGGCCGGCCCGACCGACCCGACGCTGCCCATCGTCATCTACTCGATGGTCAGGTTCGGCGTGACCCCCGACATCAACGCCCTGGCCACCCTCCTGCTGACCGTCAGCGTCGTCGCGGTGCTCGCCGTCCAGCGCATGACCCGAATCACGGAGTCCCTCAAATGACACTGCTTTCCATCGAGGGGGTATCCCGCAGGTTCGGGAACGTCACGGCCCTCTCGGACGTCTCGATCGACATCCAGCAGGGGGAGTTCTTCGCACTGCTCGGCCCGTCGGGCTGCGGCAAGACGACGCTGCTGCGCATCCTGGCCGGGTTCGAGACGCCCGACCGCGGGGGAGTCCGCCTCGACGGCGCCGACCTGCTCAAACTGGCGCCGCACAAGCGTCCGGTCAACCTGATGTTCCAGTCGTACGCGCTGTTCCCCCACATGACGGTGGCCAAGAACGTCGCCTACGGGCTGGAGCGCGAGAACCTCCCGAGGGCCGAGATCAAGGCCCGGGTGGGCGAGGTGCTGGAGAAGGTCGGCCTGGAGCCGATGGCGAACCGGCGCCCGGCCCAGCTCTCGGGCGGCCAGCAGCAGCGTGTGGCGCTGGCCCGCGCCATCGTGAAGCGCCCCCGCCTGCTGCTCCTGGACGAGCCCCTCTCGGCCCTGGACAAGAAGGTCCGCGCCGAGATGCAGCTCGAACTCAAGCGCCTCCAGCACGAGGTCGGCATCACCTTCGTCGTGGTCACCCACGACCAGGAGGAGGCCATGTCCCTGGCCGACCGCATCGCGGTCATGGACCAGGGCCGGGTCGAGCAGGTCGACGCCCCCGTGACCCTCTACGACCGCCCGCGCACCTACTTCGTGGCCGACTTCATCGGCGCGAACAACCTGTTCACGGGCGCGATCCGCGGCGGCGTCTTCTCGGCCGAGGGCCTCGGCCCGCTGCCGTCCAAGGCGACCACGGCCGACGGCCCGGCGGCCTTGGCGATCCGCCCCGAGCGGGTCCGCCTGACCGAACCCACGCCCGGCATGGTGCAGGGTGTGGTCGTCGACGTGAGCTTCTACGGCGGCGTCTCCCACATCGCGGTCGAGGTCACCGGCCTGGGCCGCAAGGTCCTGGCGGCGACGCAGGGCTCGGCCCGCATCACCCCCGGGACCGTCGTGGGCGTGACATGGCGTCCGGAGGACGCGGTCCTCATCGCGAACTGACGACCGCTTCAGATCGACCACCGCCGCGTTCCCGTCATCCGGGACGCGGCGGTGTCTTCTACGGCCGAAAACGCGGGATAGGCGGCTGGGAGCGCGGAAGAAGCGTTCCCGGGCCGGGTTCCCCGCGTGGTCCGTTCCCCGCGCGGTTTGTTCTCCTGCGCGGTTCTTGCCCTGTGCGGTCCTTGTGCTGCGCGGTTCGCTCTCTTACGCGGCCCGTTCCCTGCGCGGCTTGTTCGCCACGCGGCTTGTTGTCCTGCGTGTCCGTTCCCCCGCGTGATCCTCCCTTTCCGGCATGACGTGCCTGCTGGCGGGTGGAGAAACGGGCAAGGAGTCGGGGCGCGCGGACGTCAGGCTTCTTGGGGTGGCGGGGTGGTGCCGGCGCGGCGGGCCGGGGCGCCGTTCCTGGGGCGGGGGGTGCGGGTGGTCTTCTGGCGGGCCGCCGGGGTCTCCTTGAGCGGGTGGCCGGTCGACATGCGGGCGAAGTCGAGGATGAGGCCCACGGCCTCGTCGGGGCCGATCGAGTGGTGGCGGGCGATGATGCGGTAGCCGTAGGCGTCTTCGAGGGCGACCAGGTTGCGGGCGATCTGCTCCGAGTCGCCGGCCAGCTTGAAGACCCCCTGGGCCGCGCCGATCTCCAGGATGGTCTGGTACATCGCCACCTGGCGGTCGTAGAGCGTGGTCAGCAGGGTGCCGTAGACGCGGTTGCGGCCGGCCGCGCCGCCCAGCTCGCACAGCAGGCGCACGCCCGCGTCGTCGGGCCCCTCGGGCAGGCCCGAGCGGATCGTCGTGATGAGTTTCTGGGCGGGGTCGGCGATGCCGCTGATCTTCTTGACCCGCTGCTCGTAGAAGCGTTCCATGCCGGCGTGGTGGGCCTCGATCAGCAGGTCGCGCAGATCGGGGTAGTGGTAGAGCACCGCCCCCGACGTGAGACCCGCCTCTTCTGCGATCTGGTTCAGATGGACGCCCTCGGCACCGTGCTGGATCATCGCCCGCCTGGCCGCGTCGATCAGCTCGACCCGCCGGTCTGCCCTGCTCTTGCGCTGAGTCATCGCACCCCGCCCCGTATGGAGGATCTCACAACTAGTGTCGCAGCTCTTGACGTGGTTGCTCGATAAGTATTTGAATCACGATTCAACAAATATCGGTCGGAGGGGATCGTGATTACGGACGCACTGCCGCGGGTCTTCTGGACCGACCGGCCCGGTCCGGCCGCGTACCCGCCGCTGACGGGCGGCACGACGGCCGACCTGCTGGTCGTGGGCGGCGGCTTCACCGGCCTCTGGGCTGCTGTGCTGGCCAAACAAGAAAACCCCGCGTGCGACGTCGTTCTGGTCGAAGCCGAACGTATCGCGTTCGGCGCCACCGGCCGCAACGGGGGTTTCATCGCCGACTCCATCACCCACGGCCTGACGCACGGCGCGCACCGCTGGCCTGGGGAGATCGATCTGCTGCTGGCGATCGGCCGGGAGAACCTGGCCGCCATCGCCGACTTCGTGGCCGAACACGACATCGACGCCGATCTGCGGCTGGTCGGCAAGACGTCGGTCGCCGTTGCGCCCCACCAGGTGGCGGAATTGCGGGCCGCCGAAAAGCGCCACCGGGACCATGGCGAGGACGCCACATTCCTGGACGCCGACGACATGCGGGCCGACGTGCACTCGCCGACCTACCTGGGCGGACTGCGGCTGCGCGGCACCGGCGGTCTCGTCGACCCGGTGAAACTTGCCTGGGGCCTGCGCGGCGTCGCCGAGAACCTCGGCGTGCGGATCTACGAGCACACGCCGGTGACCGGCATGGAACGCTCCGGTTCCTCGGTACGCGTGCCCACGCCCCAGGGCGTGTTCGACGCCCGCCAGGTGCTCATCGCGACCAACGCGTTCCCGTCGCCGCTGCGGCGGCTGCGCAACTACGTGCTGCCGGTGTGGGACTACGTGCTGGTGACCGAGCCGCTCGACGCCGAGCGGCGGGCCTCGCTCGGCTGGGCCGAGGCGCAGGGCGTCACCGACTCGGGCAACCAGTTCCACTACTACCGGCTGACCGCCGACGACCGGCTGCTGTTCGGCGGGTACGACGCCGTCTACAACTTCGCGGGCGGCGGCACCGACCAGCGCCCCGCCTCCCACGCCCTGCTCGCCCGCCACCTGCTGGAGACGTTCCCGCAGCTCGAAGGCGTGCGGGCGACCCACCGCTGGGGCGGCCTGATCGACTCGACCAGCCGCTTCACCCCGTTCTTCGGCACCGCCCTCGGCGGCCGGGTGGCCTACGCCCTCGGCTACACCGGGCTCGGCGTGGGCGCCTCGCGCTTCGGCGCCCTCGCCGGGCTCGACCTGCTGGCGCGGCGGGAGACCCGGCGTACCGGCCTGAAGATGGTGCGCCGCCGCCCGGTGCCGTTCCCGCCCGAGCCCATCCGGTGGCCGGTGGTCGAGTTCACCCGCCGGGCACTGGCCCGCGCCGACGCGAACGAGGGCAGACGCGGGCCGTGGCTCCGCGTGCTCGACCGCTTCGGCATCGGTTTCGACAGTTAGAAGACGTACAGATGACGACTCTGATCAACCCCGCGACCGGCCATGCCATCGAGGAGATCCCGGACAGCACCGACGTCCCGGCGAAGGTCGCGCGGGCGCGGGCCGCCTTCGAGCAGTGGCGTGAGGCGACCCCGTCGGAGCGGGCCCGGGTGCTGCTGCGCCTGGCCGACCTGGTCGAACGCGACGCCGACGAGCTGACCCGCCTGGAGGTCGAGGAGACCGGCAAGCCGGCGGCCGTCTTCCGCGACGGCGAACTGCCCTTCGCGGCCGACAACCTGCGCTTCTTCGCCGGCGCGGCCCGCTCGCTCGACGGCACCGGCGCGGGCGTGCTCAGCGCCGGCTACACCTCGATGCTGATCCGGCGGCCGATCGGCGTCGTGGGCTCGATCGCGCCGTGGAACTTCCCGTTCATCATGGCCGTCTGGAAGGTCGGCCCGGCCATCGCGGCAGGCAACGGCGTGGTCGTCAAGCCCGCCCCGCGCACTCCGCGCACCACGCTGCGCCTGGCCGAGCTGATGGCCGAGGCGGGCGCTCCCGAGGGCCTGCTGGGCGTCGTGACCGGCGGCGGCGACGTCGGCCAGGCGCTCGTGACCGACCCGGGCGTCGACATGGTGAGCGTGACCGGCTCGACCGCGACCGGCAGGGCCGTGATGCGCGGCGCCGTCGACGGCCTCAAGCGCGTCCACCTTGAACTCGGCGGCAAGGCCCCGGCCCTGGTGTTCGCCGACGCCGACCTGGAGGCCATGGCCTTCGGCGTGACGATGGGGGCGACGTACAACACCGGACAGGACTGCACGGCGGCGACCAGGGTCTACGTCGAGCGCTCCCGCTACGCCGAGGCCGTGGACGCCCTCGCGGGCGCGCTGGAGAAGGTTCGCCCGGGTGACCCCTGGGCGGAGGGGACCGACATCGGTCCGCTCATTTCGGCCGAGCACCGGGACAGGGTGCACGGCTACGTGGCGCGGGCGTCGGGCCGGGTCGTCCGCGGGGGCGGCCCGCTCGACGCTCCCGGCTACTACTACACGCCGACCCTGGTGGCCGACGCCGACCAGTCGAGCGAGATCGTGCAGGGGGAGGTGTTCGGCCCCGTCCTCGTCGCGTTGCCGTTCGACGGGGAGGACGAGGCGGTGCGGCTGGCCAACGACACTCCCTATGGGCTGGCGTCCTCGGTGTGGTCGTCCGACGTCTCCCGGGCGCTGCGGGTGTCGCACCGGCTCGACGTGGGGGTGACCTGGGTGAACGACCACCTGCCGATCGCGTCGGAGGCGCCGCACGGCGGGGTGAAGGGGAGCGGGTTCGGCAAGGACATGAGCCAGGAGGCGGTTGGGGAGTACTCGGTGACGAGACACCTGATGATCAAACACGCCGCCCCGGCGGCCAGAGACTCCTTCCGCCCGGCCTGAGCGGCGGGAACAGCCACGACAATCGTCTGATGTCCACCTTCTCTGCATTCGACGGCACCGTCCTGTCCTACCGGGTCGTCGGCCAGGGTGACCCGCTCGTCGTGCTGCCCGGCGGCCCGATGCAGGACGCCTCCTACCTGGGCGACCTCGGTGGCCTGCCGGGCCATCGCCGGTTGGTGATCCTCGACCCGCGCGGCACCGGGAGCTCGGCGACCCCGGCCCATCCCGCGACGTACCGATGTGACCGCCAGGTCGCCGACGTGGAGGCGCTCCGCCTCCACCTGAGCCTCGACCGAATCGACCTGCTGGGCCATTCCGCGGGCGCCAACCTCGCCGTCCTGTACGCCGCCGCCCACCCCGGCCTGGTCGGCCGCCTGGTCCTAGTCACCCCGAGTCTCTTCGCCGTCGGTCTCGATCCGACGGCCGACGACCGGCTCGCCGTCGCCCGCCTGCGCGTCGGCGAGCCCTGGTATCCCGAGGCGATCGCAGCCTTGGAACGGCTCGTCGCAGGAGCCCGAGCCGATCCGGAGGCGATCACGCCGTTCTTTCACGGCCGCTACGACGCGGCGGCCAAGGCGGCGGTCGAGGGTCCCGCGCGCAACATGGAAGCGGCCCGGATCTTCGGTTCCGACGGCGCCTACAGCCCGGCCGCGACCCGCGCGGCCCTCGGGGAACTGGCGGCCCGGGTGCTGCTCATCGCGGGGCAGTACGACGTCAACAGCGTCCCGGCCAAAGTCGAGGCGTTCGCCGCGTTGTTCCCCGCCGCCGAGTGCGTCGTGCAATCGGGTGCCGGGCACTATCCCTGGCTCGACGACCCCCGCACGTTCGTCGCGACCGTCTCGTCCTGGTTGGCGGCTCAGCCCGACTCGGAGTCGAAGTAGAGCTCTGACGTGACCCGATAGCGGTCGCCCCGGTAGATCGACCGGGTGAACTCGACGATGCGCCCGTTCACGTCGCGCGTCGTGCGTTCCACCAGCAGCGCCGGAAAGTGTTCCGGCACCCCCAGCAGCTCCGCCTCCGTCTCGTCGGTCACCGTCGCCTCGATGGTCTGCACCGCGCTGCGCACGTCGACCCCGAACCGCTCCCGCAGCACCTTGTAGAACGACCCCGTCTCCATGTCGGCCGGTTGCAGTCCGGCCACCAGCTCATGGGGCAGGTGGAGGCGTTCGATCGCCATCGGCGCGTCGTCGACGACGCGGAGCCTGACCACCCGGAGAACAGGGGTCGCGGGGGCCAGTTGCAGCCTGCTGGTCAGTTGGGGGCCGGCCGGGGAGGAGGCGAACTCCAGGATCGCGCTCAGCCATTTTCCCTCGGCCGGCGGCGCGTAGAACGATCCAGTCTGGGTCGCCGACAGCGCCTGGGTGACGCGCTGGGGGCCGGTGAAGGTGCCCCGTCCGTGTTCGCGGACCAGGACGCCCGAGCGCACCAGGTCGTCTATGGCCGCACGCAGCGTCGGGCGGGAGACGCCCAGTTCCTTGCACAGGTCGCGTTCCGACGGGATGGCCTCGCCGGGTTTCTTGTCGGCCACGTAGTCGAGCAGGAAGTCGCGTACCCGGTCGCGCTTCAGCCCCGCCCGCATGTTGACAGTCACGCCCTCGACCTTACCAGCGTCTTACCAGTTGTCGAATGTAAACACTGAATAACGGCTCTTGACGGGTCTACTGGTTAAGACCACTCTAGCGCCAGCAGGCAGATTGCTTACCAATATCTGACCACTGGGAGTACCAATGGCCCCCCGGTTCCTCGCCGCGGCAGCGGTCCTGGCGCTCGCCGCCGGGCTCACCGCTTGCGGCTCTTCGCCCACAGGAAGCACCACTCCGGAAGCGCCCGCCGCGACCGCGCTCACCGTCTGGATCATGCGCGACAGCATGTCCGACACCCTGCTCGGCACCTTCGAGCGCGACTTCGAGGCCGCGCACCAAGGGGTCACCCTCGACGTCCAGATCCAGGAGTGGGACGGCATCGGCCAGAAGGTCACCAGTGCCCTGGCCAGCAACGACGCCCCCGACGTGATCGAGGTGGGCAACACCCAGGTCGCCGAGTACGCCGCCAGCGGCGGCGTGAAGGACCTCACCGACAAGGTGACCGAGCTCCAGGGCGCCGACTGGCTGCCCGGTCTGGCCGACCCCGGCAAGATCGACGGGAAGCAGTTCGGCATTCCCTGGTACGCCGCCAACCGCGTCGTCATCTACAACAAGGACCTGTTCGAGAAGGCCGGGGTGGCCACCCCGCCCGCGACGCGGGACGAGTGGATCGAGGTGACCACCAAGCTCAACGCCGGCGGCAACCAGGGCATCTACCTGCCGGGCCAGAACTGGTACACCCTGGCCGGGTTCATCTGGGACGAGGGCGGCGACCTGGCCCTCAACGAGGGCGGCACTTGGAAGGGCGGCCTCGACACCCCGCAGGCTTTGGCCGGGATCGACTTCTACAAGAGACTCCAGGCGCTGGGCGAGGGGCCGAAGGACTCCGACGAGGCCAACCCGCCGCAGGCCGACGTGTTCGCCAAGGGCAATGTGGCGCAGCTCATCTCGGCCCCGGGCGGCGCGGTCGCCATCGAGAAGGCCAACCCCGAACTGGCCGGCAAGCTCGGCTTCTTCCCGATCCCCGGCAAGACCGCCGACCGGCCCGGCGCCGTCTTCACCGGCGGCAGCGACCTGATCATCCCCGAGGCGTCCAGGAACCCCGATCTCGCGTACGAGGTCATCAAGGCCCTCGCCGGTGAGAAGTTCCAGACGGAGATGGCCAAGGAGATGTCCTACGTGCCGAACCGGGTGTCGCTGGGCGGCGTGCTGACCAGCGAGGGCGCGGCGGCGATGGCCAAGGGGGCCGCCAACGGCCACGCGACGCCGAACTCGGCGAACTGGGCGGCCGTCGAGGCCAAGAACGTCATCAAGGAATACATGACGACCTACCTGACCGGCGCCGACGGCCGCGCCGAGGCGGCCAGGGCCTCGCAGGTCATCGCGGACATCCTCAACACCAAGTCCTGACGGGAACCGGGAGGCGGTCCACCGGCCGCGGCCGTTCCCCGAAGCCCGGCCGGCCCGTCCCAGAGCGAGGCCCGAGCTCGTGGCAAGCGGGCGGTCTGTCCTGAGGGCAGCCGCGCCCCAGTTCGTACAGAGAAGGAAGGACTTCTGTGGTCACGCAGGCTCCCGAGCGGCCCGTCGCCGCGGCGGCCCCGCCTCCACCGAGGCGGCGGCGCGGTCTCCCGGCCCTGTGGCCGTACCTGCTGGTGATCCCGACCGTCGCCGGTGCCGGCTACCTGCTGTTCTATCCGCTGATCCGAAGCGTGATCATCTCGTTCCAGCACTTCAGGACCGGTGAGCTCATCAGGGGTGGGGCCGCGTTCGTGGGGCTGGAGAACTACCACGAGGCGCTGGGCTCGGCGGAGTTCTGGGCGGTGGTCCGCCGGACCCTGGTCTGGACGGGCGTCAACACCGTCCTGATCATGGTCATCTCCACCCTGGTCGCGCTCATGGTCGCGCGGCTCGGGAAGAGGTTGCGGCTGGCCGTCCTGGCGGGGCTGGTGCTGACCTGGGCCACGCCGGTCCTGGCGGCGACGACGATCTTCCAGTGGCTGTTCCAGTCGAAGCTCGGAGTGGTCAACTGGCTGCTGACGAGCATCGGCCTGACCCGGTTCGACGGGTACACGTGGTTCGCGAACGGGACCGCCACGTTCGCCATCATGGTGCTGCTCGTCGTCTGGCAGTCGGTGCCGTTCGCGGCGCTGACCCTGTACGCCGGCCTGACCACCATCCCGCAGGAGCTGTTCGAGGCGGCCCGGATCGACGGCGCGACCGCGTGGCAGGTGTTCCGCGACGTCACCTTCCCCATGCTCCGGCCGCTGTTCGGGCTGATCACGTCGCTGGAGATCATCTGGGTCTTCAAGTGTTTCGCCCAGATCTGGGCGATCAGCCAGGGCGGCCCCGACGGCGCGACCACGACCCTGCCGGTGTACGCCTACCAGGTCGCCCAGTCGCTGCACAAATACGACCTCGGCTCGGCCATCTCGACCCTGACCGTGCTGATCCTCCTGGTCGTGCTGGTCCCGCACCTGCGCCGCATGTACAAGCACGAGGGAGCCGACCAGTGATCAAGCGCCTGCCCATCACGCTCGCCGCCCTGTCGGTGCTGGCCGTCTCGGTGTTCCCGGTCTACTGGATGGTCGTCACCGCGTTCAAGCCGACCCGGGACATCCAGGCCGACACCCCCCAGTTCCTCCCGCTCCACCCCACGCTCGAACACTTCGCGACCGCGATCGACTCGGAGGGTTTCGCGCTGTTCTGGCGCAACTCGCTGCTGGTGTCGCTCGGCGCGGTCCTGCTCAGCCTGGTCGTGGCGCTGCTGGCCGCGTTCGCGGTCGCCCGGATGCGGTGGCGGGGGCGCAAGGCGTTCATCCTCATGGTGTTCATCGCGCAGATGGCCCCGTGGGAGGCGCTGCTGATCCCGATGTTCATCATCGCCCGCGACACCGGCATGCTCGACCGGCTCTCCATGCTGACGCTCATCTACTTCATGAGCACGCTGCCCTTCACCATCGTCACCCTGCGCGGGTTCCTGGCGGCGATCCCGGAGGAACTGGAGGAGGCCGCCCAGATGGACGGCGCCAGCCGGGCCGCCGCGTTCCGGAAGGTCGTCCTGCCGCTGCTCGCGCCGGGGCTGATGTCGACGTCGCTGTTCGGGTTCATCACCGCGTGGAACGAGTTCGCGTTCGCCAACGCCCTCATCATCAAGAACCAGGACGACCGCACGCTCCCCGTCTGGCTCTCGTCCTTCTCCAACGTCTTCGGCACCGACTGGGGCGCCACCATGGCCGCCGCCACGCTCTTCATGCTGCCGGTTCTGCTGATCTTCCTGATCCTCCAGCGCCGGGTGACCTCCGGGATCATCGCCGGCGCGGTCAAGGGCTGAGAAAGGAAACCCAACGTGATCATTCCGCGGCCACGTGACCTGGCCGTCCTCGGGGGCTCCGTCGCCTTCTCCGAGGATCTCGTCCGGCACCGGCCCGATCCGGGCCTGCCGGAGGAGGGCTACCGCCTGACCCTCGACGAGGGCGGCATCGAGCTGGCGTCCGGGGGGCCCGCCGGGGCCTACTACGGGCGGCAGACGCTGCGCCAGCTCGGCGAGCGGCTCCCGGAGGGGGTGATCGAGGACGCGCCCCGGTTCGGGTGGCGCGGGGTGATGCTCGACGTGGCGCGGCACTACATGCCGAAGGCGTTCATCCTGCGGCTGATCGACCTGATCGCCGAGCTGAAGCTGAACGTGCTGCACCTGCACCTCACCGACGACCAGGGCTGGCGGCTGGAGATCCGGCGTTACCCGCGTCTCACCGAGGTTTCGGGCGACCACTACACCCACGAGGACATCCGGGAGATCGTCCGGTACGCGCAGGAGCGGTTCGTCCGCGTCGTCCCGGAGATCGGCATGCCGGGGCACGTGCAGGCGGCGCTGGCGGCGTACCCGGAACTGGGCAACGACCCTTCGCGGTCCTACGAGGTGTGGGCCGACTGGGGCGTCAGCGAGCACACCCTCAACCTCGAAGAGGAGACCATCGCCTTCTTCCACCACGTGCTCGACGAGGTCTGCGACCTGTTCCCCGGCGAGTACGTCCACGTCGGCGGCGACGAGTGCCGTAACACCGAATGGGAGCGCACTCCACGCGCCCGGGAGCGCATCCGCGAGCTCGGCCTGCCGGGCGCGCACGCCTGCCGGGCCTGGATCACCGCCCGGATGGCCGAGCACCTGGCGAAGAAGGACAGGAAACTCGTCTATTGGTACGAGAAGCCCGACGGTCCCCCCGGCGCCACCACCATGACCTGGCTCGACGAGGAGAGCGGCGAGCTGGCCGCGCTCGAGGGCCGCGACGTCGTGCTCGCCCCGCACCTGCGCACCTACCTCGACTATCCGCCGGAGCAGGAGGCGGGCCCGTTCTTCCCCGACCGGGTGTTGTCGTTGTCGAACACCTATCACTTCGCCCCGCCCGCCGCCCCGGGGATCATCGGCGTCCAGGCGCAGCTCTGGACCGAGTACATGCCGACCCCGGCCGACGTCGAACGTCAGGCCTTCCCCCGGCTGCTCGCGTTCGCCGAGGTCGCCTGGGGTTCGGCGGACGACTACTCCGACTTCCTGCGTCGCCTCGACCCCCACCTGAGCCGTCTCGCCGCACAGGGCGTCTCGGTGGGTCCGCTCATCCCATAGAAGAAAGGTCAGATGTGTCCAGCAAGAAGTGGTTAGCCGGCGGACTGATGTCCGCCCTCGCCGTCATCGGCCTGGTGGCGCTGCCGGCCGAGGCCGCGACCGCCGTCAAGGTCCAGTACAAGACCAGCGCGTCCGGGGCCCAGGCCGACCAGGCCGAGCCCTGGCTGAACCTGGTCAACACCGGCACCACCGCCGTGGCGCTCAACACCGTCAGGATCCGCTACTACTTCAAGGCCGACTCGGCGTCGCAGCAGTACCGCTTCGCCTGCTCGTGGGCGGTCGTCGGCTGCTCGACGATCACCGGCGCCTTCGGCACGATCTCGCCCGGCACGGCCACCGCCGACCGCTACCTGGAGATCGGCTTCACCGGCGGCTCGCTCGCCCCGGGCGCCTCCACCAGCGACATGCAGCTCCGGTTCTACCGGGCCGACTGGCAGCGCGTCACGCAGAGCGACGACTACTCCTTCGGCGCGCAGACCTCGTACGCCGACTGGAACAAGATCACCGTCTACCAGTCGGGCGCCCTGTTGTGGGGCAACGCCCCGGCCGGCGGCAACCCCAGCCCGTCGCCGTCGGCTTCTCCGAGCACGTCACCTCCGCCTGGAGGCAACAACGGCGTGGTCTTCGACGACTTCAGCTACTCCTCGCACACCGACCCGAACATCACCGCGCACAACTGGACGATCCGCACCAACCAGGGCGGACCCGGCATCCCCGGCGCGACCTGGCCGGCGTCCAACATCACCTTCCCGACCGTGAGCGGCGCCAACAAGGCCCTCCAGCTCAAGTCGGTCACCGACGGCACCTCGGCCGGCACCCAGCAGTCGGAGGTGCTGCACCAGCGCAAGTTCCTGGAGGGCACCTACGCCGCGCGGGTCTTCTTCACCGACACCCCGACGACCGGCCCCGACGGCGACCACATCGTGCAGACCTTCTTCACGATCACCCCGCTCAACCAGGACCTCGACCCGAACTACAGCGAGCAGGACTTCGAGTACCTCCCCAACGGCGGCTGGGGCGAGCCCGCGAACATCATGTACGCCACCTCGTGGGAGACCTACCGCAACGAGCCCTGGCTCGCGGTCAACACCCACACCGCCAACCGCATCAGCTACGCAGGCTGGCACGACCTGGTTCTCCAGGTCTCCGGCGGCGAGATCAAGTACTACATCGACGGCCAGTTGTTCGCCACCCACGGCGGCGACTACTACCCGGAGACCGTGCAGTCGGTGAACTTCAACCTGTGGTTCATCAGCGGCGGACTCGTCGGCAGCGCCACCCAGCGCCAGTGGATCCAGCAGGTCGACTGGTTCTACCACGCCAAGAACGAGGTGGTCGCGCCCGCCACCGTGATCCAGCGTGTGAACGACTACCGCACCGCGGGCACGAGCTGGGTCGACACCGTCCCGGCGAGCTGACGCTCGGGGACTGACCGGCGGCTCGCGCGCATTCGGGGCGCGCGAGCCGTTCAGTCGTTGCCCGGCACGTTCTTCAGGGCCTCACGTCGCGACAACCCGCTGAGCCCCTGGTGCTCGACGTAGCGCACGACCTCGCGCGGGTGGGTCTTGGCGTATTCGCGCAGCGCCCAGCCGATGGCCTTGCGGGCGAAGAAGTCGGTGTCGGACAGGCTCGGCTCGATGCAGGCGTAGAGGAGCGCGCTGTCGGTGTGTTCCTTGAAGGTGTTCTGCGACAGGATCGCCGTGCGGCGTTTCCACAGGTCGGGGCCGTGGGCCCAGTCGAGCATCGTCGGGCGCATCGTCTCGGGGAACCGGCGCAGCAGGCCGCCCACCCGGTGGACGGCCAGTTCGTCGACCAGGTCCCACCAGGCGCCGGTGACGATCATCTCCTCGTACATGGGCAGGGTGTAGAGGGTCTGCCACGGGCGGTAGAAGCGGAAGCCGGTCAGGTCGACCGCCGCGTAGCGCT
The DNA here is from genome assembly GCF_001570565.1 of Herbidospora yilanensis. Classification (GTDB taxonomy): domain Bacteria; phylum Actinomycetota; class Actinomycetes; order Streptosporangiales; family Streptosporangiaceae; genus Herbidospora; species Herbidospora yilanensis. The sequence goes on along the minus strand of NZ_BBXE01000018.1, from coordinate 258,384 downwards.
CCTCGCGGTATTCGGCCTCGCGCCACAGTTCGAGGACGGCCCGGCGCCACACCGGCGCGGAGTCGAGCCGGTGGCCGGCGAACACCTTCTTCAGCGCCAGCCGCCTCGGCCCGCTCCGCACGCCGAGGAACGGCATCTCGGACTTCATGTAGGCCCGCATCACCGGCGCCTTCCCGGGGTCGGCGAGGTCGCCGAGAGCGGACCGGACCGCGTCGACGAGGCTCATCGCGGCCGGTTGGTCCGCTCTCCGGTCGCCAGCCCGTCGAACAGGACCGTGATGTAGTGGTCGGCGAGCGCGGTGGTGTTGAGCCGCCCGCCCGGACGGAACCACCGGACCGCCACCCAGATCGAGTCGCGGAGCATGCGGTAGGTCAGCTTCGGGTCGACGTCGGCCCGCAGCTCGCCGGTGGCCTGGCCCTTCTTGATCTGCTCCATCCACATGCGCTCGATCTCGTCTTCGGCCTTCACGAGGTAGTCGAAGCGGTGGTGCTCCAGCGAGCGCAGGTAGTTCCAGTCGTTCTGCATGACGGTGATCGCGGCCCGGTGGGGTTCGAGCGTGGCGAAGCCGGTGCGGACCATCTGGGCGAGCACCTCGGCCGGGCCCTTCCCGGAGTCGAGGATGACCCGGTAGCGCGCGGTCAGGTCGTCGAGGAAGGTGCGGAGGACCTCGTCGACGATCGACTCCTTGGAGTCGAAGTGGTGGTAGAGGCTGCCGGACAGGATCCCGGCCTCGTCGGCGATGTTCCGGACGGTGGTGGCCTGAAAGCCCTTGCGCGCGAACAGTTCAGCCGCCAGTTTGACCAGGTGGTCGCGGCGCTCCGAGGCGGTCACCCCGTGGGTTCTGCGCGCCGTCACGGTGCTCTTGCGCTGGTTCACCCACCCATTATGGGCTGTTGGGGCCGGCGGACCATTCAGAGCGCGGAATCGGCGATGATCGAGGATGGCGAAAATCAAATTCCCGTTCACGCTGGGCGTCGCCTCGGGGGAGCCCGCGCCCGACGGCGTCATCATCTGGACCCGGCTCGCCCCCGACCCCCTGAACGGCGGCGGCATGCCCGCGAGCGCGTTCGACGTGCGGTGGGAGGTGGCCGAGGACGACACGTTCGCGAAGCTCACGGCGTCGGGCACGGCCAGGGCCCAGCCCTCCGGGGCGCACAGCGTGCACGTCAAGGTCACCGGTTTACACCCGGCGTCGGTCTACTTCTACCGGTTCCGCGCCGACGGCCACACCTCGCGCGTGGGCCGCACCAAGACCGCGCCCGCACCCGCCTCGACGGCGCCGCTGAAGATCGCGGTGGCGAGCTGCCAGCGCTACGAGCACGGCCACTTCACCGCCTACAAGCACATGGTCGCCGACGACCCCGACGTGATCCTGCACCTGGGCGACTACATCTACGAGTACGGCAAACCGGCGGTGCCCGAGCCGGGCCGCTACGTCCGGCCGCTGAAGGACTCGACCGCCGCCTGCACCACCCTCAACGCCTACCGCGAGCGGTACGCCCTCTACCGCCTCGACCCCGACCTCCAGGCCGCCCACGCCGCCGCGCCCTGGATCACCATCCCCGACGACCACGAGGTGGTGAACAACTACGGGGGCCGCACCGGCGACCCGAAGCGCAGGAAGGCCGCCTACCAGGCCAACGCCGAACACCTGCCCTACCGCGTCAAGCCGGCCGGCGACGCGATGCAGTACTACCGATGGCGTCCGTTCGGCAAGGTGCTCGACCTGCTGGTGGCCGACGCGCGGCAGTACCGCGTGGCGGGCGACATCCTCGGCCCGGCCCAGACGACCTGGCTGCTCGACCGGCTCAGGGATTCCACCGCCCGCTGGACCGTCCTCGCCCAGGCGCTGTTCTTCGCCCCGCGCACCCCGCCGAGCACCGACGCCTGGGACGCCTACCCGCAGAGCCGCCGGAAGGTCCTCGACGCCGCGCCGGAGAACTTCGTGGTGCTGAGCGGCGACGTCCACAACGCCTGGGCGGCCCGGCTTGACAGGGGCGTGGAATTCGTCGCGACGTCCGTCAGCAGCGCCCCGCCGGCCGTCCGCGACGACGTCCTGGAGCGCAACCCGCACCTCGGGTTCTTCGACGGACGGCGCGGCTACCTGGTCGCCCACGCCTCGATGGAGGAGTTCACGGTCGACTACCGGGCCGTCGGGTACGTCGACCGCCCCGGCGCCCCGGTGTCCACGGCAGCCTCCTTCCGCGCCGTCGGTAACAAGCTCGAACGAATCGACTTGTGAAATTGCAGGTAAGACCTCTAGCGAATAGGAAACTTTCCTATTAGATTTCGGGCATGCCCAAGTGCGGTGCCGCATGACGCGAAGCACGGAGCTGTTGCGTCTGGCTGATTCGGTCATCCTCCCCGGCTTCATCGGGACCTCGCCCCCCGACTGGCTTCGCCGGCGTCTCGCCGACGGCCTCGCCGGGGTGGTCTTGTTCTCCCGGAACGTCGACACGCCGGACCAGCTCGCGGCCCTCACGGCCGCGCTGCGCGCGGAGAACCCCGCGCTCCTGGTCGGCATCGACGAGGAGGCGGGCGACGTCACCCGGCTGGAGGCCCGTACGGGCAGCTCCCGCCCCGGCAACTACGCCCTCGGCGTGGTCGACGACGTGCATCTCACCGAGGAGGTGGCCAGAGACGTCGGACACGACCTGGCCGCCGCCGGAGTGACGATCAACTTCGCGCCCGCCGCCGACGTCAACTCCAACCCCGACAACCCGGTGATCGGGCTGCGCTCCTTCGGCGCCGATCCCGGCCTGGTCGCCCGCCACACGGCGGCGTGGATCAGGGGGTTGCAGTCGGCCGGCGTGGCGGCCTGCGCCAAGCACTTCCCCGGCCACGGGGACACCTCGCTCGACTCCCACCACAGCCTCCCGGTGGTGGCGGTCAGCCGCGAGGAACTGCACGAGGTGGAGTTGTGGCCGTTCCGCGCCGCCATCCAGGAGGGCGTGCGGGCGATCATGACGGGACATCTGGTCGTGCCGGCGTACGACGAGACGATGCCGGCCACCCTGAGTTCCCGCATCCTCACCGACCTGCTCCGGGGCGAGCTCGGCTTCGACGGCGTGGTGATCACCGACGCCATCGAGATGGCCGCCGTCGCGGACGTCTACGGCATCGGCGGCGCCGCCGCCCGCGCGGTGGCGGCCGGGGCCGACTCCATCTGCGTCGGCGGCGAGCACGCCGACGAGGCGACCTTCGACCACATCCGGGAGTCGATCGCCGACGCCGTCACGGGCGGCCTGCTGCCGGAGGCCCGGCTGCACGAGGCGTGCGCCCGGGTGGCCAAGCTGGCCGCCTGGCGCTTCACCCCCGGCGACCGCGTGCTCAACGGCGGCCCGGTCGGCCTGGCCGCCGCCCGCCGCGCGATCAGGGTGAGCCACCACGACGGCGCCCGCCTGCCGCTCAGCGCGGCCCCCCACGTCATCGAGCTGGCGCCGGACACCAACCTGGCCATCGACAAGGGCCAGCCGTGGGGCGTCGCCGATCCGCTGGGAGCGCTCCTCCCCGGCACCACGGTGACCCGCCTCGGCGAGGCCGAACTGGCCGACGGCCTGCCCGCCGACCTTCTCGACCGGGCCGCCGACCGGCCGCTCGTCGTGGTCGTGCGCGACGCCCACCGCCACGCCTGGCAGATGGACGCCCTCGGCCACGTGCTCGCCGCCCGACCCGACGGCGTGGTGGTCGAGATGGGCCTGCCCGGACGCACCGACCTGGGCTCCGTGCACATCGCGACACACGGCGCGTCGCGGGTCTGCGGGCAGGCGGCGGCCGAGACCTTGACCGGTCGTTTGCCGTGAAATCCCCATAATCAACGGCCTCGCGGGCGCAGCCGCGGGGCCGTTTCCATTTCCAGACCAAAATTCTGATCACAGAGTGCTATCAATCAACTACGCAGAGCTATATGCTCGGCAGTGCTTTGACCGGCCAGTCAAACAGACCGTCAAGGAAAGCGCGAGAAGGAGCCGTAGTGATCAAGAAGATCTGCGTGACCAGTGCGATGCTCGCGGCCGCCGCCGGTGCGAGCCTCATCGCCACCCCGGCCCACGCCGACACGTGGTCCGACAACTGGAGCGCGAACATCGGTTCGGCTCAGTCGGGCAACAACTTCGGCTGGGTCGCGGCGCGCAACGCCGGCTCCGGCCGTTCGACGAACGTCAACACCATCAACGGCATCTCCGCTACCGCCACCGGCGGCAGCGTGACCGTGGTCTACATCTTCAAGTAAACCGCCGGTCGCGTCCCCAGCACTCACCCCACCCGAAGGAGAGATCATGTTCAAGAAGCTTGCCATGACCGGTGCCGTCCTCGCCGCCGCCTGTGGCGCGAGCCTGATCGCCGCGCCCGCCCACGCCGACACCTGGATCAGCAACGGCAGCGTGAACCGCGGCTCCGCCCAGTCGGGCAACGTGTTCGGCAACGTGGCCGCCACCAACATCGGCGGCGGTTCGTCGACCAACTCCAACACCATCAACGGTGTCTCGGTCACCGCCCGCAACAGCGTCGCGGGCCTCGCCTACCGCTTCGACGACTAGTCGTCGACTCCGGCGCGCGCCGGGCTCTCCTTCCGGGCCCGGCGCGCGCCGTCGCGCGTTGCGGCCATGATGGGTTCTTGTACGTCATGCCGCACATGCAAGGGGAATGTCGATGAAGGCCGCGTATGTCACCTGGGACGGGCCCGATCCGGAACGCGAGACCGTGCTCTCGGCGTGGCTAGCCGAGGGGATCGAGGGCGCACCCGTCCGGTGGGACGACCCCGAGGCCGACTGGTCGGAGTTCGACGCGGCCGTGGTCCGCTCACCGTGGGACTACGTCGGCCGGCGCGACGAGTTCATCGACTGGGCCTGGCGGGCCGAACAGCACACCCGGCTGCTCAACCCGGCGTCGGTGCTGGCCTGGAACACCGACAAGACCTACCTGAAGCACCTGGGCGTGCCGACCGTGCCGACCCACTGGAGCTCGCTGGCCCTGCCCGACTGGCCCGAATACGTCGTCAAGCCGACCGTCTCCGCCGGGGCCCGCGACACCATCCGCACCACCTCCGCCGAGGAGGCCGCGGCGTTCGCCGCCTCCCTTGAGGCCCAGGGCCGGCCGATCATGGTGCAGCCCTACGTCGAGAGCGTCGAACACGAGGGCGAGTTGTCGCTCCACTACTTCAACGGCCAGTTCAGCCACGCCGTCCGGCGCACCCCGCTGCTGATCCCCGGCATCGGCGACCTCAACGACGCCGGGGCCAAGGCCACCCTGCGCGACCCCGACGACGACCAGTTCGACCTGGCCGAGGAGATCCTGGGCAAGGTGGCCGAGCCGCTCCTCTACGCCCGGGTCGACCTCGTGCGCATGCCCGGCGGCGAGCCGGTGCTGATCGAGCTGGAGCTCACCGAGCCGTTCCTCTACCTCGACACCGAGCTCGAGGCCCCCGGATTCTTCGCCCGTTCCCTGAAGGAGATGCTCTCCTGAGTCATCCGTGGGCGGTGATCCCGCCGTCCACCGGGATGACGGTTCCCGTGAGGTAGGAACCGGCCCGTGACGCCAGGAAGATCGCCGTCCCGGCCATGTCGTCGGGACGGCCGATGCGGCCGAGCGGCACGCTGTCGGCGACCATCCGGCGGGCCTGCGGGTCGTCGAGCACGAACGACATCATCTTCGAGTCGAACGGGCCGGGCGCGATGGCGTTGACGGTGATCGACTCCTTCGCCAGGCGGTCGGCCAGGTGCCGGGTCAGCATGTGGACGGCCGACTTGGTGGCCGAGTAGGCGTAGCTCTCCATCGCCGGGGTGCGCAGGCCGTCGACCGAGCCGATGTTGATGACCCGGGCCGGGTCGTGGGGGGTCGCGGCCTTCCTGAGCAGGGGGAGGAACCGCTGCGTCAGGGCGAAGACCCCCTTGACGTTGATGTTCCAGAGCTTGTCGAAGGCCGACTCGGGATAGTCGTCGAGGGGCGCGCCCCAGGCCGCCCCGGCGTTGTTGACCAGCACGTCGAGCCGGTCGTGGCGGGCGGCGACCAGGTCGTGCACGGCCTCGACGCCCTCCCGCGTGGACAGGTCGGCCCGCACCGACCCGCACCCCAGCGCGGCGGCGGCCTCCTCCAGCTGGTCCTGCTTGCGGGCGGTGAGGTAGACGGTCGCGCCGCCGTCCACGAACCCCTGGGCGATCATCCGCCCGATCCCACGGGACCCGCCGGTCACCACGACGATCTTGCCTTCGACGGAGAAGAGAGTCATGGGGCCGAGGGTACCGACCGGTCGGTCTGTAGGGAACGGGGACCTTCCGTGTGTTAGCGTTCGGGTATGCAGCGCGCCCATCTGACGACGACGCCGGACTCCGTCCCGGCGCGCTGACCACTGCCTTACTTCGAAGCCCGGGGCGCACCGCCCCGGGCTTCGGTGTCGTGTGCGCCCCTTTCTCACCAAGGGAGACGCATCGTGTACGACCACCGCAGACTCGGCCGTGAACTCGACCTGTTCGACGGCGATCCGCTCATCGGCGCGGGGTTGCCCTTCTGGTTGCCCGACGGCGCGGCGGTCCGGATGGCGCTGGAGGACTACGTCCGCGACGTCGAGAGACGCAACGGCTACCGGCACGTCTACTCACCGATCATGGGCAAGCGCGAGCTCTACGAGATCTCCGGCCACTGGGACCACTACCGGGACGACATGTACCCGCCGATGTCGGTCGGCGAGGAGCAGGTGGTCCTGCGGCCCAGCCTGTGCCCGCACCACGCGCTGATCTACCGGTCACGCGGGCGCAGCTACCGCGACCTGCCGCTCCGGCTGGCCGAACTCGGCGGGATGTACCGGTCGGAGCCGTCGGGCGTGCTGGGCGGGCTGACCCGCGTCCGGGCCATCCAGCTCAACGACGCGCACATCTTCTGCACCGCCGACCAGGCCGTCGAGGAGGCCCGCGCGGCCCTCGAACTGATCGCCGCCGCCCACGCGGCCATGGGCGTCAAGCCGGTGCGCCACCGCCTGTCGCTGCCGGGCTCCTCCGGGAAGTACGTCGCCGTCCCCGGCCTCTGGGAGCGCGCGGGCGAGATGCTGCGGGAGGTGCTCCACGACGTGGAGTACGAGGCCGTCGAGGGCGAGGCCGCGTTCTACGGGCCGAAGATCGACATTCAGATCGCCGACAACCTCGGGCGGGAGTCGACCCTGTCGACCGTCCAGATCGATCTCTACCAGCCCGCCCGGTTCGGCCTGGAGTACACCGGCGCCGACGGGGCCCGGCACCGGCCGGTCATGGTCCACCGGAGCATCGTCGGCAGCGTGGAGCGGGCCGTCGCCCACCTGATCGAGGTGCACGGCGGCGCGTTCCCGGCCTGGCTCGCGCCGGTGCAGGTGGCGGTGCTGCCGCTGGGGGAGGACGAGGTGGCCTATGCCGGGGCGGTGGTCTCGCGGTGTGCCGGCCTCGGGCTGCGCGCGGAGCTCGCGGGGCCCGGGAGGGGCAGCCTGGGGGCGCGGATCCGGGAGGCGCGGCTCGTGCCGTACCAGTTGATCGTCGGGGCCCGGGAGGCGGCGGCCGGTGAGGTGTCCATCCGCCTTCGCGACGGGCGCAAGCCCGCCGCCCTGCCGGTGGGGGAGGCGCTCGGGAGGATCGGGGAGATCACCTCGCGACGGGGGACCGGGTTGTGGTGACTAAGCTTTCGATGACCGCCCATTACTACCGAGGGAACCCGCGATGAGCGACGTGCGTGCCGAGTACGAGGAGCTGAAGGCCAGGGGACTGAAGCTCGACCTGACCCGGGGCAAGCCCGCCTCGGCCCAGCTCGACCTGTCCACCCCGATGCTCTCGCTGCCTGGGACGTCCTACCGCTCCGCCGACGGCACCGACACCCGCAACTACGGCGGGCTCAACGGCCTGGCCGAGCTCCGGGCGCTGTTCAGCGGGTTCCTCCAGGTCCCGGCCTCGCAGCTCATCGTGGGCGGCAACTCCAGCCTCGCCCTCATGCACGACGCGATCGTCCACTGCCTGCTGGGGGTGCCGCTCGGCGCCGCCCGCCGGTGGGCCGACGAGGAGCGGGTGGCCTTCCTGGCCCCCGTGCCGGGATACGACCGGCACTTCGCGTTGTGCGAGCGCTTCGGCATCGAGCTCATCCCGGTCGCGATGACCCCCGCCGGTCCCGACATGGACGAGGTCGAGCGCCTCGTCGCCGCCGACCCGGCGATCAAGGGCATCTGGTGCGTGCCGAAGTACTCCAACCCCGACGGCACGACCTACTCGGCCGAGACCGTCGCGCGGCTGGCCACCATGACCACGGCGGCGCCCGACTTCCGGATCTTCTGGGACAACGCCTACGCCATCCACCACCTGTTCGACCAGGAGGCCGAGCTCGCCGACCTGCTGGCGCTGGCCACCGAGGCCGGCAACGCGAACCGGGTGTTCGTGTTCGGGTCGACGTCCAAGGTGACCCTGGCCGGTTCGGGCGTCTCGTTCTTCGGCGGCTCGCCCGAGACGATCGCCTGGTACCTCGGCTACATGGGCAAGGGCACGATCGGCGCCGACAAGGTCAACCAGCTCCGCCACGTCGAGTTCCTGCGCGACGAAGACGGCGTGCGGGCCCACATGCGCGCCCACGCCGACCTGATCCGGCCCAAGTTCGAGACCGTCGACCGGATCCTGTCGAAGGAACTGTCGGGCCTGGCGACCTGGTCGTCGCCGCTCGGCGGCTACTTCATCTCGCTCTCGGTGCCCCAGGGCACGGCGAAGGAGGTCGTGCGCCGCGCCGCCGAGGCCGGCATCGCGCTGACCCCGGCCGGGGCCACCCACCCCTACGGGCAGGACCCGTCCGACTCGGTCATCCGCATCGCCCCCACGTTCCCCGACCTGGCGGAGCTCGAAGCGGCGATCAGCGGGCTGGCCGTCTGCGTGCGGCTGGTCGCGGCCGAGCGCGCCTGAGCGCGCCTTACCTGAAGTGATCGCTCGATGACTGATAGACATCGAGCATGGCGTTGCACTCCGGACACACGCACCACAAACACCCGGCGTCGCGATCGGTCAACCCGGTCACGGCGCTGGGTCTCGACCTGACCGCGCCCACCCACCGGCTGTTCGACACGCCGGTGCCCGCCGAGGCGGCGTGGCAGTTCGTCCACGACGAACTGATGCTCGACGGGAACGCCCGGCTCAACCTGGCCACGTTCGTGACGACGTGGATGGAGCCGCAGGCCGCCCGGCTGATGGCCGAGTGCGCCGACAAGAACATGATCGACAAGGACGAATACCCGCAGACGGCGGAGTTCGAGCGGCGCTGCGTCTGCATCCTGGCCGACCTGTGGAACGCGCCGTCGCCGTCCGACGTGATCGGCACGTCCACGACCGGGTCGAGCGAGGCCTGCATGCTGGCCGGGATGGCGCTGAAGCGCCGCTGGTCGGGGCCCGGGAGACCCAACCTGGTCATGGGGGCCAACGTCCAGGTGTGCTGGGAGAAGTTCTGCCGCTACTGGGAGGTCGAGCCCCGGCTGGTGCCCATGTCGGGCGAGCGTTTCCACCTGACCGCCGAGGAGGCGGTCAGGTACTGCGACGAGAACACCATCGGGGTGGTGGCCGTTCTCGGGTCGACGTTCGACGGGTCCTACGAACCGGTCGCCGACATCTGCGGGGCCCTCGACGCCCTCCAGGAGGCGCGCGGGTGGGACATCCCCGTCCACGTCGACGGGGCCTCCGGGGCGATGATCGCGCCCTTCCTCGACCCCGGGCTGGTGTGGGACTTCCGGCTGCCGAGGGTGGCGTCGATCAACACGTCGGGGCACAAGTACGGGCTGGTCTACCCCGGGGTCGGATGGGTGTTGTGGCGGCACACGGACTGCCTGCCGGAGGAGCTGATCTTCCGGGTCAACTACCTCGGCGGCGACATGCCGACCTTCGCGCTGAACTTCTCCCGGCCCGGGGCCGAGGTCGTGGCGCAGTACTACAACTTCCTGCGGCTCGGGCGGCGGGGCTATCAGGAGGTCCAGGGGACCTCCCGGGCGGTGGCCACCCACCTGTCGCGGAAGATCGGCGAGATGGGGGTGTTCCGGCTCATCTCCCGGGGCGACGAGCTGCCCGTGTTCGCGTTCACGACCGCCGACCCGGTGACGGCCTTCGACGTGTTCGACGTGTCGCGGCGGCTGCGGGAGCGGGGGTGGCTGGTGCCGGCGTACACGTTCCCGAAGGACCGGGAGGACCTGGCGGTGCTGCGGATCGTGGTGCGCAACGGGTTCAGCCACGACCTGGCCGATCTGCTGCTGGCCGACCTGGAGCGGGTGCTGCCCGACCTGGAGGCGCAGCCCCATCCGATGCACCGGGACATGAAGGCGATGGGCTTCCACCACTGAGGGCGCGGGTCGGAGAGGCGGCGTTCAGCCGCAGTCGGAGCCGTCGCCGGGCAGCCGGCCCTCCGCCGCGGCCCGCAGGCGGTCGGCGAACTCGTCGTAGTAGCGCAGGTCGCGCGGGCCGGCCGAGCGCAGGACGGTCAGCGCGCACGCGCGGAACGTCTCGCTCAGGCGGCTGTAGTAGGGGACCCGGGGGCGCAGCAGCGCGCCGTCCATCGCGCGGCGGACCGTCTGGGCGAAGTCGCCGAACTCCGCGACCAGGCTCTCCGGCTCCTCCGCGTCGCCGCGCAGGCAGGTGAGGGCCTCGGTGAACTGGCGCGTCTCGTACTCGCTCACCTCGTAGGCGGCGGCGAGCACCGGCGCGTAGCTGCCGCAGGCGAACAGCTTCGCCTGGACCGCCGGGGTCGTCAGGTGCTCGACCAGGCTTTCCGCGGCGGCCCGGTTGCGGGTCTTGGGGGAGATCACCAGCACGGAACCGCCGAGCACGCCGCCCCGGGGCAGCGGCCGGTAGGAGAAGGTGAGCCTGCCGCCGGCGTCGCGGAACCGGCTGTCGAGCCACAACGAACGGAACACCGAGGGCCAGTGCCGCATCACCATGGGGGCCGGCGGGCGGGCGCTGCGGAAGGCCCGCAGGGTGTCGCCCTCGGAGTGGTCGAGCGAGTCGCCGTCGATCAGGCCGGTCTTCAGAGCGGTCCGCCAGGCCTCCAGGCGGGGCCCGGCGACCGCGCGCAGTTCGGCGCCGCCGGGCATGTCGCCGGGGTCGGACAGGAGCGGCACGAGCTCGGGGCCGATCGCCTCGATGAGGTTGACCATCGCGCCCTCGTAGTCGTCGAGCTGGGTCAGCGCCTGGCCCGGCGGCTTGGCGCCGGACGCCTCGCCGCCCCAGATCCTCGACACGAGCTCGCCGGTCGCGCCGATCGAATAGGCGAGCGGCACGTCGGCGGCGAACGGGACGCCGTACTGGGTCCCGCCGATCTGACCGGCGGCGACGGACTTGGCCATGAAGGCCGAGGCCGGGTGGGGCAGCTCGACGGGGGAGGCGTAGCCGTTGGCCACGAACTCGGCGAGGTGCGCGACGTCGAGGACCAGGACGTCGTAGGGGCACGCGCCGTCCTGGTCGGTGGCGGCCATCTCGGCCCGCGCCTCGTCGGGGATCCGGGAGATCTCGACGTACCGGGCCGTGTGGCCGCGGTCGTGCCACGCGTTGACCAGGCCGCGCTGGGTGCGGTCCATGCTGTCGTCGTAGCCCGCGGCCACCGTTATCTCGTCGGTGTTCCCCGGGCAGCCGCCGGCGGGGGCGCGGTTCAGGAACGACATCGCCCCGCTGAAGGCGATGGTCAGCGCGAAGCCGGCGACGAACGGCCACACGGGACGCCTGCGGCGGGTCATCGGGGCTCCCTGAGCCGGTCGAGGGCCGTGGTGACGTCGAAGCCGGCGGCTTCGACGCAGAAGACGCCGCTCTCGCCCGCGTGGTCGGACCGCAGGGCGGGCGGGCACGCGGTGCCGCCGACGTTGACGATGTAGACCGGGGCATCGCTCGGTTTGCCGGTCGCCTGCTCGACGACCTCGGCGGTGATCCGGCGCAGGTCGGCCTGCTTCCCCGGGCTGGTGTCCGTCACGATCACCATGACGTCCATGGGACGGTTTCCCATGCCCGCGATGGTCGAGGCGGCGTCGAGGTCCCAGTCGCGCGGCGTCCACTGGGCCAGGTAGCCGACCACCTGGCCGCCCTGCGAACCGGCGAGGTCGGAGGGATAGGCGTTGTAGATCTGCGGACGGCCGTCCCGGGACGGCCGGCGCGCGATGTCGAGCGAGATCCGGTCGGTGGGGCGGAGGGCGTCGACGATCTCCCCGACCGCCCGCACCGTCACCGGCAGGTGCCGCTGCATCGATCCCGACCCGTCGAGCACCAGGGCCAGGTCGAGCCGCTGCTCCCGGTTCCCGATCGCCTCCATCGCCGCGGCCAGCGCGCCGCCGGCCGGCGCCGGCTGCGCCTCGGGAGCGGGCGTGACCGCCCGTGCCCGCAACCACCCGGCCAGTTCGCGGACGACCGTGCTCCGCCCGGCGCTATCCCGGTCGGGCCACGCCGGGCGGATCGCCCGGTAGTCGAGCGCGGCCAATGACGGAATGTCGGGAATCCACAACCGGCCGCGATTCTGGTCGCCGCCCGGGCAGATCTGGCCGGGCCGGTTGTTGTAGTCCTCCATCAGGTGGCGCGGCAGCAGGAAAGCCGAACGGCGTAACAGGGTGTTGCGCCGGGATTCGTAATCGCGCTGCAGATTGCACAGCAGGGAAATGGGATCCGCCTGGTCCTTCCAGAAGGCGTCGCCCATCTCCTCGGGCAGTTCCCGCATCTTGTCCTCGGCCGCCTCGGGATTCGGAAAGACCCGGCGCGCGTTCAGCCCGGCCGTCGCCGTCAGGCCGATTCCGGTGATGAGCGGGTCGGGCCGGGCGAAGTTCCGGCCCGGTCGGGCGTAGAACCGGAGCACCGAATCGAGGGAGACGCCTCCGGCCTCACGCTCGACCTGGTTGCGCAGCGTCTCCGGAACGCCCACCGCGATCTCCGCGTAGCCGACCGGCCCGGCGTCCTCGACGGGCGCCCCGGCCGCGGCCAGCAGGTTCGCGATGTCCCGGCTCTCGACGACGACCAGGTCGGGACGGGGGCCGATCAGCCGGACGCCGTCGGGGGTGCGCCAGCCGTTGCGCAGCGCGGCCAGGAGCCCGGTGACGGGCGGTGCGGCGACCACCTTCAGCCGGGTCTCCGCGCACCGGTTCGCGGCCCGGTCGAGGGTGAACTGCCGCGCCAGCAGGTCGAACGCCGGAACCTCGTACGACGGCACGCTCAGCACGATCTCCCGCGGCATCGGACACTGCCCGATCCACGCCTGGAGGCGCTGCCACCCGGCGGGCGCCGTCTGCGCCAGCGCGAGCACCATCCCCCCGGCCACGACGCCCGCCGCGCCCATCCGCAACGAGGGCCACACGGCGGCGATCCGCCCTCGCGGCCACCAGCGCGGGAGCCGGCGTTCCCGTCCCGCGGCCCTCCGCCGCCACCGGTCGCGCACCGGACGGTAGACCGCGGCGACCAGGATGACGCCGATGGCGATCCGGACGACCCAGCGGGCCGCGAGTTCGGTGCCGGTCACCGCCAGCCCGATCTCGGGCAGGATGCCGAGCAGGGCGATCACGGCGGCGATCCGGGCGTCGGAGCCGTCGCGTGCGCCCTCTCTCGTGCGGGGCTCTGCGTCCCCCGAAGGACTCATGGACTCCGTCGCCCCTCCGTCGACTGCGGACCGAGCGTAAGCAGGGCCCGCGCCGGTTTCGGGCGGGATGATGGAATTGAGACCTTTGGCGCGGTGCCGGGGAGGACGCGGCGAAGGCGCTGACGGGGCGGCGAGGACGGCATGACGGATTCTTCGCCATTGACAGTTTCGAATTCGACCGCATTCGACGGTCTGCCCGTTAAGGTGGCGCTAATCGAGCAGCGGGAGGCGCTACCAATGAGGCCGACACTAATCGCGCTATTCACCGGTGTGCTGGGCATTTCGGCGTGTAGTGCGGCCGATTCCTCTGTTGAGACGCCCATGGAACGCCCGAATTCCGCGCTTTCGTGCACGTCTTTCTTCTGCCATATCGGCTCCGATCCCGCCATTGTCGTCCACGACCTGGAATCGTCGAATCTGGGCTCGCTCAAGGCCCGGCTGACCTGGCTGGAGAACGAGGCCTGCCTCGTCGCCGTCACCCGCGACACGACCGTCGTCCCGGTCTGGCCGAAGGACACCACGCCCGTCCGCGCGTCAGACGGACGGCGCGGCGTGCACGTCCCGGGCAAGGGCGAGATCCTCGACGGCGACACCTTCAAGCAGGGCGGGTCGTGGCTCGCGGGCGCCGACATCCCCTCGGGCTGTGGCGGTCACGACGGGGTCTTCGCCGTCGACAGTTTCGAGTCGTAGGAGCCGCGGGCGGCCAGGACGTCGCCGATGTGCGAGTCGGCCCACGACGTGATGGCGTCGACCACGCCTTCCAGGCTGCGCCCGAGCGGGGTGAGTTCATAGTCGACCCGGGGCGGCACCACCGCGTGGACCGTGCGGGTCACCAGGCCGTCGCGTTCGAGGCCGCGCAGCGTCTGGGTGAGCATCTTCGGGGTGACGCCGTCGATCTTGCGGGACAGTTCGGTGAAGCGCAGCGGGCCGCCGCGGAGCTGGGTCACGATCAGCACGCTCCACGCGTCGCCGATCCGGTCGAGCACCTGGCGGCTCGCGCAGTCTCTCAAGCTGTCCACCTGCTCACTATCCCTCAGGAGAGTACTGCACTTCAAGGTGCCCTCTATCGATCGGGAAGCATGACCTGACCTGCTCTGTTGCCCCCGTTACATCGGTAATGAGAGGGAGCGAGATGACCTACGTCGTCACCGGCGCCACCGGACCCTTCGGGCGGCTCGCCGTCGAGAGCCTGCTGCGCCGCGGGGTGCCCGCCGGGGAGATCCGCGGGATCGGACGCCAGATCGAGAAGGCCGCCGACCTCGGCGTGGAGATCCGCAGGGCCGACTACGAGGACGGCGACGCGCTCCGCGACGCCTTCGCGGGGGCGTCGCGGTTGCTGTTCGTGTCGGGGTCGGAGCTGGGACGGCGGCGGCAGGGGCAACACGCCAACGTCGTGGCCGCCGCCGTCGAGGCCGGGGTGGAGCTGGTGGCGTACACGAGCATCCTGAACGCCGCCACCTCCACGATGGACCTGGCCGAAGACCACCGGGCCACCGAGAAGCTGCTGACCGATTCGGGGCTGCGGTCGGTCTTCCTGCGGAACGGGTTCTACTACGAGGTCTACGCCGGCCAGGTGCCCGCCTACCTCGAACACGGCGTCGCGGGGGCGGCCGGAGACGGGCCGATCGGCGCGGCGGCCCGCGCCGACCTCGCCGACGCCGCCGCGGCGGTGCTCACCCAGGAGCCGGAGAAGGGGGTGTACGAACTGGCGGCCGAGGTCTTCACCCTGGCCACCCTGGCCGAGGCGGTCACCGAGGTCACCGGGCGGCCGGTCGGCTACACGCCGCTGACCGGCGAGCAGTACCGGGAGGTTCTCAAGGGCGCGGGGTTGCCCGACGAGGTCGCCGGGATCGTCGTCGGCATCGACCTCGGCATCGCCGGGGGGAACCTGGCGGCGTCGGGCGACGACCTGGCGAAGCTGATCGGCCGTCCGCCCGTCACGTTGCGGGAGGCGCTCGCTCAGTAGGCGAAGGCCGGGGCGGTGCGGGCCGGCGTCCGCACCGCCCAGCCCGCCAGCACCCCCAGCGCGGCCAGCGTGTAGGCGACCGTGCCGAGGCCCGTCACGTAGGCGACCGCGCCGGCGGCGGCCACCCCGAGCCACTCCCAGCGCCCGTCGAGGGCGACCAGGGCGACGAGCAGCAGCGCATACCAGGAGTAGCCGGGCGTGAGCAGCAGGAACGCGGTCCCGGTCACGACCAGCCCGCCCTGCCAGGGCCGCGCGGGGTCCCCCTTCACGATCGTGTACGCCGCCACGGCCCCCATCGCCAGCACGACCACCGGCAACGCCCAGGCGTCGGGCGCCAGCAGCCGGACCAGCCCGTAACGCCCGTCGGACCCGGTCGAGTAGCCCTCCTCGGACGCGTAACCGCCCAGGTAGCCGAACACCGACGCCTTCGAGGCCAGCGCATAGGGCAGGTAGGCGAGGACCACCACGAGGCCGGCCGGCACCAGGACGGCCATGGCGTCGCGCGGGCGGCGTACACCCGAGAGCGCGCCCGGCAGCAGGACGGCGGGGAAGAACTTCGCGGCGACGGCCGCGCCGAGCAGCGCACCCCCGGCGGCGCGCCGCCGCGCCAGCAGCCCGAGCGCCGCCACCGCCAGGAACACCGACAACACGTCGGCGTGGGCGTTGTTGACCGCCTCGATCGGCACCGCCGGGCACCACGCCCACAGGCACGCCCCCCGCGCCCCCGCGAGCCGCACCAGCAGCAGCGTCGTCGCCGTCGCCAGCAGCAGGCCGCCCACCTGCAGCGGCTTGTGCCGGGACCCCGGCGGCGACAGGGTGTGGACGGCCAGGAAGTAGGCCTCCGACACCGGCGGATAGATGGTCGGCACCCGCGGCCGGTTGATGCGGGTGCAGCCGCCGCCCCACAACCACGACAGGTACGCCGTGCGGCAGATCGGCCCCTCGGTGAACAACCAGTCGTCGCGCAGTCCGGCCAGCTCCTCGGCGACGGGCGGGTGGTCGTAGGGGGAGATCCCGGCCGCCTGCACCCGCCCGTCCCACGCGTAGCGGTAGGAGTCGGTGCTGGTGCGCGGCCCGTCCAGCAGCCCGACCGCCCCCACGGCGAGCCCGCCCGCCACCACCAGCACGGCCGCCCTCCCCGGCGGCACCCGCCAGAGCGACCACGCCGCCGCCGCGAACAGCGCCCAGCAGACCGCGTACCAGCCGATCAGCCCCGCCGGGTCGGCCAGTTGGCCGCGCCGGGTGACGGCGACGGTCAGCGCGGCGGCCAGGGCGCCCAGCAGGGCGACGGTGAGTCTCACCGGGCCAGGGTCTCAACCACCGGGTCGCGGACCCCGGTCACCGGGCCGCGCCTCGACGTTTCGTCAGGTGTCGTTGCCGCTCCGATGGGCCTGCGGCGCGATTCCATGTGACGTATGAATCCCACGCTCCCGCGGTTCAGAGGCCGGTTGCACGACGCCAGGACGGCCGTCGCCATCGGGCGGTGGCTCGGATCGGCCGTCGTGGTGTGCTTCCTGACCGGGTTGATCAGCCACGTGCTCCAGCACCCGCCCGGATGGATGGCCGGCCTGCTGCCGGTCCGGCCGGTGTGGGGCTACCGGCTCACCCAGGGGCTGCACGTCGCGTCCGGGCTGGCGGCGATCGTGCTGGTCATGGCGAAGCTCTGGGCGGTCTACCCGAGGTTGTTCACCTGGCCGGCGTTCCGGTCGCCGCTCCACCTCGCCGAACGGCTGTCGATCGCGCTGCTCGTCGCGGCGACGGTGTTCGAGCTGTTCACCGGGCTGATCAACATTCTCCAGTGGTATCCGTGGCCGTTCTCCTTCACCCAGACCCACTACGCCGTCGCCTGGATCGTCGCCGGCGCGCTGCTGCTGCACCTGGCCGTGAAGGCGCCGCTGATCAGGGAGAACTGGCGCGGGAAGCCGGCCGACCTCGACGCGGCCGACCGCAGGGCGCTGCTCGCCGGGGTCGGCGCGGCGGTGGGCGCGGTCACGCTCACGACGGTCGGCCAGTCGCTCTCGGCGCTGCGGGGGTTCGACCTGCTCGCGCCGCGTAACCCGGACGTCGCGACCCAGGGCATGCCGATCAACCGGACGGCCGCCGCCGCGCAGGTCACCTACGCCTCGTCCGAGGGCTGGGCGCTTGAGGTCGCCGGGCCGAAGCCCTACCGCGTCACCCTCGCCGAACTGGAGGCGCTGCCGCAGCGGCGGGTGCGGCTCCCGATCGCCTGCGTCGAGGGCTGGAGCGTCGACGCGTGGTGGAGCGGGGTGCCGCTCCGCGACCTGCTGGCCCGCGCGGGCGCGCCGCCGGGCACGGCCGTGCGGGTGGAGTCGCTGGAGGTCTGGGGCTACTACCGGGTCATGGAGATGCCCGCCCAGTACGCCGACGACCCCCAGACCCTGCTCGCGCTGCGGCTCAACGACGAGGTGCTGTCGCTCGACCACGGCTACCCGGCGCGGATCATCGCCCCCAACCGCCCCGGCGTGCTGCAGACCAAATGGGTGTCCCGGATGGAGGCCCAGGTGGAGACGCTGTGAGGGCGTTGCGGTTGTCGCTCGGCGCCGCCGGGGTCGCCCTCGTCGGCGTGGGCCTGTTCTTCCTGCTGCCGCTGCCGGGCCTGCTCGGGGTGGTCGTCTGGTTCGCCGGGGCCGTCGCGCTGCACGACGTGCTGATCGGCCCGATCGTGCTGGCGACCGGCGTGCTCGTGGCGCGGCTGCCCGACCGGGCCGTGGTGCGGGGCGCGCTGATCACGATGGGCGGGCTGGTGCTGATCACCGTGCCGGCGCTGCTGCGGCCGGGGCCGTCGCCGAACCCGACCGTGCTGGTCCAGCCCTACGGCCGTAACCTGCTCATCTGCCTGGCGGCGGTGGCCGTCGTCGCGGTCGTGCTGGTACTGCTGCGCCGCCGCCGCTGACCCGCCGTCATTCGGCGGGTGCCCGGAGCCGGGCGTGCAGGCCGGCGAAGCGGCTCCACGGGGCCTGGGCGGCCACCGCGCGGGCGTCGGCCGCCGTGTCGACGTCGCGCAGCGCCGGCAGCTCGCCGACCCGCAGGCCCTTGTCGCGCAGGCGGGCGAGCTGGGCGGCGCCGGTCTCCGCGACCGACATCGGCACGCCGAGCAGCAACGCCGGATCGGGGTCGGCCAGGCCGAGCGCCCAGAAGCCGCCGTCGTCGGCGGGCCCGAACCAGGCGTCGTGCCGGCCGAAGTCCAGCGCGGGTGCCAGCAGATCGGGCCTGACCTGCGGGGTGTCCATGCCGATCAGCAGCGCCGGGCCGGCGCAGGCGGCGAACGCGGCGGCCAGGCGTTCGTCCAGGCCGCCGCCGCACTGGGGGCGGATCTCGAAACCGGCGGGCAGCCAGTCTCCGGGAGACCCGGCCAAGACCAGGACGTGCCGGTCGGCGGGGGTGCGCAACGCCGCGGCGAGGGTGTCGGCCAGCGCCGCCTCGGCCAGCGCGGCCGCCTCGACCGGGGTGAAGGGCGGGGTCAGCCGGGTCTTCACCCGTCCCGGCACGGGTTCCTTGGCGATCACGAGAAGCGTCGTCATTCGCCCAGCACCCGCCGCATGTCGCGAACCGCCTGGAACGTTCCCCGCCAGGTGCCGGTGACCTTCGACTTCCCGCTGCGCGGCAGGTAGGGCACGTCGATCTCGCGCACCCGCCACCCCGCGTCGGCGGCCCGGACCACCATCTGGAGCGGATAGCCGCTGCGCCGGTCGGTGAGATCGAGCTTGAGCAGCGCCTCCCGCCGCGCGGCGCGCAGCGGACCGAGGTCGTGCAGGCGCAGGCCGGTCCGCCGCCGCACCATCTTCGACAACGCCCAGTTCCCGGCCCGCGCGTGCGCGGGCCACACTCCGCGCGACCGCGGCCGCCGCCGCCCCAGCACCAGGTCGTCTCCGGCGGAGAGCAACTGGACGAACTCCGTCAGCAGCCCCGGATCGAGTGAGGCGTCACAGTCGCAGAAGCAGACGACGTCGGCCTCGGACGCCAGGAGCCCGGCGTGGCAGGCCGCCCCGAATCCGCGCCGCGGCTCGTGCACCACCGTCGCGCCGAGCGAGCGGGCGATCTCCGCCGACCCGTCGGTCGAGCCGTTGTCCACGACCAGCGCCCGCCAGCCCGGCGGGACGCGCTCCAGCACCCACGGCAGGGCCTCGGCCTCGTTCAGGCAGGGCAGCACGACGTCCACGGTGTCCACGGTTGTTTCGATCACCCTGCCACCGTAGGAAGGACCGGCCCCGGTCGATCCCCGCGCAACGCGGGTTATGCGCGCTCATGACCTGAGGGGGGCGTGCGCGAACTCCACCACCCCGTCGCCGAACTCCACCGAGGGCTTCCAGCCGAGGTCACGGCGGAGCCGCGCGGAGTCGGCCGTGATGTGCCGCACGTCGCCCAGCCGGTATTCGCCGGTCACCACCGGCATCGGCCCGCCGAACGCGGTCGCCAGCGCGGTCGCCATCTCGCCCACGGTGTGGGGGTGGCCGCTGCCGGCGTTGTAGGCGGTGTGCCGCCCCTCGGGCCGGTCGCCGACCGCGTCCAGCGCGGCCAGGTTGGCCGTCGCGACATCTCTGACGTGCACGAAGTCACGGCGCTGCCCGCCGTCCTCGAACACCCGGGGCGCCTCCCCGCGCTCCAGCGCCGACCGGAAGAACGACGCCACCCCCGCGTAGGGGGTGTCGCGCGGCATGCCGGGCCCGTAAACGTTGTGGTAGCGCAGCGACACCGCGCGCCCGCCGGTCGCCCGCGCCCACGCGGCGGCGAGATGCTCCTGGGCGAGCTTGGTGGTGGCGTAGACGTTGCGCGGGTCGGCCGGGGCGTCCTCGGTGACCAGGCCCGGGGCCATCTCCGCGCCGCAGAGCGGGCAGCGCGGCTCGAACCGCCCCGCGTCGAGGTCGGCGACCTCCCGGGGGCCGGGCCGCACCACGCCGTGCACCGGGCAGACGTAGCGGCCCTCGCCGTACACGACCATCGACCCGGCCTGGACCAGCCGGGACACCCCCTGCCGCGCCATGGCCGCCAGCAGCACGGCGGTGCCGTGGTCGTTGCACGACACGTAGTCGGGCGCGTCGCCGAAGCCGGAGCCGAGCCCGACCATCGCGGCCTGGTGGCAGACCGCGCCGACCCCGCGCAGGGCCGCCTCCAGTGCCGCGGCGTCGCGCACGTCGCCCCGGACGAACTCGGCGTCCGGGATCTCCGGCTCACGGGGATGGGCGGCGGGCAGCAGGGCGTCGTACACGACCGGTTCGTGACCGGCGGCGGTGAGGGCGGCGACGATGTGCGAGCCGATGAACCCGGCTCCTCCAGTGACGAGAACTCGCATGCCAGAAAACTACGGAACCCGCAGGTCGGCGCCGTGTTCCCGCGCCGCCGGGCCGCCGTGGAAGGGGCCGGGCGCCCCCGAAGGGGGACGCCCGGCCATATGACAAGCGGTTCAGCTCACCAGCACCTGGTCGAAGACCGTCGTGTTGAGCTGTCCCGCCTCATGGGAGCAGACGAAGAGCCCGATCGTCGCCGGTCCGGCGATGGTCGCCGTGCCGATCGCCGTCCAGTCCTCGCCGTTCGCCGACCGGTAGGTGGTCACCGTCGACCCCACCCGGGACACCCGCAACCACACGGGTGCCGTGGCGGCTCCGCCGTCCGCGTCGGAGTTGAAGTTCGCCTGCTGGTGGATCCCGTTCGCCGGGGTCAGGAACACCCCGGAGTACGGCGACAGCGCCGTCGCCGCGGATTTGATCATCAGGCCCGACTTCGCCCAGTCGTCGGTGTTCTCCTGGCTGATCACGCGGGCCACGATCGTCCCGTTCGCCGGGAGGTCGCGGTAGACGTAGTGCATCTGGTCGGCCGTGCCCCACACGTCGCCGCCCGCGCCGGAGATGGTGAAGGTCCGGCCGTTGACGCTGGCCGTCCCGGCCAGGGCGGGGCCGCCGACGTCGACGGAGTTCCACCCGGCCGGCAGGCCGGTGGTGTTGGCGGGGGTCACCGTCACGTCCGAGAACGTCGCCGTGGTCGTCTGGCTGCCGTCGTGGGAGACGGCGAACAGGCCGACCTGCGCGGCGGCGGCCATGGTGACCGTGCGGGCGCCGACGCGGGTCCACGTCACGCCGTCGTCGGAGTCGAAGGCGGTGAAGGTGTTGCCGGCGCGGACCAGCTTCAGCCACACGTCAGGGGGGTCCAGATCGGAGCCGGTCACGTCGTGTTCCCCGGTCGTCTGCAGGTGGACGCCGTGGTCGGCGCTCAGCAGCAGGGCGGCGTACGGGGAGCCGGAGACGGAGGTCTCCTTGAACATGACGCCGGCCTTCGTCCAGGCCTCGGCCCGGGTCAGCGAGTTCACCCGGGCGACGATGGCGCCGTCGCCGGTGAGCGGGCGGCGCACGAAGTGCATCTGGTCGGTCTCGCCCCAGACGTCGTCGCCGCCCGCCGTGACGGTGAACAGGCCGCCGAGTTCGCCGGAGGAGCCGGGCAGCACCGGGTCGCCCACGTCGCCGCCCGTCCACAACGCCGGCAGGCCGTTGTCGTCGGCCGACTCGAACGTCACGTGGTCGAAGGTGGCGGTGCCGAGGACGGTGCCGTCGCGGTGGGCGGTGACGAACATGCCCGCCGACACCGTCTCCGGCAGGCCGGGCAGAACGTGCCGGCCGACCGGGGTCCAGTTCTCCCCGTCGGGCGAGCGGAAGGCCTTGATGACGTCGCCCTCGCGGGTGAGGCGGACCCACGCGTCGGGGAAGGCGAACGGGCCGCCGACCACCGACGAGGGGTCGGAGGTCTGGAAGTGCATGCCGTTCTCGGGGGTGACGAACAGGTCGGCGTAACCCGACGGGCCCCTGATCATGAGGCCCGCCTTGGCCCACGGCGCGGTCTCCGACTGCGAGGTGACGCGGGCGGTGATCGAGCCGTCGCCGGTCAGCGGGCGGTTGAGGAACGAGTGCTCCTCGGTGTCGGCCCACACGTCGGTGCCGCCGCCGTTGACGGTGTACGTCCCGTTCGCCGTGTCGTAGGTGGCCGAACCGGCGGGCGTGGCGCCGTCGACGTCGGCGCGGGTCCACGGCGCGGGCACCGGGCCGACCGTCGAGCCCTGCGTGACCTGGACGTTCTCGAACGTGGCCGCGCTCAACGCGGTCATGTCGTGGGAGCTGACCCACAGGCCGATGGTCGCCTGGGCGGCCATGGGCAGAGTGGTGGTGCCGATCGCCGTCCACACGACGCCGTCCGCGGAGCGGTAGGCGGTGAAGACGTCGCCGGTCCTGGTCAGCTTCATCCAGCCGCCCAGCGACGGGTAGCCGCCGCCGTCGCCCTGGAAGTCGTACTGGAAGTGCATCCCGTTCTCGGGCGTCAGGGCCACCGCGGCGTACTTCGCCATCGGGGTCGCCGACTCCTTGATCATGACGCCGGCCTTGGCCCACGGGTGGGTGTCGCCCTGCTCGGTGAGCTTGGCGATGACGGTGCCGTCGCCCTGGAGCGGCTGGAAGACGTAGCGGAACTCGTCGGTCTGGTCCCAGACGTCGTTGCCGCCGCCCCTGATCGTGAACGAGCCGGCGTCGTAGTAGGTCGTCCCGGCGACGGTGCGCGGGCCGATGTCGGCGCTGGCCCACGGGGCCGGGGGCTGGGTCAGCTCCAGGAAGTCGGCCGCGTAGGTGGCGTCCTGGCCGGGGGTCACGATCGTGTGGGTGATCTCGCCCTCGTCCGACCAGCCCTGCCAGGCGTACTGCCTGCCGTTCCAGAACTGGGTCGCGGGGGCGCTCAGCACCCGCTCGACCCCCACGACCGCCTGCTCCACCCGGGTCCCGGTGAACGGCACGCCGTCGACCGTGTACGTCGGCCCGAGAGGATCGGAGGTGAAGGTCAGCTCGACCAGGTTGGGCTTCACGTCGACGAACGAGGTGTGCTGGAGCCCGCCCGCGTCGGTCACCGTGAGCTGCACCCGATACCACGTCGTGGCCACGTTGTCGGCGACGCGCGGGATCGTGAACGTGCCGCCGCGCACGCCGCCCACCGGCCCGAGGAACGGGTGCACGTGGTCGGCGTGGTGGAAGACGACCGACCACGAGAACGCCGAGGCCGGCAGCACGCCGTCTTCGGGGTCGGTGCCGGTGGCCGCGTAGGTGATGGTGTCACCGGCGTCGTACGTGCTCAGCGAGACCGGCGCGGTGATCGTGCCCGTCGGCCTCCGGTTGCCGACGGTGACCCGGACCGTCGCCTGCGTGGATTTCGCGCCGTCACTGACGGTCAGCGTGACGTCGTAGGTGCCGTTGGTGGTGTACGTGTGCGTCGGGCTCGCCTCGGCCGAGGTGGCGCCGTCCTTGAAGTCCCACAGGTAGGTCACGTCGTCGCCGTCGTCGGGGTCGCCCGACCCGAGCGACGAGAAGTGCACTTCCAGCGGCCCGAGGCCGTCGGAGGGCGTCGCCGCGGCCTTGGCCACCGGCGCGCGGTTGCCGCCCGAGGGGGCGATCCGGTATAACGCGCCGGGGTAGATGTTGAGCTGGTAGAGGTTTCCGTCGGGGCCGGTCGAGATCTGCACCGGCGTGCCGGCGTTCAGGTCGAAGTCGTTGACCGAGATGACGCTCTTGAACTCCTCGTCCATCTTCAGGTACTTGATGAACCCGAGCGTGTAGTCGGCGAAGAAGACCGCGTTGTCGTACTCCTCCGGGAACGTCCCTCCGGTGTAGATCTCCAGCGAGGTCACCGACCCGGCCGCGGCCGGGGGAGCGGTGTGCGGGTAGGTGTAGACCGGGTTGGCGTAGCCGCATCCGGCGCAGAAGCCCTCCGCGAGGGGCCAGCCGTAGTTGCCGCCCTTCTCGACGAGGTTGATCTCCTCCCACTCCGAGCCGCCCACGTCGCCGGTGAGGATCTTCCCGGCGTTGGGGCCGCTCGGCACCACGTCCCAGCGGAACGGGTTGCGCAGGCCGTAGGCCCAGATGGAGCGTTCGGCCCCCGGGGTGGCCGCGAAGGGGTTGTCCGGCGGGATCGTGCCGTCCTTGTTGACGCGCAGGATCTTGCCGTGGGGCGTGCCGAGGTTCTGCGAGTTGGGGTTGTAGGTGTTCATCCCGAGCGACCAGTACAACTTGCCGTCCGGGAGGAACCGCAGCTCGCCGCCGTGGTGGAAGACGTTCGACTGCTGGTTCGACTGGATGAGCACCAGTTCGGAGGCCGCCGCGATGGTGTCGCCGGTGACGGTGAAGCGGCTCAGCCGGTTGAAGTTGTCGCTGCGGGTGTAGGCGACGTAGACGTAGTGGTTCGTGGCGAAGTCGGGGTCGAGTTCCAGCCCGAGCAGGCCGCGCTCGTCGGCGTTCGCGGTGGGCAGGGTGATCATCGGCGCCGTCTGGAGCACGCCGTTCTTGATCAGCTTGATGGCGCCGTTCTTCTCGCCGATGAGGATGCGGCCGTCCGGCGCGAACCGGAAGGCCGTCGGCATGTCGAGGCCGTCGGCGAGGAGGGTCTTGTCGAACTCCACCGGCGGCGCGGCCTGGGCCGCCGGCGCGGGCACGACGACGAACACGATGAGGAGCAGTAAGGCGGTGAGGGTGCGCATGGTGGTACCTAGTCGGTGAGGGCAGGCAAGGGGGCCTTGGCAGGCTGGCCGGCGGGCTCCTCGTCGTGGGAGGAGGCGTGGTCGACGAGGCCGTGCTGGGTGAGCTCCCAGTAGTGGCGCCGCGAGGGGCGCAGGAGCTGGAAGAAGGCCTTGTACGCCGCGACGCTCATCAGCCCCCAGTAGAGGGGGACGGTGAGCATCGCCCGGACCGCGCGGTGGAGCCCCCGCTCCATGCAGCCGGTCATCAGGCAGTACATCATCAGGAAGTTGCCGAGGATCATCGTCATGACGCCGAGGTAGAGCACCACGGCCGGGAACAGCGCCTCGATGTACTGCGTGCCGGTGAAGACGTAGACCAGCGTCATCAGCCAGAAGAACGGGTTGACGAGCGTGGTGAACGTGGAGAACCCGAGTGTCAGGTGGAAGGCGATCCAGCGGCGGGTGCCGAGTTCCCGCCAGAGCTTCACCGGGTGGCGGGTGTGCACCAGCCACGTCTGGATGTAGCCCTTGATCCACCGCGACCGCTGCCGCACCCAGTTGCCCAGGTGGCTGTTGGCCTCCTCCTCGGTGACCGACACCATCATGCGCACGTCCCAGCCGCGCCGGGCGATGCGGATGCCGAGGTCGGCGTCCTCGGTGACGTTGTAGGCGTCCCAGCCGCCCAGCGCGCGCAGCGCGTCGGTGCGGAAGTGGTTGGAGGTGCCGCCGAGCGGGATGGCCAGGCGGTGCCGGTCGAGGCCGCGCAGCGACAGGGAGAAGTTGGTGGCGTACTCGGCCGCGAAGCACCGGGTGAGCCAGTTCGTCCAGGGGTTCCAGTACTGGAGTTCGGCCTGCACGCAGACGACGCGGTCGGCCAGCAGCCGGAACGCCAGCACCGACTTGCGGAGCTGGTCGGGGTCGGGCCGGTCCTCGGCGTCGTAGATGACGCAGAACTCGCCGCGTGCCTTCTCCAGCCCGACGTTGCACGCCTTCGGCTTCGTCTTCGGGTTGGAGTGGGGGATGATCACGACCTCGAACTGCGGCAGCAGGTCGATGGTGGCCAGCGCGCCCCGGGTCGCGTCGTCGTCCTCCTCGATCAGCAGCAGGATCTGCAGCTTCTCCGGCGGGTAGTCCATCTGGGACAACCGCTTGAGCAGGAACGGCAGCACCTCCGCCTCCCGGTGCAGCGGCACCAGGACGGTGTAGAGGGGCAACATCTCCCGGGGGATGGTGTCGATGTCGGAGGGCTCGAAGCGGAGCACGGGCGAGCCCCACGCGCCGAACACCATGGCCAGCTTGAAGGCGATGACGGCGACGTAGATCGCGGTGACGATCGCGACGGCGGCCTGGCCGTACCAGACGGGGCCGGGGCCCCAGCCGGTGACGACGTGCAGCGCCGGCGCCCCGATCAGCAGGGCGATCACCAGCGTGCCGGTGACCGCCTGGCCCCGGCTGAGCAGCCGGCGCGCGCTCAGTTCGTCGGGAATGACGGCGGTGGGGGTCATCGCACGGTCTCCGTTCGGATGGCGCGGTAGATCAGGCGGTCGGCGTCCTGGTAGAGGAGCTGGTAGTTCTCGTTGAGGACCGGGGTGTCGTGCAGCGACTTGTAGACGCCGTCCTCCGCGCCCTTCGACGAGCGCATGTAGATCCAGCGCACCCCGCTCTCGACGGGGTCTTCGAGCGCCGGTTCCCACATCCGGAACGAACCCTCGTAGATGATCTCCCCGAGGGGGAGCTGCGACTGGAAGGTGACGAGCTCGTTGCCGAAGTTCTGCATCAGCACCCGCCCGCCGTCGTAGTTGGCTTTCAGCCAGGTGGCCGAGCCGACGTCGATCCGGCCGCCGGGGGAGTTCAGGTAGGCCACCGGCTCCTCCAGCGTCTTGGTGCCGGGCACCGCCAGCACCGTCGCCGCCACGGCGACCGCCAGGAAGGGCTTGGCCTGCTTGACGTACGCCACCAGGAACCCCGCGAACACCGCCGCGCCCAGCGCCATGACCATGCCGAACCGCACGTTGTAGAGGTCGCCGTGGATCTCGGTGACGTGCAGCGGGCGCTGCCCGGCGTACAGCGTGAAGATGTAGAACGGCAGGAACCCGAGCAGGGCGTACGGCGCCAGCGTGGCCGCGTGGACGCGGTGGCGGGCGAAGTAGAGGATCACGCCGAGGGCGGCCAGGCCCAGCGTCACGTAGCCGATGTCGTCGGCCATCGCGATCAGGTAGGTCTGGGCCGAGACGACGATGTCGCCGACGGTCCGGTCGCCGGCGGTCACCCACAGAGACGGCTTGGCGTACTCGCCGACCTGCCAGTAGAGCGGGTTGCCGAAGATGATCCAGTTCCACCCGCACCAGGCGGCGATGCCGCTGTAGGCGATCACCGAGAAGAAGATCAGGTTCGCCTCGATGTGCGTGTAGCCGCGCCACCGGCGCAGCGCGGTGTAGCCCACGACGCAGGTGACCGCGAGGCAGAGCACCCAGCCCTCGTACCGGGTCAGCGTGGCGAGAACGGTCCACATCGAGGAGAGGGCGATCTGGCCGTAGCGCCCGGTGCGGCACCACTCCTGGAGGTGGTAGACCGCGCCCGCGATGCAGGCGAACAGCAGCGACTCGGTCATCGGGGTGGCCTGGAGGTAGAGCGAGTTGGTGTTCAGCGCGAACACCGCGGCCGCCGCCACGCCGGCCCAGCGGGTGCCCGCCATGCCGTCGGCGATCTTGTACAGGTACCGCACCGTGATGACGAACGAGATCATCGAGCCGATGCCCGACGCGAGGCCGGTCGTGTAGAAGAACTCGATCCACACCAGCGGCACCGCCAGGACGTGTGGCAACGGCAACCACACACCACCGAGCTGGGCGAGGCCGGCGGTCGGGCTGTCGACCACACGCGCCGCGATCAGGACGTGCGAGACCGCGTCCTTGTAGCTGAGGACGACGCCCTCGTTGAAGTAGTAGACCGCCGCGACGACCGACAGGACGGACGCGAGGCCGGTCACCACGGCCAGCAGCGGGTCGTCGGGGGTGAGGGCCCGGCGGGTGCGGCGCCACTTCAGGCCGTCTCTGACCAGGTCGCGGTAGACGCCGGCGAGGCTGGTGAGCGAGCGCAGGATGACCCTGATCGACGCGCCGGTCTGGTGGCCGTGCTGGCGCGGGTAGTGGTTGACCGGGTGTTCGACGATGCGCGTGTAGCCCGCGCCGATCTTGGCGAGCAGCTCCGGCGAGATCGCGGCGGCTTCGCCGGTCAGCGTCAGGTCGTCCAGGAGCTTGCGGTCGAGCAGCTTGTAGGCGCAGTCGACGTCACGGCTGCGGGTGCGCAGCAGCACCCGGCTCATCTGAGTCCAGATCCACGCGTTGACCTTGCGCATGAACGGGTCGGCGCGGTGCTTGCGGTAGCCGATCACTCCGTCGGCGCGTTCGTCGCGCTGCACCTGGAGGAAGGTCAGCAGGTCGTCGGCCCTGAACTGGCCGTCGGAGTCGGTGAGCAGGATCCGCCGCATGTCGGTCTGGTCGAGGGCGGCCGCGATGCCGGTGCGGACCGCCGCTCCGTATCCCTGGTTGACCTGGTGGTGGACGGCGATGACACGTCCGGGGTAGAGCTCGGCGAGCTCGTCGAGCACCCGTCCGGTGCCGTCGGGGGAGCCGTCGTTGACGACGACGACCCGGTGCTCCATGGCGGCCAGCGTGCCGAGGAAGTCCTCGACTGTTGTCCGGAGGTTCTCTTCTTCGTTGTACGCGGGCATGACGACGGTCACGCCCTCGGTGTACAAACGCGCGGCTCGGGGCGGCGCGCCGGGAATTTCGAGGGTCACGCGAGGGCCTCGGCCTTCTCTCGGGCCTTCTCACGGGTGGCGAATACGAACTTGTCACATACGAGATAGGTGACAATCGTGCCGATTAGGACACCGGTCGCAGCGGAAATGAGAGTTGGCAGGTATGGGTGTACAAGGGCGAAAACGCCCGTATTGACGGCGAGCGACAGGAGTGCCGTGCCGTTGTAGCCCGCCCATCTCCTGACGGTGAGCGGGAAACGGCGGTCCCCCCAGGTGAACTTCGAGCTCAACACGAAGTTGAGCTGGGCTGACAGGAGAAAACCGATGGCATCGGCGGCGGTCCACGGGACGCCGGCCGATGCCATTGCGGTCATCGCGAGGTACTGGACTCCGAAGCAGAAACCACCCACCAGGAGAAATCGCACCACACGTAAGTGATAATCCGGAACAATCGCCACTCGTCCCCCACGGCTTGTACCTGGTGATCGCGGATTGGTACGTGCCAAGCGTCATGAAGTTTCATGACATGTGCGGAAGGGTGGCGTTATCGCAGCGTGAACTATAGCTAGCGAGAACTTCTACAGAGAAGTTAAGTATATGAACTTCTGACCCGGCCAAATGACAATGGCGTGTCGGCCGAAATCCCGTCTTGGAACGGTCCCGGCAGGTCAGGGCAACCTTTCACCGGCCGGTGAAGTCAAGGTGCGGATTAACGGTGGCGTGTCCTGGCGGGCGTGGGGGACCCGCCAGGACACGCACCGCTCCGCGCGGCGGCGAGGATGCCGACGACCCCGGCGAGGGATGGGGTCGTAGGCGCCGCTAATCGCGCGGAGTCACTGGGGCACCGTCGTCTTCCGCGAGCGGTGCGCGGTAGTGGCGCTGGATCAACCGGGCCGCGCCCACCGGGTCGTCGGACGGATGTGTCATCTCGCGACCATCCTCATTCCAGACGAACGACCCGTGCTTGCACCAAACGGTCAGATCGGCCGATACCGACAGAACGGACATCCCATTTCCGTTGCTCTGGTAGGTGTGGGTGAAGCCCTGACGATGCAGCGCGTACCTCAGGAGTCGCGTCGCCTCACAGGGATCGCGCCAGGGCAGGTATGGCCTACCCGAACGGACCGCCAACACCGGCCCACCCCCATTGGATGGATTTGTACCAACGTTTGGATAATGCGGGGCTCACGCCGTGGGGTCAAGTGGTTGTTCCAAGTTAGACCGAGATCGTCTAGATTTGTTGGCACAAAAGGGTGGATTGAGGAAAGATGGCACGATCGTCGCTCTACCAGCAGGTGGCCGCCGAACTCCGGAAGGCCATCTACTCGGGTGAGTTCCGCCCGGGTGATCAGATCCCCACCGAGACCGAGCTCATGGACGGCCATCAGGTCAGCCGCAACACGGTCCGCCTGGCCCTGGGTGAGCTGGAGAACGAGGGCCTCATCCTCCGCATGCGCCGACGTGGCACCTTCGTCCGGGAACGCCGGCCTCTTCTCATGCGCCCGCAGGACGAGTTGTTACCCCTCGGTGGCGACCTGCCGCGCTTCGACGCCTTCGTGCACGCCGTCACCTCCGAGGGGCGGGTGGCCGAGCAGAACATAGAAGTGCAGATCGTGCAGCCGCCCCCCGACGTCGCCACCCGCCTCGAACTCGTCGAGGACGACGCCCACACCGTGGTGCGCCGCCGGCTGCGCTACGTGGACGGCCAGCCGTACAACACGAACGACTCCTACTACCCGCTCAGGCTGGTCGCCGACTCCGAGATCGTGCGTCCCGGCAACATCACCCGCGGGGCCAACCGGGTTCTCGAGGAGCTGGGGCATCCCCAGGTCCGCTTTGTCGACGATATTTCGGCACGTATGCCAACTCCGGATGAATCGACACGTCTACAGCTAGAACCCGGTACACCAGTTGTCGTCTATGTCCGTGTTGGGTACGACCCTGACGAAGCACCCGTCCGGGTCGCCGTGTCGGTGCTCCCCGCCGACAAGCATCTGATCAGGTACGAGCTGGAACGCCATTGACCGAACTCAGGCCGTCCGTCTAGGACCGCCTCACCTGTGGTCGCGCCGCGAGCGCCCCCCGGGCCGCGCTCGGGGTGGCGTCGGCGTGTGCGTCAAACGCCGCCACCGCAGGTATCAGGCCTGCCTTCTCGCGCGAGGTCGCTAGCGGGAAGCGGGCGGCCGTGGCTCGCGTTGTGAACCTCCCTCGAAGAGGCGCGGGCCGGTAGCCCCCATTTCGTCCAATCAGGTCGCGCTTTAGGGGCGACGGACGCCGTGCGCACCTAATTGGTCACTCTCAGTAATCACAGGTAAACCCGCAGCAACGAAGGGATCCCCCATGCGCATCGACACCCTCAACCTCTCCGCAGAACTTGTGCTCCGCCGGGCGGACGCCACCGACCTCCCCGACGTGCTCACTCTGCTCGCGGACGCGGCGCGGTGGCTCGACGGCCTCGGCGTCCGACAGTGGCCGAGCGGCGGTTTCCCGGCCGCGCGCATCGAACCCCTCATCGACGAAGGAGTCCTCTACGTCCTGACCGTCGCCGACGAAACGGCCGCCGTGATGGCCCTCGACGACCACGCCGACGCCGAGTTCTGGACGCCGTCCGACCGTCCGGAATCGGCGTTCTACGTCCACAAGCTCGCGGTGAACCGGGCCCACTCGGGCCGGGGGCTCGGCGAGGTGCTGCTCGACTGGGCCGGTCTGCGGGCCCTGGCGGCCGGGCGGCGGCACGTGCGGCTCGACTGCTCCAAGGAGAACCTCCGCCTGCAGGGCTACTACCTCGGGCAGCGGTTCCGGCACGTCCGCACGGTCGACCTCCCGCACCGCGCGTCGGGGGCGTTGTTCGAGCGCCCGGCGGGGCTGCGCGGCGGCCGGACCGAGGCCAGGGTGCGCGACCTCACCGCCGCCGGAAAGGTCCTGCTGACCCACTGAAGAGGCGTGAGAGGACCCGCTACTGTTCCCCCATGACCGGACCGTTGCTTGAAGTCATCGTGCTCGACGTGCGCGACGCCGTCGCCGCAGAAGAGGGCGGCGCCGATCGCCTGGAGGTCGTGGCCGACATGTCCGCCGGCGGGCTCACCCCGCCGGCGGAGACGGTCGCCGCGATCGCCGAGAAGTGCACGTTGCCGCAGATGGTGATGGTCCGGCTCGACGCCGGTTTCACCGCGGGCGACGAGGAACTGGCCCGGCTGCGCGCTCAGGTGCGCGAGATGGCCGAGGCCGGCGCGGCCGGTTTCGTCTTCGGTTTCCTCACCGCCGAGGGGGCCGTCGACCTGGCGGCCACCGAGGCGCTGATCCACGCGGCCGCGCCGCTGCCGTGGACCTTCCACCGCGCGGTCGACCACGCGGCCGACGTCCAGGCGGGCTGGCGGGCCGTGCGGCTGCTGCCCAACCTGGCCACGATCCTGACGTCGGGCTCCCCGCGCGGGGTGGGCGAGGGGCTGCCGGTGCTGCGCACGCGGGCCGAGGCCGGCGACGCGGCGCTGATCATGGCCGGGGGAGGGTTGTCGTTCGACCACGTGCCGGTGCTGCTCGACTACGGGGTCAAGGCCTTCCACATCGGCAGCGCGGCGCGCGAGTCGTGGTTGTCGGCCGTCGACCCCCGGCGGGTGGCCCGCTGGCGCGCGCTACTCGACGCCTAGCCGGCGCAGCCGGGCCGCGAGTTCGTCGCGTTCGCGGCGGAGCGCGATGACCTCGAATTCGAGCTCGATGATCCGGCGGATGGCCGCCAGGGTCATGCCCTCGCCCATCAGGACGACCACCTGCCGGATCTGACCGATGTCGTGACGGCTGTAACGGCGCTGGCCGCCGGCCGAGCGCTGGGGCGAGACCACCTGCTGCTGGTCGATGCGGCGCAGGAACGCCTGCTGAACATCCAGCATCGAGGCGACCTGGCCCACGCTGAACATGGGGGCGAACTCGTCGTCCAAGGCCGACAGGCCGACGGGGTAGGCCCCCGGCAGTTCCGCGCTCATCCGCCCCCTTTCCGCTTCAGCCGTCGATGGCCCGGTGGCCGGTGTTGATGACGATCTTGCGCGGCCTGGCCTTCTCCAGGACCGGGATGCGGACGGCCAGGACGCCGTTGTCGTAGGCGGCCTCGATGGCCTCCGCGTCGAGGTGCTCGGAGAGGTAGACCCGCCGGGTGAAGGTTCCCATGACCCGTTCCCGCACGAACGCGCGCTCGCCCTCGGCGTACTCCTCCGAGCGGCGGGCCGAGACGGTCAGCACGCCCCGGTCGACGGTGACCTCGACCGAGCCCGGGTCGATGCCGGGAAGGTCGAAGCGGAGGACGACGTCGTCGGCGCGGCGGATGCCGTCCATCGGCATGACGGCGCCGGTCTCGTCCTTCGTGTACTGCCGGGTCAGCTGATTGAACTGCCGCTCGAACTCCTGCACGAACGGGTCGATCGACGTCAGCAACATCGCGCATCACCTCCGAAGATCCGGGAGACCCCTCGGGCTCCCGTCAACCTGTCTCCTGTCTGAGAGAGAACCTACAACTGAAGTTATAGGTTTCCTGTCGGAGGACTGTCAAGCCCGAGCGCGAGATCGGCCCGGCGCAGCGCGGCGACCAGGGTCTTGATGGTGGCGGGCTCGTCGAGCACCCCGCCCTCCTGGCGTCGGGCCCGCCAGGCGTCGACCCTGGCCCGGTATTCGGCGTAGGTCGCCAGGTGGTGGGCGTAGACCACGGCGAAGCGGCTGACCAGGTGGGACGGGTGCATGTCCCAGCCCTGGTAGAAGCCGTGGGCCAGCGAGTGGCGCACCGTCTCGGCGTGCCGCCGCCACAGCGCCAGCACGTCGTCCCGGGACGATGAGGCGGGCGCGGCGGCCAGCGAGCCGTCGGACAACTCGACGCCCTCGGGGTGGAGCACCGTCTGCATGACGTGGCGGGCGTGGTCGCAGGCCGGATGGTCGAGCCGCTGCTCGTGGGGCGGCAGGCCGCAGGCGGCGGTGTAGTCGAAGACGCCGAAGTGGGCCGCCCTCAGCCGCCCGCGCAGGTTGGCCACCAGGTCGGGGGAACGCTGGAGGAACAGGATCGTCTGCGGCGCCTCGACCTGCATCTCGAAGCCCAGCGCCGGCAGGCCCAGGTCGTGTTCGATCTCGGCCAGGGAACGGGCGAACATCCCCAGGTAGGACTCCATCAGCACCTTGGGGAAGGTGATCACGAAGCCGTCCGGGAGACCGCCTTTGAGCTCGACGACCCGCTCCAGGAACCCGCGCAGGGTGCGCAGCGACCGCCCGGGGTCGCCGTCGGCGAACGACTTCACCCGCACGCCCCAGCGCCGGGGGAGCGCCGGCATGGCGGCCACCGCCTCGGCGGCCCGGACCGCGTCGGCGTCCTCGTCGGCGCCGGTGTAGCCGTCTTCGAAGTCGATTCGCAGGTCCTGGACCGGCTCCCGGGCCAGCGTCCGCGCCACCCGGTCGTGGACGTCGCCGCCGAACAGCGCGGCGAACTCACCGGGAGTGACCAGGCCGAGCAGCCCGGCCGCCTCGGCGCCCCAGTCGGCGACCGTCGAGGCGGTCAGCAGGTTCGCCGGCACGTAGACGGTGTGGACCGGTTGCCAGGCGATCTCCCGCGCCGGGAAACGTGCCTGCTGGGTCCGGTAGACGTTGTCGAAGCCCGCGACGTTGATCTCCACGGACCGACCCTAACCCCGGCCGATCGCCTCCAGCATGGCCGCCCGCCCGACCAGCTTGACCCGTTCGCCCCGATCGAGGGTGCGGGCCAGCTTCTCCTCGGCCTGCTCGATCG
Organism: Herbidospora yilanensis; assembly: GCF_001570565.1. GTDB lineage: Bacteria > Actinomycetota > Actinomycetes > Streptosporangiales > Streptosporangiaceae > Herbidospora > Herbidospora yilanensis. The sequence continues at coordinate 223,829 of NZ_BBXE01000018.1, read as the reverse complement.
CGAGCCAGTCGGGATAGGTGATCGGCCGCACGCCGCGCTCCCGCAGCAGGTCGTCGACCCGGCGTTCGCGGGGGCTCTCGGTCACCGAGGCCAGCAGGGTGCGCACGGTCTCGGCCGCGTCGGACTTGTTGGTGCCGATCACCCCGGTCGGGCCGCGCTTCAGCCAGCCCGCCACGAACTCGCGGTCGCGGACCTTCCCGGCCACGTTGGGCACGGTCATGGTCTCCTCGGAGAACGGCACGCCCGGCAGCGCCACGCTCTGGTAGCCGACCGAGCGCAGCACCATGTCGGCGGGGATCGTCTCGAACTCGCCCGTGCCCACGACGCGCCTGCCGTCGACGCGGGTGCGCTCCAGGCGTACCCCCTCGACGTGGCTGACGCCGAGGATCTCGACGGGCCGCAGCCAGAAGCGGACCTCCAGGCGGCGGGGCCGGTTCTCCGGCACCCGCGCCGACCACGACTGGAGCACGTCGACGTTGCCCCTGATCTGCCGGGTCAGCTCGGTCAGGTCGACGCAGGCCACCTCGTGGGGGAAGGTCAGGATGTCGGCGTTCAGCAGGTCGCCGAGCTCGCGCAGCTCCTTGAGGGTGAACTTGGCGTGCTGGGCGCCGCGCCGGCCCACCATGTGGACCCGCTTGACCTTCGACTCGGCCAGCGCGGCCAGCACGTCGGCGGGCACGTCGGTGGAGCGCAGCTCGTCGGCGGTCTTGGCCAGGATCCGGACCACGTCGACCGCGACGTTGCCGACCCCGATCACCACCACGTCCTCGGCGTCGAGGGTGAAGCCGGGGGCGTCGGGATGGCCGCAGTACCAGTTCACGAAGTCGGTGGCCGCCACGCTCCCCGGCAGATCCTCCCCCGGTACGCCCATCCTGCGGTCGACCATCGCCCCGGTGCAGTAGACCACGGCGTCGTAGCAGGTCAGCAGATCGTCGACGGACAGGTCGAGGCCGAGCTCGACGCCGCCGAGGAACCGCACCCCCGGGGTCTCCAGGACCCGGCGAAGATAGGTCGCGATCGACTTGATCGAGGTGTGGTCGGGCGCCACCCCGTACCGGACCAGCCCGTAGGGCGTGGGCAGGCGCTCCAGGACGTCGACCTCGACGGGGCCGGGGGACTGCTTGGTGAGAGCTTCGGCGGTGTAGATCCCGGCCGGGCCGGAGCCCACCACAGCGACACGCAGCGCCACGGGGATGCCTCCTTGCGAAGAAGCGGCTCTCCGGATTCTTTACCCATCGGGGGCCGGGTAGCCAGTGCGATATTGGGGGTTGCGCCACATCTGTTCCGCGATCACAGTTGGACCTCGTGGGCGGAGCGGGGAAACGGCGACGGCGCACCGGCGTAAATCCGGGTGCGGATGGCACGGGAGATGAAACGCTCCCCGACATGAGATTCCACCGCGACGAGATCGGCGCGCGGCGCTACGAGGCGTTCGGCCGCGTGATGGCGGCCTTCGCCACCGAGCCCGAGATGATGGAGACCTGCCGCGATCTGGGCTGGTGGCCCGGGACCGACGGCTGGGAGATCGAGTGGCGCGAGGGCCCCTTCGCCACCGAGGTCGCCGACCTGCTCATCGAGCGGGTGCGCGAGCCCGGTTTCCCCGGCCCCCTGGTCGGCCCGCTCGCCCCCGTGACCCCGCTGTGCGCCCGCCTCGACGTGATGGGCGTCAGCTTCGACCTGCGGGCCATCGACCCGCTCGGCCTCGACCGGATGCGGGCCCGGCCGGGCGTGTGGCGCCTGTCGGAGGCGCTCGACCCGGCCCGGCGCACGGGGTCGCGCCAGCCGTGGGAGGAACTCCTGGGCGGGTGATCCTTTTTGTCCGCTTATAGACTCAAGTGCTGTACGCGGACATCGCTCGGGGGAATCGATGGTCTGGGCTTTCAGTAGGAGCAGACACGGCCCACTCGGCCCTGAACAGGACTTCATCGCACTTGACCGACGGGATCGGCGCAGCCAGTGGTACCTGCTGGCCGCGCTGCTCGGCGGGGCCGTGGTGGGGTACGCCGGCGCCGGGCTCTCCGGCGCCGCGCCCTCCTGGCTCATGGCCGTCTGCGATCCCTACCTGATCATGGTGCTGGCCGTGATCGTCGGAGCCGGCGCGGCCGGGTTCGGCTGGGCGCTGCTCAACGGCTCCATGGCCGCGTTCGGAGCGCTGGTCGGCCAGATCACGGCCGGCGCGGCGATCCACCACGACGCGCCCTTCGCCGGCCTCGGCTCCGCGCCCGGCGGCCTGGTCGCGGGCCTGACCATCATCACCGTGCTGGGCCCGCTGAGCTACGGCGCGACGCGCTGCGACCGGGTCGGCGGCGTCTGCTACGGCCTCACCTCCGGCCTGCTGCTGTCGACGGCCGCCGAGGAGATGCTGGCCCTGACGGAGGAGTGGCCCTACGCCCTGGCCACCTCGGCCGTGCTGGGAGCGGGCTTCCTGTTGCTGTTCCGCCGCCGCCTCGCCGACCGCCTCTTCGGCGTCGCGGTCGGACTCGCCTACAGCCTCGGGTACGGGTTGGTGCTTCAATCGCTCTGAATCTCGGTAGCCTTTGACGACTACAGCAGCCCTATCGAGGAGTAGCCGTGCTTCTGCGGATGTCGACCCTGTTCCTGCGCACCCTGCGTGAGGATCCGGCGGACGCCGAAGTCCCGAGCCACAAGCTCCTGGTCAGGGCCGGTTACGTCCGCCGTGTCGCCCCCGGCATCTACTCGTGGTTGCCGCTCGGCAAGATCGTCCTGGAGAACGTCGCCAGGGTCGTGCGCGAGGAGATGAACGCCATGGGCGGCCAGGAGGTGCTCTTCCCCGCCCTGCTGCCCCGCGACTATTACGAGGCCACCGGCCGCTGGACCGAATACGGCGACACGCTGTTCCGGCTCAAGGACCGCAAGGGCAACGACTACCTCCTCGGCCCCACCCACGAGGAGATGTTCACCGACATGGTGAAGGGCGAATACTCCTCCTACAAGGACTATCCGGTCACGCTCTACCAGATCCAGACCAAATACCGCGACGAGGCCCGTCCCCGGGCCGGCATCCTGCGCGGGCGCGAGTTCGTGATGAAGGACTCCTACTCCTTCGACCTCGACGACGAGGGCCTCAAGCGCAGCTACGAGAACCACCGGGCGGCGTACATCCGGATCTTCGAGCGGCTCGGCATCGACGTGAAGATCTGCTTCGCGACCTCCGGCGCCATGGGCGGCTCGGCCTCCGAGGAGTTCCTCGCCCCCGCCCCCACCGGCGAGGACACCTTCGTGGCCTGCCGCACCTGCGGCTACGCCGCCAACGCCGAGGCCGTCACCACGCCCGCCCCCGAGCCGGTCACCGGCGAGCGCGCGGCCCTGACGGTGCTCGACACCCCCGGCACCCCGACCATCGAGACGCTCGTCTCCTACATGAACGAGCACCACGGCCTGAAGATCACCGCGGCCGACACGCTCAAGAACGTGGTCGTCAAGGTCGTCACGCCCGGCATGAAGGAGCCCGAGACCCTGGTCATCGGCGTGCCCGGCGACCGCGAGGTCGACTTCAAGCGCCTGGAGGCCACCCTGGCCCCCGGCGAGCCGGCCATCTTCGAGGCGGCCGACTTCGCCCGGCACCCCGGGCTGGTCCGCGGCTACATCGGCCCGCAGATCCTCAAGGAGCTCGGCATCCGCTACCTCGTCGACCCCCGCGTGGTCGACGGCAGCGAGTGGGTGACCGGCGCCAACGAACCCGGCAAGCACGCCGCCCACGTGGTGGCCGGCCGCGACTTCATCGCCGACGGCACCATCGAGGCCGCCGAGATCCGCGCCGGCGACGCCTGCCCCGTCTGCGGCAGTGACCTGTCGATCGACCGCGGCATCGAGATCGGCCACATCTTCCAGCTCGGCCGCAAGTACGCCGACGCCGCCCAGCTCGACGCCCTCGGCCCCGACGGCAAGCCGATCCGGATCACCATGGGCTCCTACGGCATCGGCGTCTCCCGCGCCGTGGCCGTGATGGCCGAGCAGCGCCACGACGCCCTCGGCCTGGCCTGGCCCCGCGAGGTCGCGCCCGCCGACGTCCACATCGTCGGCACCGGCAAGGAGAACCAGATCGAGATCGCCACCCAGATCGCCGAGGAACTGGAGGCCAAGGGCCTGCGTGTGCTCCTCGACGACCGCCCCCAGGTCTCCCCGGGCGTGAAGTTCAAGGACAGCGAACTCCTCGGCCTCCCGACCGTCCTGATCGTCGGCCGGGGCATCGGGAACGGCGTGGTCGAACTCCGCGACCGCGCCTCGGGCGACCGCGCCGAGATCCCCGTCGCAGAGGCCGTCCAGAAGGTCGTCGAGGCCTGCGCCTAGAAAGGCCACCGGGGACGGCAGGGCCGCGTCCGTGCCCGGACTCAGCAGGAGGGGCGGCTCGTCACTATGGGGGGAGTGTGACGAACCGCCCGCTCACGTCCCCTCCGGCCGAGCGGAGGGGAGCTATCCGATCTAGCGGCGCCTCAATGAGCGCCGCCAGGAGAAACCACCGGGTAGGTCGACGCTGACCTGCTTTCCACCGTCGGCGCGCTTCGTGTACCGCACGCCGCCCTTGCCGACGCTGTGGCCGACTCCGCCGCGCGAGAAGTTGATCCGGAACGGACCGATCTTGATCGTTTTTCGGAAGCCCCAACTCATGACGTCCTGAACTACCCGAGAAATCGGGAATAAACGGAAACGGTCCGCGTCGGGGGCGCTTGACGGAGGAGCGGCGCACCGCCCGTTCGGCCGCCGGGATAGGGGTTTCAGCACGCCTGGACGCCGCCGAGCGTGGTGCCCGGGTGGTGATCGTCAGCCCGCTTTGACGCGTGCACCTGAGACGGGGGAGCGTCCTAGCCTTCGCGTGACGTTGAGGGTGCTAAGGCGTCTGGCCCGCTTCGGGGGCCGGGAGCATCGCCGGCGCCGTCGACCCCTGGGGCTGCTGCGGCACGACGGGCTCGCCCGAGCTGGGCCGCATGGGCGTCGGTTCGGTCACGGCGGGGCTGGAGACGGCGTGTTCCTGGCCCGGCATGCCCGGGAAGGCGGGGATCTGCGGCTGCCAGCCGAAGCCACGCACGGCGGCCTCCTGGGTCGCCAGCACCGCCAGCCGCCGCAGCCCCGGATCGGTGTCGGCCGACAGTTCCACGTAGGCCGCGCAGACCCGCTCCTCGACGTAGGCCGCCAGGCGGGCGGCCTGGGCGGGCGTGGTCACCTCGAAGGGAAGCTGGTAGGTCCCCGGCTCGGCCGGGGTCTCGCCCCGGCGGCGCATCAGGGTGCGCAACTGGTCGCGGCGGGCCCGGTGGGCGTCGAAGCCGGTCGTCGCGCGGGCCCTGAGCGCGCCGGTCGTCTTGGCGCCGATGACGCCGTAGGCGTACACGGCGGCGTGCTCGGCGGCCAGCGCCTTCGAGAGCGCGACCGAGGCGCTCACTTCAGCCGCCCGAGGGCCTGGGCGTGGACGGCCTCGCAGGCCCCCATGCTCGCCACGAGCTGCGCCACGACGGGCTTGGCGGCGGCGGCCTGCTCGGGCCGCGCGGCCGCCGCGGCCCGCTCGGCCTCTTTCAGCGCTTCCACGGTCACCTCCGGGTTGACCACGGGGGTCGGGGTCGCGGCGGGGGAACCGGGGTCGGTCAGATGCTTGCGGAGGGCCGCCAGGTGGGCCAGATGGCGCTGCTGGAACGGCTGCAGCGCGGGCGCCAGCTTCGCGTCCGACAGGGCGGCCTGCTGGTAGAGCGCGACCAGCTTCTCCTTGCCGCCGATGAGCCCGGCCAGCAGCGCCGCGTGTGGATCGGGGGAGGGCGAAGCCGCCGGTGACGCGGCCTCCTGCCCCTTCGCGCAACCCACCAGCACCAGGCCGGCCCCGGCACCCAGCAGGGCACGCCGGGACAGGTTCATACCGGACTCTCCCACAGGCACCCGCCCATGGTAGAGCGCTCCAGACTCCACCCAACCCGCGCCACACGGACGGTTCGTGCTCTCGGGTCGCGTAGAGCGGTCCAGACGGGATGCGGGCGGGCGCGCGTTCGCGCGGCGCGGCGAGCGGTGCCGGTCTGTCGATAGGCTGTGGGCACGTTGGGCGAGGTACGCCCCCGATGGCCATTGGTAAGGAGGTCACCATGGGCGAATCCGCCCGACGCGACCGCCTCGTGGCGCTGCTCGCCCCGGTCGTCGAGGCCGAAGGTCTCGATCTCGAAGACGTGACGGTCACCCCCGCCGGCAAACGCCGGCTGGTGCGGGTGGTCGTCGACCGTGACGGCGGCATCAGCCTCGACGACGTCTCCGAGGTCAGCCGTTCGGTCTCCGACCGGCTCGACGCGACCGACGCGCTCGGCGGCGGTCCCTACGTGCTGGAGGTCACCTCCCCCGGTGTCGACCGCCCGCTGACCGAGCCGCGCCACTGGCGCCGTGCGAGAGGCAGGCTGGTCAAGGCGGCGCTGACCGACGGCACCGGAGTCGAGGGCCGGATCCTCGAAGCCGACGACGACGGCGTCGAGATCGAGGCCGCCGGCCGTTTCGCGTACGCGGATCTGGCAAAGGGCAAGGTCCAGGTGGAGTTCCGTCATCTGGACGACGAGGACGAAGATGAAGAAGACATCGCAGACGGCGATGAGGGCTGAGGGGGAGCCTTGTGGACATTGACATGAGCGTCCTGCGCAGCCTGGAGCGGGAGAAGGACATCTCGTTCGACCTGGTCGTCAAGGCCATCGAGGACGCGTTGCTGATCGCCTACTTCCGCACCGAGGGCGCCGCGCAGAAGGCCCGCGCCCAGCTCGACCGCGTCTCCGGGCACGTGTCGATCCTGGCGGCCGAGATCGGCGAAGACGGCGAGATCCTCCGGGAGTACGACGACACCCCGGGCAACTTCAGCCGCATCGCGGCGACCACCGCCAAGCAGGTCATCCTGCAGCAGCTCCGCGACGCCGAAGACGAGATCAACTTCGGCGAGTTCGCGAGCCGCGAGGGCGAGCTGGTGGCCGGGGTGATCCAGCAGGGCAAGGATCCCCGCGTCGTGCTGGTCGACCTCGGCAAGATCGAGGCCATCCTGCCCCACAACGAGCAGGTCCCCGGGGAGGACTACGTCCACGGGGAGCGCATCCGCTGCTACGTGGTCCAGGTCAAGAAGGGCAACAAGGGCCCTTCGGTGACCCTGAGCCGCACCCACCCGAACCTGGTGAAGAAGTTGTTCGCGCTGGAGGTCCCGGAGATCGCCGACGGCACCGTCGAGATCGCCGCGATCGCCCGCGAGGCCGGTCACCGCACCAAGATCGCGGTCCGCTCCCGCAAGCCCGGCGTCAACGCCAAGGGCGCCTGCATCGGCCCGATGGGCTCCCGGGTGCGCAACGTGATGACCGAGCTCCACGGCGAGAAGATCGACATCATCGACTGGTCCGAAGACCCGGCCGACTTCGTCGGGAATGCGCTGTCGCCGGCACGGGTTTCACGAGTGGAGGTCGTCGACGCCGACGGCCGGGTCGCCCGGGTGACCGTTCCCGACTACCAGCTCTCGCTGGCGATCGGGAAGGAAGGGCAGAACGCCCGGCTGGCCGCGCGGCTGACCGGGTGGCGCATCGACATCAAGCCGGATACTCATGAGGCACCGGCCGATCCCGCAGATGCGTCGGCAAGGTAAGCTGGAATACGGTGACCAGGCCGCCCCGCTGAGAACGTGCGTGGGCTGCCGGGTTCGCACGGCCAAGTCCGAGCTACTCCGACTGGTGGTGGCCGGGGATGTGATCATCCCTGACCTGCAGAAACGGCTCCCGGGACGCGGTGCTTCACTGCACCCCTCCCCGGCCTGCCTGCAGCTCGCAGATCGTCGCCGGGCGTTCACCCGCGCTTTCCGCGCGGAGGGAACGCTCGATCAGACGCGTTTGCGGGCCTACTTGGAGGACTTGACGAGGAAAGCCGCCGGGTGAATGGTTACCAACTGTTTCGTAGGACGCCGAGTTGATGGGCGGAGTCAGATTGCTATGAGCGCCTGATGAGCACGCGGCAATGAGTACGTCCAGGTAGCGACGGTCCGGCGGCACAGCCTCCCGGGCCGAGTTAGGGAGTGCAGTGGCGAAGGTCCGGGTATACGAGCTCGCCAAGGAGTTCGGTGTTGAGAGCAAGGTCGTGATGGCCAAGCTCACCGAGATGGGCGAGTTCGTTCGATCGGCGTCTTCAACGATTGAGGCGCCGGTTGTCCGCAAACTGACGGAGGCGTTCGGTAAGGGCGACTCCAAGGGGGGCAAGTCCCCACGTCCGGCCCCACGGCCGGCACCCCGGCCGGTCGGCAACGACCAGGCCGGCAACGGCGCTCCGGCGCCCGCATCACCGTCGGACTTCGGCAACCGGCCGATTCCGAAGCCGGGTCCGCGGCCGGCGCCGCGTCCCGTTCCCATGCCGCATCCGGCGCCGCAGCCCGCTCCCCAGAGCGAGGCCGCCCCGCGTCCCGCGGCTCCGCCCGCCCCGGCTCCGCGCCCCGAGGCGCCCCGTCCGGCGGCTTCTTCTTCCAACGCGCCCTCGGCCGGTGGGCCGTCGGCGCCGTCCGGCCCTCGGCCGACGCCCGGTCCCAAGCCGGGTCCGCGCCCGGCCCCCGGTCCTCGCCCGACCCCCGGCCCCGCGGCCGGCGGCGGTGCGCCGCGTCCGGGTGGCGACCGCGGTCCCAAGCCGGGTCCGCGCGGCCCGCGTCCGGGCAACAACCCGTTCTCTTCCAACGCCAGCGGCATGGGCCAGCGGCCCGCGCGTCCTGGCGACCGTCCCGACCGCGGTGACCGTCCCGATCGGGGCGAGCACGCCGGTCCTCGGGGCGACCACGCCGGTCACCGCGGTGACCGGCCCGACCGCGGTCCTCGTGAG
>NZ_BBXE01000018.1:0-214482 GCF_001570565.1 Herbidospora yilanensis | reverse complement strand
CACGCCGGTCCTCGGGGCGACCACGCCGGTCACCGCGGTGACCGGCCCGACCGCGGTCCTCGTGAGGACCGCGGCGACCGCGGGCCCCGCGAGCCGCGCCGTGAGGGCGGTCCGCGTCCGGGTCCCGGTGGTCCGCGTCCCGGTCCCGCGGGTGCGGGTGGTCCCCGTCCCGCCGGCGCCGGTCCTCGCCCGGGTCCGCCCGGTGCGGGTGGCCCGCGTCCGCCGGCCGGTGCCGGTGGTCCTCGCCCGGGTGGTCCCCGGCCGAACCCGTCGATGATGCCGCAGGGCCGTCCTGCCGGTCCCGGTGGCGGGCCCGGTGGCGGCGGTCGCGGTCCGGGTGGCGGCGGCGGTCGTCCCGGTGGCGGCGGTGGCCGTCCCGGTGGCGGTGGCGGCGGTCGTCCGGGTGGCGGTGGCGGTTTCGCGCCGCGCGCCGGTGCCGCCGGTGGCGGTGGCGGCGGTCGTCCGGGTGGCGGCGGTCCCGGTGGTGGCGGCGGCGGCTTCGGCGGCGGTCGTCCCGGTCCGGGTGGCCGTGGCCGTGGCGGCGGCACGGCGGGCGCCTTCGGGCGTCCGGGTGGCCGTCCGACGCGTGGCCGCAAGTCCAAGCGCCAGAGGCGCCAGGAGTTCGACAACATGTCGGCGCCGGCGATCGGCGGCGTGCAGGCTCCCCGTGGCGGCGGTCAGACGATCCGTCTCCCGCGCGGCGCCTCGTTGTCCGACTTCGCCGACCGCATCGGCGCGAACCCGGCGGCGCTGGTCCAGATCATGCTCCACCTCGGTGAGATGGTGACCGCGACCCAGTCGGTGAACGAGGAGACGTTGCAGCTCCTCGGCGCCGAGCTCGACTACGTCGTGCAGGTCGTCTCGCCCGAGGAGGAGGACCGCGAGCTGCTCGAGTCCTTCAAGATCGAGTTCGGTGAAGACGAGGGCGACGAGGCCGACCTCGCGCCGCGTCCGCCGGTCGTGACCGTCATGGGTCACGTCGACCACGGTAAGACCAAGCTCCTCGACGCCATCCGGAACACCAACGTGGTGGCGCGGGAGGCCGGTGGCATCACCCAGCACATCGGCGCCTACCAGGTCCACGCTCAGCACGAAGGCGAAGACCGGAAGATCACCTTCATCGACACCCCGGGTCACGAGGCGTTCACCGCCATGCGTGCCCGTGGTGCGCAGGCCACCGACATCGCCGTCCTGGTGGTCGCGGCCGACGACGGTGTGAAGCCGCAGACCATCGAGGCGCTCAACCACGCCCAGGCGGCCGAGGTGCCGATCGTGGTCGCGGTCAACAAGATCGACAAGGAGGGCGCCGACCCCACCAAGGTCCGGGCCCAGCTGACCGAATACGGCCTGGTGGCCGAGGAGTTCGGTGGCTCGACCCTGTTCGTCGACATCTCGGCGAAGCAGGGCCTGGGCATCGACAACCTGCTTGAGGCGATCATCCTGACGGCCGACGCGGAGCTCGACCTCCGCGCCAACCCCGACATGGACGCCCAGGGCCTGGCGATCGAAGCCCACCTCGACAAGGGCCGCGGCCCGGTGGCGACCGTGCTGGTCCAGCGCGGCACCCTCCGGGTCGGCGAGTCGATCGTCTGCGGCGAGGCCTTCGGCCGCGTCCGGGCGATGCTCGACGACAACATGCAGCCGGTCGAAGAGGCCGACCCGTCGCGTCCGGTCCGGGTGCTCGGCCTGACGGCCGTGCCCCGTGCGGGTGACAACTTCCTGGTCGTCAGCGACGACCGGATGGCCCGCCAGATCGCCCAGGAGCGGGCGGCTCGTCAGCGCATCGCGGAGATGGCCAAGGCCGGTCGCCGCCGTACGCTCGAAGAGCTGTTCAGCGACTACGAGAAGGGCAAGATCGACGAGCTCAAGCTCATCATCAAGGGTGACGTGTCCGGTTCGGTGGAAGCACTGGAAGACGCGCTGCTCAAGATCGATGTGGGCGAGGAGGTCAACCTCCGCGTGCTGCACCGCGCCGTCGGTGCGATCACGGAGTACGACGTCAACCTGGCGATCGCCGACGACAACGCGGTGATCATCGGCTTCAACGTGCGGCCGGAAGTCCGGGCGCGCGACCTGGCCGAGCGCGAGGGCGTCGACATCCGCTACTACTCGGTCATCTACCAGGCGATCGAGGAGATCGAGGCGGCCCTCAAGGGCATGCTCAAGCCGGAGTTCGAGGAGATCCAGACCGGTACCGCCGAGGTCCGCGAGGTCTTCAAGGTGCCGAAGATCGGCAACGTCGCGGGCACCCTGGTCCGTTCGGGTGTCATCACCCGCAACAGCAAGGCCAGGATCATCCGCGAGGGTGTCGTCATCGCCGACAACCTCACCGTCTCGTCGCTGCGCCGGTTCAAGGACGACGCGACCGAGGTCCGCGAGGGCTTCGAGTGCGGTATCGGCGTCGGTTACAACGACATCAAGATCGACGACGTCATCGAGACGTTCGAGATGCGGGAGAAGCCCCGCGACTAGCGAGGGCTGACCATCCGGTTCCCGGCCGACGCGGCCGGGAACCGGTTTCCTGTAGGAACACGACCCACGCGCCAGGGTCTATTGGCGCCACAACAACACATGTATGTCGGTGCTCTGACGTTGGACATCCTCCTCGGCGACGTTCACTCGCTGAAGGAGAAGCGGTCCGTTGTCCGTCCCCTCATCGCCGAGCTGCGCCGGCGGTTCCCCGCGGTCGCGGTGGCCGAGACCGGCCATCACGAACTGCACCGAAGAGCCGAGATCGGCGTCGCCGTCGTCTCCGGTTCGGCCGGGAACGTCGATGAGGTCATGAACGCGTGCGAGCGGGCCGTCGCCTTCCGCCCCGAGATCGAGCTGCTGTCGGCTCGGCATCGTTTGTTCAACGACGAGGAATAGACCGCCAGGTCGCAGCGTCAGCCGTACATCCGGAAGAAGGGGGAGCGCGCCCATGGACGCCGCGCGAGCCAGGAAACTGGCGGACCGAATCCAGCAGATCGTCGCCGAGATGCTGGAACGGCGGATCAAGGATCCGCGATTGGGGTTCGTCACCGTCACCGACACCCGGGTCACCAACGACCTGGGCGAGGCGACGGTCTTCTACACCGTCTTCGGGTCGGACGCCGAGCGTAAGGACACCGCCGCGGCGCTGGAGAGCGCCAAGGGCATCATCCGCTCGGAGGTCGGCCGGCAGACCGGGCTGCGGCACACGCCCACCCTCACGTTCACCCACGACCCCCTGCCCGACTCGGCCCGGCACATGGACGACCTGCTCGCCGAGGCCAGGGCGCGCGACGCCGAGATCGCCAAGAAGGCGGAGGGCGCCGCCTACGCGGGCGACGCCGATCCGTACAAGAAGGAAGAAGACGAGTTCGACGACGAGTTCGAGGACGACACCGACGAGGTGTCCGAGCGAAGCGCGAAGTGACGCTCCCTCCCGAGGCCGAATGGGCGCGCGCGGTCGCGCTCATCGGTTCGCACGACTCGATCGCCCTGGCCTGTCACGTCACCCCCGACGGCGACGCCCTGGGTTCGATGCTGGCCTTCGGCCAGGCGCTCCGGCGGTCCGGCAGGCACGTGGTCGCCTCCTTCGGCGACCACACGCTGACCGTGCCCCGGCTGCTGCGTTTCCTGCCCGGCCAGGACCTCCTGGTCGAATCCGCGCGCTTCCCGGCCGAGCCGGACCTGATGATCACCTTCGACGCCGCCACGATCGAGCGGCTGGGCCTGCTCGTCCCGGCGGCCAAGGCCGCGCGGGAGCTGGTGGTGCTCGACCACCACGCGTCCAACACCGGGTTCGGCACGGTCCAGCTCGTCGACCCGAAGGCGGCGGCCACGGCCGTGCTGACCGAGGAGCTGATCCGGCGGCTGGGGCTCCAGATCGACCGGGACATCGCGACCTGCCTCTACACCGCCCTGGTGACCGACACCGGGTCGTTCCGCTACAGCTCGACCACCCCCGCCGTCCACGCCCTGGCCGGGCGGCTGCTGGACGCGGGCCTCGACCCCGACGCCATCGCGCGGGAGTTGTGGGACCGCTCTCCGTTCGGCTACCTGCGGGTTCTGGGCGCCGCGTTGTCGCGGGCCCGGCTCGACCCGTCGGCCGTCGGCGGCGCCGGGCTGGTCTGGACGACCGTGACCAGGGAAGACCGCGCCCTGAACGCACTGCCCTACGACGAGGTCGAAGGGATCATCGACGTCCTGCGCAAGGTCGACGACGCCGAGGTGGCCGTGGTCTTCAAGGAAGACGACGAAGGCACCTGGAACGTCTCGGCCCGCGCGAAGGGCACGGCCGACGTGGGCCGCGCCTGCACCGCCCTGGGGGGTGGCGGGCACCCCGGCGCGGCCGGGTTCTCCTCCCGCGAGACCCCGCAGGAGACCGTCGCCCGCCTCACGGAGCTGCTCGCGTGACCAGACGCCCCCCGCCGCCGAGCGGGATCATCATCGTCGACAAGCCCTCGGGCTGGACCTCCCACGACGTCGTCGGCAAGATGCGCGGCATCGCCGGCACCCGCAAGGTCGGCCACGCCGGCACCCTCGACCCGATGGCGACCGGCGTGCTGGTCGTCGGGGTCGAGAAGGCCACCCGCCTGCTGGGCCACCTGGCGCTGACCGAGAAGGTGTACGAGGCCACGATGCGCCTCGGCGTCTCGACCAACACCGACGACGCCGAGGGCGAGGAGACCGGCCGTGCCTCCGCCGCCGCGGTGACCGCCGAAGACGTCCAGCAGGGCGTCGCGGCGCTGACCGGGCTGATCATGCAGGTCCCGCCGCAGGTCAGCGCGATCAAGGTGAACGGCGAGCGGGCCTACAAGCTGGCCCGCCAGGGCGAGGAGGTCGCGCTCCGGGCCCGGCCGATCACGGTCCACTCCTTCGAGGTGACCTCCGTGACGCTGGGGGAGTCCGTCGACGTCACGGCCACCATCACCTGCTCCTCCGGTACGTACATCCGCTCCCTGGCCAGGGATCTCGGCGACGGGCTGGGGGTCGGCGGCCACCTGACGGCGCTGCGCCGGACGCGGGTGGGGCCCTATACGACCGAGAACGCGCTGAGCATCGAGGCGCTCCAGAAGGAGTGCGTCATCCTGCCCATCGCCGACGCCGTCTCCCAGGCCTTCCCGCGCCGCGACGTCACCGAGGAGGAGGCCCGCCTGGTCTCCCACGGCGGCCGGCTGAAGGCGGCCGGGCTGGGGGAGGGGCCGATCGGCGTCTTCGCGCCCGGCGGTGAACTGCTGGCCCTGGTCGAGGAGAAGGGCGGAGCCGCCAAGCCCTTGGCGGTGTTCGTCTCCTAGCGTGATCCTCCGGGTGGTGCGCACGAAAACGCCGGTCGTGGGTTTTCCCGGTTCGTCACGCCCTCGGCGTCCTTGGGTTCCGGGGTGTGTGGGACGCTTAGCACTACTTCGCCAATTGCCTGTTGGGGGTCGACGTGCGTGGCTGGCTCGGACTTGACGACGTGCCCGCGGACTGGGGCCGGTCCGTCGTCACGATCGGGGTGTTCGACGGCGTCCACCGGGGTCACCAGACGCTGGTGCGCCGGGCCGTCGACCTCGCCCATGAGCTCGGGGTCGCGTCGGTCGCGGTGACCTTCGACCCCCACCCCGACGAGGTGGTGCGGCCCGGCAGCCATCCCCCCCAGCTCTCCACGCCCCACCGGCGCATCGAGCTGCTCGGCGCCCTCGGGGTCGACGCGGTGCTGATCCTGCCGTTCACGCTGGAGTTCTCGCGCACCTCGCCCGAGGAGTTCGTGCAGATCGCCCTGGTCGACCGGCTGCACGCCGCCGGGGTCGTGGTGGGGGAGAACTTCCGGTTCGGCCACAAGGCCGCCGGCAACCTCGACACCCTGCGCGAACTCGGCGAGAAGTACGACTTCGTCGCCGTCGGCGTGCCGCTGGTCAGCAGTCTCGAGGACATCACCTCCTCGCTGATCCGCCAGCACCTCACCGACGGCGACGTGGCCGCCGCGGCCGACGAGCTGGGCCGCCTCCACCGGGTCGACGGCGTGGTGGTCCGGGGCCACCAGCGCGGCAAGGCGCTCGGCTTCCCGACCGCCAACGTCGAGTCGGCGCCCTACACGGCCATCCCGGCCGACGGCGTCTACGCCGGCTGGCTGGAGTCGCCCGACGAGCGCTGGCCCGCGGCGATCTCGATCGGCACCAACCCGACCTTCGAAGGCGTCGTCCGGACGGTCGAGGCCTACGCCCTCGACCGCGACGATCTCGACCTCTACGGCCTCCACGTCTCGGTCGACTTCCTGGCCCGGCTGCGCGACACCCTGAAGTTCGACTCGGTCGACGCTCTGGTCGAACAGATGCGCGCCGACGTCGACCAGGCCCGGAGACTGACCGTCTCGGCTGGTTAACGGGCGGTGGTAGCCTTGTATGTCGGCTGAGTAATCACCGGCTTCTCGTCACGGCGACTGTAGGCACGCACGGTCGTTCGCGGGATCGCAATGGCTACGCGTGCCCATGGAACAAAGGAGAAGCAGTGTCGCTCGACACCGCCACGACCAAGGCCATCGTCGCCGAATACGGCGCCAGCGAGGGCGACACCGGGTCCCCCGAGGTGCAGATCGCGCTGCTGAGCAAGCGCATCAGCGACCTGACCGAGCACCTCAAGACCCACAAGCACGACCACCACAGCCGCCGCGGCCTGCTCCTGCTGGTCGGCCGCCGCCGCCGCCTGCTGAAGTACCTGCAGGCGAAGGACATCACCCGCTACCGCACGCTGATCGAGCGGCTGGGTCTGCGCCGATAGCGCGCCTGAAGGGAGCGGCGATCGTCTCGCCGCTCCCTTCCTTGTAACACCCACAACTGAACAAACCACACCACCCGTGAAACCAGTGCCCCGCGTCATTCCGCGGAAAAAGAGGGCCGGTCCTCGGTAGTGGCCCCCGGTCGACGCGACCGGGCGCTTCGATCGAAGACCGGCGCCGCACCTCCGGGAGCCGGCGACGTGGGGTGACCGACCCGAATAAGGAGGTCCCCCGTGGAGGGTGTCCACAGCACGGAAGCCGTCATCGACAACGGCTCCTTCGGCACGCGAACGATCCGGTTCGAGACCGGCCGTCTCGCGCGCCAGGCGGCGGGGTCCGCCGTCGTCTACCTCGACGACGAGACGATGGTCCTTTCCGCGACCACCGCCTCGAAGAACCCCAAGGAGAACCTCGACTTCTTCCCGCTCACGGTCGACGTCGAAGAGCGCATGTACGCCGCGGGCCGCATCCCCGGCTCGTTCTTCCGCCGTGAGGGCCGCCCGTCCGAAGACGCGGTCCTGACCTGCCGTCTGATCGACCGGCCGCTGCGCCCCTCGTTCGTCAAGGGCCTGCGCAACGAGATCCAGATCGTCGCCACCGTCATGGCGCTCCAGCCGGAGCACCTCTACGACGTCGTCGCGATCAACGCCGCCAGCCTCTCGACCCAGCTCGCCGGGCTGCCCTTCTCGGGCCCCATCGGCGGCGTCCGGGTCGCGCTGATCAGCGGCCAGTGGGTGGCGTTCCCGACCCACACCGAGCTTGAGGGCGCGACCTTCGACATGGTCGTGGCCGGCCGGGTCCTGGCCGACGGCGACGTCGCGATCATGATGGTCGAGGCCGAGTCGACCAAGGACACGCTGAAGCTGGTCGCCGAGGGCGCCGTCGCGCCCACCGAGGAGACCGTGGCCCAGGGTCTTGAGGCGGCCAAGCCGTTCATCAAGGTCCTGTGCGAGGCCCAGGCGAAGGTGGCGCAGGTCGCCGCCAAGGAGACCGCCGAGTTCCCGATCTTCCTCGACTACCAGGAAGACGCCCTGGCCGCCGTCGAGGGCGCGGTGCGCTCCGAGCTGGCCGCCGCGCTGACCATCGCGGGCAAGCAGGAGCGCGAGGCCGAGATCGACCGGGTCAAGGGCCTGGTCGGCGAGAAGCTGCTGGCCGACTTCGAGGGCCGCGAGAAGGAACTGTCGGCCGCCTACCGCAGCCTCACCAAGAAGCTGATGCGCGAGCGCGTCGTCAACGAGGGCGTCCGCATCGACGGCCGCGGCACCAAGGACATCCGGCAGCTCAACGCCGAGGTCCACGTGATCCCGCGGGTGCACGGCTCGGCCCTGTTCGAGCGCGGCGAGACCCAGATCCTGGGCATCACCACGCTGAACATGCTCCGCATGGAGCAGATGATCGACACGCTCAACCCGGAGCGCACCAAGCGCTACATGCACAACTACAACTTCCCGCCCTACTCGACCGGTGAGACCGGCCGCGTGGGCTCGCCCAAGCGCCGCGAGATCGGCCACGGCGCGCTGGCCGAGCGGGCGCTCATCCCGGTTCTCCCGAGCCGCGAGGAGTTCCCCTACGCCATCCGCCAGGTCTCCGAGGCCCTGGGCTCCAACGGCTCGACCTCGATGGGCTCGGTCTGCGCGTCCACGATGGCGCTGCTCGACGCCGGTGTGCCGCTCAAGGAGATGGTGGCCGGCATCGCGATGGGCCTGATCGGCGAGGGCGACACCTACGTCACCCTGACCGACATCCTGGGCGCCGAAGACGCCATGGGCGACATGGACTTCAAGGTCGCCGGCACCAAGGACGTCATCACCGCGCTCCAGCTCGACACCAAGCTCGACGGCATTCCCGCCTCGGTGCTGGCCGCCGCGCTCAAGCAGGCGCGCGGCGCCCGCCTGGCCATCCTCGACGTGATGCAGGAGGCGATCGACTCCCCGGCGGAGATGAACCCGACCGCGCCGCGCATCATCACGATCAAGGTTCCCGTAGACAAGATCGGCGAGGTCATCGGCCCGAAGGGCAAGATGATCAACCAGATCCAGGACGACACGGGCGCCGAGATCACCATCGAGGACGACGGCACGATCTACATCGGCGCCACCGACGGCCCCTCGGCCGAGGCGGCCCGGAGCGCGATCAACGCCATCGCCAACCCGCACATGCCGGAGGTCGGCGAGCGCTACCTGGGCACGGTCGTCAAGATCGCCGCCTTCGGCGCGTTCATCAGCCTCATGCCCGGCAAGGACGGCCTCCTCCACGTCTCCCAGATCCGCAAGCTGCACGGCGGCAAGCGCATCGAGAACGTGGAAGACGTGATGGGCGTCGGCGAGAAGATCCAGGTCGAGATCGCCGAGATCGACTCGCGCGGCAAGCTCTCCCTGGTCCCGGTCGAGGTCGTGGAGAAGGAGGCCGCCGAGAAGGCGGCCCGCGCCGAGGCCGGCGAGCCCGAAGAGGCCCCCGCCGAGCAGGCCGAGGCCCGCGGTGACCGTGGCGACTCCCGTGCCGACGACGGTGGGGAGCCCCGCCGCCGCCGCACCCGCAGCCGTTCCGGACGGGACGACCGCAACTCGTGATCACGACGACCCTGTTCGACGGAAAGGACGGTGCGGGGGTCATCCGCCGCACCGTCCTGCCCGGTGGGCTCCGCGTGGTGACCGAGACCATGCCGACCGTGCGTTCCGTCGCGGTCGGCGCGTGGGTCGGCATCGGCTCGCGCGACGAGGACCCGGAGCACACCGGCGCCACCCACTTCCTTGAGCACCTGCTGTTCAAGGGCACGCCCACGCGCGACGCGATGGAGATCTCCGCGTCGATCGAGGGCATCGGCGGCGAGATCAACGCGTTCACCGCCAAGGAGTACACCTGCTACTACGCGCGGGTCCTCGACGAGGACCTGCCGCTGGCGATCGACGTGCTGGCCGACGTGGTCACCTCGTCCCTGATCACCCCCGACGACGTCGAGTCGGAGCGGGGCGTGATCCTGGAGGAGATCGCCATGCACGACGACGACCCCTCCGACGTGGTCCACGAGGCGTTCTCCGAGCAGCTCTACGGCGACACCCCGATCGGGCGCCCGATCCTCGGCAACGACGAGACGATCAACGCCCTCACGCGCGACCGCATCCACGAGTACTACCAGCGCTTCTACCTGCCCACCCACACCGTGATCTCGGTGGCCGGCAACGTGTCCCACGAGCACGTGGTGGAACTGGTCGCCCGCGCCTACGAGCGCGCGGGGGCGCTGGGCGGCGACGCCGCGCCGATCGCGCCCCGCGTGGGCGGCGTGGGCCTGCCGGCCCACCGCGGCGTGAAGGTGGTCGACCGGCCGACCGAGCAGGCCAACCTCGTGCTCGGCACGACCGGCGTCAGCCGCACCGACGAGCGCAGGTTCGCCCTCGGGGTGCTCAACGCGGCGCTCGGCGGCGGCATGTCCTCCCGCCTGTTCCAGGAGATCCGGGAGAAGCGCGGCCTGGCCTACAGCGCTTACAGCTACACCTCGCAGTACGCCGACACCGGCCAGTTCGGGGTGTACGTCGGCTGCCTCCCCTCCAAGATCGACGACGTCCTCAAGATCTGCCGCGACGAGGTCGCGCGGGTGGTCACCGAGGGCTTCACCGAGGAGGAGATCCTGCGCGGCAAGGGCCAGATGCGCGGCGGTCTCGTGCTCGGCCTGGAGGACACCGGCTCGCGCATGTCGCGGATCGGCAAGAGCGAACTGGTCTACGACCGGCTCATGTCGGTCGACGAGGTCCTGGAGCGCATCGACGCCGTCACGGCGCAGGACATCGCCGAGGTGGCGGGCGACGTGCTGACCCGGCCCCTCACGCTGGCCGTCATCGGCCCGTTCGCCGGAAAGGACTTTTCGGCCGCGGTGAGCTGACCGCTAGCCTTAGCACGTGATCAAAGTAGGTGTGCTGGGCGCGCGTGGCCGCGTCGGGGTGGAAGTGTGCAAGGCCGTCCACGCGGCCGACGATCTGGAACTCGTGGCGGCCGTCGACAAGGACGACGCCCTCGACCCGATCGCCGAGGCCGAGGTGGTGGTCGACTTCACCCACCCCGACGTGGTGATGGGCAACCTCCGCTGGTGCGTCGAGCGCGGGATCCACCCGGTCGTCGGCACGACCGGCTTCGACCCCGGCCGCCTCGACGAGGTCAGGGCCCTGCTGGCGGCCAACCCCGGCACCAACGCCCTGATCGCGCCCAACTTCGGCATCGCGGCCGTGCTGATGATGCACTTCGCCCAGCAGGCGGCCCGCTTCTTCGACTCCGCCGAGATCGTCGAGCTGCACCACCCGAACAAGGCCGACGCCCCCTCGGGCACCGCCCGGCGGACCGCCGAGCTGATCGCCGCCGCCCGCGCCGAGGCCGGGCTCGGCCCGATGCCCGACGCGACCTCCCAGGAGCTCCCGGGCGCCCGTGGGGCCGACGTCGGCGGGGTGCACGTCCACGCGGTCCGGCTGGCCGGGCTGATCGCCCACCAGGAGGTCATCCTGGGCGGCGACGGCGAGATCCTCACCATCCGCCACGACACCATGAACCGGTCCTCGTTCACGCCCGGCGTGCTGCTGGGGGTCCGCAGGGTCCGCGACCTGCCCGACGGGCTCACGGTGGGCCTCGACGCGCTGCTCGATCTCTAGGCGCGACGACCTTCCACCGGCCGCCGCGCTCGCCGCGAAAACGTCGGTCGCCCGGGGCATGATGGCACCCCCGGGCGGGCGGGCCTCCGGTCGTCGAGGGTCGAGCCACCGCGGCCGGTCGGCGCCGGCTGCGGCGGGCGGAACAACCGATGGTCGGCGCCGGGGTGGGCGGGAGCCGTAACGGAGAAGAACGCTCTTCAGGCCAGGTTGACGGACAGGCCGATGGCGAAGAGCAGGCCGAAGACGATCTGGAGGCGGCCGGTCTGCTGCAGGGTCGCGATCAGCGCCCGGCCCTCAAGACCGTTCATGACCTCGCGAACCGGGCGCACCGCCAGCGGGAGGGCGAGCAGGCCCAGTGCCGCGAACGGGTGGGAGAACACCAGCGGCACCAGGCAGGCGAACGGCACCAGCAGGCAGGCCGCGTAGAGGAAGCGGGTGCGGCGGTCGCCGAGGACCACCGCGAGGGTGCGTTTCCCGGCGGGCTCGTCGGTCTGGCGGTCGCGCAGGTTGTTGACCACGAGCAGCGCCATGGCCAGCAGCCCGACCGGCACCGCCACCCACACCGACGTCCACGACCAGCCGGCCTGGACGTAGGCGGTGCCGATGACGGCGACCAGCCCGAAGAAGAAGAACACCGACAACTCGCCGAGTGCGCGGTAGCCGTAGGGGCGTGAGCCGCCGGTGTAGAACCAGGCGGCCAGGATCGACAACGCCCCGAAGGCCAGCATCCACCACGCCGACGTCGCCACGACCAGGGCCAGGCCGACCACGGCGGCGGCGGCGAAGCAGCCGAGCGCCGCGGTGAGCACGGCCTTGGGGGTGGCCGCCTTCGAGCCGACGAGCCGCATGGGGCCCACGCGGCCGTCGTCGGTGCCCTTGACGCCGTCGCTGTAGTCGTTGGCGTAGTTGACGCCGACCTGGAGGACTAGCGCGACGAACAGGGCGGCCAGCGCCGCCCACCAGACGAAGCCGCCCTCGCCGATCGCGACGCCGGTGCCGGCCGCGACCGGGACGACCGCCGCGGGGAGAGTGCGGGGCCGCGCGCCGGCGACCCATTGGGCCGTGGTGGTCACGCGCGCGAGATGTCGGTCGTCATGCGGACCATCCGGATCGGGCGGCCCATGTCGAGCACCCGTTCGGCCATGTCCTCGCCCCATCCGGCCGATTCGAGGAAGCCGAGCATCGCGTAGTTCTCGGCGAACACCCAGGTCACGACGGAGCTGTAGCCGTCGTCGCGCAGGTGGTCGACGGTCGCGTTGAGCAGCCGGCTGCCGTGCCCGCGCCGGATGTGGTTGGGGTCGACCAGCAGCGTGAGCAGCTCGGCGGTGAACCCGGGATGCAGATCAGGGTCTTCGGCGGGCCCGTGTGAGGCGAGCCCCACGACCCGGTCGCTGGCCCGCTCGGCCGCCGTCGGCAGTGCCGCGAGCACCCCGCCGGGGCCCAGCGCGTGCCACTCTTCGGTGTCGGGGACGACGCGTTCCACGGCGACGAGCACCCGGTGCCGGGGGGAGGGCGGCGAGAGGATCGCCTCGTCCCACTGGCGCCGCCACATCTTCTCGGCGGCGGGGCCGGTCATCTGCTGTAGCGGGCCGGGGGGCAGGAAATCGCGGTAGCCGTGCTTCCACGCCCTGATCTGGGTGCTCGTCACCGCGTCGACATCTTCGAGACGGGCAGGTCTGACACCCATTTGGCCGGCTCCTTTCTGTGCCTATGACACCGTACTGGTCAGGCGGGCATCCCCGGACCTTCAGCCTGACGTCGTGCCCTATATGTCCGAGTTTTCGTGCGATTTCCACACACGCGCATCGAGCACCACGCCCGTGACCGGTTCTTCGACGCGTCGATGAAGGCGGCCTGGCAGGTGCTCTCGACGCACACCTTAAGGCGTGGCCAGGTCCCGTCGGCGTGCGCCGCAGCGATCATGGCCGCGAGTTGCGCCAGACCGCGCTGGTCCGCGCCGTCGGCCGGCGCCAGCCGGGGCGTGCCGCCGTCGAGGGTGACGCGCAGCGGAAGCGCCGTCAGCGCCGTCTCCAGAGGTTCGGGGGCCGGGTACGCCACCGCGTCGTGATTGTGCCGCAGGCCGGCCCTGAGACCTTCCCGCAGCTCTTTGGCGAGCGCGAGATCGGCGGCGGATTCGAGGCCGTGGGCCTCCAGCCAGTCGCGCAACGCCTGCGGGGAGGTCAGGTCGTCGGTATCGGTCTCGACGTCGTAGGTGTTGACGAAGTCGCGCAGCAGTTCAGCCGGGCCGGACACGTTGATCACCCCTTCCGGGGCACTCTAGCCGGGAATAACTCGACACCCCCATAACGCTTTAGCTGGTGTTGAGATTCCTGAGGAGGAGACCATGCACGTCAGCTACCTCGCTTACCTGGCCTTCCAGCAGAAGAAGCGCCGGGAGCGTCAGCCGCGAGTTCCCCGTAAGCCGTCGCGAGCCGAATGACCCCCTCGGCCAGCTCGGCCCGATGGGACGCGGCCGTGTGGGTGAGCCGCAACCAGGGCCCCGGCGGCTCGGCGGCGTGATAGATCCGCCCGGGGCTGACCAGCACGCCGGCTCGCTGGGCACGTTCGACGAGCGCCGCTTCGTCGAGGGCGGGCGGGAGCCGTGCCCACACGTGCAGCCCTCCCTTCGGCACCAGGTCCGCGCGCACGTCGGGCAGATGCCGCCGCAGGCTCTCCATCAGGATCCCCCGCCTCTCCTCGATCTCCCCGGCGACGGCGGCCCGGTGCCGCCGCCAGGCCGGGGCCGACACGAACTCCAGCGCCGTCTCCTGGAGCGGCCGGGCGACGAAGAACGACTCGACGATCTGCGCGGCCCGCAGCCGCGCGGCGGCCGGCCCCCTGGCGACGAGCCCGGCGACCCGGAGACTGGGCGCGGTGATCTTGCTGAGCGACAACACGTGCACGACCGTGCCGTGCGTGTCGAGCGCCACCAGCGGAGGCGGCGGGGGAGTGGCGGTGAGATAGCGGGCGAAGTCGTCCTCCACGACGAAGGCGCCCGCGGCCCGCGCGATGTCGAGCACCTGCCGCCGCCGCTCCAGTGACTGTGTCGCCCCCGTCGGGTTCTGCAGCGTCGGCTGGCAGTAGAAGACCCTGGCCCTGGTCCGCGCGAACGCCTCCGCGAGCTGGTCGGGCCGCACCCCGCCCTCGTCGGCCGGCACCGGCACCACCCGCAGCCCGGCCGCCCGCGCGGTCGCCAGCGCCCCCGGATAGGTCGGCGTCTCCACCAGCAGCGGATCGCCCGGCGCGGCCAGCCCCCGGAAGGCGTGGGTCAGCGCGGCCTGCCCGCCGCTGACGATCAGCACGTCGTTCTGCGTCGTCTCCGTCTCGCCGGCGAACCAGGTGCGCAACTCGGGCACCCCCGCGCGCGGCGGCATCGACCACGCGTCGGGCCGCTTCACTGCCCTGATCGCGGCCGCGCCGAGTTCCTTGGTCGGCCGCAGCACCGGGTTGAGATAGCCGCCGGTGAGCGGGATCACCCCCTCCTCCGGCTGCTGGAGGATCGACGTCAGCGGCGCCTCGTCGACGACCCGCTCGCCCAGGGCGACCGTCTGCCAGGAGGGATCGGTCTCCCGGGGACGCGGCGGCGCGGCGACGAACGCGCCCGCGCCCGGCCGGGTGGTGACCACCCCTTCGGCGACCAGCCGCGCGACGGCCCTGGAGACGGTGACGGGCGAGACGCCGTGAGCCTGGACGATCTCCCGGCTGGAGGGAAGCCGGTCGCCCGGCCGCAGGCAGGCGGCCCGGGCTTTCAGGCTGTCGGCGAGACGAGCGACACTGCTATCGTCGTTCATGAGAGACCAGAGTAGCGCTACCACTCGTGATCAGGTAGTTAGTAGCGCATCGATTGGCCGTCCTGATAGCGCCGCAGCGCAGGCCCGTCTCGGCACGGCGCTCGCCGCCGTCGGCGTCCTCGCCTTCTCCGGCTCGATGCCGGCCACCGTGTACGCCATGCGCGGCCTCGACCCCTTCCTGGTCGCCATCGGCCGTGCCGTGCTCGCCCTGGCCGTGGCCGTCGGCTTCCTCCTGATCGCGCGTGCCCCGCTGCTGCCGCCCCGCCGCGACCTCGGGTCGTACGCCGTCATCGCCCTCGGCGTGGTCTTCGGCTTCCCCGTCTTCAGCGGCCTCGCCCTGTACGGCGGCGCGTCCACCTCCCACTCGGCGGTCGTCATCGGCCTGCTCCCGGCCGCCACCGCGGTCTTCGCCGTGTTGCGCGCGGGGGAACGCCCCCGGGCCGCCTTCTGGCTCGCCTGCGGCCTGGGGGCGCTGTCGATCACCGTGTTCACCCTGTCCCGGGGCGGCGGCCACGTGACCACGGCCGACCTGCTGCTCGTCCTGGCCCTCGGCTCTGCCGCCGTCGGCTACACCGAGGGGGCCCGGCTGACCCGGACCACCCCCGGCTGGCGCGTCATCTCCTACGCGCTCGTCGTGGCCGCCCCCCTGACGGTTCCGCTGACCGTCTGGCTCGCCCTCACGACCGGGCCGGCGTTCACGGCCGAGTCGGTCGCGGGCTTCCTGTACACCGGTCTCGTGTCCATGTACCTCGGCTTCATCCCCTGGTACGCGGGCCTCGCCCGGGGCGGCATCGCGCGAGCGGGCCAGACCCAGCTCGCGCAGCCGCTGCTGACACTGACGTGGGCGGTCCTCCTCCTCGGCGAGCCGTTCGACCCGTGGACGATCGTGGCGGCCATGGCGGTGCTCGTCTGCGTGGCCGCCACCCAGCGCACCCGGGCGAACGCTATTCCAGCGTGAACGTGGCGCTGCCGCGGAAGGCGGCGGTGCCGTCGTTCTGCTCGACCCAGACCAGGCCCGACCGGTGGCGCAGGAAGTAGCCGGGGAAGTTGACCGACTCGTACGAGACGCCGCTGCCGGTCAGCCCGGTGCGGCGGTGGAACGAGGCGTCGGAGCGGAACAGGGCCGAGTTGTCGTTGCGCTCGACCCAGCCCTCGTGGTTGCGGTGCCGCAGGAAGTAGCCCGGGAAGTTGGTCGACTCCAGCGACACCGTGCCCGCCCCGGTCAGACCGGTGACCTGCCGGAACTGGCTGTCGGCCAGAGGCGTGACGCCGGCCTCCAACCGGGCGCGGTACTCCCAGTGCCGGATCGCGTGGTCACCCGACATGAGCCGCACCGGGGTCGCGCCGTCGGGCACGGGCATGCCGAAGTCGGGCGTGCCGTCGGCCCGCCAGTAGATCTTCTGCACCCGCGTCCGCCGGTTCGGGTCGTTGAGCGGGTCGCCGGAGATGTTCTGGTACGACCGGTCGTGGTAGACGAGCAGGTCGCTCTGGCCGTCCTCCGAGACCGTGAAGGAGTTGTGGCCGGGGCCGAACTGGCTCGTCGCGGAGCTGGAGACGAAGACCGGGTTGGCGCTCTTGGTCCACGACGCGGCGTTGAGCGGATCGGCCGACGCCGAGGCGGTCAGCAGGCCGAGGCAGTAGTTCGCGTCCGTGGCGCTGGCCGAATAGGTCATGAACAACCGCCCGTTGCGCTGGATCACCGACGGCCCCTCGGCCACCCGGTAGCCCCTGGTCTCCCAGGCCAGGGTGGGGATGGTCAGGCGGGTGGTGGTCCCGGTGATCTGCCACGGGTTGGCGCCCATGCGGGCGATGTACAGGTTGGAGTTGGTCGAGACGCCCGGCTCCTGCTGCGCCCAGATCAGGTAGCGGACGCCGTTGTGGACGAACGTCGAGGCGTCCAGCGAGAAGGTGTCCCACGGGGTGACGATGCGTCCGCGCTCGGTCCACGTGCCGGTCAGGGGGTTGGCCGAACCGCTCTCCAGGACGTACATGCGGATGCGCCACACGTCGTCGGCGCGGCCGGCGGCGAAGTAGACGTACCAGCGGCCGTCGATGAAGTGGATCTCGGGCGCCCAGATGTGCGCGCCCATCTCGCCCGAGGTGTGCCTGCGCCAGATGACGGTCTCCGGGGCGGTGGCCAGGCCCTGGATCGTGGTCGCGCGGCGGAGCACGATGCGGTCGTACTCGGGCACCGTGGCGGTGAAGTAGTAGTAGCCGTCGGTGTGCCGGAAGATGTGCGGGTCGGCGCGCTGCGCCGCGATGGGGTTGGCGTACTGCACGGCCGGACTGGCCTGCGCCGGCAGCGGTGTCAGCACGAGCAGCGTCGCCACGACGACGACCAGGCGTAACAGGCGCATCGGGGTCCTCTCAGGCGAGCGGGGCGGTCACGGTGAAGGCGGTGCCGGTCGGGTCGAGACGCAGGCTGCCGTTCAGGAACTTCCCGGGCAGGTTGTACGACTCCAGCAACGCCCCCCGGGCGCAGAAGGTGGCGTCGCCGCGGAAGATCGCCGACCCGTCGTTGCGCTGCAGCACGAGCCGCATGTCGTAGTGGCGCAGGTAGTAGCCGGGGAAGTTGACCGCCTGGAACGAGTAGCACCCGGAGTGGGCCAGCCCCGCGCCGATCGTGAACGTCGCGTCCTGCCGCGCCAGGAGCGGGCTGGACGAGCTCACGTTCTCCAGATAGGCCTGGTAGTCGCGGTGCCGCACGTACAGCGACCCGGCCCGCAGGGACCGGTTGCCGGTCGGCAGCGCCGTGGTGTCACCGGAGTCCTCCCGGATCACGGTGAAGTGCCGGGCCGTGCCCGACAAGCCGGAGAGCTCGGTCCGGCCCGAGAAACTCCACAGGTCGGAGCTGTCGGCGTAGTAGTACCGCCCGCCCGAGTAGTTGTCGAAATAGAGCCGCCACCGGTTGTCCGGAAGCCGCACGAGCGCGGGCCCTTCGAGCCCCGACCCCCAGCCCGCCCAGTTGCCCGTGCCGACGAACGTCCAGGGCCCGTTGAGGCTGGTGGCGGTGGCATGCTCGATGTACTTGGTCGTCTCGTTCTTCAGGAAGTTGTGGTACGTCCCCCCGACCTTGACCAGGAAACTGTCGATGTAGTTGGCCGGAATGCCGAGCGGCGTCGCCGCCGACCACGCCGAGAGCGAGGAGTCGGTGGCCGTGATCCGATAGGGCCGGAACTGCCCCGCCGTGCCGGTCGTCGACGCCGAGAAGACGACGTGCACGCTGCCGTCGGAGTCGCGGAACCACTCGGGCGCCCACGTGCTGCCCGTGGAGCCGTTCAGCCCGACGGCGACGTTGCGCTGGAACGTCCAGGTGACGGCGTCGGCACTTCGGGCGAACCCGATCGTGTTGCCGGTCCAGCCGGTCGTGTAGACGAGGTGGTAGAAGCCGTCGCTGTGCTTGATGACGCTCGGGTCGCGGATCAGGCCGGACGGGGGCGTGTAGGCGTTGGCCCTGATCAGGTTGTAGTTCGTGGCGTTGCTGGAGTCGTAGACGTACATGTTCGACTCGCTGGCGTTGGTGAACGCCGTCATGAGGTAGTGCGGGGCGGGGCCGGCGGCGTTGGCGGGGGCGGGGTGGATCAGGACGGCGACGAGGATGAGGAGGAGGGGGAGCGGCACTCTTCTGAGCATGGGGAGGTGTCCATCTGTTATCGCTAACATCGGGACTCATGGCTAACCCCGGGACATGGGCCTGTCAACGGGGTGGGTGTATCGGCGCAGGTGGCATGGGGGGTGGCTGTGAAACTTTCGGGCCTGCTGCGCGAGGAACCGGATTCGCGGGCTCTTTCGCCTCCATGTTGACGGAAATCGCGCCGCGAATCATGGGACCGGTGCCGGCCTGGGCAGGCGGTGGATCCGCCCGCCCAGGCTTCCCAGGCTGAAGCGACTCCTTGTCACAGTCCGTTCTGGCGAGACGCCGGAGTCGAGCGTTTCGGCTTGGGCCACTTCTCACGGGCCGTCGCGTACGTCCCCCGGTAGGGCACCGTGAACACGTAACCCTGTTTCCGCAGGGTCGCGATCGCCTGGCGCACGGTCGCCTTGGCCACGCCGTGTTCGGCCATCAGGACCTTCTCGCTCGGCAGGGCGCGGTTGGCCGGGAACTCGCCCGAGCGGATCTTCTCCGCCAGGACTTTGGCGATCTGCTGGTAGACGGGGAGTTCCGATCGCGGGGTGTCGGGCGTGCCCACGAAGGTGCCCTCTCCCTGGATCGTGTAGGCGAGGCCCTGGTCACGCAGCTCGCGTGCCACCCGGCGGGCGGTCATGCGGGCGACGTTGTATTCGGCTTCGAGTTCGGCCTCGCTGGGGATGGCGTCGCCGGGGCTCAGCTCGCCCTCGGCGATCTTCCGCCGGAGCTCCTCGGCTATCTGCTTGTAGACCGGCACGGGTCCCTCTCGGTCGAGCATCTTCGTATCGTAGACCAAACAGTACGTATACCCAGAAACCAGACACTTGCTGAGTCTCTATAGACGGCGACTAGACCTATAGGTAGATTGAGGGTCAACAAACGCGACGCCACTTGGTGTCGGTGACCACAAGGTGATCGAGGAAGGTGAGGCCAACGATGTCGGAAGCGTTTCGCAGATGGTCGGTCGAGGTCACGTCGGCGGGGCTGGGCTCGGTGGAGCCGCTCGGATGGTTGTGCGCGACCCCGAACGCCGCCCCTCCCGAGGTGAGCACCGCCGTGATCACATCGCGGACGGGCAACGAGGTGTGGTCGCTCCCGCCCTCGGTGACCACGAGCTGGCGCAACACCCCGCCGCCGGCGTCGCAGACGACCAGGACCAGGCGCTCCTTCGTCTGCTCCCGCAGGAACGGGGCGACCAGGGCGGCGAGGTCGGCCGAGGAGGTGATGCGCAATGGGCCGGGGCCGCTTTGCGAGCGACGTACAAGATGAAAGGCGGCGGCGACCCGGGCGGCCTTGGCGGGCCCGACCCCCGGAACGCTGAGCAGCCGATGTGGCTCCGAGCGCGAAAGTTCCCCGAGATCGCCGCAGTGGGAGATCACCTGCGAGGCGAGCTCGACGGCGCTCATGCCGCGGCTGCCTGATCCGAGGAGTATGGCCAGTAATTCCCGGTCGGCCAGGGCGTTGCCTCCTTTCTCGAGCAAACGCTCACGTGGCTGATCGCCAGCCGCCATGTCCTTGACCCGCAACCCCATGGGGCACGTTTTACCATCACCCACCGACGTTCTTTCGGTGCCCGCATTTGTCCATCCGATTTGGGGCTGAAAGTGTTTTATGTCCCAGGCATGGTTGTGACGCGATTTCCCTGATTAGAACGGAATTGTTCTACCAGGACGTCCTGTTGCCTCGTTCGCGAGAGTATGTCTGCGTCGCTCCCGTCTGGGCGTTTATGTACTGTTCTCTGGCTGTTCCTGTATGACCTGTCGTGCGCCGGCGTTGAGGGCGTGTGAATGCTCTCCGTAGGGCTGAATTGACCGCCGTCCCGCTATGGGGGGATCTGGTCGGGTCTCGAGCAACAGGTCTGTTTGACCACTTTGACCGCCACAGAGAATGGTCGCCGCCTTGGGTTCCCCTGCCCGCTTCGGATGATCGAACGACGGCACCGCACTTCATCGAATCGCCCCTGGTCTTCATGAGCTATCCGAACAAAGCGGCCAACCACCTGCGCCGAATCGCCTTCAAGCACTCGCCGCCCCACATCGCCCCCACCGGTGGAGCGGCGAGCGGCCGGTCGCTGGAACGAACGAGGGAGAGTTCCAGCGACCGGCACCCTCTTGCGACGTCGGCACAGGCTCAGTTCCGCTCTACCGGTGCCGACATCCGAGGAAGTCCCACAGGCGCTCACCACCTGCCTGCCTTGCCAGGTGGTGAGGGGCCGGCCGCTGGAACGCGTCGGCGCTTCCAGCGGCCGGTTGACCTCCGTTCGTGAAGTCTGAGCTTGAACGTGGATAGCTGCGGTCCCCGAAGAGCGCACAGCTGGCGAAAGATGAGTCTCCGCGTCGCGGCCACCCCGTGCCCCGAAACGCCGACGTGGCATCCGCGTGTGGCTCGCGGTGCGCTGATCCCAGAAGCACTTCTTGTACGTCTGCTACGAACCCGATGCCCCATGAGTCTCTCGCTGCTCGCGATCCGGTGCGCTTGAGCGGCGAGGGGGCCGGTCGCTGGTGCCTATCGGGAGGCGCCGGCGACCGGCCGCATCCGCACGTCGCTTACCGGCTGGCCCATCTGGGCGCGAAATGGGTGTCGTGAGGACTCGTTGTGTGGCAGTGAGTAGCGGTGAGCCGGTCAGGGTGCCCGTCGCCGGCCCGAAAGTCAGGGCGAGGGCTGGAGTCGGTAGTTGTCGTCGCAAGTTCCCGGCCCTATTTGACCAAGGGCGAGCTTGCGGCTTTGTCGTGCTGCGCTCGGCCTGCGCCGGGCGACCATGCCGTGTCGCCCCATTAGGCGCTCGGCGACGGCCTATGGGCAGGTGCCCTATAGGCACATGCGCATGTGCTTGACGAGACAACGTGTGTTCCTGCTTTGCCTCAGGGGCCGGTGACAACCGCGATCCCAAGGACAGGACATGCCGAATCCTCGAAACGCCCACACCACACGACAAGTCGCGGGAACCCCGCCGAAGAGAGGTTCCCGCGACCCGGAAGTGCACCTGCAAGAGAAGCCCGTTGGAGGGAGGGCCTCAGCGGTTGATCTGGTCTCCGTAGGGAGCGGGGAGGGTGTAGACGA
The DNA here is from genome assembly GCF_001570565.1 of Herbidospora yilanensis. Lineage (GTDB taxonomy): Bacteria > Actinomycetota > Actinomycetes > Streptosporangiales > Streptosporangiaceae > Herbidospora > Herbidospora yilanensis. The sequence goes on along the minus strand of NZ_BBXE01000018.1, from coordinate 192,648 downwards.
GACGGAACTGGTCGCACGGGATGATCACGTCGCTGGTCTCCACGGGTTTGTCGCCCGCCCAGTGGGTGCGTTCCACGTGGAGCACGTGGACGCCTGCCGGGAGGTCCAGGACGTCGCTTTCCACGGGCTGGGGGACCCGCGCGTACACGTGTTCGGTCACCTCGGTCAGCTTCAGGCCGTTTCCGCCGAGGCGGTGGGCGACTTGAGTGACGTCGTCGGTGCCGTCGTTGTAGACGATGGGTTCGTACGACACCGCGAGCTGCACGGGTTTGCCGTCGCTGCGATAGACGATGCGCGTTCTCGTGACGGGGGACTGGGCGGCGATGCGCAGGCGTACGGCGATGTCGGGCCTGGCCTCGGCGGAATCGGTCTTGACGTCACACGTCGGGCGGCGCCCGACGGCGTGCATGTCGGTCGAGAAGTGGGCCTGGGCACGGTGGAGCGGGAGCAGGTCCGGTCGTTGACGGACCCGATGGCCCGACCCGACGCGGCCGATGATCAACCCTTCTTGGGCCAGCACTCGAAGCGCGTGGCGAGCGGCGGTTTCGCCGACGCCGTACTTCCGGGTGATCTGGTGCCGTGAGGGAATCGGCGCTCCGGGTTGCAACAGGCCCTCCGTTATCTGACGGCGGAGGTCTTCGACAACACGCAGGTAAACCGGATCGGAGTTGGCCACTTATCCATCCTTGGACTGTAAAGCGTTAATTCCGATCCTCCCGTATCCGATGCACAACCCAGAGTAATGGCCATCAGTTGTGATTCCAACTTTACTCTTGACCTGTGGAGGATCCTGTCGTGGATCGTCATACTTTGTCCCTGCCTGGACGAGCTTCGATGTCGGCCGTGGCCAGGCTATTCGTCCGCCGCTACCTCGATGGGCACCCACTTGCCCATGATGCCGAGGTCGTCGTTTCCGAGTTCTTCTCGAATGCCATTCGTTATAGCAGAAGCCCTAATGGGGGTATCGTCCGCGTATGCGTTATTAAGCTGGAACGCTCCATTCGTATAGAAGTGACGGATCCTGGGGGCGGGGCGACCGTGCCCGGCGAGAAACGCCCGTCGCCCGGCGACGAGCACGGCCGGGGCCTCGGGATCGTCCGCGCGATGGCCACGGCGTGGGGACACGAGGGTCTGGGAGACGTGTACGTCACCTCGTGGGCCCAGCTCGACGATCCCGGGGCCCGGCTCCGTTCCCTCCCGGAGATCGGGCCCGGCTGGTGTCCGTCCCCATCGGCGCCACTTGGCGACCTGCCGCTGACCGCGATGGGGCCGCCCTCCCCGGGAGGCCTGGAGAGGGAGGGCATGGGCGGGCTGCCGCTACGAGAGCCGTAGGGCCGGCCGCTAAGCGGGCTTCCACTACGAGAGCCGTGGTGTCGGCCGCCCCGGTCACGCCAGACGGCGATCTGCTAGGCGGGCTTCCACTGCGAGAGCCGTTGGGGCATGTCCGCATTCAGCGCGCCGGGGGCGGATTTTCGGACTCTCGTCACGGTGATTACGGCCATGCGATCCGGGGCTGCTCAGCTCAGGGCGGGAAGGGTTTCGCCCGTCTCCAGGTAGGTCTTCAGGTTCGACAGGATGGCCGGCCACCCCTGCCCGATCTCGGGGAGGATCGCCGAGCCCTCCATGAAGTCGTCATGGATCACCGTCAGTTTCACCAGCTCGCCCATCGGCTCCAGGGTGAACGTCACCTTCGAGCGCGGCTCGGCCCGCCATTCCGCCAGTCTCTCCCCGGTCAGGTCGACGGCCGCCGCGAACTCGTCGGTCAGTGTGTGCCAGGTGTAGGAGAGCCGCTCGTGGGGCTTGGACTCCAGCACCACCTGGTGCGCGGGGTCGTCCATGCGCACCTCGCCCATGCCCCACGTCACCGGCGCCCCCACCTCCCACGTCGACTCCAGTGACACGCCCCAGTAGCGGCGGGTGAACTCCGGTGTGGTCAGGGCCTCCCAGAGGCGTTCGGGGGTCGTCTTGATGTAGGTCGTGTAGGCGAACTCGGTCGTGGTCATGGGCCGGTGCTCCAATGCGGTCTTGAGGTCGGCCAGGGCGCTCGCCCTGGCCCTCGCGTATCGGCCGAGCCAGCGGTCGGCGATCGCGTTGATCGGTTCGGCGTTCAGGTAGTGGAGTTTTTCGCGGCCGCGCCGGGTCGTGGTGATCAGGCCGGCCGACTCCAGGACGGCCAGATGTTTGCTCACCGACTGCCGGGCCATCGCCAGGCCGTCACACAACTGACGCAGAGTCTGGCCGTTGGCGGCGTTCAGCCGGTCGAGCAGCTCGCGGCGGCTGGGGTCGGCCAGCGCCCGGAAAACCTCGTCGTCCACGCCACCGCACGATAGGCAGCCAAATGGCTGCATGTCAACGCGGGAAAATAAGTTCCAAGAGTCTGTAACGCGGCCGTAAGACGGGTCGATTGAGGGATAGAGGCCGCTGATGTGTGTACCCCCGAGCACATATCGGCGGCCTCTTTCGTGCCCGGCGGCCCACGCCGTTGTCCACAGGCGGGGTGGCGGGGTCCACCGTTTGGGCGGATCCGGGTACCGTTCGGTCTATGGCATCGCCAACTGGAACCTCTGACGCCCCCTTCGGCCGCATGCTGACCGCGATGGTGACCCCTTTCACCGTCGACGGAGCCGTCGACTACGACGCGGCGCAGCGCCTGGCCGGCTTCCTCGTCGACGAGCAGCGCAATGACGGCCTGGTCGTGAGCGGGACCACGGGTGAGAGCCCCACGACCACCGACGAGGAGAAAGAGCTCCTCGTCCGCGCCGTGGTCGAGGCCGTCGGAGACCGGGCCTTCGTGATCGCGGGGGTCGGCACCTACGACACCGCCCACAGCGTGAAGGCGGCGAAGGCGGCCGAGCGGGCCGGGGCCCATGGCCTGCTGGCGGTCACGCCTTATTACAGCCGTCCCCCGCAGGAGGGGGTCTACCGCCACTTCGCGGCGATCGCCGACGCGACCGAGTTGCCGGTGATGCTCTACGACATCCCCGGGCGGTCCGTCATCCCGATCGCGCGTGAGACGCTGATCCGGCTGGCGCAGCATCCGCGGATCGTCGCGGTCAAGGATGCCAAGGGAGACTTCCACACCACGTCCGAGGTCATGCTCGCGACCGACCTGGCCGTCTACTCGGGCGACGACGCGGTCAACCTGCCGTGGTTGTCGGTCGGCGCGGCCGGGTTCGTGAGCGTGATCGGTCACGTAGCGGGGGCCGACCTCGCTGAGATGATCAAGCGGTTTCGCCAGGGTGACGTCGCGGGGGCCCGCGAGATCCACCTGCGCCTGACCCCCGTCATTTCGGGGATCATGAACCAGGCCGGTGGGGCGATCATGGCGAAGGCCGCACTGAGACTTGTCGGCCAGGAAGCCGGTCCGAGCCGGCTGCCGCTGGTCGAGGCAACACCTGAACAGATCGCGCTGCTCCGCGCCGACCTCGTCGCGGGCGGCCTGAAGGTCATAGGAGATTGAGTGCTGCTGGCTACACCCCATGATCACGGGGTGCGCGCATGAGTCATCCCCATCCGGAACTCGGCCCGCCTCCGCCGCTACCCGAAGGAGGCCTGCGGATCGTCGCCCTGGGCGGGCTCGGGGAGATCGGCCGCAACATGGCGGTCTTCGAATACGAAGGCCGGTTGCTGATCGTCGACTGCGGGGTGCTGTTCCCTGAAGTCGACCAGCCCGGAGTCGACCTGATCCTGCCCGACTTCGAATACATCCGCGACCGGCTCGACCAGGTCGAGGCCGTCGTGCTGACCCATGCCCACGAAGACCACATCGGCGCGGTGCCCTACCTGCTGCGCGAGCGGCGCGACATCCCGCTCGTCGGGGCGAAGCTGACCCTCGGGCTGATCGAGGCCAAGCTCACCGAGCACCGCATCCAGCCGGTCACGGTCGAGGTCGTCGAGGGGGAGCGGCGCCGGTTCGGGCCGTTCGAGCTCGAGTTCTTCGCGGTCAACCACTCGATCCCCGACGCGCTCGCGGTCGCCGTGCGGACCCCCGCCGGCATCGTGCTGCACACCGGCGACTTCAAGATGGACCAGCTCCCGATGGACGGCCGGCTGACCGACCTGGGCGGGTTCGCCCGGCTCGGCGCCGAGGGCGTCGACCTGCTGATGTCCGACTCGACCAACGCCGAGGTGCCCGGGTTCGTCACCAGCGAGCGCGACATCGCACCGGTGATCGACGACGTGATCCGGGTGGCCGACAAGCGCATCATCGTGGCGTGCTTCGCGTCCCACATCCACCGCGTGCAGCAGGTCGTCGACTCGGCCCAGAAGCACGGCCGCAAGATCGCCCTCATCGGGCGGTCGATGGTCCGCAACATGGGCGTGGCGCGTGAGCTCGGCTATCTCAAGGTGCCGGCCGGGATCCTGGTCGACTCGCGCGAGATCGAGGAGTGGCCGCCGGAAGACGTCGTGCTCATCTGCACCGGTTCGCAGGGTGAGCCGATGGCGGCGCTGTCGCGCATGGCCAACCGCGACCACCCGATCCGCATCGCCGAGGGCGACACGGTGCTGCTGGCGTCGTCGCTGGTGCCCGGCAACGAGACGGCGGTCAACAAGGTCATCAACGGGCTGACCCGGTGGGGCGCGAAGGTCGTCCACAAGGGCAACGCGCTGGTCCACGTGTCGGGTCACGCCGCCGCCGGGGAACTGCTCTACGTCCTCAACGCCACCAAACCGTCCAACTTCATGCCGGTCCACGGCGAGTGGCGGCACCTGCGGGCCCACGCGCGGCTCGCGCGGCTCACCGGGGTGCCCGAGGAGAACGTCGTCATCGCCGAAGACGGGGTCGTGGTCGACCTGGTCGACGGGCAGGCGAAGGTGGTCGGCGCGGTCCCGGCCGGCTACGTCTTCGTCGACGGCACCTCGGTCGGCGACATCACCGAGGTGGCGCTGAAAGACCGGCGCATCCTGGGTGACGAGGGCTTCATCTCGATCGTGGTGGTCGTCGACTCGACCACCGGCCGCCTCACGGGCGGCCCCGAGATCACGGCGCGCGGATCGGGCATCGACCCCGACTCGCTCGACGCGGTGATCCCCCAGATCGAGAAGGCGCTCCAGGAAACGGCCGCGGCGGGAGTGGCCGACGTGCTGCAGATCCGCCGCGTCGTCCGCCGCACGGTCGGCCGCTGGGTGAGCGACACCTACCGCCGCCGGCCGATGATCATCCCGGTGGTCGTCGAGGCCTGACCCCGCGAAGGCCCTTCCCTCTGGGGAAGGGCCTTTCTCCTGCTCCGTTACGGCTCCGCCCACCCCGGCACCGCCCGCCGCTCCGCGCTCCCGCCGTATCCGGCGCCAACCGGCCGCTCAGGCCGGCCTCGCGACGACCTGAGTCTGGCGATCGATTCGGGCCCGGTTCAGGGCGGTTACCCGCAGAACGGAGCGACTCGGCCGACGTGTCAGCCGACGGGCTCCTCGACCCGGCCGGCGTCGTCGAGGATGACCTCGGGGATCTCCTTCGGGGTGCCGCGCAGCGCCCAGAGGCAGGCTCCGGCCAGGACGATCATCGAGACCGCGCCGACCACCAGGGTCGAGTGCATCGAGTCGACGAAGGTGCGCTGGGCGGCCTCCAGGAGCTGGGCGCCGAGCGGGGCGGGGAGCTGGGAGGCCACGTGCACGGCCCCGCCCAGCGACTCGCCGGCCACGTCGGCCGCCTCGGCCGGGATCCCGGTGGGCACGGTCAGGTTCCCGGTGTAGAGGCCGCCCAGGACGCTGCCCAGGACGGCGATGCCGAGCGCGCCGCCGACCTCGGTCGCGGTCTCGGAGATCGCGGAGGCGGCGCCGGCGCGTTCCCGGGGGACCGAGGCGATGATCGTGTCGTTGGTCACGGCGAAGGTGAAGCCCATGCCGAGACCGGCGACGATCATCGGGAGCAACATGAAGCCGTAGCTGGTGTCGACGTCGATCAGGCCGTAGAGGAAGAAGCCGACCGAGGTCAGGAACAGGCCCAGCGCGACCGTCTTGGCCCGGCCGATCGCCATGATCAGGGTGCCGGCCAGACCGCCGGCGATGGCGGCGCCGACGCCGCCCGGCAGGCCCGCCAGGCCCGCGATCAGGGGAGACCAGCCCCGCACGAGCTGGAAGTACTGGGCGAAGGCCACCGAGATCGACAACGTGCCGAAGATGACCGCCACGTTGGCGCCGACGGCCCCGGAGAAGGCGCGCAGCCGGAACAGCCGCACGTCGATCAGGGGCTCGGCCAGCCGGGTCTGCCGGCGCACGAACACGACCATGGTGATCAGGCTGAGCGCGGTGGAGATCCAGACCGCGGGCTCGGCGAGGCCGTCGTGGGCGGCGACCTTGAAGGCGTACACGAAGGAGACGACGCCGACGATCGACAGCGGGACGCTGACGACGTCGAGGCGGCCGGGGTTCGGGTTGCGCGACTCCGGCAGGACGATCGAGCCGACCACGACGAGCACGAGCGTGATGGGGACGTTGATCAGGAACACCGAACCCCACCAGAAGTGGTCGAGCAGGGCGCCGCCGACCACCGGGCCGATGGCGAAACCGAGGGCCGAGACGCTGCTCCAGATGCCGACGGCGGCGGTGCGCTCCTTCGGATCGGTGAAGACGTTCCGGATGATCGACAAGGTCGACGGCATGATCGTCGCCCCGGCCACGCCCAGCAGCGCCCGTGCGGCGATCAGCAACTCGGGGGTGGGCGCGTAGGCGGTCAGCGCGGATGCGGCGCCGAACGCGACCGTGCCGATCAGCAGGAGCTTCTTGCGTCCTATGCGGTCGCCGATGTTGCCGAAGGTGATCAGCAGACCGGCCAGGGCGAAGCCGTAGACGTCCAGGATCCAGAGCAGTTGGGTCGCGGACGGGGTCATGTCCTCGACCAGCTTGGGCGTGGCCAGGTGGAGAACGGTGACGTCAAGGGCGAGCAGCAGCATGGCGAGGCACGAGATGACCAGCGTGCCCCACTTCTTCCCAGCGGCGGCGGGGGTGGTGGAAGTCATGACCCCAGGTTGGGCCGGGCCGCTGACCTGCGGCTGACCACCCGCTGACGCGGCTGACGGGCCGCTGACCGCTCGCTGACGTCGGCTCAGGCGGGCGGGGACAGTTCCAGGACGACCGGGATGAGCCGGTCTTTCGGCATCTCCAGGCCGCGCGCGTGGGCGGCGGCGTAGGTCGCCTCGCCGAGGACGGCCCGGCAGCGGGCGGCCAGGCGGGTCGGGTCGGGTTCGTCGCTGGGCAGGCCCTCGCGCAGGGCCGTGCTGATGCCGAGGAGGGCCGCCGCGCCCGCCGGGTCGTCGCGGAGGAAGACCGCGCCGGCCAGGCCCTCGGTCACGCGGGCGGCCTGGAGGCGGTTGCGCTGGACGTACACCGACGACAGGGCCTGGCGGTGGTGGTGTTCGGTGCGGTCGGGGTCGCCTTCGGCGTAGGCGATCCAGCCCAGGGTGAGGTTGGCGGCGACGCGGATCTCGTCGAGGCTGAACCAGTCGCCGCCGGACTCGGCCAGGACCTGTTCGGCCAGTTGGCGGGCCTCGGCGAGGGAACCGTGGAGGCGGGCCAGGTCGGCCAGGCCGATGCGGGCCCGGCCGATCATCTCGACCGCGCCGGCCTCGCGGGCCAGTTCGGCGGCGCGGGAGAAGTCGGCGTGGATCGCGGCGTGCAGGGCCGGGCCGGACCGTTCGGAGAGCACGAGCCGGTTCTGGGCCCGGCGGCACAGCAGCTCGGCGATGTCGACGGTGGTGCCGAGCTTCTGGAGCAGGTCGAGGGCCCGGTCGACGAGGTCGAGGGCCTCGGCACGGCGGCCGGTCCATTCGGCGACCTCGGCCAGGCCGGTCGTCGCCATCGACATGCCCCAGCGGTCGCCGATCGTGGTGAAGCCGGCCAGGGCTGGGGCGAGGTTCTCCTCGGCCCGCACGTGGTCGCCCTCGAACAGGGCCAGCAGGCCCCAGCCGAACCGCGACAGGGAGCGGGTCCACGGGTCGAGCTCGAAGGTGGCCTGGAGGGCGATCAGGTCGTCGGCCAGCGCCGGGTCGGGCGGGCCGACGGCCTGCGACCAGAGCACCCACAACAGCGGTTGCCGGTTCGGCGCCCGGAAGCCGTCGAGCCACTCGGCGACGCGGTCGAGCTGGGCGCGCAGCCCGGGGTCGGCGACGCCGCCGACGACGGCGCTCAGCACGCACACCGCGAACTCCTCGGACATCTCCGGCCGCGGGCCGAGCCGGGCCAGCAGCTCGGTGGCGGAGCTGATCGACTCGCTGCGCAGGCCGCGCAGCCACCAGTAGCCGGTCAGGCCGGAGTAGAGCAGCAGCGCGTCGGCGGGGTCGGCGTGGCGGAGGGCGGCCAGCATGTTCTCGTGGTCGGCGTCCATGCGGCGCAACCATTCGAGCTGGTCGCCCGTGCGCAGGTGGGGGTCGGCGGCCAGCGCGAAGTCGCGGAAAAAGGCGGCGTGGGCCTGCCGGAACCGCTCCGCTTCACCCGCTTCGGCGAGCTGTTCGGCGCAGAACGCCCGGATGGTGTCGAGCATGCGGTAGTGGGTGCCGGCGACCTCGATGAGCGACTTGTCGGCCAGCCCGGCGAGCAGGTCGAGCACGTCGTGCCGGGGCAGCCCGCAGACCTCCTGCGCGGCCTTGAGCGTCGCGCCGCCGCGGAAGACGGTCAGGCGGCGGGCGAGCACACGTTCGTCGTCGTCGAGCAGGTCCCAGCTCCAGGCGATCACCGCGCGCAGGGTGCGGTGTCGCGGTTCGGCGGTACGGCTCCCGCGCGCCAGCACCGCGAACGGGTCGGTGGCGTCGGCGATGTCGGTCACCGGGAGCGTGCGGACCCTGGCCGCGGCGAGTTCGATCGCGAGCGGCAGCCCGTCGAGGGCGCGGCAGATCCTGATGACGGCGTCGAGCTCGGCGGGCTGGGCCGACTCCCAGAAGCCCGGTCGCACGGCGGCGGCGCGGTCGGCGAACAGGCGTACCGAAGGGTAGGAGAGGGCGTCGGCGGGATCGATCCCCGACGGCGGGAGGGCCAGCGGCGGGATCGGGCACAACCGCTCGGCGGCGATGGCGAGGGGCTCGCGGCTGGTGGCCATGATCCGCAGCCTCGGGCAGGCGGACAGCAGACGTCCGGCGAAGCCGGCGGCGGCCTCGACGAGGTGCTCGCAGTTGTCGAGCACGATGAGCATCGGGCGGTCGCCGATCCCGGCGGCGATGCGGTCGACCGGGTCGGCGACGGGCTGGGCGCCCTGCCCGAGCAGCCGTCCTTCCCGCAGCCCGAGGGTGCTGAGCACGGCCTGGGGGATCTCGGCGGCGTCGGCCAGCGGGGCGAGTTCGACGAAGTAGACGGGGGAGCCGGCGGTGGCGCACGCCTCGGCGGCCACCCGCGTCTTGCCGGTGCCGCCGGGGCCGGTCAGGGTGACCAGCCGGGCGGTGGACATCATCTCCCGGACGGCCGCGAGTTCGTTCTCCCGGCCGACCAGCGCGGTGAACTGGACGGGGACCCCGACACGCTCGGGCGCCGTGGCGTGAGGGGCCGGTCCCGGCTCGGCGGGGCGTGGATCGTCGGCCGCCGGGACCTCGCCCCGCAAGACCGCCAGGTAGGCCGCCGTCAGCTCCTCGGACGGGGTCGTGCCGAGTTCCTCGTCGAGGAGGCGGCGGGCCTCCTCGTACGCGCTCAGCGCCTCGGCGGGGCGGCCCGTGGCGGCCAGGAGCCTGATGTGGCGGGCGCGCAGGCCCTCGTGGAGGGGGTGGCGGGTGATCATCTCGGGCAGGCCGGGGACGGCGCCGGTCCCGGTCAGCAGGGCCGGGGTGACCGGCTCGGTGTCGATCAGGCCCAGGTAGGCCGTCAGGTGGAGTTCGGTCAGGCGGGCGGCGGCGCCGCGCAGGGTCTCGGGGAGGCCGTCGAGGGCGGGGCCGCGCCAGAGCGCCAGCGCCTCGGCGAAGCGGTGCTCGGCCGTGAGGCGTTCGAAGCGGTGGGCGTCGACGTCGCCGGGGTCGGTGTCGAGGCGGTAGCCCGCGGAGGTGTGGGCGATGTGCCCGCCCAGGGCGGTGCGGAGCCGGCTGACCTGGGCCTGGAGGGCGTTGGCGGCCCCGGCGGGGGGCGTGGCGCCGTAGAGGACGTCGATGAGCCGGGCGGTGGGCACGACCTTGCCCGCGTCGAGGGCGAGGGCGGCGAGGAGGGTGCGTCCGCGCGGGCCGGTGAGCTCGACGGGGGTGCCGTCGTCGCGGCGCACGTCGAGGGGGCCCAGAATGGCGAAACGCATACCTCCGATTCTGGCGCACCTTCGGTTAGGGTCGGATGACGTGACGGACCTGGCGATCGTTTACCGCAAGTACGACGAATCCCTCCACTGGAACTTCCCCGGCGTCCTCCTCGGCGAAGACGAGCACGGCGTCTGGACCGGCCACCGGAAAGGGATCGCGGCCCGCAAGGGGCACGAGCCGAAGTTCGTCTACGAGTTCCCGTTCGTCATGCTGTTCCCGCGGCACGCCTGGTGGACGGCCTCGTTCAACGCCCACCCCCACGAGACCGAGGTCTACGTCGACGTGACGACCGTCCCGGTCGTCTCCGACGTCGACATCACGATGATCGACCTCGACCTCGACGTGATCCGCAAGACCGACGGCCGGATCTTCCTCGACGACGCCGACGAGTTCCAGGAGCACCGGGTGCGGTTCGGCTATCCGCCCGACGTCGTCGCGCAGGCCGAACAGACCGCCGAATGGCTGATGGACGCGGTCACCGAGAGGCGGGAGCCTTTCGGGCGCGTCCATCGGGGCTGGCTCGACAAGCTGGAAGGGCTCGTCACACGCTGACGAGCGCCTCGTCTTCGGCGGCCGGCGTGTTCATGGCCGGGAGGTGCCGGAAGGCCACGCCGACCAGCACGGCCAGGGCGGCGAAGACCACGGTGCCGGTCGCGGCCACCACGACCAGGCCCGAGGTGAAGGCCGCGCGGGCCGCCTCCAGCAGGTGCTCGCCGGCCGTCCCGCCGATCCGCTGCGCGGCGATCGCCGCCTCGGTGATGCCCTGGCGGGCCTGCTCGTCGGAGACGGTGATCGACGAACGGTAGACGTAGGTCGCCAGGCTGCCCAGGGTGGCGATGCCCATGGCGACGCCGAACTCGCCGCCGGTCTCCGACAGGGACGCCGCGGAACCGGCCTTCTCCGGCGGGGCCGAAGCCATGATCAGGTTCATCGTCAGGGCCATCGTGGGGGCGATGCCGATCCCGGCCAGCGACAGGCCCACGACCACGGTCGCCACGCTGGTCTGCGTCTGCACGAACATGCCGGCGGCCGCCACCACGAGCCCGGCCGCCATCAGGTGGGCCGGCCGGATGCGGGCGGCCAGGCGGGGGGCGACCGTCATGCCGGCGGCCATCGCGACGGCCTGCGGGATCATCCACAACCCGGCCTCAAGCGGCGACAGCCCGGCGACGCTCTGCAGGTAGAGCGAGGTGACGAGGGTGATGCCGGCCATCACCACGCCCAGGGTGAGCGAGGTGCCGAGCGCGCTGCCGAACGAGCGGTTCAGGAAGAGCTTCAGGTCGAGCAGCGGGCTGGTGAGGCGGGCCTGGCGGCGTACGAAGACGAATCCCGCCAGGAGCCCCGCGGCGACCGCGGCGAGGGATCCGGCGGCCACGCCGGTCCGGGCGATCTCCTTCAGGCCGAAGACGACCGGGAGGATCGCGGCCAGCGAGAGGGCGACGCTGGCCAGGTCGAGGCGGCCCGCCTGCGGGGCGCGGTGCTCGGGCAGCAGGACCGGGCCGACCACCAGCAGCAGGGCCATCACCGGCACGCCGAGCAGGAACGCCGACCCCCACCAGAAGTGGTTCAGCAGCGCGCCGCCGACCAGCGGGCCGAGGGTCATGCCGCCCATGAAGCAGGAGAACCAGACGCCGATCGCGGTGGCCATCTCCTTGGGATCGCGGAACATGTTCCTGATCAGCGCCATCGTCGACGGCATCAGCGTCGCCCCGGCCACGCCGAGCAGCGCGCGGGCCGCGATGAGCATCCCGGGGCTGCTCGCGTAGGCGGCGGCCACCGAGCAGAGCCCGAAGGCCGCCGCGCCGATCAGCAGCAGCCTGCGGCGGCCGATCCGGTCGCCGAGTGTGCCCATGGTGACCAGGAACCCGGCCAGCATGAACGAGTAGACGTCCAGGATCCAGAGCTGCTCGGTGCCGGTCGCCCCGAGGTCGCGGCTGAGGTGGGGCAGTGCCAGGTAGAGCACGCTGACGTCGAGTGACATCAGCAGGGTGGGCAGGGCCAGGACCGTCAGGCCGAGCCATTCGCGGCGGGTCGCCTTCATCGGGGGTCTCCTTCGTGTCGTCTACTCTCCCGACGAACACCCCTCCGCCGAATCGACAACCTCGGCGAGACGGATTTCCAGGAATTCCCTCTCGGCGTCGTTGTCGGCCAGCGCGATGGCCGCGCGGTAGGCGTCGGCGGCCTGGCCGAAGCGCGACAGGCGGCGCAGCAGGTCGGCCCGGACCGCCGGAAGGTAGTGGTATCCGGCCAGCCGGTCGTCGGTGGCGAGCAGGTCGACCTCCTCCAGCGCCTTCTCCGGGCCGTCGGCCATGGCGACGGCGACCGCCCGGTTCAGGGCCACCACGGGGGAGGGCCAGATCCCGAGCAGGACGTCGTACAGGGCGACCACCTGTCTCCAGTCGGTCGCGGCGGTGCTCGGGGCGACGGCGTGCAGTGAGGCGATGGCCGCCTGGACGGCGTACCGCCCCACCCGGCCGGTCCGGAAGGCGGCCACGGCGAGGTCGCGGCCCTCGGCGATGGCGGCCCGGTCCCACAACGAGCGGTCCTGGTCCTCCAGGAGCACCAGTCTGCCCTCGGCGTCGGTGCGCGCCGCCCGACGGGCGTCGGTGAGCAGCAGCAGCGCCAGCAGCCCGCGCACCTCCGGCTCGTCGGGCATGAGGGCCAGCAGCATGCGGGTCAGCGCGACGGCGCGGTCGACCAGGTCGGCGCGGACCAGGTCGCCGCCCGAGGGGGCGGTGTGGCCGGTCGTGTAGAGGAGGTGGATCACCGACAGCACGGCGTCGAGCCGTTCGGGCAGGTCGGCCGCGCCGGGCACCCGGTAGGGGATGCGGGCCGCGGCGATCTTCTTCTTGGCCCGGGTCAGCCGGGCGGCCATGGTGGGTTCGGACACCAGGAAGGCGCGGGAGATGTCGGGCGTGGCGACGCCGCACACCAGCCGCAGGGTCAGCGCCACCTGGGCCTCGCGGGCCAGCGCCGGGTGGCAGCAGGTGAAGATCAGGCGGAGCCGGTCGTCGGGGATCTCGTCCGTTTCGTCGGTCAGGTTCATTTCCGCGTCCGGTTCGACGAGCAGGGGCATCTTCGCGCGGAAGACCTTGTCCCTGCGGAGCAGGTCGAGCGCCTTGCGTTTTGCCGTCTGGGTCAGCCAGGCGCCGGGTTTCCTCGGGACGCCGTCACGCGCCCAGGCGTCCAGGGCGGCGATGTAGGCGTCCTGGACGCATTCCTCGGCGAGGTCGAAGTCGCCGGTGACGCGCGCCGTCGCGGCGAGCACGAAGGCCCACTCGCGACGGTGCGCGTCGGCGACCGCCTCTTCGACGTCGGTCACTCTTCACTCGGCGGGCGGGGCGAACAGCGGGCGGACTTCCACCCCGCCGTCGATGCACGCCGGGTTGGCCTTGGCGACGGCGAGGGCCACGTCGAGGTCGGGGGCCTCCAGGACCAAGAACCCGGCCACGACCTCCTTGGCCTCGGTGAACGGGCCGTCGGTGACGACGTCGCCCCGGATCGAGGTGGCGGTGGTGCTGGGCTGCAGCGCGAAGCCGGTGACGATGACGCCGCCCAGTTCGGCCACCTTCTGGCCGTAGCCTTCCAGGAGGGCCACGTAGTCGGGAGTGAGGTCCATCGGGTCGGCCGGAGCGGGCGAGTGGATGATGACGGCGTACTGCGGCATGGGAGTCTCCTTGATCGTTTTTGGTCACCTTCGCCTATCCGACGACCGGGGGTTCGCGGAATCGACAACCCGTCCCGAAGATTTTTCCGGCTCCCTGCATAAAAACGTCACATAGTACAAACCGGAGGGATTTCGATGATCAACGAAGCCGCCCGCGCCGGAGAGGTCTGGCGCACGCGCCCGGCCGCCGAGCGGGCCGACGTGCTCGACCGGGTCGCCGACGCCCTGCTGGCCGCCGAAGACGACCTGTGGCCGGTGGCGGCCGAGGAGACCTCGCTCGGCGAGGTGCGGCTCCGCGGCGAGATCGCCCGCTCGGCGATCCAGTTCCGGCTGTTCGCCGGGGTCCTGCGCGACGGCGGGCACGTGGAGGCGATCATCGACCACGCCGATTCGTCGGCCACCCCGCCCAAGCCCGACGTGCGGCGCATGTTCCAGCCGGTGCCGGGCGTCGTCGCGGTGTTCGCCGCCTCCAACTTCCCGTTCGCGTTCTCGGTCGCCGGCGGCGACGTGGCCTCCGCCCTGGCGGCGGGCTGCGCGGTCGTGGTGAAGGCCCACCCCGGGCACCCGGTGTTGTCGCGGAAGGTCGCCGAGGTGATCCGCGCCGCCCTGCCCGACCCCGAACTGCTCGGGCTGGTCGAGGGGTTCGACGCCGGCCGGGAACTCGTGCGGCACCCCCTCGTGTCGGCGGTCGGGTTCACCGGCTCGCTGCGCGGCGGGAAGGCGATCCGGGCGCTGATCGACGAGCGGCCCGACCCGATCCCGTTCTACGGCGAACTGGGCAGCGTGAACCCGGTCGTCGTGCTGCCGTCGGCCCTGTCCGACCCGGTGCGTGTCGCCGAGGGCTTCGCCGCCTCCCTCACCCTCGGGGTCGGGCAGTTCTGCACCAACCCCGGCCTGCTGTTCGTGCCCGACGACGCCGAGCTCCTGAAGGCCCTCACGGCCGCCGTCTCGGCCACCACCGGCGGCCCGATGCTCACCCCCGCCATCTGCGAGGGCTTCGAGTCGGGCGTCTCCCGGCTCGACGAGCGCCTGACCGAGCTGGCCCGCGGCCTGGCCGGCCCGGCCGAGGGCGCCGTCGCGCCGCGGGTCCACACCGCCGACCTGACCACCTTCTCGATGGGCCTGCCGGAGCTCGCCGAGGAGACGTTCGGGCCGTCGGCGATCGTGGTGACCTACAAGGAGGTCTCCGACCTCCCCGAGGTGCTCCGCAACCTGCCCGGCTCGCTGACCGCCACCGTCCACTCGGCCGACCCGGTCGAGGCCGCCCCGCTGGTGCCCGAGCTCGCCCGGCTGGCCGGCCGCGTCATCTGGAACGGCTGGCCGACCGGCGTCGCCGTGACGTGGGCCATGCACCACGGCGGGCCGTGGCCCGCCAGCACCACGCCGATGCACACGTCGGTGGGCGCGACGGCGATCCGGCGCTGGCAGACCCCGGTCGCCTACCAGGACCTGCCCGACGCGCTGCTGCCCCTCGAACTGCGCGAGGACAACCCGCTGGGCATCCCGCGCCGGGTCGACGGGGTCCTGTCGGCCGGATAGGGCATGCCCGTGGCGGTTCCACGCCTCCCGCAAGTCGAGGCGTGGAACCGCCGGTCTAGGCGATCTCGCCGGCGCCCGCGTGCCGCGACACGTCCTTGTGCACCTCTGCCGCCGGGTCGATCCCCGTGTGCAGGGTCGGGGTCCAGCCCGCGTCGGCGCCCAGGTCCGGGTCGTTGGCGGCGTTGTAGGCGGCGATCGGGTCGAACGGGCTCACCTTGCCGCCGACCCTGAGCAGGTCGCCCCTGGCCGTCAGCGTGGTGCCGCCCCAGTTGTAGAGGATCTTCGCCGGGTCGACGCCGCGGCCCAGGCGGTAGAAGTTGTTCTCGCTGTAGATCTGCGACTGCACGCCGACGCCCAGCGCGTAGACGAAGGACGCCGGGTCGTACACCTCGTAGTAGTTGTTGTAGACGTGCACCTGGCCGAACCTGACCCGGGGCAGCCGCTGGAGGGTGTTCTCGAAGTGGTTGTGGTGCACGGTGACCCGGAGTTTCCCGAGGTCCTGTGACGGGTTGTTGGTCGAGCCGATCAGCATCGTCTTGTCGTGGCCGGTGAAGCGGTTCCAGGACGCGGTCACGAGGTCGCTGCCGCCGGTGATGTCGAGCTGGCCGTCGTGGACCTGCCACGGGCGGCCGAAGTAGACCGGCTGGGCGCTGTCGGGGTTGGCGCCGTCGGTGAAGGTGTTGTGGTCGACCCACACGTGGGTCGAGCCGGTCAGCGAGATGTTGTCGTAGAGGGAGTTCCAGTTGCCCTCGGCGCCGTCGAGCGGGTCCCACTGGGGGAAGCAGTCGTGGGCGTCCTCGAACGTGATGTTGCGGATGATGACGTTGTCGGCCTTGTCGACGTGCAGGTTGACGCCCTTGAGGCGGGCGGTCCTCCCTTCGCCGACGATCGTGGTGTTCGAGCCGACCTTGAGCTTGATGTGGGCGGTCTGCCGGGCGGCCGAGGCCGCGCGGGCGTCCTCCAGCGGTCCTGACGGGTCGACGCGGCCCCAGGTCGCGGGGTCGTAGGCCTGGAGGTAGGCGTCGAGGGAGTAGCCGCCGGTCACGTACGACGAACAGGGCCGGTTGCCGTCGATGGCGCCCCTGATCTTGATGATCTTCGGGCCGGGTGCGGAAAGGGCCGCCACGAGCTGGTCGCGGGTCGAGACGGTGTGGACGTTCGAGGCGGGCGCCGCCGAACCGCCGGTCGTGCCGGAGCTGTGCGAGCCCCAGCCGTCCCCGGCCGCCAGCACCTGCCGGCCCGGATCGGGGCCGGGCCCGGCCAGGATGCCGGCCGTCAGGGCGAAAACGAGCATGCTGCGCATACGGGTGTCTCCTAGGGAAAGAGAGAGCCCGTACGGCTCCCGCCAGGTCAGGAGGCGGGAGACGTACGGGAGAAGGGGGTCAGCCGCCGTTGCGCTGCTTCCACTTGGCCTGGGCCTCGGTCAGCGCGGTGGCCATGCCGTCGAGGAACTCCTTGGCCGAGAGTTCCCCGAGGAGGACCTTCTGGAAGTTCGGCTCGGCGTCGGTCTTGGTGATGGCGTTGAACTCCGGCAGGTGGTAGGGCATCTGCACGACCGTCGTGGCGGGGTCGTTCAGCACGTCCAGGGCGGCCGAGACATGCTGGCGTTCCTTGATCCACGGTTCGGAGTTCACCTCGGTGTTGGCGGGCAGCACGCCCGTCTTGTCGGCCCAGTAGCTGTTCATCGCCTTGCCGGCGGCGAACGTCGCGAACGCCAGCGCGGCGTCCTTCTTCTCGCCGCTCGCGAACAGGCCGATCCCGGCGATCGGGTTCGACAACACCGCGCGGGGCGCGCCGTCGGCCGGGCGGAAGACGGGCAGCGCGGCGACCTTGTCGGCGCCGAGTGTCTTCACGTGGTCGTTGTACGACCCCAGGTTGTGCTGCATGACCGCGATCGAGCCGCCGTCGAACTGGGCGACCATCTTGGCGTAGTCGTTGGTCGCGTCGGCCTCGGGCGTGCTGGTCTTGAACAGGCCGGCCAGCCGCTCCAGCGCGGCCACGTTCTTGGGGTCGTTCACCGTGGAGACGCCGTTCGCGTCGAACATCTGGGGGATGCCCGACTGGCCGTACAGGACCTCCAGGGCCTGGGCGATCGAGCCCGCGCCGCCGCGGATGGTGAAGCCGTAGCGGTTCTGCGGCTTGTCGGTGAGCGCGCCGACCGCGTCGAAGAACTGGTCCCACGTCTCGGGCGGGGTGATGTCCTTCTCCTTGAACCAGTCGGTGCGATACCAGAAGACCCCCATGTTGGTGGACATCGGGACCATGTACGTCTTCCCGTCGGGCACCGTCGACTTGACCGAGTTCACCACCTGCTCGTTCAGGGGCAGGCCCGACAGGTCGACGGGGTCGAGCGCCTTCTGCGCCACGAGGTTGGCCAGCATCGCCGTCGACACGCCGCCCACGTCGGGCAGGCCGCCGCCGGCGATGGCGGTGTCGTACTTCTGCTGGACCTGGGCGATGGGGATGCCCACGTACTCGACCTTGATCTTCGGGTTGGCCTTCTGGAACTCGGCGATGATGTGCTGCCACACCGGCGTGCGGGCGGGGCCGCCGTTGTCGTCCCAGAAGGTGATGGTGGTCGTGCCGTCGCCGGACGGGGCGGGGTCGCCGCCGCATCCGGTCATGGTCAGACCGGCGCCTATCAACAGGGCACACAGCAGGCGTCTGGCCATCGTGTCTACCTTTCTCGTTGGATGTCCCCGATGTCTGTGGCCAGAGCGGCGGCCTCGGCTCGGGTGAGGCGGCCGTCGGCGATGATGGTGACGATCCGGCGGGTCAGCTCGCGCTCCATGACGAGCGGGACGTCCCAGGCCAGCGCCGGTCCGGCGCCCGGATATTCGTCGATGCGCACGAACCACGGGTCGGCGTCCTGGACGAAGATCAGCGTCCAGTCGTCGGCCGACATCGCCAGCCAGGGTGCGCGGCTGCCGTGCGGCTCGTCGTCCCACGCGGTGAACGCCGTCCGGTCGGCCGACGCGCGGGGGGCCCGCCAGAAGAAGCCGCCGTAGCCGGCGCCGGCGCGGCCCTTGGTGGCCGAGCTCTCGATCGTGAGCGGTTCGCGGGTGAGGTTGGTCAGCGTGAACTCCACGTCGAGGGCCCAGCCCCGGCTCAGCGGGTGAGCCGTGACCTGGCGGCTCTCCTCGATGAGGTCGAGGCCGTCGACGCCGGTCCAGCGCAGGGTCTCGGTGAAGGCGTGCTCGTCGCGGCGGGTGAAGGCGACGTGGTTCTGCACGCCGTGGTTGTTCAGCCAGGTCGGGCCGCGGTCCCTGACGTAGGTCCGGCCGCCCCAGAAGTTGCGGCCCGAGACGTCGGCGACCGCGATCGAGGCGCCCAGGTGGTGGACGTGGTCGGCCGGGTTGACCTCGGTCACCGGGACGCCCGCCAGCGTCCGCACCGGATGCAGGTAGGGGCGGGGCGAGAGCGTGGTGGCCAGTTCGGGCCGCCAGTTGTATTCGGCGACCACCCTCCCGGCCGCCTTCAGCACCGCGCGCGGGGCCGCCCACGGCACGTCGAGCTCGGAGAACAGCGCCAGGTGCTCGGCGCTGCGCGCGGTCAGGTTGGCGACGCCGGGGATCGTGCGGCGGACCACGATGCCGTTCTCGTGCTGGATCTCCTGGTGGGCGTCGGGGATCGGCAGCGGGTCGGGCGCGAGCCGGATCTCCTCCAGCACCCGCATGAACGCGCCCGTCCGGTGCAGCGGCACCAGCAGCGGCCCGCCGTCGCGGACGTGGGAGACGAGGTTCTCCAGCAGGTCGGCGCGGGCGTAGGTGGTGGTGGACACGCCGCGCGCCCGGCTCTCCACCCGCACCTTGTCGAGGGTGTACGTCAGCGTGATCCGCCCCTCGGTGCCGTGGACGGTCACGTAGGGCTCGTGCCTGCGGTCGGCCGTGAGGGTCACCGCGATCGTGATCGGCGGCCCGTCCGACAACCGGATGCGCAGGCAGGAGGTGTCGTCGGCCTCGATCGGGTTGGCGTGGAAGAGCTCCGCGTCGATGCCGGCGACGTCGTCGGCCGCGCCCTTCCCGGCCACGGCCAGGGCGGTCGCGACGGCGTGCGCGAAGGGGTTGGTGAGGGCGCCGTCCATGACGTCGACCCGCCCGGCGCGGCGTTTGCCCGCCCACGCCGAGCGGGTGAAGTAGGCCGAGGGACGCTCCCAGGCGCCGGCGACGCCGATGCCACGCACCCGGCCGATGACGCCCTTGGCGACCAGGCGGCGGATGGCGGGAATCGCCGCCGAGCCGAGGCTCTGGAACCCCACCTGACAGGCCAGGCCGGTCCGCCGCACGGCCGCCTCGATCTCGCGGAACCCGGCCAGGGTCGAGGCGGGCGGCTTCTCCAGCAGCAGGTGCGACCCGGCCTCCAGCGCACGGATCGCCAGGTCGCGGTGGGTGTGGATGGGCGTGACCAGGATGGTCACCTCGGCGCCGGTCCGTTCGATCAGCCGCCCGAGGTCGGTCGACTGCTCGGGGTCGCCCAGCCCGCGCAGCAGGCCGGGTTCGATCTCGCGTACGTCGCAGACGCCCGCCAGCCGGACCAGCCCGCCGTCGGTCAGGCGCCGCAGGTTCTCCAGGTGCCACCAGCCGTGGCCGTAGGCCCCGGCCAGGACCACCGGGACGGTTCGTGTGGTGGTGCCGTTCATGATCGGCCCTCCAGGGTGGGAAAACGCAGGCCATGACCTAAGTGGGCGCCGACCCGCACTCCGCCGGGGCCGAGTTCGACCGGCGGCGGCCCGTCGAGGAGACCGAGCGCGGCCAGGGACGCGTCCTCGACGTCCTCGACCATGCACGGCAGCGGGAGCGCCAGGGCGAGCTGCGCGGACAGGTCCGGCAGCAGGTGCGGGAAGGTGGGCACACCGTGGACGCGGGCCAGTTCGGCGATCCGCAGCAGCGGGGTGACGCCGCCGACCCTGACGACGTTGGGCTGCACGACGTCGACCGCCTCCAGCAGGGCGCGGAAGTCGTGGACCGTGTAAAGGCTCTCGCCGGCGGCGATGGGCACGTCCACCGACTCGCGCAGCCGCCGCAGCCCGTGCAGGTCGTCGGCGGGCAGCGGCTCCTCGACCCAGGTGAGCCCGAAGGGCTCCAGCTCGCGGATCATCGTGCGGGCCCGGAAGAGGTCCCAGCGCTGGTTGGCGTCGACCATCAGCAGGGTGCCGGGCCCGAGGACCTCCCGCACGGCGGCCACCCGCTCGACGTCGTCGTCGCGGCCCACCTTGATCTTCACGGCGGGATAGCCGATCCAGCGCCGGGCCTGCTCGACGAGCTCGTCGAGCGGGTAGTGCCGGTTCACCCCGCTCGCGTAGACCGGCACGGTGTCGCGGCGGCGGCCGATCGCGTCGGCGAGCCCGAGGCCGTCGGCCGAGGCCCTGAGGTCCCACAACGCGATGTCCACCGCCGCCATCGCGATGGTCGTGACACCGCCGCCGCCCGCTTCGCGCAGATGCCGCCACAGGTGGTCCCAGACGACCTCCGGGTGCGCCGGCAGCCCTTTCACGAACGCGGCGATGTCGTGGTCGAGCAGGGCGGTCACCGCCGCCGCCCCGATCGAGGGGGTCCAGGAGAAGCCGGTGCCGGTCCGCCCGTCGTCGAGGACGAGCGTGCAGGCGATCACGTGGTTGTACGGCACGTCGGGCCCCCACGGCCGGGGCAGGTCCGCCCGCAGCGGGAGCGTGTGCAGGCCCGCGATCCGCGTCATGTCAGCTCAAGCCCGATCTTGATGAGGCGGTCGAGCTCGGCCAGATGGTCGGGCGCGAGGTCGGCCAGCGGCGGCCGGACCGGCCCGGCGTCGAGCCCGCGCAGCCGCACCCCCGCCTTGACCAGCGAGACGGCGTACCCGGGGACCTTGGACCTGAGCTCCACGAGGGGCACGTAGAACTCCGAGAGCAGCCGCTCGTTCCCCTGCCGGTACGCCACGGCGATCTCCGGCGCGAACGCGAACACGGCCGAGGAGTACAGGCCGACCCCGATCGCCCGGTAGGCCGGCATGGTCAGCTCGGCCGTCGGCAACCCGTTGAAGAAGGTGAAGTCGCGCCCGTCCATCGCCCGCACGATCCGTTGCGTCAGGTCGATGTCCCCGACGCCGTCCTTCAGCCCGACGACGCCCGGGATGCCGGCCAGCGTCAGCACCTCCCGCGGAGACAACACCAGGTGGTCGCGCGCGTAGAGAATGACGGGCACCCCCTCGGCCGCGACCGCCCGCACGTAGTCGGCGTAGCGGGGGCCCCGGCCGGCGGGCGGCAGCAGCAGCACCCCGTCGGCCCCGGCCTCCCGCGCGGTGCGGGCGTGCCGGAGCGCGGCCCCGAGCGGCCCGCCGGCCCCGGCGAAGAGCGGCACCCGCCCGGCCGTCTGCTCGGCGGCGACCGCGACGACCCGCGCGTGCTCCTCCTCGGACAGGGAGGAGAACTCGCCGGTGCCGCAGGCCGCGAACACCGCGCCCGGCCCGTGGGCCAGGCCGCCGCGCACGTGTTCGGCCAGCACGCCCTCCGCCACCCGGCCATCGGCGTCGAAGGGGGTGACGGGGAAGAAGAGAACCCCGCTGAGGTCCATTCAGATGTCTCCCATCTCGGTACGCCAGCTCCGCTTGGCCTGCCAGCCGAGCAGCCGCCCGGCCTTGGCCGCGGAGAACGCGGGGGAGGTGCCCGTCAGCGCGGCGGCGTGGCCGGCCGTAGACGGGATCACCCGGGGAAGCAGGTCGGCCAGCGGCTCCCTGGCCAGCGCGTCGGGTGCCCCGGCGAAGAACACCTCGCCGCTGGGCACCTCGTGCATCCGGTCGACGAGGGTCAGCACCAGGTCGGAGGCGTCGCGCGCGTCGACGTAGTTGAACAGCGACACCCCGGCGACGCCGGGCCGGTCGAGCCGCTCCCTGATCGTGTGCCCCGACTGCGTCGGCGCGCCCTCCCACTCCTCGGGGGCGACCACGAAGCAGGGCCGCACCGCCGCGAAGTGGGTGTCGGCGCCCGACCGCGCGAACGAGGCCATGACCTGCTCGGCCACGAGCTTGGACACCGCGTAGGCGTTCCACGGCCGCGTCGGATGGTCCTCGTCGATCGGCAGATACGAGGGCGTCCACCCCTGGGGCGAGCCGTAGCCGATGACGGTCGGGCTGGAGGCCACGACCACCCGCCCGACGCCGAGCGCCGTCGCCGCGTCGCAGACGTTGAAGGCCAGTTGCGTGTTGACCCGGAAGGTCAGCCCGTCCGTACGGGAGAACGGCGTCGCGACGGCGGCGAGGTGGACGACGGCGTCGGGCCGGAACCGGCTCATCACCCCGAACGCCTCACCCGGATCGGTCAGGTCGGCCGGCAACCACACGGCCTGCGGGGGAGTGCCCGCGACCGTGTCGATGCCGACCACCTCGTGGCCCGCGTCGGCCAGCGCCGTCACCACACTGCGCCCGAACCGTCCGGCGCTGCCCGTGACCAGTACTCTCATCAGCCCTTCACCGCCCCCGCCGACAGGCCCTGCACGAGATAGCGCTGGATGACCGCGAAGACGAGCACGACCGGCACCGCCGCGACCACGCCGCCGGCGGCCAGCGCCCCGAAGTCGGCGCTGAACTCGCCGATCGTGAAGGCCAGGCCGACCGGCAGGGTGAACTTGTCCTGTTCGTTCACGAACATCAGCGCGAAGAGGAAGTTGTTCCAGGAGTGGATGAACGCGAACGACCCGACCGCGACGAGCGCGGGCCGCAACATCGGGAGCACGACCGCGAAGAAGCCGCGCAGCCGCGAGCAGCCGTCGACCCAGGCCGCCTGTTCGAGCTCGATCGGGATGTTCTTGACGAATCCGCTGATCAGGATGAGCGACAGCGGAAGCTGGAAGACGGTCTCGGCGATCACCAGCGCCCACAGCGAGTTGACCAGCCCGAGCGTCCGGAAGATCTCGAACAGCGGGATCAGCATCATCGCGCCCGGGATGAACTGGGTGCAGAGCATGCCGACCAGGAACGCCTGCCGGCCCCGGAAGTCGTAGCGGGCCAGGGCGTAGCCGCCGGCCAGGGCGATCACCGTGGTCGAGATGAGCGAGGCCACGCCCACCAGCAGCGAGTTCTGGAAGAAGACCGAGAACCCCATGCCGGTCCACACGTGCTCGAAGTTGTCGAGCGTGACCGGCCACGGCAGCAGCGAGTCCGAACCGCGCGGCCGGAACGCGAAGACCACCATCCAGTAGAAGGGGACCAGCGTGAACAGCAGGTAGAGGCCCAGCGGCAGGTAGATCTGCCAGCGGCTCACCCGGTTCGCGGGTTTTCTGGTGATCGGCGGCGCCGCTTTCGCGACAGGCCGGATCAAGGTCGTGGTCACGAGCGGGCTCCGAACTTGCTCAGCCTCAGATAGGCGATCGAGAAGAAGGTCAGCACCAGGAACGCGGCCGTGGTCAGCGCCGAGCCGTAGCCGAAGTCGTGCGACTGGACGGCCTTGGCGGCCACGTAGAGCGGCAGGGTCGTCGTCTGGTGGGCGGGACCGCCGCCGGTCAGCGTGTAGAGCAGGTCGACGTTGTTGAACTCCCACACCGCGCGGAGCAGGGTGGACAGGATGATCGCGTCCTTGAGGTGCGGCAGCGTGATGTGCACGAACCGCCGGATCCGGCTGGCGCCGTCGACCGACGCGGCCTCGTACAGCTCGCCTGAGACCGTTTGCAGGTCGGCGAGCAGCAGGATCGCGAAGAACGGCACCCCGCGCCACAACTCCGCGACCACCGCCGCCGCGAACACCGTCGACGGGTCGGCCAGCGGCGCGGTGTCGTAGCCGCCGATGCCGATGTCGGCGAGGTAGCGGAAGATCCCGGTCGAGGGGTTGTAGAGCAGGATCCAGATCCCGGTCGTGAGCACCCCCGACACCGCCCAGGGTGAGAACACGAGCGCCCGGGAGACCGCGCGGCCGATGAACGTCTCATTGACGATCAGGGCCAGCGCCAGCCCGAAGAGCAACTGCAGCACGACCTCGACGACCACCCACTTCACGCTGAAACCGAGGCTCTGCCAGAAGAGCGGGTCCTCGAACAGCAGGACGCGGAAGTTCTCCAGGCCGGCGAACCCGTTGTCCCAGGGCTGGGTGACGTCGTAGTGCTGCAGGCTGTAATAGATCACGCTGCCCATCGGGTAGACGAGGAACCCGAGCATCGCGATCACCGCGGGGGCGATCAGGACATAGGGGGTGCGCGACCGTGCGACACGCATGGCCGTGACTCCTTAACGAGGGGCCTGTGGGGGAGCGAGACTGCAACCGGTTGCACGAAACATTCCCTTCACTCGCCAGAAACGTCAAGGGGTCAATTTGGAAAAGGACTTTCCGTCTTGACACTGCTGCAACCGTTTGCATTAATCTTCGACAGGTACGAAGGGGAGGAGCTCCGTGGCAGCGACGATCCGTGACGTGGCGCAGGCGTCCGGGGTACATGTGTCGACCGTCTCGCGCACGTTCTCGGCGCCGCACCTGGTCAACACCGAGACCAGGAACAGGGTCCTGGCGGCGGCGGAGGATCTCGGCTACCGGCCCAACCGGGCCGCGCGCGCCCTGACCACCGGGCGCACCCACAACCTCGGCCTGATCGTGGCCGACATCGCCAACCCGTTCTTCTCCCACCTGATCAAGGGCGCCCAGGCCCACGCCCGGACCCGCGACTACCACGTGTTCGTCGCCGACACCGACGAAGACCCGCAGGTCGAGGAGGAGCTCATCCAGACGCTGGCCAAACAGGTCGACGGCGTGTTGCTGTGCTCCCCGCGTCTGTCCAACCGGGTCATCGAGAAGCTCCGCGAGGACGTGCCGTTCGTGGTGGTCAACCGGCGGATGAAGGGCATGTCCAACGTCCTGATGGACGTCGGCAGCGGCGCCCGCGAGGCCATCGGCCACCTGGTGTCGCTCGGCCACCGCCGGATCGCCCTGCTGGCCGGCCCGGCCGGGTCGTGGACGTCGAGGGAGATCACCGACGCGGCCCGCGCGGTGCCCGGCATCGACCTGACCGTCTTCGGCCCCAACTCCCCGACCGAGCACGGCGGCCTGGCGCTGGCCGAGGCGGTCGCGTCGGCCGACGTGACGGGGGTGCTGGCCTACAACGACCTGATGGCGATCGGCCTGGTCGAGGGCTTGACGGCGCTCGGCGTCGAGGTGCCCGGCCGGGTCAGCGTGGTCGGCATAGACGACATCGTGGCCGGGCGCGTCAGCCGGCCCAAGCTGACCACGGTCGCCATGCCCGCCGAGGCCGCCGGGCGTACCGCCGTCGATCTGCTGCTCCAGCTCGTCGGCGCGGGGGAGACGGCCACTCCGGCGCTCGCCACCCTGGCCACCAACCTGATCATCCGCGACTCGACGGGACCGGTGAGGCATGAACTTCGGGCAGACCCCTGACGGCGAGAAGGTCGAACGGCATGTCCTGACCGGCGGCGGGCTGACCGCCGCGGTCCTCACCTACGGCTGCGTGATCCAGTCGCTGGAGGTCGACGGCGTCGACGTCGTGCTGGGCTGCGACACCCTCGGCGACTACCTGACCCGCAGCCGCTACTTCGGCGCGGTCGTCGGCCGCTACGGCAACCGCATCGCCGGCGGCTGCTTCGACCTCGACGGCACGACCTACCGGCTGGCGCGCAACAACGGCACGGCCGCCCTGCACGGGGGCGTGCGCGGGTTCGACAAACGGGTCTGGTCGGCCGAGCCGTCGCCCGGCTCGATCACCCTGCGCCGCGTCAGCCCCGACGGCGAGGAGGGCTATCCCGGCACCCTGTCGGTCGCGGTCACCTACACCCTGGCCGCCACCCCGGCCGCCCGCGCCCTCCGCATCGACTACGCCGCCGTCACCGACGCCCCGACCGTGCTCAACCTGACCAACCACAGCTACTTCAACCTGGCCGGGGGCGGCGACGTGCTCGGCCACGTGGTGACGATCGACGCCGACGCCTACACCCCGGTCGACGAGCACAAGATCCCCACGGGGGAGCTGGCCCCGGTCGAGGGCACCCCGTTCGACTTCCGCTCACCCGTGGCGGTCGGCGCGCGGATGGGGGGCGCGTACGACCACAACTACGTGCTCAACCCCGGCGGGCTGATGCGGGTCGAGTGCGGCGACCGGGTGATGGAGGTGGCCACCGACCAGCCGGGCGTGCAGTTCTACGCCGGCGGCATGCTCTCCCCCGAGCTCACCCCCTACGGCCCCCACGCCGGGCTCTGCCTGGAGACCCAGCACTTCCCCGACTCGCCGAACCAGCCGGGCTTCCCGCCGGTCGTGCTCCGGCCGGGCGAGGAGTTCCGGTCGTGGACGGAGTATCGTTTCCCCATGCGTTAGACTGTTCTATGTAGCGGTACGCAGTTCCGTCTTATGGGAGGGTTGAGAGATGGACGTCCGGCACGCCACCGCACCCGACCAGATCCCCGGCATGACGAACGAGCAGCTCCGGGCGCGGTTCCTGGCCGGCGGGCTGTTCCGGCCGGGAGAGGTCCGGCTGCTCTACTCCCACGAGGACCGGCTCGTGCTCGGCGGCGTGCTCCCGGCCGCCGGGCCCCTGGCGTTGCCGAACCCGTCGGCGCTGGGTTCCGCGACCTTCCTCGAACGCCGTGAGCTGGGCGTGGTCAACGTCGGCCGGCCCGGCATGGTGACGGTCGACGGTTCGGTGTTCGAGCTGGGCACCCGGGACGTCCTCTATGTCGGCCGAGGCGCTCTCGACGTGACGTTCGAGGGCGGCGCCTACTACCTGGTCTCCACGACCGCCCACACGAGCCACCCGACCGCCCTCTCGAAGGACCCCGAGCAGGTCGCCCTCGGCGGCCCGGAGGGCGCCAACGAGCGGGTCGTCCACAAGCACATCCACGAGGCCGGCATCCGGAGTTGCCAGCTCGTGCTCGGAGTGACGGTGCTGGCCCCCGGCAGCATGTGGAACACCATGCCCTGCCACACCCACCACCGCCGCACCGAGGCCTACCTCTACTTCGACCTCGGCCCCGACGACCGCGTCGTCCACCTGATGGGCGAACCGTCGCAGACGCGCCATCTGGTGGTGGCCGACCGCGAGGCGGTCGTCTCGCCGCCGTGGTCGGTCCACTGCGGGTTCGGCACCCGCAGCTACGCCTTCGTGTGGGCCATGGGCGGCGAGAACCAGGACTACCAGGACATGGTGCCGGTGGCGATCGGCGACCTGCGTTGAACCCCTTCTCCCTGGAGGGCAGGACCGCCCTGGTCACCGGGGCGCGGACCGGCATCGGCCGGGCCGTCGCCGTCGGACTGGCCCGCGCCGGGGCCGACCTCGTCCTGCACGGCCACCGCGACGACCTCGACGAGGTGGCGGCCGAGGTCGCGGCGCTCGGCCGGACGGCCCGGCGCTGGGTGCTCGACCTGTCCGCGCCGGAGGCGATCCCGGGGGCCGCCGCCGAGCTGCTCGGCTCCACGAGGGTGGACGTCCTGGTCAACAACGCCGGCGTCATCCGGCGTGCCCCCGCCGCCGGGCACGCCTACCGCGACTGGCGGGAGGTGCTCGGCGTGAACCTCGACGCGGTCTTCCTCCTGTGCCAGGCCTTCGGGGGCCCCATGCTGGACCGGCGCGGCGGCAAGATCGTCATGCTCGCGTCGATGTTGTCGTTCCAGGGCGGCGTCACCGTCCCCGGCTACACCGCGGCCAAGCACGGCGTCGCCGGGCTGACCAAGGCCCTGGCCTGCGAATGGGCGGCGGCCGGCGTCCAGGTCAACGCCATCGCTCCCGGTTACGTCGCCACCGCCAACACCGCCGCCCTCCGGGCCGACCCCGCGCGCGAGGCCGCGATCAGGGCGCGCATCCCGGCCGGGCGGTGGGGCACCCCCGAGGACGTCGCCGGGGCCGCCGTCTTCCTGGCCGGCCCGGCGTCGGATTACGTCAACGGTCATGTTCTGGCCGTGGACGGCGGCTGGCTGGCCCGCTAGTAGGCTCGGGGCGTGGTCAGGGAAGGCAGTTCCATCGACAAGGCGCTCACGGTCCTCGAAGCGATCGCCGAACATCACCGGATCACCGACATCGCGGCCGCCACGGGCGTCTCGAAGTCGACGGTGCACCGCATCCTGCAGTCCCTGGTGGAGTGGGGCTTCGCCAGAACCGACGGCAACGGCGGCTATGAACCGGGCCCCCGCATCCTCACCCTGGCCGGGCGCGTGATGAGCCGCTTCGACCCGGCCCGCCAGGCCGCCGTGGCCCTGCGCGCCCTCCACGAACGCACCGGCTTCACCACCCACTTCGCCATCCGCAGCGGCGACGAGGCCGTCTACGTCGAGAAGCTGGAGGGCCGCCGCCCCTACCAGATGCCCTCGCGCGTCGGCATGAGCCTGCGCCTCCACTCGACGGCCATCGGCAAGGCGGTGCTGGCCCAGCTCGACGACGACGAGGTCCGCGCCATCGTCGCCCGCACCCAGCCGGTCAAGCTGACCCCCAACACCCTCACCGGTGAAGAGGAACTGCTCACCCACCTGGTCGGCGTGCGCGCGGCGGGCTACGCCGTCGACGACGAGGAGAACGTGCCCGGCATCCGCTGCGTCGGCGCGGCCGTCTTCGACCACACCGGCCAGGTGCTCGGCGGCATCTCCATCTCGACGCTGGCGATGGACCTCGAACCCGAGGCGCTGACGGAACTGGCCCCCGAGATCGTGTCGGCGGCCCGCGAGGTCTCCCTGGCCCTGGGCGCCCCGACGACGCTCACCCGCCGCTGACCGGGTCGCCCAGCAGCTCTTCGATCTCCGCCGCGGCCGCCACCCGGCCCGTTCCGCCGCGACCCGCGAGGGAAAGCGACGCCGCCGCGGCGCCGGCCCTCACCGCGTCCGGCAGGGAGGCGCCCCGGGCCAGCCAGGCCGCCATCGCCCCGGTGAAGTTGTCGCCCGCCCCCGTCTGGTCGACGACCAGCCGCGCGGGCACCGCCGGGATCTCGTGCAGAACCTCGCCCTCGGCCAGCAGCACCCCCTCGGCCCCGAGGGTCACGGCCACCGACGGGGCCCCCAGACCGCGGACGCGGTGCGCCGTCTCGACCGGATCGGCGGTGCCCACGAGGGCGATGCTGTCGGCGGGGGCTGAGAGTTTCACGATCGCCGTGTGGGGGGCGACGGCGCGCAGGGTCGCGGCGGCGGCTTCCGGGGCGGTCAGGCGGGCCCGGAAGTTCGCGTCGTAGACGACCCGGCCGGTCGCGTTCTCCGAGGCGGATCTGACCGCCTTCTCGCAGGTGGCCGACAACGCCGCAGTGATGCCGCTCAGCACCAGCACGCGGGCCAGGGCCGCGGGGGAGTCCATCAGGTCGGCGGAGGTCAGGCGGGACGCCGCCGACCCCTGCCGCAGGTAGGCGAAGGCGCGTTCGCCCGACGGGTCGGCGCCCACCACGTAGGCGCCCGTGGGGCCGGGGCCCGGGGTCAGCCAGCGGGTGTCGACGCCGTGGCCGGCGGCGAACCGGATCAGTCGCTCGCCGAACTCGTCGGCGCCCAGCCGGGCCACGAGGGCGGTGCGGGCCCCGGCGGCGGCCGCGGCCACGGCCACGTTCAGGGCGTCGCCGGAGAAGGACAGACGGAAGGTCTCGGCCTCGGTCAGCGGGTGGTCGGCGGAGAATTCGACCAGCGGTTCGCCTGCCACGACCACATCCATGTGCACCTTCTTCTGTTGTTCCATGTAGTGGAATATGGTCTTATTTTACGCAACGCCTAGGGAGGACGTCATGCCCAACATCACCGTGGAACTGCTGTCCGGCCGAACCATGGACCAGCGCAGGGACTTCGTCGCCGCCGTCACCGAGGCGGCGGTCGACATCCTGAAGGCCCGCCCCGAGGCGGTGCGCATCGTGTACTGGGAGATCGAGAAGTCCGACGTCGCCAACGGCGGCGTCCTGGAGTCCGACCGCTAGAAGCCCCGAAGGCCCCCACCGCGCCATGGGGGCCTTCTCCCTCAGGTACGCGCGGGGTCGTGGTCGTCGTTCAGCGAGTCGATCAGCTCGTCGCGGTCCCGGGTGCGCTCGGGCCGCAGGAGGCCGACGGCGACGTACAGGATCAGAGACGTGACCAGAGGCACGCCGACCACCACCGCCTGGTCGCTCGAGCCGGCGATCCACTTCACGTAGGCCCAGACCGACAACCCGGCCGCCCACGACACGATGGCCGCCAGCGGGCCGCTGCGGCGGAACCAGGGCAGCATGCCGAGCATCAGCGGGATCGAGATCGGGCCCATCGTCGCCGCCACCAGGTCGACCACGATCTTCAGGACCACCCCCTGGCCCTCGGTGCTGATCGCGATGACCATGCTGATCAGCACGAACACGAAGGTCGTCACGCGGGCGAAGGTGAGCTGCGCCGCGTCGGCGAGGCGGCGTAACCGGGGCATCAGCACGGGCGCGATATCGCGGGTGATCACCGAGGAGATCACGTTGGCGTCGGAGGAGACCATCGCCATCGTGTGGGAGAAGAACCCCGCCAGCACCAGGCCGATGATCCCCTGTGGCAGCAGGGTCTGCGCCAGCTTCACGTAGGCCTCCTCGGCGTCGGCCAGGCCCGGCACGATGAGCGGCGCGGCGAACATCGGGATGAACAGGATCAGCGGCCAGACCAGCCACAGCACGCTCGACAACAGCGCCGACCGCTTCGCCTCGCTGCCGCTCGGCGCGGCCATGTAGCGCTGCGCCAGGTTCCACATCCCGCCGTTGTACTCGAAGGTCTTGATGAACAGCAGCGCCAGGAAGAACGTCACCGTGTACGGCCCCGCGAACGGGTCGCCGTGGCCTTCGGGCAGCCGGTCCCACATCGTCCACAACGTGGGCAGCCCGTCGAGGTGACTCAGCACCGCGAAGAACATCGCGATCCCGGCCACGCCCTGGATGACGAACTGCCCGAAGTCGGTCAGCACGTCGGCCCACAGGCCCCCGGCCGTGATGTAGACCATCGTGACGAGCCCGGTGACCAGGATGCCCCAGAAGATCGGGATGCCCGCGAACCCTCTGAGGAGGATCGCGATGGCCACCCACTTGGCGGCGATGTCGACCACCTTCAGCAGCGCCCCGCTGTAGGCGAGCACCTGCTGGGCCGGCAGGTTGTAGCGCCGGGCCAGGTATTCCAGCGGGGAGGCCACGCCGTGCGCGGCCCGCAGCCGGTTCCACCGCGCCGCCCACACGAACGCGCCGATGCCGACGCCGAGGCCGATGGTGAGGGCCCACCAGACGTACATGGCCAGGCCGTAGTTGTAGGCCACCGCCGCGAAGGCGACGAACATGATCGCGCTGTAGCCGGACATGTGGTGCGAGATCCCGGCGAGCCACCAGGGGATGCGCCCGCGCGCGGTGAAGAAGTCGATGACGGTGTGGACGCGGCCCTTGGACCAGACGCCGATGCCGATCATCACGACGAAGTAGGCGGCCAGGACCGACCAATCGAGAGCAGACATGCCTGGAGATTCCACTACACAGAACGGCATGTCAACACATGAAATAGCGTTCCGTCACATGGAACTCGTTTATGGACGCCCATGGTGTGAAGACCACGCCGAAGCCGGTCGTATGGCCGACCACGCGAAGCCGTAAACGGAAGAAAGCAGTGAAACCCACGACGGCGAGAGCGTTGGCACGGCGCGTCCGACACGCGAGGGAAATCCCGGGCATTGTCGGGGTTGCGCAATACCGTGACCATCATGGCCACCCGTGCGTCCTCCGGTGGGAAGCGGCCGACGTCTCGGCAGACGCCACGTCCCGCCCCCCGCCCGACCGTCAAGAAGAAGGCGCCACCGCCCCGCCGGAAGCCGGCGCCGCCCAAGCGGCCCGTCGGCACCGGGAACGACCCGCTGTCGTGGGTGTTCCTGATGATCGGCAAGCTCGTCGTCGGCGTCTGGACCCTGATCGCCAACGCGATCGGCGGCGCGGCGCGCGCCATCGGCAACGGCGCGCGCGACCTCGACCCCGCCCACCGGCGCGACGGTCTCGGCCTGGCGGTGCTGGCGGGCGCGATCGTGCTGGCCGCGATGACGTGGCGGACCAGCAAGGGGTCGGTGGCCACGGTGGTCGACGCGGTCGTGCGCGGCACGGTCGGGTCGCTCTTCTGGTCGGTGCCGCTGATCATGGGCCTGATCGCCTGGCGGCTGCTGCGCCACCCCGACCAGAACGGCGAGACGGGCCGCATGCTGATCGGGTTCACCGCGCTGGCGGCCGGCATCCTCGGCATCGTGCACGTCGCGCACGGCACCCCCTATCCGGCGGGCACCTCCGACGACGGGATGGACAAGGTCTCGGCCGCCGGGGGCATGCTCGGCTTCATCGTGGCCGCGCCGCCCGACAGCATCCTGCCGTCGTTCATCACGATCCCGCTGCTGCTGATGCTGGCCGGGTTCGGCGCGCTGGTGGTCACCGCGACGCCCATCCACCGGGTGCCCGAGCGGCTGGGCGAGATCAAGGTGCTGCTGTTCCAGAAGCCCTTCGAGAACTCCTCCGAGAAGAGGCCGAAGAAGAAGCAGCCGCGCCCCGAGCCCGGGGAGCACGTCAAGCCCTACGACACGCCGATCCTGCGGGAGAAGCCGGCCGACCACTCGCCGGAGATCGTGCCGGGCCTCGTCGACGACGAGCCGCTGCCGCCGCCTCCGGCCGACGAGCCGCCCTCGGCCCAGCAGACGCCGCCGCCCGAGCCCACGCCGGCGCCCCGCAAGGTCGAGCAGCTCATGCTCTCGCCGCAGGCCGGTCCCTACACGCTGCCCGACACCCAGATGCTCCGCCCCGGCAGCGCGCCGAAGGCCGAGACCAAGGCCAACAAGACCGTCGTCAACGCGCTGACCAGCGTGCTGGAACAGTTCGCCATCGACGCCCAGGTCACCGGCTTCACCCGCGGCCCGACCGTGACCCGCTACGAGATCGAGCTCGGCCCGTCGGTCAAGGTCGAGAAGGTCACCGCGCTCACCAAGAACATCGCCTACGCCGTCAAGTCGGCCGACGTGCGCATCCTGTCGCCGATCCCCGGCAAGTCGGCGATCGGCGTGGAGATCCCCAACGTCGACAAGGACCTGGTGTCGCTGGGCGACGTGCTGCGCTCGCAGGTGGCCCAGGCCGACCACCACCCGATGATCGTCGGTCTCGGCAAGGACGTCGAGGGCCGCACCATCGTGGCCAACCTGGCCAAGATGCCGCACATCCTCATCGCGGGCGCCACCGGCGCGGGCAAGTCGACCTGCATCAACGGCCTGATCACCTCGGTGCTGATGCGGGCCACCCCCGACGAGGTCCGGATGGTCCTGGTCGACCCCAAGCGGGTCGAGCTCAGCGCGTACGAGGGCATCCCCCACCTCATCACCCCGATCATCACCAACCCGAAGAAGGCCGCCGAGGCCCTCGAATGGGTCGTGGGGGAGATGGACCGCCGCTACGACGACCTGGCCGCCAGCGGCTTCCGGCACGTCGACGACTTCAACAAGGCCGTCCGGGCCGGCAACCTCGTGGCCCCGCCCGGGAGCGAGCGGGTCTACCAGCCCTACCCCTACCTGCTGGTGATCGTCGACGAGCTGGCCGACCTGATGATGGTCGCCCCCCGCGACGTCGAGGACTCGATCGTGCGCATCACCCAGCTCGCCCGCGCGGCCGGCATCCACCTCGTGATCGCCACCCAGCGGCCCTCGGTCGACGTCGTCACCGGCCTGATCAAGGCCAACGTGCCCTCGCGGCTGGCGTTCGCCACCTCCTCGCTCGCCGACTCGCGGGTCATCCTCGACCAGCCCGGCGCCGAGAAGCTGGTGGGCCAGGGTGACGCCCTGTTCCTCCCCATGGGCGCCAGCAAGCCGATGCGGCTGCAGAACGCGTTCGTGTCGGAGAAGGAGATCGCCGAGGTCGTCGGCCACTGCAAGACCCAGATGCAGGTCGAATACCGCTCCGATGTGGCCGCCCAGGCGGCCGCGAAGAAGGAGATCGACGAGGAGATCGGCGACGACCTCGACCTGCTGATCCAGGCCGCCGAGCTGATCGTGACGACCCAGTTCGGCTCGACCTCGATGCTGCAGCGCAAGCTGCGGGTCGGGTTCGCCAAGGCGGGCCGCCTGATGGACCTGCTCGAATCGCGCAACGTCGTCGGCCCGAGCGAGGGCTCGAAGGCCCGTGAGGTGATGGTGAAGCCGGACGAACTCGCCGGATTGCTCGCAGATCTCCGGGGTGGTGACCCCGCCGCCACAGAATAGTGATGTTACTGATTGAATGTAACTCACTACTCAGCGTCGGGATGGGCGGGGGGCCGCAGATGTCCATCGGTGGAACGATCTCGGATGCGCGCGAGCACAGGGGGCTGTCCGTAGCCGACCTGAGCCGGCGCACCCGGATCCGTGAGGCGATCATCGCCGCGATCGAGCGCGACGACTTCTCCGCGTGCAACGGAGACTTCTACGCCCGGGGCCACCTGCGGGCCCTGGCCCGCGAGCTGGGCCTGGAGGGCGACGCCCTGGTCCGGGAGTACGACGCCCTGACGGGCGGCCCGCGCCCCGGCGTGGGTGCGATGTACCCGATCGACAAGGGCATCAAGCTGCGCGAACGCCGAACGCCGAACTGGACGCTCGCGATGGCGGTCGCGCTCGCCATCGTGGCCGTCTTCGGCGTCGGGCGCATCATGGGCAGCGCGATCAAGACGCCCGAGAAGCAGGCGGTCAAGGTCGACTCGGCCCCGGCGGCGGTCAAGGCCGCGCCCCCGGCGGCCGCCCCGGCGGCCCCGGCCAAGGCGGCGACCCACGTCACCGTGAAGGTCACCGCCACCAGCGAGGCGTGGATCCAGGTCCGCGACGCCAAGAACAAGAACGTCTTCATGGGCGTGATCCCGAGCGGCGACAGCCGCAGCTTCCGGATCAAGGAGAAGGCCCGCCTGACCTTCGGCAACGCGGGGTCGGTGCAGCTCAACGTGAACGGCCGCGACCTGGGCGCCCCGGGCCGCGCGGGGGAGACCGTCAAGCGGACGTACGGGGTCGACATCCCGCGTCCCCGGTAGTGGCCGATCCCCGATACCGTAGCTTCATCATGTCTTCACGCCGAACCGTTTCCATGATCACGCTGGGCTGCGCCCGCAACGAGGTCGATTCAGAGGAGCTCGCCGCGCGCCTGGAATCCGCGGGCTGGGCACTGGGTGACGACGACCCCGACGTGATCGTGGTCAACACCTGCGGGTTCATCGAGTCGGCGAAGAAAGACTCGATCGACACCATCCTCGCGGCGGCCGACTCGGGCGCCAAGGTCGTGGCCGCCGGGTGCATGGCCGAGCGCTACGGCACCGAGCTGGCCGGGGCGCTGCCCGAGGCCGCCGCGGTGTTGTCGTTCGACGACTACACCGACATCGGCGCCCGCCTCGACGACGTGCTCGAAGGGCGGGCGCTGACCGCCCACACGCCGCGCGACCGGCGGGCCCTGCTGCCCATCAGCCCGGTCGAGCGCCACGCCGCGCCCGTCGCGGTGCCCGGCCACGGCGACCTGCCGGCCGGTCTCGCGCCCGCCTCCGGGCCGCGCACGCTCCGCAGGCGGCTGACCGGTGGGCCGGTCGCCTCGCTGAAGCTGGCCTCGGGTTGCGACCGGCGCTGCACCTTCTGCGCGATCCCGGCCTTCCGCGGCGCCTACGTCTCGCGCCGTCCCGAAGACCTGCTGGCCGAGGCCGTCTGGCTGGCCGGTCAGGGCGTGCGGGAGCTCGTCCTGGTCAGCGAGAACTCCACCTCCTACGGCAAGGACCTGGGCGACCTCCGGGCGCTGGAGAAGCTGCTGCCGCAACTCGCCGCCGTCGAGGGCGTCGACCGGGTCCGGGTCAGCTACCTGCAGCCCGCCGAACTGCGGCCGGGCCTGCTCGACGTGATCGCCGGCACCGAGGGCGTCGCGCCCTACTTCGACCTGTCGTTCCAGCACGCCAGCAACGCGGTGCTGCGCCGCATGCGGCGCTTCGGCGACCCGGCCCAGTTCCTCGGCCTGCTGAAGCAGATCCGCGAGCGGGCCCCCGAGGCGGGCGTGCGATCCAACTTCATCGTCGGCTTCCCCGGCGAGACCGAGGAACAGTTCGGCGAGCTGGTCGCGTTCCTCGAAGAGGCGCGTCTCGACGTCATCGGGGTGTTCGGCTACTCCGACGAAGACGGCACCGAGGCCGCGGGGTTCGAGGGCAAGCTCGACCAGGACGTGGTCGACGAGCGGGTGGCGATCCTCACCGAACTGGCCGAGGAGCTCACCGCCCAGCGGGCGGAAGACCGCATCGGCACCGAGTTGTCGGTGCTCGTCGAAGACGACCTGGGCGACGGCGGCTACGAGGGCCGCGCCGCCCACCAGGGCCCCGAGGTCGACGGCTCGGTCACGGTCCAGGGCATCGGCCTGGTGCCGGGGCAGATCGTCCGCGCCGTCGCGGTCGACTCGGAAGGGGTTGACCTGATCGCGAGGATCAAGGCCACGACGTGAGCCAGAGCAACGACCCGCCGCCGTCGGTCATGGCCGACGCCACCCCCGAGCGGCTGGTGGTGACCGATCCGGTCGAGCCCGCCACTCCTCCCGTGAGCGCCTGGAACATCGCCAACGCGCTCACGGTCGTACGGCTGCTGGTCGTTCCCGCGTTCATCGTGTTCCTGTTCCTCGAAGGCACCGGCTGGCGGCTGGCCGCCCTCGGCGTCTTCATGTTCGCCTCGATCACCGACCAGCTCGACGGCTTCCTGGCCCGCAAATACGGCCTGATCACCGACTTCGGCAAGATCGCCGACCCGATCGCCGACAAGGCGCTCATCGGGTCGGCGCTGGTCTGCCTGTCGCTCCTCGGCGAGTTGCCGTGGTGGGTGACCGTCGTGATCATCGCCCGTGAGCTGGGCGTGACGGCGCTGCGGTTCGTGGTGATCCGGTTCGGCGTCATCCCGGCCAGCACCGGCGGGAAGATCAAGACGGTCCTGCAGATCTTCGCCGTCGGGTTCTTCCTCGTGCCGGGCCTGCTCGACGTGGTGCGCTGGGCCACCATGGGAACCGCCGTCCTCGTGACGGTGGCGACCGGCGTCGACTACGTTGTGCGGGCAGTCAGACTGCGCCAGGTGGCCCGGAGGGAACAGGTGTGACCGACTCGACCGCAGCGAAGATCGTCTCCCTGCTCGCGGAGCGGGGTGAGACCTTCGCCGTGGCCGAATCCCTCACCGGCGGGCTCATCGGGGCCACCGTGACCGGTGTGGCCGGCTCCTCGGCCGCCTTCGTCGGCGGCGTGATCAGCTACGCCACCGACCTGAAGGCCCGGCTGCTCGGCGTGCCGGCCGACCTGCTGGCCCGCGAGGGCGCCGTCCATCCCGACGTGGCCGCCGCGATGGCCGCCGGTGTACGGAATCTCACCGGCGCGACCTGGGCGGTCGCGGTCACCGGCGTGGCCGGCCCCGAGCCCCAGGACGGCAGGCCCGTCGGCACCGTCTTCTGCGGCCTGAGTGGTCCCGCGGACATCTCGAAAGTCGTTGACCTGCGATTGACCGGAGACCGCCAAGCCATCCGTATCCATACGTGTGAGATGGCTTTGGATCTACTTCTAGGTGTGCTGCAGGCCAATTCGGGGGAACATTCGGGGTGATTACCGCGTTACGTCCCCAGCGAACATGCTCACCATGGTCTGCCGTGGTGTCGCTCGATACAGGTACGGTGGAGCTGTGAGTGAGGTCCGTGAGCCATCGGCGAGGAGCAAGTCCACGGCGCGCCCGGCGCAGGGGCCGAGCGAGCCAATGATGACGGCGAGGAGTATGTACGAAGGGCGTGGAAAGAACGGGCGATATGAACCGAAAGCGCGGAGCGTCGTGACGACTCCCGCGCCGGGAAGGGAGCGACAGATGGTCCTGCTGCGTCAGCTTCTCGGCGACGTCCTGCGGCGGCTAAGGGTGCGGCAGAGCCGCACGCTGCGCGAGGTCTCCACGCTGGCACGGGTCTCCCTCGGCTATCTGTCCGAGGTGGAGCGTGGTCAGAAGGAGGCGTCGTCCGAGCTGCTCGCCTCGATCTGCGGTGCCCTGGGTGTGCCGCTTTCGCAGGTGCTGCGGGAAGTCTCCGATCAGTTCGCGCTCGCCGAGCTTCAGCACGCGCCTGTCTTGGCCGACGTGCCCGAGCGTGAGCGCCTGCCCATCACGGAGACCGTGCCCTCCGGTCCGGAGTTCGACGGTTTCCCCGAAGTCAAGGACATGGTGGCCGCCTAGCCCGGCTGGCAGCGCGGGCACCAGTAGATCAACCGCTCCCGCGGTTGTGATCCCATCTCTCCACGTTCAATGAGCGTTCCGCAGACGCGGCAGGGAAGGTGTGCCCTGCCGTAGACGAACAGCGCACGACCCGGTCGCGGGTCGCCGGTCGTCACCGGTCCATGTTCGTTCTTGTTCTCCACCATCAGGCGGTGGGCCGTTTCGGCCAGCCCCGCCAGATCCGCCACGTCCCCGGTGCGCCGCCACGGCCCGACGCGGGCGACGAAGAGCGTCTCCGCCCGCCATATCGTGCCGATTCCCGCGAGGTTGCGCTGGTCGAGCAGGGCCTCCCCGATCGTGCGGCCGGGATCTCCCAGCAGGTTGGCGACGGCCTTCCCCGTGTCCCAGTCGTCGCCGAGCAGGTCGGGGCCGAGATGCCCGACGACCTGGTCTTCCCCGGCGGTCGGCAGCAGGTCGACCACGCCCAGCTTGATCCCGACGGCCTGCCAAACAGTGTTGGCCAGCACGACCCTGACGACGTCGCCGCCCCTCAGGGGTGTGCCCGCCCTGGTGACCCGCCAGGATCCGTCCATGCGCAGATGGGTGTGGAGCGTCACGCCGCCCTCGACCCGGGTCAGCAGGTTCTTCCCCCGGCTCACCGTGGTCAGCACCCGCCGCCCGCGCAGGTCGGCGGTGGCGTAGCGGGGCACCCGGAAGTCGGAACGGGTCAGTTCCCGGTCGTCGAGCGCCGCCCGCAGCCGGACGGCGGTGCGGTAGACGGCGTCGCCCTCAGGCATCAGACCGGGGCGTTGGGGGAGTCCCAGGCCGACGGGTCGTCGGAGAGGTCGGTGACCCGCTTCGGGAGGTCGCCCGTCGCGATCTGGTCGAGGGTGACCTCTTCGAGGATGGCTCGTTCGCTGGCCCGCAGGGCGATCCAGACCTGCTGGAGAGACTGGGCCGCGCCGGTGTAGCCGACGTGTTCGGGGCGCTCGCCGCGGACGTTGGCCAGTGGGCCGTCGACCGCCCGGATCACGTCGGCCAGGGAGATCTGGCTGGCCGGACGGGCCAGCACGTAGCCGCCCTCGGGGCCGCGCTGGCCGCGGACCAGCCCGGCCCGGCGCATCTGGAGCAGGATGTTCTCCAGATATTTGGGCGGCATCTCCTGGCCCTTGGCGAGTTCGCCCACCGTGGTCGGGCCGTCGCCGGACGCGGCCAGCTCGGCCGCCGCCCGCAGGGCGTAGTCGACACGCGCAGAAAGTCGCATGTAAACGATTATCCCGCCTGGTTGGCACTGGTTGACCTGGGTCCCCCCTCTCAGCCGACGCGGATCCGCATGACGACGGGCAGATGATCGGAGAACGGCACTTTCGGGACCTCGGCGGAGACGGCCGTCAGTCCCGGGCTGAGCAGCACGTGGTCGATGCGTTTGACCGGATCGTCGGCGGGCGAGGTCGGCGGGTCGCCGAAGCCCTTGAGCGGGTCGGTCAGGCCGATTTCGGTCAGCAGGCGGCGGAAGGCCGGGTCGTCGGGGGTGAGGTTCAGGTCGCCGGCCACCACGGCCGGCGGGCGGGGCGTCACGCTGGGCAGCGCGGCGCTCTGGATTTCGGGTTCCTGGAGATGGGTGTTGACGATGGCGACTGGCTTGCCGCCGATCTCCACGGTCACGCTCTGGGCCTGCGCGCCGGTCGGGTATCCCTCGGTGACCAGGGGTACCGAGGAGACGTTCCGGATGGGGAGGTTGGTCAGCACCGCGTCGCCCCAGAGTTCGTCGGCCGCGGGGGCGAAGTGGTAGTGCATGCCCAGGCGGGTGGCGATGCGGTCGAGATCGTCGTGGCCGCCGTTGAGGAACCAGCCCCGGTCGACCTCGCTGAGCAGCACGACGTCGGGCTTCTCCGAGGCGGCCCAGTCGGCGATCCGGTCCAGGTCGAGGGTGCCGGACAGGCCGAATCCCATCCGGATGTTGTACGTGATCAGCGTGAACTCGTCGCGGTCGACGGCCACGCCGGGACCCTCGACGCCCGACGGCTTGGGGAACGTCCACAGGGCGATCACCGCCAGCGCCGCAGCGATGGCCGGGCGGACCTCGGGCAGGTCGGGCAGCCGCACGGCGGTCGCGGCGATCACGACGCCGAACGCCAGCGGGACGTAGGCGTTGTCGAAGCCGAGGACCATGTCGTAGGCGGCGTAGTAGACGAATGTGCCGACGAAGAAGAGGATCATGCCGGCCAGCAGCGCGCCACCGGCGTGGCGGCCCGCCGGGCGGGTCCCCGCCACGCGCAGGCACCATCCCAGCCCCAGGGCGAAGATCGGCAGCGTGGCGACGTGGAGACGACCGTCGTCGTGGGCGATCCAGGCCGCGACGACCATGAGGACGGGCGCGAGCTGGGCCGGGTGGCCGTATGCCCCGGCCAGGGCGAGCACCGCCAGGGCGGCCAGCAGCGCCAGCGTGGGCCAGAGGCGGTCATGAGGGGTCACGCCGTTGCCGATCAGGGCCGACGGGCCGAGGAACATGCCGGTCAGGAGCAAGGCGGGGCCGAAGGCGAACCACAGGGCGCCGGGGGCCGGGCCGGCCGCGTCGGTGACGCCCAGCGTGGCCCACGCGAAGGCCGCGCAGACCAGGGCCGTTGGGACCCAGGGCAGCGGGCCGTCGCGCCAGACCAGGTCGAGGTGGCCGATCGACAGGTGGAGGGCCTGGGAGAGCGCCAGGCCGAGGGGGAGGGCCAGGCGGGCGTGGGGTGCGGCCACGAGCCGTGCGGCGCCGTACAGGAAGACGATGCCGGCGGTGACCGACACGGCGCTCACATAGAGCTGCGGGAACCCGCCGTCGGTGGCCTGGAGGGCGAGGCGGCCCACGGCCAGGACGGCGCCGCCGCCGAGCAGCGCCCACCTGGCCGGTAAGAGCAGGGCGAGCAGCGGGAGGACGAACCACGACGCCGCGAAGAGGCCCAGTTGCTCCGGCGGGGTGTCGCCGGCCTGGCCGTAGACGGTGATGAGGGAGGGGAACAGGACACGCACGGCGTCCATGAAGAGGAGCAGACCCAGAGTCACTGCCGCAACCGGACGCATGGATTGATCCTTTCGTCCGGGTGGGAGCGGTATCAAGGGTCGATTTCCGGGAGCTCGTATAGTCGCTAAGCTGGCCGGAAAAGTTTGTTGACAGTTTTCGCGGGGGCGATCATAGAAAGCAGGAGCATGGAGCGACGTCCTGGCGTGCCCAGGTTGCTCCGGGAGATCAACGACCGGGCCGCCCTCGAACTTCTGCTGGCCTCCGGGCCGCTGACGCGCGGCCAGATCGGTGACCTTACCGGTCTGTCCAAGGTGACCGCCTCCCAGACGCTGTCGCGGCTTGAGGAGCGGGGGCTCGTCGAGGTCGTCGGCGAGCAGGCCGGGAACCGGGGGCCCAACGCGGCCCTCTACGGCGTGATCGCCTCGTGCGCCTACGTGGCGGGGCTCGACGTCGGTCCCGAACACGTCACCGCGGCCATCGCCGACATCAAGGGCGACGTGGTGGCCGAGGTCACCGCCACGCCCAGCGGTGCCGACGACCCCGTCTCGATGGTGCACAACGCGGTCGTGAAGGCCTGCCGGTCGGCCAAGGTCGCGTTGTCGCGGCTGAAGGGCGTCGTCATCGGCACGCCCGGCGTCGTCGACCCGCGCACCGGCGACGTGCAGTTCTCCTTCGACCTGCCCCACTGGCACGAGGGCATCCACGAGGCGCTGGCGCGCGACCTGAAGCGGTCGGTGCGGATCGAGAACGACGTGAACCTCGCCGCCATCGCCGAGCGGTCGAACGGCGCGGCCCGGCGGGCCGACGACTTCGTGCTGCTCTGGGTCGGGCGCGGCATCGGCCTGGCCGTCGTGCTCGGCGGGCGGCTGCATCGCGGGCGTTCGGGCAGCGCGGGCGAGATCGGCTACCTGCCGGTGCCCGGGGTGCCGCTGGCCGAAGACGTCCGGTCGGAGCCGGGGCGGCTGCCCTCGCTCGCCGGCGGCCTGCAGTCGCTGGTGAGCTCCGTGGCGGTGCTCGACCTGGCCCGCGACCTCGGGTTCGAGGGCGCCACGGCGGCCGAGTGCGTGACCGCCGCCGTCGACGCGGGCGACCAGGGCGACCGGCTGCTCGACGAGATCGCCTCCCGGCTGGCGCTCGGGGTGGCGTCGGTGTGCGTGGTGCTCGACCCGGGGCTGGTCGTGCTCGCCGGAGAGGTCGGGCTGGCCGGGGGCGTGTCCCTGACCGGCCGGGTCGAACAGGCGGTGGCCCGCATCTGCCCGATCCGGCCGCAGGTCGTGACGTCCGAGGTGCCCGGCAACCCGGTGTTGCGCGGCGCGGTGATCGCGGCCCTGGAACAGGCCCGCGAGGAGATCTTCTTGTCCTAGTCAGGCCGTGAGGAGTTCGACCGCCGCCTGGGCGTTGGCGCGGGCGGCGCCGTAGGTGGCGATGTGGACGCCGTGGTCGGGGCGCCAGATCGGCAGGCCCATCTCCATGACGACGCCGTCCGGGCGGGCCGAGACGAGTTCGGTCACCAGTTCGCGGCTGGCGGGGTAGCGGTGGGCGTCCTTGACGACCACGACCAGCGACCGGCCCCGGGCCCGCGCGAGCAGGGCGGCTGCCTGGGCCTCCTCCGGCTTCACCCGGACGATCTCCGCTTCCGGCAACCACGGCGCGACGCCCCACGGCACGTCGCCCACGGCGATCGTGGGCGGGGTGTCGATCTCGACCACGAACGGGTTGCGCAGGGGCAGCGTGGCCCCGCTGATCCGGACCGCGCGGCGGGCGGCCTGGAGGCCGACCACGGTGTCCTCGGTGTGCTGGCCCCGGGTCTCGCGGGCCCAGTCGCGCAGCCGCCGCGCGCGGGCGACCGCCTCCTCCAGGCGCTCGACCGGCAGGTCGCCTTGCCGGACCGCCGCCACGATGGCGCTG
This sequence comes from Herbidospora yilanensis, assembly GCF_001570565.1. Taxonomy (GTDB): domain Bacteria; phylum Actinomycetota; class Actinomycetes; order Streptosporangiales; family Streptosporangiaceae; genus Herbidospora; species Herbidospora yilanensis. Next base: position 149,261 of record NZ_BBXE01000018.1, on the reverse strand, counting down.
ACGACGGCCTCGGTCTCCTCGTACGTGGGGATGGAGCCCATGCACAACAGGTCGGCGCCCGCCTTGAGCGAGAGGACCGCACCGCCGCCGAGGCCCACGCTCTTGGTGATGGCGTGCATGTCGAGGGCGTCGGTGACGACCACGCCGTCGTAACCGAGTTCGCCGCGCAGCAGCGTGGTCAGCGCCCTCGGGCTGAGCGTGGCCGGGGTGTCGCCCGTCAGCGCGGGGACCGCCACGTGGGCGGTCATGATCGATTGGGTGCCCGCCTCGATCGCGGCCCGGAACGGGGCCAGCTCGCGCTCCCGCAGCAGCTCAAGGGAGGCGTCCACGACCGGGATGGCCAGGTGGGAGTCCTCCGTGGTCGCGCCGTGGCCGGGGAAGTGCTTCACGCAGGCGGCCACGCCGAGCGACTGGAGGCCGCGCACGGCGGCGACCGTGTGGCGGGACACGAGCGCCGGGTTGGAGCCGAAGGAGCGGGTGCCGATCACCGGGTTGTCGTCTGCGGTGTTGACGTCGGCCGACGGGGCCATGTCGAGGTTCACGCCGGCCTTCACGAGGTCGCCCGCGATCGAGCGGTAGACCCGCTCGGTCAGGTCGACGTCGTCGACGGCGCCGAGCGCCGCGTTGCCCGGGTATTCGCTGCCGACGTGGTAGGCGAGCCGGGTGACGTCGCCGCCTTCCTCGTCGAGCGAGATCACCGGGTCGCCGGCGTTCATGAGGCTCGACGTGAGCGTGGCGACCTGTCCGGGGCCTTCGACGTTGAAGCCGAAGAGGCAGACGCCGCCGAGACCTCCGGCCAGGCCGTCCAGCACCCAGTCGGGCGCGGTCAGGCCTCGGAAGGTCACGAGCAGCGTGCCGGCCGCGAGACGGCGCAGCCCCCGATCGCTGTGGCTCGCGGGTACTTCAGGCATGGGAATTCATGACTCCGATCATGGACATGGGAGGGCACGGCCCCGGGTCCCGGGGCCGTACCCGCTCAGGGAAGCGAGACGCGGACGGCCGAAAGCCGGCCATGGCTCGCGCTGGGAACGACAGGCGGGCGGTCAGCCCTTGACGGCGCCCGCGACGAGGCCGGAGACCATGCGCCGCTGCACCAGGAGGAAGAACACGACGACGGGGATCGTCATCAGGGTGGAGCTGGCCATGATGGCGCCCCAGTCGGTGCCCCGCTGTCCGAAGAAGAACTGCAACGCGACGGGCATGGTGTAGCCCGACGAGTCGCTCATCAGCACCAGCGCGAAGATCAGCTCGTTCCACGCGGTGATGAAGGAGAAGATGCTGGTCGCCACCAGACCCGGGGCCACCAGCGGGAAGAGCACCTTCCAGAACGTCGTCATCCGGCTCGCGCCGTCGATCCACGCCGCCTCTTCGAGCGACTTCGGCACGGCCGCCACGAAGGTGCGCAGCATCCAGATGCCGAAGGGCAGGGTCAGTCCGACGTTGACGACGATGAGGCCGAGCAACTGGTCGTACAGGCCCAGCCGCTTGATGCTGAGGAAGAGCGGGATGAGCAGGGCCTCGGCCGGGATCATCTGCACGACCAGCAGGGTGATCAGGAACGAGGTGCGGCCCTTGAAGCGGAAGCGCGAGACCGCCGTGGCGGCCAGCAGCGAGAAGATCGCGCCCACCGCGACCGTGCCGAGGGCGACGATCGCGCTGTTGCGCAGGTAGAGCCAGATGGAGTTGCCGGCGACGCCCTCGCTCAGCACCCGGTCGATGTGCTCGAAGGTGAAGCTGGTCGGGAACGGGATGAACTCCGTGGTGAAGATCTGGTCGTTGGTCTTGAAGGACGTCGAGACCATCCAGTACACGGGGAACATGGCCACGATGAAGACGGCGGTGGCGGTCGCGTTGAGGGCGAACTTGCGCGCCTTCTTGCGGAACTTCGCGGACTTCCGCATGCGCTTCATCTCGTACGACGTGACGGTCACTGCACCTCCTCCGACTTCACCATCTGGCGGACGTAGACCGCGGTGACGACCAGCAGGATGATCGTGAGGATCACCGCGATGGCGGCGCCGGAGCCCATCTTGGGGGGGCTGCGGAACGCCTCCGCGTACGAGAACATCGACAGGTTGAACGCCTCACGGTTGGTGGGGCCGTTCATCAGCACGTACAGCTGCGAGAAGACCTTGAAGTCCCAGATGATGGACAGGATCGTCAGGACCGCGAAGACGGGCTTCAGCAGCGGGAAGGTGATCTTCCGGAACGTCCTCCAGGGGCCGGAGCCGTCGACTCTGGCGGCCTCGTAGAGCTCGCCGGGGATGCTCTTGAGCCCGGCCAGGACCGAGACGGCGATGAACGGGAACGAGGCCCAGACCACCGTCATGACCAGGACGATGTAGATGGTGAACGCCTCGTTGAGCCAGGGTTCGCCGGTCCAGTCGGCACGGCCGAACAGGGCGTTGGAGAGGAAGTCCGGCAGCAGGTTGAGCGCCCAGTTGATGATCCCGGCCTCGGCGTCGAAGAGCCAGCGCCAGATGACACCCTGTGCGACCGGCGGGACCGCCCACGCGAACATGATGCCGATGATCAGGAAGGTCGACATGCGCTTGCTGAGCTGCTGGAGCAGGACCCCGACCGCGGTTCCGACGATCAGGGTGAGGCTCACCGCCACGAACGCGAACACCAGGGTGTTGCGCAGCGACGACCAGAAGACGTCGTTCTCGAAGACCTTGGTGTAGTTCTCCCAGCCCAGCCATTCGGCGGGGCGGGGGTTGATCTCCCGGATCTGCGGCAGTCCGACCTTCTGGAAGGACATGATGAACACTTGGATCATCGGGTACAGCAGCAGCGCCACCATGACCAGCAGGCCGGGGATCAGCAGCGCGTAGGGGATGTACTTCGGGTTGAGACCCGAGGCCTTCTTCGGTGGACGGTGAGAGCGGCGGGGGCGCCCGCTCGGGGCGGAGGCGTTGCCTCCGCCCCGGCGGGCGATCGACGTGTCGGTCATCGTCGCTACTGGTTGAGGATGTCTTCGAGTTCCTTGTTGGCCGTCGCGAGCGCCTCATCGGCCGAAGCCTTGCCCTCGATGACCGAGCGGGCCGCGTTCTGCAGCACCGCCTTGGTCTCGCCCGCCTCGGTCCAGTTCGGGTCGGCCGGGAAGGACCGGGCCTTGGCGAACGCCGCCGCGAACGGGGCCTGGACCGGGTCGCTCGACAGCGAGGCCAGGGTGTCCGGGTAGACCGGGAGCAGACCGCCGTCCTTGGCGTAGCGGTCGGCCCACTGCTTGCTCGTGGCGAGCTTGATGTACTCCTGGGCGAGCTCGGCGTTCTGGGTGGTGCCCCAGACGGCGATGTCGTTGCCGCCGAAGAACGCCGGGGCCTCACCGCCGGTCTTGGCGGGGAGCGGGAAGAAGGCGAGCTGGTCGGCCTTCACCTTGCCCTTGGAGTCGGTCTCGATGCCGGGGATGTCCCACGACGCGGTCAGGTACATGCCGACCTTGTCGTTGGCGAAGCGGGTGCGGATGTCCACGGTGTTCTGGGTCAGCCGCGACTTGCCCGAGAGGCCGCCGGTCACCAGGCCCGTGTACGTCTCGAAGCCGGCCTTGAAGGTCGGGTCGGTGAGCTTGCCCACCCACTTGTCGCCTTCCTTGACGGCGTAGTCGCCGCCCTCGGCCCAGGCCATGGCGCCGAGGAGGTGGTTGGCGTCGGAGCCGCCGTTGAAGGCGAAGCCGTCGACGTCCTTGCCCTTCTCGTCCTGGATCTTCTTGGCGGCGGCGACGACCTCGTCCCAGGTCTTCGGCACCTCGATCTTCAGCTCCTCGAACCAGTCCTTGCGGTAGAGGACCGCGCGGGTGCCGGCGCCCCACGGCACGGCGTAGACCTCGCCGTCGATGGTCTCCAGGCCGAAGAGGTTCTTCGGGATCTGGGCCTGGTCGCCCGCGCTGGTGAGGGCGGTGATGGGGCTGAGCGCCTCCTGGCTGACCCACAGCGGCACCTGGTCGTTGCCGATCTCGGTGACGTCGGGGCCGGCGCCACCCGCGGCGGCGGCGGTGAACTTGTCGTTCACCTGCGGCCACGGGATCCACTCCAGCTTGACCGTGGCGCCGGTGACCTTCTGGAACTCGGCGTTCAGGTCGTCCATATAGGCCTGGGCCGGCGGGTTCGAGTCACCGAGACGCCACATCGTCAGCGTCTGACCGGCGAACTTGGGACCGGAGGCGGCGGGAGCCGATTCGGCGGCGGTGGCGGCGGGTGCCGATTCGGTGGTCTCGCCACCACCACAAGCGGCGACACCCAGGGCGAGGGCGGCGGTGATGCCGGCGATCTTCACGATCTTCACGTTGGGGGTTCTCCCTTCCCGGCTTCTCGTCTAGGCAAGTTGAGGTGTCGGCGGGCCGGGCACCTTGGGGTTGCTGACGGTCGGCGTTTGTGGCACCTCAGAGGCTTGATCGCTTGCCTATGGGGTGACTGCCGTTAAACTAACAAGAAACTTTCTTAAAAAAAACCCGCGTTAGCGGATCGTGACGAGAAGGGAGACAGCGGTGGCCCGACGCCCCGGCACGCCCCGGCTGCTCCGGCAGATAAACGACAGATCGGCCCTGGAGCTCCTTCTCCTGCAGGGCCCGCTCACCCGGGCCGAGCTGGGCGAACTCACCGGACTGAGCAAGGTCACCTCAGGTCAGTTGCTCGCCCGGCTGGAAGATCGCGGCTTGGTCACGACGGCCGGCGAACGGGCCGGCGGGCGCGGCCCGAACGCGGCGCTCTACGCGGTCAACCCCGAATCGGCGTACGTCGCCGGGCTGGAGGTCTCGCCCGACAGCGTGACCGCCGGGGTCGCCGACATCATCGGCCGCGCCATCGCCGAGGTGACCGTCGACCCCAGCGAGGCCCGCGACCCCGTCAAGCTGGTGCACAACGCCCTCTTCCGCGCCTGCGAGAGCGCCGGGATCGTCCTCGACCAGCTCAGCGGCCTGGTGATCGGGACCCGCGGCGTGGTCGACCCCCGCAGCGGGGACGTGCGCTACTCCTTCGACCTGCCCGCGTGGCACTTCGGCGTGCTGGCCGAGCTCCGCGCCGACCTGGGCCGGGCGGTACGCATAGAGAACGACGTCAACCTCGCCGCCCTGGCCGAACAGGCCCACGGGGCCGCGCGCGGCCTCGACGACTTCGTCATCATGTGGGCCGGGACAGGCCAGGGCCTCGGCGTCATGCTCGGCGGCCGGCTGCACCGGGGCATCACCGGCGGCGCGGGCGAGATCGGCTGGTTGCCCGTGCCGGGCGAGCCCCTGCCCTCGAACGTGCGCGACCCCCAGTCCGGCTCCTTCCAGCGCCTGGTCGGCGGGGACGCGCTGCACGGCATGGCGCTGGCCCACGGTGTGGGCCCGGGGGAGGCGCCCGTGGCCGAGCTGGTCGCCAAGGCCGTCGCCGAGGGGAACGGGAGCTTCCTCGACGAGCTCGCCGGCCGCCTGGCCGTCGGCGTCGCGGCCGTGGCGGTGGTTCTCGACCCCGGGCTCATCGTCCTGTCGGGCGACGTCGGCCGGGCCGGCGGCCGCGAGCTGGCCGCCCGGGTCGAGGACGAGGTGGCGCGTGTCTGTCCCTCCCGGCCCCGGGTGGCGGTGACGGAGGTGGACGGCAATCCGGTGCTCCGGGGGGCGCTGGTGGCCGCCCTGGAGGAGGCGAGGGAACAGGTCTTCTCGGATACGGTCTGACAATATGGGTGACGTCATTCTGATCTCCGACCCCCGGGTGACCTCCATACCGGTGATCGATTGCCTTGAGCCGCTCGTCGACGTGCGCGCTTTCCTCCGTGTCGACCTGCGCTTGGCCGACCCGGCCGGTGCGTTCGCGCACCTGCGCGAGGGGGTCGCCGAGCGGCTGCGGCGGGTGGTGCTGCCACTGGGCGTGCACCTGATGGTCGTCGAGGGCTACCGGCCGGTGTCGTTACAGCGGAAGTGGTTCGAGGAGTACCGGGAGACGTTGCGCACGACATTTCCGGACATGTCGAGTGACGAGCTGCACGTGGCGGCGAGCCGGTTCGTGTCGCCCGTCGAGGTCGCGCCCCACACGGCCGGGGCCGCCGTCGACCTGACGCTGTGCGGCGACGACGGCGTCGAACTCGACATGGGCACCGAGGTCAACGCCACGCCGGAACAGAGTGACGGGGCCTGCTACACGGCGTCGACCGACATCTCCGCCGAGGCCGTGCAGAACCGGAAGGTGCTGGCGACGGCGCTGGAGGCGGTCGGGCTGGTCAACTATCCGACCGAGTGGTGGCACTGGTCCTACGGCGACCGTTACTGGGCGATGACGCGGGGGCGCGAGTCGGCGATCTACGGTCCGGTCGAACTCTGATCTCCGGCCCTCGGGCTCGCCCGCCAGCGCAGCGGTTCCCCCGGAGCGGTGGCGACGAAGCGGCCCGCGTGGGCCGTGAACGTCGTCGTGCCCTCGGGGAGGTCGCCCGCCGGGCGCCACTCGTCCGTCGCGTCCGGGCGGCGGGTGACCAGTTCGCCCGTGCTCGTCAGCGCGTAGAGGCGGCCGTTCATGCCGCTCATGGCCACCGCGTCGCACGGGCCCCGGTCGAGCCACTCCTCGCCGGTGAAGGGCATCGCCCACAGGCGGCCCTCCGAGGTCGCGGCCCAGAACGTGCAGTCGGCGATCGCCAGGGCCACGGTTCCCTCCGGGCACCGGGCCTCGTCGGTCCAGGGGGCCGGGACCTCCACGGCCGCCCGCGAGCGCAGCATGCCCTCGGGGGTCACCCCGTACAGCAGGACGCCGCGGGTGCCCGCCGCCTCGCGCGGGGTGTCGAGGCAGGTCACGTCGCCGGCCCAGCCGATCGGCCGCCACAGGAGGTTCTGGGCGCACAGTTCGCGGCTCATCAGCGCGCCGTCGGACGTCACGCCGTAGAGGACGCGGGCGTCGGCGGCCAGGGCGCGGACGTCCGACGGTTCGCCGATCACGTCCCAGCCGTCGTACGGCGAACTGAGGCGGGTCATGACGTTGCGGGTGATGCGGTCGACGACCGGGTCGTGGAGGGTGTTGCCCCAGTTCACCGTGGCGGCGTTGAACACGGTGCCGCGGCCCGAGGTGAAGACGCCCATGGTCGCCCAGCCGCCCTGGCCGCCGCTGCGCCAGTGGCGCAGGTCGGCCGTGGCGAGGACGGTGAAGGACGACGGGGTGCCGTCGCGTGAGGTCACTCTCGGCACGCCGCCGACCTCGACGAACTCGGCCGCGTCGGTCTCGTAGCCGAGCGCGCCCTGGGCGAACTTGTCGCCCTCGGTCAGGCCGGTGCCCTCGAAGACCCAGTGGCCGGCGAAGCGGGTGACGTACGACTCCTCGTTCATCAACGGCATCGACGGGCCCCACGTGCCCGCGCCGGCGCGGAACGACACGCCGGTCATCGTGTTCTCCGGGCGGCCGACGGCCGACCACTCGGCGGTGACCAGCGACGGGTCGTCGACCGGGTCGGTGAAGGGGTCACGGTGGCAGACCAGCGTGCGGCCCTCCAGGCGGGCCTGCCACCAGGCGGTGTTCCCGGCGAAGACGGCCATGTTGCCGCCGCGCCGCACGAACTCCTCGCAGGCGTCGCGCATCTCGCGGGTCCAGTACTCGTCGTGGCCGTTGACCACGAGCAGGCGGTAGCCGTCGAGCAGCTCGGGCGACAGGTCGAGGCCGTCGCAGAAGTCGGCCTCGAAGCCCGCCGGGCGCAGCCAGCGCAGGAAGCCGTCCTCCCAGCGTTCGGGGGAGGGGCCGCCGCCCGGACGGTCGAAGGTGACTTCGGTCGCGCGCGACGGGTCCTCCGTCCAATAGAGGCCCTCACCCGGGACACCGGCGCGGTTGTAGGCCTGCCAGGTGCCGAACGGGATGGACACCAGGATGTGCTTCTTCGGCCCGGACGGCGTCACGACGAAGTAGACCTCGTCGTCGCCGGAGACGTTGACGCCGGGCAACTCGCCGGTCGCCCTCGGTACCTCCGAGGAAGGCGCGTCGGTGAAGTGGGCGCGGTAGAGCGAACTGGGCCAGTGCCCGGGAACGACCAGCGTCCAGCGCGGGCCGGTCGCGCGCGTCGTCAGCACGTGGGCACCCGTGGTGGCGTCGTGGACGTGGACGCCGCTGTCGCCGTCCAGCCGGAAGGTCAGCGGGCGGCCCTGGGGACACGAGGTCGCCTCGGCGTAGGCGATCACCGCAGTGCCGCTTCGACCAGCATCGTCTCCAGCCCGTGCAGGAACCTCTCCATGTCGGCCTTCGACGACCAGCGGGTGTCGGCGGTCACCGACACGTCCATGGTCCCGCTCAGATGGACGCAGAACCGGCAGTTGAGCTGGTCCTGCGACATCGGCCAGCTCAGCGTGCTCTCGCCGAGCGCCCGGCGGATCAGCGCCTCGTCGCGGTAGACGGGGTTGTCGGCGAAGCGCATGTCGTTGAAGCAGCACCACGGATGCACGACCGTCCCCCGGTCGGCCGCGACCCGCTCCAGCGCCGCGGACCGGTCGGCGGGGTCGTGATAGGCGCTCCGGTACGCCCGCAGCGCCGCCGGACCCGCCAGGCCCAGCAGCTCGTCGAACCGCACCTTCTCCACGTCCAGGACGAACAGCCCCTCCTGCGACATCGTGGTCACCGCCGTCCGGGTGTCGGCCCGGAACCGGTTCCCCACGATCGGCAACATCGCCACCGTCTCGTGCCCCGTCATCTCCGACACCAGCGCCGTCACCGCCGTCAGCAGGACCGTGGAGGTGCTCGTGCCGTGCCGGACCGCGATCCGCTGCGCGGCCAGGTCGACCGCGGGGGAGCGCAGCGACGCCCGCCAGATGGGCGGCGACTCCCCGGCCCCCGACGGCACGTGGAACATCGTCGGCGGGATGCGCCGGTGCGCGTCCTCCCAGTACGCCGCCGCCTCGGCCGCCACCCGGCGGCCGGCGGGCGACCCCTGCCAGCGCGCGATGTCCATCGGCTGCGGCGGCCGCGCCGCGGGCGCGCCACCACGCAGGAGCAGCAGGCGCAGGTCGCGGATGGCCTGCTCGGCGCCCAGCCCGTCGGCGGCCAGATGGCAGAAGACCAGCACCAGATGGGTGACCTCACCGGTGGGGGAGAGCACCAGCCCGGCCCGCAGCGGCCACTCGTCCGCGTAGTCGAACGCGGTGGCCGTCATGTCGGCCAGCAGGGTGGCGGGATCGTCGCCGGTCCGGACGCGCAGCTCCCCGCTCGCCCGCAGCGCCTGGCCGCCGTCGCCGACCAGGGTGCGCAGCGACTCGTGCCGCTCGACGAGCCGGCCCAGCGCCCACAACGCCGACGACACCGACGCCGGGCGCGCCCCGAGCGGCAGCACCCGGCCGAAGTTGAAGTAGTGGTCGTCCGGCCGGGTCCGCTCGATCGCCTCCCAGATCGCGCGCTGACCCCAGGTGAACGACGCCGTCCCGGTACGCCCGCCCGAGAAAACGGCCCGGGTCATGCCGGCGACCGGGCGGCCTCGACCCAGGCGGCCAGCCCGTCGACGCTGTCGAGGAACGTCACGTCGCCGCTCAGGTCGACCTCGACGCCGTATTCGCGCTCGACGGCGTCGATGAGCCGCATCTGCGCCAGCGAGGTCACGCCGAGATAGGCCAGCGGCACGGTCGCCGCCAGCACGTCGGCCGGGGTGAGCTCGCCGTCACACGACTCCGACACCAGTTCGGCCAGTCTTTCCTTCATTGCGCACCTTCCGTTCCAGTCCGACCAGGTCGTCGGGGGTGGCGTCGGGGACCGCGTCGTCGAACCGGGCCAGTCTCCGCGTGAGGAGCGCCCCGGCCACGACCAGCAGGATGAATCCGGCGAATACCGCGTACATCAGGGAGACGTCGCCGAGGAGCCCGGTGCCCACGGGGGCGATGATCCCGACGCCGATCGGGATGGTCGACCAGGCGACCATCTGGTTGAGCGCGAACACCCGGCCGTGGAACCGCTGCGGGACCTTGACCTGGATGATCGTGTTGTAGACGCCGTTGACCAGGGCCAGGCCGAAGCTGACGCCGAACGCGCCGGCGCCGATGACGACCAGGTCGTCGCGGAGCGCGACGACGCCGCACGACCCGGCGATGATCAACGTGAGGAGCAGCATGCCGCGCATCCGGCGCCGGGACGGGCCGCCCCACAGGCCCATCGTGAGGCCGCCCGCGACGGCGCCCGAACCGGCCACCAGCGCGATCACACCCGCTTCCTGGACGGTGCCGAACTCCAGCACCAGCGGCGAGTACATCATGAAGACCGGTGACAGGCCGAGCGACAGGAACGCGAAGAAGACGACCATCGCCCGGAAGTAGGGGTTGCCGAACGAGATCTTGAACCCTTCGGCGATCTCCCGGCCGACCGTCTCCCTGCGGCGCAGGGCCAGCGCGGCGGGGAAGGCGACCAGGGCGAGCACGACGATGGTGAAGACGTGGCCGACGACGTCCAGCACGAGGATGCCGTGCAGGCCCCAGACGGCCAGCAGGCCGACGGCCGCGAGCGGCGCGACGAACTGGGCCATGCCGAGCGCCATCTGGGCGATGCCGTTGGCGTGGCCGAGGTAGCGCTTGGGCACCAGTTGCGGCACGGCCGCCGTGAAGGCCAGCCGTTGTGTGGTCAGCGCGACCGACAGCAGCGGGAGCAGGACGTAGAGGGTCCAGACCTGCAGGCCGCCGGTCCACACCAGGACGCCCGTCGCGGCCTGGACGGCCAGGGCCGCCGCGTTGCCGCCGATCATCACGGCGCGTTTGGACGACCGGTCGACCAGCGCCCCGGCCAGCGGCGCGGACAGCACGCCGGGGATGACGGCCAGGACCTGGAGGACGGCGAGCTGGGTCATCGACTGGTGCTGGAGGTAGACCCAGAGGGGCAGCGCGAACTCGGTCAGCGTCGACCCGGCCAGGCAGACCATCTGCCCGAACGCGACCAGCAGGAACCGGGTGACCGAGGGCGCCGGGCCGGCCGGGCCGGACGCGGCCGGCCCGGCCGTGTCGGCGGTGGGGTGCGAGACGAGGTCAGGGTCGCTCGCACCCACGATCTGGGCGAGTTCGTCCGCGCGGTACTTGAGGAAGTAGTGGCCTGCCTCGTCGATCACGACCAGCCGGGTCCGCTCCGCGATGAAGCCCCACTCGGCGTAGCGCTCCTCGTAGTAGTCCGTCGCGGGGTCGTACTCGCCGACGATCGAGACGATCGGCGCCGTCAGCTTCGGGGCGCCGCTGTCCATCAGCGTGGTGAAGTAGTCCTCGGCGGCGCGGGCGTCGCGGCGCATGTTCCCGATGACGAACGCCTTCTGGGCGTCGTCCAGGTCCGACAGGTCGGCGCCGAGCGCGGTGAGCCAGTTGAGCTGGCCCTTGTCGCTGCGGAACCGCTCCAGCCGCGCCAGCCGGGCCCAGCGCCCGAGCACGCCTCTGGTGGGGCGGGCGAACGGGAAGATGCCGCCGAGGTAGACGGTGTCGACCGTGCGTCCGGCCGCTTCGAGGCGGCGGGCGATCTCGACGGTCAGGGCGCCGCCGACGCCGCAGTGGCCGTAGAGGGTGACGGGGGCCTCGATGCGCAGGATCTCCTCGACGCAGCGGCGGGCCACCTCTTCGAGGGGCTGGGACTCCTCGGGCAGGCCCAGGTCGTGGCCGGGGACGGCGACCGACCAGAGCTCCCATTCCGGCGGCAGTGCATCGGCGAGCGGCTGGTAGACGACCGCGCTGCCGCCGCCGTAGGGGACGCAGACCAGGGCCTTGGCGCCCGGCCCGGTCAGGCGGTAGAGGAGCGGCCTCGGTCCGGACGCCGATCGGGCGACGGCCGCGAGGGCGCGGACGGTCGGGTGCTGGAACAGGTCCATCAGCGCGATCGGCGACGAGCCTTCGGGAAGGGTTCTGCGCAGCCTGGCCACGACGCGGGTGGCGAGCAGCGAGTGGCCGCCGAGGTCGAAGAAGTCGTCGAGCACGCCGACCTGCCGGAGACCCAGCACCTCGCACCAGGCGGCGGCGACGGCCTCCTCCCAGGCGTCGGCCGGAGGCTCGAACGGGACGTCGTCCGAGCGGGTGTCCTCGGGGGCGGGCAGGGCCGCCCGGTCGACCTTGCCGTGGCCCTTGAGCGGGAGTTCGTCGAGGAACACCCAGCGGGTCGGGACCATGTACTCCGGCAGCCGCTCGCCCAGCGTCGTGCGCAGGGCGGCGATGGCGGGCCGGGGGTCGGCGACGACGTAGCCGACCAGTTCGCCGTCGCGGGCGTCGGTGACGGCGTGGGAGACGCCGGGCACCAGGCGCAGCGCCTCGTCGATCTCGCCGAGCTCCACGCGGTAGCCGCGGATCTTGACCTGGAGGTCGCGGCGGCCCAGGAACTCCAGGTCTCCGGTCGGGAGCCAGCGGGCCAGGTCGCCCGAACGGTAGAGACGGCCGTACCGGGGGTGGTCGACGAACTTCTCGGCGGTCAGGCCGGGTCGGCCCAGGTATTCGCGGGCCAGCCGGCCGCCGATGCACAGTTCGCCCGGCACGCCCGCCGGGACCTGCGAAAGGTGCCGGTCCAGCACGTACAGCGCCGAATGGCCCAGCGGTCTCCCGATCGGGGTGATCGGACCCGTCGGCGTCACGTCGGGGGAGACGCGGTAGGTGGAGACGCCGACGATGGCCTCGGTCGGGCCGTAGTGGTTGACGACCGGGACCCGTCTGGCGAGGTCGCGGGCGAAGTCCCAGCTCGACCCCTCGCCGCCGAAGATGAGCAGCTTGCGCGGCAGGAGGGCGGCGACGTCGTCGGTGTCGGCGGCGAGGGCGCCCAGGTGGGAGGGGGTGAGCTTGACGTAGTCGATGCCGCGCATGTGCTCGGCGAGTTCGGGGCCGGAGATGCGCGCGGGCAGCAGGTGCAGGGTGCCGCCGGTGCTGAGGCACAGGTAGAGGATCGTGATGCCGAAGTCGAAGGCGAGCGACTGGAGGAGGGCGTACTGCGATTCGTCCTCGACGGCGAAGCGCCGCCGGGCGTCGGCGAGGTAGCGGAGGATCTCGCGGTTCTGGACCGCGACGCCCTTCGGTCTCCCCGTCGAGCCCGAGGTGTAGATGACGTAGGCGAGGTCGTCGCCGTCGCCGAGCGGCTCGATGTCGTCGGCCTCGGCGTCGCCGATCTCGGTGAGCACGACCGCCGCGCCCGAGTCCTCGATCATGAAGGCGCGGCGTTCGTCCGGGTACTCGGGGTCGATGGGCACGTACGCCCCGCCCGCCTTCAGCACCGCGAGCAGCGCCACGGCCAGGTCGATCGACTGCTCCATGCAGACCGCCACCCGCACACCCGGGCCGACCCCCCGCTCGCGCAGCCCCCGCGCGGCGCCGGCGACCCGCCGGTGCAGTTCCCGGTACGTGATCGCCTCGTCCCCGTGCCGGATCGCCACCCGTTCGGGCGACCGGGTGGAGATGACCTCGGCGAGGGTCTCCTGCGCGGGCGTGACCCGCTCGCCGGGCGACGTGGACCACCCGTCGAGAAGCTCCCGCTCGGCATTCGAGACGAGGCCGAGGCGGGAGATCGGCCGCTCCGGGTCGGCGACGATCGAGCGCAGCAGCGTCTCGAAGTTGGCCGCGAACCGTTCGGCCGTCGGGTGGTGGAACAGGTCGGCCGAGTAGACGAAGAAGGCGTCCAGGCCGTCGCCGGTCGGGGTGATCTCCAGCGACAGGTCGAACTTCGCCTGGTGGAAGTCGGGGTCGACCGGTTCGGCGACCAGCCCGTCGAGGCGGAGGCGGGTGCCGGCCTCGCTGCGCAGGCTGAACTGGGTCTGGAAGACGGGCGTCCGGCTCAGGTCGCGGGTCACGCCGAGGTCCTGCACCACCCGGTCGAACGGCGTCTCCGCGTGCGTGAACGCTTCGATCGCGGTCCGGCGGGTGCGCTTGAGCAACTCCCGGAAGGTCGGATCTCCGCTCAGGTCGGCGCGGAGCACGACCGTGTTGAGGAAGAACCCGATGAGCTTCTCGACGTCCTCGTCGGGGCGGGCCGCGACCGGGGTGCCGACGGCGAAGTCGGCGGCGGCCGTGTAGCGGTGGAGCTGGGTCTGGAAGGCGGCCATGAGCAGCATGAACAGGGTGACGCGCTCCTTGCGGGCGAGCGCGTTCACCTGGTCGGTGAGCTCCCGGGGCAGCCTCCTCGTGACTACCGCGCCCTTCGAGGTGCGGACCCTCGGCCGGGGCAGGTCGGCGGGCAGGTCGAGCACCGGCACCCGGTCGAGCCGCGCGCGCCAGTAGGAGGTGTCGATCGGCTGCTCACGCTGCCTGCGGGCGTGCTCGCCGTACTGTGTCGGCAGGTCGGGGAGGTCGCCGCCGGAGTAGAGGGTGGCGATCTCGTCGTACAGGAGCCCGAGCGACCAGCCGTCGCCGGCGATGTGGTGCAGCACGATGACGAGCGTCTGGTCGTCGGTCAGATAGGCCCTGACGACCGGCCCGTTCGCCAGGTCGAACGGGCGGTTGGTGAGGTCGGCGAGCGGCACGCCGGAGACGCGTTCGAGCGGGAGTGCACGGTCCTCGACCAGCGCGACCGGGCTGCCGTCGACGGCCGGGTAGCGCGTCCGCAGCACCTCGTGCCGCCGCATGACCGTGTCAAGTGCCCGCTGGAGCGCGGCCACGTCGAGATCCCCGACGAGCCGTTCGGTCACACAGATGTTGTACGACGCGTCGTCGGGGTTGAGCTCGTGCAGGAACCAGAGCCGTTCCTGTCCGAGCGAGAGCGGATTGGCCGGTGTGACGGCGAGCATCTTCCCTCAAGTGATCGGACGAATGCAGCACAAAGAGGCCAAACGCCTCAGCTCGGGAAGCTAACTGGAAAGGTTCTTTGCAATTAGCGGACGGCGTCAGTCTGGCATGCCCCGCGTCCGCTCACAAGCTCTAAACGTGCCCAACCCATTGGGCTGCCGGAGCCTGGGACCCCTTGTGACGAGCGTCCGGACCGTGCCACACTGGCGACTGACCTAACTGGAAAGAATCTTTTCAGTAAGGCAGTGCTCGGGCAGTATTCATCCGATCTTTGAGGAAGCCGATGACGCTCTCGGATCTGCTGGCGGCCCGCGCCGCCGCCGAGCCTGACGGCGTCGCCATGATCGTCCACGGGGTGGGGGAACTGACCTACGCCGCCTGGCACTCCCGTGCCGACGGTCTGGCGAACCTGCTGATCACCGAAGGTGTGCGCCCCGGGGAGCCGGTGGGGCTGGTGTTCCCCCACGCGGGATGGCTCGACTACGCGGTGGCGTTCATGGGGGTGCTGCGGGCGGGGGCCGTCGCGGTGCCGATCTCCGACCGCACCCCGGAGGGAGAGATCCGACATCTCGCGGAACGTGTTGGAATCGGCAGAATCCTGCGCGATGTAACTTTCATGGACGGATCGGTTTCCCCGCTCCCTCGGGTGTCTCCGGCCGACCCCGCTCAGATCCTCTTCACCTCCGGCACCACCGGGGTGGCCAAGGGGGTCACCGCCGCCCACGCCAACCTCGCCTTCGGCCTCCACCGCGACCCGCGCCGCCGGGCCTTCCGGCACTCCGGGCACCTCGCGCACGCGTTCCCCATCGGGACCAACGCCGGCCAGATGATGCTGGTCAACGCCGTCGCCGCGCACCCCACCGTCGTCACGACCGCCGTCTTCACCCCACGCCGGTTCGCCTCGCTCATCGCGAAATACCAGGCCGGGACGGTGTTCCTGGTGCCCGCCATGGCCATCGAGCTGCTGTCGGCCGGGGTCGAGCCCCTCGACAGCGTGCTCCTGCTCGGGTCGGCCGCCGCGCCGCTGCCCTCGGCCGTGGCGGTGAAGCTGGCCGGGCTGTTCCCGGCCGCGATGATCACGAACTACTACACCTCCACCGAGGCCGCCCCCGCTCAGACGATCATGGTCTTCGACCCCGAGCGCCCGGGGTCGGTGGGCCGCGCGGCGGCCGGCGGCTCGGTCAGGATCAGCTCGCCCGACGGGACCGCGGCCGCCCCCGGGGACGTCGGCGAGGTGTGGATGCGCTCGCCCGCCGCGCCCCGCGCCTACCTCGGCGAGACCGCGTCGGACACCTTCCGCGACGGCTGGGTGCGCATGGGCGACCTCGGCTACCTCGACGAGGAGGGCTACCTGTTCCTGGTCGACCGGACCGGCGACGTCGTCAAGTCGGGCGCCCACAAGGTCTCCACCCTGAAGATCGAGGAGGCGCTGCACGCCCATCCGCTGGTCACCGAGGCCGCCGCCTACGGCGTCCCCCACCCGGTGCTCGGGACGGTGGTGGCGGCGGCTCTGGTCGTCCGGGAGGAGATCTCCCCCGCGGACCTGCGGGCGTTCCTGATCGACCGGCTCGCCCCGCACGAGCTGCCGGCGAAGGTCACCACGATGGACACGCTGCCGCGCAACCGGGGCGGCAAGGTCGACAAGAAGGCGCTGCCATGACCGAGGCGTCGTTCGCGCAGACCGGGATGTGGATCACCGAGCGGATGGGACGGGCCCGGACCGCCTACCACATGCCGCTGGTCGTCGACTTCGAGGGACGGCTCGACGCGTGCGCGCTCCACCAGGCCTGTGCGGCGGTCGTCCGGCGGCACGCGGTGTTGTCCAGCGCGGTCGCCGAGGTCGACGGGCTGCCCGTGATGGTGCCCGGACAACGCCCGCCGATCCGGCTGACCGTCGCCGGCGACCTTCATGAGCTCGTACGCGAGGAGACCCTGCGGCCCTTCGACGTCGAGAACGGGCCGCTCGCCCGGTTCACCCTCGCCAAGCTGGGCC
The DNA here is from genome assembly GCF_001570565.1 of Herbidospora yilanensis. Lineage (GTDB taxonomy): Bacteria > Actinomycetota > Actinomycetes > Streptosporangiales > Streptosporangiaceae > Herbidospora > Herbidospora yilanensis. The sequence goes on along the minus strand of NZ_BBXE01000018.1, from coordinate 132,627 downwards.
CCGAGCGGCACGCGCTGGTGTTCGTCGCGCACCACCTGGTGTTCGACGGCGAGTCGAAGGACATCCTGGTCAGGGACCTGGCCGACTTCTACAACGGCGAGTCGCGGCCCCGGCTCGGCATGTCGTACGCGAGCTTCGCCGAAGGGGAACGCGAACGGGTCCGCGACGACCTCGACGAGGCGAAGGCCTACTGGGCGGCGCGGCCACCCGGAGAGGCCACGCCGCTGCCCGGCCTGGCCACGGCCGGACGCGGGGCCGCCGAAGGGGCGGTGCACACCTTCCGCGGCCGGATGCCCGACCTGCCCGGCGTCTCGCGCTTCGAGCTCTTCCTGGCCTCCGTCCACACCCTGCTGCACCGCTACGGCGACCCGGCCCCGACCCTCGCCGTCGACCTGTCCACCCGGGTCCCGGACGTCCGCGACAACATCGGCCTGTTCGTCAACGAGCTCCCCGTCACCGTCGCGCCGGCGGGCACCGTCGCCGACGTCGCCCGGACCCTCCACCACGACCTGCGCGAGATGTACCGCTTCCGGCACGTGCCCTACGCCCGCGCCGTCAGGGGAGTGCGCCCGCGCACCGCCCTCGCCCAGGTCTCCGTCAGCTACCGCAAACGGCGCCCCGACCCGGTCTTCACCGGCGTGAAGACCACGGTCGACTGGGCCGCCTTCAACCATTCCGTACGCAGCACCCTGCACCTCCAGGCCGTCGACCACCCCGACGGCCTCTACGTGATCATGCAGTACGGCGCCGGCTCCGGCACGGAGCCGGACGTCGCCCGGATAGCGGAGGACCTTCTCACCATCATGAACAACCCCGAAAGCCCGGTGGACGGCACCCCACAGGCGTCCGGCCTGGACGACGCCGTCCGCGAGATCTGGCAGGAAGTGCTGGGCATCGACGAGATCGGCGACGAGGAGGACCTGTTCGACCTCGGCGGGCACTCCCTGACCATCACCCAGATCATCGCCCGCATGCGCAAACGCCTCGGCGTCGAGGTCCCCCTGGACGTCTTCTTCGACACCCCGACCATCGCGGGCGTCGTCCAGGCGATCCGCGAGGCGGAACCGGCCGTCAGGTGACCACCGATCTCGACCGGCTCCTGCTCATCCGCCACTTCGAGCGCGCCCTGCTCGACCTGTTCGCGAAGGGCGAGCTGAACGGCACCACCCACACCTGCCTGGGCCAGGAGATCGTCCCCGTGGCGCTGGCGCCGCTGCTGGGCCCGGACGACCACGTCTTCAGCAACCATCGCGGCCACGGCCACTACCTGGCCCGCTTCGACGACCCCGCCGGCCTGCTGGCCGAGATCATGGGCCGCGAGGGCGCGGTCTGCGACGGCGTCGGCGGCAGCCAGCACATCCTGCGCGAGGGCTACCTGTCGACGGGCGTCCAGGGCGAGAGCCTGCCGGTGGCCGTCGGCGCGGCCCTGCACCTGCGCGGCTCCGGCGCCCTGGCGTGCGCCTACATCGGGGACGGCACGTGGGGCGAGGGCGCGGTCTACGAGTCCCTCAACCTGGCCGCGTTGTGGGGGCTGCCGCTGCTGGTCGTGGTCGAGCACAACGGCATCGCGCAGACCACGCCGACCGAACTGGCCATGTCGGGCACCATCGGGGCACGCTGCGCGGCCTTCGGGGTCGCGCACACGGCCCTGCCCGCCGACGACGTCTCCGCGATCCGGACCGTGCTGACCCCTCTGGTGGCCGCGGTGCGGACCGGCTCCCCGCTGGTGGTGGAGTTCGCCGTCAACCGGCTGGGCCCGCACAGCAAGGGCGACGACACCCGGTCGGGCGTCTCCGAGCTCCGCGACTGGTATCGCGACATGTCCGACGTGACCGGGTTCGCGGAGGCGGACGCCCGCGCCCGCGACCTGGTCGGCTCCGTCGTCCGTGAGGTCAAGGCACGCCCCCTGTCGACGTGGGGCCGACAAGCCGTGAGGCGGGGCGCATGAGAGTCGTGGAGAACCTCAACCACGCGCTGCACGAGGTGCTCGCCGCGAACCCGAGGGCCTTCCTCCTCGGGGAGGACCTCCTGGACCCCTACGGCGGCGCCTTCAAAGCCACCCGCGGCCTCTCGACGCGCTTCCCCTCGCGGGTCATCACCACCCCGATCAGCGAATCGGCCATCACCGGCGTCGGGGCGGGCCTGGCGTTGTGCGGCGACACCGCGATCGTCGAGATCATGTTCAGCGACTTCGTCACACTGGCGTTCGACCAGATCGTGAACTTCGCCGCCAAGTCCGTCTCCATGTACGGCACCCGCGTCCCGATGCGCCTCATCGTCCGCCTGCCCACCGGCGGCGGCCGGGGCTACGGTCCCACCCACAGCCAGAGCCTGCAGAAACACTTCATCGGCGTGCCCGGCCTCGACGTCTACGAGATGTCCCCCCTGCACGACAACCACGCCGTCTTCACCCAGATGATCGCCGCCGAGCGCCCCTGCGTCTTCTTCGAGGACAAGGTCCTCTACACCAAGCGCATGCACGAGGTGGACGACCTGTTCACCTGGGACCTCACCGACGGCCTGGCCCGCGTCCACGTCGACACCCCGCCCGACTGCGTGATCATCGCCCCCGGCGGCGTCACCCACCGCGCCCTCGCCGCCATGCGCCGCCTCCTGCTGGAACAGGAGATCGTCTGCACCCTGCTCGTGCCCTCCCGCCTCCACCCCCTCGACGCGGCCCCGCTGGTGGCCGTGGCGCGCGAGGCCAGGTCGGTGGTGGTCGCCGAGGAGAGCACCGCCGGGGGGACGTGGGGCGCCGAGGTCGCCCACGTGCTGCACCGGGAGTTGTGGGGCGTGCTGCGCAACCCGGTCGCGCTGGCCCACTCGGCCGACAGCATCATCCCGACGGCGAGCCACCTGGAACGTGCCGTCCTGCTGACCGAAACCACCATCCACGACACGGTCCTGGAGTCCCTCAAGTGAAGGTCCCCAAGCTCAACAACAACGACGACACCTACGTCCTGGTCGAATGGCTGGTGGCGACGGGGACCGAGGTCAAGGAGGGCGACCCGGTGGCCGTCCTGGAGACCTCCAAGTCGGCCGAGGAGGTGACGGCCGACGCGACGGGAGTGTTGCGGCAGGAGGTCGCCCTGATGGCCGACTGCGCCCCGGGCGACCTGCTGGCGACCATCGGCTCGTCGGCCCCGGCCCCCGCGCCGATCGAGTCTCCGGTGACGCCGGAGAGCCGTACCGGCCCGGTGATCACCGCGCCCGCGCGGGCGGCCATGGACGAACTCGGCGTGACCGAAGAGCAGGTCGGCACCCTGGGCGTCAACGTCGTCCGGCGGGCCGACGTCGAGCGGCTGGCCGCGGAGAGTTCCGTCGCCACCGCCCCGTTGTCGAAGGTGCAGCAGGCCGTCGGCCGGGCGGTCACGCTCTCGCACTCCACCATCCCCGCGGCCTACGCCGTCCTCGACATGGCTCTCGACGAGGAACTCGCCGCCACCCGCCGGCTGACGAAACAGGTCCGCCGCCCCGTCGGCCTGGCCGAGCTCTTCGTCATGGCCGTGGCCAGACTCCACACCGAGTTCCCGCTGTTCTTCGCCACCCTCGGCGACGACCGCACCAAGGCGGTGCTCGCGGAGACCGCCAACGTCGGCGTCACCTTCGACACCGGCGACGGCCTGTACGTCCCGGTCGTCCACGACGCCGGAACCAAGACGCTCCAGGAGGTCGCGACCAGGCTGATGGAATATCGCGTCGCCGCGATGAAGGGCGATTTCAGCGCCGCCGACCTGGCCGGCGCGAACATCGCCGTCACCCTCCACCACGACGGCGGCATCACCCTGGCCATCCCGTTCATCTTCCCCGGGACCGCCTGCGCGCTGGCCGTGACGGCTCCCCGGGAGGTCCTCTACCTGGACGGGACCGAGGTGAGATCGCGGCAGGTGGCCCACATCGGCCTGGCCTACGACCACCGCCTGATCAACGGCCGCGACGCCGCCCGTTTCCTCAACGCCCTCCAGCGGGAGACCAGGGCCCTGACCGCTACGGAGTGACGGTCTGCCCGCCCCATTCCTCGGGAGCGACGTCGTCGAGCGTCTCGGAGAAGGTCCAGTGGTGGCCGGCGAGATCCTCGGCGGCGTACTGCCGCTCGCCGTACTCGAAATCGGTGGGCTCCATGAGGATGCGCGCGCCGAAGGCCCGGGCGTGCTCGCAGTGCGCCATGGCGTCCTCCACGCGCACGGTGACCGAATGGGTCACCTCTCCTGGGCGTGGGGGCCTCCGCTCGCCGCGCACGTCAGCGATGATCAGCGCTCCATCGCCGTGGCGAAGCTGGGAGCGGTGGTTCTCGCCGATCCGCACCCGCTCCTCGAAGCCGAACGCCCCAGTGAGCCAGGCGACCGCCTCCCGGACATCGGGATAGATCAGGACGGGGATGACCGCGGCGGACGGAATGGACCGATTGGCTTTCACCCACCGCAGTCAACCGACGGTGTGTGCCCAGGTCAACGGCCGGTGTCTCGCGATGACGCGAAACCGGCCCTGGCGAGGAGCGCCCGGCCTCACCGCGCGAAACCGGTCGTGACGAGGAGCGTCGTGGCTCACGCCGCGGAACCGGCCGTGGCGAGGAGTGTCCGGCTCATCCCGCGAAGCTGTATCGCACGCCCGTCATCTGCTCCGACTCGTCCCACAACCGCCGGGCCGCTGTCTCGTCATGTGACGCCGCGCTGCTGGAGACCAGCTTCGGATACCCTCGCATCTCCCCGCGCCCGTCAGGCCCGAAATATCCCGCGCGCGGCACACCCGGCGCCGTGGCCGCGTAGAGCTGGGGCAACACGCCCATCTCGGCGCGCTGCGCCATGACCGCGTTCGCCGCCCGCACGATCAGCCCCTGGACCCGGCTCTTCGTCATCTGCGGCCCGGCCTCCTGGAGCCCGGTCGCCGAATAGCCCGGATGCGCGGCCAGCGACAACAGGGGAGTGGCCGCCGCCCGCCGCTGGAGTTCGTAGGCGAACAGCAGGTTCGCCAGCTTCGACTGCGAGTAGGCCCCGTAGGGCGAGTAGCGCCTGCTCCCGTGGAGGTCGTCGAAGTCGATCCGCCCGCGCCTGTGCATGCCCGAGCTCACCGTCACCACCCGCGGCGCGGGCCGCAGCAACAGGGACGACAGCAGCAGCCCGGTGAGCGCGAAATGCCCCAGGTGGTTGGTCGCGAACTGCATCTCGTAGCCGTCGGCCGACAACCGCCGGGGCAGCGCCATCACACCGGCGTTGTTCATCAGGATGTCGAGCCCGTTGGGGAACACCTCGGGCATCCGCCCGGCGAAGTCGCGCACGGACGACAGGTCGGACAGGTCGAGCCGCGACACCACGATCTCGGCCTTGGGGGCGGCGGACCGCACCCGCGCCGCGGCCGCCTCGCCCTTGGTGACGTCGCGCACCGCGAAGACGACCTTCGCGCCGCGCCGGGCCAGCTCACCTGCCGCGAGGAGCCCGAGCCCGTTGCTCGCGCCGGTCACGATCGCGCCCTTGCCCGACAGATCGGCGATGTCCGCAGCCGTCCATGCCATTACGCCTCCTCGCGTCGGCCGTGTCTTTCCTCACCATAGGCGGCGATCACCCCCTTATCCGCAGGCCTCGCGGTGTCGGGTGGAAACCGGCCGCCTCCAGCGCCGCCGCGAGAGGCGAGTCGTTGATCGCCGTGCCGTCGGCCCGCTCGACGGTCAGCCGCCCCAGGGCCCCGTCTCGCACGGCCCCCGCCAACGCCCCCACCGCCACGGTCAGATGGTCGTCTTCGCCGAAGGACAGCAGCGTCTTCCCGCCGCGTTCGACATAGAGCACCAGCCGCCCCGCCACGGTCACCACGAGCGCTCCGGCCTTCCGCCCCGGACGGTGCCCGGCGTCGCCACCCCGGTCGGGCCACGGCAGCGCCGCCCCGAACGGGTTGGCCGGATCGGCCGCCGCCATCACGGTCGCCTTCGGCGTCTCGCGCTCGGTCTCGCGGGGACGCCAGGCCGTCCACGGGTCGACGTATTCCCCCTCGGCCGGCGCCGGGGCCGGCACCTCGACTTCCTTGCGGTCGGACGCCCGCAGCCGGTCGACGGCCCCCGGCAGCGCGAACTGCGCCCCGCCCAGCCCCTCGACGAAGTAGCCCCGGCGGCACCGCCCGCTCTCCTCGAACGCCCGCAGCACCTGGTAGACGGCGGCGAACCCGCCTGGCAGCCGCTCGGCGGTCACCCCGCCGCGTGTCACCACGCCGTGGCGTTCGAGCAGCATCTCGGCCTGCGCCTGGGCCCGCGGCGTCGCCTCGGCCGAGGGTTCGGGCAGCAGCCACCACCGCCCCCCGACCGTCGGCGGCCCCGACCGCGTCGGCAGCACGGCCCGGCGACGCCGCGACGGCGACGCCGGACGATGCGCCGGTTTCCCGGTTCCCAGCGTGGCCCGCAGCGGCGCGAGCGTGTCGCCCGTCACCCGTCCCGACCAGACCAGATCCCACAACGCCGCCGCCAGCGTGGCGTCGTCGGGCATCCCGTCGTGCACCACCCGGTTCGACAGGTCGCGGAAGAACAGCGCCCCGCCGCCCGCCAGCACATCGAGCACGGCCTCGTGGACCGGCGTCACGGTGATCTCGGCCGGCTCGGGCATCAGCAGCGGCGCGGTGTCGGCGAAGTAGAGGGACACCCACCCGTCGCCCCCCGGCAGCGCCCCCTGCCCCACCCAGAGCACCTCGCCCGACGAGGTCAGCTCGTCGAGCAGCGACGGCGAGTATCCGGGCACCCGCCCCGGCAGCACCAGCGTCTCCAGCGCCGAGGCCGGAACGGCCGCCCCCTGCAACCGCTCGACGGCGGCGACCAGCGAATCCATCGCGCGGTGGGAGGCGGCCGACCCCGGCTCGGGGCGGCCTCCGGACCGCGTGAGGCGCCCATCGCCGGAAGCGCCCCCCGGCGGTTCGTAGGCCGTGATCCCGTGCCACCGGGGCAGGAACATCGCCAGCGCCTCGGGCGGCACCGGCTCGACCTCCTTGCGCAGCCGGGCCAGCGACCGCCGCCGCAGCAGCCGCAGCACCCCGGCGTCGCACCACTCCTCGCCCCGTCCGCCGGGCCGGAACTCGCCCGGCACCACCCGGCCGGACGCCGCCAGCCGGGCCAGCGCGTCGCACACCACCGCGATCCCCACCCCGAACCGGGCGGCGGCCGTCGAGGCCGGGAACGGCCCGCGGGTGCGGGCGTGCCGGGACAGCAGATCGCCCAGCGGATCGGGCCGGGCGGACGTCTCGGGCGCGTCGAGGAACTCCAGCGGCACCCCCACCGGCAGCGGCGCGCCGAGCGCGTCGCGCAGCCGCCAGGCGTCTTCGATCGCCGCCCACTGCGGCACGCCCGCGACCCGCACCTGGATCGCCCGCCGCGACCGCTCCAGCTCGGCCAGCCAGCCGGGATCGCCTTCGCGGATGGCGACGTCTTCGGCGAGCAGCGGCCCGTGGGACCGGAGCAGGTCGGCCAGGTCTTCGGTGTCGCGCAGCGGGCGGTCGAGCCGGGCCAGCTCGCGCTCGGTCTCGGCGATCACGTCGGGATCGAGGAGCTCCCGCAGGTCGGCCTGCCCGAGCAGCTCGGCCAGCAGGGAGGTGTCGAGCGCCAGAGCCTGGGCCCGGCGCTCGGCGAGGGGGGCGTCGCCCTCGTACATGAACTCGCCGATGTAGTTGAACAGCAGCGACGCCGCGAACGGCGACGCCTGCCGGGTCTCCACCTCGACCACCCGGATCCGCCGCGCCGAGATGTCGCGCATCAGCCGCACCAGGCCGGGCACGTCGAACACGTCTTGCAGGCACTCGCGCATCGTCTCGAGCACGACCGGGAAGCCGGCGTACTTGGCCGCCACGCCCAGCAGCGACGCCGACCGCTGCCGCTGCTGCCACAGAGGGCTGCGCCGCCCGGGGGTGCGGCGCGGAAGCAACAACGACCGCCCGGCGCATTCGCGGAACCGGGCCGCGAACAGGGCCGATCCGCCGAGCTCCTCGGTGACGATCTGCTCGATCTCCTCCGGGTCGAACGCCGCGACGTCGCTCGGCGCCTCGTCGAGGGTGTCGGGGACACGCAGGATGATCCCGTCGTCGGAGTGGACGGCCTGCACGTCGATCCCGTAGCGCTCCCGCAGCCGCCGCCCGATGGCCAGCGCCCAGGGCGCGTGCACCCGCGCGCCGAAGGGGGAGTGGATGATCACCCGCCAGTCGCCCAGTTCGTCGTGGAACCGTTCGACCAGCAGCGTGCGGTCGTCGGGCACGTATCCCGTCGCCTCCCGCTGCTCCGCCAGATAGCCGATGAGGTTCCCGGTCGCGAACTCGTCGAGCCCGGCCTCGCGGACGCGGTCGGCGGCGGCCGGCCCGGCCCCGGCCAGCTCCCGGACGAACGCGCCGATCGCCCGGCCCAGCTCGGCCGGACGGCCCTGGGGGTCGCCCTTCCAGAACGGCAACTTGCCCGGCAGGCCGGGTGCGGGGGAGACCAGCACCCGGTCGGCCGTGATGTCTTCGATCCGCCAGGAGGTGGCGCCCAGGACGAAGACGTCGCCGACGCGGGATTCGTACACCATCTCCTCGTCGAGCTCCCCGACCCGGGACGCCTTCTCGCCTACGAGGAACACGCCGAACAGGCCCCGGTCGGGGATGGTGCCGCCGTTGGTGACGGCGAGCCGCTGGGCCCCCGGACGGCCGCGCAGCGTGCCGGTCACCCGGTCCCACACCAGGCGGGGACGCAGTTCGGCGAACTCCTCGCTCGGATAGCGCCCGGCCAGCATGTCGAGCGTGGCCTCCAGCGCCGACCTCGGCAGCGTGGCATAGGGCGCGGCCCGGCGGACCACGGTCTCCAGCTCGTCGACGGTCCACTCGTCGAGCGCGGTCATCGCGACGATCTGCTGCGCCAGCACGTCGAGCGCGTTGCGCGGATAACGCATCTCCTCGATCTGGCCGCTCTTCATCCGCTCGGCCACCACGGCCGTCTGCACGAGGTCGCCACGGTATTTCGGGAAGATCACCCCACGTGAGACTGCCCCCACCTGGTGGCCCGCCCGCCCGACCCGCTGCAGCCCGCTGGCCACACTGGGCGGCGCCTCCACGCACGCGACCAGGTCGACCGACCCCATGTCGATGCCGAGCTCCAGGCTGGAGGTCGCCACGACGGCCGGCAGCCGCCCCGACTTCAGCGCCTCCTCGATCTGCGACCGCTCCTCTTTCGACACCGACCCGTGATGGGCCCGCACGACCTCGGGAACCGCCCCCTTGGACGCCCCCGCCTGCGCCATCACCTCGGCCGGCACCCCCGGGGGCATCGGCTCGGACGTGCTCCTCTCATATGCGAGCTCGTTGAGACGGCTGCACAGACGCTCCGACAGCCGCCGCGAGTTGGCGAAGACGATCGTCGACCGGTGGGCCTCGATCAGATCGAGAAGATGCTCCTCCACGTGGGGCCAGATGCTGCGCCGGTTGGGCTCGCCCTCGTCGCGCGAGGTGATCTCGGCCATGTCTTCGACCGGGACGACCACGTCGATCTCGATCTGCTTCTCGGACGGCGGCTGCACCACCGTCGCCGGCCGTGTGCCCCCGAGGAACGCCGCCACCTCCGAGACCGGCCGCACGGTCGCCGACAACCCGATCCGCTGCGCGGGCTTCGGCAGCAGGGCGTCGAGCCGTTCGAGGGTGAGCGCCAGATGGGCGCCCCGCTTGGTGCCCGCCACCGCGTGGACCTCGTCGACGATCACCGTCTCGACCCCGCGCAACGCCTCCCGCGCCTGCGAGGTGAGCAGCAGGAACAGCGACTCCGGCGTGGTGATCAGGATGTCGGAGGGCTTGGACGCGAACCGCCGCCGCTCCTCGGCCGGGGTGTCGCCCGACCGGATCGCCACCGAGATCTCCGGCACGGTCACCCCCGTGCGCCGGGCCGTCTGCCGCACCCCGGTCAGCGGCGCCCGCAGGTTGCGTTCGACGTCGACCGCCAGCGCCTTCAAAGGCGACACGTAGATCACCCGGCACTTCCGCTCGGGATCTTCCCGGGTGGCCAGCCGGTCGATCGACCACAGGAACGCCGCCAGCGTCTTGCCCGAGCCGGTCGGCGCCACCACCAGCGTGTTGTCGCCGTCGGCGATGGAGTTCCAGGCGCCCTCCTGGGCGGCGGTCGGCTCGGCGAAGGCGCCGGTGAACCACTCGCGCGTGACCGTTCCGAACCTGCTCAGCGCGCCTTTCACCATGCTCCTCCACCTCCTCCGCACATCATGCCTCCGGCCACCGACAGTACTGGCCGGACCTGATGTGGTTGATCTGCGGGTAAAGCGACAATCATGAGAACCATGGACATCGACTACGAGGCCATCGAAGCCACCCGTGCCTCCATAAAAGAACGCCATCTGAACGAGCGCCGGCCCCCGAGCAGTGCGCGCGGCCTCCACCACTTCGCCCTGCTGTCATCCGATGTCGAACGCACGATCGAATTCTACCAGGGCCTTCTGGAGTTCCCGCTCACCGAGATCTTCGAGAACCGCGACTACAAGGGCTCCAACCACTTCTTCTTCGACATCGGCAACGGCAACCTGCTGGCCTTCTTCGACTTCCCCGGCCTCGACCTCGGCCCCTACAAAGAGGTGCTCGGCGGCCTCCACCACATCGCCATCTCCGTCGACCCCGTCGTGTGGGAGCGCCTGCGCGGCAAGCTGGAGGCCGCCGGGGTGCCCTACGTCATGGAGAGCGGCGCCTCCATCTACTTCTCCGACCCCGACGGAGCCCGGCTGGAGCTCCTCGCCGACCCCCTCGGCGAGATGTACGGCTCCCGCGTGCTCTGACCACCCGCGCGGCACGGCCATACTGGGGGCCATGCGACTCACGGAATTCTGGAACCGCATGTCCCGCCATTTCGGCGAGACGTACGCCGAGTCCTGGGCGAAGGACTACGTGATCGCAGGACTCGGCGGCCGGACGGTCGAACAGGCCCTGGCCGACGGGTTCGCGGCCAAGCAGGTCTGGCAAGCGGTCTGCCAGGTCGTCGACGTCGACCCCCGCCTCCGCTGACCGGGAGAGACACCGCGCGAACCCCCTCACACCCATTGGGCCACTCCTTCGGCGAGCACACGCCGGCAGTGGACCTCGTCTCGGGCGCCGCTCCCGGGTTTCCCTGGAAATCCATTCAGACAAGGGGGCAGAACCATGAGGCACACACGTGCGCTGACCGTGCTCACGGTCGTGATCACGTTACTGGCGGCGGCGGTGCCGGCACCGGCCGGCGCCTTCGCTCCACTGGCCAAGGCGTGGGGCTCGAACTTCCACGGCGAGCTCGGCGGCGGGTTCACGGGGCCCGTCGGCGGCCATGATCCGCTCACGGTGGTCAACGGTCACCAGTACGCCGAGGTCGCGCCGGGCCTGGCGTACACGGTCGCCCGCGACACGCTCGGCCGGGTGTGGCACTGGGGCGATTACATCACCGCCACGGGGACCCGCGACATCGTCAACCCGGAGCAGGTGCCGGGCCTGACCGGCGTCGTCGACGTGGCCGCGGGGCGCAGCTTCGGCCTGGCGCTGAAATCAGACGGGACCGTCCACGCATGGGGGACGAACGACTTCGGCCAGCTCGGCGTCGGCGACCTCGACCAGCGCCTCACGCCGGTGCCGGTGGGCGTCCCGCAGACCACGAAGATCTACGCCTCCAGCATGCACGCCTTCGCCATCGGAGCCAACGGCAACACCTACGCCTGGGGAGACAACTACTACGGCCAGCTCGGCGACGGCACCACCATCGAGCGCCACGCACCCCGGGTGATCTCGCTGGGCCAGATCTCCACGCTGTCGGCGGGGGAGACCCACACCCTGGCCCTGTCGGGCGGCACGAACGAACTGTTCGCGTGGGGCGACAACAGCAAGGGCCAGCTGGGCGACGGCACCACGACCAGGCGTCCCCAGCCCACCAAGGTCCTGGGCAACCTGTACGGCCTGACCGCCGTGGCCGCCGGAGGCTCGCACAGCATGGCCATGGGCGGCAGCGGGTTCGTCGTGACGTGGGGCTCGAACGCCAACCTCCAGCTCGGCGTCTCGGGTGTCGCCTACAGGCTCCAGCCGGAGCTGGCCCCCCACGTCGGCGGCGTCACCCGCATCGCGGCAAGCAGGGACTCCAGCTACGTCGTCCAAGGGGGCAAGGTCTACTCGTGGGGCAGCCGGAGCTTCTGCATGCTGGGCGCGTGCGGCGCGCCGTTCGACCGTGACACGCCGTTCGAGGTGCCCGGCATGACGGGGGCACGGGAGATCACCGCCGGCCCGCTGACGGCGTTCGTCCTGATCGCCTGACGCCTGTGGGGAGGGCGGCCCGGCAGAACAGCCAACGGCCGGGCCGCTCTCCTCGTCTCATCGCCTGAGACCGCCGCACCCGTCGTCAGACGATCAGGCCGCCGGTCGCCCTCAGGTTCTGCCCGGTGATCCACTGTGAGTCGGGCCCGGCCAGGAACGCCACCACGTTGGCGATGTCGGCCGGCTCGCCCAGCCGCCGCAGGGCGGTCTTGGCGGTGATCCCGTCGAACGTGTCGTCGGCGCTCGCCCCCGACGACTCGCGCATCAGCTCGGTGTCGGTCACCCCGGGCGAGACGGCGTTGACGGTGATCCCGCGCGCGCCCAGCTCCCGGGCCGCCACGGCGGTCAGCAGCTCCAGCGCCGCCTTGCTGGCCAGATAGAGCGACAGCCCCTCGGCGGGCGCGCGGGTGCCGAACGACGAGATGTTCACGATCCGCCCGCCCGCGCGCAGAATGCGGGCCGCCGCCTGAATCGCCAGGAACGGCCCCTTCGCGTTCACGCCCATCACGCGGTCGAAGTCGTCGGGGGTGGCGTCGATGATGCGCCGGATCGGGTTGATCGCCGCGTTGTTGACAAGGATGTCGAGGGCGCCCAGCCGGCGTACCGCCTGCTCGAAGAGGAGTTTCACGTCGTCGGGGCAGCCCATGTCGGCCCGCACGGCGTGGGCGGTGCCGCCGAACCGGGCCACCTGCGCGACGACCTCGTCGGCCGCCGAACGGTTCTCGTTGAAGCTGAAGACCACATGAGCGCCTTCACGGGCCAGTTTCTGTACGACAGCCCGCCCGATCCCCCGCGACCCACCCGTCACCAGAGCCGCCTTCGCCTCCAGTGCGCCCATGTGTCGTCTCCTCACCGCGTGGGGCTCAACGGATCAGGGTGCCACACATTTGTGGAGAAGGAGTGTCAAGCGGCCTGAGAGAGGAGTTTCCCGAGGGTGTCGGCGGCCACGTCGGGATCGGCGGCGTCTTCCTGCCCGTCGGGCGACCAGAGGAACAACCACCCCCCGGCCGACTGCGTGGCGAAGACGATCGTCTGCCGGTTCGTACGGGGATGCCAGATCCACAACACGGGCTCGCCCCCGCCGAGCATCCGCCCCTGGAGCCCTCGCCCCGGAAGCCGTTCGGCGAGCGCCTCAAGGAGAGTACGGCGTTCGTTTTCGGTCGACACGGCGCCGCCTTCTCACTCGCGGTTCTGGTCTGGCTGATTCGCCCGTCTCCTCCAGGATCGCCGCAGGTCAACGGCATGGCAACACCCTGATCACAATGCCCGGGAATGTGACCTTCCGGATGGGTTCCCTTTCCCGAACCGATGGCCCGTTCGAGGTGTGGTCGAACAGTCGTTCGGCTATATTTGTGCTGCCGCCCTGGAGGCAGCGTCTCCAGAAAATGTCAGTGGCACCCCATAGCGTTCCGTTGACCGGAACAACCCACGACCCTCACAGGGGGCACCCCAATGGCAGTGAACGACCGCGACAAGGCCCTCGAGACCGCCCTCGCCCAGATCGAGCGGCAGTTCGGCAAGGGCTCCGTCATGCGCCTCGGCGAAGACGCGCGCGCCCCCGTCGAGGTCATCCCGACCGGCGCGATCGCCCTCGACGTCGCCCTGGGCATCGGCGGCTTCCCCCGCGGCCGGATCGTCGAGGTCTACGGGCCCGAGTCCTCCGGTAAGACCACCGTCGCCCTCCACGCCGTGGCCAACGCCCAGCGCCAGGGCGGCATCGCCGCGTTCATCGACGCCGAGCACGCGCTCGACCCCGAATACGCCAAGAAGCTCGGCGTCGACGTCGACGCCCTCCTGGTCTCCCAGCCCGACACGGGTGAGCAGGCCCTGGAGATCGCCGACATGCTGATCCGCTCCGGCGCGATCGACATCATCGTCATCGACTCGGTGGCGGCCCTGGTGCCCAAGGCCGAAATCGAGGGCGAGATGGGCGACAGCCACGTGGGTCTCCAGGCCCGCCTGATGTCCCAGGCCCTCCGCAAGGTCGCCGGCGCCCTCAACAACACCGGCACCACCGCCATCTTCATCAACCAGCTCCGCGAGAAGATCGGCGTCATGTTCGGCTCGCCCGAGACCACGACCGGTGGTAAGGCGCTGAAGTTCTACGCGTCGGTCCGCCTCGACGTCCGCCGCATCGAGACCCTGAAGGACGGCACCGAGCCGGTCGGCAACCGCACCCGTGTGAAGGTCGTCAAGAACAAGATGGCCCCGCCCTTCCGCACGGCCGACTTCGACATCCTCTACGGCTTCGGCATCAGCCGCGAGGGCGGCCTGATCGACATGGGCGTGGAGCACGGCTTCGTCCGCAAGGCCGGCGCCTGGTACACCTACGAGGGCGACCAGCTCGGCCAGGGCAAGGAGAACGCCCGCAACTTCCTGAAGAACCACCCCGACATCGCCAACGAGATCGAGAAGAAGATCAAGGAGAAGCTCGGCGTCGGCCCCCGTCTCGACGCCGCTCCCGAGGCGCCCGCGGTGCCCGTCGCCGCCCCGGCCCCGTCCGGCCGAGGATCGAAGGCGTCGGCCACCCCCAAGCCGGGTGACGTCTGACCGATCCGGTGCGACCTTCCGACTCCTGGCACGACGACGACCGGGGCGCCTGGGGCCGCCCCGGGTGGCCGCATGACGACGACCGATGGGCCGACGAGCGCGAGTCCGACCCCCCGGGATGGGGCTTCCCGGATTCGCGCTCCGAGTGGACCTCGGGCGGCCCGGCATGGTCGGAGATCGACCCGGAGACGGTACGCGACGGCGGCGAGGCATGGCCGGGCGCCGCGTTCGACGACGACCCGGGCGAGCACTCGGGCCCGTTGATCGGGGATGGGGCCGGCGCCTCGGCCCTCGGGTCGGTCGGCTCGGCTTCCGACGGGCGAAACATGTGGGTCCCCGGCCGTCGTGACTCTCCCGATGAGCGGGAGCGTGCACGATCCGACCGGCCGTCTGACGACGCGGGATCGGCGTCCGGCGATGACACGGTCTCCGGGCCCCGCCATGCCGGCGGCCTGTCCGGAGGGTCGTCTCGCGCGTCTTCTGATGCCGATGTCTGGGGGGCGGTGGGCCAGGCGTCCGATGGGCCGCGTCACGCGGATCTGTTCCCCGGTGGTGACGGGGGCGACGGCGCGGCAGCGGATGATCGCCCGAATCCGCTCGACTGGGGCGGTCTGCCGGATGAGGAACCCGCCGGGCGGGGCAGACGTGGGCGTCGGCCGAAGACCGGCAGGGCGGGACGGCGCGCTTCGCGCCGCGATGACTCGAATGGCGGCGACCCCGATGAGGGTGACGGGCTCTTCGGCAGTGACGGCGTCGGTGGCGGTTCCGGTGGTCCGTCGAAGCGGCGGGGGCCGTTCTCCGAGGAGCAGAGTTCCGATCCCGAAGCGCGGGCGCGGGGGATCTGCCTGCGCCTGCTGACCCTCGCCCCCCGGACACGCGCCCAGCTCGCCGAGGCCCTGCTGAAGCGGGAGATCCCCGCCGAGGTGGCCGAACGTGTCCTCGAACGGTTCTCCGAGGTCGGGCTGATCGACGACCAGGCGTTCGCCGCCATGTGGGTGAGCTCGCGTCACCACGGGCGGGGGCTCGCGCGGCGGGCGCTGGCTCAGGAGTTGCGGCATCGCGGGGTCGAGGAGGAGATGGTCAAGGAGGCCGTCGAGCGGCTCGATCCCGACGAGGAGGTCGAGACGGCCCGGCGGCTCGTGGCCCGGAAGCTGGGCTCGACCAGGGGCGCCGATCCACGCGCCCGGACCCGCAAGCTCGTCGGCATGCTGGCGCGAAAGGGATATCCGGCGGGGCTGGCGTTCCGGATCGTCAGGGAGGCCCTGGAGGCCGAGGGGGAGGAGACGTCCGAGGAGGGCGGCTACCTCGATTCTCTGTGACGGTCCCGGCGGACGGCCCCCCGTATTCTCTGTGACCGTCTCGGCGGGTCGCTCCGCGAGGTCCTCACTTCCCGGCAGACCCATCCGCTCGCCCTGCCGAGTTCAGGCCCGTGTCGCGCCATGGCCGGCCCGGGTCCGGGTCGTCCCGTTAGGGGTGTCTGGGGTCATCCGGTCTCCGCGTGTCTTGACGCCGATTATGACCGCCCCCGTGCTGAAATGATCCTGATCGCATTTCTTGGCCGCATCTGGGCCCTCGTCGTAACGCCGTCTTCGCGGCATCTGGCGCGCATCGCCCATGACGTAGCGAAATGGATCAAACCCGGTCTGTCATCGGGTGCCCCGTCCGGCTCGTCCGGAAACCGGGAAATGATGATCGAGAAAAACTCGCCACCTGCCGCGTCTTTGCTTGCTCGTTACCCGAATGACGCTTAACCTCGACCGCAGTGAGGAGTTACTCCGCGCAGCGCGGATTGCCATAACGGTGAACCACGGCCCCGATCGTTTCGGGGTACGAATATATGCCCTGGTGGTGCCACCAGGTCTCTTCGTGCTGTGCTGGTGACCCCTTGTCGGCTTGACGCTAGAAGGGGTGGGTGCGCATGGACATGACGATCGTGATCGTGCTGGCAGTGGCGGTGCTGCTGCTTGCCTTCGCGGCGATTGCGGCCCTCCTGATCATTTTGCTGCGGCGTACCGCCCCGAAAGAGCTCGGTCCGAGTCAGGAGCAGCTTGACCAGATCCGCTTGGAGCTCAGCGAGAGCCTCCGGGAGAAGGAGCTGGAGAGGGCGCGCGAAGAGGCGGCGGAGATCCGCGACAAGGCCGAGAACGACGCCGGGGAGATCATCCGGAAGTCCGAGGCGCTCGTCGAAGGGGCGGCGCTGATGCGGCGGGAGGTCGAGGAGGAGTCGCGCGTCCTGAAGAACGAGCTGAAGGAACTGCGCGCCGACCTCGAACGGCGGGAAAGCCGGCTGGCGGAGCGGGAGCGGCGGCTCGACGAAGAGGGGCGCGCGCACCTCGAACGGGCCGGGAGGCTGGCCGAGAGCGAGACCGACCTGGCCGACCGGCGGGCCGAGCT
The DNA here is from genome assembly GCF_001570565.1 of Herbidospora yilanensis. Taxonomy (GTDB): domain Bacteria; phylum Actinomycetota; class Actinomycetes; order Streptosporangiales; family Streptosporangiaceae; genus Herbidospora; species Herbidospora yilanensis. The sequence continues at coordinate 115,431 of NZ_BBXE01000018.1, read as the reverse complement.
CGAGAAGCTGGGGGAGCAGCGGCGGGAGATCCTCGAACGGCTGGCCGGGCTGACCGCCGACCAGGCCAAGGGCGAGCTCGTCAAGGAGATCGAGAACCAGGCGAAGCGCGAGGCGGCGCTGATCGTCCGCGAGATCGAGAGCGATGCCCGCAAGGAGGGCGAGAAGCGGGCTTGCAAGATCGTGACGCTGGCGGTGCAGCGGGTCGCCACCGAGCAGACGGCCGAGTCGGTCGTCAGTGTGCTGCACCTGCCCGGTGACGAGATGAAGGGGCGCATCATCGGGCGCGAGGGCCGCAACATCCGGGCCTTCGAGTCGACGACCGGCGTGAACCTGATCATCGACGACACCCCCGAGGCGGTGCTGCTGTCGTGTTTCGATCCGGTGCGCCGCGAGACCGCGCGGCTGACACTCGAGAAGCTGGTCCTCGACGGGCGCATCCACCCGCAGCGCATCGAGGAGGCCTACGAGCGCAGCCGCGCCGAGGTCCGGGATCTGTGTGTACGTGCCGGTGAGGACGCCCTCGTCGAACTCGGCATCACCGAGATGCACCCCGAGCTGATCACCCTCCTCGGGCAGTTGCGCTACCGCACCTCCTACGGCCAGAACGTGCTCAAGCACCTCATCGAGTCGGCCCACATCGCCGGCATCATGGCCTCCGAGCTGCGCCTCGACCGCGACCTCGTCAAGCGCTGCGCGCTGCTCCACGACATCGGCAAGGCCCTCACCCACGAGGTCGAGGGCAGCCATGCCCTGATCGGCGCCGAGATCGCCCGCCGCTACGGCGAGCACGACGACGTCGTCCACGCCATCGAGGCCCACCACAACGAGGTCGAGGTGCGTACCGTCGAAGCGGTTCTCACCCAGGCCGCCGACGCGATCAGCGGCAGCCGCCCGGGGGCGCGGCGGGAGAGCCTGGAGGCCTACGTGAAGCGCCTGGAGCGCCTGGAGGAGATCGCCCAGGGGCACGAGGGCGTGGAGAAGGTCTTCGCCATGCAGGCGGGCCGCGAGATCCGCGTGATGGTCCGGCCCGACAACGTCGATGACATCCAGGCCCAGGTCATCGCCCGTGACGTGGCCAAGCAGGTCGAGGAGGAACTGACCTACCCGGGCCAGATCCGCATCACGGTCGTCAGGGAGTCGAGAGCGACGGAGTTCGCCCGCTGACCCGTCCCCGCGTGCGGCCGAGCACACGCCAGTGAGCCCGGGGGCGAGTCGTAAGGTCGGCTCGGTCGGCCTGAGAAGAACCACTCGCCGTTGTGGTCGTCGGCCGCTCGTCGTTCTCGCCGTCGCCGGTGAAAGGCTTTTCTTCCATTACGGCTTCGCCCACCCATCCAGCCGAGTGGCCGTGACCGGCTCCGGAAGACTACGAAGACCACATGATTCGCCGCCTCAGTCGTCCGGCCGACGATGAGCGGGCTGATACCACTCATGGCCGGGGGCCTCATCGTCGAGATCGACAACTCGCACGTGCCGATGATGAGCCACCCGGCACGGTGACCTCGCTGATCGTGAAGGCCTGGCGCGCTTGCTGGGGCGATCTTGACCCGTTCCGGGTGGCATTCGATACCCGTCGCGTTGTATCACTCTGTGTTGTTGAAAGATCACTTTACGGCTCAGAGAAAGCTTGGTGCGATGACCACGTCTTCCCCGCCCGCCGCCGCTCGTGTCCGGGCCCGGGTCGAACGGTTCCACGAGGCCAGGGTGGCCGGGGAGTGGGGTGGCCGGGAACTCTTCTTCGGACGGTCGCCGGAGGCGGGTGACGTCCTGGTCAACAGCAACGACTACCTGGCCCTGGCCGGTGACGATCGGGTCGCCAAGAGCATCGCCGACAGCCTGGCCGACGGCCTCGGCACACTCGCGTCGGGGGTGTACGTCCACGGCGACCACCCCCAGCTCGTCCTGGAACGGGATCTGGCCGCCCACATGCACGCGCCCGCCGGGGTGTTGTGCCAGTCGGGATGGGACGCGAACCTCGGCCTCCTGCAGGCGATCAGCGACGCGCACACCCCCGTGTACGTCGACCAGATCGCCCACATGTCCCTCGCCGCCGGGGCGCGGCTGGCGGGCGCGCCGCTGCACGTGTTCCGCCACAACGACCTGGGCCACCTGCGGTCGCGGACCGACCGCCACGGCCCCGGGGTGATCGCGGTCGACGCCCTCTACAGCACGAACGGGAGCCACTGCCCCCTCAGGGAGATGTGCGACCTGGCCGAGGAGACCGGGTGCGTGCTCGTGGTCGACGAGTCCCACTCGCTCGGCACGACCGGTCCGCTGGGCGCCGGAATGGTCGTCGAGCTCGGCCTGGCCCACCGGGTGCACTTCCGGATCGCCAGCCTCTCCAAGGCCTTCGCCGGGCGGGCCGGGTTCGTCACGGCCACCGACCCGGCCTTCGTCCCCTACTTCCGGCTGGAGTCCTTCCCCGCGGTGTTCTCCTCGGCGCTGCCGGCGCACGACGTGGCGGGCCTGTCGGCGACGCTGGAGGCCGTGCGGGCCGACGAGTGGCGGCGCGACCGGCTCCACCAGGTGTCGGAGTGGGTGCGCGACGAGGTCGCGGCCCTCGGCTTCGACCTGGAGGGCTCGGTGAGCCAGATCGTGGCGCTCCAGACCGGGACGGAGTGGGCCACCATCGAGGTCCGCGAACTGCTGGAGGAGCACGGCGTGTTCGGTGCGGTGTTCGCGCCGCCGGCGACGCCCCGGGACCGGGCGCTGGTCAGGCTGTCGCTGCACGCGGGGCTCGGCGACGACGACGTCGACCGGATCATCGCGGCCTGCGAGTCCGTGCGGGATCGCTGGCGTTGATCATCGGGCCGCTAGCCGAATATCTGCAGGTAGAACGAGAGCTCGGCGGCGAGGGCGGCGGTCTTGGTCTCGATGCGGCGGAACCCGTGGGCCTCGCCCTCGAAGGCGAGGTAGGTACATGGCACACCCCGGGCGGCGAGCGCCGCGACGAAGGTCTCGGCCTGTGACGGCGGCACGACCGGGTCGTTCTGCCCCTGCAGCAGCAGGACGGGGCAGTCGATCTCGCCGACCCGGGCCAGCGGCTCGCGGCGCCGGCCGTCGGGGCCGGCGAGCCAGTCGGCGTACCGGGACTCGAAGTCGTGGGTGGCCTCCAGCAGCGGGCCGAGCGAGGTGACGCCGGCGATCGACACGCCCCCGGTGAACACGCCGGAGGCCGCGCAGGCCGCCAGGACCGTCCAGCCTCCGGCGCTGCCGCCGCGGATCGCGATGCGGTCGGGGTCGGCGTGGCCCGAGAAGGCGAGCCATTCGGCGGCGGCGATCACGTCGTCGACGTCGACCGCGCCCCACCGGCCGCGCAGTTTCTCGCGGTAGGCGCGCCCGTAGCCGGTGGAGCCGCCGTAGTTCACGTCGAGCACGCCGATGCCGCGTGTGGTGAAGAAGGCCCGTGCCAGGCTGAGCTCCGTCGTCACGTGGGCGGTGGGGCCGCCGTGGGCGAACACCACGAACGGGGACGGCCCGGTCGCGTCGAGCGGGGCGTAGAGGTAGGCGGGCACCCGGTGGTCGATCAGCACCTCCGAGGGGCGGGGGAGGCAGGCCACGTCGGGCAGTTCGGCGATGTCGCGGCGCAGGCCCTCGACCCGGCCGGTCACCGTGTCGACGCGGACGACCGAGCGGGGCACGTCCCAGCCGTAGCCGAGGCCGACCAGCGTCCGGCCGTCGGCCGACAGTTCCGGGTGGAAGCCGTCGTAGGGCACGTCGAGGTCGGTCAGCACGCCCGACTCGACGTCGAGCACCCCCAGCCGCAGGTTGCCCTGCCCGTGGAGCACGCCGAGCCGGTCGCCGCCGAGCACCACGTAGGGCCGTCCGCCGAGTTGCCACAGCGGGCCCGCGAACTCCTCCTCGGCGGGGTAGAGGGCGCGGGGCGAGGTGCCGAACATGCCGATCTGGTAGATGTTCCACCAGCCCGACCAGTCGGACACCAGGTAGAGGTTGCGGTCGTCCTTCCACGCCGGCGCGAGCACCGACTCGGCCTGCCCGCCCTTGACCGTCCACGACGAGCCGTCGTCGATGCGGGTGATCCGCAACTCGGTGCCCACCCACGGCATGCGGGGGTGGTTCCAGCAGATGTAGGCCACGTGTTCCCCGTCGGGGGAGACCGCGGGGGAGGCGTAGAAGTCCGACCCCGACGCGATGACCGAGACCGACCCGTCGAGCGAGACGGCCACGACGGCGCGCTCCACCTTTCCGTCGTCGTGGTGGCGTTCCTGTACGCCGAATATCCGCCCGTGCGCCCAGGAGAGGTCGGCGTAACGGCAGTCGCCCTCGTCGGTGACCGCTCGCGGTGTTCCGTCGGAGACGAGGTAGAGCCGCTGGTCGGAGTGTTCGGCGAAGACGACCCCGAGTTCGGGGATGACGACATAGGACCGTCCGCCGTATTCGTGCACCCGCGTGCGCGCGTCCCAGGGCGCGGGCAGGATCTCGCGCCGCCGTCCGTCGGCGGCGCGGTGGACGATGGTCCGGCGGCCGTTCTGGGCGGGCCGGTCTTCCTCCCACCACACCTCGTCGCCGATCACGGTCGGGAAGCCGAGGTTGAGGCCCGACCGGGCCACGTCGGCGGTGGATATGCGGGCGGCGTACGGCAACGGCGTGCGCTCGGGGAGCATGGACGGCATCCTGCCGGAACCCGGCTGACGCTGTCGCGTGGTTAGCGCTTTTCCAGGGCCGGCGGCATCTCGTATTGGGTGGCGAGCTCGCCCAGGTAGTCGATGACGGCCCGGTGCCACGAACCGTCGTCGTACATCTGGCGCAGCGCGTCCTCGATCTCGTCGCGCCACGACTCGGTCCGCTCCGACAGGCCGATCCCGTACCGTTCCTGCGCGAGAGGCCGTCCGACCAGCCGGAACCGGCCGGGGTACTGGGCCGAGAGGCCGGCCAGCACGGGCGCGTCGGCGATGATGGCGTCGGTGCGCCGGTCGGCCAGCAGCGGCCCGCACGCCGCGGGCACGTTGGCCTCGGCCAGGTGGGCGGCCCGCCATTCGGCGCCGAACCGGCCGGCCAGGCCCAGGGTGTCGGCCCGGGTGCCGCACACGAGCCCCCCGGCCAGCTCCTTCAGCGACCGGTCGCGGTCGCGGGCCCGGACCAGGATGTCTTTGGCCGCGACCAGGTAGGGGCCGACGTACGGCTCCCGCGCCGGCCCCATCACCAGGTCGGCCGAGTCGAGGTCGGTGGTGTACCGGATCTGGTCCTTGCGGTAGCCGAGCTGCCGGGCCACGTAATGGGCCACGGCGATGTCGAAACCGGACCAGCCGCCGCCGGGCAGCGTCTCGGCCAGGCCGGGCTGGCCCGCACGGACGCCGATCAGGAGGCCGGTGCCCGAACAGCCCGTGAGCCCGGCCGCGATCGAGAGGGCCGCGATACCCGCGGAGACGACGCGCCACACCCGATCAGGATCAGATCTTGATCGCCGATCTCGGCGAACCGACACGTAAAGGCCTACCCAACGCCGACCGACTGGGGGGCCTCGACGGGCTTGACCGTGGTCTTGCGGCTGCGGCGGGAGCGGCGTTCCAGCCAGTTGGCGAGCAGCCCGACCAGGACGTTGATGATGATGTAGATGATCGCGACGACGATCACCGCCGGGATCAGGTTGCGGAAGTTGGCGGGCAGGATGCGGGCGCCCGCGTTCAGCAGGTCCTCGAACGCCACGATGAACCCGAGCGCGGTGTCCTTGAGCAGCACGATGAGCTGGCTGACGATGGCCGGCATCATCGCGGTCACCGCCTGCGGCAGCAGGATCAGCCGCATGACCTGCCCCTTGCGCAGCCCGACGGCCAGCGCGGCCTCGGTCTGGCCGCGCGGCAGCGACTGGATCCCGGCCCGGACGATCTCGGCCAGCACCGAGCCGTTGTAGAGCACCAGCCCGAACACGACGGCAGTGAAGGAGGTCACGGTGAGCCCGAGCACGGCCGAGCCGCCGTACTGGGCGAAGAAGATCATGATGAGCAGCGGGATGGCGCGGAAGAACTCCACGACCGCCCCGGCGGGCACCCTGATCCACTTGTGCTCCGACAACCGGGCGATGCCGAACACGAACCCGAACGGCACCGCGATCAGCGCGGCCACGGCGGCGGCCGACAGGGTGTTCAGCAGGCCCGGGATGATCAGGTTCACCCACACGTCGCCCTGGAGGAACGGCTCCCACAGGGCCGGGTCGAACTGGCCCTTCTCGTCGAACTTCAGGTAGGCGAAGTAGAGCCCGGCCAGCAGCGCGGCGGCGAAGACGAACGTCAGGATCCGGTTGCGCAGGATGCCGCGCGGGCCGGGGGTGTCGTACAGGACGGTGCTCATCGGACCACCTTCAGCCGTCGGGACAGCCAGCCGAAGAACAGGCCGGTGGGGAGGGTGAGCACGAGGAAGGCCAGCGCGAACCCGAAGAAGATCGCGACCACCGAGTCCTGGTGCCGCTCGAACAGCGACTTCATCGTCAGCGACGCCTCGGCCACGCCGATCGCGGCGGCGACCGTGGTGTTCTTCGTCAGTGCGATCAGCAGGCTGCCGAGCGGCGCGATGATCGCCCGGAACGCCTGCGGCAACACGATGAACCGCAGGTTCTGGGTGAACGTCAGCCCGAGCGCCCGCGCCGCTTCGGCCTGCCCGACGGGCACGGTGTTGATGCCCGACCTGATCGCCTCGCAGACGAACGCGGCCGTGTACGCCGACAGCCCGATGATCGACAACCACAGGTAGTTGGTCGACAGCGACTCGGAGAACGACACGTCGAGCACCAGCCCGAGGCCGAGCCCGCAGAACACGATCACCAGGGTCAGCGGCGTGTTCCGCAGCGTGTTGACGTACACCGTGGCCACCCCGCGCAGCACGCCGAACGGGCTGACCCGCATGGCGGCCAGGACGGTGCCCAGCACCAGCGCCGCCGCGGCGCTGGCCAGCGTGAGCCGTATGGTCAGCCAGAACGCGCCCAGGATGACCGGGAACTCTTCGACGAGGGCGCCCACGCCCTACCTCCCCATGAGAACGGCCCTCCCCTGGGGGAGGGCCGGGAGCCGGTCAGATCAGTACTTCTCCAGGGCCGGCGGGGTCGCGAAGTTGGGGGCGAACTCGCCGAAGTTCGCGTCCACGGCCTTCTTCCACGAGCCGTCGGAGAACATCTTCTCGATGGCCGCGTTGACCTTGTCGCGGGTCTCCTTGTCGTCCTTCTTGAGGCCGACGCCGTACTTCTCCTCGGAGAAGACCTGCCCGACGAGGCGGAACTTGCCGGGGCTCTGGGCGGCGAAGCCGGCCAGGATGGTGGCGTCGGTGGAGATCGCGTCGACCTGGCCCTGCTCCAGCAGCGGCAGGCAGGCGCCGTAGCCCTGCTGCTCGGTCAGGTACTGGCCCTTCCAGGCCTCGCCGAACTTCTCGATCAGGCGGGCCGGGGAGCTGGAGCCCTGGGCGCCGCAGACCTTCTTGGTCTGCAGGCTGTCCTGGCCGGTGATCGTGGTGTCGTCGGCGCGGGTCAGGATGTCCTGACCGGTGATCAGATAGGGACCGGCGAAGGAGATGACCTCCTTGCGCTTGTCGGTGATCGAGTAGGTCGCCACCACCATGTCGACCTGGCCCTGCTGGATGAAGGGCTCGCGGTTGGCCGACACGGTCTCCTTCCACTCGATCTGCTCAGGGGTGTAGCCGAGTTCCTTGGCGATGTAGGCGGCGACGTCGACGTCGAAACCCTTCACCGAACCGTCGGTCTGCTTCAGGCCGAGACCCGGCTGGTCGAACTTCACGCCGATGACGAACTTGTCGTCGCCACCGCTGCACGCGGTCACGGACGCCGCCAGCGCGGCGGCGGTCATCAGGAGGGCACCAATTCGACGGACACGCATGACAGCCACCTTCAGTGTGTGAGGATCTTGCTGAGGAAATCGCGGGCACGGTCGGTGCCCGGATTCGTGAAGAATTCGTCGGGGGTGTTCTGCTCGACGACGGCGCCGTCGGCCATGAAGACCACCCGGTTGGCGGCCCGGCGGGCGAAGCCCATCTCGTGGGTGACGACGAGCATGGTCATGCCGTCTCTGGCCAGCGAGATCATGACGTCGAGCACCTCCTGGACCATCTCGGGGTCGAGCGCGGAGGTGGGCTCGTCGAAGAGGATCATCTTCGGGTCCATGGCCAGGGCGCGGGCGATGGCCACACGCTGCTGCTGGCCGCCGGAGAGCTGGGCGGGGTACTTCTCCGCCTGCGAGGCGATGCCGACCCGCTCCAGGAGCTCCATGCCGCGCTTCTCGGCCTGGTCGCGCGCGATCTTGCGGACCCTGATCGGCCCGAGGGTGACGTTCTCGAGGATCGTCTTGTGGGCGAAGAGGTTGAACGACTGGAACACCATGCCGACCTCGGAGCGGAGCTGGGCCAGCGCGCGGCCCTCGACGGCCAGGCTCTTGCCGTCGAAGGTGATGGTGCCCGAGTCGATCGTCTCCAGCCGGTTGATCACCCGGCAGAGGGTCGACTTGCCGGCCCCGGAGGGGCCGATGGCGACCACGACCTCGCCCCGCGCGATGTCGAGGTCGATGTCCTTCAGCACGTGCAGGGTGCCGAAGTGCTTGTTGACGTTCTCAAGTCTGACGAGAGAAGTCGATCCGACGGCTTCTGTCATGGGAGTCAACGTAAAGGGGGCTATATCTCCAAGTCAGCAGCGGAGTTATACCGATCACATCACGACTGTCCTGGTCATCCCGGCTGGTCGGGACATTTTTCCCGAGTCTGACTCATGAGATTTGGGGCAGGTCGTCGGTTTGCTGAGGGCATGACCGATAACTACCGGCGCCTCGTCGCCGCAGGCGCGCTGGTCGCCTGGCCCGTCCTGCTGTTCGCCGCCTTCCTCACCTCGCCGCCCGGCCAGGAGCACGATCCGGCCGTCTTCGCCGCCATGCCCGGCCAGGTGCAGGTCAGCGGCCTGCTGTTCCTGTACGCCACCCTCGCGATGATCCCCGCGTTCTTCGGCCTGGCCGCGCTCCTCTACCCCCGGTCCAGGGGCCTGGCCAACACGGGCCTGACGCTGGGCCTGTTCGGCGCGGCGGCGGCGTGCACCCTGTTCACGACCGACTTCTACGACCTGGCGCTGGCCCAGACCGTGCCCGCCGAGACGGCCGAGAAGGTCATCGCGACGGCCGGCGAGCTGCCCGGTTTCCTGTTCGGCATGTTGTTCCCCGGCTTCTTCACCCATGTCGGCACGCTGGTCCTGCTCGTCGGGCTCGCGGTCAAGAAGGTCGCCCCCTGGTGGGTGCCGGCGGCGGTGGTCGCCGGCATCGCGGTGCCGTTCGCGGTGGCGGGCGCCTCGCCCGCCGTCCAGTCGATCGGCGCGCTGCTGGAGCTGGCCGCACTGGGATGGATGGCCCGGATCCTGCTCAGAACCCCGACTCACGAGCCCGCGTGATCGCTTCGGCGCGGTCGGCGACGTGCAGCTTGGCGAAGATGCTCGACACGTGGTTGCGGATCGTCTTGCCGCTCAGCCCGAGCCGCTCGGCGATCACCGGATTGGTCAGATGACCGGCCATCAGGGTCAGGATCTCCCGCTCCCGGGCGGTCAGCTCGGGGAAGCCCTGCTCACGTCGGGCCAGACCGGTGAAGTAGCCGGTCAGCCGCGACGCGATGGCCGGCCCGAAGATCGCCTCGCCGCCGTGCACCGCCACGATCGACCGCACCAGCTCGGCCTTCCTGGCCCCTTTCAGCACATATCCCCGGGCTCCGGCCCGCAGGGCGGCGAAGACCGAGTCGTCGTCGTCGGCCATGCTCAGCACCAGCACCCGGATGTGCGGGTGGTCGCGCACCAGCCGCTCGGTCGCGGCCACCCCGCCCATGCCGGGCATGGCGAGGTCCATCAGCACCACGTCGGGCTGCACCCCGCCGGCGAGCGCCAGGGCCTGCTCGCCGGTGGACGCCTCGTCGGCGATCACGACCTCACGGACCGGCTTGAGCAGCGCCGACAGGCCCGCCCGGAACGCGGGGTGGTCGTCGACGAGCAGGACGCGGATCGGGTCCAATTCAGGCTCCCATCGGCAACTGCGCGCGGACGGTGGTGCCGCGCGCGGTGATGACCGCGAAGGAGCCGCCCAGTTCGACGGCCCGTTCGCGCAGAGAAGTAAGGCCGATGCCCGGTGGCCCCTCGGCCCCGCGGCCGTCGTCGACGACTTCGACCAGCAGGTTCTTCCAGGGCACGAGCCGGAGCGTGACGGTGTCCGCGCCTGAGTGGCGGCGGGCGTTGTTGATCGCCTCGACAGCGATATGGTAAGCCGCCACCTCGGTGGCCGCCGACAGTTCGGGCAGTTCGACAGGCAGATCGAGACCTACCCGCGGCTCCCCGGGCAGTCCCGCCACATGGGCCCGCAGCGCGCCGAGGAGGCCGAGGGAGTCGAGCGCGGGCGGGCGCAGCCCGTCGATGAGGGCCCGCACGTCGGCGGTGGCCGCCTGGGCCGCGCCGATCATCTCCTCCAGCAGGTCCTGCGCCCTCGGGTCGTCGACCAGGTCCTGCACCGCCTCGGCCCGCATCGTCAGCGCGGCCAGCGTCGGCCCGAGCCCGTCGTGCAGGTCCCTCCTGAGCCGCCGCCGCTCCTCCTCGCGGGCCACCACCAGGCGTTCGCGCGAGGCCCGCAGGTCGGCGGCCAGCCGTTCGGCGTGCACGACCGAGCCCATCTGCCGGGCCAGGTCCCGCAGCAGCCGCAGGTCGCGGGCGCCGAACCCCTTCTGCCCCGGGCGCGGCGCGAGGGCCAGGTGTCCGACGAGCTCGTTCTTGTACGTCAGCGGCAACCGCACCAGGCCGGGATCTCCGGCGTGACCGGGCGGCTCGACCGCGGCGTGGGGGAGTTTCAGCGCCTCGGCCACCGACTCGGCCGCCGCGCGGGCGTCCGGCCGGGCCTCCAGGCTGCGGCCCAGGTGGGCGAGGGCGGCGTAGGGGTCGTCGCGGCGGCCGTACATGAGCACGTTGACGGCGCGCTGGACGCGGGCCCTGAGCGGCGCGAAGACGACGGCGACCACGGCGGCGGCGGCCACGGAGAGCGGCAGGCCCGTGCTCTGGAAGACCGCGCCGAGGTAGCCGACGACCGCGACGTAACCGCCGGTCACGAACGCGGTGAGGACGGCGTAGACGACCGTGCGGTTGATGACCAGCTCGATGTCGAACAGGCCGTGCCGCACGATCGCGATGCCGATGGCGGCCAGCACGAGGGTGATCGCGGCCGTCCCGGCGACCTCCCAGAAGCCGCTGTCGAGGGGCCACATCACGCCGGGCAGGTCGTCGGTCAGCCCGGCGGCCAGCCGGAGCACGACGACCACGCCGGCGACCGAGACGGCGTACACGAGCCACTGGACCTGGGCCCGCTCGACGCGCCGGGCCCTCCGGGCGAAATCGGCGGCGCCGAACAGGAACAGCAGGGCCGCGACCCCGGTGATCGCGGGCTCCATGAACGCCGCGACGCCGGCCAGCGCGTCGATCCCGAGGGGGTTGGGCATCGCGATCCCGTAGCCGAGCTGCTGGTTGGCCCCCGGCGCGAACGCGCAGGGCAGCGCGGCCAGCGCCACGGCCGGGACGACCAGCCTCGGCGCGGGCAGCCGCCGGTCGGGGAAGCAGTAGGGGATCGCGCCCATCGCCAGGTTGGCCGGCACCCACAGGAAGTTCTGCGGCCAGGCCAGCAGGTACAACTCCGGCCGCCAGAGCGCGAGCTGCCCGAAGAAGTCGAGGGCCGTGAACGAGAGCCCGGCGGTCAGCAGGAGCGTGCCCACGGCGTTCCCCGGCCGGTTCACCAGGATGATCGTGCCGATCAGCACGCCGGCGGCGGCGTACAGCAGATGACTGAGCGCGACCACGCCGAGCCCGTTGACCAGCCCGAGGACGAGCGCCACGGCCCCGGCCGCGAGCCCGGTCACGCCGACGGCCCATCTTGTTGTCATCGCACGTCAGGATATAGACGGCGATGCCCGGACAACCGGGACATTGTCCCGGGCTTTTCGGGCTCGCCGGAGCGCCTACGCTTGTGGATTGAGATGACTGCGACAGAGGAGAGCACCCGCACGTACGAGGTACGGACCTACGGGTGCCAGATGAACGTCCACGACTCCGAGCGCCTCTCCGGCCTGCTCGAAGACGCCGGCTACGTGCGCGCGCCCGAGGGTGACACCCCCGACGTGGTCGTGTTCAACACCTGCGCCGTGCGCGAGAACGCCGACAACCGCCTCTACGGCAACCTCGGCCACCTGCGCCCGATCAAGGCCGCCCGCGAGGGCATGCAGATCGCCGTCGGCGGCTGCCTGGCCCAGAAGGACCAGGGCGAGATCGTGCGCCGCGCGCCGTGGGTCGACGTGGTCTTCGGCACCCACAACATCGGCTCCCTGCCGGTCCTGCTCGAACGCGCCCGCATCGCGCAGGAGTCGCAGGTCGAGCTGGAGGAGTCGCTGTCGGTCTTCCCGTCGACCCTCCCGACCAAGCGCGAGTCGGCCTACGCCGCGTGGGTCGCCATCTCGGTGGGCTGCAACAACACCTGCACGTTCTGCATCGTGCCCGCCCTGCGCGGCAAGGAGAAGGACCGCCGTCCCGGCGACATCCTGGGCGAGATCAGGGCCCTGGTCGAGCAGGGCGTCATGGAGGTCACCCTCCTCGGGCAGAACGTGAACACCTACGGCGTCGAGTTCGGCGACCGGCTCGCCTTCGGCAAGCTGCTGCGCGCCTGCGGCGAGGTCGAGGGGCTGGAGCGGGTCAGGTTCACCTCGCCCCACCCCGCCGCCTTCACCGACGACGTGATCGCCGCCATGGCCGAGACCCCCAACGTGATGCACCAGCTCCACATGCCGCTGCAGTCGGGGTCCGACCGGGTGCTGAAGGCGATGCGCCGCTCCTACCGGGCCGAGAAGTACCTCGGGATCATCTCCCGGGTCCGCGCCGCGATGCCCGACGCCGCCATCTCGACCGACATCATCGTCGGCTTCCCCGGCGAGACCGAAGACGACTTCCAGGCCACGCTCGACGTGGTGCGGGAGTCGCGGTTCGCCAACGCCTTCACCTTCCAGTACTCGATCCGCCCCGGCACCCCGGCCGCGACCATGCCCGACCAGGTGCCGAAGGAGGTCGTCCGCGAGCGGTACGACCGGCTCATCGAGGTCCAGGAGGAGATCGCCTGGGCCGAGAACAGGAAGCAGACCGGGCGGGTCGTCGAGGTGCTGATCGCCGAGGGCGAGGGCCGTAAGGACGACGCCACCCGGCGGTTGTCGGGCCGCGCGCCCGACAACCGGCTGGTCCACGTGGCCTGGGCCGACGCACGCCCCGGCGACGTCGTCACCGCCGAGGTGACCTACGCGGCCCCCCACCACCTGGTGGCCGACAAGGTCGTCGGCGTCCGGCGCACACGGTCGGGCGACGCTTGGGAGGCCCGCCAGGGGCGTCCCGCCGCCGCCAAGGGGGTCGACCTGGGCATGCCCACGATCGGGCGGCCGGCACCGCTGCCGGTCGTCTCGGGGTGCGAGGTCTCCTAGCCGTCGGTCCCCGTGCCGGGAGCGGCCGGGTGGGCGGAGCCGTGACGGAAAGTCGGCTTTTGTCACCTGCGGCGACACGAGGCGAGATGTCGTGATTCTTTCGTGATTCGCGAGCGGCGAATTCGTTACTGGGATTAGTGTGTCACCCGTTCGCTGAGTGACACAGGAAGGTCCCGGATGCCCTCGTTCCGGCAGCGTGGCTGGCTTTTTCTGGTGCCCGCGCTCCTGACCGCCTGCGGGAGCGGGCAGACCGGGGCGTTCGACCTGGCCAGTGAGCCCCCCGTGCCGGTCGACTCCTACACGGTGCCGAGCCCCGAGGCCACCCCGAAGCCGCCGAGGCAGAAGCCGACGGTCCGGGTGAAGACCAACAGGCCGGCCCGTAAGACGACCAGGGAACGCGCCGGGGCCGCCCCGGTCGCCGCCACCGCGCCGTCGAACCCGCTGAAGGCGGCCGAAGACGAGGTGGTCCGGCTGACCAATGTCGCGCGCCGCGCCGAGGGGTGCGAGCCGTTGCGGATCGACGAACGGCTCCGCCGGGCGGCCCGGCTCCACTCGGCCGACATGGCCGCCCGCGACTACTTCAGCCACGACTCCCTCGACGGCCGCTCGCCGTGGGACCGCATCGAGGCGGCCGGCTACGACTACCCGGCCGCCGAGAACATCGCCCGAGGTCAGACCACCCCCAGGCAGGTCGTGCAGGCGTGGCTCGACAGCCCCGGCCACCGGGCCAACATCGTCAACTGCGACCTGGAGGCCATCGGGGTGGGCCTGAAGCAGGGCGTCGACGGGCCGTGGTGGACGCAGGACTTCGGCTACCGCTGATTTGTACCTAAATCGGCATTTATGGGCCTAGATTTCGGGTTTGTCGTTAGGCTGCTGGGACCCTCAACCCAAGCAGCTGGAGTCACCCTCATGAACCGATCCGCGCGAAAGGCACCTCCGCCGGGCCGCGCACGATCAGGCGGCAACACCAAGACGATCGCGATCGTCGCCGGCGTGCTGGTGGCGGTCGTCGGCGGAGCCGGCGTCGGCCTCGCCCTCAACGGCGACCCGACCCCTCCGGCCCCCGCCCCCGCGGCGACCACGGCCGCGCCTCCCGCCGCCGACGCCGACCCGGCCGACCCCGACGTGGCCGAAGGCCCCGAGGCCGAGTCGCCGCCGGACGACGTCGTGGCCGAAGACGGCGAGGCGCCCGCGGTGCAGGAGGACGTCCAGGACGACACCGCCGTCGCCTCCGGCGACGCGCCGGGCCGGACCGAGCAGGGAAGCGGCGGGAACAGCGGGCAGAACAAGCCCGCGGCCGAGCCCACCGGGAAGCCGGCCGCGAAGCCGACCCAGTCGGCGCAGGACGACCCGGATGCCATCGACCGCAGCGGCGACGCGGGCGCGATCGAGCCTGGCGAGCCGATCGGCGGGTACTAAACGCGGTGTCGCGAGCGGACACCAGGCCGGGGCTGATGGGGGGACGCTGGACGGATCAGCGGTGGATACGCTGAGGCGGTGCTCGTCGCCGCTGCCGTGTGCCCGAATCCACCGCTGATCGTTCCCTCCCTCGCCGGGGAGGCCGCGGGGGAGCTCGATCCCCTCCGGGCCGCCTGCGCGGAGGCCGTGGCGGTGCTGCGCTCCGCCGCACCCGA
Source organism: Herbidospora yilanensis (assembly GCF_001570565.1). Taxonomy (GTDB): domain Bacteria; phylum Actinomycetota; class Actinomycetes; order Streptosporangiales; family Streptosporangiaceae; genus Herbidospora; species Herbidospora yilanensis. The sequence continues at coordinate 100,323 of NZ_BBXE01000018.1, read as the reverse complement.
CCTGATCGCGGTCGTCGGTGGCGCCGACGTCGGGCGCGTCTATCCGCCGTCCGCCGCCGGCACGCTGAGGCCCTGGGGCGCGGATGTGACCGTCGGGAGCGGGACGCCGGTTCTGCCGCTGTCGCTCACGATCGGGCGGTGGTTGCTGGCCTCCTCCGACGTGCCGCTCCATCTCGAAACCCTCCGCCACGGCACCCCTCCCGAGGGCTGCCGCGCCGTCGGCGAACGGGTGGCGGCGCTGGCCCCGCGGGTGGCGTTGCTGGTCATGGGCGACGGCTCGGCCCGGCTGACCGAGAAGTCGCCCGGCTATCTGCACCCCGGCGCGGCGGCCTACTCGCGGCGGCTGGAGGCGGCCCTCGTGGCGGGCCGGACCGCCGCGCTCGACCCCGGCGAGGCGGCCGAGATGTGGGCGGCGGGAAGGGCGGCCTTCCAGACCCTGCCCGCCTGGCCCTTCGTGCCGCTCTATTCCGACGCGCCCTACGGGGTGGCCTACTACGTCACGGCGGCGTCGGCTCCCGAGTCCTGACCGCGGCGTCTGGGCACCGGCACGCGCAGGAGGTCGCGGGCCACCACGATGTCGCCCGAATAGGCCTTCGCGGCCTCCTCGGCGAAGCGGAGTTCGTCGTCGCGGCCGTAGCGTTCGGAGAAGTGGGTCAGCACCAGCTTCCGCACGCCCGCCGCCGCGGCGACCTGCCCGGCCTGGGCGGCGGTGAGGTGCCCGTAGTCGCGGGCGAGGGCCGACTCCGGCGTCAGGAACGTCGACTCGACCACCAGCAGGTCGACGCCCTCGGCCAGGGCGTGGACGCCGTCGCACAGCCGGGTGTCCATGACGAACGCCATGCTCTGGCCCCGGCGCGGTTCGCTGACCTGCTCCAGGGTGACCGGGCCCAGGCGGCCCTCCCGCTGGAGTTCGCCCACCTGCGCGCCGCCGATGCCGTGGCGGGCGAGTTCGGCGGCGATCATCCGGCGGCCCGGCGGCTCGTCGAGCCGGTAGCCGTAGGCGTCGACCGGGTGGGACAACCGCCGGGCGGTCAGCGTGAGCCCCGCGAACGGCAGGGTCGTGACCTCGCCCTCGACGGGGCACGGCGTGACGACCGAGGTGTCGGCGAAGGCGGTGGCGTGGCGGAGCCGCAGCCAGTAGTCCTCGCCGCTCGCCGGATAGACGGCCCGCACCTCGTGGCGCACGCCGTCGCGCGCGATGCGCTGGATCACCCCCGGCAGGCCCAGGCAGTGGTCGCCGTGGAAGTGGGTGACGCAGATCGTCGTGACGTCGTGGGCGCTGACCCCGGCCAACCGCATCTGCCGCTGGGTGCCCTCGCCCGGGTCGAAGAGGAAGCCCTGGTCGTCCCAGCGGAGGAAGTAGCCGTTGTGGTTGCGCGACCGCGTCGGCACGGCACTCGACGTGCCGAGGACGATCAGCTCACGGTTGGACATCGCCTCATGGTAGGAGGTCCGGTCGTGTCGGTGGCGGGGGCTATGGTCGGGTGAATGGGGCTGGGTTTCGTGTCGGTGCCGACCGATGTCGGGCTTGTCGTGGCGGCCGTGACCTCCGTCGGGGTGGTGGCCACCTCGTTCGACGACGGTCCGGAGTTCCGTGCGCGCGTCCGTGAGCGGATGCGCCCGTTCCCCGACGACGCGGGCGAGCCCGAGACCGCCGAGGTCGGCCGTCAGCTCGCGGCCTACTTCGCCGGAGAACTGACCGAGTTCACGGTGCCTCTCGACTGGCGGCTGACGTCCACGACGCAGCGCCGGGTGCTGGGCCTGCTGTTCGAGAGCGTGCCCTACGGGCGGGCGGTGACCTACGGCGACCTGGCCCGTGAGACGGGCATCCCGGCGCGGGCCATCGGATCGATCATGGGGAGCAACCCGATCCCGATCATCGTGCCGTGCCACCGGGTCGTGGCGGGCGGCGGGCTGGGCGGGTTCTCCGGCGGGGCGGGCGTCGAGTCGAAGCGCCGGCTGCTGACCATGGAAGGTCACCTGCCGCCGACCCTGTTCTGATCAGAGGGGTTCTGACCAGCCGCGTTCTGACCGGCCGCGCCCGCCTCCGCGAGAACGAGAGGCGGGCGGGACGGAGGAGCCTAGTCCTGCTTGCCGTCGATCTTGTCGGCGGCGTTCCTGGCTGAGCCGGCCGTGCGGTTGATCTTGTCGCGGTACTTGCCCTTGGTCATCTCGTCGGCCTTCCGGGCGGCGGAGTCGATGCCGCTCTTCACGGAATCCTCCACCTTGTCGCGGAAGCCGTCCTGCTCGGTGCCGGGCATGCGCTGGGGTCGAGGAGTCGTCGGGGCGGACTGGGTGTGATGGTGTCCGCCGAACATGTCCTTGACCTTGTCGAAGAACGACATCGGAGTTCCCCCTACTGCTTGCCGTCGATCTTGTCGGCCGCGTCCTTGGCCTTGTCGGCGACCTTGTCGATCTTGTCGTCGTGGCGGCCGCCGGTCTTGTGGCGGGCGGTCTCGGAGACCTTGTCGACGCCCTTCTTGGCGGCGTCCTCCACCTTGTCGGAGTGTTCGCCGAGCTTGTCCTTGGCCTTGTCGAACATGGACATGTCGTATCCCCCGATCGTGACGCTGACGGGCGCCACTCGTCCCATTCTTACCCGGGGGCTTGGGACACTGGATGGTGTGGGGCAGCTACCAGTCATCGCCGTCGTGGGGCCCACGGCGGCCGGAAAGTCCGACCTTGCCGTGGAATTGGCGATCCGTCTCGGGGGCGAGGCGGTGAACGCCGACTCCATGCAGCTTTACCGAGGAATGGACATCGGCACAGCCAAATTGACCATCCCCGAACGAAAAGGTGTCATCCACCATTTGTTCGACATCTGGGCCGTCGACCAGACCGCGAGCGTGGCCGAATACCAGCGGATCGCCCGTCCCCTGATCGACGGGCTGCTGGCCAGGGGCGTCACCCCGGTGATCGTCGGAGGTTCGGGCCTGTACGTCCGGGCGATCCTCGACGACCTGGAGTTCCCCGGCACCGACAGCGTGATCCGGGCCAGGCTCGAAGCCGAACTGGCCGAGAGGGGCGTCGCGCCCCTCTACGCCCGCCTCAAGGCCGAAGACCCGGTGGCCGCCGCCGCGATCCTGCCCAGCAACGGGCGGCGGGTGGTGCGCGCACTGGAGGTCATCGAGTTGTCCGGGCGGCCGTTCTCGGCCACCATGCCGTCCTACGAGTCGGTCTACCGATCGGCGCAGATCGGGCTGAGCATCCCCCGCCCGGTGCTCGACGAGCGCATCGAGGCCCGGGTTCACCGCATGTGGGCGGCCGGTTTCGTGGAAGAGACGCGGAAACTGCACGAGGCGGGCATGGGCGTGACGGCGTCGCGGGCCCTCGGATACGCCCAGGTGATCAAATACCTCGACGGCGAGTGGACCGAGGAACAGGCCCTCGACGAGACGGTCAGGGCCACCAGGCGCTTCGCGCGCCGCCAGGAGTCGTGGTTCCGCCGCGATCCCCGGGTGGTCTGGCTGCCCTACGACGCCCCGGACCTCCCTGCTCAAGCGATTAAGGTTGTCTCATGCGCTTCGTGAAGGGTCATGGGACCGAGAACGATTTCGTCCTGCTTCCCGACCCGGAGGGGCGTCTCGACCTGCCCGCGCCGCTCGTGGCCCGGATCTGCGACCGCCGGGCCGGAATCGGCGGCGACGGCGTCCTCCACGTGGTCCCGACCAAGTTGGTCCCCGAGGTGGAGTCCCAGGCCCCCGAGGCCGAATGGTTCATGGACTACCGCAACGCCGACGGCAGCCTCGCCGAGATGTGCGGCAACGGGGTGCGGGTGTTCGCGCGCTACCTGGTCGACGCCGGTCTGGCCGAGCCGGGCGAGTTCGGCGTGGCGACCCGGGCCGGGGTCCGGCGGGTGCGCCTGGGCGCCTCGGGCGACGTGCGCGTCGACATGGGCCGGCCGGTCGTGTCGGGCGAGAGCCGGACCGTCCTGAACGGGCGCGAATACCGAGGCCTGCGCGTCAACGTGGGCAACCCCCACCTGGCCTGCGTGATCACCGATCCGGTCACCGAGCTCGACCTCTCGGCCCAGCCGTCCTTCGACCGCCACGCCTTCCCCGACGGGGTCAACATCGAGTTGATCAACCCGATCGGCGACCACTCGGTCTCGATGCGCGTCTACGAACGCGGCTCCGGCGAGACCCGCTCCTGCGGCACCGGCGCGGTGGCCACGGCGGTGGCGGCGGCCCATGCCGCGGGTGAGGACGAGGGGGTCTGGTCCGTACGAGTGCTCGGCGGGACCCTGACGATCACCCTCGACGGGCGGACCAGCTACCTGGCCGGGCCGGCCGAACTGGTGGCCGAGGGCGACTACCACGGCTGAACGGGTTGCCGAATATTGTTCTGTCTTCCATGCTGGGTGCGCTGTGCAGACCCAGGAGGCGGACATGTACAAGAAGGCGATCGGGGCGCTCGGGGGCAGATTCATGATCTCCCGCGAGGTCAAGGCCCTCTGCGACGAGCACGGGCTCGGCCGGTGGGAGATGTACTTCCGGGGCCGCTGCGGCGTCCTCGGGGAGGTCCACCCCGATGTGGTCCTGGCCGCCGCGCCGTTCTTCGAGCCGGGCTTCGTCCGCACGACGTGGGAGGGCGGGCGGTCGCTGCCCGCCGAGAAGGCCGCCACCCTGTTCGCCGGCGCGTGCGCCGACTGGGGCCGCCGCAACCTCGACTTCGGCGGGGCGGGACGACTCGCCGACCTGCTCACGAAGGCCACCGCGGCGGCCTCCCCGGCGGCGGCGCCGCTGTTCGCCGGCTGGCGCGCGCTGCCGCTCCCCGGCGACGGCCCCGGCCGCGCCGCCCACGCGCTCCAGGTGGCGAGGGAGCACCGGGGCGGCATGCACGCCGTCGCGGTCGCCGCCGCGCGGCTCGACCCCCTCATGGCCACCATCGTCGGCAGCGACGAGTCCGGCGCGCCGCTCGCCTATCGGAGCACTTCCGAGGTCGCCAGGTTTCTGTCGTGGCCGGAGCCCTATCCCGTACCCGCGGAAGAGGACCTGGCGAAGCGGGCGCACGCCGAGGAACTGACCGACGCGCTGGTCGCGCCCGCATATGACGTGCTCACCGATGGTGAGGCGGCCGAGCTGGGGGAACTGCTGGGCGAGGCACAAGCCGCGGTGAATTAGCGCGCCCAGCCGTGCGGACGTTTGGGGCAGCCCTGGTGACCTGGCAGACTGGCTGCCCATGGACGTGGACATCTGGTCGTGGGTCGGCGGCACCCAGCGGCAACTGCACGAGGCGGGAAATGTCGGGCTGGCGATGGCGCTGGGCGACGTTCCCGCGCAGGCCCTCGAAGGCCGCTACGGCCAGCTCGACGTCGTGGCTCCGGCGATCGCGCAGCAGGCCGAGGGCATGGAGCAGCCCTGGCTCGAACTGTTCGCCCGTTACTGGCATCTGATCGGCCGGGTCGGCGACCGCGCGAACGGCTCCGTGGCCATCGACGACGCGCGTGAGCTCGTCAGCTTCGCCGCCCGCGGCGACGTCGCCGACTGCCCGGCGGCCTCGGGGGCCGTCGAGGTGCTGGCGATCGCCCAGGCCAACACCGACGGGCCCGGCTACGCCGACGAGCGGCTCGGCTCGCTGGGCCGCGCGCTGCAGACCGTGGGGCCCGACTCGCTGGCCTTCTCCGGGCTCACCACCCAATACGTGCTGGCCCTGCTCGACGCGGGCAAGCCCGCCGAGGCCGTCGCCTACGCCGAGGCCGCCGTCGAGCGGCTGCGCGGCGCCGGGCGCGAGGCCTCCTGGGAGCTCGCCGCCATGTCGGCGCGGGCGCTGCTGGCCACCGGCCGCGCGCAGGACGCGCTGGAGGCGCTCCACGCGGCCAACGGCTTCAAGCCCGACGACCCGGTCGCCAAGGTCCGGCGCGAGGGCATCCTGCACTCCCGCATCCTGGTCGAGCTCGGCCAGGTCCAGCACGCCGTCGAGTCGCTGCCCGACCTCGACGTCGTCGGCGAGCACCCGCGCGACTGGGTCGAGTGGGCCCAGGTCGTCCACCGGTTGTCGGAGCAGGACGCCATCCAGAACTCCTGGCAGCTCGGCCGGATCGTCCGGCAGTGGATGAGCTACTTCGAGACCATGGGCTCCCCGCGGGCCCGCGTCGACCTGGCGTTCACCGGCGCGCGGCTGGCGCTGCGGCGGCAGGGCGTCTGGCAGGCCCGGCTGCTCGCCGACCTGGCCGAGGCCGCCTCGCGCGAGCTGAAGTCGGCCGAGGGCGTCGCCGAGCAGATCGCCGCGCTGCGCGCCGAGTGCGACGCCGCCGTCGAGCTGCCGCCGCCCGGCCCCGAGGCAGAGCTGGTCGCCTACTTCGACGCCGCCGACGGCCGCACCGCCGACCCCGAGCGCTGGGTCGGCTGGTTGTGGCCCCTGTCGGGCAAAGACCTCGAAGCGACCCGCCGCCACACGACCACCCTCGGCTTCCTGGGCTACGCGCCCACCGGCGCCGACGTCTACTGGCAGATGGCCGCCGTCCAGGGCGACCCGGCGCAGGCCGACCCCGAAGACATCGGCTACCTGACCGGCCTCCTCATCGAGGCGGGGCAGGACGAACGTGTCCACGACCTCGCGGGCCGCCTCAAGGCGCCCGCCTCCCACCTGGCGCTGGCCCGCCTCCACCGGGCGCGCGAGCGCTGGGAGGAGACGGCCGACGAGGCCGAGAAGGCCGCCAAGGGCGGCGCCGGTCTCGAATCGCTGCGCCTGTGGTCGGGCGCCGTGCAGCAGCTCGGCGACAACACCCGCGCCGCCGAGATCCTCCGCCCGATCATCGACGGCGACGTCGAGGGCGAGGAAGAAGACATCTGGCGCGTGATCGTGCTGGCGACGGCCGCCGAAGACTGGGTGACGGTCCGCAAGGGCGCGGCCAGGCTCGGCATGCCGATCCAGTCGCCCGAGGGCCCGATCGAGGAGGAGTGGCACCTCATCCGCGCCATCCTCCCCGCGCCCGACGGCAGCCAGCGCGAGGTCCTCGCGGTCCGCACCGGCCCCGCCACCGCCCGGCTGGCCATCCCGCAGCCGCGCGGCATGGAATACAACGCCGGCGACATCGTCGTCATCGACCCGCGCCCGCTGGAGCCGGTGCCCGAGTCCGAAGAGGAGAAGGAGAACTTCGTCATCCCGTTCGCCGGGGTCACGATGCTCCGTCCGGGCGGCTACACGAGCTGGTTCTTCGACGGCGCCGCCCCGACCGACGAGGAGTGGTCGGAGTTCGACGAGCTGATGGCCGAGCGCGGCTGGCCGATGTGGGTCTACTCCGACAAGAACTACACGGTCACCCACCCCGGCACCGGCGAGCAGCTCCCGGGCGTGTTCGGCTGGATCGCGCTCCCGCCCGACGCGAGCCCGACCGAGCTCGACGCCGTCCTCGACGACGTGACCGAGACGTGGGTCCACCCGCTGGCCTGGCTCGACCTGGCCCGCGAGGTCGGTGTAGAGGCCGAGCGCCACGAGCACATCGTGAAGGAGTACGGCCTCTAGAACTTGGTTCGGTATCGTGGCGCCGTGATTCTCGAACGATTTCGTCTTGACGGGAAGGTCGCGGTCGTCACGGGGGCCTCGTCGGGCCTGGGCGTGGCCTTCGCCCGGGGCCTGGCCGAGGCCGGAGCCGACGTCGCCATCGGCGCGCGGCGGGCCGAACGGCTGGAGGAGACACGGCGGCTGGTCGAGGAGACCGGCCGCCGTTGTGTCGCCGTGGCCACCGACGTGACCTCACCCGACGACTGCGCCGCCCTGGTCTCCGCGGCCGTCGCCGAGCTGGGCGGGGTCGACATCCTGATCAACAACGCGGGGGTCGGGACCGCCGTGCCCGCCCTCAGGGAGACCGCCGAGGAGTTCCGCGCGGTCGTCGACGTCAACCTCAACGGGGCCTTCCACATGGCCCAGGCCTGCGCCCGGGTGATGCGTCCCGGCTCCTCGATCGTGAACATCGGGAGCATCCTGGGCGAGACGACCGGAGGGTTGCCGCAGGCGGCCTACTCGGCGTCCAAGGCGGCGCTGACCGGGTTGACCAGGGATCTCGCGCAGCAGTGGACGGGGCGCCGGGGCATCCGCGTCAACTGCCTGGAGCCGGGGTTCTTCGCCTCCGAGATGACCTCGCAGTACCCCGAGGGCTACCTGGAGAAGGCGCTGGCCCTGCGGGTGCCCGCCGGGCGGGTGGGGGAGGCCGAGGAGTTGGTCTGCGCGGCCATCTTCCTGGCCTCGGCCGCCGGATCGTACGTGACCGGGGCGGTGCTTCCGGTGGACGGCGGAATCCTGATCACCTGACGGCTTCTTAAAGCCGGAAATTTGGGCATTTGCTATACCTGGGCAGGGAATTTCATGACCTGGGGGTGGGCGGTGCTGCGCAGACTTGGCGCCGGGTTCGTGCTGGCGGGACTACTCGTGTCGGGCTGCGGCGCGATCGAGGCGGCCGGGCCGCCCGGCGACTCGGGAGGCGGGGGGTCGTCGTCGGGGACCAACCCGCTCGACAACCCCGAAGGCACCAAGCCCGGTCTGGCGGCGATCACGTCGGAGGCCGATCGCAAGGAGGCCCTGGAGCTCATCGAGAAGGTCGACACCAAGGGACGCGGCCCGAAGACCGGCTACGACCGGGACGACTTCGGCTACGCCTGGGCCGACAACGCCGACGGCATCCCCCTCGCCCGCAACGGCTGCGACACCCGCAACGACCTCCTCCAGCGCGACGGGGAGGACGTCGAGTTCCGCGGCGGCTCCGACTGCGTGGTCGTCTCGATGACCCTCGACGACCCCTACACGGGCAAGACCATCGACTGGCACAAGGAGGACGCGGCCGAGGTGCAGATCGACCACGTGATCCCGCTGTCGTACAGCTGGCAGATGGGCTCCTCGCGGTGGAGCGAGGCCGAGCGCAAGCGGCTGGCCAACGACCCGCTCAACCTGCTCCCGGTCGACGGCTCGACCAACTCCTCGAAGAGCGACTCCGGGCCGGCGGCGTGGTTACCGCCGGTGCGGAAGATCCGCTGCTCCTATGTGGTCAGGTTCGCCCAGGTGGCGCTGAAGTATGACCTGCCGGTCACCACGGCCGACAAGGACATCATGCTGACGCAGTGTGCCTGACCGGGCTCCTGAGTGGGCTCCTGATCACTTCGCGCCCCGGACCTCCAGCGCCGCGAGCAGTTTCGCGCTCGCGGCGGTGATCTCCGCGACCGCCTCGTCGAAGGCCGCCGCGTTGTGCGCGGCGGGGGCGCGGAATCCGCTGATCTTGCGGACGTACTGGAGCGCCGCGGCCTCGATGTCGTTGTCGGTCACGTTGTCGGCGAACGGCGGGCGCAGGGTCTTGATGCTTCGGCACATGCCCACAATTTAGCCCCGGACGCCGAAGACCTCCGCGCCGAAGTCGTCGGCGATCTTCCGCAGGCCCCGGGCCAGTTCGTCGCGGTCGAGGGCGGAGATGCGCTCGGCCGGGCCCGACACCGACATGGCCGCCACCACCCGGGAGCCGTCGGCCACCGGGACCGCCAGGCAGTGGACCCCGGACTCCTCCTCGCCGAGGTCCATGGCGTAGCCCCGGTCGGCCACCAGCGACAACTCGGTCATCAGGGCGCCGACGCTGGTGATGGTCCGGTCGGTGCGCCGGGGGAGGCCGGTCCGCTCGAACACCGCCGCCGCGTTCGGGTGGTCGGCCAGCAGGACCTTGCCGACGGCGGTGCTGTGGGGCAGCACCCGGCGGCCGACCTCGGCGAACATCCGCAACCGCCGGGGCGAGGGGACCTGGGCGACGTACACCACGAAGTCGCCCTCCAGGACGGCCATGTTGGCCGTCTCGCCGGACAGTTCCACCATCTTCGCCAGGTAGGGCTCGGCCCACGAACCCACCAGCCGTTCGGCCGCGCCGCCGATCCGGACCAGGGCGCCGCCGAGCGCGTAACGCCGGTCGGACTCCTGCCGGACGTACCCGCGCAGGAGGAGCGTCTGGAGCAGGCGGTGGATGGTGCCGTAGGGCAGGCCGGTCCGGGCGGCGATCTCCGACAGGCCCGCCTCGCCGCCGTGGTCGGCCAGGGCTTCGAGCACGTCGAGCGCGCGCTCGACCGACTGGACGCTCACCGCACCGTCCCCAGCCCCCGCAGGGACGCGTCGAGGACCTGGGCGGTGTGGGCGACGGGGATGGGCGGGCGGCCGAGCCGCCGCATGGCGGTGGTGATCTGCATGGTGCAGCCGGGGTTGGCCGAGACGAGCAGGTCGGCGCCGGTCTCCTCCACCCGGGCCGCCTTCCGTTCCCCGAGCTCCCGGGCGGGGGCGGGCTGGAAGAGGTTGTAGGTGCCGGCCGACCCGCAGCAGATGGCCGACTCGGAGATCTCCCGCACCTTCAGGTCCGGGATCTCGCCGAGCAGCTCCCTCGGCTGGGCGCGCACCCCCTGCGCGTGGGCGAGGTGGCAGGCGTCGTGGTAGGCCACGGTCATCGGCAGCGGGTGGCGTTCGGCGACCGGGCCCAGTTCCACCAGATATTCGGCCAGGTCGCGCACCTTCAGCCGGGAGGCCCGGAGCCGCCAGTCGGGGTCGTCGGCCAGCACGTCGGCGTAGTCCTTCATCGACGACCCGCACCCGGCGGCGTTGACCACGACGGTGCCGACGCCGGCCTTCTCGAAGGTCTCGATGGTCTTCTTCGCGAACCTGCGGGCGTCGTACCCGGAATGCAGGGACAGCGCCCCGCAGCATCCCTGACCTCGCGGGATGACCACGTCGCAACCTTCGAGCGCGAGCACCCGCGCCGTCGCCCGGTTCACGTCGGGGAAGAACGCCCCCTGCACGCACCCGGTCAGCAACCCCACCCGGGCCCGCCGCCGCCCCCGCGCCCGGACGAGCGCGGGCAGCGGCCTGGTGCGCGACCGGGGCGGCGTGAGCTCGGCCAGCGCCCCGAGGGTCGGATGCACCCGCTCCAGGAACGGCGCCAGCCGCCGGTTGAGCCGGGTGAACGGCTTGACCAGCCGCAGCCGCCGGGGATAGGGGAACAGGGCGAACACCAGCGCCCGGACCGCCCGGTCACGGGGCTCGCGGGTGTGCTCCCGCTCGACGACGGGGCGGGTGTGCTCGATGAGCCGGTCGTACTGGACCCCCGAAGGGCACGCCGTCACGCACGCCATGCAGCCCAGGCACGCGTCGAAGTGGCCGGCCATCTCGGGCGACATCTCGACGCCCTCGTTGTGCTGGGCCATCAGGTGGATGCGGCCGCGGGGGGAGTCCATCTCCTCGCCCCACAACACGTAGGTCGGGCACGTCGGCAGGCAGAAGCCGCAGTGCACGCAGTCTTTGATCAGCTCTGGGTCCATGTCACACGCCTCCCGCGAGCCGGCCGGGCGACATGCGCCGGTCGGGGTCGAAACGCTCCTTGACCCGCCGCGTCAGCGGCAGCGACGGGATCGGGCCCCACCGGTCGCCGGTGAACTCGCCGGCCAGGCCCACGAGGCGGGCGTCGCCGGGCAGCCGCGAACGCCACGCGTCGAGGTCGGTCGCGCCCGAGGCGAGGTAGACGCCGGTGGCGAGCGAGCCGCGCACCGACACGCCCTCGGGCACGTGGGGCGCCACGCGGCAGCGCAGCGACGCCAGCGGCGAGCCCGGCGGGCGGCCCCACCACGACGGCGGGTCGGCGCGCAGTTCCCCGCCGCCGAGCACCTCGCGGGCGGCTTCGGCGCGGTCTCGGGCCGCCGAGCCCTCGAACAGGGCGGCCACCATCGACAGGCCCTCGGCCGGGTGGTCGATCTCGACGGCGCTCGGTTCGAGCTGGGACCGCAGCAGCGCCCCGGCGTCCTCCCAGCCCTCGCACTCGAAGGTGAGCCAGCGGCGGTCGGCGGGCAGCGGATGGAGCCGGAACGTCGCCTCGGCGATCACGCCCAGGGTGCCGTAGGAGCCGGTGAACAACTTGCCGAGGTCGTAGCCGGCGACGTTCTTCACGACCTTGCCGCCGGCCCGCGCGATCGTGCCGTCGGCCAGCACGACCGTCACGCCGATCAGCAGGTCGCGGGCGTTGCCGTAGCGGTAGGCGCGCGGGCCCGGCGACGGGGCGGCCAGGGTGCCGCCGATGGTCGCCTCGGGGAAGGGCACGTCGAGCGCCAGCTCCTGCCCGGCGCCGGCCAGCACCTCGGCCAGCCGGGCCAGCGGGATGCCCGCCTGGACGCGGACCACCAGGTCGCCCGCCACGTGTTCGAGCACCTCGTGCATGGCCGACAGGTCGAGCAGCACGTCGACGCGTTCGGGCGGGGCCGCCCAGCCGAGCTTGGTGCGCGCCCCGGCCGGGGTCACCGCCAGGCCGGCGTCGGCGCAGGCGCCCAGCACGACCGAGATCTCCTCGACGCTCTCGGGCAGCGCGACCCACCGGGGGACCACCCCGCCCACCGCGTCGGCGGGGCCGCCGTCGCGGATCGTCACCCTCGTGTGGCCGAGCATCAGAAGATCTCCCCGGGTGAGCCTTTGCGGACGCGGGGCACCTCGCCGCACAGGCGCGGCGTCGGGAACACCTTGCCCGGGTTCGACCGGCCGCCGGGGTCGAAGGCGCAGCGCACCCGTTGCATGGTGTCGAGGTCGGCGTCGGTGAACATCCGGGGCATGTAGCGGGCCTTGTCGACGCCCACGCCGTGTTCGCCGGTGATCGAGCCGCCGTGCAGGATGCACAGGTCGAGGATCCGGCCGCTGACCACCTCGGCGCGCTCTCCCTCGCCGGGCGCGGTGTCGTCGAACAGCACCAGCGGGTGGAGGTTGCCGTCGCCGGCGTGGAAGACGTTGGCGACCCGGATGCCGAACTCGTCCTGCAGCGCGTCGATCCCGGCCAGCACCTCGCCGAGGCAGGTCCTCGGGACCACGCCGTCCTGGACGATGTAGGCGGGGCTGATCCGGCCGACCGCGGCGAAGGCCGACTTGCGGCCCTTCCAGATCTTGGCCCGCTCGTCGGCCGAGGCGGCCACCCGCTGCTCGAACGAGCCGGTCGCCACGCAGATGGCGATCACCTCGGCGAGTTGCGACTCGACCTCGGGCGCGGGCCCGTCGAGCTCGACGATCAGCACCGCTCCCGCGTCGGCCGGATAGCCGCAGGCCACGGCCGCTTCGGCGGCCTCAATCGCGAGGGCGTCCATCATCTCGATCGCGGCCGGCAGGATGCCCGCGCCGACGATCGACGACACCGCCTGGCCGCCCGCCTCGATGGTCTCGAACGCGGCCAGCAGGGTGGTCACCGATTCGGGCGCGCGCATCAACCGGACCGTGATCTTGGTGGCGATGCCGAGCGTGCCCTCCGACCCCACGAACGCGCCGAGCAGGTCGTAGCCGAAGTCGTCTTCGGAGATCTCGACGATCTCGCCGTCGGGGGTGACGATCTCCAGGGCCTGTACGTGGTTCACGGTGAACCCGTATTTGAGGCAGTGGGCCCCGCCCGAGTTCTCGGCCACGTTGCCGCCGATCGAGCAGATCTGCTGGCTGGAGGGGTCGGGCGCGTAGTAGTAGCCCCGGTCGCGGACCGCCTCGGTGATCGCCAGGTTGGTGACCCCGGGCTCCACGACGGCCTGCCGCCGGTCAAGGTCGACCGAGAGGATGCGCCGCATCCGCGACGTCACGATGAGGACCCCGTCGGAGCGCGGCAGCGCCCCGCCGGACAGGCCCGTGCCCGAGCCGCGCGCCACGAACGGCACGCCGAACTCGGCGCACGCCCGCACCACCGCCGCGACCTCTTCCGCGGTCTCCGGCAGGACCACGACCATCGGGGTCGCGCGATGGTAGGTGAGGCCGTCGCACTCGTAGGTGCGCAGCCGGACCGGGTCGGTGATGACCCGGTCAGGCGGAAAGACCGCTTCGAGCCGGTCGAACACCGTCACGGCATCTGAGAATACGCCGGAAGAGTCAAAAACTCGGCGAAGTCGTCGTCAAGAGCGACCTGTTTGAACAGCGCGGTGGCCTGGGTGAACAGGGCCTCGTCCCAGATCGGCTCGGTTCTGATCTTGGCGAGCTCCTCGTCGATGATGCGCTCGACGAGCTCCTTGGTGACCACCTCGCCGGTGTCGGCGAGCTCGATGTCGTTGTGGATCCACTGCCAGATCTGCGACCGGGAGATCTCGGCGGTGGCGGCGTCCTCCATCAGGTTGTGGATGGCCACCGCGCCGCTGCCGCCCATCCAGGCCGCGAGGTAGCGCAACGCGACGTCGACGTTGTTGCGCAGGCCGGTCTCGGTGATCTCGCCCGGGGTCTTGGAGACCGACAGCAGGTCTTCGGCGGTGACGCTCACGTCCTCGCGCAGCCGGTCGAGCTGGTTCGGCCGGTCGCCGAGCACGCCGTCGAAGACCTCCGCGCAGATCGGCACCAGGTCGGGGTGGGCCACCCACGAGCCGTCGAAGCCGTCGCCCGACTCGCGCGTCTTGTCGGCCCGCACCTTCTCCAGGGCCACCGCGTTCACCTCGGGGTCTCTCCTGGACGGGATGAAGGCGGCCATGCCGCCGATGGCGTGCGCGCCGCGCTTGTGGCAGGTCCGCACCAGCAGTTCCGTGTACGCCCGCATGAAGGGCGCCGTCATCGTCACCGTGTTGCGCTCGGGGAGCAGGAACTCTCGGCCCCGGGTGCGGAACTTCTTGATCACGCTGAACAGGTAGTCCCACCGGCCGGCGTTGAGGCCGGCGGAGTGGTCGCGCAGTTCGTAAAGGATCTCCTCCATCTCGAAGGCCGCCGGGTAGGTCTCGATCAGGACCGTGGCCCGGACGGTGCCCAGGGGGAGGCCGAGCGTGTTCTGGGCGGCGACGAAGACGTCGTTCCAGAGGCGGGCCTCCAGGTGGGACTCGATCTTCGGGAGGTAGAAGTAGGGGCCCTTGCCCTTGGCCAGCAGGCGGCGGGCGTTGTGGAAGAAGTAGAGCGCGAAGTCGAACAGCGACGCCGAGACCGGCCGCCCGTCGACGGTCAGGTGCTTCTCGTCGAGGTGCCAGCCGCGCGGGCGGACCACGATCGTGGCCAGTTCCTCGTCGGGCCTGAGCGTGTAGGACTTGCCGCCGCTCTCGAAGTCGATCTCGCGGTCGAGGGCGGCCCGCAGGTTGAGCTGCCCGTTGACGTTGTTCTCCCAGGTGGGGGAGTTGGCGTCTTCGAAGTCGGCCAGCCACACCTTGGCGCCGGAGTTGAGCGCGTTGATGGTCATCTTGCGGTCGACCGGGCCGGTGATCTCGACCCGGCGGTCTTCCAGGCCGAACGCCGGGGGCGCCACCTGCCAGTCGCCGCGCCTGATCTCCTCCGTTTCGGGAAGGAATCCCAGCATGCCCCCCGCCGACAGTTCGGCCTGGCGGGTCTGGCGCGCGGCCAGCAGGTCGCGGCGGCGGTCGTCGAAGGCCCGGTGGAGATCCGCCACGAAGGCGAGGGCCTCGGGGGTGAGGATCTCGTCGAACCGGTCGGACATCGGGCCGTGGATCTCAACGCCGTCGGTCATCGCCCACTCTTTCCATGATGTGGAAATCATCTTCTGTCCAATGGAAGATTATCAGAGGGCGTTCCTGAGGGTCCTCTCAGGGAGCCCTGGGGGCCATCCCCGATGGGAGGGCGGGCCCCGGGCTCGCAGACTGAGGGCATGAGAATGAAGAGCATCGCGGCCGCGGGCCTGCTGGCCGGATCCGCGCTGGTCCTGACCGCCTGCGGCGATCTCGACCTCGACTTCGGCCTCCGCAGCGAGGCGGTCGAGAAGTACGACGTCACCGACGCCGTCACGGCCCTGCGCATCCAGAGCGGGTCGGGCGACGTGGTCGTCACCGAGTCGGCCCGCACCGGCATCGCGGTGACCGAGACCCTCCACTACCGGGGCGACAAGCCGACCGACGGCCACGAGCTCGGCGACGGCATCCTCACTCTCGCCTACAAGTGCGGAGACTGCTCGATCGACTACGACGTGCAGGTGCCCAAGGGCCTGAGCGTCAAGGTCGACACCGGTTCCGGCGAGATCACGCTGCGCTCCCTCAGCGGCCCGGTCGACGTCTCGACCGGCTCCGGCGAGGTCGACGCCAGCGACCTGCTCGCCAAGACCTTCGTCGCCGAGGCCGGTTCGGGCAGCGTCGAGGCGAAGTTCGGCGCCGCCCCCGACTCGGTCACCATCGAGACCGGTTCGGGCGACGGCATCGCGTGGGTGCCCGGCG
Source organism: Herbidospora yilanensis (assembly GCF_001570565.1). Taxonomy (GTDB): domain Bacteria; phylum Actinomycetota; class Actinomycetes; order Streptosporangiales; family Streptosporangiaceae; genus Herbidospora; species Herbidospora yilanensis. Next base: position 84,232 of record NZ_BBXE01000018.1, on the reverse strand, counting down.
GCACCTACCACGCCACCCTCCACACCGGCTCGGGCGAGCAGACCCTCGAAGTGGCCAACGACCCGGCCGCCCCCAAGAAGATCGTCATCCAGTCGGGCTCGGGCGACAGCAAGGTCCTCAAGCTCTAACGCACGGGGTGGTTCGAGCGGAACGTCCCCAGGGGGTCGCGCCGGGACTTGATCCGGCGCAGGCGGGCGAACGTCTCGGCGGGGAACGCCGCGTCGGCCGGTTCGTCGTGGCCGAGGAAGGTGAACACCTTGCGGTCCGACGTGCAGGGCGCCAGCGCCCGCGCGATCGAGGCCTGCCGTTCCCTGATCGGCCCGGCCAGCTCCGGCCAGGGCAGCATGCCGGCGGCGTGGACCTGGTACTTCTCCGTCAGGTGGCCACAGGCGCCCCCGTCCGGACGCTCCACCGCCAGGGCGCCGCCGAGGTGGCGGATCGTCACGAAGGTGAGCGGGGCGACCGTGCCGGGGCCGGTCGCGGCCAGCAGCGTGGCGGCGGCCCGGTCGTCGAGGTCGGTCAGCAGGTGTGAGGTGAGCAGCGCGGGGCTGGGGTCGGTCGGCTCCATGCAGATCTCGGCGAGCCGGTCGACCGGCATCGTCCCCCGGGTGTCCATGACCGCGCCGGGGATCGTGTCGAAGCGGGCCAGCAGCTCGCGGGCCTTCTCCTCGCCGCCCAGATAGGTGGCGTCGAGGCAGACCGCCGACAGGCCGCGCAGCGGCTCGGGCAGCTCGGGGAACGGCGGGAACTGCAGCAGGCTGAACCACACGGTCAGCTCGTCGGGGGCGGCGCCGGTGACCTCGCGGAAGGCGGCCAGCACCTCGGCGGCGCGGGCGGCGGGCCACATGATCCGGCCGCCGAACAGCTCGGGGGCCGGGAACAGGCCGATCTCGACGGCGGTGACGATCGCGTAGTCGCCGCCGCCCCCGCGCAGCGCCCAGAACAGGTCGGGGTCGGCGCCCGCGGTCACCCGCCGGTGCTCGCCCTGGGCGTTCACCACCTCGAAGGCCACCACGGCGTCCGCGGCGAAGCCGTGCTTGCGGCCGAACCAGCTCAGCCCGCCGCCGAGCACGAACCCGGTCACGCTCACCGCGCCGGTGCTGCCGGCCAGGCCGGTCAGGCCGTGCTTGGCGGCGGCGGTCAGCACCTCCTGCCACGACGCGCCGGCCTCCACCCGGGCCACCCGCTCCTCGGGACGCACGTGCACCGCGCGCATCCGGGAGGTGCGCAGCAGGATCGCCCCCTCGAACCCGGCCGACGGCGCGTGGCCGTTGGGCTGGGTGGCGACCGACAGGCCGTACCGGCTCGCGTGCCGGACCACGGCCGCCACGTCGGCGGCGTCCTCGGCCTCCACGACCGCCAGTACACGCTGGTCCACCGCGCCGTCCCATGGCTCGCGGGCCTGGTCGAACCCCTCGTCACCGGCGGCCAGCACACGGCCGCGGACCACCTGCCGCAAGTCGTTGATCATGATTCCTCCTCGTTCGTCTGGGTCGAGGATCGATCGGGCCGTTTGAGGCCGAATTGGCGTGCAGTTGGAACGTGACTTGAAGCCGCTTTGAAGGGGGGCGGAGCGGGTCGTAGTGTTGGCGTCGATCGACGCAAGGAGAACCGTGGAGCCGCTGTTCTTTCGCCTGTTCGGGCCGCTGGAGGTCCGGCCGGGAGACGGCGGGCCCCTCGACCTGGGGCCGCCCAAGCAGCGGGCCGTCCTGGCGCTGCTGGCGCTGGAGGCCGGGCACATCGTGCCGCTCGACCGGCTCATCGACGAGTTGTGGGCCGACGAGGCGCCCTCCAGCGCGACGGGAACGTTGCAGGCCTACATCTCCCACCTGCGCCGGGCCCTGGAACCGGGCCGCGCGCCGCGCACGCCGCCCAAGGTGCTGGTGACGCGGGAACCCGGCTACCTGCTGGCGGTGCCGCCCGGCCAGGTCGACCTGGCCCGGTTCGCCCGGCTGGCCGACGACGGCCGCCGCATGCTGGTCAGGGGCGACCACCCGGGCGCGCTGGAGGCCCTCGACAACGCGCTCGACACCTGGCGGGGCGAGCCGCTCGCCGAGTTCGCCGACTACGCCTTCGCCGGCCCCGTCGCCGCCCGGCTCACCGAGCTGCACGCCTCGGCCTCCGAAGACCGGTTCGAAGCCCGGCTCGCGCTGGGCGACGCCGCCTCGTGCGTGGCCGACCTCGAACGGCTGGTCCGCGCCCACCCCTACCGGGAACGGATGTGGGGCCTGCTGACCCTGGCCCTCTACCGGTCCGGCCGGCAGGCCGACGCGCTGGGCGCCCTCCGGCGGGTGCGCGCCCTGCTGGCCGACGAACTCGGCCTGGAGCCCGGCCCCGAACTGCGGCGCATCGAGAAGGCCGTCTTCGAGCAGTCGGCCGACCTGCCCGGCCCCGCGCCCGAGACCCCGGTCGCCGTCGCCGCGCCCGTCCCCGCCGCGCCCCGGCTGATCGCGCGCGGCCCGCAGCTCGCCCGGATGGCCGAGCGGGTGATGGAGGCCCGGCGCGGCCGGGGCGGGATCGTGCTGGTCACCGGCGAGGCCGGAATCGGCAAGACGCTGTTCGCCCGGACCGCCGGCGAGGAGGCCCGCGCGCTCGGCCTGCGGGTGGTCTGGGGCCGCTGCTCCGAAGGCGACACCGCGCCCGCGTTCTGGCCGTGGCTGCAGGCGGTCCGCGAGCTGGGCGAGGCCGGCCGGGAGGCGGCCGCGCTGCTCTCGGGCGACGTCGCCGGGCCGACCGCCGACCCGGGCGCGGCGCTCTACGACCTCCACGACACCGTGTTCGCCGCGTTCGCGGCGGGCGGGCCGACGGTGGTCGTCCTCGACGACCTGCACGCCGCCGACATCGCCTCGCTCCGGCTGCTGAGCTTCGCCGCCGGGCAGGTGCACCACCGGTCGGTGCTCATCGTGGCGACCCTGCGTCCCGAGCCCGGCCGGGAACCCGAGCAGCTCAGCGGCACCCTGGCCGGGCTGGCCCGCGAACCCGGCACCGAACGGCTGCCGCTGCCGCCCTTCGGCCTGGCCGACGTCGCCGCCTTCCTCGGCCGCGACGACCCCGCCCTTGCCGAGACCCTCCACCAGCGGACCGGCGGCAACCCCTTCTACCTGGGCGAGCTCCTGCGCCTGGCCGACAGCGAACACGGCCTGAGCGAGGTGCCCGACGGCGTGCGCGAGGTCATCGGCCGCCGCGTCGCCCGGCTGCCCGACCGCACCCGCGACCTGCTCCAGGTCGCCTCGGCCCTGGGCCGCGACGTGTCGCTCGACGTGTTGTCGGTCGCCGCCGGAGAGCCCGCGGAAGTGGTCATGTCCGACCTCGAACCGGCCGTCGCCGTCGGCCTGCTGGCCGAGTCCGACGGGTTCGACTACCGCTTCAGCCACGTCCTGGTCTGCGACGCGCTCTACTCCGGCCTGCCCCGGCTCGCCAGAGCGCGCCTCCACCTCAAGGTCGGCGAGGCGATGGAGTCGCTGCCCGGCGGCGACGTCACCGCCCGCCTGCCGGTGCTGGCCCACCACTTCGCCATGGCCGCCCGTGTCGGCGGCGCCAGAAGGGCCGTCGAGTACGCCGCCCGCGCCGCCCGCAGGGCCTGCGCCCAGCGCGCCTACGACGAGGCCGTCGAGCTCTACAAGCGGGCGCTGGCCGCCCACGGAGCCGCCGACCCCGCCAAACGGGTCGAACTGCTCACCGAGCTCGGCCGCGCCCAGCGGGCCACCGGCGACGTCGCGGGCGCCCACGCCGTGCTGGAGGAGGCCATCGAGCTGGCCGAGACCCTCGGCGACCGCAACGCCATGGCCGAGGCCGCCATGGTCTACGGCGGCGTCACCGTCTGGAACTGGCGCTTCTACGGCGTCGTCGACGACCGCATGGTCGCCCGGCTCGAAGACCTGCTCGCGGGCCCGCTGGAGGACTACCAGCGGGCCGCGCTCCTCGGCACCCTCAGCCTGGAACTCCACTACGGCCCGAGGGTCCTGGAGGGCCGCGCCCACGCGCTGGAGGCCGTCGAGATCGCCCGCCGCCTCGGCGACCCCGGCCTGCTGGCCCAGACGCTCAACAACGCCCTGAGCGCCTTCTGGACCGAAGACGGACTGACCCGGCGCGCGGCCTGGTGCGACGAGATGCTGGCGCTGCCCGGCCTGCCCAAGTCGACCGAACTGGTCGCCCGCATCATGCGCATGGTCGTCACCCTGCAACTCGGCGACCTGCCCGCCTGGCACGCCGACCTCGGCCGCTGCCGCCGCCTGCTCAGCGAGGTCCACCGCCCCGACCTGGCCGCCATGGTCTGGGTGGCCGAGTCGACCGGCGCCGCCCTGGCCGGCCGCTTCGAGGAGTCCCTGCGCTACTACGAGGCCGACACCGCCCGCCTCCTGGGCGCGACCACCATGTGGGGCCTCGACGACTGCCGGGTCCTCGCCCGGTACGTCGCCAAGGAGGCCGAGGGCCGCGCCGGAGACCTGGCCGACGAACTGATCGCGATGGCCCACGAGCCGGTGCACGCCTCCCTGCGCACCGCCGCCGTGCTGGCCGCGATCGACGCCGGCCGGATCGAGGAGGCCCGGCGGCTGGCCGAACGCTGGAGCGGCTACACCCCCCTCGACTGGAGCCACGACTTCATCACCCGGGGCTGGGGCCTGGTCGCGGCCCGCATCGGCGTGCCCGACCCGGCCGCCAAGTACGCCGAGCTCGCCCCCTTCGCCGGCCAGTTCGTCGTGATGGGCAGCTCGGTGACCTGCTGGGGCTCGATGCACCTGGTGCTGGCCGAACTCGCCGCCGCCACCGGCCGCCCGGACCTGGCCGCCGACCACGCCGCCGCCGCGCTCGACGTCCACTCCCGCCTCGGCCTGCCGCACCTGACCGGGCGCAGCCGCGCCCTGCTCGACCGCTACGCCACTGAGCTGGGGGCTTAACGTGATGCGCGGGATTCCCGTGTCGTGCCACCATCGATGGGAAGACACGGTGGTGTCGCATTGTTGTCAGGAGAAATGACGTATATGCCTAACGAGCCAGAAGACATCGGCGATTACGAACTCGAAGAGCGTCAGGCGCTACGGCGGGTCGCGGGTCTTTCGACGGAGCTCGAAGATGTCACCGAAGTCGAATACCGGCAGCTCCGCCTTGAGAGGGTCGTCCTGATCGGGGTGTGGACCAGCGGCACCTCCTTCGACGCCGAGAACTCCCTCCAGGAACTGAAGCTGCTGGCCGAGACGGCGGGCTCCGAGGTCCTCGAAGGACTGATCCAGCGGCGCGACCGGCCCGACCCGGCCACCTACATCGGTTCGGGCAAGGCGGTCGAGCTGCGCGACATCGTCGCCTCGACCGGCGCCGACACGGTGATCTGCGACGGTGAGCTGACCCCCGGCCAGCTCCGTCAGCTCGAAGAGGTGGTGAAGGTCAAGGTCATCGACCGCACCGCCCTGATCCTCGACATCTTCGCCCAGCACGCCAAGAGCCGCGAGGGCAAGGCCCAGGTCGAACTGGCCCAGCTCTCCTACCTGCTGCCGCGCCTGCGCGGCTGGGGTGGCAACCTGTCCCGCCAGGTCGGCGGACGGGCGGCCGGCGGCGTCGGCATCGGCGGCCGCGGCCCCGGTGAGACGAAGATCGAGCTCGACCGCCGCCGCATCCGCGAGCGCATGGCCAAACTCCGCCGCCAGATCAAGGAGATGTCGACCGCCCGCGACACCAAGCGCCACTCGCGCCGCCGCCGCGAGGTCCCCGCCGTGGCGATCGCCGGCTACACCAACGCCGGCAAGTCGTCGCTGCTGAACCGCCTCACCGGCGCGGGCGTGCTGGTCGAGGACGCCCTGTTCGCCACCCTCGACCCGACGGTACGCCGCGCGCGCACCCCCGAAGGCCGCCTGTTCACCCTGGCCGACACGGTGGGTTTCGTGCGCCACCTGCCCCACCAGCTCGTCGAGGCGTTCCGCTCGACCCTGGAGGAGGTCGGCGACGCCGACCTGATCCTCCACGTGGTCGACGGTTCCCACCCCGACCCCGAGTCGCAGCTCGCCGCCGTCCGCGAGGTCTTCGGCGAGATCGAGGGCGCCCGCGACATCCCCGAGATCGTCGTGATCAACAAGGCCGACGCTGCGGCCCGCGAGGTCATCGACCGGCTGACGATGCGCGAGCGCCACAGCATCGTGGTCAGCGCCCGCACCGGCCAGGGCATCTCCGAGCTGATGGACCTGATCGAGCAGGAGCTGCCCCACCTCGACCACGAGGTCCACGTGCTGATCCCCTACGACCGGGGCGACCTGGTCGCGCGGGCCCACAAGGAGGGCGAGGTGCTGTCGGTCGACCACACCGGCGACGGCACGATCCTGCACGCGCGGGTTCCGTCGACCCTGCACTACGAGCTGGACAAGGTGGCCAAGCCGGTGGAAACCGTCTAATTCTCCACCTTTTCCGTAAAGCGGCAGGAAAGCGGCGGTGGCTAGCATGCTTCGCCGTTGGTACGATATGGCGAACCTCACGGCGAATTTCGCCGTGAGTGCCGTTACGCGTGGGGGACGCGCGCTTTACCGGGCCCAACCTGGGGGAATGGGCTCGGGCGTGACAGGAGAGCAGGGCGGGCCAACCGGATGCCCAGGAGGCGAACCGGCGTTCTTCTCAATAACCCTGTACAGCGAGGCGACCTGTGAAATAACGTAACTGGACTGAAATCGCCGAGGCGATCCCCGGCGATCGGTCCATCGCACAACCCGGTGCGCGATGAGAGCAGGAGACCCCCCAATGACGTCCGGACACGGAGCGGACCCGGCGGGTCCACCGGTGGTGACGACATTGGCGTCCTCATTGGTGGTGGTCGGATGACCGTTAGGCTGCTCACGAACATCGGCCGCCTCTGGACCGGCCACGATGTCTGCAGCAACGCCTCGATTCTCGTCCACAACGACCGCATCGCCTGGGTCGGCCGCGCGGCCGACCTGCCGCAGTCGGTCCCCGGCGTCGTCGACGACATCACCGACGTCGACCACGTGGAGAACCTGGGCGGGGCCCTGGTGACCCCCGGTCTCATCGACGCCCACACCCACCCGGTGTACGCCGGCAACCGCTACGCCGAACTGGCGATGCGCTCGGGCGGCTCGACCGCCTCCGCCATCACCGCCGCGGGCGGCGGCATCGGCTCCACCGTCACCGTGACGCGCGGCACCGACCCCTGGACGTTGTGCAACGGCGTCCGCGAACGCCTGCGCGAATGGCTCCTCAGCGGCACCACGACCGTCGAGGCGAAGACGGGCTACCACCTGACGCGCGACGGCGAACTCGCCGACGTGCGCCTTCTCCGCGAACTGGAGAAGGAACCGATGATGCCGCGCGTCCACGTGACCTTCATGGCCGCCCACGTGGTCCCGCCGGAATACTTCGGCCGCCAGCGCGACTACGTCGAGGCCGTCGCCGCCTGGTGCGCCGACGCCGCGGCGGCCGGCGCCGACTCGGTCGACGTCTACTGCGACGACGGGCACTTCTCCACCGAGGAGGCCCGCTGGGTGCTGGCCTCCGGCCGTAACGTCGGCCTGCTGCCCCGCGTCCACGCCGGCGCCTACGCCAAGCGCGGCGCGGTGCAACTCGCGGCCGAGATGGGCTGCGCGTCGGCCGACCTGCTCCACCACGTGACCGACGAGGACATCGCGCTGATGGCCCGCTACGGCGTGCCCGCCGTCGTCTGCCCCGGCACCGCCCTCCAGCAGGGCTCGTTGCCCCCGGTCCGCCGCCTGCTGTCGCAGCACGTGCCCGTCGCCCTCGGCAGCGACCACAACCCCGGCCACTGCGGCATCACCTCGATGTCCCTGGTCATCAGCCTGGCCGTGGCCGCCTTCGGCATGAGCGTCGGCGACGCCCTCCGCGCCGCCACCCTGGGCGGCGCCCAGGTCCTCGGCGCCCCCGACCGCGGCATCCTCGCCCCCGGCCGCCTGGCCGACATCGTTCAATGGGACGCCGACCACGAAGGCGCCTTCGCCTGGGCCTTCGGCCTGAAGCCCCGCCGCGTCTGGCGCGGCGGCACGCCCGTGCAGTAGATGACGGTCGCCGTCGTCACCGACTCGACCGCCTACCTGCCTCCCGGCGAGGCGTCGCGGTACGGGATCACCGTGGTACCGGTGACCGTGGTCGTCGGCGACCGCGAGTTCCTGGACGGATCCCCGACCTCCGCTGAGGCCGTGTCCGCGGCGCTCCGGGTGTCGTCGGCGGTGACGACGTCCAGGCCCTCTCCCGAGCGACTTCTGAGCGTCTACGAGGCCGCCGCGGCCGGCGGGGCCACCGGGGTGGTGTCGGTGCACCTGTCGGGCACGATGTCCGGGACGGTGGAGGCGGCTCGGTTCGCCGCCCAGTCGGCCTCCGTGCCCGTCGAGGTCGTCGACAGCCGGTCGGTGGGGATGGGGCTGGGTTTCGCCGTTCTCGCGGCCGGGGTCTCCTCCGCTCTCGGGGAGCCGCTTTCCTCTGTTGCTGCGGCAGCTCGGCGGTGTGCCGGGGGGACCTTCTCCTTCTTTTACGTGGACACGTTGGAACATCTGCGGAAGAGCGGGCGGATCGGGGTCGCCGCCGGGCTGTTGGGGAGCGCCCTTGCCGTGAAGCCTCTCCTGCATGTCAGCGGTGGGGCCGTGTCGGTGCTGGAGAAGGTGCGGACTGCTTCTCGGGCGCTTTCCCGGTTGGAGGATCTGGCTGTGGTGGCGGCGGGGGACGAGGTCGTGAACCTGGGGGTGCAGCACCTGGGGGCCGCTGAACGGGCCGGGGGGCTGGTGGAGCGGTTGCGGGGGCGGGTGCCCAAGGTGGCGGCGGTTTGGGTGGGGGAGATCGGGGCGGCCATCGGGGCGCACACGGGGCCCGGGGTGGTGGGGGTTACGGTTTCGCCGGCTTGAACCGTCTTCGCGGTGGTGAAGGCTGTGACGGCATCGAGGCCCGCCTTCGGATCGAAGGGCGTCCTCTCTCCCAGATCCGTGGGCGGACCTGTTTCTCGGCGAGATTCACTCACCGGGTGTCGCTACGGCACAGGCCCGGCCCACCTGCTCTGTCTCATGCGCGAAGAACCGGGGCCGGACCCCGTCGTCGTGTGCTGGGAGCACCCCAAGTGACCTTCGGATTCCGTTGGCATGGCCGCGTCACCTTGGGGAGGGGCGCTCCGACCATCCCTCTGCGCCGGGCGGTTCTCCGCTGTCTACGCGAAGGTGACGTCGCTGGTGTCGACGACGCCGGCTTCGCGGCCCGGGGCGGTCTGGAACTTCCAGTAGAGGTTCGTGTGGGCGATGACCTGGTCGACCGGAGGGGCGCCGTAGGCGGTGAGGTCTTCGGTCGTGTGGGCGTCGCCGACGAGGGTGACGTCGTAGCCACGGGTAAGAGCGCCGTGGAGGGTCGAGCGGATGCAGGCGTCGGTCTGGGCGCCCGTGACGATCAGGCGGCCCACGCCGCGTTCGGCGAGGACGGTGTCGAGGTCGGTGTCCTCGAAGGAGTCGCCGTAGAGCTTGTGGACCAGGGGCTCGGGGTCTTCCCGGGTCAGCTCGGGGACGTACTGCCAGTCGTCGCTGCCGTATTCGAGGCCGTCGTCCGAGTGCTGGACCCAGACGACCGGGACCTTCTCCGCGCGGGCCTTGCCGATCAGCGTGTTGATGTTGGCGACCACCTCGTCGCGGCGGAGTGCGCCCTCGACCACTCCGTTCTGGACGTCGATGACGAGCAGGGCGGTGTTCGGGCGGTTGGGCAGGGTCGTCATGGGGATCTCCTGGTGCTCCGTGTGAACGGTGACGTGCACACGGTAGGGGTGGGCCGGCGGCGTCTGGCCAGGGCTTTCGCCGTCGGCTTTGGTGCGCGTCCACACTAGGACGGGGCACCGACAAAACCCGATGGCCTGATCCCGGACGCACCCGGTCTGCGGCCGTGGGATGCGTCGCGAAGGTGGTGCCGTCGTCGTGAGCTCCGGTTGAGCGGGCGTTCGGTCGCCGTGTCGGGGCCCGCCGGGGGCTGAGGTGATTTGGGTGTGGAATCACAGGTGGGGAAAACCGGGGCGCAAAGTCTGGATTGCCATGGATTCCGGCTTCTGTTCTCTGTGGGTTATCCACAGAATCGAATTCCGGGTCGGCGGGATCATCAGGTGAGGCTTTACCTTCTCCGGGTGCGTAGCAGGGAGCGGGAAAGTCACCAAGCCGTGGCGCAGGCGCGTCTCAATCAGATCGTCGATCGGCCGCCGCCATCGTTCGGCGCCGTCCAGCCTCAACCGGTGTATCCGGCGCGGTCGGGTTCCCGTCCGACGAGGCAGGTAGGTCACAGAGGGCGTGATCCCTATCAGGTCGAGCCGCCATCCGATTATCAGGACGGTGCGGCTTCGTCGGCTTTCGGTGCTCCGCCCGACCAGATCGGCGATTCCCCTTCGTTCGGGGTTGATCGGTCGGGGCCGATGGATCCTGGGCATTCGGATTCCCGGCCGACGAGAGCGGTCGATCCTTACCGGCCTGATGTGCACGGCCGTGCGTCTTCCTCTCGTGGCGGTCCGTCCAACCAGGTCGGTGATTCTCTTTCGTTCGGGGTTGGTCAGTCGGGGCCGATGGATCCTGGGCATTCGGATTCCCGGTCGACGAGAGGGGTCGATCCTTACCGGCCTGATGTGCACGGCCGTGCGTCTCCCTCTCGTGGCGGTCCGCCCGACCACGTCGGCGATTCTCTTTCGTTCGGGGCTGGTCAGTCGGGGCCGGTGCATTCGGGTTCCCGATCGGCGAGAGGGTCTGACCACGATCAGCCCTTTGGTGCTCCCGCCGACCGGATCGGGGATTCTCAACCGAAGTATCCGGTGCAGTCCGAGTCCCGATCGACAATGCCGGCACGTCCCCGAGGTCGTGATCCTTACCTGGCCGAGTCTGATCCCCAGGCCGGTGCTGCCCTTTCACCCGGTGGCGTGCCGCCCTCGTTCGGGAAGGCGCCGCCATTGCCGAGGTGGCCGCTTCTCGATGAGGACGAACTGGCCGACGACCTCGACGGTCCGCTCGACCCGGGGCGCCGGGGCATCAAGGGGCTGATCGTGGTGGGGGTCGTGGCGGCGCTGGTCGCCGTGGCCATCGCGATCTGGACGCGTCCACGGGAGGAACCGCTGGCGCCGCCGACCCCGGTGGCCGGGTCGTCCGTCGCGCCCAGTCCAGCGCAGTCGGCCGCCGTCGCCGAGGTGACGGTCTACGTGTCGGGCAAGGTCAAACGTCCTGGGGTGATCGCGCTGCCGCTGGGGTCGCGCGTGGTCGACGCGATCATGGCAGCGGGCGGGCTGAGACAGGGCGCCCAACCGGGAGGGCTCAACCTCGCCCGCCGGGTGATCGACGGCGAGCAGATCGCGGTGGGCGAACCCGGGGTGGCGGCACCGCCGCCCGGGGTCACGGAGTCGGGTGTGGTCAGCCTCAACACGGCGACCGTCGACCAGCTCGACCGGTTACCCGGTGTGGGAGAGGTGCTGGCGCAGCGGATCGTCGAATACCGCGACACCAACGGGGGATTCCAGAGCATCGAGCAGCTACGCGAGGTCGAGGGCATCGGCGAGGCCAAGTTCGCCGACCTGAAAGACCAGGTCACGCTGTGACGAGCAATTTCCCGTACGACCGACAAGCGCCCGACACGAACGGGTGAGGGGTTGAGATCGACGTCCATGCAAGACGTCGGCCCATCTCGTGCTGGACCCGTAGCCGGTTGGGGGTGACGGCCGGCACTGGCGAGAGGTCGATTCCACACCGGACCTGCAGCCATCTCGACCGGCGATCGGTTCTGCCAAGAAGGCGGTTCCAGCCCATCCCACTCCCGTAGCCCAGGAAGTCAGCGTCATATGAGCAGCCGGTTGCACCCGCGCAGCACCCTCCCACTGGGTGACAGGCTCAAAGCGCGAATCCGGCAACGGACCGACCGCTACCGCCCCAAACGCCCAAGAGACGACGAGCTCCTCACCCCGCCCGCCAACGTCTGGCAAGGTCACTCCGTCGAACTCGTCGTCCCGGCCGTGGCGGCCTGGCTCGCCGCGCTCATCCTCATCGGTCTCCCCGCCTGGGCCTCCTTCCTCGCCGCCGGACTCTTCGGTCTGGTCGCCCTGTCGAGAAGACGGATCCTCGTCGCGGTCGCCATCGCGGGATGCGCCGTCTCGGCAGTGGTCGGCGTCAAAGTCCACGGCGTCACCTCGGGCCCGCTGGCGGAGATGGCGAAGAGGAACGCCACCGTCTCGGCCGAACTCGTCATCTCGGCCGACCCAAGAGTCAAAGGCGACCTCGTCTTCGTCGAGGCCCGCGTGGTCGCCGTGGACCGGTTGAGGCTCGACGCCCCCGTGCTCGTCTTCGCCCGGGGCGAGAACTGGCCCGCCCTCCTCCCCAGCCACCATGTCAGAGTCTCCGGCCGTCTCGGCGTAGCGGAACCGGGACAACTCCTCGCTGCCGTCTTCATGGCCCGGGGCGACCCGGTCGTCCTGGCCTCGCCATCGACGTCCCACGGCATCGCGGGCGCCGTGAGAGCGGGGCTGAGAGAGGCCAGTTCCGTCCTGGGCTCGGCCGAACGCGGGCTCCTCCCCGGTCTGGTCGTCGGCGACGTCACCAACCTCGGTGAAGACGTCAAGGCCGACTTCAAGACCGCCGGGCTCTCCCACCTCACGGCGGTGAGCGGGGCCAACCTCGCGATCATGGGCGGCGCCGTCCTGCTCCTGGGCCGGGCCGTGGGGCTGACGCTCGTCTGGCGGGCCGTGCTCGTCGTGGTCGCCATGGTGGCGTTCGCGTTCGTCGCCCGATTCTCGCCGAGTGTGCTGCGGGCCCTCGTCATGGGCACGGTCGCCGCGCTCGCCCTCGGCGCCGGCCGGCAGAAGGACGGCGTGTCGGCCCTGTCGGTGGCCGTTCTGCTGTTGCTGTTGTTCAACCCGGGTCTGGCCAGGGAGTACGGGTTCGCCCTCTCGGTCTCCGCCACCGCCGGCATCATCCTGCTGGCCCCGTACTGGCGGGATCGCATGGCTCGCAGGATGCCCCTCTGGTGCGCCGAGGCGATCGCGGTGCCGGCGGCGGCGCAGGTCGCGGTCACGCCGATCCTCGTGCTCATGTCGGGGGAGATCGGGCTCGTCGCCATCCCCGCCAACCTGCTGGCCGGGCCTGCCGTCGCGCCGGCCACGATCATCGGGTTCGTCGCCGCGCTCACGGCGCCGATCAGCATGGACCTCGCCCAGTTGGTCACCCGCCCGGCCGGGCTGGCCGTCGGGTGGATCGTCCTGGTCGCGGACCGGGCGGCCGACGTACCGGCGGCGACCATCGGGTGGCCCGGCGGCCTGGTGGGGGTGGCGCTGCTCGTACCGGTGGGGATCGCCCTCTGGCATCGGGGGGCCAGGCGCGTCAGTCTCGCCGTCGCGGGCGGGGTGCTGGTCGCGACGCTCGTGGCGGGGCCGGTGGTGTCCGGTTGGCCGCCCAGCGGGTGGCTCATGGTGATGTGCGACGTCGGGCAGGGTGACGCGATCGTGCTGCGCGCCGGAGACGGGGCGGGGATCGTCGTCGACACCGGGCCCGAACCTGATCTCGTCGACGCCTGCCTCGACCGTCTCGGCGTCGACGCGGTGCCGCTGCTCGTGCTCACCCATCCGCACGCCGACCACACCGGCGGGCTCACCGGGGTGTTACGGGATCGGCGGGTGGGCGCGGTCGTGGTCAGCCCGAAGCGGGTCGTCAGTCCCGAACTGGCCGCGCGCCGCATCCCCGAATGGGTCGTCACGCCCGGCACCACCTGGAGGTTCGGCGATCTCGTCCTCACCGTCGTCGCGCCCGCGCCCGACGCGCCCTCCAAGGGCGCCGGGGAAGGGTCGGTGCTGAACAACGCCAGTGTGGTGCTGCACGCCAAGTGGCCGGGCCTCTCCGCGCTGCTCGCCGGTGACCTGGAGACCGAGGCGGAGTCCGCTCTCGTACGCACGATCCCGCCGGCCGACATCCTCAAGGTCCCCCACCACGGGAGCGCCCGGCAGGACCCCGCCTTCCTGGCCGCCGCGCGCTCCCGGCTGGCCCTGATCAGCGTGGGCGCCGGGAACGACTACGGCCACCCGGCCGACTCGACCCTCGCCACGCTGACCATGCTCGGCGCGCGCATCCACCGCACCGACGTCCAGGGCGACATCGCGGTCGTGACCAGGGAGGGCACGCCGGCCGTGGTCGCGCGGGGGCCGTGATGTGGCATGCTGCCGGGATGGGGAACGCCGCGCCGGTGACGCTCGTGTCGGGTGACGAGGAACTGCTCGCCGACCGGGCGGTCGCGTCGGTGGTCTCGTCCGTACGCGCCGAGGAGCCCACCGCCGAGGTCCACGACCTCGTCGGGGGGAAGGTCGAGCCCGGCGAGCTGACCCGGCTGATGTCGCCCTCGCTGTTCGGCGACCGGTCGGTCGTGGTGGTGCGCAACGCCCAGGACCTGACGAAAGACGTCGTCACCGAGACGGTGAAGTACGCCGCGCATCCGTCCGACGACGTGACCCTCGTGCTCGTCCACCCGGGCGGGGTGAAGGGCAAGGCGCTGGTCGACGGGGTGAAGAAGGCCGGCGCGCAGGTGGTCACGGTCGCCAAGCTCACCAAAGCGGGCGAACGCATCGACTTCATCCGCAACGAGTTCCGCGGTCTCGGCCGTACGATCGCGCCCGCCGCCGCCCACGCCCTGCTCGACGCCGTCGGGAGCGACCTGCGCGAGCTGGCGGCGGCCTGCAGCCAGCTCGCGTTCGACACCCAGGAGAAGACGGTCGGCGAGGCCGCCGTGGCCCGCTACCACCGGGGCCGGGCCGAGGTGAGCGGCTTCAACGTGGCCGACATGGCGGTCGAGGGCAAACTCGCCGAAGCCCTGGAGCAGCTCCGCTGGGCCCTGTCGACCGGCGTGGCCCCCGTCCTGATCGTCAGCGCCCTGGCGGGCGGCCTGCGCAGCCTCGCCAAGGTGTCGGGCGCGCCGCGCAACGCCAATGAGAACCAGCTCGCCGGGCGGCTGGGCATGCCCCCCTGGAAGATCCGCAACGCCCGCCGCCAGCTCAACGGCTGGGGGCCCGAGGGCCTGTCCCGCGCGATCCAGGCGGTGGCGACGGCCGACGAACAGGTCAAGGGCGGCGGCACCGACGCGGCCTACGCCCTGGAGAACACCGTCCAGACCATCGTCCGCAGCCGAAACGGCCGCTGACCCCTCTGCGCCGACTCGCCCGAAACGGCGGCCTCCGGCCGGATGCCGCTTATGCTCTGCCAATGCCCGGCGATCTTCCGATTCTGTTCCTGGACGTCGACGGCCCGGTCATCCCCTTCGGCGGGCACCACCCCACCCGTAACTCCCACGCTTCGTCACGGGAGAACCCGTTGCTCGCCCGCGTCGACCCGGCGCTCGGTCCCAAGCTCGCGGCGTTGCGCTGCGAACTCGTCTGGGCGACCACCTGGGCATCCCAGGCCAACGACGTCATCGTGCCGATCCTCGGCCTGCCCGACCTGCCCTACGTCGACTGGCCCGACGCCGACGAACAGGGCGAACTCCACTGGAAGACTCGCCACCTGGTGGAGTGGGCCGCAGGCCGTCCCTTCATCTGGGCGGATGACGAAATGACGGACATCGACCGCCGCTGGGTGGCCCGGCATCACCCCGCCCCCGCCCTGCTCCACCAGGTGCGCCCCCAAGACGGCATGACAGACGCCGACATTCAGCTCATCGGCGCATGGCTCGCCGGATCGCCGACGGTCGAGTGACGGCCCTACCCGGGACGCCGGGACCGATGTGGCCAGGCGCCGGCGGTGTTCAGGCCGCCGACGTCTCCGCCTCCAGGAAGACCCCGTCCCGCAGCTCCAGCACCCGGTCGGCCAGCGTGATCAGGCTCGGGTCGTGCGTGGCCACCACCGCGGTGACCCCCTCGCTCCGCACCAGCGCCCGCAGCAGTTGCATGATCTGCCGGGCCGTCTGCGAGTCGAGCTGCCCCGTGGGCTCGTCCGCGATCAGCAACTTCGGCCGGTTCGCGAGAGACCGCGCGATCGCCACCCGCTGCTGCTGCCCGCCGGAAAGCTCATAAGGCCGCTGGTTGGCATGCTGCTCCAGCCCGACCAACGCCAGCAGCGCCTTCACCCGCTCGTCCCGCTCCTTGGGCGCCGTCCGGCTCAGCCGCATCGGCACGCCCACGTTCTCCGCGGCGGACAACACGGGGATCAGCCCGAACGACTGGAACACGAACCCGATCACGTCGCGCCGCAGCTCCAGCAGGCCCGCCTCGGGAAGGGCCGTGACCTCCTTCCCGTCGACGAAGACCCGGCCCTCGGTGGGCGCGTCCAGGCCTCCGAGCAGGTTGAGCAGGGTCGTCTTCCCCGACCCCGACCGGCCGCGGACGGCGATGAGTTCGCCGGGGGAGGCGGTGAAGGACACCCCACGCAACGCCTCGACCCCGCGCGGGTAGACCTTCCGCAGGTTTTCGACCACGACAAGCGGTTCGCTCAGCAAAACTTCTCCAGTGAGGAAACCCGGTCCTTCAGGGCCGGGAGAAAACGCGGCACGGTACCGGTCCGTGAGGGCCGGAATCCCCCTCCTCCAGGGCGGGGAGTGGTCACTCGCCGTTCTCCTCTCCAGCGCCGGCCGGCCACACCCCGATGTGGTCGCGTTCGAGTTCGAGACGTACGCGCCGTTCCATCTCCAGCGCGTTCATGAAGTCACGCGGCAACTGCAGCCGCCCCACCCGGTCGAGCACCGCGTACTCCTCGGCGATCACGTCGCCGTCCTCGGAGGTGCGCCGCAGAGTCTCGCTGGAGGTGCGGCCGTCGCGGATGCCGACGGTGCGGTCGACCTGCTCGGAGACCAGGGGGTCGTGGGTGACGATCACGGCGGTCACGCCGAGTTCGCGGTTGGCCCGGCGCAGCGCGCCGAACACCTCTTCGGAGGTGTCGCTGTCGAGTTCGCCCGTCGGCTCGTCGGCCAGGATCACCTCGGGGGAGTTGGCCAGCGCGACGGCGATGGCCACGCGCTGCTGCTCGCCGCCCGACATCTGGCCGGGGCGGCGCGGGGCGCAGTCGGCGACGCCGAGGAGTTCGAGCAGGTCGTCGGCCCGGCCGGCGGCCGTCTTCTGCCCGGCGAGCTTCATCGGGAGCAGCACGTTCTCGCGCGCCGTCAGGTAGGGGAGGAGGTTCCGGGCCGTCTGCTGCCAGATGAAGCCGACCACCGACCGGCGGTAGCGGAGGCGGTCTTTGGCCGTCATCGACAGCAGGTCCATCCCGGCGACCCGGGCCAGGCCGGCGGTGGGGACGTCCAGGCCCGAGAGGACGTTCAGCAGGGTCGACTTGCCCGAGCCCGACGCGCCGACGATCGCGATCAGCTCGCCCTTCTCGATCAGCAGGTCGAGGCCCTGCAGGGCGACCACTTCCACACCCTCGGTCTTGTAGATGCGGACCAGGTTGTCGCACAGGATGTGGGCGTGCTCGCCGAACGCGGGCGCGCGGCGGCTCGCCTGGGCCTCCAGGTCGGACAGTGTGGTCATGAGGATTCCCCCACTCGGAGTGCGGTGGTGACGCGGCGGCCGGCGGTCGCGTGGGCGAAGGCGCCGAGGAGTGAGACGGCGGTCAGGGCGGCCGCCAGCAGGGCGGGTGTGGTGAAGGTGAGCGGGAAGTCGGTGACGGTGAGGCCGGCGAACGACGACAGGTCGAGGCCGGGGCCGATGACCAGGGGCAGCACCAGGCCGAGCGCGAGGCCGGCCACGGCGGTCAGGACGATCAGGGGGGCCACCTCCAGCACGGTCAGCGTGCGGGCCTGGTGCTGGGACAGGCCCAGCGTACGCAGGAACGACAGCGCCTTGGCGCGGTCGGCGGCGCCGATCACCAGCGCCACGATCACGGCGATCAGCGCGTAGGCGCCCATGGCCAGGGTGGCGACGGTGAAGGCGACCGTGATGGCACCGGTCAGCGGGGTGTTCCGGATGTCGGCCAGCGCGGTCGCGTAGGTCTCGATCTCGGCGTCGGCCAGGCCCACCGTGCGTTCCAGCGTGGCACGGTCGACGTCGCCGTCGACCAGCAGCATGTTCGTGTACGTCCGGAGCCCGCCCCTCTTGGGCCCGTCGAACGGCATCACGATCAGGTTCTCGCCGGGGAACGACAGTCCGGGCAGCTCGTCGATCCGGCCCATGTTGCGGATCGTCATCCGGTTGTGCCACCCGAGCTCGATCTCCTTGTACGGCACCAGCGTCGTCGACACCAGCGCCGGGACCCCGAGCCCGCGCGGCGGGTCGGGCACCGTCAGGGGCGTGCCGGCGACGAGGTCGCGGTAGTCCTTCAGGTCGATGGAGAGCACCGTGGCCCGCAGGCCGCTGATCCCGACCTGCACGTTGCCCTTGCCCGCCCGCACCACCGAGGTCACCCCGGGCAGCGCCTCGACCCTGGCCACCACGTCCTCGGGGATCTCGGCGGCCCGCTCGATCCGGGCCGGCGCCCCGACGTCGCGCCACGCGGCCCGGCTCTGGGTGTGGCCGATCGCGCCCGACACCAGCGCCCCGAACACCGACACGGCCAGCGCGGGCAGCAGGATCAGCACCGGCAGCGCCGCCCCGCCGCGCGACCGGGCGGCCAGCGTGAGGCCGAGGAACGGGACCGCCCCGGGACGCCGTCCGGCCAGCCGCGTGACCAGCTTCAACGGCAGCGGATAGAGCCGCAGCGTCAGGATCCCGGCGGCCAGGGCCAGCCCGGCGGGCGCCAGGACGAGGAACGGGTCGGCCCCGAGTTCCTGCGCGTCGCTCGCGACCCCGCGTGTGCGCAGCAGGTAGGCCCCGCCCACGCCGAGCAGCACCACGAGGAACTCCAGGGCGATGCGGCGGGGCGACGGACGTGCCGACACGAGATCGGATCGGGTGTCCTTCAGGGGGCGCCGGTGCGCCAGCGCGAGCCGGCCGGCCGCGAACAGCAGCGTCGTCAGGGTCAGCACGACCGGGACGACGTGCGCGAGCGGCGTCGACGGGCCGGGCACCAGATACGACAGGCCATAGCCGGCCAGCGCGGCGGGCAGCACGGCGAGCGCGACCACCGCGACCCCGGCCCGCACCACCTGCGCCAGGGAGGCGCCGCGGGCGCGTACCAGCGACAAGCCCGTGCGCATCCGCTCGGTGAGCAGTTGCACGGCCAGCGCCAGCACCCCGAGCGACACCACCGCGAGCCCGCCCAGCAGCAGGTAGAGCAGGGTCTCGGCGGTGCGCAACACGACCAGGAAGTCGCCCAGCACCCGGCCGAGGCCGGTCCAGAGCTCGAATCGGAGTTCCAGCGGGTTGCCCACCCCGCCGCCCGACAGGTCGCCCAGGAAACGCTGGTAGTCGCCGATCCCGGTGATCAACGCGGGGGCGGCGGCCGCCTCGACGCGGGTCCGGTCGACGCCGTAGACCCACCAGTAACTGACCTCGCGGCGCTCGTCGAGCTTGGCGAGCCCGTCGTCGCTGATGAGCCCGGCGGTCAGCCACTCGTTCTCGGTCGAGCCGGGGATGGGGCGCTCGACGACCCGGGTGACCTCGCCGTTGTGCTCCCAGTAGGGGTCGGCGGCGTCGGCGATCTCGTAGAGGCCGGTGACCTTGGCCACGACCGGGTAGCTGTTGCCGAGCAGCAGGGTCGCGCCGACGTCGATGCCCATCTCCTCGACGGCCTCGGCCACGAGGCCGATCTCCATGACCGTCAGGTCCTTCAGCTCGGGCCGGCCGGGCACCCGGGCCAGCGTCGACGACGCGCCCGGCGCTTCGCCCTTGACCCACTTCACCCGGGTGGCCGCGCCGGGCAACCAGGCGAAGTCGACGTACTGGTTGTTCCGCCGGGAACCGCCGATGCGGTCGTTGACCGGGGTGCCGGTGGTCTTGGCGCCGAAGTGGGAGGTGCCCTGCCCGAGCGGGACGACGACCTCGCGCACCCGCGGCGGCAGACCCTTCGCGATCTCCTCGTACCGGCTCTGGAAGTCGGCCGGGTGGGTGAGCAGCGCGTCGGACACGATCGGCCGCCCGGTCACGCCGAGGTCGGTCACCTGGGCGGAGACGTCGCCGAGCATGCCGTGGACGGCGTCGTCGTAGGCCCGCTCATAGCCCCGGGGCAGCGCCGCCAGCAGCAGCGACGCGGAGAGGCTCAGCAGCGCCAGCACCAGGGCGGTGGCCCGGTGCACCTTGACGAGCTGCCAGACGTTCACTCAGTCCTCCCCGATGCGCAGCGCGCGGCCGAGACCCTGGCGGCGGAGCGTGCGGGCCAGGCCCCCGACCACCGCGAACAGCAACAGCGCCACCGCCGCGAGCAGGGCGGCCGTCGCGCCCCACGGGATGTCCAGCAGCACTCCGGGCGTCACGGCCGTCGCCTGCCCGGTGAGCACGATGTGCGGCACGACGAGGGTGGCCACGGCGACGGCGAGAGCCGTACCGCCCAGCAGGGACAACCCGATGATGAAGGTCTGCTCGACGGCGAGCAGCCCGAAGACCTGGTTGAAGCTCACCCCGAGCGCGCGCAGCAGCGCGAACTCGGTGGCGCGTTCGCGGGCCGCGACGGCCGCGTTGACGAGGAAGCCGAGCACCGCGAAGACCAGCGCCGCCGCGAAGCCCAGGATCAGCGCGCCCTGCAGGCCGCTGGCCAGCGGGTCGTCCTGGAGCTGGCGGGTCAGCGCCGCCCGCGACACGATCGTCTGGTCCCAGTCGAGGTGCCTTCTCATCTCCGCCTCGGCCCGCGGGCCGTCGGTGGCGAGCCACCACTCCGTGGCGGAATGGGGGGTGTACGCCCCCGCGAGGTCCCGCGCCTGGACGGTCTCCAGGTCGGCCAGCACGGCCGGCTGCGCGCCCTCGGTCCCGGGCATCGCGTCCAGGACGGCGACGGGCGTCACCGGGGTCGGCGTGCCGTCGATCGCCATGGTCGTGGTCTTGCCGATCACGAGCTTCGAGCTGGCGGCGAGGTCGGCGGTGACCGCGACCGGCAGCGTGGTCGTGGCCGCCGGGCCGGGCAGCAGCGCGATGTGCTCCCATTCGAACGGCGCGTCGGCCGGGTGGGGGGCGGGCCGGCCGGTCGTCAGCGTCAGGAACCCGCCGGGCGTGACCGAGGGCTTGTCGAGGTTCTGCTTGCCGCGCTGGGCGACCGTCCAGGAGGGCGCCTCCAGCGTGGTCCCGGCGTCGGTGGTGACGGCGTCGACGGCCAGGGTGATCGGGCTGCCCTCGGGCGGGATCGGCACGTCGAGCAGCACGCCCTCAAGCGTCAGCGGGTAGGCGATCGTGCCGGAGCGCCCGCCCAGCGCCTTCAGATCGGCCGTGACCCGGTGGTGGCGGCCGTCGGGCGCGAGCAGGCCGGTCCAGACCTCGGTCCGGGTGCCGAGACGGTCGCGGACCACCAGGCGCAGCGGGATGCTCCGGTAGGCGTCCGCGAGGGCCGGGTCGTCGAGGGTGAGCCGGGTGCCGAGCGTCAGGGCGCCGGGCTCGCCGGGGATCGTGATCGAGGCCGGGTCGGGTCGGGCCGAGGACAACTCGCCCGCGAGCTCCGGCACGGTCATCGGGGTCAGGTCGGGGCGCAGGTGCAGCAGCCCGTCGAGGCGTCCGGCGTCGGCGGCCAGGAACACCGCGTCGTCGCCGCCGAGTTCGACCGTGCCCCGGTAGACCGGGCTGATCCCGGTGACGCCGGGCAGCGCGGCGTAGGTGCCCGCCCGGCCGAGCGTGCCGAGTTCGGCGCCCGCGATGGGCCCGGCGACCCGCAGGTCGGCGGCGGCGATGTGGCGTGCCTGGTCCTCCTGGGACCCCCGCCAGGTCGCCGCCGTCGCGATCGACACCACGCCGATCGCGATGGCCATCGTCAGCAGCAGCACGGGGCCCGAGTAGCGCAGCGGGCGGCGGCTGACCTGCCAGGCGCCCAGCGCCGGCGCGAGGCTGGACCTGCGGCTCGTCCACCGTTCGGCGATGCCCGAGACGATCGGGACGAGCCGCAGGCCCAGCATGCCCCCGCACAGAAGGGCCAGTGCCGGTCCCGTCACGATCAGCGGGTCGATGCCGAGACCGCCGCTCGTCGTGGAGGTGACCGGAGAGCCGTACCGCTGGAGCTGCCAGACCGCGAGCGCTGCGACGACCAGCAGGACCAGGTCGCCCCCGGCGCGCTGGACGATGCCCTGCTTCTCGCCGCGCCCGCGGGCCGACTGTTCTTCTATGTACGTCCGCCGCGCCCCCCGCCACGCCGGCAGCGCCAGCAGGACGGCGCACGCGAGCGCGACCCCCGCCGAGATCAGGAACGTCGACAGGTCGGGCGTGGGCGTCAGCCGCACCCCGGTGGCCCGCAACCACGGCAGCGACCCGACCAGCGTCAGCACGGGCGGGGCCAGGAACGGGGCGATGATGGCGCACGGCAGCGCCACCAGCAGCGACTCGGCCCCCGCCAGCAGCCCCAGCCGCAGCGAGCCCGCGCCGCGCGAGCGCAGCAGCGCGACCTCCATCCGCCGGTGGTCGGCCAGCAGCCGCGCCGTCAGCATCAGCGCGTACGCCGCCAGCACCAGCAGTTGCAGCACCGGCACCAGCATCGTCGAGCGGGCCACCAGCGCGGCCTGGTCGAGCTGGCCGAGCATCTCGGGCAGGTTGCTGATCGCCGCGCAGCCCGGGCACTCGCGCTTGAGGTCGTCGTTGAGGGCGGCCACCGCGCCGGCGAACGGCCGCAGCTCCTCACGCGGCAGGTTCCGCAGGTCGGGCACCGCGAACCAGGTCGCCGTCACGTTCGTCGCGAACCGCTGCACGAACGTCTCCGGCGCCACCATCATCGGCCCGTACGTCGTGTAGTTGCGGATCTCCGCTCCCCGCCGCAGCAGTTCGTCGCCGTTCCACCGGTCGCTGTAGGGGTCGGTGAGCTGGTAGATCCCGCTGACCTTCACGTCGACCGGCTTGGCGTCGAGCCGCCCCACGACCGTGAAGGTGGCGCCGCTGGTCAGGTTCATCTCCTGCGCGGCCGGTTGCGACAACACGACCTCGACGGCCCCCGTCGGCGAGGCCGCCGGCCAGGCGCCCTCGACGAGCTGGGCGTGCCGGTCGAGGTTCTCGTAGGTGGCGAACCGCGTCAGCTCGGGCTGCTCCAGCTTCTCCTGGCCGGGCATCGCGTAGGAGTCGGACCGGATGCCGACCGTGACCTCGGCGGGCACGTCGCCGTAGGTCTTGCCGAGCTGCGCCCGGACGAGGGCGTCGCGCTGGGGGAAGGTCGTCGCGTCGACCGGCGTGGTGACCTTGGCCGAGGTGGTCCGGATCGGGGCCGTCTCCATGGTCCGCCGGACGCCGACCTCGGCGACGGTGACGGCGTACATGATCAGCGCCACGAGCGCCGTGGTGGCCAGCAGGATCGAACCGAACGCGGCGACGAGGAGGAGCGGCTGGCTGAGCGCGCGTCGCAGGACCAGCGGAATACGCCCCCGCATGTACCGACTCCCATCGTTTTTGCCGTTGTGCGGCACACGATAGGGGAGCGGGCCCTCTTGACGGCCGGTCAGGGAAGACGGTGACCTAGCCGGTACGCTGCGGCGATGCCAATGTGATATCGAAAACGTGACATTTTACGGGTTGAATCCCGACAACGACGAAAGCCGCGCCCGACGCTGTCGGGACACGGCTTCCGGATGTCGCTTGAACGCAGACCTTTAGCCGGCCGCGAGGGCGGCGGCGCGCTTGGCGATCGCCGACTTGCGGTTGGCGGCCTGGTTCTTGTGGATGACGCCCTTGCTCACGGCCTTGTCGAGCTGGCGGCTGGCCGCCTGCATCGCCGCGGACGCCGCGGCGGCGTCACCGGACTCGGCGGCCTCGCGGAACTTGCGGACAGCCGTCTTGAGGGACGACTTGACGGCCTTGTTGCGCTGCCGGGCCTTTTCGTTCTGCCGGTTGCGCTTGATCTGGGACTTGATGTTCGCCAC
Organism: Herbidospora yilanensis; assembly: GCF_001570565.1. Classification (GTDB taxonomy): domain Bacteria; phylum Actinomycetota; class Actinomycetes; order Streptosporangiales; family Streptosporangiaceae; genus Herbidospora; species Herbidospora yilanensis. The sequence goes on along the minus strand of NZ_BBXE01000018.1, from coordinate 60,421 downwards.
GAAGAAGCCTCGAAATGAAGTCTGGGTTTCGGTATGGGTCGCGCTGGCTCGGTGAGAGGGCGTGCCATACGCAGTTGTCTAGGATACCAGCACCCATGACTCGCGGTACTCCCTCCAATCCTCCTCCGTGGCGGCGAAGTCGACGTAGAGGGCCAGTCCGGTGTCCTCGCGCGGAGTCTCGCTGATCACCAGCCGGAGCCCTTCGGCGGCCATCTCCACACTCTCGGCGTAATCGGTGAGGCCGAGTTTGTGGTCGTGGTAGGCCGGGGCGCCGATCAGCACGCCCGTCGATTCGGGGGCCAGCGCGAAGGCCTTGCGCGCCTGGCGGGCGACCCAGCCGCCGTACACGGTCTGGAGAGGCGTCCACGAGTCGTAGGTCATGATCGCGACCTGGTCGACCCGCTCGGCCACCTTCGCGAAGTAGCCCTCCGACCAGTACTTCCCGTGCCCGACCACGGCGTTCCAGCCCGTCACCGCCCCGGGGAAGGGCTCGATCTGGTGGCTCGCGACGGAGATCCGGGCGTTCGGGACGGCCTGCCGCGTCTCCTCAAGAAGCCTCAGATAGGAGGCGTCGCCGTCCATGACGGGCTCGAAGTTGTAGTGGACGCCGTCGTAGCCGAGCGCGACGATCTCGCGCGCCCCCGCGATGATGTTCGCCCGGGTGGCCGGGTCGTCGAGGTCGAGGAAGCCCGCGTCGTCCTCGTTGACCGTCTGCCCCAGCCACGGCAGCACCCGCACCCCCGGCAGGTGGGCGCGCGCCCAGGAGAGGAAGTCGCGCGACCCCGGGTGGAGGGCCGGGTCGAGCCGCCCGTCGGAGCCATAGGGCCCGGAGTGCACGAACACGTCGCGCATGTGGGTGAGACGCGGCTTCAGCGCTTCGAGATCCTTCTCGGTACGCCGCCCGTCGACCCACATGTGCCCCATCCACAACGCGTCGGTCCCCGCCGAGCGTGCCGTGGCCGAGGGAGTGCCCAGGTAGTCGAGTCGTAATACGGCCATGCCGGTCACCGCCGGCACGAGGGGAACGGCGAGGAGAATCGACAGGCCGAGCAGCACACGGCGGCGGGTGGTCGAGGCAAGCATGGGGACATGCGACCATGGAGGGTGGCTGCTCCGCCAGCCGTCGATCGCCTCAATCCCAGTTGAAACGGACTTCGGTGCGCACTCAGACCGGCCAGACCGACCCCGCGTTGATCCGCAATTTCTGCATCATCGCGCACATCGACCATGGCAAGTCAACGCTTGCCGACCGGATGCTCCAGATCACCGGTGTGGTCGACGACCGGTCCATGCGCGCCCAATACCTCGACCGGATGGACATCGAGCGCGAGCGCGGCATCACCATCAAGTCCCAGGCGGTCCGGCTGCCCTGGAACGGCCACGTGCTCAACATGATCGACACGCCCGGCCACGTCGACTTCACCTATGAGGTGTCGCGGTCGCTCCAGGCGTGCGAGGGCGCGGTCCTGCTGGTCGACGCCGCCCAGGGCATCGAGGCCCAGACGCTGGCCAACCTCTACCTGGCCATGAACGCCGACCTCAACATCATCCCGGTCCTCAACAAGATCGACCTCCCGGCCGCCCAGCCGGAGAAGTACGCCGAGGAGCTGGCCGGCCTGATCGGCTGCGACCCCTCCGACGTGCTGCGCGTCTCGGGCAAGACCGGCGTGGGCGTCAAGGAGCTGCTCGACCACGTCGTCGACACGATCCCCGCCCCGGTCGGCGACGCCGACGCCCCCGCGCGGGCCCTCATCTTCGACTCGGTCTACGACACCTACCGGGGCGTGGTCACCTACGTCCGCGTGATGGACGGCCACCTCGGCAAGCGCGAGCGCATCCTCATGATGTCGACCCGCGCCCAGCACGAGACGCTGGAGATCGGCGTCATCAGCCCCGAGCCGCTGCCGTCGCCCCTCGGCCTCGGCGTCGGCGAGGTGGGCTACCTGATCACCGGCGTGAAGGACGTCCGCCAGTCCCGGGTGGGCGACACGGTCACCTCGGCCGTCAAGCCGGCCGACGACGCGCTCGGCGGCTACGAGCACCCCCGGCCGATGGTCTACTCGGGCCTCTACCCGATCGACGGCGACGACTTCCCCGAGCTCCGCGAGGCCCTCGACAAGCTCCGCCTCAACGACGCGGCCCTGGTCTACGAGCCCGAGTCGTCGGCGGCCCTGGGCTTCGGCTTCCGCTGCGGCTTCCTCGGCCTGCTCCACATGGAGATCGTGCGCGAGCGCCTGGAGCGCGAGTTCAACCTGGCCCTGATCTCGACCGCCCCCAACGTCATCTACCGCGTCATCATGGAAGACGGCACCGAGCACACGGTGACCAACCCCTCGGAGTTCCCCGAGGGCAAGATCGCCGAGATCTACGAGCCGACCGTGAAGGCGACCGTCCTGGCCCCCGCCGAGTTCATCGGGGCCATCATGGAGCTCTGCCAGGGCCGCCGCGGCGCCCTCCAGGGCATGGACTACCTGAGCGAAGACCGCGTCGAGATCCGCTACACCCTGCCCCTCGGCGAGATCATCTTCGACTTCTTCGACCAGCTCAAGTCGAAGACCCGGGGCTACGCCTCCCTCGACTACGAGCCCTCCGGCGAGCAGGACTCCGACCTGGTCAAGGTCGACATCCTCCTCCAGGGCGAGGCCGTCGACGCCTTCTCGGCCATCGTCCACCGCGAGAAGGCCTACGCCTACGGCGTCGACATGGCCAAGAAGCTCAAAGACCTGATCCCGAGGCAGCAGTTCGAGGTCCCCATCCAGGCGGCCATCGGCGCCCGCGTGATCGCCCGCGAGAACATCCGCGCGATCCGGAAGGACGTGCTCGCGAAGTGCTACGGCGGCGACATCTCCCGCAAGCGCAAGCTGCTGGAGAAGCAGAAGGAGGGCAAGAAGCGCATGAAGATGGTCGGCCGCGTGGAGGTCCCCCAGGAGGCCTTCGTGGCCGCGCTGAGCACCGACTCCAGCGGCGCCGAAAAGGCCAAGAAGTAGGGCCATGAGCTCCCTGCGTGGCCGAGGTGCTCAGGCTGGTCCGCGAGTATCTCGCCGGCGAGACCGGGGTCTGGCCATCTGAAACTCACCGTGTCCGGTCTGCCGCCGGTCGTGGAGACGTACACGAGACGAGAGAAAGGGCCGGAGCGCGACCCAGTTGCGCTCCGGCCCTCGTCGTTCGGGTCAGCGCAGGACCTTGTAGAGCGCGGTCGTCAGGGACGCCTTGTCGTCGTCCTGGTCGATCGACCACATCATCGCGCCGCCGAGGCCCTTCAGGCGGATGTACGCCGCCTTCTCGACCAGTGAGATCGGGTCGTCGTAGGACCAGAACTCGTTGCCGTCGTACAGCCACAACGCGCCGGTCAGCAGGTCGCGGTGGCGCTTGCCGGGTTTGGTGACGATGTCCTTGTAGTCGTCGGTGCCGTTGGCCCACTTGCCGGGGGCGGGGCCGGTGGCGGGCTTCCAGAGGCCGTTGCCGCCGGCGGTGACGCCGGTCCAGCCCTGGCCGTAGAACGGGACGCCGACGACGATCTTCTTCTTGGGGGCGCCGCGGCTCAGGTAGTCCTTGACCGTCTGGTCGACGCTGAACTTGACCGTGTTGGGGTCCCTGCGGTCGGTGAACAGGTTGCCGTTGTGGCCGGTCACCTGCTCCCACGAGCCGTGCAGGTCGTAGCCCTGGACGGTGGCGAAGTCGAGGTAGGAGAAGACCTTCTTGACCTCGAAGCCGGCGTCGATCTTGGCGGCGGCGGCGGGGAGGAAGGCGGTGAGCTCGTGCTTCTTGTTGTAGGCGTTCATCTGGCTGCGCAGCTCGGCCAGGAACAGCGTGAAGTTCTGCTTGTCCTCGGGGCGGATCACGTTGCCGACCTCGCCGGACGAGCCGGGCCACTCCCAGTCGAGGTCGATGCCGTCGAAGACGCCCGCGCCCGCGCCGGGGGCGGCGCCGGGCAGGTTGCCCTTCAGCCACAGGTCGACGCAGGAGGCGGCCAGCTTGGTGCGGGCCTCGGGGGTGAGGACGGCGTCGGAGAACCACTTGGAGCCGGTCCAGCCGCCCAGCGAGATGAGGACCTTGAGGCTCGGGTACTTGGCCTTCAGCTTCTTGAGCTGGTTGAGGTTGCCGGCGATGGCGCCGGTGCCGTCGTCGGCCACGCCGTCGACGCTCTGCTCGGCCGGGACGGGGCGCTGCCAGTCGGCCCACGGGTCGGCCGAGTAGCACTCGCCGCCCTGGTTGACGAAGCCGAAGGCGTAGTTGACGTGGGTGAGCTTGGCGGCGGCGCCGGTCGTCACCATGTCCTTGACGTGGTAGTCGCGGCCGTAGATGCCCCACTGGATGAAATAGGCCACCCGCTTGTATCCCGAGCTGCCGGTCGAGGCCTGGGCGGGAACGGGCGCGGCGGTGGCGACGAGGCCCGCCACCAGGGCTAACAGAAGGGGGGTGCGAAGTCTCGGCACTGTTGTCTCCGCTGCTAGGAGGCACTTCTTATAGGAAAGTTTCCTGTAAGTTTGCCGGGATCATAAATGGGCCCAGGTGACCGCGTCAATGAACCTCCCGGCATCGGGCAGACTGGGCGGATGCCCTCCGTGCTCCCCGACGGTGAACCCGTCCCCACGTCCGGTGAACTGCCGTCCGCGGCGCTCGCCGCCCTGGGCGAGCGCCCGTTCGGTTTCTATGTGCACGTCCCCTTCTGCGCGACCCGCTGCGGCTACTGCGACTTCAACACCTACACGGCGTCGGAGCTGGGGTCCGGGGCCTCGCAAAGCGCTTACGCCGACACCGCGATCGAGGAGATCCGGCTGGCCCGGCGGGTGCTGGGCGACGCCGACCTGCCGGTCTCGACGGTGTTCTTCGGCGGCGGCACCCCGACGCTGCTGCCTCCTGACGATCTTGTACGCATCCTCCGGGCCGTCCACGAGGAGTTCGGGCTCGACCTCGACGCCGAGGTCACGACCGAGGCCAACCCCGAATCGGTCGGCCCGCGCGAACTGGCCGTGCTCCGCGAGGGCGGCATCAACCGCGTCTCCTTCGGCATGCAGAGCGCGCGCGACCACGTGCTGCGGGTGCTCGACCGGCGGCACACGCCGGGGCGCGCGGCCCAGGCCGTGCAGGAGGCGAAGGAGGCGGGGTTCGGCCACGTCAACCTCGACCTGATCTACGGCACCCCGGGCGAGACCGACGACGACTGGCGGGCCTCGCTCGAAGCGGCCATCGCGGCCGGGCCCGACCACGTGTCGGCCTACTCCCTGATCGTCGAGACCGGCACCCGCCTGGCCACCCGCATCCGGCGCGGCGACCTGCCCATGCCCGACGACGACGTCGCCGCCGACCGCTACCTGATCGCCGACGAACTCCTGACCAAGGCCGGCTTCTCCTGGTACGAGGTCTCCAACTGGGCCACCAGCGAGAAGGCCCGCTGCCGCCACAACCTGCTCTACTGGTCGGGCGCCGACTGGTGGGGCGCCGGACCGGGCGCCCACAGCCACGTCGGCGGGGTGCGCTGGTGGAACGTCAAACACCCCTCGTCCTACGCCGCCCGCCTCGCCCAGGGCCACTCGCCCGCCCACGCGCGGGAGCAGACCACGGCCGAGGAGCGCACCCTCGAACGCGTCATGCTCGAACTCCGCCTGGTCGACGGCTACCCCCTCGCCGACCTGGCCAAGGAGGTCAGGCCGGCGGCGGCCAAGGCGCTCGCGGGCGGGCTGCTCGACGTCGAGGCGTTCAAGAAGGGCCGTGCGGTGCTCACCCTCCAGGGCCGCCTGCTGGCCGACGCGGTCGTCAGAGATCTGACGTGACGAAGTCGATGAGCTCCTCGACCCGGCCCAGCAACTCGGGCTCCAGGTCGGCGTAGCTGTTCACCCGGCCGAGGATGTGCCGCCACGCGTCCGGCGGCTCCATCCGCCAGCCCAGGGCGGCGATGACGCCTTCTTTCCACGGGATGCCGCGCGGCACCTGCGGCCACGCCCCGATGCCCAGGGCCGCGGGCTTGACGGCCTGCCAGACGTCCACGAACGGATGGCCCGTCACCAGCACGTGGGGGCCCGCCACCTGGGCGGCGATCCGGCTCTCCTTGGAGCCGGGGACGAGATGGTCGACCAGCACGCCGAGCCGCCGGCCGGGCTCCGGCGCGAACTCGGCGACGATCTCGGGCAGGTGGTCGACGCCTTCGAGGTATTCGACGACCACGCCCTCCACCCGGAGGTCGTGGCCCCAGATCTTCTCCACGAGCGCGGCGTCGTGCACGCCCTCGACGTAGATCCTGCTCTCCTTGGCCACCTGGGCCCTCAGGCCCTCGACCGCGATGGAACCCGAGGCGCTGCGCCTCGGGCCCTGCGGCCTGGCCTGGGGACGGACGAGCGTGACGGGCTTCCCCTCCAGGAGGAAGGCGGCGGGTTCCAGGGGGAACAACCGTCGTCGCCCGAACCGGTCCTCCAGGGTGACGGCCTCCTTGTCGCAGGCCACCACCGCCCCGCAGAACCCGTCGTCGGCCCACTCGACCACGAGGTCGAGCTCGGCTGGGATCTGCGGGATCGTCCCCTTCTTGGGGCGCCGCCAGTCTCCGGAGAGCACGTCCCGCTCGTACATGCCGCGAACGTTAGTACATGCCCATCATCCGGCGGCGGGCGCGGGAGCGCCGCACCAGCACGACGATGGTGGTGATCACGGCGGTCAGGAAGCCGAGACCCGCCAGGCCGATGAAGGCCGCCATGCCGCCCAGCATGCCGCCCATCGCGCCGCCGGCGGCGGACAGGAGCTGCTTGCCGACGCCGAACGTGACGCCGTCGCCGTCGCAGGCGACCTGGTATTCGCCGGCGGCCGGGACGCCGATCGTGAAGAGCATCTCCCAATCGGTGCCGTTGTAGCTGAGGGTCTGCGAGCCGGTCGCCTTCTCCAGCGTGATCTGCTGACTGGCGTCACCTCCCGTGACCTGGCACTGGACATCGGTCGGTTGCCCGGCGGCGGCCCAGATGGCGGGGCTGTCGGCCGGATTGAGGTTCACCTTGACGGTCTCGCCGCCCTGGAAGGACGAGGAGGGGGCGATCTCGCCGATGTTGGCGATGGTCGAGCCGACGCCCGCGGCGAAGATCACGGCGCCGACGACGAGCGTGACGATGAAGAACACCCAGGACAGAACGATCCACAGGATCCTCGGGCGGACGGGGCCCTGAGGGGGCGGAGCGCCGTAGGGGGACTGGGGGGCGCCGTAGTAAGGGTGGGGCTGCTGGCCATGGTTCTGGCCATATTGAGCGGTCATAGGGGAGATTGTGTAATGCGCGACTTGCGACGTATTTGCAGTCGGCTTGTTCCGGCCGTGCCCGGTTGTGTTATCGCACCCTGGGAGCGGTGGCCGTACACTTGGCACTCGGGAACACGGAGTGCCAGGGAGGTGAGACCGTGCTTGACGACCGGAAGCTGGCGGTACTGCGGGCGATCGTCGAAGACTACGTCTCCACCAACGAGCCCGTGGGCTCCAAGGCGCTGGCCGACCGGCACAACCTCGGAGTCTCGCCGGCCACCATCCGCAACGACATGGCGGCCCTCGAAGACGGCGGCTACATCCACCAGCCCCACACGAGCGCGGGGCGGGTGCCGACCGACAAGGGCTACCGGCTGTTCGTCGACCGGTTGTCCCAGGTCAAGCCCCTCTCGGGAGCCGAGCGGCGGGCCATCGAGACGTTCCTGGCCGGCACACTCGACCTCGACGAGATCGTCACCCGGACCGTCCGGCTGCTCGCGCAGCTCACCCGGCACGTCGCGGTCGTGCAATACCCGTCCCTGACCCGCTCGACGGTCCGTCACGTGGAGATCGTGCCGCTGGCCGAGACGCGGGTGATGCTGGTCCTGATCACCAACACCGGGCGCGTCGAGCAGCGGGTGGTCGACCTGCCCGAGGTGATCGCCGACGACCGGGTGTCCCACCTGCGCGCCGTGCTCAACGCGGCGCTCGACGGCTGCGGGCTGGCCAAGGTCCCCGAGACCGTGGCCGCGCTGCCCGAACGGCTGTCCCCCGAAGACCGGCCGGTGGCCGCCACGATCCTCTCGGTGATCCTGGAGACCCTGGTCGAACGGCACGAAGAGAAGATCGTGTTCGCCGGGGCCGCCAACCTCGCCGCCGCCGATTTCACCATCGGCCTGCGCGACGTGCTGGAGGCCCTGGAGGAGCAGGTCGTCCTGATGCGCCTCCTCGGCGAGACCGACGACCTGTCCGAGCTGACCGTCCGGATCGGCTCGGAGAACCCCTACACCGGTCTGCGCGGCACCTCGATCGTGGCCGCCGGATACGGCGCGGGAGACAAGGAACTGGCCCGGCTCGGAGTGCTGGGCCCGACGCGAATGGATTATCCGGTGACGATGGGTGCGGTGCGCGCGGTCGCGCGCTATGTCGGCCAGATCCTGGCGGGGTCATAAGTGGCCAAGGACTATTACGCCACCCTCGGCGTACGCCGCGACGCGAGCCAGGAAGAGATCAAGAAGGCCTACCGACGGCTGGCCCGTGAACTGCATCCCGACGTCAACCCCGACCCGGCGACGCAGGAGCGCTTCAAGGAGATCACCGCGGCCTACGAGGTGCTCTCCGACCCCCAGAAGCGCCAGATGCACGACATGGGCGGCGACCCCTTCGGCGGCGCGGCCGGCGCCGGCGCCGGCTTCGGCGCGGGCTTCCCGTTCAGCGACATCATGGACGCCTTCTTCGGCACGGCCTCCGCCTCCCGCGGCCCCCGTTCGCGGGCCCGCCGGGGCCGTAACGCGACGATCCGGGTCGAACTCGACCTGGCCGAGTCGGGCTTCGGCACCACCCGCGAGCTCGTGGTCGACACCGCGATCCTCTGCGAGGTCTGCCAGGGCTCCGGCGCCGCGGCCGGCACCCACCCCGACACCTGCGACATGTGCCACGGCCGGGGCGAGGTCTCCCAGGTGACCCGTTCGTTCCTGGGCCAGGTCATGACGTCGCGCCCCTGCCCCCAGTGCGGCGGCTTCGGCAGCGTCATCCGCCACCCCTGCCAGGAGTGCTCCGGCGACGGCCGCGTGCGCACCCGCCGGACCATCAAGGTCCGCATCCCGGCGGGCGTCGAAGACGGCACCCACATCCAGCTCGCGGGCGAGGGCGAGGTCGGCCCCGGCGGCGGCCCGCCCGGCGACCTGTTCCTGGAGATCGTGGAGCGCCCCCACCCGACCTTCGAACGCCGCGGCGACGACCTCCACTGCACCGTCTCGATCCCCATGACGGCCGCCGCCCTGGGCACCTCGCTGACCATGGAGACCCTCGACGGCCCCGAACAGATCGACGTCCGCCCCGGCACCCAGTCGGGCCAGGTCATCCCCCTCTACGCGCGGGGCGTCCAGCGCCTCAACGAGAGCGGCCGGGGCGACCTGCTGATCCACGTCAACGTCGAGACCCCCCTCAAGCTCGACCCCGAGCAGGAGGAACTGCTCCGGAAGTTGTCCCAGTTGCGCGGCGAGGAGCGCCCGCCCGGCAAGTTCGCCCCGGGCCAGCAGGGCTTCTTCTCCCGCCTCAAGGACGCCTTCAACGGCCGATGACCGTCCCCGTCTTCCTGGGTGAGGTCACCCCGGGCCCGCGCCTGACCCTGGCCGGGCCCGAGGGCCGCCACGCGGCGGCCGTGCGCCGCATCACGGCGGGCGAGCGCGTCGACGTCACCGACGGCGCCGGCCGGGTGGCCGAGTGCACGGTCGACGCGGCCGGGAGAGACCACCTCGACCTGACCGTCCTTCGCGTGTACGAGATCCCGCCGCCCGCACCCCGCCTGGTGGTCGTGCAGGGGTTGCCGAAGGGCGACCGGGGCGAGCTGGCGGTCGAGATGATGACCGAGGCGGGGGTCGACGCGATCGTGCCCTGGTCGGCCTCCCGGTCGATCACCCAGTGGAAGGGCGACCGCGCGGCCAGGTCGCTGGCCCGCTGGCGCTCGACGGCGCGTGAGGCGGGCAAGCAGGCCCGGCGCTTCCACCTGCCCGAGGTCCTGGAACCGGCCACCACGAACCAGGTGGCGGCGCTGCTCGAAGCCGCCGCCCTGGCCGTGGTGCTCCACGAGGAGGCGGCCGAGCCGCTCTCCCGGGTCGAACTGCCAGAGAAGGGCGACATCGTCCTGGTGGTGGGCCCGGAGGGCGGCGTGTCCGACGAGGAGATCACCCGCTTCCGCGCGGCCGGGGCGCTTCCGGCGCTCCTGGGGCCGACGGTGCTGCGCACCTCGACGGCGGGGGTCGCGGCGGCCGCGGTCCTGATGGCCCGCACCGGCCGCTGGTAGACGCGGCACTTACGCTTTCGCGCCCAATGTTTCGGAAATGTCCCGGGGCATTTCCCGTTTCGCCGTCAATCGCCGCCGCCGAATCGCCGGAAAGCGAAAACGGGCCCCCTCGGTGCGTGCTTGGCACGTTCCGGGGAGGCCCGCCGCGACAGGCTCAGGACGCCGGGGCCGAGACCTCCACCGTCGTCGACGGCGTCTCCGCGGGAGACGGGGCGGGCGTCGGGGTCGGACAGTTGTCGCCGCAGCCTGTGGGGGTCGGGCTGGGGGCGTCGGCCGTCGGGGTGGGAGACGGCTTGGACGGGGACTTGGTCCCGCCCGGGTTCGGCTTCGTCGTGGGTCCCGAGCTCGGGTTGGCCTCCTGCGTCGGGCACTTCGCCGCGGTGGCCGGGTCGGGGGCCGGGGTCGGCTCCGGGGTGACGCACGGGTCGGACGACGGTTCGGGCGGCGGCGCGGCGGCGGGCTGCGACGGGGCGGACGAGGCCGCCGGGGGCGTCGTCTCCGCGGGCCGGGTGGGATTCTGCGTGGTGATCGAGATCCCGGGCTGGTCCTGGGTCGGCGGCGGCTGGGCGGTCGAGCCGGCACTCGGCAGCTCTCCCGCGGGGGGCTGCTCGGTTCCGGTGTTGACCTCGATGATGCCCACGTTGTCGCGTATCTGAGGAACCGAGACGACCACGATTCCGGCCACCAGGGCGGCGGCGGCCACGGACGCACCTATGCGCCACCACAGCAGACCGCGGAGGCCGCGGTTCTCGATGCGGTGGCGGATTATCTCCAGTCCGTCGGGAGACGGCACGACCGAGTCCGCCTCCGCGCGCATGACACGGCGGAGGAGGTCGCCGTGCTCGTCGGGGGGGATGGTCATGAGAACTTCTCCAGCACTTGACGTAATGAGGCCATGCCTCTGGCGGTGTGACTCTTCACCGCGCCTTTGGAGATGCCCATGGCGTGGGCGATCTCGGCCTCGGACAGGTCGCCGTAGTAACGCAGGACCAGCGCCTCGCGCTGCCGCTGGGGCAGGGCGCGCAGCGCCTCGATCACCGCGGTGCGCTCAAGCTCGCCGATGGCGCCGTTCTCGGCGCTCGGCGCGTCGGGGAGGCCCTTGGGGGCGTACTTCTCCACGACGGCTCGATGGCGCAGCACGGAGCGCGAACGGTTGACGACCGACTGTCGCAGGTACGCAAGTGCCTTGTCGGGGTCGCGCAGCCTGCGCCAGGCGCCATGGATGGCGACGAACGCGTCCTGCACGACTTCTTCGGCGCTGGCCACATCGCGGACCAGCAGCACCGCGAGACGCACCAGTGACCGATAGTGGGCGCTGTAAAGCGCCGTAACGGCCATGTCGGCATCCCACCCGACCGGCACCGTGCCCAGCGACCTGTCGGCCACGAGGGTCTCGGTGGTCACATCAGTAGGACGCTCGTCCTTGCCAGGGGGTTTACGTTCTTCCGAATCATTAGGGGGCATGACCCAGTTGTGTCCTCGCCCGACACAGGGGATTGGTTGACGGTGCAGTCTCGCACATAAACCCTATCCGGGCAGATCTTTGCACGGGACATTCCGGGGATTACCGATTGGCAACGCTAGGCTTCCCCCGTGAAGAATGAGTGCCTGTTCTGCGGAATCGTGGCTCGTGAGATACCCGCGACGGTCGTGTACGAGACCGACGCCACACTTGCCTTCCGTGACATCAACCCCCATGCCCCCACGCATGTTCTGGTCGTACCGAAAAACCATGTGCGCGACGCGGGGGAACTGGCGGAGGCTGGTCTCGCCGACGAGGTGATCAAAACGGCGAAGGCCGTCGCGGTCGCCGAGGGCATCGCCGAGTCCGGCTACCGGCTGGTCCTGAACACCGGGCCCGACTCGGGGCAGAGCGTCTTCCACGCCCACCTCCACCTGCTGGGCGGGGCGCCGCTGACGCTCCAGATGGGGTAGCGGACGGCTACCATTGACAGCGGTTAATAGGGAGGCGAGCAGGCCCGACGAGGCCGCCCATGTCCGAGACGCGCGAAACACAGAAGACCCACGCCAAGGTCGTGATCCCCGACGAGCACGCGATGATCAGCATCCTGGGCTCGCGTGACGAGCTCCTCCGGGTCATCGAGAGAAGCTTCCGGGCCGACATCCACGTGCGGGGCAACGAGATCACCATCACCGGGTCCCCCGACGAGAGCGGTGTCGTCGTCCGGCTGTTCGAGGAGCTGGTCGAGCTCGCCCGTTCGGGGGCGCAGCTCACCCCCGACGCGGTCGAGCGCAGCATCGCCATGCTGCGTCAGAGCAACGGCCGGCCGGCCGAGGTGCTCTCGCTCGACATCATCTCCTCGCGCGGGCGCACGATCCGCCCGAAGACGGTCAACCAGAAGAACTACGTCGACATGATCGACAAGCACACGATCGTCTTCGGCATCGGCCCCGCGGGCACCGGCAAGACCTACCTGGCGATGGCCAAGGCCGTGAAGGCCCTGCAGGAGAAGCGGGTCAACCGCATCATCCTGACCCGCCCGGCCGTGGAGGCCGGCGAGCGGCTGGGCTTCCTGCCCGGCACGCTCTACGAGAAGATCGACCCCTACCTGCGGCCGCTCTACGACGCCCTCCACGACATGATCGACCCCGACTCGATCCCGCGCCTGATGGCGGCGGGCACGATCGAGGTCGCCCCGCTGGCCTACATGCGCGGCCGCACCCTCAACGACGCCTTCATCATCCTCGACGAGGCCCAGAACACCTCGCCCGAGCAGATGAAGATGTTCCTGACCCGTCTGGGGTTCAACTCCAAGATCGTCGTCACCGGTGACGTCACCCAGGTCGACCTGCCGGGCGGCACCCAGAGCGGCCTCAGGGTGGTCCAGGACATCCTCGACGGCATCAACGACATCCACTTCAGCCGTCTGACCAGCGCCGACGTGGTCCGCCACAAGCTGGTGGGGCAGATCGTCGACGCCTACGGCCGCTACGACGCCGCGCTGGCGTCCGACCCGCGCGCCAACGGCACCAACCGGCCCAGGGGGCGGCGATGACGATCGAGGTCAACAACGAGTCCGGCACCGAGGTCGACGAGAACCGCCTCGTCGCCCTCGCCGGGCACGTCCTCGGCCAGATGGGCATCAACTCCCTGGCCGAGTTGTCCATCCTGGTCGTCGACGAGGCCGCGATGACCGCCCTCCACGAGCAGTGGATGGGCGAGCCCGGCCCGACCGACGTGCTGGCCTTCCCCATGGACGAGCTCCGGCCCGGCCAGGGCCGCAACGACGACGCCTCGCCCGACCCCGCGCTGCTCGGCGACGTCGTCCTCTGCCCGACGGTGGCGGCCCGGCAGGCCGCCGAGGCGGGCCATCCGACGCAGGACGAACTCGATTTGTTGTGCACCCACGGCATCCTTCATCTGCTGGGCTACGACCACGCCGAGCCCGAGGAGCACGCCGAGATGTTCGGCCTCCAGGGCGAGCTGCTGGAGTCGTGGCGTAAAACAGCCCCTTAGGAACCATGAGTAACGGCTGGTTGATCTCGGCCGTCGCCCTCATCATCGGCGGCGGCCTGCTCGCGAGCGCGGAGACGGCGCTCACCCGGATCTCGCGTGTGCGCGCCGAGGAGTTCGTCAAAGACGGGCGCCGCGGCGCGAACCGCCTCCAGGCCATCGTGGCCGACCCCCCGCGCTACCTGAACCTGCTGCTGCTCCTGCGGATGAGCTGCGAGCTCGGCGCGACCGTGATCGCGACGCTGCTGTTCATCGACTGGCTGGGCGACACGGGCCAGGCCTACACGGCGGCGGCCGGGGCCATGATCGTCATCGCCTACGTCATCGTCGGCGTCTCCCCGCGCACACTCGGGCGCCAGCACGCCGAGCCGATCGCGCTGGCCAGCGCGCCCGTCGTCTACGGGCTGACCCGGATCTTCGGGCCGCTGCCGACGCTGCTGATCCTGCTCGGCAACGCGGTCACGCCCGGCAAGGGCTTCCGCGAGGGGCCGTTCACCTCCGAGGCCGAGCTGCGCGACCTGGTCGACCTGGCCGAGGAGCGGCGGGTCATCGAGCCCGACGAGCGCGAGATGATCCACTCGGTGTTCGAGCTGGGCGACACGCTGGTGCGCGAGGTCATGGTGCCCCGCACCGACATGGTCTTCATCGAACGCCACAAGACCCTCGAACAGGCGCTGTCGCTGGCGCTGCGCAGCGGCTTCTCCCGGGTCCCGGTGACGGGCGAGAACGAGGACGACGTCATCGGCATCGCCTACCTGAAAGACATCGTCCGCCGCATCCAGGAGACCGGCGACGACGAGGGCGCGGTCGAGGAGCTGATGCGCCCGGCGACCTACGTCCCGGAGAGCAAGCCCATCGACGACCTGCTGCGCGACATGCAGGCCCGGCAGATCCACCTGGCGATCGTGATCGACGAATACGGCGGCACCGCCGGGCTGGTCACGATCGAGGACGTCATCGAGGAGATCGTCGGCGAGATCGCCGACGAATACGACCAGGAGGCCCCCCGCGTCGAGCACCTCGACGACGGCGCCGTCCGGGTCACCGCCCGGCTGCCGGTGTGGGAGCTGGAGGAGCTGTTCGACACCGAGATCGAGTCGGAGGACGTCGACACCGTGGGCGGCCTGCTGGCCCACGCGCTCGGCCGCGTGCCGATCGCGGGCTCCGAGGCGACGGTGGCCGGGCTGCGGCTGAGGGCCGACGAACTCGCGGGACGCCGCAACCGCATCAGCACGGTGGTGGTCCGGCGCGTCGACGACGACGCGGTCGCGCGGCACTGACTCACGACGCGTCCGGCCGCATCGGAGGGCAGTCGCCGCCCGGCTCGGTGGCCAGTTCGAAGTGCCAGATCTCGTTCGTGTACGTCTGGCAGAGGCCGTACCCGGCGCCGTGCCGGTTGAGCCAGTCGTCGGCGTCGGTGGGGCCGACGTCGACGGCGTCGCCGGTGACGTGACGGGAGCGGTCGGGGGTGCTGACGAAGCGGCGGGCCTCCTGCTCGCTCCCATACTCGGTGATCGCCTCGTCGTACAGCTTCCGCTGGTAGCGCTCGCTGCGCCAGGCGGTGGTGAGGAACAGCGGGACGCCGTCGGCGGCGGCGTCGCGGGCGGCCGAGCGCACGGCCCGCAGCAGGGCGGGGTCCAGGTTCGTGATCGCGGGCAACTCCGTGTCGAACGGGGAGATGTGCGCTCCGTCGGCCACGAAGCCGTCCGCCACGCCGACCGGGTCGTCCGGCAGGGCCACGCAGGCGGTCGTGAGAATGAGCAGCAGGGGCACCAGTCGGCGGCGCATGGGTGAACGTCCGTTCCTGATCGGCATCGGGTGGATGCGTTCAGGCTGGTCGGCGCAGGTGTCAGTCCCGCGGGGGCCGCGTTTCGGCGGTCGCTCGGCCGTGTATCAGTTCAGTCGCACGGTGGCGACCGCGCCGCCCTCCGGAGCGTTGGCGAACCCGAGCCGGGCGCCGATGACCCGGGCCTGCCCGGCGGCGATGGTCAGCCCCAGGCCGTGCCCTCGGCCGCGCTCGCTCGCCCCGGTCCGGAACCGTCGCGGCCCCTCCGCGAGCAGCGAGGCGGGAAAACCGGGCCCGTGGTCGCGGACGGTGATCGTCGTGCCCGCCACACGCACCTCGACCGGGGCCCTCCCGTGGCGGTGGGCGTTGACGACCAGGTTGGCGAGGATGCGGTCGAGGCGGCGGGGGTCGGTCACGGCGATCGGGTCGCCGTGCACGGTCACCTCGGCCGCCAGGCCCGTGCGGTGCACGCAGTCGCCGGCGAAGCGGCCCAGCGGAACCTCCACCCGGTCGGCGGATTCGGCGCCCGCGTCCAGGCGGGAGATCTCCAGCAGGTTCTCCACGAGGGTGCGCAGGACGCGGACCCGGTCGCGCACCAGGTCGGTCGCCTCCCCCTCGGGCAGGAGCTCGGCCGAGGTGACCAGGCCCGTCAGCGGGGTGCGCAGCTCGTGGGCGACGTCGGCGGTGAACCGCTGCTCGGTGCGCAGGCGGTCGTGCAGGGCCGCGGCCATCGTGTCGACGGCGGCGGCGATGCCGGTGATCTCGTCGCCGCCGCGTCCGGCCGAGGTGCGGGCCTCCAGGTCGCCGTCGGCGACGCGGCGGGCGGTGCGGGCGACCCGCCTGAGGCGGTGGTTGGGCAGTTCGGCGGCCAGCGCCGCCAGCGGCACCACCAGGCCCAGGACGCCCAGCGAAGCGAGCACGATGTGGCGGTCGAGGGCGCGCAGGTTGCGGAGCTCCCCGCCCATGTCGATCCTGACGGCCTTGGCGGTGGTGGCCGCCCACATCCACGGGACGTCGGGGTCGCGGTCGTCGTACCAGGTGACGTAGGTGTCCGGCCCGCCGATCTGGGCGGCCAGCGCGGCCGGGAGCGGGCCCGGGTCGGCCGGGTCGGCCATCAGGGCGGTCAGGGCCCGGTCTCTGCCGAGGTTCAGTGAGCGGTCGAAGGTGCTCCGGTGGACCAGGAGGCCGACGGCCAGCGCCACCACGCCGGACGCCACGGCGACCAGGGCGGCGATCTGCCAGCGCAGGGATCTCCAGGGGGACATCTCAGCGCCGCAGCTTGTAGCCGAACCCGCGGACCGTCTCGACCCGGTCGGCGCCGATCTTCCTGCGCAGCCGCTGGACGCACAGGTCGACGACCCGGCTGTCGCCGTCCCAGCCGTAGTCCCAGACGTCGCGCAGGAGCGTCTGACGGTCCAGGACGATGCCGGGATTGGCGGCGAACTCCAGCAGCAGCCGCAACTCGGTGGGCGCCAGGGAGATCCGCTCGCCCGCGACGTACACCTCCAGCGCCTCGGGGTCGACGGTCAGGTCGCCGAAGACGAGACGGGGGGTGCCGGGGGCGGGCGTGGCCCGGCGCAGCAGTGCCCGGATCCTGGCCACCAGCACGGAGGTGTCGGCGGGCTTGACCACGTAGTCGTCGGCCCCGGCCTCCAGCCCGGACACCACGTCCAGGGCGTCGCCGCGCGCCGACATCATCAGGATCGGGACCAGGCTGGTCTCGCGGACCCGGCGGCACAGTCCGATGCCGTCGAGGCCGGGCAGCATCACGTCGAGCAGCAGGAGGTCGTGGCCGCCGGATCGGAACCGCTCCAGGCCGGTCAGGCCGTCGGCCGCCGAGGCGACGCGGTAGCCGTAGCGCTCCAAAGCCATGCCGACGCTTCTGCGGATCACCTCGTCGTCCTCGACCAGGAGCACCGAAACCGACATCGATCTCCAATGACGCGCGAACAGGTCCGATGCAGAATACGCGGACCGGACGGCCGCCCCGCCTCAGCCGGGTATCAGCCGTGAATCGGCGGGTTCCTACGTCCTGATCGGGTGGACGCGGTACTCGTAGGCGTGCTCGTCGAAGAGTAACCACTCGGTGACGTCGATCCGGTAGAGCCGCTCGCCCGGGGCCAGCCTGACCGGGTCGGGTGACTCGGCGGCGGTGGCCAGGCCCGCGAAGGTCACGCCGCGCCCCTCTCCGGCGATGATCGAGCCCGCCACCTTCGGTCGAACGGCCAGGCCGGCCACCAGCGGGCGGTCGCGGTGGGCGATGAACAGGAGCCGGTCGGGGCCGAAGGCCGCGTGGAAGGGCAGGGGGAGGAGCGCCGGTGCCCCATCGCCGTCGACGGCGGACAGGGACATGAGCCGGGCGCTGCCGACGTACTCCTGCAAGAGGCGTCGGTGGTGGGCGAGCGCGGTTGTCACGTGCCAAGAATGCTCTCAGCTGCTTGGGTGTGTCTTGCATCCGACAGGGAGTTTCTCCGCAAGCGTTCTTTAAGCGACTTGCAAGTCATCTCCGGCATTCTTTCCTCAAGGCGTCCGGGAGGGGTTCGGGGCGCCGAACAAGGGGTCGATCGGTGCGCCGGGAGGGGTTCGCGGCGCACCGGCTGATCTGAGGGGGATCATCGATTAGGGGGCTCTCGTCCGGCGAGAGCCCCCTAATGATGTTTTTAGGCCCGTCGCCATTCGGGAATGTAGCCCGGGGGATGTCGACGGGGGGACCTGAAAATGCGCGTGGCGAGACTGACCATCGCCTGCTGTCTGCTCGCCGCCGCCGTCGCCGGGTGCGGCTCGGCCCCCGTCGGCGACGTCCGCTCCACCCCGCAGGCGCTCAAGATCAAGGCGCTGTTCGCCGATCTCGACGAGATCCCGCGCGGTTTCGCGACCCGGTCGCGGCCCGGCTGGGAGGAACCGTTCAAGCCGGTCGTGCAGGAGTGCCGCCGCCTGTTCAACCTGATGGCCGGCCGGCCCGCCCGCAAGGGCCTGACCGCCGCCACCACCGCCAGCTACCTGGGCGAGGGCGTCGGCCAGACGGCCGCCGTCTCACTCGCCCTCTACGGCTCCCGCGAGGCCGCCGAGCAGATGGACGCCCTGGCCAAGGCCTCCCGCGCCTGCACCACGGCCCGCGACCAGGCCCCCGGCGAGGTCAACCGGCTGACGGTGGCCCCGCTCGCGGTCTCGGAGAAGGTGCTCGTAGGCGGCGGCGTCGCGCGCCGCCTGGTCGGGCGGGTCGGCGGCTATCCCTACGAGATGCACCTGATCGTGGCCCGGCAGGGCGGGGCGGTGATCGGCCTGGTGAACGCCGGCATGAGCGGCGCCGACGCCCGCACGACCGAGGAACTGGCCCGATTGGTGTCCCGCAAGGTCGCTACCCTTGACCTGTGACGCTCGACCCTGAAGACCAAAAGATCCTCACCCTGGCGCGGTCGGCCAGGGCCAGGAACGGCACCGCCGAAGGCGCCGCCGTCCGTGACGAGACCGGCCGGACCTATGTCGCGACCGACGTGAACCTGCCCTCGCTGCGGCTGACCGCCGTGCAGGTCGCGGTGGCGACGGCGGTGTCGAGCGGGGCCCAGGGCCTGGAGGCCGCGGCGCTCGTCAACGACGCCGAGGAGCCCGCCCGGGAAGACCTGTCGGCGGTGGAGGACCTGGGCAACGCCATCCTGTTCCACGCGGGCGCCGACGGCTCGCTGAAGGGCCGTTATGTCTGATCGGTCGGCGTCTGAGTTCCGCGCGGGGTTCGCCGCGTTCGTGGGGCGGCCCAACGTGGGCAAGTCGACCTTGATGAACGCCCTGGTCGGCACCAAGGTCGCGATCACCTCCTCCAAGCCTCAGACCACCCGGCGGGTGATCCGCGGCATCGTCCACCGGCCCGACGCGCAGCTCGTCATCGTCGACACCCCCGGCCTCCACCGGCCCCGCACCCTCCTGGGGGAGCGGCTCGACAGCCTGGTGCTCTCCACGCTGACCGAGGTCGACGTGCTGGGGTTCTGCGTCCCGGCCAACGAGCCCATCGGGAAGGGCGACCGGTTCATCGCCGAGAAGCTCGGCGCGGTCAAGAAGACGCCCGTGGTCGCGGTGGTCACCAAGTGTGACCTGGCCTCCCGCGAGGAGGTCGCCAAGCAGCTGCTCGCCGTGTCGCAGCTCGCCGAGTTCGCCGAGATCGTGCCGGTGTCGGCGAAGGGCGACGACCAGCTCGACGTGCTGGCCGACCTGCTGATCGAGCGCCTGCCCGAGTCGCCGCCCCTCTACGCCGGCGGCGAGCTGACCGACGAGCCCGAGCAGGTGCTGGTCGCCGAGCTGATCCGCGAGGCGGCCCTGGAGGGCGTGCGCGACGAGCTGCCCCACTCGATCGCGGTGGTCGTCGAGGAGATGGGCCCCCGTGAGGGGCGCGACGACCTGCTCGACGTGTACGCCTTCATGTTCGTCGAACGCGACTCGCAGAAGGCCATCGTCATCGGTCCCGGCGGCTCGCGGCTGAAAGACGTGGGGAGCAGGGCCCGCAAGCAGATCGAGGCGCTGCTCGGCAGCCGCGTCTACCTCGACCTGCGGGTCAAGGTCGCCAAGGAGTGGCAGCGCGACCCGAAGCAGTTGCGCCGGCTCGGCTTCTACGACTGATCCGGCGGGCGGCGCCTCATGAGCGCCACGCAGGCCAGCGCGGCGAGCACGATCGAGGCGCCCAGGCCGGCCCACCAGCCGTAGAGGATCACGGGTTCGACCCTGACCAGGCCGGGGATGGCCATCGTGAGCCGGTCGAACCCATGGGGCCTGGTCAGGAACATGGCCAGCGAGAACGCCGCGACCGCGCCCGGCAGGATGGCCAGGCCGGTGATGATCCGGCTGCGCGAGATGCCCAGCGCGCCCAGCCCGGCGGCGACGACGCCCGACCCCATCACCCACCATCCGGCCCCGTCTTCGGTTCCGTGGACGGAGGTCAGGTCGGCGTTGACGACCCCGAAGGTGGCGCTTATTCCGGCCCAGGGCAGCACACCGGTGACGGCGAGGGCGAGCCCGGCGGCGACGACGGCCACGCCCAATAAGGCGCTTGTCCCGCTTCGATCCGGTCTGGAGGGATGTGCGGTTGCCACCTCTCCACCCTAGGGGAAGCGAGACGCCGGCGGCCGGAGGCCGACGGTGGCTCGCGCTGGCGAATCTGCCTGAATGGACACGCGGCTCTCTCCCCAGGAGAGCCGGGCGCGGAGTTCGACGGCGTCGGCGGCGAGCGCCGAGACGAGAGTGCCGGGACCGGCCAGCGGGAGCACGGCGACCCCTTCGGCGACTTCCGCCTCCCTGGGGTCGCTTTTCGGCTCGTCCGCCGGGGTTTCGGTCGTGATGAGGGTGCTGCCGACGCAGCGGGCCGTACCGAACACCGCTGGGCTGCCGTCGGATTCCGGGTCGCCCACGACGAACTCCTGGCGGAGCAGGGGGCGGCCGCCGACCGTCGCGTCGAAGCGGGAGTGGCAGCGGCCGGGCCGCTCGCCGTGGCGGCCGAAGACGATCTCCTCGCGCCAGAAGAGGGACGCGTCCGGGGCCAGTGCGATGGTCGTGGTCATCCGGTGGTCGCAGCCGGCCGCCAGGACCGTCGGCTCGGGGGCGAAGACGAGGGTGGCGCCGGAGGCCACGTCGACGTGGATCTCCATCAGGGAGCGGCCGGTGCCGGGCAGCACCAGCGTGCTCGCGATGGAGCGGACCGTCAGGGAGGTGCCCTCGGCGACCTCGATGTCGAGGCGGAGGTGGTCGCCGCCCAGCGGGCCGGCGCCCGTGGAGACGAGATGGATCTCGCCCGGCGCGGTCTGGCGCAGGGTCAGGGGCGGGTCGGAGCGCATGGTCTCGATGCGGGTGAGGCCCCGGTCGTCCAGGCCCGTGCGGAGGATCGCACGGGCCCGGACCAGCGCTTTCGTCATGACAGGTGGCTGTGGGAGTGCTGGTGCCGCCACGACTCGACGATGCCGGCGACCCATTCGGCGACCGAATGGGCACCCCTGTCCTCGCGGATCGAGGTGAACAACACCGGCTTGCCCTCCCGGACGGCCGCCGCGTCGCGGGACATGACCGTGAGGTCGGCGCCGACCATCGGGGCCAGGTCGGTCTTGTTGACGACCAGCAGGTCGGCCGACGTGACGCCGGGGCCGCCCTTGCGGGGGACCTTGTCGCCGCCGGAGACGTCCAGGACGAAGATCTGGCGGTCGGCCAGGCCCCGGCTGAACGTCGCGGTCAGGTTGTCGCCGCCCGACTCGACGATGACCAGGTCGAGGGGGCCGAAGCGCTCCTCCAGGGTCTCGACGGCGTCGACGTTGGCGGCGATGTCGTCGCGGATCGCGGTGTGCGGGCAGCAGCCCGTCTGCACGGCCATGATCCGGTCGGGGTCGATGACGCCGGCTCTGCGCAGGAAGTCGGCGTCCTCGGTCGTGTAGATGTCGTTCGTCACCACGCCCAGGCGCAGCGACGGGCCGAGGCTCCGGCAGAGCGCCGCGGTGAGAGCGGTCTTGCCGCTCCCGACCGGGCCGCCGATGCCCAGGCGCAGCGCCCGGCCGTGCCCGTCGGGCGCGTCGTGGTGGTCATCGTGGTTAGCTGACAAAGAGCCTTACCTCCGTACGTAGGTGCTGTTCGGCCAGCAGATCGAGAGCGGGGGCGGCGTGCGCGGGTAGCGCTGACCAGTCGTGCTGTTCGGCGATGACCGAGTCGGTGAGGTCCGCCAGGGGGAGTTCGGCCAGGACGCGGTGCACGGTCACCGGGTCGAGCCCCAGCAGCCTGACCGCGGCCGTGGCCGCACCGGTGACGGACGTGTAGGCGGCGGCCATGGCGGCCTGGGCCGGAGTGCACCCGGCGGCCTGGGCGGCGGCGCCGAGGGCGATCGGGTGGTGGGCGCCGTCGGGGACGGCCCCGGCCAGGGTGCCGAGCGCCGTGGACGGCCAGACGCGTTTCGCGGTCCTGACCAGGAGACGGCCCTGGGTGCGGCTGGCCAGCCGCTGGGCGGGAGAGGCGATCCGGGCGTCGGCCTCGGCGTCCAGCAGCCGCCAGGCGGTGGCGGCATCGGCCGCATGTGCGTGCCCGTCCGGAGCCGTGTTGTGGGAGTTCGGCCGCCTCATGTCCGGAAATTTCGGGTCATGGGCCGCCACGCACGCGGACCAGGCCAGGGCCGCCGCCACCCGGCCCGCCGTCGCGAGCCGGCCCCGGAGGAACCGCGCCAGGTCCTCGGGGCCGGAGATCGCGCCGGTGCGGCAGGCCTCCTCCGCGCCGCCCGAATGGGCGTGGCCGCCCGCGGGCAACCGCGAGTCGGCGAGCAGCAGAAGACCGGCCAGACCGTGTGTGGGCGGCATCCCGGGGGCCGCGCCGTTCACGGCGGGTCCTCCGGCAGCCGTTCCGTCCATGGTCGTTTTCCTAGAAGAGGAAGTAGCGCTGGGCCATGGGCAGGACCTCGGCCGGGGCCGGTTCGATCAGTTCGCCGTTCACCTTCACGGCGAACGTGTCGGGGTGGACCTCGATGTCGGGCAGGGCGTCGTTCAGGGGCATCGACTCCTTGCCCCGGGACCGGACGTCGGCCACCGGCACCAGCCGCCGGTTCACCCGCAGGCGGTCGGCCAGATCGCCTTCGAGGGCCAGGGGCGCGACGAAGTGGACCGAGGTCCGCGCCGGGGCCGCGCCGTAGGCGCCGAACATCGGGCGGGGGAGGACCGGCTGCGGGGTCGGGATGGACGCGTTGGCGTCGCCCATCTGGGCGTAGGCGATCATGCCGCCCTTGACCACCAGGTCGGGCTTCACGCCGAAGAACGCCGGGGTCCACAACACCAGGTCGGCGAGCTTGCCGACCTCCACCGAGCCGACCTCGGCGTCGAGGCCGTGGGCGATCGCCGGGTTGATGGTGTATTTGGCGACGTACCGGCGGGCCCTGAGATTGTCGGCCACGCCCTCCAGGGCGCCGCGGCGCTTCTTCATGACGTGGGCCGTCTGCCAGGTGCGGATGATCGTCTCGCCGACGCGGCCCATGGCCTGGGCGTCCGAGCCGATCATCGAGATGGCGCCGATGTCGTGCAGGACGTCTTCGGCCGCCATCGTCGACGGGCGGATGCGGGACTCGGCGAAGGCCAGATCCTCCGGGATCGACGGGTTCAGGTGGTGGCAGACCATGAGCATGTCGAGGTGCTCGTGGTGGGTGTTGACCGTGTGGGGCCGGGTCGGGTTGGTCGACGACGGCAGGATGTTGCGCTCCCCGGCGACCTTGATGATGTCGGGGGCGTGCCCGCCTCCGGCGCCCTCGGTGTGGTAGGCGTGGATGCTCCGGCCGTTGATCGCGGCCAGGGTCGACTCGACGAACCCGGCCTCGTTGAGAGTGTCGGTGTGGATGGCGACCTGCACCCCGGTCACGTCGCAGACCGCCAGGCAGGCGTCGATCGCGGCGGGGGTGGTGCCCCAGTCCTCGTGCAGCTTGAAGCCCGACGCGCCCGCCCTGAGCTGCTCCAGCAGCGCCTCGCTGCTGACCGTGTTGCCCTTGCCGAGCAGGGCGACGTTGACGGGCATGCCGTCCATCGCCTCCAGGATCCGGCCGACGTACCAGGCTCCGGTGACGGTGGTCGCCTTGGTGCCCTCGGCCGGGCCCGTGCCGCCGCCGACCAGGGTGGTCACGCCACTGGCCAGGGCCTCCTCGACGATCTGGGGGCAGATCAGGTGGACGTGGGAGTCGACCGCCCCGGCCGTGACGATCTTGCCGTTGCCGGCCAGGATCTCGGTCGACGGGCCGATCACCAGGTCGGGGTGGACCCCGTCCATCGTGTCGGGGTTGCCGGCCTTGCCGATGGCGACGATCCGGCCGTCGCGCACCCCGATGTCGGCCTTGACGACGCCCCAGTGGTCGAGGATGACCGCACCGGTGATGACCAGGTCGGGGGCGCCCTCGGCGCGGGTGGCGCGGGCCTGGCCCATCGACTCGCGGATCACCTTGCCGCCGCCGAACACCGCCTCGTCGCCGGCCCCGGCGGGCCCCATCGCGAGGTCGTCGGTGACCTCGACGAACAGGTCGGTGTCGGCCAGCCGGATGCGGTCGCCGGTGGTCGGGCCGTAGAGGGCGGCGTATCGGGCGCGGCCGATCTCAGGAATGCGGGTCTCAGGCATGGGGGCTCCCGTCGAGAGGGCCGGCCCATTCGGAGCGCAGGCCGGGCACGACCCGCTTCCCGGTGATGGGCACCAGGGTGACGTCACGCTCGACGCCCGGCTCGAACCGGACGGCGGTGCCCGCCGGCACGTCGAGCCGGTGGCCCCAGGCGGCCTCGCGGTCGAAGTCGAGCCCCGGGTTGGCGGCGGCGAAATGGTAGTGGGAGCCCACCTGGACGGGCCGGTCGGCGGTGTTCACCACACGCACGGTCACCCGCTCACGCCCCGGGTTCAGCGGGACGGGCGTCTCGCCCGGGATGATCTCTCCGGGGACGGTCATCAACGCTCCCAAAGGGTGGATACTCCCGCCTGCGGGCGGGAGAGGAGATACAGGCTGGCATCACAAGATCGAACATGTGTTCTATTTTCCGCTCGATCCGGGCTGGATTGCCGATCGTGGCGAAGATGGTGAAGCGGGCTTACAGGTACCGCTTCCATCCGGCCTCCGAGCAGGCAGAGGAGTTGTCCCGGACGTTCGGTTGTGTACGTCTGGTCTACAACAAGGCCTTGGAGGAACGGATCCATGCTTATCGGGTGGAGGGCGAAAGGACCTCCTACATGCAGTCCCCGGCCAGGTTGACGGCATGGAAACGCACGAAGGAGCTGAGTTTTCTCAGTGAGGTGTCGTGTGTTCCGCTGCGGCAGGCCCTGCGACATCTTCACGTGGCGTTCGGGAACCCGGCGTTCAAGTCTCGGAAGCGGTCGCGGGCTTCCGCCGAGTACACCCGTTCGGCGTTCCGTTGGCGTGGAGGCAGGCTGACCCGGGCCAAGATGGACGCTCCGCTGGACATCGTGTGGTCGCGACCGCTGCCCAAAGGCAGCGGCAACCGGGCCAGAGCCAAACAGGTCGTCGCCCGGATCCAGGCCAGAACCGCCGATCGCAGGCGAGATCATTCGCACAAGGTCACCACACGGCTGGTTCGCGAGAACCAAGTGATCGCCGTGGAAGATCTGAACGTCGCCAGCATGGTCAAGAACCGATCGCTCGCACGCACGATCAGCGATGCGGGATGGCGGGAACTGCGCTCGACGCTGGCTGACAAAGCCGCCTGGTATGGGCGGGAGCTGATCGTCGTCGACCGCTGGTTTCCCTCCAGCAAACGGTGCTCGGCCTGCGGCGCCTCTCACGACCGAGACGTGAACGCGGCCGAGAACATCCTCGCGGCCGGGCTGGCCGAGAGGTGAAACGCCTGCGGAGCTGGTGTAAGACCCCAAGGGAGACTCCTCTCTGGCGGGCGGCCGGCGGTGAAACGGGAATTCTCGCGGGTGACCGTGAGAACCCCTGCGATGGGGAGAGGTCAAGAGATGGGGTGGTGGACGGTGACGAGCTTGGTGCCGTCGGGGAAGGTCGCCTCGATCTGCACGGAGTCCAGCATTTCCGGCACGCCCTCCATGACGTCCTGACGGCGCAGGACCTTGCGGCCCGCGTCCATGAGTTCGGCGACCGACTGGCCGTCGCGGGCCCCTTCGAGCAGGAACGAGGCGATGATCGCGGTGGCCTCCGGATGGTTCAGGCGCAGGCCCCGGTCCATCCGGTCGCGCGCGACGCCGGCCGCTACGTGAATGAGCAGGCGTTCCTGCTCGTGTGGGGTGAGCCGCATGGCCGGACCCTAAGAAAGATCGGTTTCAATGGCGTTTCCGCGCGATGACGGACGCGTTTCCGAGTTTTCCGGCGCTCCCGGTCAATGATAGCGCCGTCCGCCGCGTTCATTGATTGAGTGAAGTTTCGGTAATCGGCTATTAACCTCACCGATTTTCCCGGGAAATCGCGCTCGATCACCTTTGCGGCAGATGGGTCGGTGCGGGGGCCGTATCGGCAAGGAGGAAATTCATTGCGCAACGCATTCTTACGGACCGCGGTGGGCGCGGGTCTGGTGCTGGTTCTGGCCGCGTGCGGCGGTGACCCGACCGAGAGCACGACCGGTGGCGGGGCCGCGGCGGGCGGCGACACCATCAAGGTCGGCCTGCTGCACTCGCTGAGCGGCACGATGGCCATCAGCGAGGTCACGGTCCGCGACGCCGAGCTGCTCGCGATCGAGGAGATCAACGCCGCGGGCGGCGTGCTCGGCAAGAAGCTCGAACCGGTGGTCGAGGACGGCGCCTCCGACTGGCCGACCTTCGCCGAGAAGGCCAACAAGCTGATCAGCCAGGACAAGGTCGCCACCGTCTTCGGCGGCTGGACGTCGGCCTCGCGCAAGGCGATGCTCCCGGTCTTCGAGCGCCACAAGGCGCTGCTCTGGTATCCGGTCCAGTACGAGGGCCTTGAGTCGTCCCCGTACATCTTCTACACCGGCGCGACGACCAACCAGCAGATCATCCCGGGTCTCGACTACCTGAAGGAACAGGGCAAGACCAAGATCTTCCTGGTCGGCAGCGACTACGTCTTCCCGCGTACGGCCAACAAAATCATCAAGGCCTACGCCGCCGCGAACGGAATGACGATCCTGGGCGAGGAATACACCCCGCTCGGCCACACCGAATACTCCACATTGACCAACAAGGTCGTTCAGGCCAAGCCCGACGCCGTTTTCAACACGTTGAACGGCGACAGCAACGTGGCCTTCTTCAAGCAGTTGAAGAGCGCCGGTGTGACGGCCGAGTCGATGCCGGTGCTTTCGGTTTCCGTGGCCGAGGAGGAGGTCACCGGAATCGGCGTCGACAACATCGTCGGCCACCCGGTGGCGTGGAACTACTACCAGACCACCGAGAACGCGGCGAACACGAAGTTCGTCGCCGCGTTCAAGGCGAAATACGGCGACGCGAAGGTCACCTCCGACCCGATGGAGGCCGGCTACAACGCGGTCTACCTCTGGGCCGAGGCGGTCAAGAAGGCCGGCACCACCGAGGTCGAGGCGGTGAAGAAGGCCTCCGGCGGGATCGCGCTGGAGCGTCCCGAGGGCCTGGTCACCATCGACGGCGAGACGCAGCACATGTACAAGACGGCCCGCATCGGCATCATCCAGCCCGACGGGCTGATCAAGGAGGTCTGGAACTCGGGTGAGCCGATCAAGCCCGACCCCTACCTGAAGTCGTATCCGTGGGCCGGGAGCCTCGCCTCCTGACGCCGACTTCCCGGGGCGTCGCGCGGGCGCCCCGGGACCGTACTTCCAGAAAGGGGGCAGGGTGGAGGGAATCCTCAACCAGTTGCCGATCGGACTGTCGATCGGGGCGGTCCTGCTGCTCATCGCGCTCGGCCTGACGTTCACGTTCGGGCAGATGGGCGTGATCAACATGGCCCACGGCGAGTTCATCATGGCCGGGGCGTACACGGCCTACCTGCTGCAGGACTTCGCCGGCCGGAACGCGGTGCTGGTGGCGCTGCCGGTGGCGTTCCTGGTGGCGGGGCTGATGGGGCTGATCCTCGAACGGACGGCGATCCGGCACTTCTACGGGCGCCCGCTCGACACGCTGCTGCTGACCTGGGGCGTCTCGCTCGTCCTCCAGCAGGTGGCGCGGGACCTGTTCGGGGCGCCGAACGTGCAGGTGCTGTCGCCCACGTGGTTGCAGGGTGCGCTCGGGCCGATGCCCTACAACCGGCTGTTCATCCTGTTGCTGGCCGTGGGCTCGGTCGTGGCGATCTGGGTCTACATGAACCGCAGCGCGCAGGGACGCCGGATGCAGGCCGTGATGCAGAACCGGCAGCTCGCCGCGACCAGCGGCATCAACACCGGCCGGGTCGACCAGCGGACCTTCTTCATCGGGTCGGGGCTGGCCGGGATCGCCGGGGTGGCGCTGACCCTGATCGGCCCGGTGGGGCCGACGCTCGGCACCTACTACATCGTCGACGCGTTCCTCGTGGTCGTCGCGGGCGGCCTCGGTCAGCTCCGGGGCGCGGTCATCGCGGCGCTCGCGCTGGGGCTGCTGAACTCGTACGCGGAGTTCTGGACCAACGCCAGCCTGGCCAAGGTGATCGTGTTCGCGGTGATCATCGCCTTCCTCCAGTTCCGGCCGCAGGGCCTGTTCGTCCTCCGTTCAAGGGCGCTGACATGACAGCCACACTCGAGAAGCCCCCCGTCGCCGAGGCCCCCGTCAAGGAGCCGCGCGACTGGCGCGGGCCCGCCCTCTTCGCGCTCGTCGCGGTCATCGGGCTCGTGGTCATGCCGCTGGTGCTGGAGCCGTTCCGGCTGGGGCTGCTGGCCAAGTACCTCACCTACGCGATCGTCGCCCTCGGCATCGGCCTGGCCTGGGGCCAGGGCGGCATGCTGACCCTCGGGCAGGGGGTGTTCTTCGGCCTCGGCGGCTACGCCATGGGCATGCACCTCAAGCTCAACGACGCCGGCGACGGCCTGCCCGACTTCATGGTCTGGAGCGGCGTCGAGACGCTGCCGGCCCTGTGGGAGCCGTTCCGCAACCCGGTCTTCGCCATCGCCATGGTGGTGGTCGTGCCCGGGGCGGTCGCCTGGCTGCTCGGCACGCTCGTGTTCCGGCAACGGGTGCGGGGCGCCTACTTCGCGATCCTCACCCAGGCCCTCGCGGCGGCGATGGTCATCCTCCTCGTCGGCCAGCAGGGGCTGACCGGCGGCACCAACGGCCTGACCAACTTCTTCGAGTTCTTCGGCCGGGACGTCGCCGCCGACTCGACCCAGCGCGGGCTCTACTTCACCGTCGCGATCGTGCTCGGCGTCCTGTTCGTCGGGGCCTGGCAACTCCAGCGGTCCCGGTTCGGGCGGCTGCTGCTCGCGGTGCGCGACGGCGAGGACCGGGTGCGGTTCCTCGGCTACAACCCGGCCACCGTGAAGACGATCACGTTCACGATCTCGGCGGTCATGGCCGGCATCGCGGGCGCGTTGTTCGTGCCGGTCGTCGGGATCATCTCGCCGGCGCTGCTGGGCGTCGTGCCGTCACTGGAACTCGTCGTCGCGGTGGCCGTCGGCGGGCGGTTCGCGCTCGCCGGGGCCGTGCTCGGCGCGGTCCTGATGGGCTACGCCAAGACCTACTTCAGCGAGGAGTTGCCCGACGCGTGGCTCTACCTCCAGGGGGCGCTGTTCATCCTGGTCATCGGCCTGGCGCCGAAGGGGATCATCGGATTCTTCCGCAGGAAGGACGTGGCGGCATGACGGCCCTGCTGGAGGTCCGCGACGTCTCGGTCGTCTTCGACGGGTTCCGGGCGCTCGACGGGGTGAACTTCACCGTCGACCACGGGGAACTGCGTTTCCTGATCGGCCCCAACGGCGCCGGGAAGACCACCCTGATCGACATCATCACGGGCCTGACCAAGCCGACGACCGGCACGGTCGGCTTCGACGGGTCGGTCATCAACGGCAAGCGGGAGCACCAGCGGGTACGGCTCGGCATCGGGCGCACCTTCCAGACCTCGGTGGTCTTCGAGGAGCTGACCGTCCTGGAGAACCTCGACCTGGCGGCCTCGTTCCGCCGGCCGCTGGTCTCGCTGCTGGCCCGGCGCAAGGGGGTGACCGAGAAGGTCGCCGAGGCGCTGGAGACGACCGGGCTCGGGGAACTCGCGCAGAAGAAGGCGGGCGTGCTCTCCCACGGGCAGCGGCAGTGGCTGGAGATCGGCATGCTGATCGCCCAGGGCCCCCGCCTGCTGCTGCTCGACGAGCCGGTGGCGGGCATGTCGGCCGACGAGCGGGCCCGCACGGGCGAGCTGCTGACCGAGATCGCCAAGGACCACACGGTCATCGTGATCGAGCACGACATGGACTTCCTCCGGCGGTACGCGTCCACCGTCACCGTCCTCCACGAGGGAAAACTCCTGATCGAGGGATCTGTCGACGAAGTGCGGGCCGATCCGCGGGTACAAGAGGTCTATCTGGGTCGCGCGCGCGAGGAGGCCGCACACGATGTTGTCAGTTGACAGTTTGGAGGCCGGATACGGCCGCGCCCGGGTGCTCTTCGGCGTCGGGCTGGCCGTCGAACCGGGGCAGCTCGTCTGCGTCATGGGGCGCAACGGCGTCGGCAAGACGACCCTGCTCAACACGATCATGGGCGTCATCCCGGCGACCGGCGGGACGGTGACCTTCGAGGGCCACGACGTCACCAAGATGAAGCCCCACGAGAGGGTCAAGCTCGGCATGGGGTACGTCCCCCAGGGCCACGAGACCTTCCCCCAGCTCAGCGTCCTCGGCAACCTGCTGGTGACGCTGGAGGCGTCGGGGAACCCCCAGTCGGCGCTCGACGAGGCGCTCGACGTGTTCCCCCGCCTCAAACCGCTGCTGAAGCGCCGGGCCGGCTTCCTGTCCGGCGGTCAGCAGCAGCAGCTCGCCATCGCGCGGGCCCTGGTGACCAAGCCCAAGCTCCTGATCCTCGACGAGCCGACCGAGGGCATCCAGCCGTCGATCATCATCGAGATCGAGGAGGCGATCGAGACGCTGCACGCCTCGGGAATCGCCGTCCTCCTCGTGGAGCAGTATCTCGACCTCGCCATGAGGCTGGCCGATCGCTACCTGATCCTCGACGGAGGCCATGTCGTCCACGCCGGGACGGCCGCCGACCTCCAGGGAGAGGAGGCCCGTAAACTGCTGGCCGTCTGACCGTTCTTGACAGTTCTCAGTAACGGCGCAGCTCAACGGCCAGAAGAAGGGTAGCGTCTAAGTCAGGACCCGTCGGGCCTCTCCCGGACTTGGTGGCACAGTCCGGGCCGGCCCGGCGGGTCCCCCTTTTTTCTCCGTCAGGTGCGCAGTTCCCAGACGTGCCACACGTCCAGGAGCTCGTAGCCCAGGCGCTCGTTGATGGCGATCATGTGGCGGTTCGAGACCGCGTTCCAGGTGATCACGCGTTCGACGGCGGGTTCGGCCGCGAACATCCGGGCGGTGTTGCACAGCTTGACGTGGTATCCCAGGTTCTGGCCGCGGTGCCCCTTGAGCACGGCCGTGTCGGTCTGCCGGGCCCAGCCTCCAGGCTCGTCGGCGTCGACGAAGATCCGGGTGAACGCCGCGGCCTCGCCGTCGGCGGCGCGGGCGACCGTGGTGTAGACGGTCTGCCGGGCCGGTTCCCAGGTGTCCTCGTAGCCGCGGATCAGGCCGGTGGTCCACCGCTCGGCGTCGACCTCGTGGTCGTCGGTCGGGGCGTCGTTCATCGCGTCCAGCAGGGGCACCATCTCGGCCAGGCGGCCGGGCGGGGTGGGGCCGACGGTCGTCTCGAAGGTGTAGCCGGGCGGGCCGGGCAGCGGCCCCGCGTGGCGCGACCGGTGCAGCACCCGCCTGGCCTCGGTGTAGACGGCGCGGAAGCCGTGGCGGGCCAGGAACCCGTCGTCCTTCGCCTCGACGACCAGCTTCGAGCGGCCGAGGGCGCGGGCGCGCTCGCGGGCGACGCCGAGCAGCGCCGAGCCCACACCCCGGCCCCGCCACCCGGGGGCCACTTCGAGGACGCGGATCAGCACGTCGCCGAGGCGGTCGCGGTCGAACAGGTGCAGGGTCACGCCGCCGATCACCCGGCCGTCGTCGAGGGCGAGGAAGGTCTCCGAGGGGACCGATCGCCAGCCGCGCTCCACCCACAACCGGAACAGGTGGGGTGACATGGGCGGTCCGGGCGCGTGCAGGTGGCCGGCCACCCGGTGGTAGCCGGCCGCCAGCTCGGGGGAGGCGCCGAAATCGAGGGGGACGATGTCGGGCGTCATACGCGGAGCTCCCATACGTGCCAGACGTCGAGCAACCGGTAGCCCAGCGCCTCGTTGATGGCGATCATGTGGCGGTTCGAGACGGCGTTCCAGGTGATCACGCGGGTGAGGTCGGGGCGGGTCCGCTTCAGCCAGGCCGTGTTGGCCTCCTTGACCCACCTGCCGAGGCCCCGGCCCCGATGGGCGCGGAGCACGGCGGTGTCGGTCTGCCGGGCCCAGCCGCCGGCTTCCCCGAGGCCGGCGAACAGGCGGGTGAAGGCGGCGGGCGAGCCGTCGCCGGCGCGGGCGACCACCGTGAAGACGTCCTGGCAGGCCAGGTCCCAGGCCTCCTCCATCTGCCGCACGGAGGCGGGGGTCCAGCTCTCGTCGTTGATCGCCAGGTCGTCGAGGGGCGCGTCGTTCATGACCTCCATGAGCGTGATCATGTCTCCGGTCAGCGCCTCGGGGCTGCGGCCGCGCAGGAACTCCAGCCGGTAGCCGGGGACCTCCCGCTCCGGCGCGGCGAAGGCGGCGAGGTCGAGCACCCGCCGGGCCTGGGAGGCGACCTCGCGCATCCCCTTGGCCCGCGCGAAGGCCGCGCCTGGGCCGCCCTCGGCGATCTCGATCAGGATCATCACGCGCCCCTCCGACCGGGCCCGGCCGGTGGCGTGGGCCAGCAGTGCGCTCCCCACCCCCCGGCGGCGGTACGCGGCGTCCACCGAGAGGAACCGGACGAGCGCCACGTGGGCGTTGGCGTCGTCGGGCAGGTGGAGGGTCACGCCGCCGATCACCCGGCCGTCGTCGACGGCCAGCCAGGTCTCGGCGGGCGTCGCGCGCCAGCCGCGTTCGGCCACCAGCCGGAACAGGGGGGCGGGCATCCTCGGCCCGGGCGCGAAGACGTCTGCCATCAGCGTGTGGTATTCGGCCAGCCTGCCCGGCTCGGCCGCGAAATCGAGGGGGACGATGTCCATCGGGCCAGTCCACCCCCGAGAGGCGCTCGAAAGCGACCGAATTTACTGCTGGTAGCCCTCGACCTCGGAGACGGGGCGGGCCACCGCGCCGTCGGGGTTCTCGCCGGCGCCGCGCCGGGCCCGCCGCTGGCGGAGCAGGTCCCAGCACTGGTCGAGGGACTCTTCTAGGTGCTTGATGCGGCCGCGTTCGTCGGTGGTGGCCTGCCCGGCGGAGATGCGGGCGCGGAGCTGGTGTTCTTCGTCGATGAGGTCGCCGATGCGGCCGAGAATCTCGTTGTCCTGCATGATCCCCACTCTATTGGTCCTCTCGGGGAGGCCACTCCGGGGGCTCTGGTAGCCTCGGACCTATGCTGCGCGGGCTGCTCCTCCTTAGCCGCCGCGTCGAGGGCCTGTAACAGGCCGGCTCCCTCGTCGCGGTGCGAGTCATGCGCGTCGGCCACGTCCTGTGATGTGACCACCTAAGAGGAGCCCTCGAAATGTACCCCCGGCAACAGCCCAGCCCCATGCCCTTCCGGCGTTATCAGCCCTTCACCCCCGTCGCCCTCGGCGACCGCACCTGGCCGTCGAAGGTGATCGACAAGGCCCCCCGCTGGTGCGCGGTCGACCTGCGCGACGGCAACCAGGCCCTGATCGACCCGATGGACTCCACCCGCAAGCTGAAGATGTTCGAGCTGCTGGTGCAGATGGGCTACAAGGAGATCGAGGTCGGGTTCCCGGCCGCCTCCCAGACCGACTACGACTTCGTCCGCAAGATCATCGAAGAGGGGCGCATCCCCGACGACGTCGTCATCCAGGTGCTGACGCAGGCGCGGCCCGAGCTGATCGAGCGCACCTACGAGTCGCTGCGCGGGGCCAGGCAGGCCATCGTCCACCTCTACAACTCCACCTCCACCCTGCAGCGCCGCGTGGTGTTCGGGCTGGACAAGGAGGGCATCACCGCCATCGCGGTCGAGGGCGCCAAGTTGTGCAAGAAGCTGGCCGACGACATGGCGGGCGAGACCGAGATCTACTTCGAGTACTCGCCGGAGTCCTACACGGGCACCGAGCTGGAGTACGCCGTCGAGGTCTGCGACGCCGTCAACGACGTGTGGCAGCCGACCCCCGACCGCAAGGTGATCATCAACCTGCCGGCGACGGTCGAGATGGCCACGCCCAACGTCTACGCCGACTCGATCGAGTGGATGCACCGCAACCTGCGCTACCGCGACTCGATCGTGTTGTCGCTGCACCCCCACAACGACCGCGGCACCGCCGTCGCCGCCGCCGAGCTCGGCTACATGGCCGGGGCCGACCGCATCGAGGGCTGCCTGTTCGGCAACGGCGAGCGCACCGGCAACGTCTGCCTGGTGACCCTGGGGATGAACCTGTTCTCGCAGGGCGTCGACCCCGAGGTCGACATCTCCGACATCGACGAGGTACGCCGGGTCGTCGAATACTGCAACCAGCTCCCCGTCCACCCGCGTCACCCGTGGGGCGGCGAGCTGGTCTACACCGCGTTCTCCGGCTCCCACCAAGACGCGATCAAGAAGGGCTTCGAGCACCTGGAGCGCGACGCCGCCGCGGCGGGCGTGCCGGTCGACGAGTTCGCCTGGGCGGTGCCCTACCTGCCGATCGACCCGAAGGACATCGGCCGCACCTACGAGGCGGTCATCCGGGTCAACAGCCAGTCGGGCAAGGGCGGCGTGGCCTACATCATGAAGGCCGACCACCAGCTCGACCTGCCCCGGCGGCTGCAGATCGAGTTCTCCCGCGCGGTCCAGGCCCGCACCGACGCCCAGGGCGGCGAGGTGACCCCGGCCCAGATGTGGGAGGCGTTCACCGACGAATACCTGCCCAACCCGGCCAACCCGTGGGGCCGCATCGGCCTGCTGGCCCACCGCACCAGCTCGGCCGTCGACGACAAGGACGCGATCAGCGCCGACGTCCGGGTCGAGGGCCAGATCCGCGAGATCCACGGCACCGGCAACGGCCCCATCTCGGCCTTCTGCGACGCGCTGGGCTCGCTGGGCATCGAGGTGCGCGTCCTCGACTACACCGAGCACGCCATGAGCGGCGGCGCCGACGCCAAGGCGGCCTCCTACGTCGAGACCGAGATCGGCGGCCGGGTCCTGTGGGGCGTCGGCATCGACGCCAACACCACGACCGCCTCGCTGAAGGCGATCATCTCGGCGGTCAACCGCGCCGGCCGATAGGTCCGCCGAAAGGCGCGGGGTCCGTCGATCCCGCGCCTTTCTCCTTTCGGTCACGGCTCCGCCCACCCCGGCACCACCCGCCGCCGCCGGCCCGCGCCGCATCCGGCGCCAACCGGCCGCGCCACGCCGCCACCGTCACGACAGAGAGCCGGCCGGCCCGGGGAGACGTCCCGGCGGTGCCGTGAACCGGCTCGGGGAGAGGTCCGGCGGGGGCGCGGACTGACCGAGGACCATCTCCGCCGCCATCCGGCCCACCGCCGGGGAGATCGCGAAGCCGTGGCCGCCGAAGCCGGCCGCCACGTAGAGCCCTTCGGGCCCCGCCGGGCCGACGAGCGGGGCGAGGTCGGGCGTGATGTCGTAGCAGGCCGCGTAGGACCGCGGGAAGACGACGTCGGGGAAGGCGGGGAAGCGGGTGGTGAACCTGGCCGCCGCGCGTTCGAGCTCCACGTCGGTGGCCTTGTTGAGGTAGCCGTCGGGGGTGGTGAGCTCGGCGCCCGTGTGGGAGCCGATGAGCAGGCGGCCGTTGTTATCGTGGCGGACGTACTGCATGCCGACCAGGTCGGTGAAGGCGGGGACGGGGCCGACGGGGGCGCCGGGGGCGGCGATCACGATGGGCTCGCGCATCGCGCCGACGGGCAGGGTGACGCCGAGGGGGGCCACCAGGTCGGCGGTCCAGGCTCCGGCGGCGACGATCACGGCGCGCGCGCCGACGACGCGGCCGTCGGCCAGGCGTACACCCGCGATCGAGGAGGAGTCGCCCAGGAGGGCGGCGACCCTGGTGTGCTCCAGGATGCGGGCGCCGCCGCGCTGGGCCGCGACGGCGAAGTGGCGGCAGGTCGCGACCGGGTCGCCGTGGCCGCCGCGGGGTTCGAAGGCGAAGGCGGCGAAGTCCTTGGTCTCCAGGCCGGGCCACAGAGCCGCCACGTCGTCGTGGGTGACCGTCGCGACGTCGACGCCGAGGTCCTGGCGGCGGGCCACGTTGGCGCGCAGCGCGGCGGCCGACTCCTCGCCGACGCCCACGATGTGACCGGTCTGCCGGAAGCCGAGGCCGGGGTGGCGTTCGAAGAAGCCGATGCCCTCCCAGGCCATCGCGGTCAGGGTGGCGCACTCGTAGTGGCACCGGACCAGCCCGCTCGACTTGGCGGTGCCGCCCGAGCCGGTGGTCCGGCGCTCCAGGACGAGCACGTCGCGTTGCCCTCGGGCGGTCAGCGCGGCGGCGATCGACAGGCCTTCCAGCCCACCCCCGATGATCACCACGGCGTGTGAGCTCATGGCGGGAAGTGAACACTTGCCGCATTGCCCCCATGTGGCCCGCCGGTTTCCGGAGGGTAACCTTCGGGCCATGAGGATCGCGGTGATCGGTCTGGGCGACATCGCCCGGAAGGCGTACCTGCCGGTGCTCGGCGCCGTCGAGGGGGCCGAGCTGATCCTCTGCACCCGGAACCCCGAGACGCTGCGCGAGCTGGGCGACGCCTACCGGGTGACCCGGCGGCACACCTCGGTGGCCGAGGTCGTCGGCGGGGGAGCCGACGCGGCGTTCGTGCACACCGCCACCGAGGCCCACCCGGCGATCGTGACCGAGCTGCTGGAGGCGGGGGTGCCGGTCTTCGTCGACAAGCCGCTCGCCTACCGGCTGGAGGACTGCGAACGGCTCGTGGAGCTGGCGCGCGAGCGCGGGGTGCCGCTCATGGTCGGCTTCAACCGGCGCCACGCCCCCGGCCTCACCGCCCTCCTGGAACTCCCGCGCGACCTGGTCGTCCTCCAGAAGAACCGGAACACCCGGCCGGAAGACCCGCGCACGATGGTGTACGACGACTTCATCCACGTCGCCGACACGCTCCGGTTCCTGGCCCCGGGCGAGGTCACCGCGACGTCGGTGCGGTTCCGGAAGACCGGCGGCCTGCTGGAGCACGTCGTGCTCGAACTGTCCGGCGACGGGTTCACCGCCCTCGGGATCATGTCCCGGGTGAGCGGCCAGACCGAGGAGACCTGCGAGGTCATCGGCCGGGGCGAGAAGCGCAAGGTGCTCGACCTCGGCGAGGAGGTCGCCTTCACCGCAGGCGGCGAGGTGCGGAGACGGCGTCCCGACTGGGTCCCCGTCGGCACGCAGCGCGGGTTCCGCGGGGCCTGCCTCGCCTTCCTTGAGGCGGTCGGCGAGGGCAGGCTGCTCGACGCGGGCGACGCGCTGGAGACGCACCGCCTGTGCGAGCGGATCGTCGACGAGGTCGGCCGGTAGACCCGGTCAGCGGCTTCTCGACCGGCAGGCGGCCGCCACCCTGCCGACGGCGATCACGTGGGCGGCCTGGCGCAGGGTCAGGCCCTTGTCGCGTGACAACGCCGCGACCTGCCGGTAGGCGGGCTCCAGGTGTTCGCGCAGCCGGGAGTCGAGATCGCCGACCGTCCATTCGCTGTGGGAGGCGATCACGCCGCCGGCGTTCCCGAGCAGGTCGGGCACGACCACGCAGCCCCGACCGGCCAGGATCTGGTCGGCCGCCGGGGTGATCGGGCCGTTGGCGGCCTCGACGACCGTCCCGGCCCGGACCTCCGTGGCGTTGTGGGCGGTGATCGTGCCGGTGGTGAGCACCAGCACGTCGGCGTCGGCGCCCAGCCCGCCGCCGGCGACCGTGAACCGGGCCTCGGCCAGCTTGGCGGTCACCATGGCCGCGACCGCGCCCGACCCGTGGACGGCGACCGTGCGGCCCCCGCCGGGGCCGAGCAGCACCCGCACGCCGAGCGCCACGGCCTCGGCCAGGTCGGGCCGCGCGGAGGTGAGCGGGATGTCGCGGCCCGCCAGCGGCTGGATCTCGTGGGTGTAGCGGCGGGTCAGCCGGTCGAGCTCCCGCTCGGTCAGCACGGCCGGGTCGACGGCCACGCCGCCCTTCGCGCCGCCGTAGGGCAGCCCGGCCAGGGCGCACTTCCAGGTCAGGCCCATGGCCAGGGCGGTGACCTCGCCGAGGTCGGTGGCGGGATGGAACCGGACGCCGCCCTTGGCAGGGCCGCGCGACAGGTTGTGCTGGACCCGGTAGCCCTCGATCACCTCGATCCGGCCGTCTTCGCGGCGGACCGGGACCGAGACGGTCAGCGATCGGCGGGGCGTGGCGAGCAGGTGGTGCAGGCCCTCGTCGAGGGCGAGGAAACGGGCGGCCTCGGCGAGGTGGTGCTGGGCGGAGGCCAGCGGGGCCGACGGCGCTGTCGGGATTTCCGTGACGGTCATAGTGGTGGTGCCTCTCGGATCGATCAGCCGTCGCCATTGACGGGTGATGTCCACCATTGTCGTGAAGTTGGATCACGGCGATGTCCCGTTTAGGGGCATGTCGCCGTGTTTTCGCGGAGCCTGGTGTCCACTATCGCACCGGTTTTGTCACTGATCGTGAACGGGGTGTTACAAACCGAGGTATCTCGCGAGCGACCGCATGCCGTGGTCGAAGAACTCGCGGCGGTGCGTGATCGTGTTGTCGAACTGGCCGAACAACTCGAAGCTGACCGCGCCGAACAGGGCCGTCCACGCGGTGACCGCACGGGTGACCGCGACGTCGGAGACGCCGGGCATGACCTGCCGGAGGGCCTCGACGTCGGGGGCGAGCAGGGCCGGCGGCGGGGTGGGGTCGGGCGGCGTCGGGCCGGCGTCGGCGATGATCCGCCCGCAGACGAGGGTCGTCCGCAGGGCGGGGCCGACGGTGTCGGCCGGAGCCCGGTATCCGGGCACGGGGGAGCCGTAGAGCAGGGCGTACTCGTGGGGGCGGCCGAGCGCGAAGTCGCGGACGGCGTGGCAGAGGGCCAGCCAGCGGCCGGTGGGGTCCTGGTCGCGCTGGGACGCCTCGGCCGCGTCGCCGAGGGCGTTGTAGCCGTCGATGATCAGGGCGGTGAGCAGGTCGTCCTTGGTCGGGAAGTAGCGGTGGATCGCCGACGACGCCATGCCCATCTCGCGGGCGATCGCCCGTAGCGACAACCCGGCCGCGCCGTCCCTGGCCAGGTGGGTGCGGGCGATGTCGGTGATCTCGCGGACCATCTCGGCCCGCACGCGTTCCCGCGCGGTCTTGGCTGCGCTCATCTCCGCAGCGTAACAGAGCGGCGTACAGAAAAGAGAGCAGTGCTCTTGACGAGCGATGCTCTAAAGAGAGAGCATTGCTCTCATGAGAGACCTGCAGAGCTTCGAGGCGCACGCTCCGGTGCGGAACACCTCCTCGATCGAGATCGACGTTCCCCCCGCCGAGGTCTGGGCGCTGCTGTCCGACCTGCGCGGCTGGCGGCGCTGGTGGCCCGAGCACCGGGTGCTCGAACTGGGGGAGATCACCCCGGGCGAGCGGTACCGGTGGCGGCTGGGCGGCGTCCGGATCCGCTCCCGGTTCGCCGTCGTGACCGAGGGCCGCGAGCTCACCTGGAGCGGGGTGGCGCTCGGCGTCTACAAGGCGGTCGACCGCAACGTCGTCGAGCCGCTGCCCGGCGGGCGCACCCGCCTGACCATCTCCGAATCCCTCGCCGGGCCGCTGGCCGGGCTGCTCTACCCGGCCGCGAAGCTGCGCGCCGGACACGAACGTTTCCTCAGCGCGATCAAGAAGGAGGCCGAGAAATGAGACACGTCGTCATCGGGGCCGGCCAGGTCGGCGGTCAGCTCGCCGAGCTGCTGCTGGCCGAGGGGCACCAGGTCGTCCAGGTCTCGCGGTCGGGGTCGGGCGCCGCCGGGGCCGTGAAGATCGCCGCCAGCGCGGCCGACGCCGAGGCGCTGCTGCGGGCCTGCGACGGGGCCGACGTGATCTACAACTGCGTCAACCCGCCCTATCACCGCTGGCCGCTCGACTGGCCGCCGATGCACGCCGCGATGGTGCGCGCCGCCCGGGAGACCGGCGCGGTGCTGGTGATCCTCGGGAACCTCTACGCCTACGGCCCCGTCTCCGGCCCCATGACCGAAGACCTCCCGCTGGCCGCCACCCACGTCAAGGGGCGGGTGCGGGCCGAGATGTGGGAGGGGGCGCTGGCCGCCGGGATCAGGACCACCGAGATCCGCGGCTCCGACTACTTCGGACCCGGCTCGACCGGGGAGGCCTACCTGACCACCCAGGTCATCCGCCCCGCCGCCGAGAACCGGCCCGTGGTCGTGCTGAGCGACCCCGGCGTCCCGCACTCGTGGACCTACCTGCCCGACGTCGCCCGCGCCCTGGTGATCGCCGGCGCCGACGAACGGGCCTGGGGGCGGCCCTGGCACGTGCCGACCTCCGAGGCGCTGACCTTCCGCGAGGTCGCCGAACGGTCGGCCGCGCTCGCGGGCGCCCGGCGGCCCCGGATCGTGCGGGTGCCGCGGGCGGTCTTCCACGCCATGGGCTGGGCCTCGCCGAAGATGAAGGAGCTGCGGGAGACCCTCTACCAGTTCGAGGCGCCGTTCCTGCTGGACTCCGGCGACTTCGAGAAGACCTTCGGGATGACGCCGACGCCGATCGACGAGGCCCTGGTGGCATCCATCCCGAGATAAGCGGTATCACTAGGAGAGTGGCACAACTAGTGATCGGCCCCCTCCTCCGCCACGTCGACGCGACCACCGCGTCCATCTGGGTGGAGACCAGCGACCCCTGCGCGGTCACCGTCACTGCGGGCGCCGAACAGTCAACAGAACGCACCTTCACGGTGCACGGGCACCACTACGCGATAGTGGACGTCCCGGTGAGCGAACCCGTCCCCTACCAGATCCACCTCGGCGACGAGGCGGTGTGGCCGCTGGAGACGATGGACCCCAGCGTCATCCGTCCCGTCGACCGGCTGAACAAGGTCGTCTTCGGCTCGTGCCGGACCAGCGTCCCCCACGACACGCCCCACACGATCACCCACGGCGTCGACACCCTCTTCGCCTTCGGGCACGCCCTGACCGTCCACGACGAGCTCCCCGACCTGCTCATCATGCTCGGCGACCAGGTGTACGCCGACGAGCCGTCACGGGAGATGCTCGACTACATAAAGGCCCGCCGGGGCGACCAGGAGCCCGTCGGCGAGATCGCCGACTTCGAGGAGTACGCCGAGCTCTACCGCCAGGCGTGGAACGACCCGGAGATCCGGTGGCTGCTCTCGACCGTGCCGACCACCATGATCTTCGACGACCACGACCTGCGCGACGACTGGAACACCAGCAAGGACTGGCGGGCCCAGATGGCCCAGGTGTCCTGGTGGCCGCGCCGGGTCGTGGCCGGGCTGGGGGCCTACTGGGTCTACCAGCACCTGGGCAACCTGTCCCCGGCCGAACGGGCCGCCGACGAGGTCTACACGAAGATCCGGGCGGGCGAGGGCGACGGCGCGGCGGTGCTCGACGCGTTCGCCCGGCAGGCCGACGCCGACCCGTCGACCAGCCGGTGGAGCTACGCGCGCGACTTCGGCGACACCCGGCTGATCATGCTCGACTCGCGGTGCGCCCGCCATCTGGAGCCGCGCGAGCGGTCGATGCTCGACGCGACCGAATGGGCGTGGCTGGAGGAGGCGCTGGCCGACCCGCCCGCGC
This sequence comes from Herbidospora yilanensis, assembly GCF_001570565.1. Lineage (GTDB taxonomy): Bacteria > Actinomycetota > Actinomycetes > Streptosporangiales > Streptosporangiaceae > Herbidospora > Herbidospora yilanensis. The sequence goes on along the minus strand of NZ_BBXE01000018.1, from coordinate 18,582 downwards.
GGGTGCTGGTCGGGTCGTCGGTGCCGATCCTGCTCCCGGCCGGCATCCACCACATCGAGACCTGGAACGAGGCCCTGTGCGACGGGGCCTGGGGCAAGACGGTGGCCCGGTTCATGGAGAAGGCCCGGCAGGCCGTCGACCTGGAACACTGGGCGGCCTTCCGGCGCTCCTTCGACCGCCTGCTGACGATGCTGGCCGCCTCGGGCACCACGGTCATGCTGCTGTCGGGCGACGTGCACTACTCCTACGTCGCCCGGGTCAGGGGGCTGCCGATCTACCAGCTCGTCTGCTCGCCGATCCGCAACCCGCTCAGCCGCACCCTGCGCCTGGCCAACGTGATCGCCCAGTTCGGGGTGGCCACGGTGATCGGCGGCCTGATCGCCAAGACGGCCAAGCTCCCGAGGCCGCCGGTGAAGTGGCGCATCACCGACGGCCCCTGGTTTCCCAACGCGCTGGCCACCCTCACTCACGAGGACGGCAGGCACGTGGTCCGGTGGGAGACGCCGACCGTCCTCGACGACCCGCCGAAACTCAAGGAGGTCTCCCGGGTGGAGCTCACTCCGATCCGGTGAGCACCGCCTCCAATCGCGCCAGCGCCCACTCGATCTCGCGGGCCTCGACCACCAGGGGCGGGGCCAGCCGGATCGTGCTCCCGTGGGTGTCCTTGGCCAGCACGCCGCGTGCCATCAGGCGCTCGCACACCTGCCGGCCGGTGGCCAGCGACGGGTCGATGTCGACCCCCGCCCACAGGCCCCGGCCGCGTACGGCGGTGACGCCCGGCAGCGCCCGCAGGCCCTCGAACAGGACCGATTCGAGCTCGCGGGCGCGGGCCTGGTATTCGCCGGTCTTCAGCAGGTTGACCACGGTCTCGCCGACCGCGCAGGCCAGCGGGTTGCCGCCGAACGTCGACCCGTGCTGACCTGGCTTGATCACGCCCAGCACGTCGGCGTCGGCCGCGACCGCGCTCACCGGGACGACGCCGCCGCCCAGCGCCTTGCCCAGGACGTACATGTCCGGGACCACGTTCTCGTGGTCGCAGGCGAAGGTGCCGCCGGTGCGGCCCAGGCCCGACTGGATCTCGTCGGCGATCATGAGGATGCCGCGCTCGGTGCAGAGCTCCCTGACCTGGCGGAGGTAGCCGTCCGGCGGGACCAGCACCCCGGCCTCGCCCTGGATCGGCTCCAGCAGCACGGCCACGGTGTTCTCGTCGATCGCGTCGGCGATCGCGTCGGCGGAGCCGTACTTCACGACCCGGAACCCGGGCGTGTACGGGCCGAAGCCGTCGTGCGCGTCGGGGTCGGTGGAGAAGCTGACGATCGTGGTGGTGCGGCCGTGGAAGTTGTCCTCCATCACGACGATGTTGGGCTCGGTGACGCCCTTCACGTCGCGGCCCCACTTGCGGGCGACCTTGATCGCGGTCTCCACGGCCTCGGCGCCGGTGTTCATCGGCAGGATCATGTCCTTGCCGCACAACTCCGCCAGCCCGGCCGCGAACGCGCCGAACCGGTCGTTGAAGAAGGCGCGGCTGGTCAGGGTGACCCGGTCGAGCTGGGCGTGGGCCGCCGCCAGGATCACCGGGTTGCCGTGGCCGAAGTTCAGCGACGAATATCCGGCCAGGCAGTCGAGATAGCGCTTGCCCTCGACGTCGGTGACCCAGGCGCCCTCGGCGGAGGCGATCACCACGGGCAGCGGGTGGTAGTTGTGCGCGCTCCGGCTCTCGGCCAGCTCGATCATGTCTCGCGTGTTCAAAGGCGGATCTCCAGGGTGCAGCACTTGGGGCCGCCGCCGGCCTTGCGCAGTTCCGACAGGTCGACCGGGACGACCGAGTAGCCGCTCCGCTCCAGTTCGGCGCTGAGCCCGGCGGCCTCGGCGTTGACGATCACATTCTTGCCGTCGGAGACGGCGTTCAGCCCCAGCACCAGCGCGTCCTCCTCCGAGGCGATGATCGCGTCGGGGAACATCCGCCGCAGCACCCGCAGGCTGCCCTCGGAGAAGGCGCCCGGGTAGTAGGCGACGTTGTGCCCGTCGAGCGGGAACAGCGCCGTGTCGAGGTGGTAGAACCTCGGGTCGACCAGCCGCAGCGTGATCACCGGGCGGCCCAGGAACTCCTGCGCCTCCATGTGGGCGGCCACGTCGGTCCGGAAGCCGGTGCCGGCCAGGATCACCTCGTCGAGCGTGAGGAAGTCGCCCTCGCCCTCGTTGGTGAAGCCGGCCTCCTTGACCGGCAGGCCGAGCTCGGCGAACCACTTGGCGTAGGCCGGGCCCTCGTCGGCCCGCTCGGCGTGCGCGAACCGCGCGCCGTAGACGTGCGCGTCGACCACGAGGGCGCCGTTGGCGGCGAACACCATGTCGGGCAGCCCGTCGATCGGGTCGATCAGGCTCACCCGGTGGCCCAGCGACTCGTAGGCGGCCTTCAGGGCGTCCCACTGCTCAAGGGCCTTCTCGGCGCTGGCCCCGGCGGCCGGATCCATCCAGGGGTTGATCGTGTACGTGACGGCGAAGAATTCCGGCCGGCACATAAGGAAATGACGTACCGTGGCCACCCGCTCGCGGGTGGTGGTCGTCGTCTCGTAAGCGGGTGTCTTCACGCACGTCTCCGGCGGTGAGCTGGGGCAACTGCTCTCAGACTAGGAACAGGCGACCTGGGCTCCAATGCGGCGACATTGCGTCCTTAACGCGGTCTCTTGCGTTCTTGAGGCGGTCTGCGGTGATTTGTTGCTCAGGTGATGAGCCGGGTGAGCACGATCGCGCTTTTCGTCCGGGTGACGAACGGCTCGGCGGCGATCCGCTCGATGACCTGCTCGACGTGCCGGACGTCGGTGGCGCGGACGTGCAGCAGCGCGTCCGCCTCGCCGGTCACCGTGCAGGCCGACACCACCTCCGGGTGCCGGGAGACGGCCAGCCCGATCTCGGCGGGGGAGGTCTTGCCCCGGCAGAACAGTTCGACGTAGGCCTCGGTGGTCCACCCGAGGGCGGAGGGCTCGACGCGGGCGGTGAACCCGGTGATGGCCCCCTGCTGGACCAGCCGGTCGACCCGCCGTTTGACGGCCGGGGCCGAGAGCCCGACCTGCCCGCCGATTTCCGCATATGTCGCCCGGGCGTCGTCCACGAGGGCCCCGATGATCGCCCGGTCTAGCTCGTCCAGCTTCACGAGCATCTGTATACCGCCTGAAACCACGTCCCCCGTTGGCGGGACGCGCCGGACGCGCCGATAAACTATCGTAATTGCGAAAAATCGCAATTACGAAACCGCGGATCCTTCCGGTCCCGCGGCCGAGCGACGAGGAAGAGTGTTGTGAGCACAGCCTTCGCCGCAGCGATCCGAGAGCGGGCCCAGAGGGCCCGCCAAGCGCTGCTGGCCGCACGCGGAAACGGTGACGCCCATGCCGTTCTGCTGGCGGAGGAAGAGTGGGACGACGTACGACGGCTGGCACAGGCCCATTCCCTGCCCCTCCCCGACAACGGAGACATCGACTCCAAGGCGGCGGAGGCGTGATGTCGGTTCCCCTCTATCAGGCCAAGGCGGAGTTGTTCCGCCTGCTGGGCCACCCGGTGCGGATCCGCGTGCTGGAACTCCTCCAGGACGGCCCGACGCCGGTCCGCGACCTGCTCGCCGCGATCGACGTCGAGCCGACGGGACTGTCCCAGCATCTGGCGGTGTTGCGCCGCTCCGGCCTGGTGAGCGCCCAGCGAGATGGAGCCACAGTGGTGTACGCACTGGCGGGTGGCCAGGTGGCCGGGCTCCTGCGGGCCGCCCGTGAACTGCTGACCGAGAAGTTGTCAGGACAGAACGAGCTCCTGAGCGAACTGCGTGGCGAGAAGGCCGAGACAGGCGCGTGAAGAGCCAGATCACGGCCGGCTGGGGACGTCTCCGATCGGTTCTGCCCCAGCGCGCCGAACTCGCCGCCATGCGCCGTCATCCGCGCCGGGACCTGCTGGCGGGCCTGACCGTGGCGATCGTCGCGCTTCCGCTGGCGCTCGGATTCGGCATCTCCTCGGGACTGGGCGCGGAGGCCGGTCTGGCCACCGCGGTGGTCGCCGGAGCGGTGGCCGCGTTCTTCGGCGGATCGGTGCTCCAGGTGTCCGGCCCGACCGGGGCGATGACGGTGGTGCTGGTGCCGATCGTGCACGCGCATGGCGCGTCCGGCGTGCTGGCCGTCGGAATGCTGGCAGGGCTCATGCTCCTGGGACTGGCGCTGGCCCGGGCCGGTAAGTACATGGCCTTGATCCCCGCTCCCGTGGTCGAGGGCTTCACCGTGGGCATCGCCTGCGTGATCGGCCTGCAGCAGATTCCCGCCGCGCTCGGCGTGAGCCCGGGCGACGGCGAGAAGGTCGTCATGGTGGCCGGGCAGGCCGCCCGCGACTTCCTGGCCGAGCCCGACTGGCGGGCGCCGGTCATCGCGGCAGGGGTCGCCATGCTCATGCTGGCCGGTGCGCGATGGCGGCCGACCGTGCCGTTCTCGCTGATCGCGGTGGCCGCCGCCACCGGCATGGCGGAACTGGCCGACCTGGACGTGGCCCGGATCGGGGCGCTGCCCGCCGGACTGCCCGCCCCGTCTCTGAACTTCCTCGACATCGGGGCGCTGGGCTCTCTTGTCGCCCCCGCCGTCGCGGTGGCCGCGCTGGCGGCTCTGGAGTCCCTGCTGTCAGCCGCCGTCGCCGACGGCATGAGCGTCCGGCACCGGCACGACCCGGACCGTGAACTGTTCGGCCAAGGGCTGGCCAACCTGGCCGCACCGCTGTTCGGCGGGGTTCCGGCGACGGGCGCGATCGCCCGGACGGCCGTCAACGTGCGCTCCGGGGCCTCCTCCCGGCTGGCCGCGCTCGCGCACGCCGCCATCCTGGCGGCGATCGTCTTCGCCGCGGCGGACCTGGTCGCCCAGATCCCGCTGGCCGCGCTTGCCGGGGTGTTGCTGGCCACGGCCATCCGCATGGTGGAGGCCGGATCGGTCGTGGCGATGATGCGCTCGACCCGGGGCGACGCGGTGGTGCTGGCGCTCACCGCGGTCGCGACGCTGGCCCTGGACCTCGTGCAGGCCGTCATCCTGGGCCTGATCGTGGCCGGCGCGCTGGCCCTGCGTGCGGTGGCCCGCGACGTGCGCCTGGACGCCATGCCGCTGCGGCCGGATCTGCCGGACGATCACACAGAGGAGGAGCACGCGCTGCTCACCGAGCACATCGTCGCCTACCGGCTGGACGGCCCTCTGTTCTTCGCCGCCGCCCACCGCTTCCTGCTCCAGTTGTCGAAGGTCGCCGACATCTCGGTCGTCATCCTGCGCATGTCCCGGGTCACCACCATCGACGCCAGCGGCGCCCTGGTGCTGGCCGACGCGATCGAACGACTCCAGCGGCGCGGCATCACCGTCTACGTCTCCGGCATCCGCGACGGCCACCACCAGCCGCTGCACGCCCTGGGCGTGATCGCCCGCCTCGACGCCGCCGGCCGGATCCTGAACACCACCCCCGAGGCCATCGCCGCCGCCCGCGTCCACCTCCACCACGCCGGACTACTCCCGGCCTCCCCCCGCACGACCCCCACCGGCACTCCCCGCCCGTAGACGCGCGTCCGGCTCGAACGTGCCGTCGGTGGTGTCACTGATCGGGTCCCGGCGGCTCTGTTCAGGTTGTACTCGCCGCCCCGCGGCCCGCCGAACAGGCGGATCCGGTTCGCTCGGGCGATCTCGAAGAATGCGATGACCTCCTCGGCCCTCCCCGGCGGTGACGGGTCCGGCCCGAAGGATGAAGCCGCGGAAGCGGAGAAAAGAGGGTCGTAGTTGTGAAGAAATATGTGTGCGGATTTTTCCGGACGCCTTCATCGGACGGTTGCCCCGAGTGCAAACGATCTTGATGGCCAGGCGTCCCGAAAAGCAGGGTGACAAGAAGTGGGTCATCGGATGACTGCGTTTGTTGTGGCGGCGCATTATCCGCGCGAAAGGCTCCGTAACGCTTTTGTGATCGTTTTCGGAGTGGTCCCGCTCGTGCTGGTGATCAGCATGGCGCCGGAGCTCGCGGCGGCTCTCGTGCGGGGCGGCCCGCACGCTCGGCGGCGAGTTGTTCCCGCCGGTCGCCGGCACGGCGGTGGTGCCCCCGCTGCTGCCGCCGGGGGCGCTGCTCCCCATGGAGGGCGCCCTCTGGCTGGACGTCGCCTCCCAGGCCACCCCGTTCCGCCATGTCGTCGACGCCCTGCGGGCACTCTTCGCCGGGTCGGCGGAGAGGCCGGGCCGGCGGTCGTGGCGGTGGCGCTGTTCCCCGCGGTCGCGCTCCCCCTGGCGACGCGCGTGTCCGGCCGGGAGAACGCCTAGCCGAGCAGGTGGTCGAGGCGGCCCGACTTGATCTCGGTGAGCATCGCGGTCAGCGCCTCGGCGCCGAAGACCAGCGCCGGGCCCTCGGGGTCGCGGGAGTTGCGCAGGGCCGTGGTGCCGTCGGGGAGGCGGGCGAACTCCACGCAGCTTCCGTTCGGGTTGCTGTGACTGCTCTTCTTCCAGACGACGTGCCGCAGCTGACCGGAATTCGGAACGTATCCCATCGCACCCTCTCATTGGTTCAGAGGGCCACCCTAGTAGGTCATCTGCACGTGCATCGGAGATTACAGAGAGGTGCGAATCTCCGTCAGGAGATCGTGTGTCTGCCGGGCCTGGTGGGCCTCCACGCACAGGCTGTTCATGACCTGCATGTAACGGTCCACTTCGTCGAGTTTCTCCAGGTAAAGGGCGCTGGTGAGCTGTTCGAGGTAAACCACGTCGGGCAGTTCGCGCTCGTCGAAGCGCAGGATCGTGAAGGGGCCGCCGGCCGCCGCGTGGCCGCCGCGTTCGAACGGCACGATCTGGAGCGTGATGTTCGGGTGCTCGCTCATCTCCAGCAGGTGGTCGATCTGGGCGCGCATCACGTCGCGGCCGCCGAGCGGGCGGCGCAGGGCGGCCTCGTCGATGACCGTCCACAGCTTGACCGCGTCGGGGCCCTCCAGGCGGGCCTGCCGGGTCATGCGGAGGGCGACGCGGCGATCGATCTCCTCCTCGGGGGCGCCGCCGTTGCCGAGCAGGATGACCGCGCGGGCGTAGTCGGGGGTCTGGAGCAGCCCGTGGACGAACTGGACCTCGTAGGCCCGGATCACCGAGGCGGCCTCCTCCAGGCCGACGTACATCTCGAACCACGAGGGGAGCAGGTCGCTGTACTTGTGCCACCAGCCCGGCGAGTTGGCCTGCCGGGCCAGGGTGATCATCGCGTCGCGGTCGACGGCGTTGGTCACGCCGTAGAGGGTGAGCAGGTCGGCGACGTCGCGTTCCTTGAAGCTGACCCGGCCGAGCTCCAGGCGGCTGATCTTCGCGTGGGAGGCCCGGATGACGTGACCGGCGTCCTCGGGAGAGATGCCCTTGGCCCGCCGGAGCCGCCGGAGCTGGGCGCCCAGGAGGATGCGCAGCACCGTGGGGCCACCACGGGAGTACGAGAGCACGCCGGGGTGGTGCGGTTCAGCGGTCACGACAGTCTCCACACGGGTACGTCACAGGTCGGGCATTTCCTTAACCAGTGCATCATTGTCGCATCAGCGGCCCTTGGCAAACAGTGCCGCATTCATGTGAAAATGCCAAGAGCCGCCACCTGCACGTGCATATGCAGTTATTTGTTGATTAGTACTGATTCGTTAGACCGGCTGACAATCGGGGCCCCGTCGTGGTGGCGCATCTCCGGCAGCAGCCGGTCGAGCCAGCGCGGCGACCACCAGTTGGCCCGCCCGAGCAGCGCCATCGTGGCCGGGACCAGCACCAGCCGCACGAGCGTCGCGTCGATCAGCACCGCCGCCGCCATGCCCACCCCGGTCGTCTTGACGGTCACGTCGGGGTCGAGCGCGAAGCCGACGAACACCGCCACCATGATCGCGGCGGCGCTGGAGATCACCCGGCCGGTCGAGGCCAGGCCGCGGATCACGCTGCCCCTGGCGTCGCCGGTGGCGAGATAGTCCTCCCGGATCCGGGACAGCAGGAACACCTCGTAGTCCATCGACAGGCCGAACAACACGGTGAACATCAGGATCGGCACCCAGCTCGACACCGCGCCGCCGTGCGGCAGGCCGACCAGGGCGGCGCCGGCGTCGGTCTGGAACACCGCCGTGATCACCCCGTACGCCGCCGCGACCGACAGCAGGTTCATCACCGCGGCCTTGAGGGCGACGACCGGCGCCCGGAACAGCACGGTCAGCAGCAGCAGCGACAGCGCCACCACGAACGCGACCACCACCCAGAGCCGTTCGGCCAGGCGGTCGGAGATGTCGCCGAACACCGCCACCACGCCGGTCACCATGACCCCGTCGGGGAGGGTCGCCCGCAGGTGCCGCACGAGCTCGGTGGTCCGCTCGTCCTGCGGCCCCGTCGCCGGTTCGACGGTGATCACGGCGGCCCGGCCCTGCGTGATCGGCGGGGCCACCGCCGTGACGCCGGGGACGGCCGGCAGCCGCGCGGCGACGTCCGAGGCCAGCGAGGCGTCCATGGCCAGCACGATCGGGCCGTTCGCGCCGGGGCCGAACTCCGCCGCGACGAGGTCGTAGGCGACGCGGGTGGTCTTGCTCTCGGGCTGGGTGCCGGCGTCCTGCGGCCAGGTGCGCATGCCCAGCGTCGGCGCGGCCAGCGCCAGCAGCACCACGACCGCGACCAGCGCCGACCGGACCGGGCGCTCGCCCACCCACGCGGCCCACCGGGCGGTGCGCGGAGCCCGGACCACGGGCCGCGCCAGGCCCAGCCGTTCCCGGCGCGGCAGCACCCGGCGGCCCGCCAGGCCCAGCATCGCCGGGACCAGCGTGATCGAGGCGATCATGACGGCCCCGACGGTGGCGAAGGTGGCGTACGCGAACGACGCGTAGACCGGCAGCGTGGACAGGTTCAGCCCGAGCAGCGAGACCAGCACGGTCAGGCCCGCCATCAGCACCGAGGTCCCGGCGGTCGCGGTCGCGCGGGCCGCCGCCTCCTTCGGCGACAGGCTCGCCCGCAGCCCTTCGACATGGCGGCTGACCAGGAACAACGCGTAGTCGATGCCGACCCCGAGGCCGACCATCGTGGCGATCGTCGGGGCGATGGTGGAGATCTCGGTCAGCGCGGCCAGCAGGGTGACCAGCGCGGTGCCGACGCCCAGGCCCATCAGGGCGACCAGGATCGGCAACCCGGCCGCGACCAGCGAACCGAGCCCGGCGACCAGGATGACCAGGGCGGCGACGACGCCGACCACCTCGGCGGTGCCGCTCGGCGCCGAGACGTTCTCCGGCACCTCGCCGCCGAACGCGACCGTGAACCCGGCCTTCTCGGCGGGGGCGGCGGCGTCGGTGAGGGCGTCCACGGCCTCGGAGCCCTGGAAGTCGGTGACCGGCACCGAGTAGCCGATCTCGATCAGCGCGGTGTCGCCGTCGGCCGACAGACGCGGCGGGGCGACGCGGGAGACGTGGGGCATCGCGGTGAGCCGGTCGGCCAGCGTGGCCAGCAGGTCCGGCGGCACCTCGCCGTCGCCGTGGACGACGACCCGGGATCCGGCGCCGGCCATGGCGGGGAAGTGCTCCTCCAGGAAGGCCTTGCCGTCCTGGGACGGGATGCCGGGCACGTCGTAGTCGTCGTGGGGGGTGCCGCCCGCGGCCATCGACAGGCCGGTCGCGGCGACGAGCGCGACCAGCCAGACGGCGAGCGTGCGCCACGGATGTGCGGCGGCCGCGCCACCAAGGCGGCCGAGCAAGCGTGACATCGGGGGTGTCCTCTCGTAATCGGTACACCCCACGGTGGGCCCGGCCGCTTGGCCGTCTCTTGGGACGCGCTTGGAGAACCTTCAGGGCTTCGAGAGCGCGGCCAGCGCCTTCTCCGCGTCGGCCACCCACAGCGGCGCGCCCCTGAGCCGGGCCACCTCGGCCGCGTGCCGGTAGTGGCCGGCCGCCTCGTCGAGGTCGCCCAGGTGCACCGCCAGGTCGCCCAGCAGGTGGGCGACCGGCCGCAGCGAGACCGACAACGACGCCGCGCCCGGCATGCTGTCGCGCAGCGGCAGCAGTTGCTCCCGGATCTCCCTGGCCTCCTCCCGCGACCCCACCTGGACCACCGCCAGGGCACGCAGGCCCAGGTAGAGGGAGTAGTAGAAGTCCTTGCGGATCGGGGCGAGCCGAGCCCGGATCTCGGCGGCCTCCTTCAGGCGGCCCTCGCGGCTGAGCGCCACCGCCAGCAGGTCGGCGACGATCGCGCCGTGCTCCTCGTGCAGGGCCCAGGCGATGTCGGCGTACTCGCCGTGCCGGTCCTGGGTGAGCCGGATCGAGAAGACCGCCAGTGCGTGGGCGCCCTCGGCGTTGAGCGAGCCCTTGCGGTGCAGCAGGCCGAAGGCGGCGGAGTAGGCCGCCAGGGCGCCGTCGAGATCACCGGCCACATGGCGGAGCGTCGCGTAGGCGACGTTGGCGACCTCGCGCGCCTCGATCATCTGGTACGCCGCGGCGAGGTCGTTGGCCGCCTTGAGGTGCCGGTGCATGCCGGGCAGGTCGCCGAGCACCCAGCAGGCCCGGGTGGCGACGAACTCGCCGTACCAGCGGTAGGCCAGCAGGTGGTCGTGGCGGGTGGCCAGGTCGACCAGCCGAACCGACAGGTCGAGGACCCGCCGCGGCTCCAGCTCGAACGGGATCTCCTTGATCCGGACCGTGAGGGCCAGCGCCGTCATCGCCGGGTCGCCGAGCGTGGCGGCCAGCTCCTCCAGCTCGGCGGCGGCCGCGGCGCTGCGCGGGTCGCCCTCGTTCTCCAGCTCGGAGACGATCATCTCCAGCAGGCGGCACCGCACGACCGGGTCGAGGTCGGCCCGCTTCAGCAGGCGGGTGATCAGGCCGACGGTGCGTTCGTCGACGTAGGAGTAGGGGCGGATGAGCCACGGGGTGGCCTCGGTCCAGCACGAGAACGCGGCGATCAGCAGGTCGTCGCGGCCCGCCGCCTGGGCGATCTCCACGGCCTTCTGCCGGGTCACCCGGGCGTGCGCCACCGCGCCGTCCAGCACCTGGGCGCGGACCAGCGCGGCCAGCAGCTCGACCCTGGCGGCGTCGCGGTCGGCCATCGCCTGGGCCGGCAGCCGATCGAAGGCCACGAGCGCCTGTTCGTAGAGCTCGGTGGCGGTGTCGTAGGCGTAGCGCCGGGTGGCCAGCTCGGCGGCCTTGACCGAGTGGGCGACGGCGCGTTCGGCGGTCGCCGAGGTGCCGGCGCGGGCGTAGTGGTGGGCCAGCGCGGTGTGGTCGTCGGGGTGCAGGGCGGCCAGGGCGTCGGCGATGCGGGCGTGCATGCGGGTGAGCCGCACCTGCGAGAGGTCGTGGTAGAGGGTGTCGCGGACCAGCGCGTGGGTGAACCGCACCCGGCCCGGCGACGGCTCGGTCAGCAGGCCGGTCAGCACGCCCGCCTCCAGGGCGTCGAGCACGCCGTCCTCGTCGGCGTCGGCGGCGCCCACCAGCACCTCGACCTCGGCCTCCCGGCCGACGGCGGCGGCGAGCCGGAGCACGGTGACGGCGGGCGCGGGCAACCGGGCCAGCCGCCGGCGCAGGACGTCGCGGACCCCTTCGGGAACACTGCGGGCCACCCCCGCCAGGCTGCCCTCCGAGGCCAGGAGGCGGGCGCTCTCCCGTACGTAGAAGGGGTTTCCGCCGGTGCGCTCGGCGATCCAGGCGACGGTGCCGGCCTCGACCTCGCGGCCGCAGACCGAGGTGACCAGCCGCTCGACGTCGCCCTCGGACAACCCGTCGAGGTGGAGCCGCGTGGGGGAGCGGGCGGCGAGCGCGGCCAGCGCGTCCTCCTGGGCGTCGGTCACGTCGGAGGGCCGGTAGGCGGCCACCAGCAGCACCCGCGCGGCGGTCAGCTCCTCGGCCACCGCGACCAGCAGGCCCAGCGTCTCGGCGTCGGCCCGGTGGAGGTCGTCGAGCACGATCGCCAGGGCCCGTCCCGAGGTCGTGCTCAGCGTACGCAACCACGCGCAGGCGGCGCGGTGCATGCGGAACCGGCCGGTGGCGCCGTCGTCGGAGGGCGGGCGCGCGTCGCCGAGCAGCGGGGCCAGCGCCTCGGCGTGCTCGTTCAGCGGGGCGATCCGGGTCAGCGGCGACAACGCCTCGATCCACGCCCAGGCGGGCGGCGCGCCCTCGGTCTCGGGGCAGCGCCCGGTCGCGACCAGCCACGTCGCCGGGTCGAGGTCGTCGGCGATGCGGGCCATCAGGGTCGACTTCCCGGCCCCCGGCTCGCCGCTGATCAGCACCACGCCCGCGTCACCCGCGGCGGCGCGGGCGGCGGCGTCGGAGATCTCGGCCAGTTCGAGGTCGCGGCCGACGAACAGCGGCCCCGCGGGATCGGTCCAGTTCTCCGCCGCGCGCGGCGCGGCGACCGTGACCGGCGTGTGCCCGGCCGGTCCGGGCGCGCGGGTGGCGGCGTGGAGCAGGTCGAGCCGCTGCGCCAGCACGGCGTCTTCGAGGTCGGTCAGCGCCGGGCCGGGGTCGAGCCCGAGCTCGTCGGCCAGGGTGGTGCGGGCCCGGCGCAACGCCGCGAGCGCGTCGGCCTGCCGCCCGCTGCCCCACAGGGCCAGCGCCAGCAGCCGCCAGCCCTCCTCGCGGAGCGGTTCGCGCCGCGTCAGCATCTCGGCCGCCGGCACGGCGTCGGCCGGCGGCGCCGACCGCAGGGTGGTCTCGACCAGCAGCTCCTGGGCGACCAGGCGCACCTCGGTCAGCCGGGCGGCTTCGGCGACGGCCCAGTCCTCGTCGGCGAACTCGGCGAACGCCGCGCCCTGCCAGACGCCCAGGGCGTCGCTCAGCAGCGTGCGGGCGGCGGCGGGGTCACGGGCGCTCAGGTCGCGGGCCTCGGCGGCGGAACGTTCGAACCGCCAGGCGTCGACGGCGTCGGCGTCGAGGCGGACGGCGTATCCGGGGGCGGCGCTCACCAGCACCGAGGCGGGGGCACGCGGCGGACGGCCGGGTTCGAGCAGGCGGCGCAGGTTGGCCACGTAGGACTGGAGCGACGCGATCGCCTTGGCCGGGGGCTCCCCGCGCCACAGGTCCTCGATCATGCGGTCGACGGAGACGACGTCTCCGCGTGAGGCGACCAGGAGGGCGAGCACGGCGCGCTGCCGTGGCCCGCCGAGGAGCACGGAACGCCCGTCGACGTCCGCTTGGAGGGGACCAAGCACCCGTACACGAACGGTCACGCGGCCAGGTTATACCCCCAGAACATCCCAAGAGACCCCCAAGCCGCATGGCGGACATTCGTCGCCTGACCTCGACAGAAAGGTAAGAGGATCATGTCTGCCGATCGGCCCGACACCCACGACATGCTCGTGGTCCACCGGGTGTTCCGCCGCGAGTCACGGGTGCTCGCGGAACTCGTGCCCACCGTCGCGGCCGGCGACGTCGCCCGCGCCGCGATCCTGGCCGCCCACCACCGCGACTACGCCCAGCGCCTGCACCACCACCACAGCGGAGAGGACGACCTGATCTGGCCCAAACTGCTGGCCAGGGTCGACCTGGAGGCCGACATGGTGATCCGCATGGAGCACCAGCACGAACGCTTGCAGTCCGGCCTCGACCGCATCGGCGCGGCGCTGCCCGAATGGGAGCGCACCGCCGACCCCGGCCTGCGCGACCATCTCGCCGGCCTGTACGCCGACCACCGGTCGGCCCTGCTCGAACACCTCGACGACGAGGAGAAGCACGTCCTGACCCTGATCGAGGAGCACCTCACGGTCGCCGAGTACGCCGCCGCCGGGGCCCGGTTCGGCACCGAGACCCCCATGGACAAGCTGCTGCTGTTCCTCGGCGCCCTGCTGGAGGAGTCCACCCCGGCCGAACGCGCCCACCTGCTCGCCACCCTGCCCCCGGCCGCCCGGCTGGCCTGGCTCCTGGTGGGCCGCCGCCGCTACGCGCGGCACATGGTGCTGGTACGCGGCTCTACAAGACGCTGACCAATCATCTCCAAGTACCCTGCCCCACCCTGGAGCGCATGACGAACGAACGCCCTTACGTCCAAGAGATGGTCATGATCCACCGGGTCTTCCGGCGCGAGTCGAAGATGATGCCCGAGCTGTTCCGCCGGGTCAGGCCCGGTGACGTCGCCCGCGCCGCCCTCATGGCGGAGCACTACCGGGGCTACGCCGACGGGCTGCACAGCCACCACACCAACGAGGACGACCTCCTGTGGCCCAAGCTGCTCGCCCGGGTCACCCTGGAGGCCGACCTGGTCAACCGGATGGAGCACCAGCACGAGTACGTCGCCGACAGCATCCGCCGCATCGGCGACCTGCTGCCCGAGTTCGAGCGCACCGCCGATCCCGCCGTCCGCGACCGCCTCGCCGACCTGCTGACCGACCACCACCTGGCGCTCGACGAGCACCTGCGCGAGGAGGAGGAGCACATCCTGCCGCTGGTCTCCCGGCACATCACGGTGGCCGAGTGGAAGGAGATGGGGGAGCGCGGCGCCAAGGAGGCGGCGGCCGGCTCGCCGAAGCAGCAGCTGATCGTGCTGGGCGCGATCCTGGAGGAGGCCACCCCCGAGGAACGCGCCCACTTCATGGGCAACCTGCCCGTCCCCGCCAAGATCGCGTGGACCCTGGCGGGGAAGCGCCTCTACGCCAAACGCTCGGCGCTGGTGCGCGGCTAGTTGGGCTCGGCCTCGCCGGTGGCGGCCTCGACCGCGTCCTCGGGGCTGGCCTCCAGGTCCTGCTCGGCGTTGGCCACCGCCAGCGCCGACTGCTTGTCGAGCCGCACCCAGCTGTTGACGCTCTCGACCGAGAACAGCACCACCAGGTAGAGGGTGAGCACGCCCGCCACCCAGGTCAGCGTGCCGGTGGCCGCGCCCACGCCCAGCACCAGCAGCCGCACCTCCCAGCCGAGACCCGCCTGGAAGATCCACGCCGGGGGCCAGATGCTCTGCCGGGTCCGGTAGACGGTGTCGTAGGTGTGGTAGCCCACGATGTAGAGCAGCACGAACAGCAGCCACTTGGGGGTGCCGGAGGCCAGCCCGATCAGGATGATCGTCAGGAACTCGGCCGCCCTGAGCAGCGGCGGCGTCAGCCAGTCGAAGCGCCCCAGGTGGTCGTGCGAGGCCGTCGGCAGCACCAGCAGCGTCAGCACCACGGCGGGGACCAGCAACATCGGCCCCTCGGTCAGCGACCCGGTCACCGCCAGGGCGACGATCGCCAGCAGCGCCGCCAGCGTCATCGGCACCGGCGGCAGCCCGCGGCCCATCCGGGGCTTCAACAGGGAGACCAGCGGGCCGTCGTCGCGGTAGGCCACCAGGCGCGCGGTCTGCACCCGCTGCCGCTCCAGGTGCGGGTCGAGGACCTCGGGCTCGGGCTGGGGGTGCGTGATCATGCCATCGACCTCAGGAGACGTCCGGTCAGGGTGTACGTGGCCGCGATGCCGCCCCAGGTGATCAGCACCAGGAACGTGACCCTCGGGTCGAAGAACGCGGTGACGATGGCGATGGCGGCGAACCGCTCGCCGATGGGGAAGACGATCATCTTGCGGGCCCAGTGGACGGTCCGGAACTTGCCGGCCTTCGTCCACAACCGCAGCAGGTTCTTGACCGCGCCGCCGCTGGTGGCCTTGCGCACCTCAAGGGCGTCGCGCAGCGGCCGGTCGTCGGCCACGGCCAGGTCGAGCGTCGGCAGCGGGTTCGGCGGCTTGCGCCGGTTGGCCGCGCCGAAGGAGAAGTCGAGCAGGTGCTTGACCGACTGGAGCGCCAGCGCGATCAGGGCCAGCGTCCAGATCTCCTCGCCGTCGCCGAACTGCCCCGAGACCGTGGCGCCCACGGCGAGGCCGACGAAGACGGCGTACTCCTTGAACCGGTCGAACGTCGCGTCGAGCCAGGCCCCGAGCACCCCGAACTTGCGGGCGTACCGGGCGACCTGCCCGTCGACGCAGTCGAAGACGAACGCGAAGTAGATCAGCACGCCGCCGGCGACGTAACCGGGCCGCCCGCCGGTCGCGAACGCGCCCGCGGCCAGCAGCCCCAGCGCGATCGAGATCAGCGTGACCTGGTTGGGGGTGAGCCCCCGCCGCGCCGCCCACCGCGCGATGAAGCGCGAGTAGGTGCTGACGAAGTAGGTGGTGAAGAAGCCGTCGGCGCCCTTCACGGCGTTGTCGAGCCGGGCCCGGTCCTCGTCGAAGGTCAGGAACTCCTGGACGGCCTCGTGCGCGTTCCCGGCGTCGACCTGCCGGTAGAACAGGTCGCGGCGGCCCCGGATCCCGACGGACACCCCGCGGCGGACCAGCCCCAGCACCAGCAGCTCGGTCACCCCGTCTTCCGGGCCCGTGAGCGAGGCGAACTCGGCCAGGTCGCGGGCGGCCTCGGCCAGGTTGGGCACCTGGCTCGCCTTGAGGTGCAGCGGCCCGAGCAGCGCCGCGTTGGGCCGGGTCACCTGGTGGTAGGCGCTGCCCTGCGAGATCACCCGGGTCTTGCTGATGCGGGCCCGCTGGGGACGCCCTTCCAGGACGTTCATCCCGATCTCGGGCACCGCCTCCTCGATGGGCGGCGGCTCGGGGGCGTCGGGGTCGCGCTCTTCGCGGACGACCAGCGCGACGGCGCCCCGCTTGGACTTCACAAGCTGGTAGATCAGCTCGTCGTGGATCAGCGAATCGGCCGGGAGGACCAGCAGGTCCTCGTCCAGCCCCGCGGCCACCTCGGCGATCGCCCGCAGGTCTCCGGCCCGGTCGGCGCTCTCCACCGTCCGGGCTCCTGGGTAGGATGCGGCTTGACCTGGCCGAATGA
Source organism: Herbidospora yilanensis (assembly GCF_001570565.1). Lineage (GTDB taxonomy): Bacteria > Actinomycetota > Actinomycetes > Streptosporangiales > Streptosporangiaceae > Herbidospora > Herbidospora yilanensis. The sequence continues at coordinate 1,855 of NZ_BBXE01000018.1, read as the reverse complement.
TCACGACCGGCTCGGGGTCGTAAGGCGCGGCCTGGTCGATCAGCCGCTGGAAGGCCATGGGGGAGCCCGGCAGGCCGGTGAGCGGCAGCGGGGGCGCTCCGTTTTCGGAGCCCAGCAGCACCACGCGGGTCATGGCACCCTTTCTCTGGTTCATGCGGCGGGCGGAGGAAACCCACGCAGAGGCCAAAGCTTAGTGACCTTTCGGTTAACCCGTCGCACCACAGGTTTACCGGACGTATAGACAGCGCCACGAGGTTACTTACCTAAATTTCACCAAACGTGACCCGAGTAGGCTGACGCCGTGAGTCTCTACCGTGACGAGGGCGTCGTCCTGCGCACCCACAAACTGGGCGAGGCCGACCGCATCATCACGATCCTGACCAGACGCACCGGCAAGGTCAGAGCGGTCGCCAAGGGCGTCCGCAAGACCAAGTCCCGCTTCGGCGCCCGCCTCGAACCCTTCACCCACGTCGACGTCCAGTTCCACACCGGCCGCTCCCTCGACATGGTCACCCAGTGCGAGACCATCCGCCCCTACGGCGAGCCCCTGGTCTCCGACTACCCCCGCTACACGGCCGGCACGGCCATGCTGGAGACCGCCGACCGCCTGACCCTCGGCGAGAAGGAACCGGCCCTGCGCCAGTTCCTCCTGCTGGTCGGCGGCCTCCGCACCCTGGTCGACGGCTCCCACGAGCCCCGGCTCGTCCTCGACGCCTTCTTCCTCCGCTCCCTGGCGGTCGCCGGCTACGCCCCCGCCCTGTCGGAGTGCGCCCGGTGCGGCGCGGAGGCGGTGCGGGCCTTCGCGATCGTGGCCGGGGGAGTGGTGTGCGGAAACTGCCGCCCGTCGGGCGCGGCGGTCCCGGCCGCCGAGACGATCGCGCTGATGATCGCGCTGCTGCGGGGCGACTGGGAGGCGGCCGACGCGTCGGAGGCCCGGAACCGGGTGGAGTGCAGCGGGCTGGTGGCGGCGTATCTGCAGTGGCACCTGGAACACGGGATCAGGTCGCTCAAGCACGTCGAACGCGGGGCCGTCGCCCTGAACGACTAGAACGCCGTCCTGACCTCCGGTCCCGACCGAATACGCTCAGGGACCATGGTTCGACCCCCGACGCCCCACCCTTCCGGGGCCACCCCGCCCGCCCTGCCCGCGGACCTGGTCCCCCGCCACGTCGCGATCGTCATGGACGGCAACGGCCGCTGGGCCAAGCAGCGCGGCCTGCCGCGCACCAAGGGTCACGAGATGGGTGAGGCGTCGCTGTTCGACGTCATCGAGGGCGCCATCGAGATGGGCATCCCCTACCTGTCGGCCTACGCCTTCTCGACGGAGAACTGGAAGCGGTCGCCCGACGAGGTCCGGTTCCTGATGGGGTTCAACCGCGACGTCATCCGCCGCCGCCGCGACGAGCTCGACGCCATGGGCGTGCGGGTGCGCTGGTCGGGGCGTCCGGGGCGGTTGTGGAAGTCGGTCATCCAGGAGCTCACCGAGGCCGAGCAGCGGACGAGGGGCAACTCGACCCTGACGCTGCAGTTCTGCGTCAACTACGGCGGCCGGGCCGAGATCGTCGACGCCGCGCTCAAGCTGGCGGCCGACGTCCAGGCCGGGCGGATCAAGCCGGGCAAGGTCAACGAGAAGACCTTCGCGCGCTACCTCCACCAGCCCGAGATCCCCGACGTCGACCTGTTCGTCCGGTCGTCGGGGGAGCAGCGCACCAGCAACTTCCTGCTCTGGCAGTCGGCGTACGCCGAGATGGTCTTCCTGAACCGCCTGTGGCCCGACTTCGACCGGCGGGACCTGTGGCAGGCGTGCGAGATCTACGCCAGCCGCGACCGCCGTTACGGCGGGGGGGGTCCCCCC
>NZ_BBXE01000017.1 GCF_001570565.1 Herbidospora yilanensis | reverse complement strand
CCGTCACCCGGGCTGACCAGCCCGGTCTCGTACGCGAACACCACCGCCTGGACGCGGTCGCGCAGGCCCAGCTTGCGCAGCACCTGGGCGACGTGGCTGCGTACCGTCGCCTCCCCGACGAAGAGCGACGCGGCGATCTCGCGATTGGAACGGCCCCGGGCCAGGCCGGTGAGCACCTCCCGCTCGCGGGCCGTCAAAGTGGACAACTCGGGCGGGGGAGCCAGAGGGCTCGCGGCGGCGAAGGCGGCGATCACCCGCAGGGTGACGGCGGGGTCGATGAGGCCGTCTCCGGCGGCGGCGGTTTTGATCGCCTCGGCGAGCTGCTCCGGCGGCGACGACTTCAGCAGGTAGCCGCCGACGCCCAGGCGCAGCGCGGCGTGCAGGTTCTCGTCGGTGTCGAACGTCGTGAGCATCACGATCCGGGGCGCGCCGCCCTCGTCCAGGAGGATCCGGGCCGCCTCCAGGCCCGACATGACGGGCATCGCGATGTCGAGGAGCAGGACGTCGGGCCGCAGGGAACGGGCCAGGGCGACCGCCGCCCGCCCGTCGGCGGCCTCGCCGACCACGTCGACCCCGGGCTCGGTCTCGGCCATCAGGCGTAGGCCCACGCGGATCATCGCCTGGTCGTCGGCGATGAGCACCCTGATCGTCACCGGGGGAGCGTACAGAGCGCGACATACCCGGCGGGTCCGTCGCAAGGGTGAGATCTTTCGGGTCTTGCGGTGATCCCACGGAAAGTGCCACTGTCGTCACGGCGAGTACCGACCCGAGGAGAGGAGCCTCTTTGAAGGCCTTCACCATGCCGGAGTTCTATGTGCCGCATCCCGCGCGGCTCAACCCCCATCTGGAACGTTCCCGGGCCCACACCATGGCGTGGGCGAAGGAGACGGGCATGCTCGACGCCCCCAAACCGGGGGGCGGCGTCGTGTGGACCGCCGAGGAGCTCGACCGCATGGACTACGCGCTGATGTGCGCGTACACCCACCCCGACTGCGACGGGCCGGCCCTCGACCTGGTCACCGACTGGTACGTGTGGGTGTTCTTCTTCGACGACCACTTCCTGGAGTTGTTCAAGCACTCCCGCGACTTCGCCGGCGCCCAGCGCCACCTCGACCGGCTGGAGCTCTTCATGGGCGACGACCCGCCCGAGCCGGAGAACCCGGCCGAGGCCGGGCTGAAAGACCTGTGGGAGCGCACCGTCCCGCACATGTCGGCCGACTGGCGCGAGCGCTTCGTCGTGTCGACCCACAACCTGATGGTCGAGTCGATGTGGGAGCTGGAGAACATCGACCGGGGGCGGATCGCCAACCCCATCGAATACGTCCAGATGCGCCGCCGCGTCGGCGGCGCCCCCTGGTCGGCCAACCTGGTCGAGTTCGCCGCCGGGGCCGAGGTGCCCGGCCACCTGGCCGCGACCCGGCCGCTGCGGGTGCTCTCCGACACCTTCTCCGACGCCGTCCACCTGCGCAACGACCTGTTCTCCTACCAGCGCGAGGTGGCCGAGGAGGGGGAGAACTCCAACGCCGTGCTGGTGCTGGAGACCTTCCTCGGCGTCACCACGCAGGAGGCCGCCGAACGGGTCAACGACCTGCTGACCTCCCGGCTGCAGCAGTTCGAGACGACCGCGCTGACCGAGGTCCCGGCTCTGCTGGCCGAGCGGGCGGCCCCGCCCCACGAGCAGGCCGCCGTCGCCCTCTACGTCAAGGGGCTGCAGGACTGGCAGTCGGGCGGCCACGAGTGGCACATGCGGTCGAGCCGCTACATGAACGAGGGCATGGTCTCCGGCAAGATCCAGAAACCTCATGGTCTCGGCACGGCCACCCTGCGCATCGGCGCCGAGAAGCGGGCCCGGCAGCACTCTCACGTGCCGTTCGAACGGGTGGGGCCGCAGCCGGTGCCGGAGTTCCACCTGCCCTATCCGCTGCGCATGAGCCCCCATCTCGACGCCGCCCGCCGCCACTCGGCCGGCTGGGCCCGCGAGATGGGGTTCCTCGACGGGGTGGTCTGGGACGAGCGCCGCTTCACGGGCATCGACCTGGCCCACTGCGCCGCCCTGATCAACGCCGACGGCGCTCCGGAGGAGGTCTTCCTGACCACCGACTGGCTGACCTGGGGCACCTACGGCGACGACTACTATCCGGTGGCCTTCGGCGCCACCCGCGACCTCGCGGGGGCCAGGGCGCTGAACACGCGGCTCAAGGCGATCATGGGCGAGCACGCGCCGGAGCCCGTCGAGCCGATGGAGCGGGGGCTGGCCGACCTGTGGCGGCGTACCGCCGCGGGCCTGTCCGAGCGGGCGCGGGCCGGGTTCCGGGCCGCCGTCGAGGACATGATCGACAGCTGGGTGTGGGAGCTCGACAACGAGGCCGCCGGGCGGATCCCCGACCCCGTCGACTACATCGAGATGCGCCGCAGGACCTTCGGCTCCGACCTGACGGCGAGCCTGGCCCGGCTGTCGGCGGCCGAAGTGGTCGACGACGCGATCTACCAGTCCCGGGTGATGCGCGAGCTGGAGACCGCGGCACAGGACTACGCCTGCTTCACCAACGACCTGTTCTCCTACCAGAAGGAGATCGAGTTCGAGGGGGAGCTGCACAACATGGTCCTCGTCGTCGAGAACTTCCTCGACGTCGACCGGGCCACCGCCCGCGCGATCGTGGCCGACCTGATGAACGAGCGGATGCGCCAGTTCGAGCACATCCGGGCCAACGGCCTCCCGGCCATGCTCGCCCTGATCGGCGACCCCGAGGTGAGCCGGGTGCTGGAGCGCCATGCGGCCTTGCTCCAAGACTGGATGGCCGGGATCATGGAGTGGCACCGCCGCTGCGCCCGCTACACCGAGCCCGAACTGCAACGGCTGCGCGCCGAGTCGTTCGCCCCGCCGCCCCGGCTGGTGCTGCTCCCGTCGGGCCTGGGCACCTCGGCGGTACGGCCCCTGCCACGGCGTTAGTGCATTTTCTGCCGTAAGCGGGGTTCGTGACCAGAACGCGGGCTCCGCTTCGCCGTGCCGGGACGACGGCGAGGTTATGTTGGCTGGAGAAGAAGGAGGGAGATGGCCAGCAGACCACGGCAGCGCCTCGACACCTCGATACCTCACCCGGCACGGGTCTGGGACTACTGGCTGGGCGGCACCGAAAACTTCGCGGCAGACCGCGAGTGCGCCGCCGAGATCATCGCGGTCATGCCCGACCTGCCGATCAACGCCAGGGCCGAACGCCAGTTCATCGGCCGGACCGTCGGCCTGCTCGCCGGAGAGCTGGGCGTCGACCAGTTCCTCGACGTCGGCACCGGCATCCCGAGCGCCGGGAACACCCATCTGGTGGCCCAGAAGGTCAATCCGGCCGCCAGGATCGTGTACGTCGACAACGACCCCATCGTCCTGATCCACGCCCTCGCCCTGCTCGACAGCACGCCCGAGGGCGCCACCGACTACCTCGACGCCGACCTGCGCAACCCCGACCCGCTCCTGCAGGCCGCCTCGGAGACCCTCGACTTCTCCCGGCCGGTCGGGCTGATGCTGCTGGGGGTGATCGAGTTCGTCGCCGACGAGACGCTGGCGCTCGACGCGGTGCACGCCCTGATCGGCGCCCTGTCGCCGGGCAGCTACGTCGCCATCGCCAGCAGCACGCCGAGCGTGCGGATGCAGCAGGCGGTCGACGTCTGGCACGCCCGGGGCGGGGCCCCGATGGTGCTGCGCTCTCCCGAACGGCTGGCCCGTTTCTTCGACGATCTCGACCTGCTCGATCCCGGCGTGGTGTCGCTGCCGCAGTGGCGGCCCGACACGCTGACCGACTACCGGGACCGGGAGGTCTACCAGTACGGGGGCCTGGCCCGCAAACACTGAGCGTTTGGGGAAATTGCCGGATAAAGTGGCTGGTGGCAAGACTTTTCCCCCACTGAAAGCGCGGGTATCGTGCGTTCTCCGGAATGGGTCGCAGAACGGTTTCCGCATGATGATTGACGACCCGCGAGTCGACGGGCTCACGGAGGCCTTCCTCCGCCAGCAGCGCCGCTATACCAGTCACCAGGTCGCCGAACTGGCGGGCGTGCCCTTCCACCGGGCCCGCCGCTTCTGGCGCGCCCTCGGCTTCGCCAACGTCGCCGACGACGCGATCGAGTTCACCGACGCCGACGTCGAGGCGCTGAAGACCCTCATGGGCCTGCTCGCCGACGGCACCTACGACGACGAGCACATCATGCTGATGGCCCGCTCCCTCGGCCGCGCCTCCGCCCGCCTCGCCGAGTCGCAGGCCGAACTCGGCGCCGAGACCCTCGACCTGGCCGGGGTCCCGCTGTCCCGGCGCAGCCACGCGTGGCAGCGCCGCGCCGACCGCGTCGTCCCCGACCTGGAACGCCTTCTCGTGTACGCCTGGCGCCGCCACCTCGCCGCCTCCGCCGGCCGCATCGTCGACCAGGAGACCGCCTCGGCCCGCCTGGCCGTCGGCTTCGCCGACCTGGTGGGCTTCACCCGGCTGAGCCGCCAGATCTCCGAGACGGAGCTGGCCCGCCTGGTCGAACGCTTCGAAAGCCGCTCGGCCGACATCGTGGCCTCCTCGGGCGGCCGGATGATCAAGACCCTGGGCGACTCGGTCCTGTGGGTGAGCGACACGGCCGCCCACGCCGCCGACATCGCCCTCTCGCTGGTCGGCGCGCACGCCCGCGTCAAGGGCATGCCCCAACTGCGGGTCGGCCTGGCGATCGGCCCGGTGATCGGCCGTATGGGCGACGTCTTCGGCACCACCGTGAACCTGGCGTCGCGGCTGACCTCCCTGGCCCCGGCGGGCGGGGTGCTGGCCGATCCGGCGATAGCGGCGGAACTGGAGGACCATCCGCGCTTCGGGCTGCGGGCGGAGAACCTCCAGGTGGTCAGGGGCGTGGGCGAACTGGTGCCCTACCTGGTGTCGAGGGCCTGACGCGCAGGGGCGAGCCCTCTCGGCGCCGAGGAGCCCGGATTACCTTGCCGCTGACCGGCATCCGAAGCCGGGCGGTTCAAAACGGCGGGCAGGCTTGAGCTCTCGCTGGCCGGGAACGTCGGGTGGCCGGGAACGTCGGGTGGCCGGGAACGTCGGGTGGCCGGGAACGTCGTGGGTCGAGGACGTCGCGGGTCTGGAGCCGCCCCGGTCGGATGCGTGCCGGGGCGGTCCCAGTGGTCTCCTACCTGGCGGGTGCGTGGACCCGGGAGCTGCCCGAGGTGCGGGAGCCCATCTCCATGTCGGAGTCCATCTTCCGCATTTCGTCGTCGGTCATGTGGGTCTCCTCGATGCGGAGCGCCACGCCCATGGCCATGAGCGTGGGCGCCCACTGGCCGATGAAGATCCCCCAGCGGTCGGCCCGGTCGAGACCGGCGTGCTCCACCTGCCTGGAGATCATCCAGGTGCAGAAGGACAGGCCGACCGACGCCATGGCGGCGGTGTACATGTGACTGGACCTGAGACCCATACGGTGCAGCTTCTTGATCACTTGCGTACCCCCTTCGGTTCGGGTTGGGCGTGCCCGCTCCGAAGATCCCGAATTCGGGACATATCACGATATGGGGGAGAAATTTACGGCCTGATCAGCCGTCCTCTGGCGGCCAGTTCGACGGTCAGCACGACGGCGAAGGCCTCCGCCGACAGCAGCGCCACGAGGACGACCACCTGCACGATCCCCGCCTCGATCGGCCCGGCCCCGCCGAGCAGCATGCCGACGAACGCGCCCGGAAGGGTGACCAGCCCGACCGTCCGGGTCTGGTCGAGGGCCGGCACCAGGGCCTGGGCGGCGGCGGGGCGGCAGATCTCCAGCCGGGCCTCGCGGGGCGTGAAGCCCAGCGCCATGGCCGCCTCCACCTCGCCGCGGCGGGTCGTCAGCTCGTCGGCGGCCCGCCGCCCGGCCAGGCTGGTGGCGATCAGGCAGCCGCCGAACACGATCCCCGCGACCGGGATGATCACGATCCCGTCGAGCGAGACCACCCCGGTGGCGGTGAGGATCCCGAGAATCGGGGCGCTGCCCGCCGCGATCGGCAGCGCCGCCCAGTAGGTGCCGATCCTGCGGGCGGCGGTGTGCGTGGCGAAGACGTACATGAGCAGGATGAACCCGGCAGCGGCGAACCCGTTCGCGACCACCCAGGCGATGACCAGCGACACCACCCCGAGCTGCACCACCGCCCGCCCGCAGGCCCGCACCACCGCCCATCCCTGCCCCAGGCCTCCCACGGCCGCCGCCACGGCCCCGCCCGCGACCATCAGAGCCAGGGCGATCGGGAGCGCCGGGGTCAGCGAGATCAGGGAAGAGGAGGTGTGCACTCCCGCAGTATTTCGGACACCTATGCGAGTTATGAACCGTTTTGCGACCAGAACGGTCGGCCAGGTGCCGTGCCACGATGCGCGGGGTGGGGTCGGGTGGTCACCGTCGGTGGGGCCGATGGGGCTCCGGCCCGAACCGGCATGAATGCGCCGCGATTCACCACGTCTGGGGGAGCAATGGCCGCGACTCGCCGCGCTTCTGGAAGCGCCGACGCCGTGACTTTACTCAAGTAAAGAACCCGCTCATACCCAGCGAAACTAGAAGTTCTCCCACAGTTGGTCCTCCGGCGCCCGCGCCGGCGGCGACCCCGCCCGCGCGGCCAGGGCCATGGCCTCTGCCAGCAGCGGATGCCCGTCTCCCAGCGCCGGTTTCCCGTGGGCCAGCGCCCGGCGGTCGAGCAGTGGAGCGAGCAGGTCGCCCACCTCCGCGGCCCGGTCGGAGCGGACGCGTTGCAGGGCGAGGCCCAGGCGGGCGCCAAGCACCGTTGGGTGGGTGGCGTCGATCTGGTCGCCCGCCAGCGCCAGGACCGCCTGGCAGGCCTCCTCGGCGGCGGGCTCGCGGCCCAGGGCGGCGGCCACGCGGGCGCGGATCAGCAGGGTCTCGGCCTGTTCGGGAGCGGAGTCGTCGGGGCCCAGGGCGTCGAGGACGCGGGCGGCCGACGCCGGGTCGCCGACGGTCAGGCGGCCCGTGGCCTGGGCGCGGAGCACCGCCCTGGTCTGGGGGAGTTCGGCCAGGTCGGACAGGGCCGTCTGCGCCTCGCCGGAGGCGATCAGGCCGAGCGAGCGGATCAGCACGGCCTCCTCGTGCAGGCGGGGGGAGACGCGGTCGGCGAACCACGTCGTGGTCACGGTCGCGTCGTCGAGGAGGCGGACGGTCTGGGCGGGGAAACCGGCGTGCAGTTCGATCTCGGCGAGGCGGACCAGGTCGTACTGGGGCCAGTAGCCCTCGCCCGGGAGGTAGAGGGAGCGCAGGCGCATGGCCTCGGTCAGGTGGTGGCGGGCCTGGGCGGGGTGGGCGGCGGCCAGCAGGGCCTCGGCGAGGGTGACGCGGGCCGAGGCGGTGTTCACGTTGTCCTGGCCGAGGCGGTCTTCGCGGTCGGCCAGGGTGGCCTCGGCCAGGCTGACGCCCTCGACGACCCGGCCCGCCCGCGTGGTGGCGCGGGCCAGGGCCTGCCTGGTCAGGGTGTGGCGGCGCCAGGCCGGGCCGGCTCCGGTCGTCGGCACCCCGGCGCCGCGGCGTGCGGCCACGTCGGCGAGGATCGCGCGGCCCCTCCCGGCCTGCCCCTCGTCGACGAGGAGCTCGGCCAGGTTGTGTTCGGCGCGGGCGATCAGCGCCGCCGGGTCGGCCGAGTCGGGCAGCTTCTCGGCGATCCGCCGCGACTCCTCGAAGCAGCCCCGGGCGGCGGCGGTGTCGCCCAGCCGCAGCAGGGCCAGGCCGCGCCGCGACGTCACGTCGCACAGGGTCACGGCGTCGGCGGGGGAGCCGGTCAGCAGCGGGATCAGGTCGGCGCCGACCTCGGCGGCGCGGGCCAGCAGCGGGCTGCTGTCGAGCAGCACCTGGAAGACCACGACCAGCGCGTTCGCGCGCGAACGGCCGTTGGGGCCGATCTTCTCGACCAGTTCGGCGGTGCGTTCGGCGGCGTGGAGGCGGTCGGCCCACTCGCCCGTGAGCGGGATCAGGTCGCGGGCCAGCCAGTAGGCCGCCAGGCCCTCGGCCTGACGGTCGGCGGGGGCGTCGGCGTCGTCGGACATGGCGCGGAAGGCCAGCTCGGACAGGCGCTCGGCGCTGCTCTTCGCCCAGTTCTCGGGCGGGACGGCGACCGCGCGGGCGGCCTGGTCGAGGCGGGGGGCCAGATATTCGGCGTACGCCGTCACCCGCCCCTCCCAGCCCGCGGCGGCGGCAGAGCCGTAGGTGCCGGTGAGCCAGACGGGCGGGGTCTGGGCGGCCGAGGGGCGCTTCTCGGAGGTCGAGATGTCGCCGATGCCCAGTCTCACCTGGGCGAGCAGGAAACGTTCGACCTGGTGGAAGCGGGCGATGCGGCGCAGCGCGGCGGCCACCGACTCGGCCGCGCCGAGCATCGAGGTGACCGGCTCGGGGGCGCTCTCGCCGCCGGTGAACTCGTCGAAGGCGTGTTTGGCGGCGAGCGCGACCAGGACGCGGCGGCTGCGGACCTCGTTGTAGAGCCACACGGCGGACCGGCCGGTGTCCTTCTCGCCGCCCCGGGGCAGCCGGACCCGCTCGGCGACGTCCTCCGCGCGTACCTGGTGGTAGTCGCTGTGCCGGAAGGCGGCGGCGGACGCCGCGGCGATCGCGGCAAGCCTTCGCTCCTGGGCTAGCACCGCTTGGTTCCCCCTATATGAGCTCATTACTCGTGAATATATCTCACTAAGGTTGGGCGAACCTTAGTGAGATGAGCTGACTCTCGCAAGGGTCGACCCGTAAACGCCCTGACCTCGCCCGCCTCGCGACCGGCCACCGCACCAAGGATGCCGCTTCTCTGGAGGCACCACTCACCGGCGGACCAGGAGGCGTGCGATGCGGCCGACCGAAAAGACCCACGCGGAGGACGGGCTGGCCACGCGGGGATGGGTGGTCCTGCGGGGCGCCTGGGACGTGCCCACCCACGCCCAGGCGCTCCGCTTCGCCGCCCGGTTCGGCCGTCCCTCGGCCCGCGACGGCGGCCGTCCCGTCTGGGAGGTCAGGCCGCGGCCACTCGGCGGCACGTTCTCCCAGCGCAGTGGACCCGTTCCGCTGCACACCGACGCCCAGTACCACCCCGATCCCGAGGACCTGGTCTGCCTGTTCGCGGTCCGCCCGGCCGCCGACGGCGGCCACTCGCTGCTGCTGCCCGCGCGGCGGGCCCTCGCCGCGCTGCGCGCCCGCCCGGACGGGGCGCGGGCCGAGGCCGCCCTGCGTCGGCCGCAGTGGTCGTGGACCACGCCGGCCGTGTTCGCCGGAGGGCGGGCCGCGCCGCCCCTGCCGGTCCTCACGGGCGATCTCACGGGCGACCTCGGGGGCGCCACCGTGCGCTGGCGGCCGGACAACCTCGTCCCGGCGGAGGGGCGGGCCGCCGCCGAGACGTTCACCGGCGTGCTGGCGCGGGCCGATCCGGAGGAGGTACGCCTCACGCCCGGCGACGTGCTGCTGATCGACAACCGCCGCACACTGCACGGCCGGACCGCGTTCGGCGACCCGCGGCGGCTGATGCTGCGCGTCCGGTTGTGGTCGCGATGACGCTGACCCGCGACGAGGCGGCCATGTGGGCCTGGGCGGCCGGGCGGGCCGTGGCGGCCGGGGACGTCCCGGCGTCGGGCGCGGAGGCCGCCGCGTGGACCGTCCGGGGCTGGGCCGAGATCGCCCTCGGGTGCGCCCTCCTGGGCCCGGCGGCCTTCGACGGCCTCGACACGGTCGTCCTGGCCACCGGCGTCCGCCACGGCGGCCCGGCGGCCGGCCGGCTGCGCGCCCTGCGGGCCCGGTGCGGGCCGGTCCCGCGCGGCTACCCCGACGCCGCCGACCCCGGGCCCGTCGCCGCGCCGGGGGAGGAGACCCGGGAGGCCTGCCGGCGGCTGGCCGCCTGGTGCGCCGTCATCCCCGACGGCCACGGGAGGTCGCGGCCGGTCCGCGACCATCTCCGCTGGGGCGAGCGCCACCGCCCCAACGCCACCCGCGACGTCACGGTCGTCGACGGCTCCCGGTTCGCCGGCCTGGCCTGGCGCACCTGGATGCGCCTCCCCGGCCAGCGCGGCCTGATCACGGTCCTGGTCGACGGCACCCACCGCGCCCCCGAACCCCGCAGACGGGTCTGGCGCGGCGTGCACGACGGGGCGCACCTCGACCACCTGGCGGCCTGCGGCGACGACATCGAGTTCGGCCGGGGGCTGCTGGCGGCCGAGACCTACGCCATGGCCGTCGAACTGGTCGCCCTGGCGGAGACCCCCGACCCGGTGGTCCGCCGCGTGCTGAAGCACGGCGTGCTGGAACGCATCGGCCGCATCGCCGACCACCCGGAGCTCGGCGGCCTGCCCACGCTGGCCGCCGTCTACGTCACGGGGGCGCTCAGGCTGCTGGGGGGCGAGGCGGAGGGCGTACCGGAGGAACTGCGGGAACCCCTGCGGGCACGCTGGGTCAGGGCGACAACTGGCGCAACACGACATCGGCCTTCTCCGGTTCCGGCACGCTGAGATGCACCTCCCAGCCCCGGCTGCGGGCCAGGTTCTCGCAGACGGCCGACCACAACCAGTGCAGCCCGGCCCGCACGGCCAGGTTGCCGTTCCCGGTGCCGATCAGCGGGAAGCAGATCGTCGTCAGCCGGTGGGCCACCCGCTCCTCCTCCGCCAGCGCGAACACCCGGTGGACGGCGAGCATGATCGTCGGTGCGGTGACGTCGTGGTGGTGGGTGCCGGGCCGGGGCACCGCCACGGCCGCGTGGTAGATGCGCCGGACCCCGTTGAACGCCAGCGAGCCCGGTCCGGTCGGGGCGACCGTGCCCGGGGCGACGGTGAGCCCGGGGCGGTGGTGCCTGGCCATCCACTCGTGCAGTTCGCGCTGGATCGTGTCGTCGAGCAGTTCCCCGGCCGGGCCGCGCCGCGAACCGGCCTTCCTGATCGCGCCCGACACGCTGGGCGAGAACACCCGCGCCATCTCCAGATAGACGTTCTCGGGGTTGACCAGCACGTCGACCCCGGTGATCAGCTCGATCGGCCGCACCTGGAGCACCGCCCGCCCGCCGCCCGACTCGACCGGGATCCGGGCCCCGACGGCGACCCGGGGGAGCGCGTGCTCGCCGTCCTCGTCGCAGACCGCGATGATCTGGTCGGCGACCTGGGCCAGCAGCATGCGCTCCTGGTTCTTCCTGAACCGTTCGACGCTGAGCCGGTAGACGTCGGCGGCCCGCCTGCGCCGCGCCGCCGCCGTCCAGTCGCGGGTGCCCTGGACGAGCCCGAAGGTGTAGGCGGCGGCCGACCCGAGGTTGCCCTCGCCGAGCCGGTCGACCGCGTCGCGCACCAGCCTCTCGACGGCGGCGACGTGGCCGGTCGCGGGGTGGCGCAGGGCGGCGGCCCGGCGGAGATGCGGCAGGTCGGCGTCCCGGAGGCGGATCAGCCCGCGTTCCCGCAGCGCGGCCAGATCGCGGACCAGCTCCTCGTGCTCCGGCACGTCGGTCTCCATGCGCTCATTAACCCCTCCGCGACGGGGCAGGGGCAACCACGGCCGACACCGTGGCCGACACCATCCAGCCGAGGGGATCCACGGATGCGAGCGAGCGCGAAGCCACGCCACCGGAGCGTCGACGTCGACGGGATCGAGATCTTCTACCGGGAGGCCGGCCCACCCGACCTGCCGTGCCTGCTGCTGCTGCACGGCTTCCCCAGTTCCTCCCACTGCTTCCGGCGGGTGCTCGCGCCGCTGGCCGAGGTGAGCCGGGTCGTCGCCCCCGACCTGCCGGGCTTCGGCTTCTCCTCCGCGCCCGGCGTCGGCGACTACGAGTACACCTTCGCCAACCTGGCCGGCACGATGGAGCGGTTCCTGGAGCGCATCGGCGTCGGGCGCTTCTTCGTCTACCTGCACGACTTCGGCGCCCCCGTCGGCTACCACCTGGCGATGCGGCGGCCCGATCGTGTCCTCGGGCTGGTCGTGCAGAACGGCAACGCGCACGACGAAGGCCTGGGCGAGCAGTGGGACGGCGCCCGCGACTACTGGGCCGACCCCTCCGAGGAGAACCGCGCCAAGCTGCCCGAGTGGCTCGACTTCGAGGGCACCCGGGGGCAGTACCTCGACGGGCTGCCCGAGCGGCTGCGGGTCCTGCACCCGCCCGAGACCTGGCACCTCGACTGGGAGCGCATGTCCCGGCCGGGCGACCTCGACGTCCAGTTCCAGCTCTTCCGCGACTACGGCGCGTACGTCGCCCGCTTCGGCGACCTGGCCGGCTACCACCGCGCCCACCAGCCGCCGTGCCTGCTGCTGTGGGGCCGCCACGACGCGTTCTTCGACCTGGCCGAGATCATGGGCTACGCCCGCGACCTCGACCGGATCGAGATGCACGTCTACGACGCCGGCCACTACCTGCTGGAGACCCACGCCGACGAGAGCGCGGCGGCGATCAAAACCTTCGTCGCCGACCTCTCACACCCGTAGCAGGGCGCACAGCGCGTCGGCGGCCTCGTCGGGCGAACCGGCGCCGTCGACCACCAGGTCGGGGTGCTCGGGCGGCTCGTAGGCCTGGCCGTGGCCGGTCAGGTTGGGCAGCCGCCCGGCCTCCGCCTGGGCGTAGAGGCCCTTCGGGTCACGGCGGGCGCACTCCTCCGCCGGGGTGTCGACCCAGACCTCGGCGAAGTCCCCGCCGGGGAACAGGGCCTTCGCCGCGGCCCGGTCGGTCCGGAACGGGGACACCAGCGCCACGACGACGATCAGGCCGGCGTCCACCAGGATGCGCGCCACCTCGGCGACGCGGCGCACGTTCTCGGCGCGGCCCTGCGGGGTGAACCCGAGGTCCTTGTTCAGCCCGCCGCGCACGTTCTCGCCGTCGAGCACGTAGGTGTGCAGGCCCATCCCGTGGAGCCGCCGCTCCAGCGTGTTGGCGATCGTCGACTTGCCGGCGCCCGGCAGGCCGGTCAGCCACACCACCTTCGCCCGCTGGCCCTTGAGGCGCTGCCGGGCCTCGCGGTCGACGGTGTAGGCGCGCGGGGTGACGGTGCGGCCGCGCCGCAGGGCGTGCCGGACCATGCCGGCCGCGACGGTCTCCTTGGTGACCCGGTCGACGAGCAGGAGGCTGCCGGTGTGCCGCGACTCCCGGTAGGGGTCGAGGCTGAGCGGCGTGTCGGTGGTCAGCTCGACCGTGCCGATGTCGTTGAGGTCGAGGGCGCGGGCGGCGTACTTGCCGCCGCCGACCACGTCGAGCCGGTCGCGCACGGCCGTGACCACGGCGGGCAGGGTGCGCCCGCCGGCCCGCAGCAGGTAGGAGCGGCCGTTCCGCAGGGGCTCCTCGGCGGTCCAGATCAGCGTGACCGAGTAGGCGGTCGCGGGGGCCGGCCCGTCGCCGATCGCCTCCGGCGTGGCCAGCAGGTCGCCGCGGCGCACGTCGACGTCGTCGGCCAGCGTCATCGTGACCGCGGTGCCCGGAGCGGCCCGGTCGAGGTCGGCGCCGCCGGGACCGAGCAGGCGGTCGACGGTGGACGTCCGCCCGCCGCCCGCGACCGCGACGGCGTCGCCGGGGCGGACCGGGCCCCCCACGACGGTGCCCGCGAAGCCGCGGAAGCCGTCGGCCCGGATCACGTACTGGACCGGCAGCCGGTAGCCCGCCTCCGCCCGACTCCCGGCCGGTTCCCAGGCCGTCAGCGCGCCCAGCAGGGTCGGGCCGTCGTACCAGGGCAGGCGGGGCGAGGGCGCGGCGACGTTGTCGCCGTCGAGCGCGCTGGCCGGGATGACGTCGGCCCGCATGCCGAAGCCGTCGGCCGCCGCCCGCACCTCGCCCGCCAGGTCGTCGAAGACCGACCGGTCCCAGCCCACCGCGTCGAGCTTGTTCACCACCGCGACGACGGAGGGCACCCCCATGAGCGCGCAGATCGCCAGGTGGCGGCGGGTCTGCTCGCGCACGCCCTTGGTGGCGTCGACGAGCAGCACCGAGACGTCGGCGGTGGAGGCCGCGACCGCCATGTTGCGGGTGTACTGCTCGTGCCCGGGGGCGTCGGCGACGATCACCCGGCGGCCCGACGGGAGGTCCATGAACAGGTGGGCGACGTCGATGGTGATGCCCTGCTCGTGCTCGGCCTCCAGCCCGTCGGTCAGCAGCGAGTAGTCGACCGCCCCGGCCGCCACGGTCGAGCCGCCGCGCCGCGTCGTGCGGGCGTAGTCGAGCTGGTCGTCGGTGGCGCCGCCGGTGGCGGCGAGCAGCCTGCCGATGAGGGTGGACTTGCCGTCGTCGACCGAGCCGCACGCCACGACTCTCAGTACCGCGACCATCAGAAGTACCCCTCCGACTTCTTGCTCTCCATGGACGTGCCGCCCTCGCCGTCGATGAGCCGGCCGGCGCGTTCGGACCTGCGGTCGCGGCCCATCTCGTCGATGATTTCGTCGATGTTCTCCGCCTTGGACTCCACGGCCGACGTCAGCGGATAGCAGCCGAGGGTGCGGAACCGCACCGGGCGCTCCACCGGCCGCTCGCCGGGCTCCAGGGGGTAGCGGTCGTCGTCCACCATGATCAGTGAGCCGTTCCGCTCGACGACCGGGCGCGGCGCGGAGAAGTAGAGCGGCACCACGGGGATGTCCTCCCGCCTGATGTAGCGCCAGACGTCGAGCTCGGTCCAGTTCGACAGCGGGAACACCCGCATCGTCTGGCCCTCGGCGAGCTCGGTGTTGGCCTGCCACCAGAACTCCGGGCGCTGCGAGCGCGGCTCCCAGCGGTGGCCGGGCTCCCGGAGCGAGAAGATCCGCTCCTTGGCCCGTGAGCGTTCCTCGTCGCGCCGCGCGCCGCCGATGGCCGCCTCGAACCCGCCGTCGTCGAGTGCCTTCCGCAGGGTGAGGGTCTTCTTGATGCGGGTGTACTCGTGGGCGCCGTGGGTGAACGGGGTGGCCTCCTCGGGGCTGGTGTGCACCCGCAGGTCGAGCCCCAGCCGTTCGGCCGTGGCGTCGCGGAAGGCGATCATCTCCCGGAACTTCCAGCCGGTGTCGACGTGGACGACCGGGAAGGGCATCCGGCCGGGCGCGAACGCCTTCAGCGCCAGGTGCAGCAGGACCGAGGAGTCCTTGCCGATCGAATAGAGCAGCACCGGCCGCCGGAACGCCCCGGCGACCTCGCGCAGTATGTGGACCGCCTCGGCTTCGAGCATGTCGAGGACGGCGTCTTCTCCGGCCATGTCCGGGCCCTCCCGCTTCTGTTGGAGTAACCTGTAATCAGCTTTAAATCGGTTATCTGGAGGTGGCGCGATGAGTCCCCTGACCGTCAGAGAGCTGTCCAAGGAGACCTGGGGCGACTTCGAGTCGGTCCTCGGAGCCAACGGAGGCGCCCGAGGGTGCTGGTGCATGCACTGGCGGTTGTCCATCAAGGAGTGGACGGAAGGGAAGGGCGAGGGCAACAAGAAGGCCATGAAGCGCCTCGCCGGTCGCGAACCGGCGCCCGGCCTCGTCGTCTACGACGAGGAGACGCCGGTCGCGTGGTGCTCCCTCGGCCCGCGTTCGTCGTTCCCCCGGCTGGAGCGCTCGCCGATCCTCGCGAACGCCGACGACGGGGAGTCGGATGAGGGGGTCTGCGCGATCGCGTGCGTGTACGTCGGGAAGAGGCATCGTGGCTCCGGATTGTTGCCGGGGATTCTGGAGGCGGTCTGCGACTGGGCGTCGGCGGCGGGCTACGCCACCGCCGAGGGCTACCCGGTCGAACCCCGCGAGGGGAAACGCGCCGGGGCCGACACGGCGATGACGGGCATCGCCAGCGCCTTCCTCGACGCCGGGTTCTCGGAGGTGGCCCGGCCCCGCGCCGACCGGCCGGTCATGCGGCGGAAGGTCTAGCCCGGGCGAGCGCCTCGTAGAAGGGCCGGTGGTGGTCGGCGACGCGGCGCAGGTGGGCGTTGGTCTCGGGCGTCTCGCGCCGCGCGGGCGCCCTGTCCACCAGCCCGCTGCTCCCGGCCACCTCCGCGTGCCACCGGTTGGTGCGCCGCCAGCTCGTCTGCTCGCCCGGGTCCCAGCGCATCGCCTCGGGCCGGAAGTCCAGCCCGACGTGCGCGCAGTAGGCCCGGACCGTCTCCTCCGGCCGCGCCACCAGGTCGTCGCCGTCGATCACCAGCGGGGTCTCGCCGGTGGCCGAGCGCACGGCCTCGAAGATGGCGTGCAGGTACTCGAAGCCGTACTCGTCGAGCGTCGCCTCGGGGTTCACGGCGTAGTGGGAGGCGATGGCGCTCTCCGGCTCCCTGATCATGAACGTGTGGACGACGTCGGTGAACAGGCGCTCGTCCTCGAACAGCGGCGTGTACGTGTAGTCGGAGGTGTCCTTGGCGAACACCCGCCGCCCGGAGGCGCTCACCTCCAGCATCACGTCGAGCAGCTCGACCGGCGAGGTGACGGACCGGCCCGCGAAGTCGAACCGCCCGTCCTCCTGGAGGTAGGAGAACGGCTCGTGGGCCACCTCCAGGTCGCCGCGCTCCATCATGACGCGCAGGAACGCCGTCGACCGCGACCGCGGCACCGCCCACAGGATGATCGGCCTGGCCGCGGCGGTCACTGCGACCACTCCGTCGGACGGCGGTCCCACCGGTGGGTCCGCAGCTCCGCCATCAGCGACTCGCTCAGCGGTTCCGCGTCGCTGACGGCGAGGTTGGCCTGGACGTGGGCGGGCTTGCGCATGCCGGGGATGACGGTGGAGACGTCGGGGTTGCGCAGGATGAAGCGCAGGGCGAGCTCGGGCAGCGTCATGCCCTCGGGCAGGACGCGCTTGAGGCGTTCGGCGCGGTCGACGCTCGGCCCGAGGTTCTCGGGCACGAAGTAGGTGTTGCGCCAGTCGCCCTCGGGCCAGCGGGTGTCGTGGGTCAGCGTGCCGGTGAGCGTGCCCTCGTCGAAGGGCACCCGGGCGACCACCGCGACGTCGAGCTCGCGGCAGGCCGGGAACAGCTCGTCCTCCGGAGCCTGGTCGAAGACGTTGTAGATGACCTGGACGGCGTCGATCAGCCCGGTCCGCAGCGTCTCCAGCACGTTCCAGGGCTCCCAGCGGTTGACGCTGATGCCGACGCCCTCGATCAGGCCGCGTTCGCGCATCTCGGTGACGGTGTCCTGCCAGGTCGGGTCGTGCGCCCAGGAGTCCTCCCAGACGTGGAACTGGAACAGGTCGACCGAGGGGACGCCCAGCCCTTCGAGGCTGCGGTGCAGGTAGTCCCAGAGGTGGTCGGGCGGGTAGACGTCGGCCAGCTTGGAGTCGCGGGTCGACGGCCACGCGAGGTCCTTGGGCGGGGGCTTGGTGGCGACCCGGAGGCGGCGGCCGGGGTGCCGTTTCACCAGCCGGCCGAGCATGCGCTCACTCTCGCCGCGCCCGTAGATCCAGGCGGTGTCGAAGTAGTCGCAGCCCAGCCCCACGGCCTCGTCGAGCGCGGCGTCGCCGCTCGCGTCGTCGGCGCCGGTCCAGCCGCCCTCGCCTCCGGCGATGCCCCACATGCCGTAGCCGACCTCGCCGACCGTCCAGCCGAGCCTGCCGAACCGGCGCTCACGCATCGCCGCCTCCTTCCCCGCTCCAGCGGTTGCCGCCCGACCCGAACCGGGTCTGCCGCACGACGTGGCTCGCCACCTTCATGCCCTCGGGCCGGACCACGCCCCGGTGCACGGACAGGGTCACGCTGCCGCCGAGGTCGCCGACGAGCCGGTCGACCGCCTCGCGGGCGGCTCGCGCGGCGGGTTCGAGCCAGCGTCCCTCGTACATCGCCGCGCCGAGGACGGCGGACAGCCGGTCGTAGAGTTCGCGGCCCGCCGCGTCGAGGCCGGCCTGCAGGACGCGGGTCCAGGCGCGTTCGAGCAGCTCCAGGCCGGGCGACTCGTAGATGCCGCGGCAGACGGTGCCGACGATGCGCCGTTCGACCACGTCGCGGAGCCAGACGCCGTGACGGGCGCCGATCGTGTTGGCCGCGGCCATCCACTCGACCGGGTCGGGGCCGCTGCCGCCGACGTCGGCGATCCGCCCGTCGCGGACGACGACGGTGACGGTCTCGGGTTCGGCCGGGGCCTCGTGGGGCCAGGCGCTCCAGCGGGGCCGGAGCCGGGTGACCGGCGTCTCCAGGTCTTCCAGCTCGGACGACTCGTGGGACGCGCCGGCGAGGCCGGCGTCGGTGGACCGGTCGGCGGAGCTGCCCCGGTCGAGGCGCAGCCCGTGCTCGGCGACCGCCTTCACCATGGCCGCGCGATCGGGGAAGCGGCCGAGGGCGCGGGGGTCGGTCCACGGCTCGACGCGGCACATCTCGGGGGCGATCCGGGCGCCGTAGCGCGCGAACCGGCGCTGGTCGTTGCCGCCGCCGACACAGCCGTGGACGAACGTCTCGCACCCGTCGGCCCGCATCCTCGGCAGCAGTTCGCCGACGAGCACGAATCGGGACGCGCCCGTGGTGTTCCAGTAGCCGCCGTCGTGGCGGGCACGGTAACGCAGCAGATCGGACGCGACCGCGGCCATCGGCGCGCGCAGATCCACGGTGACGACCTCGGCGCCGGAGTCGCGCAGAGAGGACGCCAGCAGGTCCAGTTCCCCGCGGTCCGACTGGCCGATGTCGGCGATGTAGTGCCGCGCCGGGACCGACGTCTCGCGGAGCCATACTCCGACGGCCAGCGAGGACAGTCCTCCTGATTGGAATAACCCCGTCCGGGGATTGCCATCGGCTGTTTCCACGACCTCCTCCTTGCGCTGGTGGATTACGGGGGATATGTCAAGCCTTGCCCACGATACCCATAGAAATCAAGTCCGCACGCCATTGTTCGCCGATGATTCAAAAGGAGGTCGATGTTACTCGTGGGGCGGGATGGATCGGGCTCCCAAACGGCCCGTTGATCGTTTGGACGGTTCTCCGCTGGTCATCGCGCGTTTCTCGGAAAAGTTCGCGCGGATTACGCGGATCTGTGATTAGCCCTCGCGGGCTCGGGTACCGGGGCGCTCGGACGTCCACCGCCGCACCACACCCGCCCGATGCGGATCGAAGAACCGTTCACGCAGGTAGAACCAGCAAGCAGCGCGCCCCCGGTGACGTCCGGGCTTGCGGACCCCGGCCTGTCGGCACACTATGGAGTAACCTGTAACACTGAGATTGACGGTTACTCGAACTTCCATTGAAAGGAGCGTTCGGCCGCGCCGGAAAGCATTTTCGCGCCCATCTGAATAGTGACTGATCTGCCTGACCTGACCATGGAAGCACGATGCCACGCCATCAGCAGACGCACGTGAACGAAAACGCCGAACCCGCCCTTCGCTTATTCCTCGGCCCGCGGCGCGAGTTCCCTTCGCGAAGCACCGTCCTCGACCTTTTCCACGAACAGGTGGAGAACACGCCGGACCGCCCCGCCGTGCGCTATCGCGACCTGACGATGAGCTACGCCGACCTCGACGCGGCGGCCAACACGACCGCCCGCCGGCTGATCGGCGGCGGCGTGGGGAGACACCATCTGACCCCCGTTCTGGTGGCCGACGGACGCGAGTTCCCGGCCGCCCTCTTCGGGGTCATGAAGACCGGCGCGGCGTTCGTGCCGCTCGATCCGGCCTGGCCGGCCGACCGGCTCGACGCGATCATCACCGAACTGTCGCCGCGCGCCGTCGTGGTCTCCCCGGAGACCGAGGAGCTCCTCGCCGGCCTGCGCGAACCCGTCCCCGCGGTGGTCGTCGACTGCGCCGGGCCGGGCGACGCCGAACCGGTGCCGCGCGAGCGCCGGCCCGGTCCCGGCGACCTGATCTACGGGTTCTACACCTCCGGCTCGACGGGCACGCCCAAGTGCGCGCTCAACCGGCACCGCGGCCTGGTCAACCGGCTGACCGCGATGTCGCGCCGGTTCGGCGACGGGTCCGGCCACGTGACGCTGCAGAACAGCCGGTCCACGTTCGACTCCTCGATGTGGCAGGTGCTCTGGCCGCTCACGTCCGGGGGGCAGGTCGTGCTGCCCGACCGCGACGGCATCCTCGACCTGGAGGAGACCGCGACGACCATCGGCCGGTACGGCGTCACGATGACCGACTTCGTGCCGTCGGTGCTGGCGGCGTTCGTGGCCCTGCTGGAGGAACGCGACGACCTGCGCGCCGCGACGACGAGCCTGCGCCGCATGCTGATCGGCGGCGAGCCGGCCGGACCCGGCGTGGTCCACCGGCTGCGCGCGCTGCTGCCGGGCCTCGCGGTCACCAACACCTTCGGGCCGACGGAGTGCTCGATCGGGTCGGTGTTCCACGACGTCACCGACGCCGACGCCGACCGGATCCCGATCGGCCGCCCCATCGACAACACCGCCGCGATCCTGCTCGACGGCGACCTGAACCCCGTCCCGGAGAACACCCCGGGCGAGCTCTACCTCGGCGGCGAGTGCGTCGGCGCGGGCTACCTCAACGACCCCGCGCGGACCGCCCGGACTTTTGTGCCCAACCCGTTCCCGCAGATCCCCGGCCACACGCTCTACCGCACCGGCGACCTGGCGTGGGCCGGGGACGACGGGCGGCTCCACTTCGCCGGCCGGCTCGACGAGCAGGTCAAGCTCGGCGGGGTGCGGGTGGAGCTCGGCGACGTCGCCGCGGCCCTGGCCGGCCATCCGCTCGTCGGCGACGCCGCCGCGGTCGTGCTCGGCGAGGCGCCCGACGCCACGCTGGTGAGCTGCGTGACCCCGCGCTCACCCGACGAGACCCCGTCGGCGGAGCAACTGCGCGGCTACGCCGCGGCGAAGCTCCCGGCCGAGCAGGTCCCACACCGGATCGTGGTGCTCGACGAGCTCCCGCTCAACCACAACGGCAAGGCCGACCGCAAGGCGCTGGCCGCGCTCGTGGTCGCCGACGGCGCGGAGGAGCACGTGGAGCCCCCGGACGGCCCGATGGAGGAACTGGTCTGCTCAGCGTGGCGCGAGGTGCTCGACCGCGACCGGGTCTCGGTGGTCGTGCCCTTCTCCGACTACGGGGGCACCTCGCTGCTGGCCTACCGGGTCGTCACCGCCGTCGGCGAACGCCTCGGCCGGCCGGTCCGGCCCCGCGACCTGCTCGCCGAGCCGACCGTGCGCGGCCAGGCGGCGCGGCTGGCGGGCGGCGTGGACGACGAGAGCGCCGAACTGGCCTACGTCCGGCAGGACCTCGCCTGGCGCCCGCCCCGCACGCTGCTGCTGACCGGCGCGACCGGGTTCATCGGGGCGCACGTCCTCGCCGAGCTGCTGACCCGCTCCACCGCCGAGGTGATCTGCCTGGTCCGGTGCGCCGACCCGGCCGACGGCGCCCGGCGGCTGACCGAGACCCTCGACCACTACGGCCTGACCTCCGCCTGGCGGCAGCTCCCCATGGCGATCGAGGGCGGACGCGTCGAGGTGGTCCCCGGCGACCTGGCCGGGGAACTGCTCGGGCTGCCGCGGCGGCGCTTCGACGCCCTCGCCTCGACGGTGTCGGGCATCGTCAACGCCGCCGGCGCGGTCAACTTCCTGTCGGGCTACCTCGACCACCGGCCGGCCAACGTGCTGGGCGTACAGGAGCTCATCAAGCTCGCCACGGGCGGCGCCCGCCTGCACCTGCTGTCCACCCTGAGCATCTTCGCCCCCGCCGGGCGGACCGGCCCGCCCATCACCGAAGACCGGATCCCGGCGCCCGACGAGGTCGCCGCCGACGGCTACAACCGGTCGAAGTACGTCGCCGAGAGCCTCGTCGCCGACGCGCATCGCCAGGGCGTCGCCTCGGTGGTCTACCGCCTCGGCGAGGTCTGGCCGCACCGCGAGACCGGCGTGGCCAACCCCGACTCGCTGGCCCACAACCTGCTGTACGCCTGCGCCCGCACCCGGTGCGTGTTCCCGACCGGGGCCGCCACCGACGTCACCCCGGTCGACGTGGTCGCCCGGTTCCTGGCCCGCGCCGCGACCGCCGACCTCGACGTGCCCGACGGCGCGATGCACGTGTTGTGGCCGACCGGGCTGCGCTTCGCCGACGCCTTCGACGCGCTGGCCGCGCGGTGCGGCCTCGACCGGGTCGGCTACGCGGAGTTCCGCGACCGCCTGGAGGCGATCGCCGAGCCCGACGGGAGGCTCGCCGGGCTCCGCCTGCTGCTGCCGCCCCCGGACGGCGGCCGCGACGCCGCGCCGGCCGAGTTCGACGAGATGTTCACCGACGGCTCCCGCCACTTCGACATCCGGCGGTTCGACCGCCACGGGGCGGCGCTCGCCCGCCCGGAGACCGACGCCCTCGGGGCGCTCGACCGCTATCTCAGCTCGTTGTCCGACACCTCCGCCTTCGTCCCTCAAGAAAGGTAGGCGCAATGGAAGAGCAGTTCGCCGTGGTGATCAACCACGAGGAGCAGTACTCGATATGGCCGGCCGGCCGCGAGATCCCGAACGGCTGGCGCGAGGCCGGCTTCGAAGGCGGCAAGGACGAGTGCCTGGCGCACATCGCGAGCGTGTGGACGGATCTGCGCCCGTTGAGCGTCCGACGGTGAAGGAGGAGAAGGAGATCATGTCCACCCCCGAAGAGCGCAACGTCGGCGACATCAAGCGGGCCCTGCTGGAGCGGAAGGTCCGCCAGCGGGTGGCCGAGAAGGCCGAGCGGGAGAAGATCGTCCCCGTTCCGCGCACCGGCAAGATGGCCATCGCCGAGCAGCAGCGGTTCCTGTGGTTCCTGCACCAGATGGTGGCCGGCGCCCCCGTCTACAACGTCCCGTTCGCGATGCGGCTGCGCGGGCCGCTCGACGTGCACGCCCTCTCCGAGGCCCTGCGCGGGATCGTGACCCGCCACGAGAGCCTGCGCACCCGGTTCGGCGACGAGCACGGCGTGCCGTTCCAGACCGTCGACCCGCCGCCCGAGACGTGGGACCTGCCGGTGACCGACGGCGCCGAGGCCGGGATCCAGGACTGGATCGACGGCCAGGTGCGCGAGGAGTTCGACCTGCGCAACCACCCGCCCTACCGGTTCGGCGTGCTGCGCCTGGGCCCCGACGACCACGTGTTGTCCATCGTCTGGCACCACATCGTCATCGACGGATGGTCGTCGCGCCAGTTCGCCGAGGAGTTGTCCGCGCGCTACGCCGACCCGGGCGGCGCGCGGTTCCCCGAGCTGACCCTGCACCCCGCCGACTTCGCCGCCTGGCAGCGGCTCTGGCTGCTCAGCGAGGAACCGGCCAAGCAGATCGAGTCCTGGCGCACGGCGCTCGACGGGATGGAGCCGCTGGAGTGGCGCGGCGACCGGGAGCGCCCCTCGGCGCCGACCGGGGCCGGCCGCATCTACGAGGGCCGGCTGCCCGACGACCTCGCGCGCGGCATCCGCGACCTGGCCCAGGCCGAGAACGTCTCCCTGCTCGCCCTGACGATGGCCGGCTACCAGATCGTGATCAACCGCTACACCGGCCAGGACGACATCGCGCTCGGCTCGGTCTTCTCCGGCCGCACCCGCTCGGAGACCGAGCCCATGATGGGGTTCTTCGCCAACACGGTCGCCGTCCGCGGGAACCTGGCGGGCAACCCGGTCTTCCGCGACCTGGTGCACACCACCAACGACACCGTCCTCGACGCGATGGCCCGCCAGGACATGCCGTTCGGCCGGATGATCGAGGAGCTGAGCCCGGAGCGGGTGCCGGGCCGCAACCCGCTGGTCGCGCACCTGTTCACGCTGCTGCCCGAGCCGATGATCGCCCGCTGGGAGTTCCAGGGCCTGGACGTCGAGATGCTCACCCCGCAGCCCGAGACGACCCGCTTCGACCTCACGTTCCAGATCAACGACCTGCCCGACGGCGGGCTGGGCGTGTGGATCGAGTACTCCTCCGAGCTGTTCGACCACGAGCGGGTCGAGGCCCTCGTCGAGCACTTCACGACGGTCATGGCCGACGCGCTGTCACGGCCGGCCGCCCGGATCGACGAGCTCGACATCATGTCCAACGACGAGTACCTGCGGGTCCTCACCGCGTGGAACCCCGAGCCGCGCGAGCACGACGGGCGCCTGCTGCACGAGCTGTTCGCGGCCCGCGTGGCCGAGGCCCCCGACGCGGTCGCCATGCGGTTCGCGGGCGAGGACCTGACGTACGCGCGGCTCGACGAGCGGTCCAGCCGCCTGGCGCACGCGCTCGTCGAGGAGTTCAAGGTGACGCCCGGGACCGTGGTCGGGGTGCTCGTGGAGCGCGGCTTCGACCTGCCGGCCGCCGAACTCGGCGTGCTGAAGGCGGGCGGCGCGTGGTTGCCGCTCGACCCGCAGTACCCGCCCGACCGGCTGGCCTACCAGCTCGGCGACGCCGAGGTGCCGGTGGTCGTGACGACCTCCGGCCTCGCCGACCGGGTGCCCTCCGAGGTGGCCCGCGTCCTGCTGGACAGCGACGCGCTCGACGGCCGGCCCGGCACGCCGCCCTCGGTGGCCGTGTCCCAGGAGGACACCGCCTACGTCATCTACACCTCGGGCTCGACCGGCACCCCCAAGGGCGTCATGGTGCCCCACCGCGCGGTGGTCAACTTCTGCACCGCCTTCCGGCGCATGTTCCAGGTCACGCCCGACGACCGCATCCTCCAGTTCTCCAACCCCGCCTTCGACGTGAGCGTCTCGGACGTCTTCTCGACGCTCACCGCCGGCGGCACCATCGTCGGCGCGCCCCGCGCCGAGCTGCTCGACCCCGATTCGCTGCAGGACCTGCTCGCCCGCGAACGGGTCACGATGGTGGACATCCCGCCCGCGGTGCTCGGGCTGCTCGACCCGGCCGGCCTCGACGACCTGCGGGTCTGCTTCATCGGCATGGAGCCCTTCGGGCCCGAGCTGGTCAACAAGTGGAGCAGGCCGGGCCGCGAGTTCCACAACGGCTACGGCCCGACCGAGGTCACGGTCACGTGCGTCGACTACCTGTGCCCGCCGGAGCCGATCGAGGGCGCCCCGCCCATCGGCCGGGCGATGGACAACCAGCGTGCCTACGTCCTGGACAAGGGCCTGCGCCCGGTGCCGGTCGGCGTGCCCGGCGAGCTCTACATGGCGGGCGCGGGGCTGGCCGTGGGCTACCTCGGGCGGCCCGACCAGACCGCCGAGAGGTTCCGGCCCGACCCCTTCGCCACCG
Source organism: Herbidospora yilanensis (assembly GCF_001570565.1). GTDB lineage: Bacteria > Actinomycetota > Actinomycetes > Streptosporangiales > Streptosporangiaceae > Herbidospora > Herbidospora yilanensis. Next base: position 311,991 of record NZ_BBXE01000017.1, on the reverse strand, counting down.
GGCCCGGCGAGCGCATGTACGCCACCGGCGACCTGGCCCGCTGGAACGCCGACGGCCAGTTGGAGTTCCTCGGCCGGGCCGACCGCCAGGTGAAGCTGCGCGGCCTGCGCGTGGAGCTCGGCGAGATCGAGCACGCCGTCGAGGGCTTCGAGGGCGTCCGGCAGTGCGTCGTGACCGTGCGCGACCAGGGCACGCCCTCGGCGTGGCTGGCCGCCTACGTGGTCGGCGACGTCGACCACGAGGCCCTGCGCGAACACCTGGCCGGGCGGCTGCCCATGCACATGGTGCCGACCGACTACGTCCACCTCGACCAGCTCCCGCTGACCCCGGCGGGGAAGGTCGACCACCGGAAGCTGCCCGACCCCCGCCCCGACGGCGGCGCGGGCAAGGTCGAGCTGACCACCGACACCGAGCGCCGCATCGCCGAGATCTGGACCGGCCTGCTGAGCCTGGAGCCCGGCACCGTCGGCGCGCAGGACAACTTCTTCGTCCTGGGCGGCAACTCGCTGCAGGTCACCCAGATGATCTCCCGGGTGCGCGACGCCTTCCAGGTGACCCTCGACCCCCGGCGGCTGTTCAGCTACCCGCTGCTCAGCCAGTTCTCCGCCCAGGTCGACGACGCGCAGCGCGCGCTGCTCGGCGACGACGAGGTGGCGAAGCTGGAGGCGCAGGTCGCCGACCTGTCCGAGGAGGAACTCGACCGGCTGCTGAAAGAGCAGAGCTGATGGACGCCACCCTGGAGGAGAAACGCCTGGAGGAGAAACGGCAGGCGGTGCTGCGCATGGAGCTGCGCCGCAGGCGGGAGGAGTGCCTCCCGGATCCCGGCCGGCCGCCGGAGTCCCCGCTGGTCCCGCTCGGCGGCATGGGCCTGGAGGAGCCGCCGCTGTTCCTGGTGCACGCCGCCGGCGGCTCGGTCGCCCCCTACGTCGCGCTGGCCGCGATCCTGGGCCGCGACCGGCCGGTGTACGCCCTGGAGGACCCGGGACTGCACGACGGCGTGCCCGGCGACCGGGGGCTGGCCGAACTGGCGGCCGTCTACCTGGCCGAGGTCCGCGCGGTCCGGCCCTACGGGCCGCTGTATCTGGGCGGCTGGTCGGTCGGCGGGGCGGTGGCGCTGGAGATGGCCCGCCTCGACGGCGGCGCCGCCCTGACGTTCCTGCTCGACACCGGCGTCGCCGACGAGCCGTCGAGGCCCGGCGACGACGAGCTGGCCGCGTGGTTCGACGCCGACCTCGCCGCGATGGGCGCGGAACTCGACGAGGCCGAACGGGCCCGGCGGTTCCCCGTGTTCGCGGCGAACGTCCGCGGGCTCCTGGCCTTCCGCCCCACGCGGGTGGAGGGCCGGGTGGTCCTGCTCTGCGCCGAGGATTGCGAACCGGCCAAGCTCGACCGGTGGCGGCCCTACGCCGACGACGTCCAGGTGGTGGCGGGCGACCACTACACCATGCTCCAGGCGGCGCGCGCCGAGGCGCTCGCCGCCGTGATGCGCGAGAGGTTCAGCGAGGTGAGTGTGCGATGACGCCGGTCTTCACGCCCGAACAGGAGGGCTTCCGGGAGAAGGTCTGCGCGCTGCTGTGCGAGGACGTTGTGCGCGCCGAGATCGCCCAGTCGCGGCGGACGCCGTACGGGGAGGAGAGCGGGCTGCTCGACGTCCACCGGCGGCTGGGCAAGCTCGGCTGGCTCGCGATCAACTGGCCGGAACGGTACGGCGGCTCGGGGGCCACGATCGTCGAGAAGGCGATCGTCACCGAGGAGATGATCCGCCACGGCGTGCCCGAGAACGTGCACTCCCTGGGCGTCGACATCGTCGGCAACGCCATCAACCTGATGGGCACCGACGAGCAGAAGGAGCGCTACCTGCCGGGCCTGGCGCGCGGCGAGACCACGGCCAACGTGCTGTTCAGCGAGCCCGACGTCGGATCCGACCTGGGCTCGCTCGCCACCCGCGCCGAGCCCGACGGCGACGGCCACCGCCTGACGGGCCGGAAGATCTACAACATGAAGGCGCAGCACAGCGACTTCGCGTTGTGCGCGGCCCGCACCTCGACCGGCCCGGTCGACTACGCCGGGATCACGCTGTTCCTGGTCCCGCTGCACACCCTGGGCACCGTGATCGAGCCGGTGTGGAACCTGTCGGAGGAGCGCTTCGACCTGATCACGCTCGACGGGATCCGGATCGGCCGCGAGGACGTGCTCGGCGAGGTCGACGACGGCTGGCAGGTGCTGAACCGGGTGCTGCCGTTCGAGCGCACCGGGCTCGACCACTCCGCCAAGGCCGAACGCACGCTGGCCGCGCTGCGCGAGCACGCGCCGCCGGGGAGTGGGGAACGCCTGGCGCGCCTGGAGACCCGGGTGCGCGCGGCCCGGCTGCTGGCCTGGCGGTGCATCGCCAACCTGCACGAGGGCAAGCCCGACGAGATCCACTCGGCGACCGCCAAGTGGTACACGTCCGAGACGGCCAAGGAGGTGTCGGTGGCCGCGGTCGAGCTGCTCGGACCGCGGGCGCTGCTCGACGCGCGCGACCCCGACGCGATCGCCGACGGCGTCTTCGACGCCGCGTTCCGGGAGGCGCCCGGCCTCACGCTGGCCCAGGGCTCCTCGGAGATCATGCTCTATTTCGTCGCCACATCGAAACTGGGGTTGCCGTCATGACCACCACGATCGCCGAGTTCTTCGAAGGAGACCTGGCCCCGCTGGTCCGGCGGATGGCCGACCGCCCGCGCGGCGAGGGCGGGGACACCGACGACGACCGCCGCGAGACCCGCGCGATGGTGTGGGAGGGCCTGACCGGCCTCGGCGCCCTCGACGACGGCGACGCGGCCGGCCTGGCCGAGCTCCTCGGATCGGTCCTCTACCAGGGCCCGCTCCTCGACACCCTGACCGCGCGCGAACTGTTCCCCGACGCCGATCTCGGCCACGCGCCGGTGGCGCTCGCGGCGGGGTCGTACTCCGGCCAGGACGAGACGATCACCGCCCGGTGCGACTTCGTCGGGTTCGCGGACGAGGTCGAGCACTTCGCCGTCGTCGGCGGGGACCGGTCGGCGCTCGTCCGGGCCGGCCATCCGTCCATCACGACGCGGCGGCACGAGGAGACCGGCCGGGGCGAGCTCCACCGGGTCGACTTCACGGACACGCCCGTGACGACCTGGGCCGGCCCCGTCGACTGGGCGCCCGCGCGGGTGCGCCAGGCGGCCTATCTCGTGGGCCTGGCCCAGGCGGCGATCGACCACGCCGTCGGCTACGCGAAGACGCGCCGCCAGTTCGGCCGCGCCATCGGCGCCAACCAGGCGTTGTCCTTCCGGCTCGCCGAGATGTCGATGCGCGTCGACGCGGCCCGCCTGCTCGTCCACGACCGCGACGCCGCCGCGCACGCGGCGGCCACCCTCGCCGAGGCCGCCGACCTGGCCCGCACGGTCACCGTCCAGACCATGCAGATCCACGGTGCGGCGGGCATGCGGTCCGACGACGACGCGCAGCTCTACTACCGGAGGGCGGCGGCCGAGTCGGTCCGGCTCCCGCAGCCGCAGGAGTGACCGATGAACCTGGTGATCCAGAAGTACGGCGGCACATCACTGGGGGACGTGGACAAGATCGGTCACGCGGCGAAGCGCATCGCCGCCGCGCAGGGGTCGGTGGTGGCCGTCGTCTCCGCGATGGGCGGCACCACCGACGCGATGCTCGGCCTGGCCCGCGAGCTCACCGGCAACCCGCACGCCCGGGAACTGGACCTGCTGCTCAGCACCGGTGAACAGGCCTCCGCCGCCGCGCTCGCCATGGCGCTGCACGAGCTGGGCGTGCCGGCCCGCTCGTTCAACGCCCGCGACGGCGGCATCGTCACCGACGGCGTCCACGGTTGCGCGAGCATCGTCAACGTCCGGCCGAAACTGATCCGCGAGTGCGTGCGGACCGGCTACGTGCCCGTGGTGGCCGGGTTCCAGGGCATCGCCGCCGGGAGCGGCGAGCTGACCACGCTCAGCCGGGGCGGCTCCGACACCACCGCCGTCGCCCTGGCGGCGGCGCTGCGGGCCGAGGCCTGCGAGATCTTCACCGACGTGGAGGGCGTGTTCACCGCCGATCCCCGGCACGTCGCCGACGCCCGCAAGCTCGACCGCCTCTCCTATGAGGACATGGCCGAACTGGCCGCCGGGGGAGCCACGGTGCTCGCCCACTCCAGCGTCGAACTCGCCGGCGCCCACCGCGTGCCCGTCCACGTGCGGTCGAGCACGACCGACGGCATGGGGACCTGGGTGACCTCGGCCCCGCCGGACGACGGGCGGTTCGCCGCCGTCGGCGTCGCCCACCGGACCGGCCGGCTCCGCTGCCGGCTCGACGGGGTCGACCCGGCCGCGCTGACCACCATCGCCGCCGCCCTGGCCGATCTCCCGCCGCCCGTCGACGTGCTCGACCACCTCACCGCCGGGACCGGCTACACCCTGCGGTTCACGGTGGACGCCGCCGACCGCGACCAGGTGGACGAGCTGCTCGCCGGCCTGCGCGCGGCCGGCGCCTGCGCCGGATCGTACTGGTCGCCGCCCATGGGCACGGTGTCGCTGGTCGGCCGGGGGTTCCGCCCGAACCACCCGCGGGTGCGCCTGCTCCCCGACACGCTCAGAGCCGCCGGCGTCCAGGTGCGAGACCTCACGGTCCGCCCCCGGCGGATCTCCGTCACCTGTCCCGAGCCCGACGTGCTGAAGGCGGTGACGCGACTGCACGGCCTGTTTCTGACCCCCGGCTGAACCGAAAGGCATGGGCATGAACCTGGCGACGCACGATCCCGGCAGGGCCGGCGGCACGACCCGATCGCGGCGGTTCTGGCCGCTCGCCGTCATCTGCGGCACCCAGTTCCTGATCGCCGTCGACTACTCGATCATCAACGTGGCCGCCCCGAGCATCCGCGAGGGCATGGACTTCGGGCCCGGCGGCGGCGTCGCCTGGGTGTTGTCGGCCTACCCGCTCACCTTCTGCGGCTTCCTCCTCCTCGGGGGCAGGGTCGCCGACCTCTACGGCCGCAAGCGGGTGTTCGTCTGGGGCCTGGCCGCCTTCGGCCTGGCCTCGCTCCTGGCGGGCCTGGCCTGGTCGCCCGCCGCGCTCATCGCGGGCCGCGCCCTGCAGGGGGTGGCCGCGGCGTTCATCGCCCCGGCGGGCCTGGGGCTGCTCCAGGCGACCGTCCCGGAAGGGCCCCGGCGGGAACGCGCCCTGGGCGTGTACGGGGCGGCGCTGTCGGCCGGGTTCGTCTCCGGCATGGTGCTCGGCGGCATCCTCACCGAGTACGCCGGATGGCGGTCGGTCTTCCTGGTCAACGTGCCCCTCGTGGTGCTCTTCGGCGTCCTGGCCGGGATCCACCTCGGCGAGAGCCGCGACACGCACGCCTCCCGCCGCCTCGACCTCGCCGGGGTCGTCCTGGCGGCCACGGGCATGGCCGCCTTCGTCTTCGCCCTGACCGAGGGGGAGGAGTACGGCTGGACGTCGGCCCCGATCCTGCTGGCGGCGGGCGTCGCGGTGCCGGCCGCGGCCCTGTTCGTCTGGGTGGAGTCGCGCCGGCGGGAGGCGCTCGTGCCGATCTCCATCTTCCGCACCGCCGCCATCGGCGCGGCCAACCTGATCACCGTCCTGCTGATCTGCTCGTACGGCGGCATGCTCTTCATCCTCACGCTCTACCTGCAGACCCGCCTCGGCCTGGGCGCGCTCGCGACCGGCCTGGCGTTCGCCCTCTCCGGGGCGGTCGCGGTCGTGACCGGCGTCTACGCGGGACGGCTCGTCGAGCGGTTCGGGCTCTACCGCGTGCTGCTGGGCGGGATCGTGATCGAGACGATCGGCATCCTGGTCATGGTGGGCCTGCCGGACGACCACGGGCTCGTGCTCGTGCTGGCGGGCACCTCGGTGAACGCCTTCGGCCACATCCTGGCCCTGATCACGACGAGCATCGCCGGCACGAACGGCGCCGAGGAGGGGCGCCGTGCCACGGCCGGAGCCCTGATCAACGTCTCGCAGCAGCTCGGGCTGGCCGTCGGGGTCGGCGTCGTGACGTCGGTGGCGGCCCACTTCGCCACCGGGCCGGGCGGCGAATCGGCCGGCTGGCGCTGGGCCCTCTGGTGCTCGGTGGTGTTCGCGGCGGTGGCGGCCGTCGTGACGGTCCTGCTCCGGCGACGGCTCAAGGGGGAACCAGATATAGTGCGTTAAATGGTTACTCTGACGTCGCGGGTCAGGCCGCCCTGGGAGGACGCCCACTTCATCGGCGGCCACCTGGTCCTCGACCTCGCGAACACCGTCTTCGACCGGACGCTCCCGGCCGGAGAGGACGTCGAACTGCTCAGATCCCCCTCCGACGTGCTGAGCTGGTGCCTCTCCGCCGGGTTGTTCGACGAGGCGCCCGAGTCGCTCGCGAGTGGTGTCGTGGCGGAGACGCGGACCGTCCGCGAGCAGGCCTGGGCGGTGTTCGACGCGATCGCCCGGGGCGAGGCCGCGCCGGCCGGGCCCTTCGGCGCGCTGCTCGAACGGGCCGGGAAGGGCCTGCGGGCCGGCCGGGCCGCCGCCGGGTGGGCTTCGCCCGGGGCGATCCCCGCCGCGCTGGCGTTGTCGGCCGTCGAGGCCGTGTTCACCCTTCCGCCCGCCCGGGTCAGGGCGTGCGGCCGGTGCGGCTGGTTGTTCCTCGACTCCTCGCGGGGCGGCCGGCGCCGCTGGTGCAGCATGAGCGTCTGCGGCAACCGGGAGAAGGCCAGCCGCCACCGCCGCGGCCTCACCGGTTGAGGAAGGCCGCGACCTCCTTCACGAACCCGTCGGGATCCTCGGCGTGCACGCTGTGCCCGGCGCCCAGCACCACCCGCCGCCCGTCGGGCAGCGCCGCGGTGAACTCGGCCAGCGCCTCCTGCGGCACCAGTTCGCTGTACGCGCCCCCGACGACCAGCACCGGCATGGTCAGCTCGCCCAGCCGCGCCCACCAGGCGGGGTCGACCGCGCGCACCCCGGCCCTGATCACGTCGATCACGGCCGGGTCGTGGTCGACCTCCTCGCCGGTCGCGACGTAGGGCTCGATGACCTGCGGCTCGTGCGGCGCCGGGAACGAGTCCTCCAGCACCAGCCGCCGGACCAGGCCGGGCCGCTCGCGGGCGACCAGCAGGGCCACCCGCCCGCCCATCGAGTGGCCGACCAGGTCGATCTTCGTGAGGCCCCGGGCGTCGAGGAACGCCAGGGTGTCGGCGGCCATCAGGCCGAGGCTGTAGTCGGGGTGACGAGGGCTGGCGCCGTGTCCGCGCATGTCGGGGGCGATCCAGTGCCGCCCCAGGCAGGGGGCGATCGGGTCCCACGTGGCGGAGGTGCCGGTCAGCCCGTGGATGAGGACGACCGGGACGTCTCCCGGCGGCCCGCCTTCTTTCCAAGCCAGAGGTAGCGCATCCATGGGCGTCACCCTACGGGCCGGGCACCGTGATCCAGGTGGCGCGGGCGCTCGCGACGACCTCGTCCGCCGACAGCAGAGCCGAGGCGCTGAACAACTTCCGCCCCGACGACCCCAGCGGCCATCCCACGGCCACCAGGCGCTCCCCGGCCCGGACCTCGCGGCCGATCCGGGCCTCCATCGTGCCCAGCAGGGCGATGACGCCGGTGCCCTGGGCGAACGGCGGATAGCCGACGCAGTCGAGCGCCGCCCCCAGGATCTCCGGCCGCACCACACCGTGGTCCGCGACGGCCGCGCCGGGCCGTCGACGAACGCGGCGGCCAGCCCGGCGGCGTAGCCGCCGTTGGCCGAGGCGGGCGGCCCGTTGAACCGGGCCCCGATGACGATCCGCTCCTCCACACCCCCAGTGAACCGCATCCCGGCCGCCCGGAGAGGATGCGGGCATGGACACCGCCGACGTCTACCGAACCTTCGGCATCCGCGAGGCCCGGGGCGCCTACCGGGACCTCGCCGTCGCGATCGCGGCCGACCCCGCTCTGATCGCCCTCATCGACACGCTCCCGCCGCCGAAACGCCAGCCGAACCTGGTCCTGGCCGCGGTCCGGTTCGCGGGCGGCCCGGAGACCGAGGAGGGCGGCTTCCGCGCGTGGGCCGCAGAGCACTGGCCCCGCGTCGAGAGGACCGTCCTGGCCCGCCGCACCCAGACCAACGAGGCCGGCCGCTGCGCCAGCCTCCTGCCGGTCCTCGCCCAGATCCCCGGCCCGCTCGCCCTCATCGAGGTCGGCGCCTCGGCCGGTCTCTGCCTCCAGCTCGACCGCTACCGGTACGCCTACGACCGGCGCGACCCCTTCGGCCCCGGCCCCGTGACCCTGACCTGCGTGACCGAGGGCGACCCGCCCGTCCCCGGCGCGGTCCCCGACGTCGCCTGGCGGGCGGGCGTCGACCTGGCCCCCGTCGACGTCACCGACCCCGGCGAGCGCCGCTGGCTCGAATGCCTCGTCTGGCCCGGCGAGGACGCCCGCCGCGACCGCCTGCGCGCCGCCCTCGCCCTCGCCGCCGAGCGCCCGCCCCGCCTGGTGCGCGGCGACGCCGCCGAGGCCCTGCCCGGCCTGGTCGAGGAGGCGGGGGCGCACGGCACCGTGGTCGTCTTCCACTCGGCGATGTTGCCCTACCTGACCTCCGAGGCCCGCGACCGTTTCGTCGGCCTGGTCACCGGCCTCGGCGTGCGGTGGATCTCCAACGAGGGCGCCACGCGCCTCCCTCGGCTGGCGGTCCCCGACGGCGTGGTCCCCGCTGACCGCCTGGCGTTCGTGACCGCCCTCGACGGCGTCCCGAAGGCGGTCACCGACCCGCACGGCTCCTGGCTGAGGTGGCTCTGAGGCGTCAGGCGGGACGTCGCTCACGCGACACGGTAACGCAGCCACACCAGGCCCCGGCCGAACGTGTCGCTCTCGATGAGCTGGAGCGACCGCGCGGGCGGCGGCGCTTCGCCCCACCAGTCGCGGGAGCCGACGCCCATGACCGGGTGGACCAGCAGGCTGACCTCGTCGACCAGCCCCCGGGCCAGCAGCCGGCCGACGAGCCGCCCGCCGCTGACCACGCGCACCACCGCGACGCCCGGCCGCCGCCCGAGCGCGCGCAGCGCCGCCGCCAGGTCGACCCGGTCGTCGCCGACGACGAGTTCGGGGACGTAGCGGCCGACGGGGCGCGGCGGGGTGGCGCGGCAGTGCAGGGCCAGCACCTCCGACCAGTGGCCGGCGTCGCGGAGCTCCTGCCAGCGGGTGACCCGGGCGCGGCCGTCGACCACGGCCAGCAGCGGGCCCGGGTCGCGCGGCCCGGGACCGGGGGCCATGGCGGGCTCCCGGGCGAGGACGGTGTCGGACCCGGCCAGGGTGACGTCCTCGTGCCAGGTGGTGCCGACGAGCTGGTGGAACCGGGTCTCGTCGCGAGGGAACCCGTCGGTCTTCCCGTCGAGCGAGACGCCCAGGTGGGCGACCACATAGGGCGTGTCGGCCGGCATGTCACCGAGCGTAGCCGAGGGTAAACCGGTTGCCGGGGTCGGCTCGCGTGATCACACTGACCTGATGCTGATCCGACGTGAGGCCCCCGACGACGTGGCCGCGATCCGCGAGGTCGTCCGGCGGGCCTTCGCCGGACCGGACGTCCCCGACCCGGTCGAGTCCCCGCTGGTCGACGAGCTGCGCGCCGACGCGGGCTGGATCCCGGCCCTGTCGATGGTCGCCGAGATCGGCGGCGCGGTGGCCGGTCACGTGGTCTGCACCCGCGCCGACCTCGGCGGAGCGCCCGCGCTCGGCCTCGGCCCGCTCGCGGTCGCGCCCGAGTGGCAGCGCCGGGGCGTCGGGCTGGCGCTGATGCACGCGGTCCTCGGGGCCGCCGACGCGCTCGGGGAGCCCGTCGTGGTCCTGCTGGGCAGCCCCGACTACTACTCGCGGTACGGCTTCCGCCCCGCCTCCGACCTCGGGATCGTCTCTCCCGACCCGCAGTGGGGCCGCTATTTCCAGGCGCGGCCCCTGTCGGCGTACCGGGGGGAGAAGGGCCCGTTCGCCTACGCCGAGCCGTTCAGCCGGTTGTGAACGGCCGCAGGGCGGCCAGTTGCTGCTCGAACGGGATGAGCGGCGCCTCGGCGGGCCGTTTCCGCGGGGTGCGGGAGAGCAGCGCGGCCAGTTCGCCCGCGGCCCGGTCGACCCGGGAGGCCAGCCCGTCGCCCGACGTCGCGCCCCAGTCCTCCGAGGCCGCGTAGACCGCCGTCGGCACGACGACCGCGCGCAGGTAGGTGAACATCGGCCGCAGCGCGTGCTCCAGGGCCAGGGAGTGCCGGGCGGTCCCGCCGGTCGCGGCGATCAGCACCGGGGTCCCCTGGAGGGCGGTGTTGTCGAGCACGTCGAAGAACGACTTGAACAGCCCGCTGTACGACGCCGTGAAGATCGGCGTGACCGCGATCAGGCCGTCGGCGCGCTCCACCGTCTCCAGCGCCTCCTTGAGCGCGGGGGAGGGGAACCCGGTCACGAGGTTGTTGGCGATGTCGACGGCCAGGCCGCGCAGCTCGACGACGCGGATCTCCGCGCCGGCGAGGTGGCGGCCGGCGGCCTCGGCCAGGCGGTCGGCCAGCAACCTGGTGGAGGAGGGCTGGCTCAGCCCGGCCGAGACGACGGCGATGACGGTCACGGGGGTCTCCTGGGACTAGTTGGCGACGAGGGCCGCGTCGCGGGCGGCGACGCGGGCCGCGTGGGTGGGGGCCTCGGCCACGCCTTCGGCGCGGCGGGCGGCGAACTCCTTGCGCAGCACCGGCACGACCTCCTCGCCGAGCAGGTCGAGCTGCTCCAGCACGGTCTTCAGCGGCAGCCCGGCGTGGTCCATCAGGAAGAGCTGGCGCTGGTAGTCGCCGAAGGACTCGCGGAAGGTCAGCGTGCGGTCGATGACCTCCTGCGGGCTGCCGACGGTCAGCGGGGTCTGCTCGGTGAAGTCCTCCAGCGACGGGCCGTTGCCGTAGACGGGGGCCTTGTCGAAGTAGGGGCGGAACTCGCGGACCGCGTCCTGGGAGTTCTTCCGCATGAACACCTGACCGCCCAGGCCGACGATCGCCTGCTCCGGCGTGCCGTGCCCGTAGTGGGCGTAGCGCTGCCGGTAGAGCTCGATCAGCCGCATGAAGTGCTCCTTCGGCCAGAAGATGTTGTTGGCGAAGAAGCCGTCGCCGTAGTAGGCGGCCTGCTCGGCGATCTCGGGGCTGCGGATCGAGCCGTGCCACACGAACGGCGGCACGCCGTCGAGCGGCCGGGGCGTCGAGGTGAAGCCCTGGAGCGGGGTGCGGAAGTTGCCCTCCCAGTCGACGACGTCCTCCCGCCACAGGCGGTGCACCAGCGCGTAGTTCTCGATGGCCAGGGCGATGCCGTTGCGGATGTCCTGCCCGAACCACGGGTAGACCGGGCCGGTGTTGCCGCGGCCCATCATCAGGTCGACCCGGCCGTCGGCCAGGTGCTGCAACATCGCGTAGTCCTCGGCGATCTTCACCGGGTCGTTGGTGGTGATCAGGGTGGTGGACGTCGAGAGGATGAGCCGGTCGGTCCTGGCGGCGATGTACCCGAGCATCGTGGTCGGCGAGGAGGGCACGAAGGGAGGGTTGTGGTGCTCGCCCGTCGCGAAGACGTCGAGCCCGACCTCCTCGGCCTTCAGCGCGATCGTCACCATGGCCTTGATGCGCTCGGCCTCGGTGGGGGTGGCGCCGTTCGTCGGGTCCGTGGTGACGTCACCGACGGTGAAGATCCCGAACTGCATCTCTGCTCATCCTCCTCGGTCTCGGGTTACCGCCGCTGTAGCGTGGTCCGGCACCAACTTATTCCGCGCCGCAAGTATCTCTGTCATGGGAGGCTGTGCCAATGCGACGTACCGGACAGACCTTGATTTTCGACGCGGATGACACCCTGTGGGAGAACAACGTCTTCTTCGAGCGGGTGATCGACGACTTCCTCGACTGGGCCGCCCATCCGACGCTCGACCGGGTCCAGATCCGGCAGATCCTCAACGACATCGAGCGGGCCAACGCGGTCACCCACGGCTACGGCAGCCGGGTCTTCCTGCGGAACCTGCACGAGACCTTCGAGCGGCTCCAGGAGCGGCCCGCGTCCCTGGCGGAAAGGGAGCGCATCGACCGTCTGGCGGATCGTCTGGTCAGGGGCGAGGTCGACCTGATCCCCGGCGTCGCCGACACCCTGGCCGACCTCGCGTCGCGGCACGAGTTGTTCCTGCTGACCAAGGGCGACCCCGAGGAGCAGCAGCGCAAGATCGACGCCTCGGGGCTGGCGGCGTGGTTCCGCACGACCCACATCGTGCGGGAGAAGGACGCGGAGGTCTACCGGAAGCTGGCGGCCGACTCGGGTTTCGCCGTCGAGCGCACGTGGATGATCGGCAACTCCCCGAAGTCGGACATCCGGCCGGCCCGCCAGGCCGGGATGGGCGCGGTGTTCATCCCCCACGAGCACACGTGGGTGCTGGAGCACGCCGAGCTCGACCCGCTCGACGGCGGCGTGCTGACCCTGGGACGGTTCACCGAACTCGTGGACCATTTCTGAGCCCCTGGTGATCTGTTAGTGGGGCATAGTGCGGCAAACTTAGGCCTATGGTGCATCAGCGAGCTGGGCAGCCCGCGCTGCCGACCGACCTGGTCGACGTCCCCCGCCTTCTGACCAGCTACTACGCGCTGCGCCCCGACGTGGAGCAGCCCGCACAGCGGGTCGCCTTCGGCACCTCGGGCCACCGGGGTTCGTCGCTGAACACGGCCTTCAACGAAGACCACATCCTGGCCACCACCCAGGCCATCTGCGAATACCGGCACGCGCAGCGGATCGACGGGCCGCTGTTCCTCGGCATCGACACCCACGCGCTCTCGGAGCCCGCGCGGGTGTCGGCGCTGGAGGTGCTGGCGGCCAACGAGGTCCGGGTGCTGATCGACGTCCACGACGGCTTCACGCCCACTCCGTCGATCTCGCACGCCATCCTGACCCACAACCGGGGCAAGACCTCGGGCCTGGCCGACGGCATCGTCGTCACCCCGTCGCACAACCCGCCGCAGGACGGCGGCTTCAAGTACAACCCGCCCAACGGCGGCCCCGCCGACACCGACGCGACCGGCTGGATCCAGAACCGCGCCAACGAGCTGATCGCCGGCGGCCTGAAGGAGGTCCGCCGCATCCCGTTCGATCGTGCCCTGAAGGCCGACACCACCGGGCGCTACGACTTCATGGGCTCCTACGTGGCCGACCTCCCCTCGGTGGTCGACCTCGACGCGATCAGGGCCGCGGGCGTCCGGATCGGGGCCGACCCCCTGGGCGGCGCGAGCGTGGCCTACTGGGGCGAGATCGCCGACCGCCACCACCTCGACCTGACGGTCGTCAACCCGCTCACCGACCCGACGTGGCGTTTCATGACGCTCGACTGGGACGGCAAGATCCGTATGGACTGCTCCTCGCCCTACGCGATGGCCTCGCTGATCGCGTCCAAGGACGCCTACGACGTCGCCACGGGCAACGACGCCGACAGCGACCGCCACGGCGTCGTCACCCCCGACGGCGGCCTGCTGAACCCCAACCACTACCTGGCCGTCGCCATCTCCTACCTGTACGCCCACCGCGACGGCTGGCGGGCCGACGCGGGCGTCGGCAAGACGCTGGTCAGCAGCAGCATGATCGACCGCGTGGTGGCCGGCCTTGGCCGCCGCCTCGTCGAGGTCCCGGTTGGCTTCAAGTGGTTCGTCCCCGGCCTGCTCGACGGCTCGCTCGGCTTCGGCGGCGAGGAGAGCGCGGGAGCCTCCTTCGTGCGCCGCGACGGCCACGTCTGGACGACCGACAAGGACGGCATCATCCTGGCGCTGCTCGCCTCGGAGATCACCGCCGTGACCGGCAGGTCGCCCGGCGCCCACTACCGCGACCTGACCGAACGTTTCGGCGACCCCGCCTACGCCCGGGTCGACGCCCCGGCCTCGCGGGAGGAGAAGGCGGTGCTGGCGAGGCTCTCGGCCGGGCAGGTGACGGCCGGCAGCCTGGCGGGCGAGCCGATCACCAACGTGCTCACCCACGCCCCCGGCAACGGCGCGGCGCTCGGCGGCCTGAAGGTCGAGACGGCCAGCGCGTGGTTCGCGGCCCGGCCGTCGGGGACCGAGGACGTCTACAAGATCTACGCCGAGTCGTTTCTCGGGCCGGAGCACCTGGCCGAGGTTCAGCGCGAGGCAAAGACTGTGGTCTCGGCCGCTCTCACCGCCTGAAAATCCGGATAAAGCCTGCTCTTTCGGCTGAAGTCGGGCGGCTAGTGTCCGAATGGTGGATCGCTGGCTGAGACGCGAGGACGAGCGGCTGCTCACCGGGGCGGGCCGCTTCGTCGCCGACCTGCGTGTGGACGGTTGCCTCGACGCCGTCTTCGCCCGGAGCGAGGTCGCGCACGGCGTGTTGCGGGAGGTCGACTGCTCGGCCGCCCGTGAGGTGCCGGGCGTCGCCGGGGCGTGGTCGGCCGCCGACCTGCCCGGCCTGCCGCCGATGCCGGACGCCCGCGAGGGAGCGGCCACCCGTGAGTGGCCCTCGCTCGTCCGGGACCGGGTGCGCTACCCCGGCGAGGCGCTGGCGGTCGTGCTCGGCGACGACCGCTACCGGGCCGAGGACGGCGCCGCCCGGGTCCGCTCGCGGATCGACCCGCTGCCCGCCGTGGTGACGGCGCAGGAGGCGGCCGGTCTCGGCCACGTCGCCCTGCGCGGCGAGGCCGGGCGGCCGATCGACGACGAGGTGTGGGAGCAGGCGGCCGTCGTGGTCGAGAGCAGTTACCGGCAGCAGTTGCTGATGCCCTCGCCGATGGAGTGCCGGACCATCCTGTGCGTGCCCGGGGGCGACCGGCTGACCGTCTGGTCGGGCCACCAGGCGCCCCACCGGCTGCGCAGCGAGCTGGCCCGGCTGCTCGACCGGCCGGAGGAGAGCGTCCGGGTCGTCGTGCCGGACACCGGCGGCGCGTTCGGCTCCAAGAGCGCCGTGTTCCCCGAGTTCATCACCGTCGCCTGGCTCGCGGTGCGGCTCGGCCGCCCGGTCCGCTGGATCGAGGACCGGCGGGAGTCCCTGCTGGTCGCCACCCGGGGCCGGGGCCAGGACCAGCACGTCCGGCTGGCCGCCGACGCCGACGGGCGGCTGCTCGCCTACGAGCTGACCGTCGAGGCCGACGTGGGCGCCTACCCCCATCTCGGCGTCGCCTTCCCGATGCAGACCGCGTGGATGGCGACCGGCCCGTACACCACACCCCAGGTGCACGCCACGGTCCGCTCGGTGCTCACCAACACCATGGTCACCTACCCCTACCGGGGCGCCGGCCGGCCCGAGGCCACCAGCCCCCTCGAACGCACGATGGACGTGCTGGCCACCCGCCTGCACCTCGACCCGGCCGAGCTGCGCCGCCGCAACCTCATCCCGCCGGAGCGGTTCCCCTACCGCACCCCCACGGGCCGCACCTACGACAGCGGCGACCACGTCGCCGCCCTCGACCTGGCGCTGCGCACCCTCGACTACGACGGCTGGCGCGCCGAGCAGGCCCGCCGCCGCGCCGACCCCGCCGCGCCGCCCGTGGGCATCGGCCTGTCCTGCTACGTCGAGCGGTCCGGCGGCGAGAAGGGCTCCCTCCACGACTACGTCGGCGTCGAGGCGGGCGAGGACGGCGGTGTCGTCGCCCGCTGCGGCGCCGCGTCCAGCGGCCAGAGCCACGCGACCGTCTTCCCCGCGCTCGTCGCCGAGACCCTCGGCGTCGAGCCGGCCCGGGTCCGCCTGATCGAGGGCGACACCGACGAACTGCCCGGCGGCGTCGGCTCCTTCGGCAGCCGGTCGGCCCAGATCGACGGCGCGGGCCTCCAGCACGCCGCCACCCTCCTCATCGAGGAGGCCAGGGAACGGGCCGCGCGTCTGTGGGACCTCCCGGTCGAGGAGACCGCCTGGTCCGACGGCGCCGTCCACCCCGTCCGCGGCACCGCCGCCATGGGCCTGTCCGAACTGGTCAAGCGCACCGGCCCGCTGCGCATCGACGAACGCTACGAGGCGGACATGGCCTTCCCGTTCGGCACCCACGCGGCCGTGGTGGAGGTCGACCCCGACCTGGGCGCCGTCCGGGTGCTGCGGCTGGTCGCCGTGGACGACTGCGGCCGCGCCCTCGACCCGGCCGTGGTCCGGGGACAGGCGTTCGGCTCGGTCGTCCAGGGACTCGGCCAGGCGCTCTACGAAGGCGTGCCGTTCGGCGACGACGGCGTCCCGCTGCTGGGCGACGGGCTGCTCGACTACCTGCTGCCGACGTACGCCGAGATCCCGCCCATCGAACTGGGGGAGACCCGCACCCCGACCCCGCGCACCCCGCTGGGCGCGAAGGGCGCGGGGGAGTCGGGCTGCATCGGCACCCCGCCCGCGATCGTCAACGCCGTGGCCGACGCCCTGCGGCTCGACCACCCCGAGCGGCTCCAGATGCCCCTCACCCCCGACGTGGTCTGGCGGGCGGCGGCGTGAAGCCCGCCGCGTTCGACTACCTCGCGCCGCACACGGTCGCCGAGGCCGTCGACGCGCTCGGCGCCGGAGCGCAGGTGCTCGCCGGCGGCCAGAGCCTCCTGCTGGAGATGCACCTCCAGCGCGCCCGCCCCGCCGTGGTCGCCGACATCAACCACGTCCCCGGCCTCGACGCCCTGACCGTCGCCGATGGCACGCTCACGGTCGGCGCGCTGGTCCGCCACCGGACCTTCGGATCACCCGGCGCGGTCCCCGGCCCGCTCGGCGACCTGTTCGGCCGGGCCGTGGGCTACATCGCCCACCCGCCGATCCGCGCGCGGGGCACCATGGTGGGCAGCCTGGCGTGGGCCCACCCGGCCTCGGAGTGGTGCGCCCTGGCGGTCGCCCTCGACGCCGTCGTCGAGGTCCGCAGCACCCGGGGCACGCGGGAGATCCCGGCCGGAGACTACTTCCGCGGCCCCTTCCAGACCGCCAGGGAACCGGACGAACTCCTCACCGCCGTCCGCTACCCCCTGCTCGGCCCGGACACCGGCGTCGCCTTCACCGAGCACCGCCGCACCGGCTTCTCCTTCGCCCAGGTGGCCGTCGGGGCCGCGCTCACCGTCCGGGACGGCGTGATCGCCGGGGCGCGGATAGGCCTGGCCAACTGCGCCGACCGCCCCCTGAGGGCCCACGCCGCCGAACGGGCCGTCGTCGGGGCCGGGCCCTCGCCGCTCCTGTTCGCCGCGGCGGGCGAGGCCGCCGCCGCCCACGACGCCGCCCCCGTGCCGGAGCCCTACGCCGACGTCGACTACCGCCGCCACGTCATCGCCGTCCTGGTCGCCCGAACGCTGAGAGAGGCCACCCCGGTATGAAGATCACCCTCACCGTGAACGACGCCGCCTACCCGCTCGACGTCGAACCCCGCCGGGTGCTCGCCGACGCCCTCCGCGACGACTGCGGCCTCACCGGCACCCACCTGGGCTGCGAACAGGGCGTCTGCGGCGCGTGCACGGTCCTGGTCGACGGCGAGGCGGTGCGGTCGTGCCTGATGCTGGCCGTCCAGTGCGACGGCGTCCCGATCCGCACCGTCGAGGGCCTGGCCGGCGCGGACGGCGAACCGCACCCCCTGCAACGCGCCTTCTCCGCCGAACGCGGCCTCCAGTGCGGCTTCTGCACCCCGGGCTTCCTGATGCTCGCGGCCGGGGCGCTGGAGCACGACCCGGCACTCGGCGAGGAGGAGGTGGCGGCCCTGGTCGGGTCGAACCTCTGCCGCTGCACGGGCTACGAGCCCATCCGCCGCGCCATCACGAGGGCGGCCCGGGATCACCAGAACGGCCAGTTCCACGACCGCAGGCAGTAGCGATCGTAGATCGCCCGCAACCAGGGTTGCCGCACCGGGGTTCACATGGCGAGACCGATCGCCAATTAGGGACGAAACCCCAGATGATGGGCTTCATGCCGTATTTTGATCTGCCGCTGCCCGAACTGCGCACCTACGTCTCCTCCGTCGCCGAGCCCGACGACTTCGACGACTTCTGGGCCGCGACCCTGTCCGAGACCCGCTCCCACGGGCTCGCCCCCGTCTTCTCGCCCGTCACCACGGGCCTGACCACGGTCGACGTCTTCGACGTGGTGTTCCAGGGATGGGCCGGGCAGCCGGTGCGGGGCTGGTTCCTCGTCCCGGCCGGCGCCGGGGGGCCGCTGCCCTGCGTGGTGCAGTACCAGGGTTACGGCGGCGGCCGGGGGCTGCCGCACCAGTGGCTCTACTGGCCGAGCGCCGGCTACGCCCTGCTCGTCATGGACACCCGCGGCCAGGGCAGCGGGTGGTCCCTCGGCGACACCCCCGACCCCGAGGGCTCGGCCCCGGCGCACCCGGGCTACATGACCCGGGGCATCGGCGACCCGGCGACCTACTACTACCGCCGCGTCTTCAGCGACGCCGTGCGGGCCGTCGAGACGGTGCGGCGACATCCGCTGGTCGACCCGGCCAGGGTCGCGATCACCGGCGGCAGCCAGGGCGGCGGCATCACCCTCGCCGTGTCGGCGCTGCTCCCCGACGTCGCGGCGGCCATGCCGGACGTGCCGTTCCTGTCGGACTTCCCCCGGTCGATCCGGGTGACGGGCAAGGACCCGTACACCGAGATCGCCCGCTACCTGAAGATCCACCGCACCGAGGTCGAGCGGGTCGAGCGCACCCTGTCCTACTTCGACGGCGTCAACTTCGCCAAGCGCGCCGCCGCCCCGGCCCTGTTCTCGGTCGGGCTGATGGACGAGATCTGCCTGCCCTCGACCGTCTACGCCGCCTACAACGCCTACGCCGGCGCGGCCAAGCACATGGAGGAGTACGCCTTCAACGACCACGAGGGCGGCGCCGACGCCCACCTCCCGGTGCAGCTCGCCTGGGTCAAGGCCTGGATCGGCGGTTAGCGGCCCCTCCTGGCCGGAGCCGGTCGCGGATGCGTTCGGGCCGTCACTCCCGTGACGTGGCCAGCAGGCCGGCCGTCTCCTCCGACACCGGCGTGGCCAGCACCGACGCGACGACGTCGATCAGGTGGCTGGTGAAGAGCCGTTCGTCGCGGTCCGCGCCGGTCTCGGCGCGGCGGGCCAGTTCCGTGTACGTCACCCGGATCGCCGTGAACCGCCGGTGCAGCCGCGTCACGGCGATCTCGGGCAGCAGCGGCCCGACGAGGTCCCGCCACCGGTTGACGCTGGTCGGCTCCTGGGTCGAGGCGCGCAGCGCGCCGGGGGACGCCCGGCGGACCACCTGGTCGAGCAGCCGCAGGTAACGCCGCCCGCCGGGCTCGGCCAGGTGGGCGGCGAGCGGACGCACGAAGGCCCCGGCGAGGGGCCGCAGCGGCTCCGGGGGCGGCGCGGCCTCGAAGGCGTCGAGGAGGTTGTGCCGGGCGGCCTCGACCGACGGGTGGTGCCGGGCCAGGACCGCTTTGAGCAGCCCCTCCCGGTCGCCGAAGTGATATTGCAGCGCCGAGGCGTTGCGCTGCCCGGCGGCGGCGTTGATCTCCCGGAGCGACACGGCGTCGATGCCCCGGTCGGCGAACAGTTCCTCGGCGGCCAGCATCAGCCGCAGACGGCCGTCCACGGTCCACCCCCTGTGCGGATTAAGGCGATCGCATTAATATACGGCCCATGGCCATCGACTTCACGCTCGCTCCCGAGCACGAGGAGATCCGCCGCCGGGTCCGCGCCTTCGTCCAGGACGTCATCGTCCCCGCGAAGACCGAGGGCCTGCCGCGCGACGACTACCTCCGCACGATCTTCGGCCTCCGGGAGAGGGCCAGGGCCGAGGGGTTGTGGTTGCCGCACATGCCGGTGGAGGCCGGGGGCATGGGGCTGGGGCACGTCGCGCTCGCGATGGTCCAGTCGGAGGCGGCCAAGACGCGGCTCGGGCCGTGGGTGCTCAACTGCCAGGCGCCCGACGAGGGCAACATGCACACGCTGCACCACTGGGCCACCGAGGAGCAGAAGGAGAAGTACCTCCGCCCGCTGCTGGAGGGGCGGGCCATGTCGTGCTTCGCGATGACCGAACCCGAGGTGGCCGGGTCCGATCCCACGCTGATCCGGACGATCGCCGTACAGGACGGCGACGAATGGGTCGTCAACGGGCACAAGTGGTTCATCTCCAACGCCCGCCGGGCGAACTTCGCGATCCTCATCGCGCGCACCGAACCAGACGTGCCGGCGGGACAGCGGGGCGCCACCACGGCGTTCCTGGTCGACATCCCCTCGCCGGGCTGGACCGACGTGCGCGAGGTCGAGACGATGCACGGCTCGACCGGCCACAGCGAGATCCTCATCGAGGACCTGCGCCTGCCGGAGTCGCAGATCCTCGGCGGCCGGGGCAACGGCCACCGCCTGGGGCAACATCGTCTCGGGCCCGCCCGGCTGGCCCACTGCATGCGGTGGATCTCCCAGGCCGAGACGGCGCTCGACATGATGGTCGACCGGGCGCTCAACCGCTACAGCCACGGCTCGCTGCTGGCCGACAAGCAGGGTGTGCAGTGGCTGATCGCCGACTCGGCGATGGAGCTCTACCAGTGCAAGCTCATGGTCCTGCACGCCGCCTCGAAGATCGACAAGGGCGACGACTTCCGCACCGAGGTCTCCATGGCCAAACACTTCGTCGCGAACTCGCTGAACCGCATCGTCGACCGGGCGATCCAGGTCCACGGCGCGCTCGGCTACTCGACCGACACCCCGCTGGCGAGCATGTTCCAGCACGCCCGCTGGGCCCGCTTC
Organism: Herbidospora yilanensis; assembly: GCF_001570565.1. Lineage (GTDB taxonomy): Bacteria > Actinomycetota > Actinomycetes > Streptosporangiales > Streptosporangiaceae > Herbidospora > Herbidospora yilanensis. Next base: position 291,333 of record NZ_BBXE01000017.1, on the reverse strand, counting down.
GCCGACGGCGCCGACGAGATCCACCAGATGCGCATCGCCGAACGCGTCATCGCCGCCTATCGTGACACCGGCTCGACGCGGGCCGCGACGGGAGGACTGCCGCTGTGAGTGACACCGTGAAGGTCGCACTGGTCACCGGAGGGAGCAGCGGCATCGGCGCCGGGGTCGCCCGCCGCCTCGCCGCGTCCGGCGTCAAGGTCGTCGTCGCCGACATCGCCGAACCCGCCGACGTGCGGTGCGACGTCTCCGTCCTCGACGACAACCTCAGGGCCGTCGACTACGTGATGAAGGAGCACGGCCGCCTCGACCTGGCCTTCCTGAACGCCGGCGTGGCCTCCGGCTGCGGCGTGGGCGAGGACTTCGACGTGGCCCTCTACCGCCGCGCGATGGGCGTCAACCTCGACGGCGTCGTCTTCGGCGCGCACGCCGCGATCCCCGCGCTGAAGGCCTCCGGTGGCGGCGTCATCGTCGCGACCGCGTCCATGGCCGGCATCGTCGGCATCCCGCTCGACCCGATCTACGCGGCCAACAAACACGCCGTCGTCGGCCTGATCCGCTCCCTGGGCGTGGCCCTGGCCCCCGACGGCATCCGGGTCCAGGCCCTCTGCCCGTCGTTCGCCGACACCGCGATCCTCGGCGACGCCCGCGTCCTGCTCGAAGCCGAGGGCTTCCCGATCATGGAGGTCGACGAGGTCGTCGACGCCTTCGAGAAGGTCGTCGCGAGCGAGGGCACCGGCGAGTGCTGGTTCGTGGTCCCCGGCCGCCCGAGCGAACCCTTCGCCTTCCGCCGCGCCCCGGGCCCTCGATAGACATTCCTCCGTTACGGCTCCGCCCACCCCCGCACCCCCCGCCGCCCAGGGCCCGCTCCGCACCCGGCGGCAACCGGCCGCCCGGGTCCCACGCCGCGACGAGCCACCGGCCACCACACGACGGCCCCACCCGTGCCGCGACGAGAGACGGGCCACCGCGTCACGATGGCACCACCCCCGCGGACCCCTCGCCGCGAGGCCCTCCGGCGGCGGAAACCCGCGTGCGCCGGTCCATGGTGACCCGTTATGGTCGGAGACATGACCTGGCGACATTGATCCACACCTGCGTCCAGATTCGCCCGGCGTCTCTACGCCCTGGCGTTCTTCGAGGAGTTCGTCCTCCTCTATCCCGTCTACGCGCTCCTGTTCGCCGACCACGGGCTCTCACCGGGCCAGATCTCCACGCTCTTCGTCATCTGGTCGCTGACCTCCTTCCTGCTGGAGATCCCGTCGGGCGCGTGGGCCGACGCGTTCTCGCGCCGCCGCCTGCTGGTGTCGTCGCCGCTGCTCACCGCCACGGGCTTCGGCCTGTGGACCTTCCTGCCGGGCTACTGGTCGTTCGCGGCCGGTTTCGTGTTGTGGGGAGTCGCCACCGCGATCGGCTCGGGCACCGCCGAGGCCCTCGTCTACGAGGAACTGGCCCGGCTGGACGCCGCCGACGCCTACCCCCGCGTCACCGGCCGCGCCGAGGCCGTCGGCACCACCGCCATGATGATCGCGAGCGGGGTCGCCGCCCCGGCCATGGCCTGGGGCGGCTACCAGGCGGCCGGCGTCGCCTCCATGGCCAGTCTCGTCGCCGCCGCCCTGGTCGCCCGCACCCTCCCCGAGACCCGGGAGGAGCCCGGCGACGACGACGGCTACCTCGGCGTGCTGAAGGCGGGCTTCCGCGAGGTGCGCGGCTCCAGGACGCTCGGGCGGCGGCTGCTGCTGGTCTCGGCCGTGACCGGGCTGAGCGCCTTCGACGAGTACCTGCCGCTCCTGGCCCAGGGCACCGGCGTCGGCGACGCGTGGGTGCCGCCGCTGATGGTGCTCGTGTCGGCCGGGTTCGCCGCGGGCGGTCTCCTGGCCGGGCGCGGCCTGCGGTGGGCCGGCCCGATCACCTGCGCCGGCGGCCTGCTGCTGATCGCCGGGGCGGCGGTGCGCAGCCCGTGGGGGTTCGTGTTCGTCGCCGCCGCGTTCGGGGTGATCCAGTGGGCGATCACCGCGGCCGACGCCCGTCTCCAGCACGGCCTGCCGGACCGGTCACGCGCGACGGTGACCTCGATGGCGGGCCTGGGCACCGAGGTCATGGCGGTGCTGACCTTCGCCTTCTACGGTCTCGGGTCGGAGCTCGCGCCGTCGTGGCTGCTGTTCGCCGTGCTCGCGGTGCCGTACACGCTGATCGGGGCCTTTCAGGGCCGCAGGGCCGAGTAGAGCACCTGGTCGTGCCAGGCCCCCTCGCGCCACTGCCCCCGGCGGATCACCCCTTCGCGGACGAACCCGGCCTTCTCCAGGGCCCGCTGCTCGGCGAGGTTCTCGGCGTCGGTGAACGACTGGATGCGCTCGGCGCGGGTGTGCGCGAACAGGTAGGCGGCGAGCTGGGCCTGCGCCTGCGTGCCGATGCCCTTGCCCCGGTAGCCGGAGAACACGCAGATCCCCGTCGACCAGCACCAGGAGGTCAGGTCGGGCCCCCAGGAGTTCATCCACCACGACACCCACCCGACCGGCACGCCGTCGCCCTCGATGGTCATCCGGCCGGAGTCGGGCCCGAGGAACCCGTTCTCGGCGAACTCGCGGTGGAACGGCTGCGGCGGGCGGTGCCCGAACCACTGGTGGGGGCCGGTGCCCTCGCGGTCGGCGCGCTCCCGCTCGAAGAGCTCGAGATCCTTGGCCCGGACCGGGCGAAGTGTGACCTCCATGGAAACTCCTTTCATGCGGGTATGACGCAATCTTCCTCCTTTCGAGCCGGCTTGGCGGCGGAAAGATTCGTACACGAACGGAAACCGCCGGTCCGGGGGCCGCACGCTGGGAGGGATGGACCGATCCCCGCGCGAGCGCGCGTTCACCGCGATCTACGACCGGCAGGTCCGGGGGATCGCCACCTGCCGCTGCGGCCAGGTGGACGTCGAAGACCTCCACGAGCACCTGATCGCCGCCTACCACGACCATGCCCCCTGGGCCCCCTGGGCCCCCTGGCCGGCACACGCGGGCTGCCCGCCGTCGCCGGGGCCGTCCGACGACCAGGTCCGCCGCCTCCTCGACCAGGTGGCGGCCGGCCTGCCGGCGCGGGACCGGCGGCTCTACGACCTGGTCGTCCGGCGCGGCGCGGGTGGTCGCGAGGTCGCCGAGGCGCGCTGCGTCGACCTGCCCCGGGCGGGGCTGCTGCTGCGCGACCTGCGCGGCGCGCTGACCGGCGGGCTCCGGCTCCTCCTGCTGGCCCGGGAGGCGCCCACCTGCCTCGACCTCGCGGGCTGGGACCGCATGGTCCTCACCCGTCAGGTCCGGCTGGCCGTCGGACGGCACCTGAAGACGTGCGAGCCGTGCGAGAAGACGGCCGGGGAGGCGGTGCGCCGCCACCTGCCCGGCCTGGTGCCGGTGCTGCTGCCGGGCATGCGGGAGGAGATGCTGGCCCGGATCGCCCGGCCCTCGCGCGGGTCCGGGCCGTGGTGGCAGCGGGCGGGCGCGGTCGCCCTGGTGGTGGCGGCCCTGGTGCTGCTGGCCGCGTGGGCGGCGGGCGGCTGAGGTCAGACGTCGAGTTCCAGGCGCGACAGCGGCTCGACGAGTTCCTCCTCCTCGTACGCCAGATGCGACAGCAGCGCCTCGGTCAGGGTGCCCACCCGGCGGCGCACCTCGTCGAGGCCCGACGGGTCGGTCACCATCGCGACCAGGGCCGCGTCGAGGCCGGTGAGGATCTCCGCGATGACCTCGTGCTCCTCCTCCAGCCGCCGGATGACCGGGGCCAGCGACGGCTCGGCCGTGACCAGGCCGGGGAACATGTGGGCGTCCTCGATCGAGTGGTGGGCGGTCAGGACGCGGCAGTAGGAGGCGCAGAAGCCGCCCAGCGTCCAGTAGTTCTGCCGCATGGTCAGGTCGTTGATCATCGACCGGACCGCCGCCGCCTCGGCCCGGCCCCGCGCGACCTGGTCGACGGCGTCGCCGATGCGGGCGAGCTCCTGCCGGAGGTGGTCGTGGATGAGGACCAGCCGGTTGCCGATCTCCCGCTGGCGCGGCGACAGCAGGGCGAAGTCGCGCTTGGCCGACCGGGGACGCGACGCGTCGTCGATGACCGGCGCGACCGGGGGAGCCGCCGCGGGGCGTTCGGCCGCGACGAGCTCGCGCACCCTCGGGGCCACCTCGGCGGCGAAGACCTTGAGCTGGCGTTCGTCGGACGTGCCGAGGACGAAGACGCTCATCCCCAGGTCGAGCACCAGTTCGGCGAGCTGCTCGGCCCACGACTCCGGCGGGCCCTCGAACCAGCCGGTGCCGCGCGGGTCGAAGCTCCCGCTGAGGTTGAACGCCTTCCTGATCGTGCGCTCCCCGGCCGCCTCGTCGACGATCCGGCTCAGCCGGGGCAGCTCCTCGCGGGACACGTGGCCCTTCGACGGGATCCACCCGTCGGCCTTGGCCCCGGTGACCTCCAGGAGCCGGGGCCGGTACGCCCCCACCCAGATCCCCACCGGATGCGCCGGGAACGGCCCCGGCCGGGCGCCGTCGAGCCGGTGGTGCGCGCCGTCGTAGGAGACGGGGCCGCCCGGCGTCCACAACAGCCGGATGACGTCGAGGGCCTCGGCGACGGCGTCCACCGCCTCTTTCGGCGACCGCCGGGCGCCGCCGTAGGAGGCGACGGCGTCCCAGAGGAACCCGGCCCCGAGCCCCAGCTCGACCCGGCCCCCGGTCATCAGGTCGAGGCTGGCCACGGCCTTGGCCAGCACCTGAGGCGGGCGCAGCGGCAGGTTCACCACGTTGGGCAGCAGCCGGATCCGCTCCGTGCGGGCGCCGATCTGGCCCAGGGCCGTCAGCGCGTCGAGATGGCGGGGCTGATAAGGATGATCCTGGAGGGCGAGGAGGTCGAGCCCGGCCTCCTCCGCGAGGACGGCGAGCTCGACCAGCCGCGCGGGGCCGTCCGCCCGGGGCTCCGGCCCCACTCCGAACCACAACTCATGCCCAAGATCGCCCACGTTGGTCCACGGTACCAAAGGAAGCAGGTCAGGCCATGTCCGTACTCGTCGCTTTCAGCGTCACCCCCATCGGCAAGGGCGAGGAGGTGGGGGAGTACGTCGCCGAGGCGGTCAGGGTGGTCCGGGCCTCCGGCCTGCCGAACCGGACCGACGCGATGTTCACCACGGTCGAGGGGGAGAGCTGGGATCAGGTGATGGCCGTCGTCCAGGCGGCGGTGGCCGCCGTGGAGGCCCGGTGCGACCGGGTGAGCCTGGTGCTGAAGGCCGACATCCGGACCGGCGGACCCGGGCGGATGGAGGAGAAGGTGGCGTCGGTGGAACGCCGCCTCGGCTGACTCAGAACTCCTCCTGCCGCCTCATGAGCCGCACGTCGTCGAGGTAGGGGTCGAGCTCGCCCGGGTCGAAGCGGCACATGGCGATGGCGAACCAGAACTCGCCGTGCACGTTGCCCTCCTGCTTGTAACGCCCGTCGGGGGCGAAGGAGGCCCACCCGCCGGGCAGGCCGAGCAGGGTGACCTTGCGGGCCGGCTCGGGGCCCGACAGGTCCCACAGGATGATCATGCCGTCGTTCCCGGCCGAGGCGAGCAGCGGCCCGGCCGGGCTGAACGCCACTGACACGACCCGGCGGGAATGGCCCGGCAACGTGTGCAGGTGACGGCCGGTGGCGACGTCCCACAGACGGACGAGCCGGTCGTCGCCCGCCGTCGCCAGGATCGAGCCGTCGGTGCTGAAGTCGCCCGTCCACAGGCGGCCCGACCCCGCGTCGAGCGCCTGGAGTTCACGGCCGGTGGTGTGGTCCCAGATCCGGGCCACGCCGTCGTTGCCGATGCTGGCCAGCGCCGTGCCCATCGGGTTGAAGACCACCCGGTAGACGCGGTCGGTGTGCCCCGACATGATGCGCAGGCACTCGCCCGTGGTGGCGTCCCAGACCCGGACCAGCCGGTCGTCGCAGCCCGTCGCCACCAGGCGCCCGTCGGGGCTGAAGTCGATGGAGCGCACCCGGCCCTGGTGGGGGGCCGGCCGGGTGACGTGGGTGTTGCTGGTGCGATACCAGAGCTGGAGCGTGTCGTCGTCGTTGGCGGTGGCCAGCACCTTGCCGTCAGGGCTGAAGGCCTGCGCCCACACCGACTCGGTGTTGGTGTCGAGCTCGCGTTCGAAGTCCCAGCCCGCGGTCTGCCGCAGGTGCACCGCGCCGTCGTTGGTCGTGGTGGCGATGCGCTCGCCGTCGGGGCTGAACACCGCCGAGGTGAGCTGGTCGTTGACCCCGCTGAACTCCTTGATCAGCCGCCCGGTCGGCGGCTCCCAGATCCGGACCGCCCCGTCGTTGCCGCTGCTGGCCAGCATGGTCCCGTCAGGACTGAAGCCGACCGAGGTGACCCGGCGGCCGTGCCCGCGCAGGGTGCGGGTGAGCTGGCCGGTGCCCAGGTCCCACAACCGGATCGAGTCGTCGTTGCTGGTCGTCGCGAGCTGCGTGCCGTCGGGATGGATCGCGAACGGCCAGATCGACCCCCGGTGCCCCGCCAGCCCCGGCCTCGGCTGCCCCAGCTCGCCCTGCCACATGCGGAGCGACCCGTTGCTGTCGACGCTGATGAGGTTCTTCCCGTCGGGGGTGTACGACACCTGGTAGACGGCCCCGGTGTGCCCGGCGAGCTGACGCGGCACCAGCGGGGCGCGCAGGTTCCAGACCCGGATCGTGCCCATCGTGTCGCCCGTGGCCAGATGGGTGCCCTCGGGATGGAAGTCGACGGCGTAGACCCGCCCGGGATGGCCGCGCAGTTCGTGCACGACCCGCCCGCTCGCCGTCTCGAACAGGCGGATCAGCCCGTAGTGGTCGCCGGCGGCCAGCAGCGACCCGTCGGGGCTGAGGGCCAGCCGGTAGACCGGGCCGGTGCCCTCCGACAACACCACCCGCAACTCGCCGGTGGTCAGATCCCAGACCCGGACGTTGGCGGAGGCGTCGCCGGTGATCAGGCTGGTGCCGTCGGGGCCGAACACCGCCGTGTAGACCGGCGGGGCGTGCCCCGGCAGCTCGCAGCGCAGCGCCCCGGTCGCGGTGTCCCACACCATCAGCGTGCCGTCGGGCGAACCGGCCGCCAGGAGGGTGCCGCCCTCGTCGAACAGCAGCGGCCAGACCCCCTTGGGATGCACCCGCAGCACGTGGGCGCACTCCCCGGTCGCGGTGTCCCAGATGCGCACGTCGCCGTCGGCCGACCCGGTGGCCAGCAGGTCCTGTGCGCCGAAGGCCAGGGCGTAGGCCCGGTCTCGGTGCCCCCACAGGGTGCGGATCGGCCGCCCGGACGGCGCCTCGAAGACCATCACCCCGCCGTTGTCGCAGCCCACGGCGAAGATCTGCCCGTCGGTGTTGTAGGCGATCGGGTTGGGCAACCGGGTCGTCAGCGGGTCGAACCCGTAGGGCACGCCCACCGCCGGGGGAGCGACCTGCACCTCGATCGAGGACCCCGGCACCACGGCGGCGTCGCGCAGCTCGGGGGCGCGCAGCACGCGCTCGCCCGCCACCACGTTGACCAGCGTGGCGCGGGTCCACCGGCTGCCGGAGACGACCGCGTCGCGCAGGTCGGTTCTGGCCAGCCGGGCCCGGGTCAGGTCGGCCCCGCGCAGGTCGGCGCCGGTCAGCCGGGCCTCGTCGAGCCAGGCTCCGGCCAGCTTGGTGCCCCGCAGGATCGCCCGCGACAGGTTGGTGCCCACCAGCCGGGCGTCGGTCAGGTCGGCGTCGGTGAGGTCGACCTCCTGGAGGTCGCGGTGGGAGAGGTCCTCCCCGCGCAGCCGCGCGCCCCGCAGGCTCGTCTGGGCGGGGGTGCGCAGCCTGGTGATGATCTTGAGGGCGTTCTTGCGCGCGGTGTTCCCCGCCCCGGGGTCGGCCAGCACCCGGTCGGCCCAGAGCTGGCAGTCGTGCGCCTCGGCCAGGTCGCACAGGAAGTCGACGGTGAGCTGCGACAACTCCCGGCGGCTCAGCGCGGTCGGGTCGGCGCGGTCGCGGCCGAACTCGTCGGCGATGAAGTGGGCGACGAGCCACTCGGCCACCGACCCGTGGATGAACCCGAACAGGCCGTCGTAGGTCCGCACCAGCAGGCTCGCCGTGCCCACGGTGTGGGTGGCCTGCTCGCCCGACATGCGCCCGTCGGCCAGGCCCGAGAGCGTCTCGGCGACCTCGGCCAGCTCGGCCAGCCGCAGGTAGGGCTCGTTGGTCTCCCACAACCGCATCGCCAGCGTGCGCACGGCGTGCCACAGGTCGGCCTCGTCGAGCCCGGCCTGCGCGCCGCGCTGGTCGCCCAGCCGCCGCTGCTCGTAGCGCAACCAGGAACCGAGGATCTCCTGGTAGAGCGTGGCGGCGCTGACCGTGCGGTGGGCGTGCGCGACCGCGCGCAGCCGGTCGTCGGCCAGGTCGGCGATGAAGGTCAGCATGCGGGGGTTGCGGGCCAGCCCGCTCAGGTCCTGGATGCTGCGCAGCAGCCGCAGCCGTTCCTCGGCCAGGGCCCGGTCGCCGTAGGCGTTGATCAGGTAGGCCAGGATCTGCTCGGTCGAGAAGCCCTCGATGCTGAAGACCCGCCGCTGCGGCAGGATGCCGACCATCTCGCCGAGCTTGGTGAACACCTGGGCGTCGGACTTGAAGTGCTGGGTGCGGCTCGCCACGACGATCTTCGCCTGGTCCTGCGCCGCCTGGAGCAGCGTCTCGAGATGGTCGGCGGCCCGGTCGTAGGTGACCCGGGTGACCAGTTCGTCGAACCCGTCGAAGAACAACACGATCCGGCCCTGCCGGAGCATGTACTGCACGGCCTTCAGGTCGATCTGGTCTTCGCCGTGGTTGGCCAGGTGGGCGGCGATCAGCGTCTCGACCGAGTGGGCCTTGTCGAGCGTGCGCAGGTCGATCAGGACCGGCGTCAGATGGGGCGTCTCGGTGGCCATGCGCCGCACGACCTGGCGCAGCACGAACGTCTTGCCCCGGCCGAAGTCGCCCAGCACCAGCACGAACCTGCCCTGGTCGCCGTGGAGCTGGGAGATCAGCTCACCGGCCAGGTCGTGGCGGACCTCGCCGCCGGTCGGGTCGAGCTCGCGGTAGTCCTGGGTGACGTAGAGGTGGGCGGGGTAGGTCGGGTCGGCGTTGAGCCGCCGGGTCTGGGCCGCGACGTAGCCCGACAGGTCGACCAGGCCCTGGAACTCGATCAGGCTGCGCAGCCGCACGCCCCGCCGGGCGGCGTCCTCGCGCAGGCTGCGCGGCGGGGTCGGGCCGAGGTAGACCAGCTCGGCCGACTGCCCCATGTGGCCCGCGTGGACGTGGCGCACGAACTCGTCGACCTCGCCCTCGGTCGGCTCGCCGACGATCACGCCGACCCAGAACTCGCGCACGAACCCGCCGTCGCGGTAGCTCACCCGCAGGTGGGGCGGGTCGTCGTCGACGGTCCGGATGACGGCGTGGTCGAAGCGGGTCTCGCAGGCCTCGGCGACCCGGTCGAGGAGCTGGGCCCGGGGCCCCTGCGCCCGCGCCGGGGGCTGCCGGTCGGGCTCGGGCCCGCCGACGGCCAGCGGCTCGGGCACGGCCCCCGGCGCGGGGAAGATCCCGCCGGCCGAGATCCAGCGCCGCTCGATCGTGGCCGGGGGCGCGGTGGTCCGGTGGACGACCAGGCCGTCGGGCGTGAACTCCAGCACCTGCTGACGGCCGGGCTCCAGCGGGGGCAGCACGAGCGCCCCGGCCCCCAGCGGAGCCGGGTCGCCGTCGCGGCCGCCGCCCTGGAGGATCGTGTGGAGCTTCCCGCCGAGCAGCCCCTCGACGACGCCCGCGTCGGTGAGCGAGTCGGGGTGCCCCGGCGTCAGGCCGTGGTGGACCACGCCGAGGCGCAACCAGCCCTCCCGCTCGAAAGCGCGGACCCGCTCGGCGAACCACGCGGCCTGCGACTCGCCGACCAGGCCGAACCGGTGCTCGGTCCGGTGGCTGATCGCCATCGTGGAGTTGAGCCCGGCCACCACGACCTTGATCTCGGGGATCGCGAAGAGCGTCCACGGCTGGGCGCTGTCGAACATGACCGAGTCGACGCCCTGGTAGAACTCGCGGAACAACGACGCGAAGTGGCGCCACTTCGGCCAGTAGGGCGCCTCGGGGCGTTCGTCGTCGGCCTTGCAGTCGTTGAAGTAGGCCTCGCAGGCGGCCAGGTTCACGTCACGCGCGCCCGGCACCAGCACCACCCGCTGGGGTTCGAGCCCGGCGAGCGCGCGCAGCCCGGTGAGGAAGGTCAGCGCGTCGGTCATCTGCCTGCGGCTGCCCGCCGCCGTCAGGTCGCCGGCCACCACCATCAGCTCGGGCCGGGGCACCCCCGCGTCGGTCAGCCGGGTCAGCTCGGCGAAGATGTGGGACTGCAGCCCGGCCGGGCTCAGGGGCGGCTCGGCCCCCATCGTCCGGCCGAACCGGGGGCCCGCCACGTGGAGCACGCTCAGGCTGTCGCGCCGGGCGGGCGGCTCGAAGTCGGCCGGATATCCCGGCGGCACCACCGGCACCCGGCGGGCCCGCCGATGCCCGGTCGGCACGGTCGGCCGGGGCGAGGTGAGCGGCGCGGGCGGCCGGGCGTCGGACCCGGTGGGGAAGGCGGGGCGTAACTCGGGCTTGGCCCGCCCGGCCAGCGCCTCGCGGATGCGGGTGAGGACGAGCCCCCGCGCGTGGTCGGGAGTGGTCACCCCGACGAGGTCGACCCAGGTGATGTTCGAGAGGAGCCCGTCGACCCGGCAGTCCTCGATTCGCACGGTGATGAGTTTGTTTTCTGGATTATCCGGATTGGCGCGGAGCGCGGCCTGCCATTCGAGTTTCCCGTAACGGGAACCCAGATAATTCTCGGTCAGCAGGGCCAGCACGACCGCGGCCTCCCGGACGCCCCGGTCCATGAAGTCGACGAAATTGGTGCCGGGGACGAAATCCCAGGCCTGCAGCATGGTGCGGTATCCTGCTGCCTCGAGTTCCCAGCCCAGCCAGGACGCCCAGCGTTCGTCGGCCGGAGAGTAGCTGATGAAAATGTCGATCGGCCGCTCCATGACGCCGGTATCACCCACCTCGCCGGAATGAAGCCATGATATTTTCTACCGTGGGCGACGAAGGGTCACCGTCCGTGCCGTTGTGGAAACGGGCCGTACGAGCACCGAGTGTACTCGACTGGATTCGAATCGGCCTGCTTTTCATCGGCGTCGGTTGCGTATTGACGGGTCTGCTGCCGATTGCGGAGGCGCGGGCGAGTGTCGAGCGAATAGCTCCCCTCATGGTGTTTCTGGTCAGCGTTATCGTGCTGGCCGAATTGACCAAACAGGCGCAGGTGTTCGACGTCATCGCGGCCCGGCTGGCGCTGCTCGGCCGGGGGGCCTATCCGGCGCTGTTCCTGCTGTGCGTCGCGTTCGCCTCGGCCACCACGGTCTTCCTCAACCTCGACACCACGGCGGTCCTGCTCACGCCCGTCATGCTGGCCCTCGCGCCGCGCGCGAAGATCGCGCCGCTCCCCCTGGCGATGACCACGGTGTGGCTGGCCAACACCGCCAGCCTGCTGCTCCCGGTGAGCAACCTGACCAACCTGCTGGCGCTGAACAAGGTGGGCCTGTCGGCGCCGGAGTTCGCGGTCCGCATGTGGCTCCCGCAGACGGTCGCGATCGCGGTCACGATGGCGCTGCTGTGGGTGTTCTACTGGCGGCGGAGCGTGCGGGGAGCCGACCGCTACGAGCCCGCCCAGCCCGAGCCGGTCAAGGACCCGGTGCTGTTCTGGGGCACCGGCGCGGCCTGCCTGCTGTTCATCGCGGCCATCCTCGCCGGGCTGCAGATCGAGGTCGCGGCGATCGTCGCCGCCGCGCTGGCCGTCACCGCCTACCTCGTCCGCGACCGCCGGTCGCTGCGCCCCTCGCTGATCCCCTGGCAGCTCCTCGTGTTCGTCACCGGCCTGTTCCTGGTGGTGCCGACGCTGATGCGCCACGGCCTCAACGACCTGATGAGCCTGCTCATCGGCGCGGGAGAGGGGTTCGCCGGGCTGCTGCGCACGGCCGCGGCGGGCGCGGGCCTGTCGAACACGGTCAACAACCTGCCGGCCTACGTCGCGGGCGAACAGGTCGTGCCCGCGGACAATCTCGACCAGTTGCTGGCCCTTCTCGTCGGCACCAATGTCGGCTCGGTCGTCACGCCCTGGGCCTCGCTGGCCACGCTGCTCTGGTTCGAATGGTGCCGCCGCCGGGGCGTCAGGGTGCCCATGGGGAAATTCGTGCTGACCGGCGCGTTGCTCGCCATTCTCCTGCTCCCTTCCGTCGTCTGGGTGCTGGCGCTCACCTGAAATAGAGTGGGCGCATGTCGGGTCTTCCGGTTTACGACGCGGTGCTGTTACCGGGCGCCGATGTCGAGGAGCGTTCGGTGCGGTTGAGCGCGTGGTGCGCGGAATTCGCGCCGGTCGAATTCACGCTGCGGAGCGGTTCGCTCTATCCGCACATCTCGCTTTACATGGCGAATTTCGAATCCGCGCGCCTCGGCCAGGCGCGGGAGGCGCTTCGCCGGGTCGCGGGGCGAACCGCCGAGATCCCGCTGGAGGGCGGCCATTTCGCCGCCAACGACCAGGGCATGTTCGAGCTGTTCTACCGGAAGACCGCCGCCGTCACCCGGCTCCAGAACGACCTCGTCGCCGGGCTCGGCCCGCTGCGCACCGGGTTGCGCGAACTCGACCCGGTCGGCCGGGTGCTGGCCGACCACCGCCTCGTCGCGCCGCCGGAGGCCCGCGCCAACCTCGACCGCCACGGCTACGACGAGATCGGCGGGCTGTTCCGCCCCCACATCACGATGACCCGGTTCCGCGACCGCGGCCTGCGGGTGCCCGCCGGCCTGCTGCCGCCGGCCCGGACGTTCGACGACGTCTTCCGCACCCTCGCGTTGTGCGTGATGGGCGACCACGGCACCTGCGTCGAGGTCGTCGAGACCGTCGGGCTCGGCTCAGCCGCCTGAGGGCCAGATCCGGGCGAACTGCCCGGCCCGGCAGGCGACGAAGTTCCGCTCCGACTCCGGCAGGTCGACCCGCAGGTCGAACGGCCGCCCGTCGAACCGGTGGATCTCCACCCCCGCCTCGGCCGCGATCAGCGCGCCCGCCGGGAAGTCGACGAGTTCGGCCCGGTAGCCGACCATGCCGTCGATCCGCCCCCGGGCCAGCATGATCCACGCGACCAGCGGCGCCCAGAGCTGCAGCAGCCGGCCGGACCGCGCCTCCACGGCGGTGCGCAGGGCGCCGGTGGCCGGATCGGCGGCCAGGCCGTGCCCCTGCGTCCAGGCCAGCAGCGGCGGCCGCGCGCTCGGCGTCACCTCGGCGGGCAGCCCCGGCCCCCGCGCGCCGGCGCCCCGCACCGCCGACCACGTGCCGCCGCTGACGGGGTCGTGCACCACCCCGGCCACGGGCCGCGCGGCCACGCAGAAGGCGATGCCCACCGCGTAGACGGGCAGGCCGATCGCGAGGTTGTTGGTGCCGTCGAGCGGGTCGACGAACCAGACGCGGTCGCCCTCGGCGCCGGCCGCGCCCGACTCCTCGGCCACGATCCGGTCGTCGGGATAGGCGGCCCTGACCCGGCTCACGATCAGCTCCTCCGAACGGAGGTCCAGGTCGGTGCTGAGATCGCCGCCCGCGCCCTTGGCGCTGATCCACGCGGGCTCGCGCCGCAGCAGCGTGCCCGCCGCCTCCGCGGCGGCCACGGCCACCGCCAGTTCCGCCGAGACGTCCACAGCGGGGTCCCTTCAGTAGGTGTACTGGGCGGCCAGGCCGGCCGTCGCGACCGCGGCGGCCCTGGCCGACTCGGCGTCGCCGCACACGTGCCGGCGCTGGGTGTGGCTGGGCGCGTCGAGCGGCCCGAGCGACAGGTCGGAACCCGGGCGGACCATCCGCCCGAGCGCGACCGTCGCCGCCTCGCCCGACCCCTCGATCACCGTGCTGTGGAAGACGCCCGAGGCCAGCGAGTAGCTCTCGCCCGCGCCGAACCGCTCCAGGCGCTCGGGCCGGTAGTCGACCACCCGGTCGGTGGCCCTGATGGTGTCCTCGTCGTCGCCGCCGGTCACCTCGAAGAGCCGGTGGACGGTCCCGTCGGAGATCCGGCCGAGCACGTTGGAGATCCGGCCGTACAGGACGAAACTCAGCAGGTCCCAGCTGTGACAGTGCACCAGCGAGGTGCTGCTGCCCGAGGTGGTGAGCTGCGGCGACCAGACGTGCAGGCAGACGCCCAGGTCGCCGTCGCGTTCGACGGGCAGGCAGAAGAACCCGAGCGGATGCCGCACCGCCGGGATGCGCAGCGCCCCGGCGGCGACCGCCTGGAGCACCGACCCGGCCCACGCCGGGATCGCCGGGACGGCGGTGCCCTGGTCGATCTCGTGCCGTAGATCGGAGTAGCGCATGTCGCCCCTCTGTGGTCATCTCACCGGTAGGGCTCCGCGGGCCGCAGCGCCCGGCGGGTCACGTCGGCCACCTCGGAGTCGTCGAGGGAGTCGAGCGGCAACCCCAGCACCTCGAAGAGGTCGCGCACCTCGTCGACCGTCGGCTCGTCGCCGAGCGGCACCATCAGAACGTTCTCCACGGGCAGCCTCCTCGACTGCGCGTAGCTGCTGTTCAGCTCGGTCTCACACCAGGAGTAGTAGAGCTTGCCCTGGTAGGCCACCAGCGCCGGCGCGGTGGGATCCTCCCGGGTGACGATGACGCGCGAGGCCGACATGTCCCACCGGCAGGTCGTCATCGTCGACGACAACCCGACCCGGACGGTGAGGAAGTCGTTGTGCCGCCGGTACCAGCTCGCGGCCAGGATCGTCGCGTACGACTCCTTGCGGGTCCGGTCGGCCGTCCAGGGGTCGGCGCGGCCGGTCACGAGCGACTGGCGGAACCGGGCGTACACCGCGCAGGCGGTGTCGTTCTCCGGGTCGATGATCTCCAGTTGCACCTGGAGCTGGCGGCGCGCGGCCCGCGAGTTCTCCACGCACTCGGGCAGGGTGAAGGCGCGGATGAAGGTGCCGGTGCCGCCCTTGAAGACCCAGGTGTTGGTGTGCTGGGTCGCCGCCACGAGCTCGGCCCGCACCTGCGCCCCCGGCAGCAGCGAGACGACCGACATCTGGTCGATCGCCTGCCGCGACCTCTCCAGCAATTCGGTGACCTCGCCGAGCCGCTCGGGCACCTGGTGCAGCGCCTCGCCGGAGTCGGTCAGCGCCCGCCGGAGCTCCGTCTCGACGGCGCCGGTGCGGATCCGGCTGCGCACCAGCGTGCTGGCGATCAGCGCGAGGACGACGAGCGTGGCCTCCTGGACCGGCTGGGTCACGTTGTCCGTGAGGCCGTAGATGGCGACGCCCACGGCGATCAGGAACGCGATGACCACCTCGGGCTCGTCGCGCAGCCACGAGAACCGTTCCGTCCAGGGTGGCCTGCGGGAATCGCCCGCGCCGTTCTCGACCGACATGAACCCATCCCCACGGACCGCATTCCGGCTTTCCCCGCGTATATCGTCCCCGGCCCGGTGGAAATCCGCCACCTGTTAGTCGGGAGGGTGTTCCCGGAAGAAACGCCGTTTACGTTCCGGTCTCCCGGCATGCGTGCGAAAGGCCGGTGGGTTCGGGCCGGTCGTGGAGACCATGCCCACCCTCGCGACCTCACGGCTGCTCTGGCGCGTGCCCTGACACCATCTTCACGACGTCGAGCGCGCAGCCCCAGCTCATGCTGACCCCCACGCCGCCGTGCCCGTAGTTGTGGATGAGCCGCCCGTGCTCGACCTGCTGCTCCTCCACGCGGATCGACGGGCGGCCGGGCCGCAGGCCGACGTCCACCTTGACCACGCGGGCGTCGGCAAGGCGGGGCTCGACCTCGGCGCAGCGCCGGAGGATGTCGGCGCTCTGCGCCTCGTCGGGTTCGAGGTTCCAGTCGCCCTTGCGGGCGTTGCCGCCCAGGACGACGCGGTCGCCGTGCGGGAAGAAGCCCGTCCAGTCGTCGTCGGCGCCGCCCTCGTAGAAGAACTCGGTCAGGCCGGGGTTCTCGACGACGACGTGCTGCCCGCGTACGGGGGTCACCGAGTCGTCGCAGGCCAGCGTGGCCCCGGCCACCCCGGCGCAGTTGACCACGACCGGCGCGTGGGAGGTCGGCTGTTCCAGGGAGGCCACCGTGCACACCTCGATGTCGCCGCCCGACCGGCACAACCGGTCGACGAGGTAGTCGAGGTAGCAGGGCATGTCGGCGATCGGGCTGGTGATCCAGAAGCCCGCCTTGAACCCGGCCAGCTCCTCGGGGGAGCACTCGGCGAAGCCGGGCAGGTCGCGGGCCCACGGCGGGGTGCCGCCGTCGAGGCGGGTGACCAGCCGGCCGCGCGCGGCGGTCACGCCGGTGTGCGGGTGGGTGGCCAGCTCGCCGAAGATCTCCAGGCCCGTCTTCTGCCAGCGGACCGCGTCGGCGCGGGGCTCGCTCATGACCGGGCCGCCCAGCAGGGCGCCCGCGACGGCGGAGGTGGTCAGCCGGGGGACCTCGGCGGTCCACACGACCGCCCGGATCCCGGCCTCGTTCAGGGCGATCGCGGTCGTGAGACCGACGACGCCTCCCCCCACCACGACGACATCGGCACGCTGCGCCATCGACGACGACCTCCCTCAAAGCGAATGGTGCGGAACTTCCCGCAAAAGGGGCCCGCATGCACGAGCCCCGCCCCTCACCTGATCGAGGGGCGGGACCGCAGTTTCAGTGGTGCCTTTCGCGATCGGCCGGGGCGGCCAGCCGATCGGCTTCCCAATGGAGGGCCTCCACGAGGACGAGCTCCAGCCGGAGATCTCCGTCGAGGAGGTTGTCCAGGACGTCCATACGGGCCTCCCTTGCCAGACATGACGCCCCAGGGGTCACTTCGGTTCACCGGATTGAACCGCTCTCGTCCACGCCGCGTATCCCCGGGCGTGCTGACTGTTTCGCGCCATGCCGCCCTCGCCGCCGCCGCTCTGGCCGTCGTGTCGCTGTCCGCCTGCTCGGGCGGCTCTTCCGCGCCCGCCGGGGGCGCCTACCAGGTATCCGATCCGGCTCCGGCCGCGGCCGCCGCGCCCGTCGAGGCCGGGCCCGCCCCGACCGTCGAGGAACTCGCCGCCAAGGTCGGTTGCAAGGTGAAGATCCAGGTCGACGCCGAGGAACTGCGCACCGGCGCCTGCTCGACCGAGGCCGGGGAGTTCTTCGTCAACACCTTCGCCACCGAGAAGGGCAAGGACGCCTGGATGGACCAGGCGCCGGAATACAACCCCCATCTCGTGGGCCGGCTCTGGACCGTGCTCGGCACCCGGGAGACCCTCGACAAGCTGCGCACCGACCTGGGCGGGGACCTGCACCTCACCGACCACCGGGTGACCCCCAAGGCGGTGGCGTCCGCCCCGGCGGCGTACTGAAACGATCTTGTGGTTGAGTTCGGTGCGTGGAGATCCTCGTCCTTGCCCTCGTGGGGGTCGCGACGGGGATCGTGAGCACGGTCGTGTCGCTCGCCTCGATCGTCTCCTACCCGGCTCTGCTCGCCTTCGGGCTGCCGCCGCTGGCGGCCAACGTCACGAACACGGTGTCGCTCACGTTCACCGGGGTCGGGTCGGCCGCGGCGTCGCGGCCGGAGCTCAGGGGCCAGGCGCCCCTGGTGCTGCGCCTGTGCGCGGTGACCGCGCTCGGCGGCGCCACCGGGGCGGCCCTGCTGCTGCTGACCCCGCCGAAGGCGTTCGAACTGGTCGCGCCGGTGCTGGTCGCGGGCGCGTCGCTGGTGCTGCTGCGGGCTCCCAGGGCCGCGGCGCTGCGCGGGTGGGCGTTCTATCTGGGCGTGTACGCCGTCGCGATCTACACCGGCTACTTCGGGGCGGCCGGTGGGGTGATCATGTTCGCCATCCTGACGGCGGCCCTCGACCAGAGCCCGGCCCGCGTGAACGCGGTCAAGAACGTGATCGCGATGGCCTCCAACGGCGTGGCCGCCCTCGGGTTCGCCCTGTTCGGGCCGGTGCGGTGGGACGTGGTCGTCCCGCTGTCGGCCGGCATGATCGTCGGCGGCTGGATCGGGCCGCTGATCGCCCGGCGGCTGCCGGGCCAGTCGCTGCGGGTGCTGACCGCGGTGGCGGGGCTGATCGTCGCGGTCAAGCTCGCTTTCGACACCTACACGTGAGCGCGTGAGCGGTGCTGGGCGTCCTCGACGCCGCCCAGCACCGCCGCCTCAGAGGGTGCGCCGGGCCATCAGCGTGGACAGCGCCGTCAGCTCGGCCGCCGGGCGGGCCGCGCAGCCCGCCTCCGCCAGGTGGGCGGGGGCCCGCGCGAGCAGGCCGTCGGCGGTCTCGCGGCACCAGTCGCGGCCCCCGGCCCGCTCCACCAGGTCGGCGGCCCTGGCCAGCTCGGCGTCCGACAGGACGGCGCCCGACCGGTAGATCTCGGCCAGCTCCGCGGCCTCCCCGGTCGCGGAGGTGAGCGCGGCCACCACCGGCAGCGACTTCTTGCGGTTGGCGAGGTCGGAGAAGACCGGCTTGCCGGTCACCTCCGGATCGCCCCAGATGCCGAGCAGGTCGTCGGCGAGCTGGAAGGCCAGCCCGAGCTCGGCGCCGAAGGTCCGCAGGCGCTCGATCACCCGCGCGTCGGCTCCCCCGTAGAGGGCGCCGAGCGCGCACGCGCACGCGATGAGCGCGCCGGTCTTCGACCCGGCCATCCGGATGCACTCGGGCAGCGTCACGTCGGCCCGGTCTTCGAACCCGACGTCGGCGCTCTGCCCGTCGAGCAGGTCGAGGACCGTCGCGTTCAGCAGCCGCGCCCCCTCGTGGGCCAGCGGATGGCCGCTCTCGGCCAGCCGGGCGAACGCCAGCGACACCAGCGCGTCACCGGCCAGGATCGCCTGGCTCACCCCGAACACCCGCCACGCCGTGGGGCGGTGACGCCGGGTGGCGTCGCCGTCCATCACGTCGTCGTGCAGCAGCGAGAAATCGTGGACGAGCTCGACCGCCACCGCGGCCGGCAGCGCCCCCTCGGCCGATCCGCCCACCGCCTCGGCGGCCAGCAGCGCCAGCGCCGGACGCACCGACTTGCCGGCGCCGGTGGTGATCGGGCGGCCCCGCTCGTCCCACCAGCCCATGTGATAGCCGGAGATGTGCCGCATCGAGGCCGGCAGGGTCTCGGCCGCCTCCCGGATCGCCGGCTGCACCAGGTCGCGGCTCCAGGAGAGCACCTCCGCGACGTCGCGAGCCCCCGTCTCGGTCGTCGTCATCGATGGCCGAGTTCCACGTTCTCCAGGACGCCGAGCGCGTCCGGGATCAGGATCGCGGCCGAGTAGTAGGCGCTGACCAGATAGTTGATCACCGCTCGGTCGTCGACGCCCATGAACCGCACGTTCAGGCCGGGCTGGTATTCGTCCGGGATGCCGGTCTGGTGCAGGCCCACCACGCCCTGGTTCTCCTCGCCGAGCCGCATCGCCATGATCGAGGTGGTGCGGGTCTCGCTGATGGGCAGCTTGTTGCACGGCAGGATCGGCACCCCCCGCCAGGCCGTCAGGCGCACCCCCTCGACCTCCACGTTGGTCGGGTAGACGCCCCTCTTGGTGCACTCGCGGCCGAACGCGGCGATGGCCTGGGGGTGGGCCACGAAGTACTGCGTCTTGCGGCGGCGGCAGAGCAGATCGTCCATGTCGTCGGGGGTCGGCGGGCCCGACCGCGACTGGAGCCGCTGCTTCAGGTCGGCGTTGGCGAGCAGGCCGAACTCGCGGTTGTTGACGATCTCGTGTTCCTGGCGTTCGCGCAGCGCCTCGATGGTCAGCCGGAGCTGCTGCTCGACCTGGTCCATCGGGTCGTTGTAGAGGTCGGCGACCCGCGAGTGCACCCGCAACACGGTCTGCGCCACGCTCAGCTCGTATTCCCGGGGCGAGGTCTCGTAGTCGACGAACGTGCCGGGCAGCGCCGCCTCGCCGTGGTGCCCGGCCGCGAGCGCGATCTCCGCCTGCCCGTGCCGGTCCTGCGGCCTTTCGGGACTGCTCCGGTAGGCCTCCACGTGGGCCCGCAGCGTCTCGAACCGGTCGGCCAGCTCCTCGAACGCGCGCCGGCCCAGCGTCAGCACCGTGCCCGCCGTCGTGGCCTTCACGGTGAAGTCCCACGTGCCGGGGGCGAGCAGGGCGTGGTCGCCGACGTGGTCGCCGTCGCCGAGGAGGCCGAGCGCGGTCTCGCCCCCGTAGGCGCCGGTGCCGACCTTGGTGAGCTTGCCGTGCGCGACCAGGATGACCTCGTCGGCCTGGTCGCCCTCCCCGGCGATGACGTCGCCGGCGGCGAAGTCGCGCTGGGAGAACCGGCCCGCGAGGGCCTCCAGGGCCTCGGGGTCGTCGAAACCGCGCAGGAGGGGGAGTTCGGTGAGCTCGGCGGGGATGACCCGGACCTGGCCCGACTGGACGGTGAAGGTGACCCGGCCGTCGCCGACGGCGTAGGACAGGCGGCGGTTGACGCGGTAGGCGCCGCCGGAGACCTGGACCCAGGGCAGGACCTTCAGCAGCCACCTGCTGCTGATGCCCTGCATCTGGGGGACGGTTTTGGTGGTGGTCGCCAGTTTCCTGGCCGCCGCCGTGCCCAGGCTCAGTTGATCGTTCACGGCACTCCCTTACTGGTGGGAATTAAAAAGGGCGGCCCGAGAATTTCCGCACGGGCCGCCCTGGGGGAACCATTCGTCAATGACCGACTTCGACGTTCTCCAGAATTCCGAGGGCGTCGGGGACGAGGATCGCGGCCGAATAGTAGGCGCTCACCAGATATTTGATGATGGCCTTCTCGTCGATGCCCATGAAGCGCACCGACAGGCTCGGCTGGTATTCGTCGGGGATGCCGACCTGGTGGAGGCCGACCACCCCCTGCTTCTCCTCGCCGAGCCGCATCACGATCATCGAGGAGGTGCGGGTGTCGGTCACCGGGATCTTGTTGCAGGGCAGGATCGGCACCCCGCGCCACGACGGGAAGTGGTGGCCCCCGACGTCGACGCTGGTCGGGTAGACCCCGCGGGCGCTGCACTCCCGCCCGAAGGCCGCGATGGCCAGCGGGTGGGCCAGGATGTACGACGGCTCCCGCCACACCAGCGACAGCAGCTCGTCGACGTCGTCGGGGGTCGGCGGGCCCGACCGGGTGTGGGTGCGCTGCTTGAGGTCGGCGTTGGCGAGCAGGCCGAACTCGCGGTTGTTGACGATCTCGTGTTCCTGGCGTTCGCGCAGCGCCTCGATGGTCAGCCGGAGCTGCTGCTCGATCTGGTCCATCGGGTCGTTGTAGAGGTCGGCGACGCGCGAGTGCACCCGAAGGACGGTCTGGGCGACGCTCAGCTCGTATTCGCGCGGGGAGGTCTCGTAGTCGACGAACGTGCCGGGCAGCGAGGGCTCGCCGTGGTGGCCGGAGGAGACCTCGATGGCGGCCTCGCCGTATTCGTCCTGCGGGCGGCCCGAGCCGGCCTGGTAGGACTCGACGTGGGCGCGGAGCGCGTCGGACTGGTCGACGAGCCGCTCGAACTCACTGCGGGGGAGGGTCAGCACGGTGCCCGCCGTGGTGGCCCTGACCGTGTAGTCCCAGGTGCCGGGGGTCAGCAGGGTCTGGTCGCCGACGTGGTCGCCGTCGGCGAGCAGGCCGAGGGCGACCTGGTCGCCGTAGGGGCCGGTGCCGATCTTGGTCAGCTTGCCGTGGGCCACCAGGATCACCTGGTCGGCGGGCTGGCCGGCCTCCACGATGACGTCGCCCGAGGAGAAGTCGCGCTGGGTGAAGCGCTCGGACAGGGCGGTCAGCGTGTCGGGGTCGTCGAAACCGCGCAGCAGGGGGAGTTCGGTGAGCTCGGCGGGGATGACCCGGACCTGGCCCGACTGGACGGTGAAGGTGACCCGGCCGTCGCCGACGGCGTAGGACAGGCGGCGGTTGACGCGGTAGGCGCCGCCGGAGACCTGGACCCAGGGCAGGACCTTCAGCAGCCACCTGCTGCTGATGCCCTGCATCTGGGGGACGGTTTTGGTGGTGGTGGCCAGTTTTCTGGCCGCCGCCGTGCCCAGGCTCAATTGCTCGTTCTCAACGGTCAACTCGACTCCTGTTCCTGCGGCGAAGCGAAAAAAATTCAGGGGGCCCGCGCGAGAAACCTCATTGGGCTGGCCGAACGGATCAATAATGCAGGGGCGATCTTCGGAGTGTCAATTACGAGTTTGCATTCGAATGACCCGACCACAAAATAACGAAATAGACCGTGATTATCCGTAGTGGGTCTGTTACCCGTTTTGGTAGATTCTTCCCGTGTTAACCTCTGAAAGGGCCACGTCTGTGGGGTCGGGGCCCGTAGGAGGCGAGGGCCGTGCAGCAGCGTGCACTGGCGACCCGTGAACGGCTGCTCCGCGCGGCCGCCGAGATCTTCGCGGCCAACGGGTACGCCGGGACCAGCCTGACCGAGATCCACGAGCGGGCCGGGGTGACCAAGGGCGCGATCTACTTCCACTACCCGAACAAGGAGTCGGTGGCCGAGGCGATCGTCGAGCGCCAGCTCGAACGCTGGCCCGCCCTCGTGAAACGGTTCTGCGGCGAGGAGTCCGACCCCGTCGTGGTGGTCGTCGCGCTGACCTTCGCCATCACCCGGGCCTTCCGCGACGAACCGGTCATGCGCGCGGGGGCGCGGCTGGCCCTCGACCGCAACGTGGGCGCCTGGGAGGCCGCGTTCACGCAGGTGCTCCAGCCGGCCGAGCGGGCCGGCGAGCTCGCCGAGGGCGTCACCGCAGAGAAGGCGGCGCGGGTGGTCGTCAGCTCGTTCTTCGGGGTCTTCCAGGTCAGCGACACGCTCGGCCGGGCCGACACCGAGGAGCGGTTGCGCGAGATGTGGCGCGTCGTGCTGTTCGGCATCCAGGCCGAACCCTCGCCGCGGACCACCGTCCGCCGGGCCGAGGCGCTCGCCCTCACCTGAGCGACAGGTTCTGCTGTCTCCCCTTCAGTTCGCCCCGGGTCGGCCCTATAAAAATACATTCCGGTCGGTTTTTTTCGGGGACGTCCAACGCGCTGAAGGAGCCGTCATGGAACGGATCGGCACGCTGGCCAAGGCCATGATCGTGCTGCGCACTCTGGCCACGTCGCCGGAGCCGGTCAGCCTCACCACCCTGGCACGCCAGGTCCAGATGCCCAAGTCCACGGTCCACCGGCTGCTCGCCGCCCTGGAGGCCGACGATCTCGTGGGCCGCACCGGGGCCGACTACCGCGTCGCCGCCACGCTGCGCCCCTACGCGCAGCCCGAACGGGTCCGCCACTTCCAGTGGCTGCGCCGCATGGCCACGCCCCACCTGCTGGAGCTCTACGAGCACACCCGCCAGATCGTCTCCATCGCAGTGCTGACCGACCGGCAGGCCGAGTACGTGATGACGCTCTGCCCGCGCACCCACGCCAAGGCGCTGTGGCGGACCGCCGAACTCGCGCCCGCCCACTGCACGGCGGCCGGGAAGGTGCTGCTGGCCTACCAGGGCGGCCCGCCCGACCTGCGGGTCCCGCTGCGCCGCCACACCGACCGGACCATCACCGACCCCGGCGTGCTCGAACGCCAGCTCGCCGTGGTCCGCCGCCAGGGGGTGGCGTGGTGCGTGGAGGAGTACGTCCCGGGGCTCAGCGCCATCGCGGTCCCCGTGCCGGGGGTGCCCAACTTCGGGGTGGTGGCGGTCTGCGTGTCCGGCCCGATCAGGCTGCTGCAGGCCGGCCCGGCGGAGGCCGCGGTGCGGCGGGCCGGCCACGAGCTCGCGGTCACCCTGCGGACGGCCCGGCTGGCGGGATGAACCGCCGCCGTCCCGGACGTCTCCCGGCGGATGGAGCACGTCCTTCGCGGTTCCGGCTTAGAGGCCATTTGTTCCAATATTTGGAACATGTCGTGGCGTCCCGGAAAAAGCCCGACTTACGCTCTCGGTTCGAGAGCACGCCCCCCTCTCCGACCGAGGAGCGCCCCATGCCTCCGCAGCGGATCTGCGCCGCGATCCCCCACCCCCGACGCCTGTCCGGGCCCGCCCCGAATCCGCCACGCGGCCGGGCATCCGCGCGGCCGGGCGGGCCCGGCCAGGACGGTCCCGCGCCCGACGCGCGGGACACCCGGGTGATCGACGCCCGGACCGACGAGATCCTCTACGGGCCCGTGCTGCGGGGGGCCGTCCAGCGGGCCGCGCTGCGGCTGTCGCGGCTGCCCGGCGGGCTGCTGATGCTGGCCGCGCCCGCGACCGCCGAGGTGATCGTCACCTACCTGGCCGCGCTGCGCGCGGGGCGTCCGGTCGCGCCGCTCGATCCCCGGCTCGTCCGGTCCCGCGCGGGCGACCTCGTGACCCGGTTCGCACCGGCCGCCCTGCTCGGGGCGCCGGGGGCACCGCCGCCCGGATACCGCGCCGACGGGCGGGCATGGGTGCGCACGGACCCCGGCGCCCCGGTCCACCCCGACCTGGCGGTGGTGCTCCTCGACGGGCCCGGCGGGATGCGACTGTCCCGCCGGGCCGTACAGGCCGAGGGTGAGGCGGTGGCGCGGGCGCTGCGCATCCGCTCCGGCGAGGCCACGCTGACCAGCCCGCCCCTCTTCACCGGGGCCGGGCTCGCGCTCCTCAACGCCCACCTCGCGGCCGGGGCGGCCGTCGTCGCCGCCGAGGGCTCGGTCGCGGGCGCGGAGTTCTGGGCCGCCGCCGAACGGTGGGCGTGCGGGTCGTTCGCCGCCTCCCCGCGCGTCTTCGCGCTGCTCCACCGGCTCGGCTGGGCGCCCGTCCGGCACCGCTCCCTGCGCACGCTCACCATGGTCGGCGGCGCCCCGCCGGAGGGCTTCGCCTCTCTCCTGTACGGGGTCGCCGCCACCCCGCCCGGCCGGGCCCGCCCCGGCTCCGTCGGCCCGGCGCTGCCCGGCGGGCGGTTGTCGATCGTGCGCGGCGAGGTCGTCTACGAGGGCGACACGGTCGGCATGGGCCCGGCCCGCTCGGCGCGTGACCTGGCCCGGGGCGACGACCTGCGCGGGGTGCTGCGCACGGGCGAGCGCGGCCACCTGGACGCCGACGGCTTCCTCCACCTGGCCCGCGACCACCGCTACCTGTTCGACCCGGGGTTCGACCCGGGGTTCGACACAGTGGCCTGAGAGCGTTCAGGTCAGCAACCGCACCAGGTCGACCCGGGACCTGATGTCGAGCTTGGCGAAGATGTTGCGCAGGTGGTGCTCGACCGTCCGGGGGCTCAGGTAGAGCTGGGCGGCGACCTCCCTGTTCGTCGCGCCGTCGGCGACCATGCGGGCGATCTGGAACTGCTGGGCGGTCAGCTCCTCGGCCGCCTTCGGCCGGGTCGTCCGCACCGGCTCGCCGGCCGCGCGCAGTTCGCTCCGCGCCTGGTCGACCCACAGCCGGGCCCCGTAGCGCTCGAACGTGTCGAGGGCGCTGTACAGGTGCTCCCGCGCCGCGCCCGGACGGCGGTCGCGGCGCAGGGCGGAGCCGTACAGCAACTCGGTCCTGGCCGTCTCGAACTCGGAGAAGCCCTGGTGATGCAGGTCGAGCGCGGCGCGGAACAGTTCGTCGGCCTCGCCCGGCGGGGCGAGCAGGGCGCGGCAGCGCACGGCGAGCGCCCGCCGGTCGGGGCTGGCCGTGCTGTCGGCCCAGCGTTGGAAGACGCGCAGGGCGCGGGCCGCCTGGTCGCGCTCGCCGGTCCGCGCGGCGGCCTCGACGAAGTGCGGGGTCGCGGTCACCTGGACGACCAGATGGGTGTTGCGCACGTCGGCCCGCGTGGTCGGCCGCAACCGCTGCACCGCCGCCGCCGGGCGGCCCGAGGCCAGGTCGATCTGGGCCAGCGCCCAGTTGCCCAGGGCCCCGGCGATGCTCACGCCGTGGGCGCCGGCCAGTTCGATCGCGGCGCGGGCCCGCGTCTGGACGGTCTCCTCGTCGCCCTGGACGGCGGCCATCATCGACAACCAGCCCAGGTGCTGCCCGGCGCTGCCGCGCTGGCCGGTCTCCCGCGCCAGCCGCAGGCCCTCCGAGGCGTTGGCGGCGGCCGAGGCGAACCGGCCGAGCCAGAACTCGCTGTTGATCGCGAACTCCAGCACCTGCGGCACGGTCGCCACCGCGCCCAGCGCGCGGGCCGTCTCGACCGCGCGGGTGGAGAGCCGGAACGCCTGCGCGTCGTCGCCCAGCATCAGGCTCGACACGGCCGCCCAGACCAGCACCGACGGGCTGTGCACGTGGGGCGCCAGCTCGACGACCCGGCGCAGCGGGCCGGCCGCCTCGTCGTGGCGGCCGCGGAACGAGGCGGCCATGCCGGTCAGGTACTCGAACATCAGCCGGATCGCGGGCGGGTCGTCGTCGCGCCGCAGCGTCAGGGCGTCGCGGGCGATGACGACGAACCGGTGGTGGTCGCCCGCCAGGTAACTGGCCTCGGCGGCCCGCACCAGCGCCCTGACCGCCATCGTGCGGTCGCGGTCGAGCAGCGACGAGGCGACCGCGAGGAGTTCGTCGCGGGCGAAGCTGGTCTCGCCGCCGCGTAACTCCAGCCGGGCCCGGATGCTCTCGGCCTGCTGCCGCAGTTCGGCCGAGACCGCGCCGCTGCGCAGCCGGTCGAGCAGGGCGTGCGCGCGGTGGGGGCGGCCTTCGAGGCGGGCGTACTGGGCGGCGGCGGCCAGCCGGGTCGCCTTGACGTCGCCGCGGGTGCTCAGCTCGGCGGCCCGCTCGTAGGCCAGCGACAACTCCGGGAACGGGCAGGGCGAACCGGTCGCGGTGGCGGCGGCCTCCAGCTCGTCGGCCAGGTCCTCGGGCGGCCCGTCGAGGGCGGCGGCCCGGTGCCAGGCCCGCCGGAGCCGGTGATGGGCCAGCGCTCCGGCGAGTGCCCGGTGGGCGCCCCGGCGGGCCAGCAGCGACGCGCCGTGGTAGACCACCGGCCCGGCCGCCGGGTCGCGGAACCGGAACCGGTCGCCCGCGACCTCGACGATCCCGGCCTCCTCGGCCGCCTCCAGCGCGGTGAACGGGTCGCCGTCGAACGCCCGCACCAGCGTGGCCGTGTCGAGGCGCGGATCGGCGGCCAGCAGGAGCAGCAGGTCCCGCGTCGGGGCGGGCAGGTCGTCGATCTGGTCGGTGTACGCCCGCCACAACCGCCCCTCGCGCGGCAGGGCCGCCGGAGGGGCGGCCGTCCCGGCGAGCTGTCCGGGCGTGAGGGCGGCGGCGAGCTCGGTGAGCGCCAGCGGGTTGCCCCGGGCGATCTGGTCGAGCGCGGCCCGAAGGTCGTCGGGCAGCCCGCCGGGCACCAGGTCGTCGGTCAGCTCCCTGGCGGCCCGTTCGTCGAGGTCGTCGAGCTGCCGGACCGGCACCGCGCCCGCCCAGACGTCGGAGCGCGCGGCGGCCACCAGGGCCACGGGTTCACCGGCCAGGCGCCGGGCGGTGAACAGCAGGGCCTCGCGGCTGGGCGCGTCGAGCTGGTGCAGGTCGTCCACGACCGCGACGACCGGACGGTCGGCCGCCGCCAGCGACAGCAGCGTGAGCACGGCGGCCGGGACGACCAGGCGGCCCGTCGGCGTGCCCAGGTCGAGGGCCTCGGTCAGCGCCTCGCCCTGCGCCTTCGGCAGCGCCGCCAGCCGGTCGCGCAGCGGGCGCAGCAGGCCGTGCAGCCCGGCGTAGGGCAGGTCGCGTTCGCACGCCACCCCCCGCGCGCGGAGCACCAGCAGGTCGCCGGCCTCGGCGGCGGCGAGGTCGAGCAGCGCCGACTTGCCCGTTCCCGCCGCGCCGACGAGAAGGAGGGCGCCGCCCGACCCGGCCCGCGCGCCGGCCTGCGCCTCCCGCAACGCGGCCAGTTCGGCCGCACGGCCCCTCAGGGGGGCGGGTGTGACGTGATGGGCTGCCGGCATCTCCTCAGTGTTACGGCCACCTGACTTCCCTGAAAGAGGGATATGCCGGAAAAGTCGCGACACCTTTCGTCACCTGCGGCGCGCAGGGAAGGACTGGTGATTTCACCGATGCGCGACCCGGTCACCGCTGCCAAGACTCGTGCACCGTTCCGTCGGCACGCGACGAGGCGGAGACAAGGCGGCGACAAGGCGATGGTGCCCATGTTGGAAATCGGCCGGCTGACCGTGCGCTTCGGCGGAGTCACCGCACTCGACGCCGTCGGCCTGACGGCCGTCCGGCGGCACGTCCCCGACGCCGACCCGTCCAGTTCCCAGGTGATGTTCGGCTGGACGTCGGCGGCGGCCTTCGCGGCGGCGCTGGAACGGATGGAGTGCCCGTCGCGGGAGGGCCTGATGGCGGCGGCCCGGGATCTGCGGGACGTCGAGATCGGCACCCTGCTGCCCGGCGTCACCGTCTCGACCGGCCCCGGCGACCCCTACCCCGTGGAGGACCTGCGGGTGTTCCGGTTCGGCGACTCGGGGTGGGAGGCGGTTTAATCGGACTTGCGATGTCTCACACTCACGTTGACCGAAAGATCCTGGAGGCGGGCGCGGCCTACCGCAACCTGCTCGTGTCGTCGACCGGTTGGGGCGTCCAGGCGCCCCACGCGCTGACGTCGATCCGGCCCGAGAGCCTGACCTGCCTGCCCGGCCGGGAGCACGCCGCCGCCGGGCACCGGCGCTACGCCGGCCAGGTCGAGCGCCTGAGCCGGATGACGGGCTCGGTCGTCACCCCCGCCGAGGCAGGCGAGGCCGCGACGCGGGCACGCGACACGGCCCGGAAGTTCGCGAACTGAGCCGGGTTGCCCGAAGTGGTTGATCGGTTGCTGTTCGACGTCGGCGATGACGGGCCCGCCCCCTTCGCCGGCTCGCCCGACCTGCCCGACCTGCGGTGGTATCTGGAGGACTACCGCAGGGTCCCCTACGGCGTCGGCGCCGCCCGGGGAGCCGAGGTCTCCGCGGAGCTCGCGGAGTGGGGCGAGGCGCTGTTCGCCGCCGTCCTCACCACGCACGACCGGCGGGCCGCCTACCAGGCGGCGCGGGCCGGTGGGGGCCCGGTCGAGCTCGTGATCCGGGGGCGGGAGGCCGGCCTGCCGTGGGAGCTGCTGCGCGACCCGGAGCGTGGCCGGTTCCTGGTCCTCGACGGGGTCGCGGTGGTGCGCGCCGCGCCCGGAACCGATCCCGGCCCGCCCGCGTCCGTGCCCGGCGACCGGCTGCGGGTGCTCTCGGTGCTCTCCCGGGGGGACCACCCGATCGTCGCCCGCCCGCTGCTGGAGCGGCTCGGCGGCGACGCCCTCGTCGTCCTGCGCCCGCCCACCCTGGCACGGCTCCGCGAGGCGGCGGCCGGTTTCCACGTGGTCCACTTCGACGGCGGCGGCCTGCCGGGACCGGCCGAGGAGGTCGCCGAGGCGCTCGGCGACGTGCCGCTGGTGATCGCCAACGGCTGCCCGCCCGAGGCCGCCGCGACGCTGGCCGGGGCCGCCGGATCGGTGGTGGCCCTGCCCTACCGCCTCGACCCGGCCGCCGCCGCCGACTTCCTGTCCTGCCTGTACGACCGCCTGATCGCCGGCGACACCGTCGCCGGCGCCGTCACGGCCGGCCGCGAACGCCTGGCCGCCCGCCCCGGCCGCCCCAGCCTGCGCGGGCCGCTGCGGCTGGACGACTGGCTGGTCCCCGTCCACCACCTCCGCCGCGACGCGCGCTTCCCCGGCCTGCGCGCCCACAAGGCCGAGCCCGCCCCGGCGCGGGAGACGTTCGTCGGCCGCGACGACCTCTTCCACGAGCTGGAAGACCACCTCCACCACCGGGGGGCCGCGCTGCTGCACGGCCCTCCGGGGATCGGGAAGACCGAGCTGGCCGAGGCGTTCGGCCGCTGGTGGGCCCGCACGGGCGGAGCCGAGCCCGGCGGCGTGGTCCGGCACCGCGCCTCGGGCCCCGACGGGGTCGTCGCCGCACTCGGCCTGTCCCACCTGGGCGCCGAGTTCGCCCGCGCCGGCCGCGACCGGCGCCGCGACCTGGTGCGGCGGCTCCTCGGCGAGCGGCGGCTGCTGCTGATCCTCGACGGCCTCGACACCCTCGACTCCCTCGACTCCCTCGACGACGGACCGGCCGCCCTGCGCGACCTCGTGGCCGACGTGGCCGCGTCGGAGCGCGGCGCGGTGCTGATCACCAGCCGCACCCCCGAGCCCCGCCTCGGCGACCTGCCCCGGATCGAGGTGGCCGGGCTGAACGCCGATGACGCCACCGAATACGCCGACCGGCTGCTGGCGGGCGTCCCCCAGGCGGCGGCCCGGCGCCAGCGGTGGTTGTTCTCCGACCTGATGGCGGCCCTGGCGGGGCACCCCCTCGCCATGCGGCTGATCCTGCCCCGGCTGGCCGACACCGAGCCCGAGGAACTGCTCGACGCCCTCCGCCACCGGGGGCTCGGCCGCGACCTGCTCGGCGCGGGCGTCCACCACGCCCTCGCCTACCTGTCGGCCGACGAGCGGCGGCGGCTGGGCGCCGCGGCGCTGTTCCCCGGCGTGGTGATCACCGACGTCCTGGCCGTGTTGTCGCGGTTCTGGTCGGCCCCCGACGCCTTCCGCGGTCTCGGCCCGGCGGCCTGGCGCTCGGAGCTCGACCGCGCCGTCGCGACCGGGCTGCTCACCCGCGTGCGCGTCAGCACCGAGACCTCCCAGGGCCTGGGCACCGGCCCGGCGCTGGCCATGGCGCTCGGCATGTACGCCGTCCACCCGGCCCTGCGCCCCTACCTGGTCGAGGAGTGGCGGGCCGCCGGGCAGCGCGGCTTCGACCAGGAGTACGCCACCACCCGCTTCGCCCTCCTGGAGGCCACCGCCGAGTTCGCCGAGCGGCTGCACCACCAGCTCACCGAGGGCGACGCCGAACTGGCCGACCGTGTGCTGCGAGTCCAGTACGACAGCCTGGCCGGGGTGTTCGGCTCGGCCCTCGACGGCCGCCAGTGGCGGTCCGCGCGGCGGATCGCGACGGTGCTCACCACACGCTGGTCCGACGACCTCGACGACGAGGGGCGGGCGTGGACCGCCCGGGGCCGCCGCGCCCTGGAGTTCGCGGGCGGCCTCGCCCCGGCCCTCGACGGCCCCGCCGGGGAGTTGTGGTTCGCCCTGGTGGCCGGGGACGCCGAGCGCCACCTCGCGGCGGGCCGCCTGGCCGAGGCGGGCGGCGCCTACCGCGACCTGCTCGCCGCGCTCCCGGAGCGGCCCGCCGACGCGCGGCTCGCCGCCGTCCAGCACCAGCTCGGCCGGGTCACCGAGGAACTGGGGGAGTGGGACGAGGCCGAGAAGTGGTACCGCACCTCCCTGGCCACCGGCGAGGAGATCGACTACCGGCCGGTGATGGCCGGCAGTTGCCACGGGCTCGGCCGGGTGGCCTGCGAACGCGGGCGGCTCGACGAGGCGGAGCGGTGGTTCCGCCGGTCGCTGGACGCGAACGGCCGTCTCGGCGACCGGCGGATGACGACGGCCACCTGCCGCCAGCTCGTCCGGGTCGCCGAGGCCAGGGGCGACGCGGAGGCCGCGCTCGACTGGGTCGTTCGCTGCGTCGCCCCGGCCGGGCCCGGCGAGATCGGCGACCGGTGGCGTGAGCTGACCGGCGAACCCCTCCCGCCGCTGGTCAGGGACCTGGTGGCCGAGGAGGGCGGCTGACCTACGCGGGCGGCGGGACCTGATACTCCTTGGCCAGGTCGGAGATCGTGTGCTCCTTGAAGATCACCGCTCCGCCGATCGCCTCCTTGTCGGGCTTCACGATGTACGTCGACAACGACGCCGGCTTGTCGTACACGGAGAAGTCCATCGGGGTGCCGCCGAACCCGCCCTCCCAGGCGTTCTGCGACCGGTGGGCCGTGATGATGCCCGCGCGGCTGAGGTCCTTGGCCGCGCAGGCGGCCTTCAGGGCGTCGCCGATGATGACGGCCTGCGTGTAGCCGGAGGCCACGCCGCTGTCGAGCGGCTCGCCGGGGAACTTCGCCTCGTAGTCGGTGATGAGCTTCTGGTAGACGGGCAGCGGCGCGGAGATCGGCGCCCCGGCCGTGGCCACGTAGTAGTCCTTGAGCAGCGCGGGCGCGGCGGGCGTGTCGAGGAGCAGCGGGCTGTAGGCGGAGTTGCTGCCCACGAACGGCACGTCGAGGCCGGAGGCGAGCGCCACGCCGACCAGCGAGGCGGCCTGGCGGGGGCCGACCGAGACCAGGATCGCGTTCACGCCGGCCTTCTTGAAGGCGGTGGCCTGCGCGGTCATGTCCTGGTCGGTGGCCTTGATCTTCTGCTCGACCAGTTCGAGGCCGGCCTTTCCCGCGGCGAACTTCGAACCGTTGAGGGCGCTCTCGCCGTAGTCGCCCTCGAAGTACAGGTGCCCGATCCTGTCGCCGGCCTTGATGCCCTTCTCCTTCGTCAGGAAGTCGACGGCGTTGATCATGTCGACGTCGTAGGTCGTGCCGGTGACCTGGATCGCGTCGCTGCCGAGCAGGCTGGTCGCCCACGCGTTCGGGAGCGTGAGGATCTTGTCGGCGGTGATCTTCTCCTTCAGCGCCGTCACCATCGGCGACCCGATGAACTGCGGGATCGCGGCGGTGCGCGGCGCGACCTCGGCGTAGGCCGCCATCGCCTTCTGCACGTCGTAGCCGTGGTCGCGGACCACCGTCTCGATGGTCCGGCCGCAGACGCCCCCGGCGGCGTTGAGCTGCTCGAAGTACATCTGCTGGGCCTGCGTGACGCTCTTGCCGAGCGAGGCGTAGGGCCCGGTCAGGTCGGTCAGCAGGCTCAGCGTGATCGTGGTCTCGGTCACGCCCGGCCCGGTCTTCACGCCGTCGCCGCCCGTCGCGGTGGCCGGGGCCGCCCCGCCGGTGGCCTTGTCGCTGGCGCAGGCCGACGCGGCGAGCGCCAGGGCCGCGATGACGATCGCGGCCTTCCTGTCAAGGGACATGCGGACTCCTGGTTTCTGGTGAGGGGGAGGGGGAGGAGAGGGGCAGCCGCAGGCGCGGCGGTCTCAGGCGGATCTTCCGGATCAGCCCGAGCAGGCCGCCCGGCAGGAAGAGCACGACCGTCACGACGGCCGCGCCGTAGAGGATGCGGGCGGCCTCGGCGGGGGAGACGCCCCCCGGCGTCCCCGGGGCGGCCACCAGCGGGATCGAGTCGCTGTACTTCGTGAGCAGTTGCGGCAGCAGGGACACGAACAGGGCGCCGCCGACCGCGCCGCCGACCGAGCCCAGGCCGCCGATGACGATCATGGCCAGGTAGTCGAGGGACAGCAGCACGCCGAAGTACTCGGGCACCGTCCGCTGGAAGACCAGTGCCAGCAGGACGCCGGCGAGGCCGCCGTACATGCTGGAGAGCACGAAGACCCCGGCCCGGTAACGCGCGACCGGCACCCCCATCACGCCCGCCGCGATCTCGTGGTCGCGGATGGTGTTCATGGCCCGGCCGGGCCGGCCCTTCAGCACGCCCTGGGCGAAGACGATCGACAGCGCCACCAGGGCGAGCCCGAGGAACCACAGGCGCTCCAGCGTGCCGAACGGCACCTGGAGGACGACCAGCGCCGGGGTGTCGCCGAAGGAGAAGCCGAACAGGTCGAGCTCCGGCACCGCCCGGCCGTTGAAGCCGCCGGTCAGGTGCTCGGCGTTGAACAGGACGTGCTGACCTCCGAAGATCAGCGCGAACGTGGCGATGCCCAGGTAGGCGCCCTTCAGCCGTCCGGCGATGGGGCTGAACAGCCCGCCCGCGACGCCCGCGACGACGACCGCCAGCACCGCCGCGAGCCCCGTCGGCAGGCCCAGCCCGCCCAGCTTGGCGGTGGGCTCGGCGGAGAAGAACACGTACGCGTAGGCCCCGACCGCGAGGAAGAACGCGTGGCCCATCGAGAGCTGGCCGGTCGCCCCGGTGAGCAGGTTGATGCCGATCGCCCCGATCGCCGCCGACATCGCGAACAGCCCGGTCTGGAGCCAGAAGCCGTCGAGGTAGAACGGCACCAGGAACAACACGGCCGCGACGCCGGTCCAGGCGAGACACCTATACACGGGCCAGCTCCTTCGTCCCGAACAGCCCGGCGGGCCGGATGAGCAGGATCACGAGCATCACCAGGAACGGCGCCACGTCGCCGATGCCGCGGCCGAGGAACACCATGTCGTTCTGGTAGCCGCTCATCATCGACTCGGTCACGCCGATGACCAGGCCGCCGACCAGCGCACCCGTGGTCGAGTCGAGCCCGCCGAGGATCGCGGCCGGGAACGCCTTCAGCGCGACCAGCGAGGTGCTGCGGTCGAGCCCGGGGGTGGGGAAGACGCACAGGAACAACGCGGCCACCGCCGCCAGGCCGCCCGCCACCGCCCACGCGCTCATCGACACCCGGCCGAGCCGCACCCCCATCAGCGCGGCCGTCTCGGCGTCCTCGGCGGCGGCGCGCATGGCGACGCCCCAGCCGGTGTACTTGAACGCCAGCAGGAACGCGGTGATCAGCGCCGCCGCCGTCACGAGCGCCACGATCCGGGTCTCCGCGAGGGTGACCCCGCCGAACCGCACCACCTCGCTGCCCCACGGGTCGCCCATGGCCAGCACGTCGGTGCCGATCTGCCGGGTCAGCTCGGTCGTGATCACGATGTCGACGCCGATGGTGACGATCGCCAGCACGCTGTGGGAGGCCACGTCGGCCCGGCGGATCACCAGGAACTCGATGGCCGCGGCGACCAGCGCCGCCGCCGCGACGCCGATCAGCAGCGCGGCCCAGAAGCCCACCAGGGGCCACAACCGGGCCACCAGGTAGCCGCCGGCCAGCAGCAGCGAGGCGTGCGCGAAGTTCACCACCTCGGTCGCCTTGAAGATGATGACGAAGCCGAGCGCGATGAGCGCGTACACGGCCCCGATGGAGATCCCGTTGACGAGCAGCTCCACGAACGTGGTCACGTGCCCTCCGTCCCGAGGTAGGCGCCGATGACGGCGGGGTCGGCCTGCACCTCGGCAGGGGTTCCGTCGGCGATGCGCCGGCCGAAGTCGAGCACGGTCACCCGGTCGGCCAGCCGCATGACCATGCCCATGTCGTGCTCGACCAGCACGATCGAGATGCCGAGGCTGTCGCGCGCCGACAGGATGAGCTCGGCCATCTCCTGGCGCTCACCGCTGTTCATCCCGGCCACCGGCTCGTCGAGGAGCAGCAGCCGGGGCTCCATGCACAGGGCGCGGGCCAGTTCCACCCGCTTCTGCACGCCGTAGGGCAGCAGCCCCACCGGCGAGGCGAGCCTGCCGGTCAGCCCGACGAACTCGGCGATCTCCGCCACCCGCGCGAAGTGCCGTCGCTCCTCCCGCCGGGCGGCGGGCAGGCGCAGCCCCGCCGAGACGAACCCCGACGACGTCAGCCGGTGCCGGCCCAGCAGCAGGTTGTCGCGCACCGGCAGCCGGGGCGACAACGCGATGTTCTGGAACGTGCGGGCCACGCCCAGCGCCGCGATCCGGTGCGGTTTCAGCGTGGTGAGCTCGGCGTCGCCGAACCTGACCGAGCCCGAGGTCGCCTTGTAGACGCCCGACAACACGTTGAAGCACGTCGACTTGCCGGCCCCGTTGGGCCCGATGACGGCGTGCACGGTGCCGGGCGCCACGGTGAAGCTCACGGCGTCGAGGGCGGTGAGCCCGGCGAACCGCACGGTCACGTCGCGGACTTCCAGAGGTTCCATACCGTCCGGTTGGTATGCCGTCGTCATGCTACGACCACCTCGACAGGGTGCGTGTCTCGAGCGTGCCCTCCACGGCGTCGGCGACGCCGAGGTAGCGGCGGCGCACCTCGTCGCCGGCCCGCAGGTCGGCGGCGGCGCCCTCCAGGGCGACCTCGCCGACCTCCAGGACGTAGGCGTGCGACGCCAGCGACAGGGCCATCGCCACGTTCTGCTCCACGAGCAGGACCGAGGTGCCCAAACTGTTGATCTCCTTGATCGTCTCGGCGATGCGGGCGGCCATCAGCGGGGCCAGCCCCAGGGTGGGTTCGTCGAGCAGCAGCGTCGTCGGCCCGGCCATCAGCGCCCGCCCGATGGCGAGCATCTGCTGCTCGCCGCCCGACAACAGCCCGGCCCGCTGCCGGGCGCGGTCCCTCAGCACGGGGAAGAGCTCCACCACCTGGTCGTGCGCCTTGGCGTAGTCGCGGCGCGGCCGGCCCAGACCGCCCGCCCGCAGGTTCTCCTCGACCGTCATCCGGGCGAACACGCGCCGCCCTTCGGGCACCTGCACGACCCCGCGCGCCACCACCGAGGCAGCGTCGAGCCCGGTCAGCCGCCGGTCGCCCAGGGTCACGGCGCCCCGGCAGGCGCCCCGGTGGAACCGGAGCGTGCCGGAGATCGCCCGCAGCAGCGTCGACTTGCCCGCGCCGTTCGCCCCGAGCACGGCGACGATCGACCCGGACGGCACCCGCATGGACACCCCGCGCAGCGCCCGCACCGGCCCGTAGCCCACCACCAGATCGCGGACGACGAGATCGGCCATCACGTGATTCCTCCAAGTGCGTCGGTGGTGCACACCAAACCCCGCGCTCGCACGGCCGTCCAGAGCGTCCGGTGAAGTCGCGACCCCTGCCCACTCATGACGGGACCCCGTTGTGCAACCGCACAACGGCGTGTCACGAAACGAAACCGAACCTTGTTCCGGAACGGGGCGGGTGGCAGGTTGGGGAGATGCGCTCCCTTACGCAGTCCAACCACGATGCGGAGGTCCGTGAGCTGCTGCGCGGCGCGGCCGGGGCCCTCCTGGCCCGGCTCCCCGAGCTGACCGACGAACTGGTGACGCGGGTCCGCGGCGGCGACGAGGCCTACTGCACGTTCGTGCCCGCCGACGACCACTGGCAGAGCACCCGCGAGGGCCTGCGGATCGGCATCACCACGATCCTGCAGGACCGGCACGAGCGCCGCGACCTGCCCTTCACCGAGTCGATGGCCCGCCGCCGCGCCGAGCAGGGCCTGCCGGTCGACTCCCTGATGCGCATGTACCGGCTGGCCGCGCAGGTGATGTGGTCGGCCATCGTCGACTACGTGGAGCGCGAGCAGCCCGGCCGCGTCGGCGTGCTGGTCAGGGTGGCCACCCACGTCTGGCACGCCATCGACCGGCAGGCGCTGGTCGCCGGGAACACCTACCGGAGAAGGGAGCAGGAACTGCTCGGGCGCAACCACGAACGCGTGAACGCGCTGCTCGACGCCCTCCTCGACGGCACCGCCGACGCCGGCGTGGTGCGCGGCGCCTCGGCCGCCCTCGACCTGCCCGAACGGGCCCGCTTCGCGGTCGTGACGGTGCGTTTCCCGATCCGCCACGACCACGAGGGCACGCGGCTGCCCGAGAAGATCGGCCGGATGCGCTTCATGTGGCGGATGCGGACCGGTCACGAGGTCGGCGTGGTCGCCCTGGGCGACGCCTCCCTCGACGACCTGACCGAAGGGCTGCGCCTGCTCGTCAGCGGCGTGGCCGGGGTGAGCCCGGTGGTGGAGAGCCTGGTCGACCTCGGCGACGCCCACCGCCTGGCCGAGCTCGCGATGCGCACCTGCGCCGACGCCGGGCCCGAGATCGCCCGCCTCGACCAGCGGCTCGCCACCGTGCTGGTCATCTGCCAGCCGGAGTTGTCGGGCCACCTGGTCGGGGGCGTGCTGGGACCGCTGCTGGCGCTGGAGGGCGCCGACCGCGACGTGCTGCTGACGACACTGGAGACCTGGTTGTCGTGCGAGGGCTCGGCCGCCCGCGCGGCCGGCCGCCTCTACTGCCACCGCAACACGATCATCAACCGGATCCGCCGCATCGAGCAGCTCACCGGCCGCTCCCTGTCGCGCCCGCGCGACATCGTGGACCTCACCCTCGCCTTGGACGCCGTGCGCCTCTTACCCCTCTGATGGAGAGCGCTCTCCGCTAAAGTGGCGGATATGAGGGAAGATCGGGTGGCTTCGCCCACGCTGGAAGACGTGGCACGGGCCGCCGGGGTCTCCCGCGCGACGGTCTCCCGCGTGATCAACGGCATCCGCAACGTCGACCCGTCGATCCAGGAGGTGGTCCGCCGGGCCATCGCCGAGGTCGGGTACGTGCCCAACCGGGCCGCCCGCCAGCTCGTCACCGGCAAGACCGGCTCGATCGCGCTCATCGTCTCCGGGGCGGGCCAGTTCTTCGCCCGCGTCTTCACCGACCCCTTCTTCGGCCGCGTCGTCGAGGGCATCAGCGGCCACCTGCGCCCGCTCGGCGTGCACCTCGTGCTGATGCTGGCCGAGGCCGCCGACGCGCGCGCCCAGGTCGTCGACTACGTCCGGCAGGGCCACGTCGACGGCGCGATCCTGGTCACCACCCACGCCGACGACCCCCTCCCGGCCATGCTGGCCGAGTCGGGCACCCCCGTCGTCCTGTTCGCCCGCCCCGACCAGCCGATCCCCATCTCGTACGTCGACCTCGCCCACGGCGCGGGCGCGCGCATGGCCGCCGACCACCTGGTCGCGCGCGGTTGCGAACGGGTCGCCACCATCTCGGGCCCCCTCGACGTGCTCGCCTCGATGGAACGCCTGTCGGGCTTCCGCGAGGCGATGGCCCGCCACGGCCACGCCTATGTGCCCAGCGTGGCCGGCAACTTCACCAAGGAGAGCGGTGAGGCGGCCATGACCCGGCTGCTGGCGGAGCAGCCGCGGATCGACGGCCTGTTCGTCGCCAACGACCTGATGGCCCAGGGCGCCCTGGAGGTCGCCGCCGCCCGCGGCCTGCGCATCCCGGCCGACCTCAAGGTCGTCGGCTTCGACGACAGCACGGCCGCGCTGGCCTGCCGGCCGCCGCTGACGACCATAAGGCACCCGGTCGAGGACATGTCGGCGGAGATGTCCCGGCTCCTGCTGTCCCAGATCGAAGACCCGTCGCGGCGGCCGAAGTCGGTCATCTTCGAACCGGAACTGGTCGTCCGCGAGTCGGCCTAGCGGACCAGCCGCGCCGGCGGGCGGCCTCGGTCGCCTCGGCGGCCGACGTCGTTCACGCCCTCGAAGACCAGCAGCCACGCCGCGCCGCTGACGGACAGGCCGTCGTCGAGGGCGCCGGGAGGTTCATCAGGGCTCCCGGCCGGGGTTCGGCCACGGGTTGGGCTTGCAGCCGCGCAGGGAGATCGTCTGCTGGACCATCACCGGGGCCGCGCGCCCCCGGGCCGGGCAGTCGCGGTGGCCGTGCCCGAGGCCGTGGCCGACCTCGTGGCTGATGACGTACTTCCGGTAGAGGTCGAGGTCCTCGTACGTGTCGGCGCCGAACGCCCAGCGGCGCGCGTTGATGACCGCCCGGTGGCCGTTCCAGCAGGACAACTGGCCGAACGTGCGCAGCGGGAGGCACTCCCGGTTGGTCGTGCCGGGGGTGGCCAGCGTGACCCGGAGCCGGGCCGCGCCCTTCGAGACGCGCTCGAACCGTCCCCAGCCCCGGGGGTCGTTCAGGATCTCGTGCACGGCCGTCGCGAACTCGTCCACGTCGAAGGGGAGCCCCTTCTCGACCTCGACCATGTACTTGATCACGGGCGCCCGGCCCGGCCGGGCCCCGGACCCGCCGTCGGCGACGCGGTACTTCCCGGAGCCCTTCTCGGGCACCTTGACCTTCTTCGGCGTCCTCGGCGGAGGCGGCGTCGGGGCGGGCGGCGGGATGTACGGCAGCGTCGCCCGGGGGGAGGCCGGCGGTGGCACGGTCCCGCTCTGGGCCACCGGCTCCGGGACCTCCTCGGAGGGCAGCGCGAAACCCCAGGTCACCGCCCCCACCACGGCGATCCCGGCCGCCGCGAACAGGACACGGTGGTTCACGACCCTCCCAAAATGAACTGAACGTGATCATACGGGAGGAGATCATCCGCACAGTTACGGTTGGGGGGTATTGCTCGCCCTTTCTGGTGAATCGGGGGCGTACTTCCGATTTCCGAATTACAGTCCAGGTATCGGGAGGCATGGAGGACACAGCGGGTGGAACGTTCCCCAGAGACGATCACCAACGACCTTTTAGCCGTCGTCACCCGAGAGCTCGGATACCGGGAGAAGCCCGGACAGCACACCAAATACGGCGCGTGGTACGCCGAGACCGTCAAGGATCCGCAGTACCGCAACGCCCCGTGGTGTGACATGTTCATCGCCTGGGCCGCGGACCGGGCCGGAGTCACCGACTACGTCGGCGCCTTCGCCTGGACGCCCTCCCACGCGCGCTGGTTCGAACAGCACCAGGCGTGGACGGACGAACCCGAGCCGGGCGCCCTGGTCTTCTTCGACTGGGCGGGTGGCGACGACATCAAGGGCATCGACCACGTGGGCATCGTCGAGAGGGTCGACGGCGGCAAGATCCACACGATCGAGGCGAACGTCGACAAGGTGTGGCTGAAGCGGAAGGTCCGCGACGAGAGCAAGGTCGTCGGCTACGGCGTCCCCCGGATGGTCAGGCCCGACCTGACGGTCGAACCGGCCGACGTGTCGCTGGCGTTACGGCCCGACGCGGTCAGCGCGACCACGAGCCAGGCGGCCGGGGTCGACCCGGTCGCGGCGATGGCGACGGGGGTGCTCGTCGTGGCGGTGGGGGTGAGCCTCGTCTTCGGCGGTTTCCACGTGCGGAAGCTCGCCTTCTCCGAAGGCCGCCACCGCCGCAGGCGGAAGCCGGCCCCGGCGGAGCCGCCGCCGTCGCTGGGGGCGTCCCCGGAGGCGGCGGAGCGGGCGATGGCCTCGGTGGCCGTCCGAGTCTCCTCCAGCCGCCGCTCCCGGCCCTACGAGTAGGGATCGGTGGTCAGATCGGCTGCCGGCGGGAATCGAACCTCACGAAGGTGTAGAAACCGACCCCGGCGATGAGGCTGAGGTTCGGCACCAGGTACTTGCTGAGCGAGAACCCGGAAGCCGTCCACGAGTTCACGTAGATGTCGATCATCTCGGCGAGGAAGAGCGCGCCCAGGAACGTGAAGACTCTGACAACCAGGTCGGTGCGTGCCCGCAGAGCCTTGATGTAGTAGGCGGACACCAGGAACCCCATGATCAGGGGGACCAGCACGGCCGCCAGGACGAACACCATGATCTCGTCGTCGGCGATGGGCTTCTTCAGAAGCGCGAAGACGGTGAGACCCGAGGCCTTGAGGGCGAAGAACGCCGCCAGCCCCGTGCCGATGGCGACGAACCTGATCGTGGCCTCCACGCCGCTGTTCGGATGAGACGTGTCGTCGTCCATCAGCGCGCGCTCTCCCAGCGCCACGATTCCGCCGATCGTGGTGGCGATGATGATCAGGGGGACGAGAAGGGAGGCCAGCCAGGAGAACATCGCGTACCTCGTTTGCGTGCCGAAGGCAGGAACGGCGCCGTCGGTTGTTCATCGGACTACAGATAGGTCCGTTACGCGCCTACGATTCCTGGCTACAGCCCACCGGTCAGCCGTCGGCCGCCCAGGCCCACGTCTTCTTCAGCACCGCCGCGACCCGGGCGAAGCGCATCGGGTCGAGCACCGCGCCCTCGCGCCGGATGTCGTCCTCGTTCATCTCGAAGACGCGGTCGAGGCGGAGGTAGGACGGGCGGGGGTCGCCGCCCCAGACGCCCAGCGGCAGCCAGTCGCGGGAGTCGTCGTCGCCCTTGCTGGAGAGCATCATGCCGAGCAGACGGCGCCCGTGGCGGCCGACGACGAGCAGGGGGCGGTCCTTGCCGCGTGACGGGTCCTCCTCGTAGGGGACCCACGTCCAGACGACCTCGCCCGGGTCGGCCATGCCGTCGAGGTCGGGCGAGTACTCCATACGGGCCGCCCGGTCGATCCGGTGGACCTCGCGGACGGCGCCCCGCGACGGGCGCGGGTCCTCTCCATGATCACGCACGATACGCACTCTATCGGACGGTCTTCACCCAGTATGGGTCGTCATAGAGGACCGCTCCCGAATCGTCCAGAAGCTGTTCGGGCGCGGAGATGAGCGCGACCTCGCCCTCCTGCTGGAGCTGCAGCAGGATGTCCCGCACCCGGGGGCCGACCGGCAACCTGCCCGGCGGCAGGTTGAGGCGTTCGCGCACCAGGTCGGCGAGCTCGGACAGGCGGAACGGCCGGTGCGGCAGCAGCGCCAGGACCACCCGGACCGGGATGGCGGTCTCGGCCTCGGCGTGCGCCAGCTCCCACACGAGCTGCGGGCCCCGGCGGCCGGTCCCGGCGCAGGCCAGGCAGCGCCGCCGCCAGCCGGGGTAGGGCTCCTCTTCGAGGGTGCCGAGGCAGACCGTGCACAGGTTGGCCTCGGAGGCGTGGAGTTCGGCCGACACCTGGTCGGGCAGGTCGGCCCCGCAACTGCACGCGTAGGGCGCGGTCGACATGACGTGGCGGGATTTTTCCTGGTTCATCCCTTGGCACTGTAGCCACTCACGACGCGACACGGTGTCTCCCGACCGGCTGATCAAGGGGCTGTGACACCATTCCTCGTATGCGAAAAACCGGATGGCTTGTCGCGGGGGCACTGGCCGCTGGAGTCGCGTGGAAGCTGCGCGACGTCCCCGAGGCGATGGGCGCCGACCCCACCGGCGCGCGCGCCGAAAGGGTCCGCCGTTCCCCGCAGTTCCGCGGCACCGCGTTCGCCAACTCGGCGCCCGCGGCCGTCACCTCGCGCGAGGAGACCGCCAAGATCCTCCGCGACCTCTTGTTCGGCGGCGAGCGGCGCCGCCCGCGTGGCGTCATCCCCGTGGTCACGCCCGCGTCCGACCCCATCAGCGACCTCGACGTCGTCTGGTACGGCCACGCGACCGTGCTGACCGAGATCGAGGGCCGCCGGGTCCTGTTCGACCCGGTGTGGAGCGACCGGTGCTCGCCGGTGCCGTTCGCCGGCCCCCGGCGCAACCACAGGCCGCCGCAGCCGATCGACATGCTGCCCCGGCTCGACGCCATCGTGATCTCCCACGACCACTACGACCACCTCGACATGCGGACCGTCCAGGCCCTCACCGGCTTCCAGGACGCGCCCTTCGTCGTCCCCCTCGGCGTGGGCGCCCACCTGGAGCGGTGGGGCGTGCCCGAGTCGCGGATCGTCGAGCTCGACTGGAACGAGAGCGTCACCGTCCGCGGCCTCACCCTCACGGTCACCGAGGCCCGCCACTTCTCCGGCCGTTCCTTCACCCGCAACACCACCCTGTGGGGCTCGTGGGTGGTGGCGGGCGAACGCCGCAAGGTCTTCTACACCGGCGACTCCGGCTACTTCGAGGGGTACGCCGAGATCGGCCGCCGCCACGGCCCGTTCGACGTGGCGCTGGTGCAGATCGGCGCCTACAGCGACAGCTGGCCCGACATCCACATGACGCCCGAGGAGGCGGTCCGCGCCCACCTCGACCTGAACGCCGGGCTGCTGGTGCCGGTCCACTGGTGCACCTTCACGCTGGCCTTCCACTCGTGGGGCGAGCCGGTCGAACGGTTGTGGCGCGAGGCGAAGGGCCGCGGCGTCCACCTGGCCGTGCCCCGGCCCGGCGAGCGGTTCGCGGTCGACGAGCCGCCGCTTGTGGACGGGTGGTGGCAGCAGATCGAATAGGCTGTCGGCTTCCGTAATCGTGAAGACCGGGGGAGTAGCCACGTGGCCGAGAAGGTCGTCCTGATCGATGATCTCGACGCGTCCGAAGGGGAAGACGTCTCGCGGCGGGAGTTCCGCCTGCTCGACAAGCTGTTCGCGATCGACCTGTCCGAGGCCAA
Source organism: Herbidospora yilanensis (assembly GCF_001570565.1). Classification (GTDB taxonomy): domain Bacteria; phylum Actinomycetota; class Actinomycetes; order Streptosporangiales; family Streptosporangiaceae; genus Herbidospora; species Herbidospora yilanensis. Next base: position 247,879 of record NZ_BBXE01000017.1, on the reverse strand, counting down.
CAACGAACGGCTCGCCGAGGCCGTCGGCCTGATCGAGCTGGCGATCGAGAAGGGCCGTGAGGTCAAGCAGGCCGGGCGGGGCCGCAAGCCCGCCGAGCCGAGCAAGCTGCAGGGCTTCACCAACACCGACGTGCGCGACTGGGCCAAGGCCCAGGGCATGGAGGTCCCCGCACGCGGGAAACTGCCGGAAGACGTGATCGACGCCTTCGTGGCGGCGCAGCGGGAGCCCGTGGAATCCTGATCGGGTGCGGATCGACCTCCACAGCCACAGCACCGCCTCCGACGGGACCGAACGCCCCGCCGAGGTGGTGTGGCGCGCCCGCGAGGCCGGTCTCGACGTGCTGGCCCTCACCGACCACGACGGGGTCGGCGGCCACGCCGAGGCCCTGGCGAACCTGCCCGACGGCCTGACCCTGGTGCCCGGCATGGAGTTGTCGTGCCGCCGCGACGGCATGAGCATCCACATGCTCGCCTACCTGTTCGACCCCGACCACCCGGGCCTGGCCCGGGAGACGGCGCTGATCCGCGAGGCCAGAGACGGCCGGGCCGCCGAGATGGTGGCCCGGCTGATCGAGCTCGGCGTCCCGATCACCATGGAGATGGTCGAGCGCATCGCCGGCGGCGGCGTCGTCGGCCGCCCCCACGTGGCGCGGGCGATGGTCGCGGTGGGCGCCGTCGCCGACTTCGAAGAGGCCTTCTCCAACCGCTGGATCGGATCGGGCGGGCGCGCCCACGTGGCGCGCTACGCCCTCGACCCCGTCCGCGCCGTCGAACTGACCCGCGCCGCCGGAGGGGTGGCGGTGCTGGCCCACCCGAGGTCGGCCAAGCGCGGCCGGGTGGTTCCCGACGAGTGGATCGCCGACATGGCCGCGGCGGGCCTGACCGGGATCGAGGTCGACCACCGCGACCACACCACGGCGGCCCGCGCGGAACTGCGCGGCCTGGCCGAAGACCTCGGGCTGGTCGTGACCGGGTCGAGCGACGACCACGGCGAGCTGACCGGCCACCGCCTGGGCTGCGAGACGACCGCGCCCGAGGCCTACGAGGCGCTGCTCGACGCGGTGCCGAGCCGTACCTGACTTCGGGCCCCTGACCATCCGGAGGGGACGCCCGGGAACGGCGTCCGCCCGGCCGGCGGCAGGGCGTCGAACCGCACCCCGCTCCTGACCGCCGTGCCCATCCCGGTGCCGATGACGGGATCCCGGCTGGTGACCAGCGCCGAGGCGCGGGTGCCCAGGGCGGCGACCGAGTAATCGTCGCTATCGATCCGGCGCGGGCCGCGCTCGACCGGGCACATGCGAACCGGCTCCTCCGGTCACGTGGACAAGGTCGCCGCGGCCTCCAGGGCGAGTGCGTGCACGAACGCCTGGGGCAGATTGCCCCGCGACTGGCCCTCGGTGATGTCGTACTCCTCGGAGTACAGACCCGGTGGTCCGCACGTTCCCCGGCTGCGTTCGAAGAGGCGGGTCGCCTGGACGCGGTCGCCGCTCCGGTGGGCGGCGAGGGCCGCGACGAAGCCGCACAGGACGAAGGCGCCCTCGGCCTCGCCGAGCGGGCGCCGGTCCTGCCGGAACCGGTAGACGTGGCCGTCGCGTTCGAGGTCGGCGTGGACGGCGGCTCGCGTGGCGACGACGCGCGGGTCCTCGGGGGGCAGGACGCCGCGGACCGCGGGGATGAGCAGGGACGCGTCCACCCGGGAATCGTCGAAGGCACGTTGCCAGCGTCCCGACGGATGGAGGCCGTACAGGGTGGTGTGGGTCAGGATGCCGTGGGCGAGGTCCCGCCATTTCGCGGCCTGCCGGGCGGGGGCCACGGCGGCGGCGGCCTTCAGCCCGGCGGCGCAGGCGAGCTGCGAGTGCACCCATCGCCGCCGGTCCAGCTCCCAGATCCCGGAGTCGGGCTCTCTCCAGCGGAGCGCGATCGCGTCGGCGGCCGTCTCCACCGCCCGCCACGCGTCGGAGTCCAGCCGGTCGAGGCGGGCCGCGGCGGCCAGCAGCACGAGGGTCTCGCCGAAGACGTCGAGCTGGAACTGGTCGTTGACGTGGTTGCCCACTTTGACCGGCGCTCCCGGGTAGCCCGGGAGGAAGGGCAGCGGCTGCTCGTCCGGCACCCGGCCGCCCGCGGCGGTGTAGGCGGGCACCAGGCCGGGGCCGTCGGTCAGCAGCCGGGCGGTGATGAAGCCGGTCGCCGCGTCGAGGAGGGGGCCGTCGCCCGCGGCCGCCGCGGCGTGACCGGCGTAGCACTGGTCGCGGATCCAGGCGTAGCGGTAGTCGTAGTTCCTGCCCGCGTCGGCGCGTTCCGGCAGGGAGGTGGTGGCCGCGGCGACCAGGCCGCCGCCCGGGGTGTTCATGCCGCGCAGTACGGCGTGGGCGAGCATGTTGTCCCGGTCGGCGAAGGACGGCCGGCCGCTCCGCCACCACTGTTCGGTGGTGCGCCAGGCCGTCTCGGCGTCGACGGGCGCCGTGTCGAAGGGGCGGCAGGACAGCTCCAGCACCAGGTCGTGACAGTGTCCAGGGTGTATCAGCAGGTCGTCGGCGCCGGTCCAGCGGAAGTGGAGGTCGCCCGTGCGGCCGGTCCAGCTTCCCGACGCGTCCTGGTGGAGGTCGCGCACCGGCTCCCGGCCGTAACCGGCTCGTGGGTCGAGGATCGCGGTCACCCTGGCAGGGCCGTCCAGGGTGCTGATCCGGCGGAGCAGCACCGCCCGGTCGGGCGTGGCGGGGAGCGCGAGGGCCTCGCGGCAGTCCAGGATGCCGGTGGAGGTGACCCAGCGGCTGTGCCAGATGAGCGAGCCGCTCTCGTAGAAGCCGCCCCAGACGAATCGGCGGTCGGCGGGCGTCACGGCGTAGAGGCCGGCGCCGCCGAGCAGGCTCGCGAAGACGGCGTCCGAATCCCAGCGCGGCATGCACAACCAGCCGATGTCACCCATCGGGCCGATGAGCGCGCCGCGATAGCCGTCGGCGAGAAATGCGTACTGGCGTAGTGTCTGCGGGGTGAATTCTCGGTGGCCTCCATTTTTCATGGAAAGACTCCTTCACCGGGCTTTCGCCTTCCGAGCCTACCTCGACCGGACGGCGGGGTAGGAGGCCGATATGAGAGTGCCGCGAAACGTCCGTCTGATCGTCTATTGTTTCGCGTTCATCCTCTTCCTTTTCTTTACCGTCTCCGCGGGAATTTCGCAGGACTGGATTCTTTTCCTCGTCGGCATGGTCGTGACCGGGCTGGCGGCCACGTGCGCGCTCGTCGTCGGGGAGTGGTTCGCCACCCATCGGGAGCGGGCCGGCAGACCTCGCGCCAAATCGGAGAAAAAGGACGTGTAGCCACAGGGCGGTCGGGTGACGCGGCGACTACTGCTGAGCACCCCGAGCCCGCAACTGGCCCGACTGCCGAGGCTGACCGGGCTGGACCGGCGATTCCGCGTACGGGCCGACGTCGCCGACGCCGGAGTAAGACCTCCTCGATCGGCGTGCTGTACGCCGCGGTGCGGGCATGCGTGTAGAAAATCCTCATGAGTGATGAGCGTGCCGACGACGGCGATCTCGACGCCGTCGTCTCCGCGGTGCTGACCGGGTCGCGGCTGCTGGTGTCGATCGCGGCACGCTCCCTGGGCTCGGTCGACGAGGCCGTCACGCTGCCCCAGTTCCGGCTGCTGGTGGTCCTGGCCGGGCGGGGTGAGGCCAAGCTGGTGACGCTGGCCGAGGCCCTGGACGTGAACCCGTCCACGGCGATGCGGATGGCCGACCGGCTGGCCAACGCGAACCTGGTCAGGCGAGCCACCAACCCGGACAACCGGCGGGAAAGCCTGATCCGGCTCACCGCCGAGGGAAGGCGCGTCGTCGACGAGGTCACCGCCCGCCGCGGCGCCGAGATCGAGAAGATCGTCTCCCGGCTCACCCGTGATCAGCGCCAGGCACTCGTGACGGCCATGGCGGCGTTCAACGAGGCCGGCGGCGAGCCCCCGGTGGCCGCGCACCCTCTCGGCTGGCCGTCCCTCTAACCGTCCGGCGAGAACATCCGCAGCTCGACGATGGCCTCACTCACCGTTCGCCGGAGCGTGAGCACCTCATCCAGACCTCGCCTGCGCAGTTCCACCCGGACGAGATCGGTGGCGCCCGCGACGAGCATCCGGCCGTTCGTCTCACGGGCATGCCGATCCGCTCCCATGAGGGCGGCGAGTCCGTAGGAGTCGGAGGAGGAAAGCTCGCTCAGGTCGACGACGAGGCGAGGCGGGTCGTGGACGGCCAGGGCGCGGGCGAGGCCCTGCTGGACCTCGCCGCAGTTGTCCACCGCCAGTTCGCCGCCGATCTGGAGAATGACGATCCGGCCGACGATCATGAACTGGGAGACGGACACCTCAGCCATGACGGGCCGGGAGAGGACTGCGGACGAGCATGGCGGCCTCCAGCGCGGAGCGCGAACACGGACTCGCCGACCAGACTTCCCGGCACACCTACGGCTCACGCTAGCAGACAGCTGCAATATGCAATGTTTGCTACCGCAAGCAATGGCCTCGCTGATAAGGTCGATCACGGTGCGCCGGGAAGTCTGGTCGGCAATGTCCAAGCCGTCCGATCGACAGCCCTCCCGGAGGCCCGTGATGGCCGCACTGCCGCCCCCGTTCGCGGCGGCCCTGCTCGCGGTGCCGCTGTCCAGCCCGGCCAACCGCACGATCCTGCCGACCGTGGCGCTGTTCCCGGTCTCTGGTCCCCTGTCAGGCGACGGAGCGTTCGGCCCCGTCCGTCTGCGGCCCGACGACATCGCCTTGTTCGCCGTGCCGTTCGGCGACGGAATGCGGGTGCTCGGGACGAGCGTAAGACCATTGCAGTATGCAACCGTCTTTGACGGGCAGAGCATCGGGTCGGCGCGGAGAAAGAGGTGCGTGAGATGAGGCCGCAGGCGGTTCTCGGGGCATTGCCGGTCACGGTGATGCTCGCCGTCGCCGTCGCCGACGTCGTCGCGGGCCCGACGCTGGGGTTCCTTCCCCTCCTGACTCTCGGGCCCACGTTCGGCGCCGCGGTGGGAAGTGTCCGGCGCACGGCCGTGACGGGCCTGGTGGCGCTCGCCCTGTGCGTGCCGCTGGCGGCCTACAACGAGCTGTTGTTCACCCGGCAGAACAACGTCACCCTGGCGACGATCGTCGGGGTGACCTGCGCGGCCACCGTGGTCAGCCATCTACGGCTCAAAAGGGAGCGGGAACTGGCGAACCTCCGGCTGGTGGCCGAGGCGGCGCAGCGGGTCCTGCTGCGGCCGGTCCCGCGCCGGGCCGGCGATCTGCGGGTGGCGCTGTCCTATACCTCCGCCGCCGCCGAGGCCCAGATCGGCGGCGATCTCTACGAGGTGGTCACCACGCCCAAGGGGGTGCGCCTGCTGATCGGCGACGTCCAGGGCAAAGGACTGGCCTCCGTCGAGACGGCCGCCTGGGTCCTCGGGGCCTTCCGGGAGGCGGCCTACGAAGAGGACGACCTCTCCGGGGTCGGCGAACGTCTGGAGGCCAGCCTCGCCCGGCACCTGAGCGGAGAGACGTTCGTGACCGCCGTCATCGCCGAAACGCACGACGGAGAGATCTCCGTTCTGAACTGCGGACACCCCCCGCCCCTGGTCATCCGCCACGACGGGCGGGCCGTGCTGCTCGAACCCGAGGAGGACAGCCTCCCCCTCGGACTGGCCGCGCTGGGACTGCCCGGGCCCAAACCACTGCGGGTGCCGTTCACCCAGGGAGATCAGATGCTCCTCTACACCGACGGCGTGATCGAAGCCCGCGACGGGAACGGGGCGTTCTACCCGTTGACCGACCGCCTCGGCCTTCTCGGCCAGCCCGATCCCCAGAGAGCGCTGGACGACCTGCGGGCCGACCTGATCGGCCACGTCGGCGGGCCGCTGCCCGACGACGCGGCCATGCTGCTGGTCCGACGGTGATCGCCTGCCCGACGGCCTGTCGGGCACCGTCCTGGAGATCGGCGCGGCCAACCGCGCCTCCACCACCTGATCGGCACCGCTACCGCCATCGATGATCTCCCGACGGGGATCTCGCCCCGACGGCGGAACGTCCGGCACATCACAACAAACGGTATCAATACGCCCCGGGCTGGATTCTTGACGTCTTCTTGACGCCATCGCCACTGTACGATCGTTTAGCATGCTGAACATGCGTTCAACCGATGACCTCACGGCCCGGGCCCGCATCCGTGACGCGGCCCTGGAGCTGTTCGGCGCCGATGGGGCCGCCGGGGTCGGCGTCCGGGCCGTCGCCACGGCCGCCGGGGTCTCTCCGGCGCTGGTGCTGCACCACTTCGGGTCGAAGGAGGGGCTGCGCCGAGCCTGCGACGGCTACGTCGTCGAGGCGATCCGCGGGGCCGGTTCCGGCGTGCTCTCCGACACCTCGGGCCTGGCCGCGATGCTGGAGGCGGCCACCCCGGTCCGCCGCTACCTGGCCCGCGCCCTGCTCGACGGCTCGGCCGACGCGGCGGCACTGTTCGACGAGATCGTCACGCTGACCGGGAAATGGCTGGCCGACGGGGCCCGTGAGGGCTGGGCCCACCCGGCGGCCGACCCGCACGCCCGCGCCGCCGTCTACGTCTCGTGGCTGCTGGCCCCGCTGGTCCTGGAGAGCCACCTGGCCCGCGCGCTCGACGTCGACGACCTGCACGGCATCGACGCCACCATGCGCTACTCCGGGGCCGCCGTCGAGATGTTCACCCGAGGCGTCTTCGCCGACGACCGCGCGCTGACCGCCTGGGAGGCGGTCAGGAAGGAACGGGAAACGCGATGAAGGTACTGATGCTCACCCACGGCACCCGCGGCGACGTGCAGCCCTTCGCGGCGCTGGCCCACGCCTTACGACAGGCCGGGCACGAGGCGGTCCTCGCCGCCCCGGCCTCCTTCACGGGGCACTACGACCTGCCCTTCCTGCCGCTCCACGACGGCCCGAACACCCTCCTGGACGAACCCGAGATCCGCGAGGCCGTCGACACCAACTACCGGGGCCTGCGCGGCAAGAAGGTCGCTCTTCGAGTGATGCGCCGCAGCAGGCCCCTCATGGCCCAGGTCATCAAGGACATGGCCGGCACGGCCGCCGAAGGCGCCGACCTGGTCGTGCACATCGCCGGCATCCCCGGACACCACGTCGCGGAGAGGCTCGGCGTGCCGTCGGTGCCGGTCGCCCTCCAGCCCGTGTGGGTGCCGACCGGCGCCTTCCCCAATCCGATGCTGCCCGTCGCGCTGCCCCGGGCGTTGAACCGGGCGAGCTACCTGCCCATCAGGCTGATGCTGCGATCGTTCGCGGGCGTGGCGGACGACGTACGGAAAAACGATCTCGGACTGCCGCGACGGCGCGGACGGCACGACCCCCTGCGCCGGGCCGACGGCGGCCCGGCCACGGTGCTGCAGGCGTTCAGCCCCGAGCTGCTGCCCGCCGACCCCGGCCATCCGGCCTGGGTGCACACCACCGGCTTCTGGTATCTCCCGGCCGCCGAGGGCTGGCGGCCGTCGGAGGAACTGGCCGCCTTCCTGGACGACGGCCCGCCGCCGGTCTCGATCGGATTCGGCAGCATGGCGGGCACCGACCCGGCCAGGGTCGGCCGGATCGTGATCGCGGCCACGGAGATGGCGGGGGTTCGCGCGGTCCTGGTGTCCGGCTGGGGCGGCATGAGGGTGGCCGACCTGCCCGGGAACGTCATGCTGCTCGACCAGGCGCCTCATGACCGGCTCTTCCCGCGCATGGCGGCGGTGGTCCACCACGGAGGCGGCGGCACGACCGGTGCCGCGCTGGCCGCAGGGCGCCCGCAGGTGCTCTGTCCCTTCGTCGCCGATCAGCCGTTCTGGGCCGCCCGCGTCCACGCGGCCGGAGTCGCGCCCCCGCCACAGCCGCAGCGCCGCCTGACGGCCGAGGGCCTGGCCGAGGCGATCACGCAGGCGGTCACCGACCCGGGCCTGGCCGCCCGCGCGCCCGTGCTGGGCCGGAGGATGAGGGCCGAGAACGGCGTCGCCGCCGCGGTCGCGGTCCTGGAGTCGCTCGGCCGCTGAACCGTGGTGCGTCCTGTCCGGAGAACGAAACAGCCCGGTCCTAGTCCGGTCGCAGATCCCGCTGGACGAACCCCGCGACCCCCACTCCGATCAGCAGCACGGCGGTCAGGCACAACCACACGTAGGGGAGCGGGGTGAACTCTCCGCCGGGCAGGACCGGCAGGCGGGCGTACGGAGAGAGCTGCCGGACCCATTCGTCGAGCCGGAACAGCGGCCCGAACAGGTCGAGCACGCCGAAGTCGACCAGCAACGCCCACGCGACGGCCGTGGCCCGCGGCACCACCCCGAACAGCAGAACCGCGAACCCGGCCGACACCCATACGGCCGGGACCTGGGCGACGGCCGCGCCGAGGATTCTGACCGCCTGACCGGCCGGATCACCGACCCGCAGACCGTGGGCGAGGCCACCGGCCAGCCCTGCGGCGGCCAGGACGACGGCCGACCCGGCCAGCGACCACGCCACGTGGCCGAGGAGCCAGCGCCGTCGCGGCACGGCGGTGGCGAGCACCGGTTCGGCCCGCCCGGCGACCTCCTCCGACCGGGGCCGGAGCGCCGCCTGGACGGCATAACCCCCGGCGACCAGGGCGAACAGATCGAGCTGCGTGGCGAAGAACGTGTCGACCAGGACGTTCTCCCCGCCGAGCGCGGCCAGCAGGCCGGCGATCCGCTCGTTGCCCTCGACGAGGTCGCCCACGGTTTCGGCCAGCGCCCCGAACACCGCGCCGACCACGGTGAACGCCACCGCCCAGGTGGCCAGGGCGCCCCGGTGGAGCCGCCAGGCGAGTGCGAGCGGCGACCGCAGCGACGGCGCGGCGGACCCACGCCCGCGCCGCTCGGCCACCAGCCCCGAACCGAGATCCCGCCGCCGCGCCAGCAGGTCGGCGACGAAAAGGAGAGCGAGCGTCACGACGGCGAAGAGCGGAAGCACCCACCACCGTTCCCCGGCGAACGCCCGCGTGCGCTGCGCCCATCCGAGCGGTGACAACCAGGAGACGGCGTCGTTCCCGGCCGCGTCTCCGGCCGCCCGGAGCAGGAAGGACAGGCCCAGCACGCCGACCGCGATCGAGTTCGCGGGCCGCGCACCGCTGACGACCTGCGCGGCGACGGCGGCGATTCCCGTGAACACCAGCCCCGCGCCGGCCACCGATCCGGCGAAGGCGAGCGAGCCGGCGAACGGCAGCCCCCGCCCGGCCAGTCCCGCCGTCAGCAGCGCGGCGATCGTCGCGTTGGCCAGGACGGAGGTCAGCACCGCGGCGCCGGGCAGCGCGTACCGCCCGACGGGAGCGGCGCCGATCAGCTCGGCGCGTCCGCTCTCCTCTTCCGCCCGGGTGTGCCGGATGACGATCAGGGCGCTCATCAGGGCGGCCAGCACGGCGGCGATGGTGGTGGCCCGCCAGGCGGTCAGCCCGCCGACGGTAGCGGCGTCGTACACCGGGCCGGTCAGCGCCTGGAGGGCGGGGTTGGCCGTGATCGTCCCGCCCAGGGCCAGCCGTTGGCCGGTGGTGGGGTAGAGCTCGGCGACGGCCGAGGCCGTGCCGACCGGCAGGGCCACGATCACCAGGATCCAGAGCGGCAGCGGCAGGCGCTCGCGGCGCAGTGCCAGGCGCAGCAGGACGCGGGTGCCGGTCATGACGTGTAGTGCCGGAGGAAGAGCTGCTCCAGCGTGGGCGGCTGACAGGTCAGGCCGTGCAGCCCGGCCCGGGTGAGCGCGGTGATGATCGTTTGGAGGTGGTCGGCGTCGACCTCCATGCTCACCCGGGTGCCGCTCACCTCCAGGCCGTGCACGCCGGACAGATCGCCGAGCCCCGGAGGAAGCGCCGCCAGGTCGGCGGTGACCGACGTCCGGGTCAGATGTCTGAGCTGGGCCAGGGTGCCCGACTCCACCGCGCGCCCGTCCCGGATGATGGTGACCCGGTCGCAAGACAGGCCAGGCCACAGCGTGACGTCGCCGGGGACGTAGGCCAGCCGCCGGTGCAGCGCGACCGCGTCACGGAAGGGATGGCCGCCCAGGACCTCGACCTTGCCCGTGTCGCCGTGGAGGAGCCCGAGCATGATCCGTAACGCGGTGGTCTTGCCGGCCCCGTTGGGGCCCAGGAAACCGTGCACCTCGCCGGTCCGTACTTCCAGGTCGAGACCGTTGAGGGCGGGAACGTGGCCGAACCGTTTGGTGAGGCCGTGGACGAGGACGGCGTTGCCTTCCGGCATGGGGGCTCCAGAAGCCGATCGGACAGGACGATCGCCGACCAGGCTTCCCGGCACACCACGAAGGACGGTACTCCGCCGATCGATGTGACGGAAGTCTTCCAGCCCGGCGGTCGCCGGCCGATCTCGTCCCGGCCCGACACGAAGCTCTCGGCAGCCGGCCAGGGCGGGGGCATCGGCAGGGGCACGGCCGAGCGGATGCGGGACGGTTCCCGGTGCGCGCGGGCCATGCCGCGGATCAAAGCCCCCGTCAGCGCCCGCTCGGGCTGCCCGGCAGGAACGAGAGCACGAACTCCGCCGACAGCTCGTGCCAGTAGCCGGGGTCGCGCACCAGCGCGTGGTTCTCCCCGGGCACGTCGACCACCTCCACGTCCCGGGTCACCTCCCGGGCCCGGCCGGCGTAGTGGTGGGTGGCCCTGGGGGAGGTCGTCCGGTCATCGGTCCCGTGGGCCAGCAGCAGCCGCCGGTTCCTGAGCTGCTCCACCGGCTCTCCCTTCGGCAACCAGGGCGCCAGCGCCGCGACGCCCCGCACGTTCGGGTGCCCGGCGGCCCGCAGGGCGGTCCGTGCGCCCATCGAATGGCCGACCATGACGACCGGGACGTCGATCCCGTGCGCGAGCCGGACCTGCTCCAGCACCTGTTCGACGTCGGCGACGGGTGAGGCGGCCGGGCCGTTCCAGCCGCGGACCCGGTATCGCACCCGCCAGACCTCGACGCCCCGCCGCGCCCCCGCGTTCCGGACCGCCCAGGCGAACGGCAACATCCGCAGGACGGCGGGCTGCCATGCGCTCGTCGGGCCGGGCCCGATCTCCCTGCCGCCGTGCAGCACCAGCGTGACCAGGCGCGTCGCGCCCTGGGCGGGATAGACGGTCGTGTACGGCATGCTCTCCATGACATCTCATTCGGAGCGGTGGCCGGAACGGACGGGTGCTAGACGAGGGTCAGCACCCGGGGGCCGTCGTCGGTGACCGCGATGCTGTGCTCGACGTGCACGGCCCGGCTGCCGTCGACGGTGTGCAGGGCCCAGCCGTCCTGCGCCGTCAGGTAGCGGTCCCTGCCCCCGGCCATGAACATCGGCTCGATGGCCAGCGTCATCCCGGCCTTCAGGACCAGCCCCCGGCCGGGCCGGCCCTCGTTGGCGACGTGGGGGTCCTCGTGCATGTGCCGGCCGATGCCGTGGCCGCCGAAGTCGCGCGGGATGCCGTAGCCGGCGGCCCGGCCGACCGCGCCGATCGCCGCGCCGATGTCACCGAGCCGGTTTCCCGGCACGGCGGCGGCGATGCCCGCCTCCAGGGCCTTCTCGGCGGTGGCGACGAGGGCCCGGTCGGCCGGGTCGCCGGGGCCGACGATCACCGTGAACGCCGAGTCGCCGGCCCAGCCGTCGAGGTAGGCGCCGCAGTCGACGGTGACCACGTCGCCCTGGCGGATCCGGTAGCCGTCGGGGATGCCGTGCACGATCACGTCGTTGACGGAGGCGCAGATGACGGCGGGGAAGGGGGTCGGCGCGAATCCCGGCTGGTAGTGCAGGAAGGCGGGCTTGGCGCCGTGCTCCCGGATGACGGTCGCGGCGATCTCGTCCAGTTCCAGGAGCCGCACTCCGGGACGGATGGCGTCGCGGGCGGCCTTCAGCGCTCTGGCCACCACCCGGCCGGCCTCGCGCATGGCGTCCAGTTCGGTGGCGGTCTTGATCTCAACCATGGTCTGCTCCCGTGGATCCAATACTTATACCGGTATTGTTATCACGTGTTGCTATGATCGCGTGCATGGTCCGACCACCGCTCACCGAACTCGACCACGAACGCGGCAACCGCCTCGGCGCCGTCCTCCGCCAGGCGCGCGGCGACCGCAGCATGACCGAGGTCGCCGCCACCGCCGGCATCAGCCCCGAGACCCTCCGCAAGATCGAGACCGGCCGGGTCCCGACCCCGGCGTTCTTCACCATCGCCGCCCTGGCCGCCGCGCTGGGCATCTCCCTCGACGTCCTCGCCGAGATCACCACGGCGGAGCGCGCCGCCTGACGACCGGACGGCCCCTCATCCTCCTCGACGTCGACGGGGTGCTGAACCCGTTCCGGCGGCCGGGGCCGGAGTGGGGGCCGCACACGTGCACGGCCGCCGGGCAGCCCTACCTGCTGTGGCTGAACCCGGCCCACGGCCCGCTGCTGCTGGCGCTCGCCGACGCGACCGGGGCCGAACTGGTGTGGGCGACCACCTGGCAGCACGACGCCAACACCAGCGTCGGCCCCATCCTCGGGCTGCCCGAACTGCCGGTCATCGAGGTCGACAGGGGCCGGGGCGCGGAGGGACCCGGCTGCTGCTGGAAGATCCCGGCCGTCGCCGACTACGTCGACCGCCGCCCCTTCGTGTGGTTCGACGACGACCTCGGCCGGGCCGACCGGCTCTGGCTTGAAGCCCATCCGAACGTCGGGCGGTTCCGGCTCCTGCACGTCGGCTCGGGCCGGGGCATCCGCGACGCCCACTTCCGGCAGGCGCGTGCCTGGCTCACGACGGGGTGACGTGGCCCTTGGTATTCACGCAGTTCGGAGGGTTTTCGCTGGGTGGGGCCCCGAAGGGTGGCGTCGACGGCGACCCACAGAAGACGGCGCCCCTGGCGCCGACGAGCCCGGGAGGCCGGGAGGCCGACCGTCACCGAGCACGGCGGCGACTGCCGGGTCGTCACCGTCGGCAAGGTCGGGATGATCCACGCCAGGCGCGCTGGTCGACCTCGCCGCGAACCGCCGTGATCGTATTAGGGTTCCGGGGTGATCACTCCGATTGAACTGGTCATTTTCGACTGCGACGGCGTGCTCGTCGACAGCGAACGCCTGGCCGTGCGCCTCCATGTCGCTCTGGGCGCCGATCTGGGCTGGCCGCTGACCGAAGCCGAGGTGATCGATAAGTTCATCGGCCGGTCTCCCCTCTCCAACGGAGAACAAATCGCCGCGCGAGTGGGCCGAGCCCTGGCCGCGCTCTGGCAGGAGAGATTCGAGCGACTGCACCGCACGGCCGTCGACGCCGAGCTCACCCCGGTCGACGGCATCCTCGAAGTCCTCGACACCCTCACGATTCCCAGCTGCGTCGCCTCCGGCGGCAGCCACGACACGATGCGCCGCACTCTGGGCCGCACCGGAATCCACCCGTACTTCGAAGGCCGTATTTTCAGCGCGAGCGAGGTCACCCACGGCAAACCGGCCCCCGACCTGTTCCTTCACGCCGCCAGGCGGATGGGCGTCGACCCCTCCGCCTGCGTGGTCGTCGAAGACAGCAAATACGGAGTCCAGGCAGCCCGCGCGGCCGGTATGCGCGCTCTCGGCTACGCCGGCGGCCTCACGCCCGCGCACTGGCTCCAAGGGCCGAACACCACGGTCTTCCACGACATGCGCGAACTCCCGGCACTCCTCGCGCGAACCTGACCCATGAACGCACCCGGCCCCGAGGAGGAGACAGGGCTCGGGCCGGGGCTGCCCATTGAACGGTGTAACCGGCGGCGGATGAATTCATCGGATGATTCCTCCGTCGATCACCCGTGCCCAAAAGGGCCGGCCACGACACGTGGCCGGCCCTTCGGCGGACTCAGCGCTTCTTGCCGCCGTCGTCGGTCAGGCCCGCGCGCCGCAGCGCCTCGGCCATCGCGCCGCCCGGAGGCGGCGACGACTGGCGGCGGTCCTGCTGGCGGCCCTGGCGGGGCTGGCGGTCCTGGCGGTCCGGGCGCGGCTGCCGGTCGCCGCGTTCCTGGCGCGGGGCCTGCTGGCGGGCCGGTTCGTCCTGCAGGCGCAGCGTCAGTGAGATGCGCTTACGGGGGATGTCGACCTCAAGGACCTTCACCTTCACGATGTCGCCGGGCTTGACGACGTCGCGCGGGTCTTTCACGAACGTGTTCGACATGGCCGACACGTGGACCAGCCCGTCTTGGTGGACGCCGACGTCGACGAAGGCCCCGAAGGCCGCCACGTTCGTGACCACGCCTTCGAGGATCATGCCCTTCTGCAGGTCGGAGATCTTCTCGACGCCCTCCCGGAAGGCGGCCGTCTTGAACGCCGGGCGCGGGTCGCGGCCGGGCTTCTCCAGTTCGCCCAGGATGTCGGTCACCGTCGGCAGGCCGAACACGCCGTCGACGAAGTCGGCCGGCTTCAGCGACCGCAGCGCGGCCGTGTTGCCGATCAGGGTGCGCAGGTCGCCGCCGGTCGCCGTGAGGATCTTGCGGACCACCGGATAGGACTCGGGGTGGACGCTGGAGGCGTCGAGCGGGTCGTCGCCGCCGGGGATGCGCAGGAAGCCCGCGCACTGCTCGAACGCCTTCGGGCCCAGGCGCGGCACCTGCTTGAGCGCCGACCGCGACCGGAACGGGCCGTTGGCGTCGCGGTGCTGCACGATGTTGTCGGCCAGCGTCGAGCCGATGCCCGACACCCGCGTCAGCAGCGGGGCCGAGGCGGTGTTGACGTCGACGCCGACGGCGTTCACGCAGTCTTCGACAACCGCGTCGAGCGACCGCGAGAGCTTCTGCTCGGCCAGGTCGTGCTGGTATTGCCCGACGCCGATCGACTTGGGGTCGATCTTGACCAGCTCGGCCAGCGGGTCTTGCAGGCGGCGGGCGATCGAGACCGCGCCGCGCAGCGACACGTCGAGGCCGGGCAGTTCCTGCGAGGCGAAGGCCGACGCCGAGTAGACCGACGCGCCCGCCTCCGACACCATGATCTTGGTCAGGCCGGGCACCAGCCCGACGAGCTCGCCGGCGAGCTTGTCGGTCTCGCGGGAGGCGGTGCCGTTGCCGATCGCCACCAGCTCGACCTTGTGCTTCTGGCAGAGCGCCCCGAGCACCGCGAGCGACTGGTCCCACTGCCGCTTGGGCTCGTGGGGGTAGATCGTGGCGGTGTCGACGACCTTGCCGGTCGCGTCGACCACGGCCACCTTCACGCCCGTGCGCAGGCCGGGGTCGAGGCCCATCGTCGCCCGGGTGCCGGCCGGGGCGGCCAGCAGCAGGTCGCGCAGGTTGGCCGCGAACACCCGCACGGCCTCGTCCTCGGCCGCCTGCCACAACCGCATCCGCAGGTCGATGCCCAGGTGGACGAGGATGCGGGTGCGCCAGGCCCACCGCACGGTGTCGGAGAGCCACTTGTCGCCCGGACGCCCCTGGTCGGAGATCCCGAACCGGGTCGCGATGCGCACCTCGAACGTCGACGGGCCCTCCTGGGGCTCCTCCGGCTCCAGCGTGAGGGAGAGCACCTCCTCCTTCTCGCCCCGGAACATCGCCAGGACGCGGTGGGAGGGCAACTTGGGGAACGGCTCGGCGAAGTCGAAGTAGTCGGAGAACTTGGCCCCCGCCTCCTCCTTGCCCTCGCGGACGGCCGAGATCAGCCGGCCCCGGTTCCACATCGACTCGCGGAGGGTGCCGATCAGGTCGGCGTCTTCGCCGAAGCGCTCGATCAGGATCGCGCGGGCGCCCTCCAGGGCCGCCGCGGCGTCGGCGACGTTCTCGCCGACGAAGCCGGCCGCCGTGGCCGCCGGATCCAGGTTCGGGTCGGCGAGCAGCTTGTCGGCCAGCGGTTCGAGGCCGGCCTCGCGGGCGATCTGGGCCTTGGTGCGGCGCTTCGGCTTGTAGGGGAGGTAGATGTCCTCCAACCGGGCCTTCGAGTCGGCCGCCATGATCTGCGCCTCGAGCGCGTCGTCGAGCTTGCCCTGCGACCGGATCGACTCCAGGATCGCGGCGCGGCGCTCCTCCATCTCCCGCAGGTAACGCAGCCGCTCCTCCAGCGCGCGCAGTTGCGCGTCGTCGAGCATTTCGGTCGCTTCCTTGCGGTAGCGGGCGATGAACGGCACCGTCGCGCCGCCGTCGAGCAGATCGACGGCCGCGGCGACCTGCCGCTCACGTACGCCGAGTTCCTCGGCGATCCGCTGGTTGATCGACTGGATCACGATCTTCCTTCTCCCTAGGCTCCGGCCCATTCTGCCGGACCGGCGTGCCCGCCGAGCCTGGTCGGCCACAGCCGGGTGGTGCAGTCGTCCGAGGTGGTGGCCAGCAGGTGGCCGTCGGGATGGAAGGCGGCGCCGTTGACGGCGGAGGTGTGGCCGGTGAGGACGCCCAGCTCCGCGCCGCTCGCGGTGTCCCAGATCCGGACGGCACGGTCGCCGCCCCCCGTGGCCAGCAGTTCGCCCGTGCCGTCGAAGGCGACGGCCCGCACGTCGGAGGTGTGGCCGGTCAGCTCGCGCCGCGCGCCGGTCCGCCGGTTCTCCAGCGCCACCGCGCCCCCCGGCAGGGCGGTCGCCACGAGATGGCCGCACGCGGCCGTGGCCCCGACGACGAGGTCGGCGCCGGCGAAGGCCACGCGGGTCCCGGGCCGCTCGCTCACCTGGCGGCCCATGACGACGTCCCACACGCGGACCGTGCCGTCGGCGCTCGCGGTCGCGATGGTGTCGCCCGACGGGTGGAAGGCCACCGAGGTCACCGGGCCGGTGTGCCCGGTCAGGGGCTCGCCGAAGGAACGCCGGGTGCCGGGGTCCCAGAGCCGGACCGTGTGGTCGGCGCAGGCCGCCGCCAGCAGGTGGCCGCCCGGGTGGAAGGCCACGACCGGGCCGCCGGGCAGCGGGTCGCCGAGCTGGTCGCGGGTCACCGGGTCCCAGAGCCGGACCGCCCGGTCGGCGGTGGCCAGCAGGTGGCCGCGCGGGTGGAACGCCACCCCGTGGACCGGCGCGTCGTGGCCGGTCAACCGGCGGGCGACCACCGCCGAGGTCATCCGGGTCTCGAGCTCCTCGACGCGGGCGGTGAGCCGGCGCACGAGGTCGTCGCGCTCTTCGAGGCGGCGGTGCAGGTCGTCGCGGACCCGCCGGGCCACCGCGTGGGTGTGCTGGAGGGTCACCAGCGAGCGGCGCAGCCGGGCGACCCGGTCGGCCGGCTCGTCGGGCGGCTCGCCGGGCAGCTCGCCGGGCGGCCCGTCGACCCGCCACCGCCGGACCTCGCCCCGGTCGTCGGCGCTGACCATGAGCGACCGGCCGAGGGCCAGCGCCTGGACCACGCCCGTGTGGCCGGTCACCCGGGCGAGGGGGGTGGCGCTCAGGTCGTACAGGGAGATGGAGCCGTCCCAGTTCACCGCTGCGAGCACGTCGCCGCGGGTGGTCAGCCCGGACACCGGCTCGGGGGTGATCACCTCGTCGTCGGCCCGCGCGAGGCGGTCGGGGCCGACGATCACCAGCCGTCCGGCGAGGAAGGCGACGCCCTCGCCGGGGATCGGGTCGCCGATCGGCTGGCCGGTGCCGGCGTCCCACAGGCGGACCGTGCCGTCCTTGGCGGCGGTGGCCAGCAGGTGCCCGGCCGGGTGGAAGGCCAGTTCGGCGACCCGGCCGGTGTGCCCGGTCAGCGGGTCGCCGACCGGCATGCGGGTCACCGGGTCCCAGAGGCGGACGGAGTGGTCCCAGCCCGCGCTGGCCAGCAGGTGGCCGTCGGGGTGGAAGCCGACGGCGGTCACGACGTCGTCGTGGCCCTTCAGTTCGCCGGCCGGGACCCCCGAGAGGTCCCAGAGACGGACGACGCCGTCCTCGCCCCCGGAGGCGAGCAGGTGGCCGTCGGGGTGGAAGGCCAGGGTCATCGTGTACGGGGATCCGCTCATCTCCACGCCCGTGGAGTAGCGGATGAGTCCCGTGTCGTCCGAGGTGGCGATCAGTTCGCCGCCGGGATGGAGGGCCACCCCGGCGACGGGGGCGGAATGGCCGGTCAGCGGTTCGCCGATGGGCGTGACTCTTAGGCGCATATGACCGGCAGCATTCCAGATTGTCAGGATGACGGCAGGAGAACGAGCCGTCCCCGCAGTCCGCCCTCGGCGAGAGGAGAACCCCGGGCGGAAGCGCCCGGGGTTCTCCGCCGACGTGTGTTACGCGAGGCCGTTCTTCATGGCCGTGATGAGTTCGCCGTTGGCGGTGTCACCGCTGAGCTCCCAGAAGAAGGAACCGCCGAGGCTCTGGTCCTTCGAATAGGTCATCTTCCCGGTGATCGTGGACGGGGTGTCGTAGCTCCACCAGTTGTTGCCGCACTTGGCGTAGGCGGTGCCCGCGATGGTGCCGGTGGGCGGGCAGGTGTTCTTCAGGACCTTGTAGTCCTCGTTGCCGGCCTCGTAGGTGCCCGGCGCGGCCCCGGTCGCGCTGCCGCCCGGGGTGGCCTGGGTGACGCCGGTCCAGCCCCGGCCGTAGAAGCCGATGCCGAGCAGCAGCTTGGACGCCGGCACGCCCTTCGACTTGAGCTTCTGGATCGCGTTGTCGCTGTAGAAGCCGGCCGTCGGGATCCCGGCGTAGCTGTGCAGCGGCGAGTGCGGGGCGGTCGGGCCCTGGGCCGCGAAGGCGCCGAAGTAGTCGTAGGTCATGACGTTGTACCAGTCGAGGTACTGCGCCGCGCCGCCGTAGTCGGCCGCGTCGATCTTGCCGCCGCTGGTGCCGTCGGCGGTGATGGCCGCGGTGACCAGGTAGTTCTGGCCGAAGCGGTTGCGCAGCGCCTGCATCAGGTTCTTGAAGGACGCGAAGCCGGAGGCGTCGCAGCTCAGGCCGCAGGCGTTCGGGTACTCCCAGTCGATGTCGATGCCGTCGAACACGTCGGCCCAGCGCGGGTCCTCGACGAGGTTGTAGCAGGAGTTGGCGAAGGCGGTCGGGTTCTGCGCCGCCTGGCCGAAGCCGCCCGACCAGGTCCAGCCGCCGAAGGAGAACAGGACCTTGATGTTCGGGTACTGCTGCTTGAGCTTGCGGAGCTGGTTGAAGCTGCCGCGCAGCGGCTGGTCCCACGTGTCGGCCACGCCGTCGACGCTCTCGGCGGCGGTGTAGGCCTTCTCGTAGTCGGCGTAGCTGTCGCCGATGGTGCACTGCCCGTTCTGGACGTTGCCGAAGGCGTAGTTGATGTGGGTCAGCTTCGCCGCCGACCCGCTCGTGACGATGTTCTTCACGTGGTAGGCGCGCTGGTAGACGCCCCACTGCACGAAGTAGCCGAGCAGCTTCTTGTTCCCGCCGGTCCCGGTCTGGGAGGTGGTGCCGGTGACGCTGTTCGACAGCCCCGACTGGTTGTTGGCGGCGTCGCGGGCGCGCACCTGGTAGGTGTACGCCGTGTTGGCGGCGCGGCCGGTGTCGGTGTAGCTGGTGCCGGTCACGGTGGTGACCAGGGTGCCGCCCCGGTAGACCAGGTAGCCGGTGACGCCGACGTTGTCGGTCGAGGCGTTCCACGACAGCGACACGGAGTTGCTGGTCACCCCGGTCACCTGGAGGTTGCCGGGCGTCGAGGGCGCGGTGGTGTCGGGGCCGCCGGTGCCGGACGTGGTGCCGGTGACGCTGTTGGACAGGCCCGACTGGTTGTTGGCGGCGTCGCGGGCCCGCACCTGGTAGGTGTACGCGGTGCTCGCCGCGCGGCCGGTGTCGGTGAAGGTCGTGCCGGTCACGGTGGTGACCAGGGTGCCGCCCCGGTAGACCAGGTAGCCGGTGACGCCGACGTTGTCGGTGGAGGCGTTCCAGCTCAGCGACACGCTGCTGCTGGTCACGCCGGTCACCTGGAGGTTGCCGGGCGTCGAGGGCGCGGTGGTGTCGCCGCCGCCGGTGCCGCCGGTGACCTGGATCGCCGAGACGGTGGCGTAGTTGGCGCCCCCGTTCATGTTGAACTGCACGTTGAGCTGGCCGTCGGAGACGGTCGCGGTGTAGGTGCGGTCACAGGCGTTGAGCGCGCCGCAGGAGGCGAACACGTCGAACGCCGAGGCGACCACGGTGTTCTCGATCCGGATGTCGAACTTCCGCTGCCCGGCGGCGTTCGCCCAGTCCTCGACCATCTTCAGGGTGACCTGGTAGGTGCCGTTGGCCACGTCGAACTTGTAGCCGCCCCAGCCGTTGAAGAGCTGGTAGTTCTGGTAGAGCGCGTCGTCGGTGGTGCCGCCGATCGCGCTGCCGGTGGAGCCGGAGCCGTAGGACGTCTCGTAGCCCCAGGTGCCGCTGGAGTAGGCCTTGTCGGCGAGCCAGGCGTTGCCGCCGCCGTCGGTCAGGGCCGGGCCGCTGGCGTTGGCCCGCAGGGGCACGGTCACCGCGCCGTACGCCGCGGACTGCGCGAACATCAGTGGCAGGATCAGCGCACCGATCGCCAGTAAGAGGGTCAGGACTCTTCTCATCGTGCTACTCCACGTCCGGGGGGAAGGGGAATGCGGCGGGACGCGCCGGGAACAGGGGGTTCCCGTCCAACTAATAGGAAGCTTTCCTTTTAATTGGCCCGAACGTAACCCGCGTCACAGCTCTCGTCAATGGGCGCGCAGGGAACGCCAGATCGGACCGGGCAGCGCCTCGGCCGCCTCGTCCAGATCGAGGCCGGGCGCGCCGGCCAGCACCCGCCGCGTGGTCTCGGCGAGGGGCCCGATGAGCAGCATCTCGATCAGCGCCGGGGGCAGGTCGGCGATCTCCCCGGCGGCGACGCGCGGCGCGAACCAGGCCGCCAGGCGGTCCATCCGGGGCGCCTTCCCGGCCGCGACGGCGGCGGCGTGGGGGTCGACCAGGGGCGCGGCGTGGATGAACCGGGCCCGCGCGGTCTCGTCGCGGGCGAAGGCGAGATAGGCGCGCACGATGGCGCGCACCCCCTCCTCGGCGCCGTCGGCCCGCTCGACCGCCTCGATCAGGCGGGTCAGCAGGTCGTCCATGCACTCGGAGTAGAGGGCGGCGGCCAGCCCGTCGAAGCTGCCGAAGTGGTGGTAGAGGCTGCCCGTGCTGACGCCGCTGCGCGAGGTCACCGCGCGCAGGGTGAAGTCGCCGCCGGTGAACGCCGCGAGGGCCGTGTCGAGCAGGCGGCGGATCGTGGCCTCGCCGCGGGCCTGCCTCACGCGACTCCCGACAGTTTCCCGGCCTGCTCCCACAACCGCGGGCCGAGGTCGCGGTCGACGGTCATCGGGATCTCCTCGAACTCGTTGTAATAGCGACCGGTCGTGGTCGCGGCGGTCAGCGCGACCACCGGGGCCGCGCCCTGGTCGGGAGTCTTCCAGAACCGCTTGGCCACTTTGAGCAGCAGCCCGACCGGCCCGCCCCGCGCGCCCAGGCCGGTGTTGATCACGCCGGGGTGCACGGCGTCGATCGTCACGCCGCGCGCCCGCCAGCGCTCCGCGAACAGCGGCAGCGTCTCGACGTTGCAGCGTTTGCTGTCGGCGTAGGTGCGCAGGGGATGGAAGTCCCGGCCGTAGGGGGTGCGCCCGGGGTCGATCCTCCCCTTCACGTAGAGGCCCGCGCTGACCTGCACGACCCGCGTGAGGCGGTCTTCGAGCAGCCGGTTCAGGGTGTACGGGGCCAGGTGGTTGATCGCGAACGACTCCTCCAGGCCGTCGGCCGTGAGGGTGAGCCGCGACGGCCACAGGCCCGCGTTGTGGACCAGCACGTCGATGTGCGGGCAGGCCTCCGCCAGCCGCTCGGCCACCTCGTGCATGCCCGCGACGGCCGACAGGTCGCCGACGACGAGATCGGCCTCGCCCGGCAGCGACCGGAGGGCCTGCTCTCCCCGCACGGCGTCGCGCGCGACGACGACCACCCGGTGTCCCTGCCGCGCCAGTTCGGCGCAGACGGCGTATCCGATTCCCCGGTTTCCTCCGGTCACCACCACGTTCATGGCGACAAATTAGAACAGTTCTCTAAATCTTCTTCAACAGGCCGTCGACGGCGGCCAGGGCCAGCGTCTTGTAGCCGACGGAGTCGAACAGCACGGTCACCCGGTCGGGCTCGGCGCTCATCACCGTCCCGGCGCCCCAGGCGGTGTGCTCGACCTTCGACTGGAGCGGGAAGGGGCCCTCGCCCACCTCCTCGACCACCCTGTGAGTCAGGCCGTGACAGGTGTCGCAGGTGCCGCAGGAGCGGCCGTAGGGCTGGCCGAAGTACTCCAGGAGGAACCGGCGGCGGCAGCCGGTCGTCTCGGCGTAGGCGCGCATCATGTCGAGGCGTGACTCGTCGACGCGGTGGCGGGCCTCGTCGAGCTCGACGGCCTTCTCCACGGCCCGCTCGGCGGTGAGCCGCCGCCGGGCCCAGCGCAGTTCGCCGGGGGCCAGCGCGCCCGCGCGCTCCAGCAGGTTGGCCAGCGCGGTCAGCCGGGTGGTGCCGACGCCGAGCAGGTCGCGCAGCTCCCCGGCCGGGACCGGCCCGCCGTGCTCGCGGACCAGCACCGCCACGCGCAGCAGGAGCTCGGGGTCGGCCCGGCCGCCGGTCTGGAACCGCCGCAGGCCCAGGTCCTCGGGGCGGTAGAACAGGACCGCCTCGGCGGGGCGGCCGTCCCGTCCGGCGCGGCCGATCTCCTGGTAGTAGGAGTCGGGAGACTCCGGCGGGCCCGCGTGCAGCACCCGGCGCACGTCGGGGCGGTCGATGCCCATGCCGAAGGCGGAGGTCGCCACGACGACGTCCAGTTCCCCGGCGGCGAACCGCGCGTGGGTGCGGTTGCGGTCGGCCGTCTTCAGCCCGGCGTGGTACGGCTCCGCCCGCCTGCCCTCCAGCAGCGCGCAGTACTCCTCGGCGTCGCGCCGGGTCGGCACGTAGATCAGCGTCAGCCCGTCGGCCGCCAGGGCGTGCTCGACCAGGGCCCGCCGCCGGTCGTCCTCGGAGGTGAACCGCCGGGCCGACAGGGTCAGGTTCGGCCGGTCGAAGCCGCGCACGATCTCCACCGGGTTCCGCAGCCCCAGCGACCGGACGATCTCGGCCCGCACGTTCGGCGCCGCCGTCGCGGTCAGCGCCACCACGGGCGGGTGACCGAGCTTCTCGATCACCTGGCCGAGCCGCAGGTAGTCGGGCCGGAAGTCGTGCCCCCACGACGACACGCAGTGGGCCTCGTCGATCGCGACCAGCGACGGCCGGGCCGCCGCCAGGCGCTCCACCACCTCGGGCTTGGCGAGCTGCTCCGGCGACAGGAACACGAACTCGGCCGTGCCGGCGGTGACCTGGTCGAGGCCCTTGTCGACCGACTGCGTGGAGTTGACCGCCACCGCGCCGGTGCCCGCCTTCAGCAGGCTCATCACCTGGTCGCGCTGCAACGCGATCAGCGGCGACACCACGACCGTCGGGCCGTCGAGCAGCAGGGCCGGCACCTGGTAGACGGCGGACTTGCCGCCACCGGTCGGCATCACCAGCAGCACGTCGCGCCCGGCGACCAGATGCCGCATGGCCTCCTTCTGGCCGGGCCGCAGCCCCTGCCAGCCGAACACGCGCCGGGCCGTCGACCCGAGCCGGAATCTCGCGAGCGCTCTCCTCATGGCCGCCCTCTATGCCCCGCGGCGGGCGGTTCAGGCCGGGCGGGGCGGGGTTCGTTCGGTGACGAGCGCCAGATCGGTCTCGACGGCGTGCGCGGTGGCCTGGAGATGGGCCAGCAGACCGGGCCTGACCCGGCCGGTCATAGCGACGTTCACCGCCGCGACCACCCGGCCGCCCCGGTCGCGGATCGGCACCGCCAGCGCCCGCAGGCCCTCTTCGAGCTCGTCCTCGACGATCGCGTGGCCGTCGGCGCGGGCCCGGCGGATCAGCGCCCGCAGCCGCTCGGGGTCGGTCACGGTGCGGGGCGTCAGCGCCACCGGCTCGCCGAGGTCGGCGTCGTCGGTCAGCAGGACCCGGCCCATCGACGTGGCGTAGGCCGGGAACCGGGTGCCGACCGTGATGTCGACACTCATGATCTTGTACGCCGGCGCGCGCGCCACGTAACGGATGTCGGTCCCGTCGAGCACCGCCAGCGAGGCCGACTCGCCCACCGCCTCGGCCAGCGCGGCCAGGTGGGGCGTGGCCAGCTCGCCCAGGGTCAGCGACGACAGGCGGGCGTAGCCGAGCTCCAGGACCTTCGGCAGGGCCACGAACCGGTTGCCCGCCTTCACCGCGTAGCCGAGCTCGACCAGGGTCAGCAGCGCCCGCCGGGCGGTCGCCCGCGCCAGCCCGGTGGCCTCGGCGACCTCCGAGAGCGTGCCGCCGAGCGCGGTGAGCACCGCCAGCCCCCGGGCCAGCGACTGGACCGGGGTGTCGCCGGGGATCTCGATCGGCGCCGGCGGCGACGGCGT
The DNA here is from genome assembly GCF_001570565.1 of Herbidospora yilanensis. GTDB lineage: Bacteria > Actinomycetota > Actinomycetes > Streptosporangiales > Streptosporangiaceae > Herbidospora > Herbidospora yilanensis. Next base: position 223,656 of record NZ_BBXE01000017.1, on the reverse strand, counting down.
GCGGGCGGCCAGGAGGTGTTCCATCCGGGCGGTGTCGAGCCGGGGGAGGGCCAGCGCGGCCAGCGACTCGACGGTGTGCCGGCTGCGGTGGGAGACCACGCTGACCGCGCACGCCACCCGGCCGCGCGAGCGCACGGGCACCGCGACCGCGATCAGGCCCGGCTCGATGAGCTCGTCGTCGCGGGCCCAGCCCGCGTCGAGCGCGGCCTTGACCCGGTCGCGGAACCCCGGCTCGGCCTCCTGGTCGGAGGCGACCACGGTCCGCGGCCGGGCCGCCCGCCAGCGGGCCCACCCGGCCTCGGTCCAGTCGGCGGCCAGCAGCGCGCCCGCCGCGCAGCGTTCGGCCGGCACCAGGTCGCCCACCCGGAAGGTCAGCGAGCGGCTGCGCCGCCGGGGGAGCTGGGTGACGAACCGGACCGCGGTTCCGTCGGCCACCGCCAGCGACACCGACTCGTCGAGGGTCTCGGCGAGCGCGCTCGCCTCGGGGCCCAGCGCGTCGGGCACGCCGCTGCCGGACAGATAGGCGTTCCCGACGGCCAGGACGCGGGGCGTCAGCCGTACCGACCGGTCGGCCCCGGCCGGACGGGCCAGGCCCAGCGCGACGAGGGTCGCCAGCACCCGGTCGACGGTCGAGCGGGCCAGCCCGGTGGCGCGCGTCAGGTCGCTCGGCCGGCACGGCTCTCCGCCGGCCATCGCCCGCAGCACGGCGAGCCCGCGCTCCAACGGCCCCACGACTGCCTCGGTCATTGACACACGTCCAAAGGGGGTAGCAAACTCCTGAACTACGTCAAATGTGAACAATAGTTCATCAGGCGAACAAGTCCACTCCGAGCAGGGAGAACATGGCGGAGATCCGAAGCCTGCGGGACGCGGTGGCCGGGCTCGTGCACTCCGGCGACACCGTGGCGATGGAGGGGTTCACCCACCTCATCCCGTTCGCCGCCGCGCACGAGATGATCCGGCAGCGGGTGAGCGATCTCACCCTCGTCCGGATGACCCCCGACGTCATCTACGACCAGCTCATCGGCATGGGCGCGGCCCGCAAACTGGTCTTCTCGTGGGGCGGCAACCCCGGCGTTGGCTCGCTGCACCGGTTCCGCGACGCGGTCGAGAACGGCTGGCCGCGCCCGCTCGAACTCGACGAGCACAGCCACGCCGGCATGGCCAACCGCTACGTCGCCGGGGCGTCCCGGCTGCCCTTCGCCGTCCTGCGCGGCTACCGGGGCAGCGACCTGCCGTCGCGGTCCGGGACGATCTCGACCGTGGTGTGCCCCTTCACCGGCGAGGAACTGGCGGCGGTCGCCGCGATCAACCCCGACGTGACCGTGATCCACGCCCAGCGCGCCGACCGCGACGGGAACGTGCAGCTCTGGGGGCTGGTCGGCGTCCAGAAGGAGGCCGCGCTGGCCGCGTCCCGGGTGCTCGTCACGGTCGAGGAGATCGTCGACGACCTGACGCCCGCCCCCGGCGCGGTGGTGCTGCCGTCGTGGACGGTCGACGCGGTGGCCGTGGCCCCCAACGGGGCCCACCCCTCCTACGCGGCGGGCTACACCGTCCGCGACAACGGCTTCTACCAGTCGTGGGACGCCGTCTCCCGCGACCGCGACGCCTTCCTGCGCTGGATGGACGAGAACGTCCTGGAGGGGGCCCGATGACCTGGACCTCCGACGAGCTGATGACCGTCAACGCCGCCCGCGCCCTGGCCGGGGCCCGGACCTGCTTCGTCGGCATCGGCCTGCCCAGCGCCGCCGCCAACCTGGCCCGGCGCACCACCGAGCCGGGGCTGGTGCTCATCTACGAGTCGGGCACCCTCGGCTCCAAGCCGTCGCGGCTGCCCCTGTCGATCGGCGACGGCGAACTCGCCGACACGGCCGACGCGGTGGTGTCCGTGCCGGAGATCTTCAACTACTGGCTGCAGGCCGGGCGGATCGACGTCGGCTTCCTCGGCGCCGCCCAGGTCGACCGGTTCGCCAACGTCAACACCACCGTCGTCGACCGGGGACCGGGCAGGCCGGAGGGCCGGCTGCCGGGCGCGGGCGGCGCGCCGGAGATCGCCGCAAGCTGCGGCAAGGTGCTGCTCGTGCTGCGCCACTCGACCCGCAACCTCGTCCGGCGGCTCGACTTCGTCACCACCGTCGGGCACGGCGACGGGCCCGGGTCGCGCGCCCGGCTCGGCCTGCCCGGCGCCGGTCCGGTCGCCGTGATCACCGACCTCGGGATCATGCGCCCCGACCCGGAGACCGCCGAGCTCACGCTCACCGACGTGCACCCCGGCACGACCCCGGAACAGGCCGTCGCCGCCACCGGCTGGCCCCTCGCCGTCGCCCCCGGCCTGCGCGTCACCGAACCCCCCACGGAGACGGAGCTGACCGCGTTGCGCCGCCTCGCCCAAGGAGCACCCGATGCCTGAACCGCTGACCCAGGAGACGATCTCCCGGGAGATCGCCGAGCTCCACGAGCTCGCCGCCAAGGCCGGCGGCGGCGACCACCCCTCGCGCGACTACCCGCCCTACCGCTCCAGCGGCCTGCGGCACCCGCACCGGCCGCTCGTCGCCCCGCCCGAGGCCTACACCGAGCTGCGCGGGCCCGTCTTCGGCGTCGCCGACGTCACCCCGCTCGACGCCGACCTCACCCGGCAGCACGCCGGGGAGCCGCTCGGGGAGCGCATCACCGTGACCGGCCGGGTGGTCGACCGCGACGGCCGCCCGGTGCGCGGGCAACTGGTGGAGGTCTGGCAGGCCAACGCCTCCGGCCGCTACCCGCACCAGCGCGACCAGCACCCCGCGCCGCTCGACCCCAACTTCACCGGCACCGGCCGCTGCCTGACCGACGCCGACGGCCGCTACGCCTTCACCACGATCAAGCCCGGCGCCTACCCGTGGAAGAACCACGTCAACGCCTGGCGACCGGCCCACATCCACTTCTCGGTCTTCGGCACGGCCTTCGCCCAGCGCCTGGTCACCCAGATGTACTTCCCGGGCGACCCCCTGTTCCCGTACGACCCGATCCTGCAGTCGGTGACCGACGACAAGGCCCGCGAGCGCCTCGTCGCCGCCTACGACCACGAGTCGTCCCGGCCGGAGTGGAGCCTGGGGTACAGATGGGACATCGTCCTCGACGGCCCGTCGGCGACCTGGATGGAGGAAGGCCGATGAGACCCACCCCTTCGCAGACCGTGGGGCCCTTCTACGGCTACGCCCTGCCCTTCCGCGGCGGCGGCGACCTGGTCCCGCCGGGCCACCCGGGCGCGATCTCCGTCCACGGGTACGTCTACGACGGCGCGGGCGCCCCGATCCCCGACGCCCTGCTGGAGTTCTGGCAGGCCGACGAGTCGGGGAACCTCGACGGGAGGCCGGGCTCGATGCGCCGCGACGAGGTCGACGGCTCGTTCGCCGGGCGCGACGGGGTCACGTTCACCGGTTTCGGCCGCGTGGCGACCGACCTCGACGGGCACTGGGCGCTGCGCACGGTCCGCCCCGGCGGGGCGCCCTACATCGCGGTGTGCGTGTTCGCCCGGGGCCTGCTGCACCACCTGTACACCCGCGTCTACCTGGAGGACGCCGGCGACGCCCTGCTGGCGTCGCTCCCCGGCGACCGGCGCGCGACCCTGGTCGCCGCTCCCGAGCGGGACGGGGTGTACCGGTTCGACATCCGCCTCCAGGGCGAGGGCGAGACGGTCTTCCTCGACCTGGGCTGAACCGGGAGGCTCTGGTGATCACGGGTGACGGGCTCCTCGGCCCGGCCTGGTCCGGCACCCCCGTCGACGGGGCGACCGCCGACCCGGCGGTGGTGCGCGCCCTGCTCGACGCGGAGGCGGCGCTGGCCCGCGCCCAGAACCGCCCGGACCTGGCCGAAGCCATCACCGCGCTCGCGGAGCAGCCGCCGGCGGGCCTCGGGCACAGCGGCGGGAACCCGGTGATCCCGCTGGTCAAGGCGTTGCCCGAAGGCGCCCACGACGGCGCGACCAGCCAGGACGTCATGGACACCGCGCTCATGCTGGTCGCGGCGCGGGCCCGGCGGCCGATCCTGCTCGACCTCGCCTCGGCCGCCGGGGCGCTGGCGGAGCTGGCCCGCGAGTACCGCGACACCCCCATGCCCGGCCGCACCCTCACCCAGCACGCCGTGCCGACGACGTTCGGCCTGAAGGCGGCGGGGTGGCGGTCGCTGGTGCTCGACGCCTACGAGCGGCTCGGCGCGGTGACCCTGCCCGCGCAGCTCGGCGGCGCCGGGGGCACCCTGGCCACGCTCTCGGTCCCGCTCATGGAGCGGTTCGCCCGCGAGGTCGGGCTGGCGGCGCCGGTGCTGCCCTGGCACGTGCTGCGCACCCCGGTCGCCGACCTCGCCGGGGCGCTGGCGTTCTGCTGCGGGGCGCTCGGGAAGATCGCGGCCGACGTCCTGGTCCTGTCCCGGACGGAGATCGGCGAGCTCACCGAGGGATCCGGGGGCGGCTCGTCGGCGATGCCGCACAAGAGCAACCCCGTCCACGCCACCCTGGTCGCCGCCTGCGCCCGCCAGGCCCCGGCCCTCGCCGCGACCCTCTACGGCTCGATGGCCGCCGAGGACGAACGCCCGGCCGGCGCCTGGCACGCCGAATGGGAGCCGCTCCGTACCCTGCTGCGCCTGGCCGGGGGAGCGGCCCGCCACACCGCCGCGCTGGCGGGCGGGCTCCGGGTCCACCCGGCCCGGATGCGGGAGAACCTGTCGCTCACGGGCGGCCTGATCGTCGCCGAACGCGTCATGGGCGCGTTGTCACGGCAGATCGGCGGGAAGGCGGCGCGAGGCCTCCTCGAAACCGCCTCCCGCGACGCGGCCCGCCTCCGCATGCCGCTCGGGCAGGCCCTGGAGCTCGCCTGCGCGAATGCCGAGATATCCGTCGAAATAGGTGAGCGATCGGAGAGTGCCGCGTCCCACGAGGAAGACCGGCGACCGGGCGCGGCCCGGCCGGGCGTGATCCGGCTCGACGCCGGGCTCTTCGACCCGACCGGCTATACCGGCGCGGCCGGGGAACTCGTCGATCGAGCTCTCGACCGTCGCCTCAAGGAGATCGCCGATGTTGAACTTCCGCGTTGACGGGCCCGCGCACGCGCCCGCGCTGATCCTCGGCCCGTCCCTGGGCACCTCGCTCCGCGTCTGGGACGCCCAGGCCGCCGCCCTGTCGCGGCACTTCAGGGTCGTCCGGTACGACCTCCCCGGCCACGGCGGCTCCGCGGTCGTCCCGGGAGCGACCTCGATGGAGTCGCTGGCCACGCTCGTCGCCGGCGTCGCCGACGCGGTGGGGGCGCACGCCTTCCACTACGGCGGGATCTCCCTGGGCGGCGCGATCGGCGCGTGGCTGGCGCTGCGGCACCCCGACCGGGTGCTCTCCCTGACGATGGTCTGCTCGGCCGCCAAGTTCGGCACCGAGGAGAGCTGGCACGAACGCTCGGCGCTGGTCCGGAACGAGGGCACCCGGGCCCTCGCCGACCTGGCGTGGGGCCGCTGGTTCACCGGGAACGCCGACAAGGCCGCCGCCCAGGCCATGATCGACGACCTGCTGGCCGTCGCCGACGAGGGCTACGCCGCGTGCTGCGAGGCCCTGGCGGGTTACGACGTCCGGGCCGAACTCCCGGCCGTCACCGCCCCGACCCTCGTCATCGCGGGCCGCGACGACCCCGCCGTCCCACCGGCCGTGGCGCGGGAACTGGCCGACGGCATCCCGGGCGCGGCCCTCCACGAGCTCCCCGGCGCCGCCCACCTGGCCCCGGTCGAGCGGCCGGGCGCCGTGGTCGCGGCGATGCGCGCCCACCTGCCCCAGGTCGACGGGATGGCGGTGCGCCGGGCCGTGCTGGGCGACGAGCACGTCGACCGGGCGGTCGCGAACACCACCGGCCTCACCGCCGACTTCCAGGACCTGATCACCCGCTACGCCTGGGGCGAGATCTGGACCCGCCCGGGTCTGGACCGCCGGACCCGGAGCTGCGTCACCCTCACCGCACTGGTCGCGGGCGGCCACCTCGACGAGCTGGCCATGCACGTCAGAGCCGCGATCCGCAACGGTCTCACGCCGGACGAGATCAAGGAAGTCCTCCTCCAGACCGCGATCTACTGCGGCGTCCCGGCCGCCAACGCCGCGTTCGCCGTCGCCCAACGCACGCTAGGGAGCCTGGAATGACCCACACCACGGTCGCGATCATCGGCGGCGGCCCGGCGGGCCTGCTGCTGGCCCGGATGCTGCACAACGCCGGGATCGACTCCGTCGTGCTGGAGAGCCGCGACCGCGCCTACGTCGAGCAGCGCCAGCGCGCCGGCATGCTCGAACAGGGCACGGTCGACGCGCTGCGCGACTGCGGCGCGGGCGCGCGCATGGACCGCGAGGGGCTCCCGCACAACGGCATCGAGTTGCGGTTCGACCGCCGGGCCCACCGCCTCGACTTCCCGGCCCTGACCGGCGGCAGCACCGTCATGATCTACGCCCAGACCGAGATCGTGAAGGACCTGGTCGCCCTCCAGCTCGACGAGGGCGGCCCGCTCCTGTTCGAGGCCCAGGCGACCGGCATCGGCGACGGCTACGTCACCTACCGCCACGAGGGCCAGGAGAAGACGCTGACCTGCGACTTCGTCGTGGGGGCCGACGGCTTCCACGGCATCTCGCGGGCCGCCGTGCCGTCGGGCCGGGTCTACGAGGCCGACTACCCCTACTCGTGGCTCGGCGTGCTGGCCGACGTCGCCCCCTCGACCGACGAGCTCATCTACGCCCACTCCCCGCGCGGCTTCGCGCTGCACAGCATGCGCTCCCCGACGGTCAGCCGCCTCTATCTCCAGGTCCCCAACGACACCGACCCCGCCGAGTGGGCCGACGAGCAGATCTGGGACGAACTCGACCTGCGGTTCGCGATCGACGGCGACTGGAAGCTGGCCCGTGGCCCGATCACCGCCAAGGCCGTCACCCCGATGCGCAGCTTCGTCACCGAGCCGATGCGCCACGGCCGCCTGTTCCTGGCCGGCGACGCCGCCCACATCGTGCCGCCGACGGGCGCCAAGGGCCTCAACCTGGCCGTCGCCGACGTGGTGGTGCTGGCGCGGGCGCTGGAGCACTGGCGGCGTACCGGCAGGGACGACCTGCTCGACGACTACGGCGACATCTGCCTGCGGCGGGTCTGGCGGGCCGAGCACTTCTCCTGGTTCATGACCACGATGCTGCACCTGGCGCCCGGCCAGTCCGACTACGACACCCGGCTCCAGCTCGCCCAGCTCCACCGCATCGCGACCTCCGAGGCCGCGGCGGCGGAGCTGGCCCTCAACTACACCGGGACGGTCTGAAACAGCGGGTGACTACGGGAGGAACGCGCAGAGCAGCCGGTCGTCGCCCTCCTGCCACACCGTGCCGATCTCGGCGAAGCCCGCCTTGGTCAGCGCGGTCACGTGGGTCTCCAGGTGGAGCGACTCCGAGCCGTGGTGCGCGGCCATCTCGCGGCGCTTCTCGCGGTCGGCGTGGAGGGCGGTGAGCACGGGGTCCCGCTCCACCGCCGTCCACCAGTCGGCCCAGTTCTCCGGGCGTCCCTCGGGAAACCGCCGGTCGGTGGCACGGCCGGCCAGGGCGCGCTCGAGCGCGGCCAGGCGGGTGCCGTCAGGGGAGGCCATCTGGTCGCCGTTGAGGAACACCCCGCCTGGCCGCAGCACCGTGGCCAGCTCCCGGTAGAGGCCGGTCAGGGGCCCGTCCGGGAGCCAGTGGAGCGCGGTCGTGCTGACCGCGGCGTCAGCGAGGCGGGGCAGCCCCGCGGCCGCGCTCCACCCCGGGACGCGCAGGTCGGCGTCGACGAACCGGAGCCCGTCGTAGGCGGCCCGCCCGAGCGCGGTGAGCAGCGGGTCGGTGTCGAAGCCGACCACGGTCGCCGCCGGCAGCCGCTCCCTGAGCCGGACGCCGAGCGACCCGGGCCCGCAGCCGAGGTCCAGGACGAGCGGATCGGGCCGCCCCGCCGACTCCACGACGGCGTCGATCAGGGTCGCGAAGCGCTCCTCGCGGGCGGGGTGGTAGCCCTCCTGCTGGCGGTCCCAGCGGTCGAGCCACTGCCGGGCGTGGTCACGGGTGAGTGTCACGGCCATCTCCCTTGTAACTGTCGTCTAGGCTTATGTCAGTTACCGTAATCACGAAGGATGTAACTGGTCAAGTGAACTTCAACAGTCACACCGACGCCGTTGTGGCCATGTTCGTGAGCCTGGTGAACGTGCTGACCCCGGGGGAGCGGCGGGGGCGGCCCTACGCCGTGCCGTCCGGGCCCGAACTGGCCGCCGAGGTGGCCGCGGCGCTGCGCGAGCGCGGCGAGATCCCCGAGTCCGACGTCGCCGAGCTGGCCGGCTACGCCGCCGACCTGCGCGCGGCCTTCTCCGGCGACCTCGACCACGCCTGCGCCGTGATCAACCGCGTGCTCGACGCCACCGACGCCCGCCCCCACCTCAGCGGGCACGACGGCGAGCCCTGGCATCTCCACTTCCACGGCACGACCGGCACCTGGGCGGCCAACTGGGCCGCGTCCGGGGCCACCGCGCTCGCGATCGTGCTGGGCGGGGAGTTCCGCGACCGTCTGGGGGTCTGCACGGCCGATCGCTGCGACCGGGTCTTCGTGGACGTCTCCCGCAACGGCACCCGCCGCTTCTGCTCCACGGCGTGCCAAAATCGTACGAAAACCGCTGCTTTCAGGGCGAGAGTGTGACTTTTCGTCATTCCGACGGGGTAACGACGACAGGAACGTTCCGCAAAGGGCGATACCGTCAGGGGCATGCGACTAGGTGTCCTCGACGTGGGTTCCAACACGGTGCATCTCCTCGTGATGGACGCACACCGTGGGGCCCGCCCCCAGCCGGCGTTCTCCCACAAGGTCGACATGAGACTCGCCGAACACATCGACGACCACCACCTCTCCCCGGAGGGCGCCGCCAAGCTCCGCGACTTCGTCGAGGAGGCGCTGCGCTTCGCCGAGGACAAGGGGTGTGAGGACCTCGTGGCCTTCGCCACCTCCGCCGTGCGCGAGGCCCGCAACGGCGAGGAGGTGCTCGCCGAGATCAAGGGCCAGACCCAGGTCGACATCCAGGTCCTGTCGGGCGCCGAGGAGGCCCGGCTGACCTTCCTGGCGGTCCGGCGCTGGTACGGCTGGTCGTCCGGCCGCCTGCTCGTGCTCGACATCGGCGGCGGCTCCCTGGAGATCGCCTCCGGCATCGACGAGGCCCCCGACGCGGCCGTCTCGCTGCCCCTGGGGGCCGGGCGGCTGACCCGCGACTGGTTCACCGGAGACCCGCCCGGCCCCGAGGAGATCCGCGCCCTGCGCCGCCACGTCCGGACCGAGATCGGCCGCCGCGTCGGCGACGTGACCCGCTACGGTCCCCCCGACCACGCCGTGGCGACCTCCAAGACCTTCAAGCAACTGGCCAGGATGGCCGGGGCCGCGCCGTCGAGCGAGGGCCACTACGTCCGCCGCAACCTCGGCCACGAGGCGGTCTCGACGTGGGCCGCGCGGATGGGCGAGATGACCGCCGACCGCCGGGCCGCCCTGCCGGGGGTGTCGGCGGGCCGGGCCGGGCAGTTGCTGGCGGGCGCACTCGTGGCGGATGCGACGATGGACCTGTTCCAGGTGCCGTCGCTGGAGATCTGTCCCTGGGCGCTGCGCGAGGGTGTGATCTTCCGGCGGCTGGACGTCCTGGGGGGTTCCGACCTCGCCCCTGAGTAAGGAATGAGAATGGTCATACCGGGCAAAACGGCCGCATGATCGAGCTACTGGGTGTCGCCGCCATGCTCGCATCGATCCTGGCGATGGCGATCGCGGCACTTCTTGTCATCTCCGTACTGATGCTGCTGGGTCTGGCCCTGATGGCACTGAGTACGAAAGTGCCCGTTCGCCGCGGCCATCGGGAAATATCCGGACACCAGTTAAAACCGTCTGAAAACAGTAGGTTCTTGGGGAGCCGACCTGACAGGAGCACCGGTGAACGACCCCAAGATCGACACGACCGTCCCCCATTCGGCCCGGATGTGGAACTACTGGCTGGGCGGCAAAGACCACTACGAGGTTGACCGGGTGGCGGGCGACCAGTTCGCCACGGCGTTCCCCGACATCGTGGCCATCGCCCGGTTGTCGCGTTACCTGCTGTCCCGCATCGTCCGCCACGTCAGCGCCGAGGGCGTCGACCAGTTCCTCGACATCGGCACCGGCCTGCCGACGGTCGACAACACCCACGACCTGGCCCAGCGCGTCAACCCGAAGGCCCGGGTCGTGTACGTCGACAACGACCCCCTCGTGCTCTCCCACGCCCGCGCCCTGCTCGTCGGCACACGCGAGGGCGTGACCGACTACATGGACGCCGACCTGCGCGACCCCGCCCGCATCCTGGCCGGCGCGGCCAAGTCGCTCGACTTCGACCGCCCGGTGGCCCTGATGCTGATGGGCATCCTCGGCTATGTGGGCCCCGACGAGGGCCCCTACGACATCGTCCGCACCCTGCTGGAGCCGCTGCCCTCCGGCAGCTACCTGGCCCTGTGGGACGGCTCCAACGTGGTGACGGGCGCGGCCCTCGACAAGGCCCAGGACGACCTCAACGAGGGGGCCGGAGCGCCGTACACGCTGCGGAACCTTGAGGAGTTCAGCCGCTTCTTCGACGGCCTCGACCTGGTCGAGCCGGGCATCGTGCCGATCACCCAGTGGCGGCCCGACCCCGACCCCTTCGGCCCGCCCTCAGCGGTCGACGCGCTGGTGGGCGTGGCCCGCAAGCCCTAGAGATCCGCTATGCAGCGCCGCAGGATCCCGCTCGTCGCGGTGGCCGGCTCCGCCTCGGTGCCGGCCTCGTTGAGCAGGTGCAGGTAGGGCTGCACCTCGTGGTCCTTGGTCAGGTACTGCGCGTCGCCGAGCCGCTCCAGGTAGACCACGTCGGGCAGGGCGCCCTGGGCCAGCCGCAGCAGGGTGACCGGCCCGATCCCGCGGGAGACGTAGCCGGATTCCAGGGGGACCACCTGGACGGTCACGTTCGGCAGCCGGTTCATCTCGTCGAGGTGGCGCAGTTGCTCGCGCATCACGGCCGGGCCGCCGACCGTGCGCCGCAGGGCCGCCTCGTCGACGACCGCCCACAGTTTCACCGGGGAGTTCCCGACCAGGATCCGCTGCCGCCGCATCCGCAGCTCGACGCGCTTGGCGACCTGGTCCTGGTCGTAGACGCGGTGGGCGTGGGAGACGACCGCGCGGGCGTAGGCGGGGGTCTGGAGGAGGCCGGGGACGAACTGGATCTCGTACGTGCGGATCAGCGCCGCGTCCTGCTCCAGGCCGAGGCAGGCCTCGAACCAGTGGGGTACGACCTCGCGCAGCGGATGCCACCAGCTCGGCTCGTTGGCCCGTCCGGCCAGGATCATGATCGACGACCGTTCCCTGTCATCGGTGACGCCGTAGAGGGTGAGCAGGTCGGCCACGTCGCGGGGCTTGAAGGTGGCCTGGCCCGTCTCCATGCGGCTGATCTTCGACGCGGAGGCCCGGATGGCGAAGCCGGCGTCTTCGCGGGTGATCTGCCGCGTCTCCCGCAGTTCCCGGAGCTGCGCGCCGACGAGCATGCGCAGCGCGGTCGGGCCGGAGGCGCGGACATCCTCGCCGGCTCCGTGGACAGGCGGCATCGCTTCGATCCCCCAGACGCTTACCGGCTTGAACGGACCCGGCGATAGTGCCATGCCAGACGCCACTCAGTATGACATTTCACGGCATTTACCGAGCTTGTCGGCAAATCAGTCACAAGATACCCGATGAATGCCGGAAATCTGTAGGGAGAATGCACGGTTTCTGACGCCCTATCCAAGAATCAGCGCCAGGACATCCGCTCTATCTCATTCGCGTTCTTCGGTGAGGGCTTCCAGCATCTCGGTGAGGTGGGCGATCTGCGTCTCCAGCCCCCTGATCCGCGCTTCGAGCTCCGCGAGTGTCACCTGCTGGTACGCGCTGGCGATCTGCCTGCTCATGGTGCCTCCGGCGGGCGGAATATCGACTCGCACGCCGGACGGCGCGCACATTCATCACGCTCTTCCCTGTATACCCCGCTTCGCACCTCGGGCAGGTAAAGTCTCCCGTCGCAGTAACCTGCGGTGATGAACGTCTGGCAGGTCCCCGCCAAAATCGTGGCCGCGAAGGCCGCCGGGACCCTGGTCTGCTTGCTCCTGGTCGTCTACGGCTGGCTCGCCGGCGACCTCCGCGCCCTCATCCTCGTGGGCGTCGCCACGGTCGTGCTGGCCGCCTTCACGGTCCGCGACGTCGTCGCCCGGGTCCGCCTGAGCGCCGACCAGGGCGGCATCACGGTGGTCGAGGGCTTCGCCGGCCGCCGCCGCATCGCCTGGGGCGACATCGAGCGCATCAAGGTCGACGAACGCGCCCGCTACGGCCTGCGGACCACCATCCTGGAGATCGACACGGGCGACGACGTCCACCTGTTCAGCCAGTACGACCTGGGCGAACCCGTCGTGCCGGTGGCCGAGACGCTGATGCGGCTGCGCCCGTGAGCGGGTCGTGACCGAAACGTCCCCATGTGTGATCATTGGCGCATGCGGATCGCCGAGATCGCCGGTACCGAACTGTTCGCCGAGGGCCCGCGCCAGATCGTCCGGGTGACCCTCGAAGAGGGCGCTCCGGCCGAGGTGGTGATCACCGGCGAGGCGACGGGATCCGCGACGGGCGCGGGCGTGGTCGAGGTGCCCGTCGAGACCGGGCGGGCGCCGGGCGAGACCGCCGCCGTCACCGTGCGGGCTGGCGGCGACGAGAAGACCGCCGAGTTCGTCGTGGCCGAGCCCGGCTGGACGGTCTGGATGGTCTCCCACTTCCACTACGACCCCGTCTGGTGGAACACCCAGGCCGCCTACACCACCACGTGGGACACCGCCGGCGACGCCGCCCAGGCCGGTCGTTCGGCCTTCCAGCACGCCGGCTTCGAACTCGTCCTGCTCCACCTGGAGACCGCGCGCAGGGAACCCGGCTACAAGTTCGTGCTCGCCGAGGTCGACTACCTCAAGCCCTTCTGGGACGCCCACCCCGAACACCGCGCCTACCTGAGGAGGCTCATCTTGGAGGGCCGCGTGGAGATCATGGGCGGCACCTACAACGAGCCCAACACCAACCTCACGAGCGCCGAGTCGACGATCCGCAACCTCGTCCACGGCGCCGGGTTTCAGCGCGACGTCCTCGGCGGCGACCCGCGCACCGCCTGGCAACTCGACGCGTTCGGGCACGATCCGCAGTTCCCCGGGCTGGCCGCCGCCGCGGGGCTGACGTCGAGTTCGTGGGCCCGGGGGCCGTTCCACCAGTGGGGGCCGATGCTGGGCGGCGGCGATCCGCGCCGGATGCAGTTCCCGGCCGAGTTCGACTGGGTCGCCCCGTCGGGCGACGGGGTGCTGACCCACTACATGCCCGGCCACTACAGCGCCGGGTGGTGGATGGACTCCGCGACGACCGTCGACGAGGCGGCGGCGGAGGTCTGCAAGTGGTTCCTCGCGCTGAAGCGGGTCGCGGCGACGCGCAACGTGCTGCTGCCGGTGGGCACCGACTACACGCCGCCCAACAAGTGGATCATGGACATCCAGCGGGAGTGGAACGCCCGCTACGCCTGGCCCCGGTTCGTCTGCGGGCTGCCGAAGGAGTTCTTCGCCGCCGTCCGGGCGGAGCGCGCGGAGTTCCTGCCGCAGACGCGCGACATGAACCCCGTCTACACCGGCAAGGACGTCTCGTTCGTCGACACCAAGCAGGTGCAGCGCCGGGCCGAGGTCGTGGTCGCCGACGCGGAGAAGTTCGCCACCCTCGCCGCCGTCCGGAACCGGGCCGGCTATCCGTTCGCGCTGATGGACAAGGCCTGGCGGCAGCTCGTCTACGGCGCCCACCACGACGCGATCACCGGGTCGGAGTCCGACCAGGTCTACCTCGACCTGCTGACGGGGTGGCGGGAGGCGTACACGATCGGTTCGACGACCCTCGACGGCGCGTTGCGGGTGCTCGGCGCGGGGCTGAGCGGGGTGGTGGTCTGGAACCCCTCGTCGTGGCCGCGCACCGACGTCGTGCGGGCGCGGCTCACGCTCCCGCCCGGCTGGCGGGGGATCGCCGAACCCGTGGTGGTCGAGAACGCGGTCGTCGACGGCGACGGGTTCCTCACCGAGGCCGACGTGGTGTTCCTGGCCGAGGACGTGCCGCCGCTCGGATACCGGACCTTCTCCTTCACGCCCGGCGTCAACGCCGGATGGTTGCCCGCCGGGGGCACGTCGATCGCCAACGACACCCACGCCATCACCGCCGACCCCGCGCGGGGCGGCGGCGTGTCGAGCTGGGTCACCGGCGGACGTGAGCTGCTCCAGCCCGGCCAGGTGGGCAACGAGCTGGTCGTCCACGACGAATATCCGGCCCATCCGAAATTCCACGAAGGCCCCTGGCACCTGGTGCCCAAAGGGACCAGGACGAGAAGCTCCGAGAGCGCCGCCGAGGTGGTGGCCGAACGGTCGGCCGCCGGGGAGCGGCTCGTCGTGCGCGGGGCGTTCGGGCCGGTCGCGTACGTGCAGGAGATCACCATCTGGCACGGCCTCAGACGCGTCGACCTGGTCACCCGCCTCGACTTCGACGGCGCCGACCAGCTCGTCCGGCTCCGCTGGCCGGTCGCGATCGACCACGCGCTGCCCGTCAGCGAGGTCGGGAACGCCGTGGTCGGCCGGGGTTTCGCGCTCATCGACGCCGACACCGCCGACCACCCGTGGACCCTCGACAACCCCGCCCACAACTGGTTCGCCCTCTCCGCCACCTGCCGGATCGGCGGGCGCCCCATCGGCGTGGCCGAGATCGTCGCCGGGCCCGACGTGCCGGTGGCCGCCCTGCGGGCGCTCGCGGTCGCGCTCGTGAAGCAGGGCGTCACGGCCACGGTCTCGCGCGCCGACGGCCCCCGCTACGGCGACCTCGCGGTCGACTCCAACCTGCCCGACGTCCGGATCGCGGTCGGCGAGACGCCCTGGCCGAAAGGCTGGCATCCGGCCGCCAGGCCGCTCACCGAGGTCTGGGTGCCGAGCGCCGACCTCACGGCCGTCGACGCCCTGCCGGTCCTGTCGATCGGCGCGGGCGACGTCGGCGCGCTGATCGACGACCTGGCCGACGCGGTCGTCGAGGTCGCGGGGGAGTCCTACGAGCCCTACACGGTCGGGCTGATCAACCGGGGCGTGCCCGGCTTCGCGGTCGAGCCCGGCGGCGCCCTCAACCTGTCCCTGCTCCGGTCGTGTACGGGCTGGCCGTCGGGCATCTGGATCGACCCGCCCCGCCGGACCGTCCCCGACGGCAGCAACTTCCAGCTCCAGCACTGGACCCACGCCTTCGAGTACGCCCTGGTGGCCGGCCCCGGCGACTGGCGGGACACCGGGCTGGTCCACGAGGGCCACGACGTCAACCACCCGCTGATCGCCCGCGACCAGGGCGTGCGGGGCGAACCCGCCGCCGGGTCGCTGCTCGACGTGCCCGCCGGCCTCGTGCTGACCGCGCTGAAGCCCGCGGGCAACCCGATCGCGACCGGCCGGCTGCCCGGCGCGGTCACCGGAATGACGATGCGGCTGTACGAGCCGCATGGGCGTACCGGACAGCTCGACCTGCCCGGCTGGCGGCGGACCGACCTCCTGGAGACCCGCGAGCTGCCCGCCGGGCCGGTGACCGGCATGGACGTGGTGACCCTCACCCGCGACGCCGACGGCGGCGGCGCGGTCCCCGGCGCCGAGCCGTTCCAGCCGGTCTTCACCCGCTACTGGCTGCACAACACCGGCCCCGCGCCGGTCGGCAACCTGCCGGTCGCCGTGCACCTCACCGAGGAGACCGTCACCGTGGCGTCGTCCCTGGTGGAAGGCGTGGCCGAGGGGGTGGTCACGCTCGACGGCGGGCAGACCCGCGCGTTCACCCTGGCGCCGGGCGCCTTCCGGGCCTGGCCCAACGAGGGCTGGACGACGGCCCGGCTGGAGTTCGACGGCCAGACCTTCGAAGACCGCCTCGGCCCGGCGAGGCTCGACGCGACGACCGAGACCCCGCACCTCGCGCTGCGCGCGGGCGAGCGGTCGGAGATCGTGATCCGGCTGACCTGCGACGCCCCGGTCCAGGCCCAGCTCATCAGCCCGTGGCACACCTACGACCTGCTCCCCGTCTGGAACACCGGCGTGGGCCCCGGACGGCACGAGCTCCGTTTCCCGGTCGTCGGCGGGCACCTGCCCGGCCGGTGGTGGGCCCTGGTCAAGCTCGGCTCCGCCGGACGGGTCCACTACACCGAGCCGGTGACCGTCGAGGTGCTCCCGTGATCGCCGCGACCGTGGGCGAGGAGACCGTCTCGGCCGCCGAGGTCGAGGAGCGCCTGACCACCCTGTACGCCGGCCCGCTCGCCGCCCGGCTCCCGCACCCCGGCTCGCCCGAGGGCCGCAACCTGCGCCGCTGGCTGGTCCAGCTCATGACCATGGAACGGGTGGTCGCCCAGGAATGCGACCTCGGAGGGGAGGCCGTTCCGGTGGCGCTGCCGGTCGCGCTGCGCACGGGGGGAGTCGTCGCCGCCGTCCTGGCCACCCCGGCGGGCCGGGCGCTGTTCGAGCGGGTCCACGCCGACGTCCCGCCGGAGGAGGTCCGCGGCTACTACGACCGCAACCGCGACCGCCACCCCGGCCGGTTCGAGGAGGAGTCGCCCCGGATCGAGGCGCATCTCGTCCACGCCAGAAGAGAGGCCCTGTTCGCCCGGTGGCTGGAGGCGCGGCACCGCGAGAAGGTCACGTTGATGCCCGGTTACGAGCATCCCGGCGACCCGCGCCAGCCGGATGCGACACACCGTCACTGACTCGTGCATTTCATGACTCGCCGGGCCGCCGGATGGGCAATGATCCCAGCATGGGACGGCAACTCAGCGCGCTCGACGCACAGTTCTTGAACTTCGAAACGGCCACGAACGTGGCGCACATCGCCAGCCTGGCGGTTTTGGAGGACGCGTCGGTCACCCGCGCCGGGATCATCGGCCTGCTCCGCTCCCGGCTCCACCTGGCGCCCCCGCTCAAACGCCGGCTGGTCCGGGTGCCCTTCGGCCTCGACCACCCCTATTGGGATGAGTCGCAGGACGTCGACTTCGACTACCACGTACGCGAACTGGCCCTCCCGGCCCCCGGCGACGACCACCAGCTCGCCGAGCAGGTGGCCCGCCTGCACGCCCGCAGGCTCGACCGCCACCGGCCGCTGTGGGAGATGTACCTGATCCACGGCCTCCAGGGCGGCCGCTCGGCCGTCTACACCAAGGTCCACCACGCCGCGATCGACGGCATCGCCGGCGCCGAGGTGCTGGCCACCCTCATGGACGTCACCCCCGAACCCCGCGAGGTGCCGCCCTCCGAGGAGCCCTCGGTCAGGGCGCCCGAACCGGCGATCATGCTGAGCAGGGGCGTCGAACGTTTCCTCGACAGCCCGCAGGCGCTGCTCCGGTTCGTGGCCGGCGCGATCCCCAGGCTCGACGAGATCCCGGTGGTCTCGCAGATCCCCGGCACCGGCATGGTGTCGCGCTTCATCCGCGGCGCGGGCTGGCCCGGCGACACCGGCTCGGTCCTGCCCGACCTGCCGAGGCTGACCGTCCCCGCGACGCCCTTCTCCGGCCCGATCTCGCCCCACCGCCGCTTCGCCTTCGGCCGGCTGCCGCTCGACGAGGTGAAGAAGATCAAGAACGAGCGCGGCGTCACCGTCAACGACGTCGTCCTGGCCGTGGCCGCCACCGCGCTGCGCCGCTGGCTCTCCAAGCGCGACGAACTCCCGGTCGAGCCGCTGGTCGTGGGCATCCCGTTCTCCTCGAACGTCCGGCCCGAGCTCGGCAACCAGGTGCTGCTGGCCACCACGACCCTGCCCACCGACGTCGCCGACCCGGAGACCCGGCTGCGGATGATCAGCGCCAACATGGCCACGGTGAAGGAGCGTTTCTCGGTCGCCCCGGCCCGCTGGCTGCTCGACTTCAGCCAGGCCATGCCCGCGGCGCTGAGCGGCCTGGCCGACCGGGCGGCGTTCCGGCTGGCGTCGGGCACGGTGTCGGCGATGAACCTGATGGTCTCGAACGTGCCGGGACCGCAGTTGCCGCTCTACATCCTCGGATCGAGGATCGTCGCCCACTACCCGCTGTCGGTGATCACCGACGTGAGCGGCGGCATGAACATCACGGTGTTCTCCTACGACGGGTTCCTCGACGTCGGGATCGTGGTCGACCGCGAGATGGTCCCGGACGTGTGGGACGTCATCGACTACATGAGAGACGCCCTGGCCGAACTCTGATCCGGGGCGAGCGCGGCCTCCGCCAGTTCCCGCCAGTCGCGCCGCGCTCCCTCGTCCACCGCCTCGCCGAACCCCCGGTCGCCGAGGCGTTCGCGGATCGCGGCGGCGATCCTGGCGACGTCCGGCAGCGAGTGGTCGGGGGTGCCGCGCACCGCCTCGGCCGCGCCGAGCAGCCGGGCGGCCTGCCGGTGCTCGCCCCGGCGGAGGGCGAGGTCGGCGATGCCGATCAGGACGGTGGCGATCAGTGGCGGATATCCGCCGGCCACGGCCACGCGGAACGCCTCGGCCCGGTGGCGGCGGGCCTCGGCGAGGTCGTCGGCGAGGCCGCCGTGCACGTCCATGGCCAGCGCGCGGACCCAGCCGGTCGGGTCGTCGTCGCCCAGCAGCGCCCCGGCCGAGGCGAGCTGCCGCAGGGCCTCCTCGGCGTCGCCGCGCCAGCGGGCGAGCTGGCCCTTGGCGACGGCGAGTTCGGCCAGCACGTTGGGCCAGGCGATGCCGCCCGCGCGGCGCTGCGCCTCGGCCATCGCGGCGGCGCTGCGCTCCTCGTCGCCGAGCAGCCAGTAGAGCTGGGCCTGCCGGGCCCGCAGGCCGACGACGTCCTCGATCGCGCCGACCTCGGTCAGCGCGGTGACCGCCTCGTCGTAGTGGGCGCAGGCCCGCTCGAACGAGCCGCGCATGGCGAGCCGGTCGGCCACGAACGCCAGCGCCGACGAGACGCCCCACCGGTCGCCGACCTCGCGGAACCCGGCCAGGGCGATCTCGCCGTCGGTGTCGACGCCGGTCTCGTCGCCGCCGACCGTGAGCCGCAGCCGGGCCCGGCTGAGCCTGGCCTGCGCGCGCACCCACGGGTCGTCGTCGAGGACGAGCGGGTCGAACGCGGACAGGAACTCCGACGGCTCCCGCAGCATGCGCTCCAGCGGCTCGATGAACCCGAGCATGGGGTGGCGGTAGCCGCCGTGCCGGGCCAGCCGGTGGGCCTCCAGGATCCACTTCTCCGCCTGGAAGTGGTCGCCGCCGAGCCCCGAGGTGACGAACACCGTGACGATCGTGTACACCAGCGCCCGCACCTCGTCGGACACCTCGCCCGGCATCGAGGCCGCCGCCACGCTCAGCTCCGTGCCCTCGGCCCGGTGCCCGCTGAGATACCAGTACCAGCCCGCCGCCGCGGCCAGCCGCATCGCCTCCTCGGACCGGCCGTCGGCGATGGCCCCGCGCAGGGCGGCGGAGAGGTTGTCGTGCTCGGCCTCCAGCGTGGCCAGCCAGTCGAGCTGCTCGGCCCGCCGGAGATGCGGGTCGGCCGTCTCGGCCAGCTCGGTGAAGTAGGCCAGGTGCGCCCGGCGGGCCGCGTCGGTCTCCCCGGCCTCGGCGAGCCGGTCGGCGGCGTACTCCGCGATGACGCCGAGCATGCGGTAGCGGGGCGCGCCCGCGCCGTCGGCGAGCACCAGCGACTTCTCCACCAGGGCGGTCAGCAGCTCCTCCTCGCCGCAGACCCGTACGGCCGCCTCCAGGCTCGCCCCGCCCGCGAACACCGACAACCGCCGCAGCACGCCGCGTTCGGCGTCCGACAGCAGGTCCCAGCTCCAGTCGACGACCGCGCGCAGCGTCCGGTGCCGGGCCAGCGCGGTCCGGCTGCCGCCGGTCAGCAGGCGGAACCGGTCGTCGAGCCGGTGCGCGAGCTGGTCGACCGACATGGTGCGCAGCCGGGCCGCGGCCAGCTCGATCGCCAGCGGCATCCCGTCGAGCGCCCGGCAGATCCGCGCCATCGCGGCGAGGGTGGCCTCGTCGGCGCCGACGTCCTGGCGCACCAGGGCGGCGCGGTCGCGCAGCAGCCGCAGCGCGGGCTCGGCCGCGAGCGGCTCGACCTGCCGCGACACCTCGCCGGTGATGCCGAGCGGTTCGCGGCTGGTGGCCAGGACGCGCAGCCGCCGGCACTCGCCCAGCAGCCGGTCGGCGAGCGCGGCGGCGGCCTCGATGACGTGCTCGCAGTTGTCCAGGACCAGCAGGATCTCGCGGTCGCGGAGCGCGGTGACGAGCCGGTCGACGGGCTCCCCGGCCCGCACCCCGCCGAGCAGGGCCTGGTCGCGCAGCCCGATCGCGGTGAGCGCGGCCTGCGCCAGGTCGGCGCCCGGCCGGAGCGGGGCCAGCTCGACCAGCCACACCCCGTCGGGCAGGCCGGGCAGCATGCTCCGCGCGGTCTCGGTGGCGAGCCGGGTCTTGCCGGCGCCGCCCATCCCGGTCAGGGTGACCAGCCGGTGGCCCGCGGCCAGGGCGGCGACCGCGGCGATCTCGTCGTCCTCGCCGACGAAGCTCGTCAGCTCGGCGCGCAGGTTGGTGGCCCGCCGCTCGCCGCCCGCCTCGCCGCGCAGGACGGCGGTGTGCAGGGCGGTCAGCTCGGCCGACGGGTCGACGCCCAGTTCCTCGGCGAGCCGCTCACGGGTGCGCTGGTAGAGGGTGAGCGCCTCGGCGCCGCGTCCCGCCTCGGCGAGCGCCCGCATCAGCGCCGCGACGAACCCCTCCCGCAGCGGATGGGCGGCGACCAGGCCGGTCAGCTCGGTGACCAGCTCCGATCCGTGGCCCAGGCGCAGGTCGGCGTCGATCCGGTCGCCGAGCGCGGCGAGATGGAGCTCGTCGAGCCGGGCCGCGGCGGCGTCGAAGGTCTCGCTGCCGCGCGGCGCGACGTCGGCCAGGGCCGGGCCGCGCCAGAGCGCCAGGGCCGATCGCAGCAGTTCGGCCCGCATCGGGGGTTCGGCGGTCCGGGCGCGGGCGACCAGGTGCTCGAACCGGGCGACGTCGACGGCGTCGGGGGCCACGGCCAGCCGGTAGCCGCCGGAGTCGGCCTCGACCACGCCGTCGGGCAGCACGCGGCGCAGCCGCGACACCAGCGCCTGCACGGCGTTCACCTCGTCGGCGGGTGGCCGCTCGCCCCAGATCCAGTCGACCAGCCGCGAGCGCGTCACGATCCGGCCGGGCTCCAGGGCGAGCGCGGCCAGCAGGGCCCGCAGCCGGGCCCCGGGAACCTCCACCACGGCACCGGCACCGTTCCGGACCTCGAACGGCCCGAGCAAGTCAACACGCACAGGGCAGTATCGCCCAGAACGGGACCAAGCCACTCGCAAGGGTGCTACAAGTCGCGATCTCTACCGTCGGGTTCCATGAAGAAGACGCTGATCGCCGCCGGTCTGACCGCCCTCGCCCTCGCGGCCGGAAGCCCCGCCGAGGCCGCCGCCGGCATCCACTGGGGCCCGGTGAACTCCACGAACGGCCGCGCCCAGGCCGACGTCCGGATCACCCCGTTCACCGCCGAGACCTTCGTCGTGTACGGCAAACTGCGCGACCGCTCGCCGTCGCACTGCGCCTACATCCGGGCGCGTTTCCACTACACGGGCGGCGGCACCGGCTGGAGCAGGGCGAAGACGACGTGCTCGTCGGCTTCCTTCCGGCTCGGCTCGGACGGTCAGATCAGGCGCGTGGACGTGAAGGTCTGCCTGTACGCCGCCAAGAAGACCTCGCGCTGCTACGTCGAGAAGATCACGCCGGAGATCATCGCGAACTGGCCTCAGTAGGCGAAGTAGGTCCCGTCGCCGGACTTCCCCGGCACCGCGCCCACACATCGGTAGGAGTGGTCGCCCGCCTGGAACGCCTCCTGGGTCGGCGGCAGCACGCTGGGCGACCACCGGTCGGCCGTCACCTTCCGCGCCGTGCCCTGCCGGGACGCCAGCAGCGTCGCCATCGAGCAGAGCTTGGCGACCGTGGGGTGCTTCTCCAGGGTGTTTCCGTTCCAGGTGACGGCGTCCGGGGGCATCGGCGCGATGGCGTAGGTCTCCCACGCGTGCTGCGCCTCGCACCCCACGCGGGGGGCGGTGACCGACCCGGCCAGGCTGAGGATGCTCTCCCAGCACTCGGGCACCCGCACGCAGGCGGCGCCCGCGACGGCCTTGGCCGCCGCGCAGTTCTCCGTGAACGTCGCCACGTTCGCCGGGATGCCGGCCGGTTTCGGCGCGGCGCCGGACCCCGCGGGCGTCCCGTCGTACGTCGCCGGCGGGTCGGCGGTCTGCCCCTCGATCACCCAGTAGGCGATGCCCCCGCCCAGCAGTAACGCGAAGAACACCGCCGCGATGACGAACCCGACCGGTGAGGTCCGCCGCACCGGCGGGGGCGCCGGCGGGCGGTAGGCGGGCGGCCGGGTGGAGGCGTGGTGCTGCGCCGGGCCGTGCTGCGGGTTGAGGGTGGCGGGCCCGCCGACCCGGACGTCCTGGAACGGCGGACGCGGCGGAGGCGGCTGGTAGGGCGGGGGAGCGGGCACCGGCGCGACCGGGCGCGCGGCGGTCGCGTTGCCGTCGGGGTCGAGCGCGGCCAGGGCGTCGCGGAGCTCGGCGGCGGTCTGGGTGCGCTGCGCAGGGTCGGTGACGAGGGCGTGCCGGAGCACGTTCAGCAACCCCTGCGGCACCCCCGGGACGTCGGGCACCGGCTGCCGGTGCAGCGCCATGATGACCGCGATGTTGGCCACGCCGGTGGCCGGGAACCGGGGCGGCCGCCCGTTCAGCAGCGCGTAGAAGGTCGCGGCGAGCGAGTAGACGTCGCCCTGCGCGGTCGGCTCCACCAGCTCGAACGCCTCCGGCGGCGCGTAGGCCGGGGTCAGCGACTCGCGCGTGACCGACAACTCGGCGCCCTCGCCCTTGGACGGCATGGTGGCCAGCCCGAAGTCCGACAGCGCCACCTGCCCGTAGCCGTTCATCAGGATGTTCGCCGGCTTGATGTCCCGGTGGAGCACCCCGTGGGCGTGCGCGGCGGCCACGGCGTCGGAGATCTTGATCCCGATGTCGCGCACCTCGCGTACCGGGAAGGGACCCCGCTCCTTGAGCCGGTCGGCCAGGCTGCCGCCGGGGCACAACTCCAGCACCATGAACGGACGCCCGTCGCCGAGCACCCCCGCGTCGTAGACGTCGGCGACGTTGGGGTGCCCCGACAGGGCCCCGGCCGAGGTGACCTCGCGCATGAAGCGCCGCCGGTCACGGTCGTTGACCAGCACCCTGTTGTCGATCTTCAGCGCGACCTCGCGGCCGACGGCGAGCTGCCGGGCCCGGTACACGATGCCGAACCCGCCCTGGCCGAGGATGCCGAGCACCTCGTACCCCTGGACGAGCGGGGCGCTCGCCTCACTCATGACCCGGGACATTACCGTACAAGTTCACTCTCCGAAGCGGGACAACCGCCCTTTGGACCGGGCGTGCCGCAGCGTCGCGGTGTAGAGCCACAGGGCCACCCCGACGTAGACGACGTCGAGCCCGGCGGCCAGCGCGAGCGTGTCCCACGGCACCGGATCGCCCCCCAGCACCGCCCGCATGCCCTCGAACACGTGGCTGGCCGGAACGGCGGTCGCCAGCCACTGCAACGGCTCGGGCAGCACCGAGACCGGATAGAAGACGCCCGCGACCGGCTGGAACACGAACACCAGGCTCCACGCGATGACCTGCGCGCCCTCGCCGAACCGCAACACCGCCGAGATCGCCACCAGCGCCAGCGCCCACCCGAGCACGAGCAGCACCGCCATGAACGGGATCAGCCCGATCCCGACGCCGAACAGCCCGAACCCGTAGAGCACGTACGCCAGCGTCACCATCACCGCCAGCCCGCCCGCGATCTTGATGAGCGAGAAGAGGATCAGCCCCGTGACGTACTCGCCCGGCGTCACCGGGGTGACGTGCAGGTTGATGAGGTTGCGGCTCCAGACGTCCTCCAGGAACCCGATCGACACCTCGTTGGAGGCCCGGTGCAGCACCTGCCAGAGCAGGACCGCGCCGAGCAGCGCCGACACGATGAACGGCACCTTGTTCGCCTGGAGGAACAGGGTGACGTACCCCCACACCACCAGTTCGATGACCGGCCAGAAGAGGATCTCGAACACCCGGATCGGGCTGCGCCGCATCGCGGCCAGGTCGCGGTAGACCACCCCGGCGACGCGCCGCCACCGGGCCTGCGTGCTGTGCGCTTCGAACGCGATCGCCGTCACGCCGGCACCCCCTCGCGCGCGACCTTGAGGAACACCTCTTCGAGGTCGACGACCCCGAAGTGGGCGGCGAGCTCGGCGGCCGACCCGCTGGCCACGATCCGCCCCGCCGACAGGAAGTGGACGGTGTCGCACATCCGCTCCACCTCCCGCATGTTGTGCGAGGTGATGAGCAGCGCCTTCCCGGTCTCCCGGGCGACCGAGACGAGCAAATTCCTGATCCGCTCCCCGGCGTCGGGGTCGAGCGCCGCGGTGGGCTCGTCGAGGATCAGGAGCTCGGGATCGTTGAGCAGCGCCTTCCCGAGCTGGACGCGGGTGTGCTGCCCCGACGACAGGTCGGCCGTCCGCCGCTTCAGCAGCGGCCCGATCTCCAGCAGCTCGGCGACCTCGGCGACCCTGGCGCGGGGATCGCGGAGCCCGTAGAGCCGGGCGAAGGAGTTGAGCACCTCCCGGACGTGCAGCACCCCCGGCAGCCCGAGATAGCCGGCCGAGAAGTTGACCCGGCTCAGCACCTCGGTCCGGTGCCTCTGCAGATCGAGCCCGAACATCGTGACCGAGCCGGAGTCGGGGGTGACGAGCCCGAGCAGCATGTGCAGGGTGGTCGACTTGCCGGCCCCGTTGGGCCCGAGCAGCCCGGTGATCTCGCCCTGGCCGACGGTGAGACCGACCCCGTCGACGGCCTGCACCGGCCCGAAGCGTTTGGTCAGGGATTGGGCTTCAAGGATGGCCACCGGCCCACGATCCGTTGGCGGACACCCCTGCCGCAACGCATTTTCGCCGACCGGACCTCTCCCGCCGCCGAACTCCTTTCTGTTACGGCTCCCGCCCGCCGTGCCGCCGACCGACCACAGGGAGCGATACTGACAAGATCCACGAACCCCCGGGATTCACCGCCGCGACGGGGATCATCCCCGGCCGGACGTTCCGGGCGGGCCGGAGGAAGTGCGCCTTCGCGCTGTCCTCGGTCGACGGCCCGGTCTTCGTCGGCGCCACCTGCTGGCTTTGAGCAGAGAGTCACACGAGGCGATGCCCGTAGTGATCGGCGAACGGCGTGAGGTCCGGTTCGCCGAACCGCAGCCGCATCGCGTCGAACAGGTCGACCTTGTCCGCGCCGAACCGGGCGATCCGGGCCGCGAAGGCGGCGGGGGAGAAGAACGCCGGCGGGTCGGACTTGCTGTGGAACTTGTCGGCGTACATGACGAGCGCCTCCTCGCCCGTCTCGGCCACGTAGTCGCCGAGGGGGATCGGCAGGTTCTGCGCCACGATGTCGGCGCGGCGCAGGCCGACCCCCGTGTGGCAGGAGGCGAACCGGCGGATCCGCTCGGGCCAGCCGGCCTCGGCGAGCAGCTCGTGGCCGAGCACCCCGTGGCGCACGTAGTGTGCGCCGCGCAGCCGGTAGACGCCGATGTCGTGCAGCAGGCAACCGGCCCTGACCAGGTCGGCGTCGAGGTCCTCCGCGGATCGGGCGAGCAGTTGCTCCGCGATCGCCCACACGATCTCGCAGTGGGTGAAGACGACCTCGAACGCTTCGGGGGAGGGCGCGTGCTCGCGGTGCAGCTCGCGAATCTCGCGATCCGTGGGAATCACCCCCAGACCCTATTCACCGGTGCAGCCCGCGTAGCACCGGCAGGCCGCTTCCGGCGTCGAGGACGATCCGGTCGCCGAGCGGCCGGGTGAGCGTCACCTGGGCCGTGGCCACCTTGAGGATGGCCGGGCACACCTCGTCACCGGTGGGCGTCGACGCCACGCCGACCACCACCACCCGGCCGGTCTCGTGGACGGGCAGCCCCGTCACGTTCTCGCAGACGCCGAAGCCGTAGCGGACGGTCAGCGCCGCGGGCCCGCCCGCGACGAGGTCGTACGCGTGGACCTGCTCGATCTCGCCCTGGGCGCGGCGCGGCCGTTCGGTGACGGCCGACGGGTCGACGGCCACCCGGACGAAGGGCTGGTCGACCCCTTCGACGGCGTACCGCCAGGCCGGGACCCGGACCTCGCCCCGGCTGGTCTCCACGGGCACCTCGCCCAGCGTCACGCCGGTGATCACGAGAGGCCGGCACCCGCGGGCCGGGCAGGGGTCTTCGATGAGATGGGTGGCGCCGGCGAACTTCGTGTACTCGGCCGCCGCCGAGACGAGCGGAAGGTGGGACACCGATCCGTCGGGCCAGCGCACCGCCGCGGGGGAAGGGGCCCGCGTCGGCAATGTGGTGGCCAGCCGCCAGATCCGGTTGTGGGCGCTCTGCCCGGCCCAGTGGGGGACGCGCCCGACACGCGCCCAGCCCTGCGGGTTCAGCACCTCCAGCGGCACGAACCCCGTGCGCCAGGCCCGGTCGGCGGCCGACCCCTGCCACCTTGCCGCCACGTCGCGGGCCCGCCCTTCGAATCCGCCGGGGAGGCCGGGGAAGTCGCAGGAGACCAGCAGGAGCACCAGCGACAGCCGAACGAGCAGGGTCCGCGTCATCGGGCAACCCTAACCCGGCCGACCGACAAGATCCACAAGTCAGATGTTCGGAACATCCAGATGGTCGGAGTATGATTTCCGGGTGCTGACCCTCCACTCACTCCGCTGCGCCGGTTCCACGACGCTCGCGCGGCTGGCCGAGGTCGCCGGGCGTGCCGAGGCCGACGTCGAGTCCGAGCTGATCGACCTGGCCGTGGCCGGGCTGGTGACGTTCGAGCCGGGGCCCTTCGGCGGGTGGGGGATCACCCCGGCGGGCCGGGCCGTCCACGCGACCTGGATCGCCGACGAGCTGGCCGCCGCCGGGACCGAGGCGGCCGTGGCCGCGGCGCTCGACCGGTTCCTGCCGTTGAACGCCGAGTTGCTCGACCTGTGCGAGGCGTGGCAGCTCCGGCCCGACGTGCGGGTGCTCGGGCTGCTCGGCGATCTCGACCGGCGGGCCGGGGCCGTCTGCGCCGACCTGACCGAGGCGCTGCCCCGGTTCGGGCGCTACCGCGTGCGGCTCGCGGAGGCGCTGGCGCGGGTGCGCGCGGGGGAGACCCGCTACGTGACCGACGACATGGCGTCCTACCACGTCATCTGGTTCCAGCTTCACGAGGATCTGCTGCTCACGCTCGGCATCCCCCGGTGAGGTGGGTGCGCTCCCTGTCGTCCGGGGAGCCGGTGGAGGTGATCGGCGGGAAGGCCCACGGGCTGGGGACGTTGCGGCGGCTCGGGCTGGCCGTGCCGGCCGGATTCGTGATCGGCGCCGACGCCTGCCGCGCCTACCTGCGCGACGGCCGCCTGCCGGGCGGGCTGGCCGGTGAGGTCTCGGCCGCCGTCGCGGGGCTGGCCGCGCGCGAGGTGTCGGTGCGGTCGGGTGCGAGCGTGTCGATGCCCGGCATGATGACGACCGTCCTCGGCCTGCCCGCCGACCCGGTCGAGCCCCTGCTCGACGCCGTCGCCGAGGTCTTCGCGTCGTGGCACACGCCGCGGGCGCGGACGTACCGGGAACTGAACGGCATCCCCCACGACCTCGGCACCGCCGTGACGATCCAGGCCATGGTGTACGGCGACCGCGACCCCCGCAGCGGAACGGGTGCCGCCTTCACCCGCGACCCGACGACGGGCGCGGCCGTCCCCTTCGGCGACGTCCTGTTCGGGCGGCGCGGCGACGCGGTGGTCTCGGGCCGGGAGCCGGCCCTGCCGCTGGGCGACCTGGCCGGGCGGGAACCCCGGGTGTGGGCCGGGCTGACCCGCGCGATGACGCGCGTCGAATCCCACTACCGCGACGCCTGCTACCTGGAGTTCACCTACGAGAGCGGCGACCTGTGGTTCCTCCAGGTGCGTCCCGGCCGGTTCACCGGCGCCGCCGCCGTCGTGGTGGCCGCCGACCTGGCCGACGAGGGCGTCATCGGGCGCGACGAGGCGCTGCTGCGGGTCGCGCCGGAGGACCTCCGGCGGGTGGCCCGCATCGCCGGTCCCGCCGACGTCGTCGCCCGGGGGCTGGGCGCCTGCCCGGGGGTGGCGACCGGACGGGTCGCCACCAGCGCCGAGGCGGCGGTCCGGATGGCCGCCGCCGGGCCCGTCGTCCTGGTGCGCCCGGAGACCTCCCCCCTCGACCTGCGCGGCATGGCGGCCGCCGCCGGGATCGTCACGGCCCGAGGCGGCCCGGCCAGCCACGCGGCCGTCGTCGCCCGCGCGATGGGCCGACCGGCCGTGGTCGGCGCAGCCGGGCTGGTCGTGTCGGCGGGTTCGGTGCGCGCCGGCGGGCGGGCGATCCCCGAGGGCGCCCTCGTCACGATCGACGGGACCAGCGGAGACGTGGCGCTGGGCGAGCCCGCCGTGACCACGGAACTCGCCGACGCCCACGTCCACCGCCTGCTCGGCTGGGCCGACGAGGTCTCGGGCGGCGCCTCCGACCGGCCCGGGGCCGAACGCCTGCGGGCGGCCCACGCCGTCCTCAGACAGTGAAATGGTCATTTTCGTCCCTTGTGTCGCGTGCTGCTCCGGAAGGGCGGGCAGATCTCCGGACCAGGCGCCGCCACTGAGGGGACACCGTGAACAAGAAGGAAAACCCGGTCGCCAAGGCCGTCGACAAGGTCATCGACGCGATCTCCGACCACGGCGGGGCCGAGATCCCCGGCCGGCCCGGCAGCGCGCCTCCGCAGGTCGCCGAACCGGTCGAGCCGCGCGGGCCGCTGCCGCCCAAACCCGACCAGCGCGGCCCCGACCCGTTCACGGCCACGGGGCAGCCCTCGGGTGACACCACCGAGACGCGGGCGCAGGGCGGCGCCCACCTGACCACCGCGACGGGGACCCGCCTGCCCGACACCGACCACTCGCTCAAGGCGGGCCCGCGCGGGCCGGTGCTGCTGCGCGACCACCACCTGCGCGAGAAGATCACCCACTTCGACCACGAGCGCATCCCCGAGCGGGTCGTGCACGCGCGCGGCGCGGCCGCCCACGGCGTCTTCCGCGGCTACGGCACCGCCTCGAAGGTCACCAAGGCCGCCTTCCTGGGCAAGGACGTGGAGACGCCGGTCTTCGTGCGCTTCTCCACCGTGCTCGGCTCGCGCGGTTCGGCCGACGCCGTGCGCGACACCCGGGGGTTCGCGACCAAGTTCTACACCTCCGAGGGCGTCTTCGACCTGGTCGGCAACAACATCCCGGTCTTCTTCATCCAGGACGCCATCAAGTTCCCCGACGTCATCCACGCCGGCAAGCCCCACCCCGACCGCGAGATCCCGCAGGCGCAGAGCGCCCACGACACGTTCTGGGACTTCGTCTCGCTGCACACCGAGGCGACCCACCACACGTTGTGGAACATGTCCGACCGGGGCATCCCGAGGTCGTACCGGATGATGGAGGGGTTCGGGGTCCACACCTTCCGCCTCGTCGCCGCCGACGGCGGCACCGCGCTGGCCAAGTTCCACTGGAAGCCGAAGGCGGGCGTGCACTCGCTGGTCTGGGAGGAGGCGCAGATCGTCAACGGGGTCGACCCCGACTTCCACCGCCGCGACCTGGCCGACGCCATCGAGGCGGGCGCCTACCCGGAGTGGGAGTTCGGCGTCCAGATCTTCCCCGACTCCCCGGACCAGACGTTCGAGGGCATCGACCTGCTCGACCCCACGAAGATCGTGCCCGAGGAACTCGCGCCGGTGCAGCCGATCGGCCTGCTGACGCTGAACGCCAACCCGGTCAACTTCTTCGCCGAGACCGAGCAGGTCGCCTTCCACGTCGGCCACCTCGTGCCCGGCATCGACGTGACCGACGACCCGCTGCTCGCGGGCCGCCTGTTCTCCTACCTCGACACGCAGATCAGCCGCCTGGGCGGCCCGAACTTCGTCCAGCTCCCCATCAACCGGCCGCACGCCCCGGTCAACGACATGCTGCGCGACGGCATGCACCAGACCGCCGTGCACACGGGGGTCGCGCCCTACCGGCCGAACTCCCTCGACGGCGGCTGCCCGTTCCAGGCGCCCGGCGGCTACGTGGAGGTCCCGGTCCCCGTCGAGGCTGCGGCCCGCGGCCGGGTGGCGCCCGCCTCCTTCGACGACCACTTCAGCCAGCCGCGCCTGTTCTGGCTGAGCATGTCGCCGGTGGAGCAGGCGCACATCATCGCCGCCTACACCTTCGAGCTGAGCAAGGTGTTCGAGCAGGCCATCAGGGAGCGCCAGCTCCAGGTGCTGGCGCGGATCGACCCCTACCTGTGCGAGCAGGTGGCGCTCGGCCTC
The DNA here is from genome assembly GCF_001570565.1 of Herbidospora yilanensis. Classification (GTDB taxonomy): domain Bacteria; phylum Actinomycetota; class Actinomycetes; order Streptosporangiales; family Streptosporangiaceae; genus Herbidospora; species Herbidospora yilanensis. The sequence goes on along the minus strand of NZ_BBXE01000017.1, from coordinate 193,197 downwards.
GGCCTGCCGGTCCCCGAGGGCAAACCCGAGGTGTACGTCGAGCCGAGCCCCGCGTTGTCGCAGGTCGGCCGCCAGTGGCCGACGACGGGCCGGATCATCGGCATCGTCGCGGGCGACGACCTCGACGCCCTGCGGACGGTCCGCCAGACCGTGCTCGACGGCGGGATGGTGCCGCTGGTGATCGCGCCCACGGGCGGCGTCCTGCCCGGCCCGGGAGACCCGATCTCGGTCCAGCGCACCTTCGCCGCCGCCCGCTCGGTCGAGTTCGACGCGATCGTCGTGGCGGGCGCGCCCGCGCCCGGGGCCGACGCCATCGGCGCCCGTGACGCCAAGGCGGGCCTGAGCGGCCACGTCGACCCGCGTGTCTCGCTGATGCTGAACGAGGCCTACCGGCACGGCAAGCCGCTGGGCGGCTGGGACGGCGCGGCCGACGCCTTCGCCTCTGCGGGCATCCCGCCCGGCGCGCCCGGCGTGGTCGTCGGCGACGCGGGCCCGGCGGTGCTGGGCGAGGTCGTCACCCTGCTGGGCGGCCACCGCGTCTGGTCGCGTTTCCCCGCCTCGCTGGGCCCGAACGCCTGAGGGGGCTAGATGTCGAGGTCCTCGACGGCCGGGCTGCCGCCGAGATCGGTGATCATGGCGTAGAACTCGTCGGGGACCTTGCCGCGCAGTTGCTCGAAGGTCTCCAGCACCTCGATCGTCGACTCGCCCTGGATGAACCCCCAGTCGGAGTCGGCCAGCCCGAGGTAGGTGCGCAGCGCCTCACGGGAGAACAGCCCCGTCAGCCAGTTGTCGGCGTCGCGGGTCATGCTGTCGGTCCACTCGGGGGAGCGCTCGACGTGCAGGACGTACTTGCCCTTGCGCGACCGGTAGACCCGGAACATCTCGTTCCGCTGCCCGGCCGTGCGCCCCCACTCGCCGAGCAGGATCCCGGAGAAACGCTGCTTGCGCACCGCCGCCCCCTGCCCGACCTTCACGATGATCTCGTCATAGCCCTCCTCCCGCCCCTCCTCCATCTCGACGTAGCGCCGCAACGCGGTGCTGATCGCGGCCGAGAGCTTGCCTCCGGCGAGCTCGGTGGCCCGCTGGAAGAGCGGCAGGTCGTCATCCGAGACGTAGATCGTCTTATTGGGCATCGTCGGCCTCCTCCGTATGCACATGAGCATACGTATGCGGCATGGGCCGCCAGATCCTGATCTCCGTCGCCGGGAGGCGTTCGGGGAAGGCGCCCTCGCCGAGCAGCGCCCGCAGGTCGTGTTCGAAGGCGGCGAGCCGGTCGCCGAACAGGTGCGGCGCGGCGTCGGAGCGGGAGAAGGTCCAGGCCACGAGGTCGTCGGCCGTGCGGGTGACCGTCTCCCCGGCCGGGACGACGACACGTTCGGCCGCACCGAACCCGGCCCGCGCCAGGACGAGGTCCTCCCGCCCCGGCGTCCCGTTCACGAGCACCCCCCGCCCCGCGCGGCGCACCGGGCCGAGATAGCGGCGGACCAGCTCGCCGATCTCGCCGTAGACGGGCGGGGGCGGGCCCTGGACCTCGCCGATGTGCACGAACGCGCCCCCGGGCGGCAACATCCGCAGGACCGTCGCGGCGACGCGGTCGCGGTCGGTCCAGTGGAACGACTGGGCGAACACCACCGCCTGGAACACGCCCAGGTCACCGGGCAGGTCCTCGGCCCGCCCGGCCACCCAGCGGACGTTGCGCACACCCCGGCGCTCCGCCCGCCGGCGGGCCTCGGCCAGCATGCCGGGGTCGGGGTCGAGACCGATCGCCTCGCCGACGAACGGGGCCGTCGCGAGGGTGACGATCCCCGGGCCGCAGCCGACGTCGAGCAGCCGGCTCCGGCCGTCGAGGCCGAGGGCGGCGGCCAGCGTCCCGGCGTAGCCGGGGGCGTAGGGGAGCCGGCCGCGTTCGTAGTGGGCCGCGGTGCCCTCGAACAGGGTCTCGTCCCAGCGCCAGCCGTCAGCCATGCGACCACGGTAACGGCCGGGTGAGCCCGAGCGGCCCGCTGATCGACTTTCCGCTCGTTCGGTGGTGCCCCACGGGAATCGTTGCCCTGCAAGAGCCGGCCGGGGCGCTGAGGGGATCAGGCCACCGCGGGCCTGGCCGGGGGTGGCGGCTCCGGCGGGGACGCGGGCGGGCCCGAGTCGGGGGAGCGGCCCTGCGCGTTGCGGATCAGGGCCACGATCACCGAGGTCACCGGGGCCGCGAGGAACGCCCCGATGATGCCCGCGACGACGCTGCCGACCGTCAGGGCCACCAGGATCACCGCACCCGGCAGGTCGAGCGCCTTGCCGTAGATCATCGGGGCCAGCACGTGGCCCTCCAGCTGCTGCACGAGGATCGTCACCGCGATCACGATCAGGGCCACCAGCCAGCCCTTGGCCACGAAGGCCACCACCGCCGCCAGCAGGCCCGCGAACAGCGCGCCGATGACCGGCAGGAACGCCCCGACGAACGTCAGCACCGCCAGCGGCAGCGCGATCGGCACGCCCAGGATCCACAACGCCATGCCGATGAAGAAGGCGTCGACGAAGCCGACCACCGCGACCCCCCGCACGTAACGGCCGACCGTGTCGAAGACGATCCTGCAGGTGGTCATGATGTGGTCGCGGCTGCCGCGCGGGGCCAGGTCGGCGACCCAGCGGACCAGGTGGTCGCCGCCGTGGACCAGGTAGACCGCCAGGATCAGGGCCAGCACGCCGCCGACCACGATCTCGCCGATGGTCTTGACCCCCGTGAGCGCCCCGGAGAAGATCTCCTCGCCGCGCCGGGACAACTGCGTCTGGACGTCGGTGACGAGTTCCTGGATGCGGGCCCGGTCGAAGCCGAAGCTCGCCGCGGTGCCCTGGAGGTCGGCGACCACCTTGCCGACGCTGTTGCTCAGCTCGGTGAAGCCGTCGATCGTCGGGGGGACCAGCAGCGCGATGAAGCCCGCCAGCACCGCGATCACCCCGATGAACGCGAGCAGCGTGGACAGGGCGCGGTTCAGCCCCAACCGGCGCAACCGGCGCGCCGGGGGCATCATCAGCGCGGTGATGAAGATCGCGAACACGACACTGATCGCGACCGTCCTGACCTGGTAGACGATCCACAACACGACCGCCGTCAGGGCGATCAGGATGAGGATCCGTCCCGCCGTCGCGCTGGCCCTGCGCAGGCCGTCCCCTGATGCCGCCGGATCTGCCATCGGCGTTCCCTCCCCGTCACGATCGGTGCCCGCCGATGATCCCAGAGAACCCGGGCGGTCGTCATGGGCCGGCGATCAGGTCGAGCCGGCCGGCTCCAGGTCGTCCTTCACCTCGGGGTCCCCGGCGTCGGCGGTGTAGTCGCGCGGCCGGGTCCCGTCCACGCCCTCGGACGAGCCCAGGCGGCGGGCGGCCACCGTCACCAGGGCGGCGACCACCAGGTTGACGATCAGCGCCAGGAACCCCGCGTAGATCGTCATCGGGGTGTCGAGGCCGAGCTTGCTCAGCGGGAACGCCGAGCCGCCGAAGTGGGCGTGGTCGTTGGCCGGGTTCGAGATGTTGTAGAGCAGCACCATCCCGGCCGTCATCCCGGCCGTCCAGCCGGCGATCAGCCCCACCCGGTGGAACCAGCGTGTGAACAGCCCGAGCGCCACCGACGGCAGCGTCTGCAGGATGATCACCCCGCCGATCAGCTGCAGGTCGATCGAGAACTGCGGGTCGATCAGCAGGATGCACAACACCGCGCCGACCTTGACGACCAGCGAGGTCAGCTTGCTGACCCGGGCCTCCTGCGCGTCGGTGGCGTCGCGCCGGATGTACTCCTTGTAGATGTTGCGGGTGAACAGGTTGGCCGCCGCGATCGACATGATCGCCGCCGGGACCAGCGCGCCGATGCCGATGGCCGCGAACGCGACGCCGGTGAACCAGTCGGGGAACATGCGGTCGAACAACTGCGGCACGACCGTGTTCACGTCGGTCCCGATCGGGGTGATCCCGGCCGCGATGGCCATGTAGCCGAGCAGCGCGATGAGCCCCAGCAGCAGGCTGTAGGCCGGCAGCGCCGACATGTTGCGCTTGATCACGCCACGCGACCGCGAGGCCAGCACCCCGGTCACGCTGTGCGGGTAGAGGAACAGCGCCATCGCCGACCCCAGCGCCAGGGTGACGTACTGGAGCTGGTTGTTGGCGTTCAGCAGGATCCCGTCGCCGGGCGCGGGGGTGCCGGCGAACTTCGCCTCGGCCGCGTCGAAGATCGACCCGAACCCGCCGAGCCGCGCCGGGATGTAGATGACCGCGACGAGGATCACGACGTAGATGAGGATGTCCTTCACGAACGCGATCAGCGCCGGCGCCCGCAGCCCGCTCTGGTAGGTGTACGCCGCCAGGATCGCGAACGCGATGATCAGCGGCAGGTCGCCGGTCACGCCCATCGTCTTCAGCACGGCCTCGATGCCGATGAGCTGGAGCGCGATGTACGGCATCGTCGCCACGATCCCGGTGATCGCCACCAGCAGCGCCAGCGTCGGCGAGCCGAACCGCACCCGCACGAAGTCGGCGGGCGTCACCAGCCCGTGGACGTGGGAGACCGACCACAACCGGATCAGCACCAGCATGACCAGCGGATAGGTGATGACCGTGTAGGGCACCGCGAAGAACCCGGTCGCCCCGGCCCCGAAGAGCAGCGCCGGCACCGCCACGAACGTGTACGCCGTGTAGAGGTCCCCGCCGACCAGGAACCACGTGATCCACGACCCGAAGTTGCGCCCGCCCAGCCCCCACTCGTTGAGCGAGGCCAGGTCGTCGGCCCGCCGCCACCGCGCGGCCACGAAGCCCATGCCGCTGACCAGCAGGAACAGGGCGGTGAAGATGACGATCTCGGTGATGTGCTCGTTCATCGGCGGGTCACCCGGTAGACGATCAGGGTCGCCGACACGCTGATGACCAGGAAGGCGAGCTGCAGCCAGTAGAACAGCGGCACGCCGAACAGCCGGGGATCCTCATGGTTGAACAGGGCCGGTATGAGCGGGACGACGACGGCCGGCAACAACACCCAGTTCCAGCGGCTGCGGTCCGATCTGGGGGAACGTGGATCCGTCAACGGACTCTCCTTCCGACAGGTTGTCGATTGGAGCGTAAAGTGACGCGTGTCACAGGTGGAGCTCCCATCGACGAGCGGCAGGCTGGACGCGCCGAGCGGTCGCACGCCGGCGCGTCGTGGCGGACCATTCGCCCGACATGCGGAGTGCGGCGTGTTATTGTGTGCCGCATGCGAATTCCTCAGCAGCAGTGGTGGCGCCGCTAGCAGGCGGCCCTCAGCTCAGGTTTCTCGCGAATCGAAACAGGCCGCCCCGGGATTGGGCGGCCTTCTGTGTTTCCGCCCCCGGGGCATGAGTGGATCAAGGGGCGACAGTGGAGACCAGCGGTTACACCACGGCGGGCGGCATCGGGGTCGAGCGCGTGGTGCGCGCCGTCCCCGAGGCGGCCCTCGACGAGATCGTCGACTCGCTCGGCACTCGCCGGGGCGGGGCGTTCTCCTCGGGCATGGACTATCCGGGCAGGTACAGCCGATGGGCGTTCGGCTACGCCGATCCCTGCCTGGAGCTCGTCGCGCGGGGCCGCCGCATCTCGGCCCGCGCGCTCAACGACCGGGGCGCCGTCGTGCTCCCCGCCGTCGCGGCCTGTCTCCGCGCCGCCGGTGAGGTCGTCGGCACGCCCACCGCCACCTTCACCGAGGTCGAGGTGCGCGAGTCCGACGAGTGGCTGCCCGAGGAGATGCGCTCGCGCCGGCCCACGGTCTTCACCGCGATCCGCGAGGTCATCGCCGCGTTCAAGGGCGACGACCAGCACCTGGGCCTCTACGGCGCGTTCGGCTACGACCTGGCCTTCCAGTTCGAGCCGATCCGCTACCGGCTCGACCGCCCCGACGACCAGCGCGACCTGGTCCTCCACCTGCCCGACCGCCTCGTGGTGATCGACCGGGTGAAGGAGACCGTGCTGGAGTACTCCTACGAGTTCGCCTACGAGGGCCGCGAGACGAAGGGCCTGCCGCGGACCGGCGACTCCCGCGAGCTGGTCGAGGCCGCCGACATCCCGGCCGACCCGGTCAGGGGCGCCTACGCCGACGTCGTGGCCAAGGCGAAGGAGAAGTTCCGGCGCGGCGACCTGTTCGAGGTCGTGCCCGGCCAGGTCTTCCACGCCCCCTGCGACGACCCGCCCGCCTTCTACCGGGGGCTGCGCACCAGCAACCCGGCGCCGTACGAGTTCATCCTCAGCCTCGGCGACGGCGAGCACCTGGTCGGGGCCTCGCCGGAGATGTACGTCCGGGTCACCGGCGAGCGGGTGGAGACCTGCCCGATCTCCGGCACCATCGCCCGGGGCGCCAACCCGGTCGAGGACGCCGAGGCGATCCGCACCCTCCTGTCCAGCGTGAAGGAGGAGTCGGAGCTGACCATGTGCACCGACGTCGACCGCAACGACAAGTCGCGCATCTGCGTGCCCGGCTCGGTCAAGGTCATCGGCCGCCGCCAGATCGAGATGTACTCCCGGCTGATCCACACCGTCGACCACATCGAGGGCTACCTGCGCCCCGAGTTCGACGCCCTCGACGCCTTCCTCACCCACATGTGGGCGGTGACCGTCACGGGCGCGCCGAAGACGTGGGCGATGCAGTTCATCGAGGACCACGAGGCCACCACCCGCCGCTGGTACGGCGGCGCGGTCGGCTTCATCGGCTTCGACGGCTCGATGAACACCGGCCTCACGCTGCGCACCGCGCAGATCCGCGACGGCGTGGCGACGGTCCGGGCGGGCGCGACGCTGCTGTTCGACTCCGACCCCGACGCCGAGGAGCGCGAGACCGAGCTCAAGGCCAGCGCCCTGCTGGGCGCGCTGGCCGCGGTCGGCCGGGGCGAGGTCGCGCGGGAGGCCGTCGCGGCCGAGCAGCCGGGCGAGGGCCACACGGTGCTCCTCGTCGACTACGAGGACTCGTTCGTCAACACCCTGGCCGACTACTTCCGCCAGCAGGGCGCCAAGGTCGTCACGCTGCGCCACGGCTTCCCGCTCGCGATGATCGAGGAGGTCGCGCCGACCCTGGTCGTGTTGTCGCCCGGCCCCGGCTGGCCGGCCGACTTCGGCACCGACCGCCTGATCGCCGCCCTCTACGAGCGGAACCTGCCGGTCTTCGGGGTCTGCCTCGGCCTGCAGGCCATGGTCGAGCAGGCGGGCGGGCAGCTCGACCTGCTGCCCTACCCGGAGCACGGCAAGCGCGGGCAGGTCAAGCGCGAGGGCGACAGCGCGCTGCTCGACGGGCTGCCCGAGGCGTTCACCGCGGCCCGCTACCACTCGGTGCACGCCAAGCACCCGGGCGTGCAGGGCTTCATGGTCACGGCGGCGACCGCCGACGGCGCGGTGATGGCCATCGAAGACCCCGTCAACCGGCGGTTCGGGGTGCAGTTCCACCCCGAGTCGATCCTCACCACCGAGGGCGGCGCGGGCGCGAAGATCATCGCCAACGTGCTCAGGCTGGCCCGGTAAAGATCGCACCGATCGCCTGACCGCCCGGCGTCCCCGGCCCTAAAGTCCTGTCCCTGTCGTAACGAGGGGGACGAGGGAATGACGCCGGTGCTGCCGGGTCCGGTCCGGGCGGCGCTGGCGGCGCCCCTGGTCGACCACCACTGCCAGGGGGTGCGCCGCGACGACCTGGTCAGGGCCCAGTTCGAGACGCTGATCACCCGGGCGGGCCATCCCGCGCCGCCCGGGACGACCCATTTCGACACCCCCGAGGGTGTGGCGATCCGGCGCTGGTGCGCGCCCGTCCTGGGGCTCGAACCGCACGCCCCGGCCGCCGTCTACCTGGCCCGGCGGGCCGAACTCGGCGCGGCCGAGGTCAACCGCACGCTGCTGCGGGCCGCCGGGGTCGTCGCCTTCCTCGTCGACACCGGCGCCGAGGCCTCGCCCGACCTGCTGTCGGTGGCCGAAACGGGACGTCTCGGTGGCGCGGCCTCCGACGAGATCGTCCGGCTGGAACGGGTCGAGCAGGACGTCGCCGAGGAGGGGCTGAGCGCGCCCGCCTACCTCGACCGGCTGCGGACCGAGGTCGCCGCGCGGGCCTCCCGGGCGGTCGGGTTGTCGACCGTGATCGGCTACCGCTGCGGGCTCGACGTCGATCCGGTGCGGCCGGCGCGCGGGGCCGTGCTGGCGGCGGCGGGACGGCGGGCCGCCGAGCCCAAGAAGCCGCTCACCGACCCGGTGCTGCTGCGCCACCTGCTCTGGACCGGCGTCGAGGTCGCGCGGGAGCGGGCGATGCCGTTGCAGATCCCCTGCGGCCACTCGGGGGTCGAGCCCGGGGTGCTGCACCGGTCCGACCCGACCGCGCTGGCCCCCTTCATCCGGGTGCTCGGCCCGCTGGGGGTGCCGGTCATCCTGCTGCACTGCTCGCCGTACGAGCGGGCGGCCGCGTTCCTGGCCGCCACGTTCCCCCACGTGCACGTCGACGTCCGCGACGGGCTCGCCGAGGTGCTCGGCCTGGCGCCGTTCCACAAGATCATGTTCGGTTCGGGCGGCTGGGGCGTCGCCGAGACCGTCTACCTGGGCGCGCTGCGGCACCGCACCGTCCTGGCCCGCGAACTGGCCGCCCGCATCGACGCGGGCGACTGGTCGGGCGGAGACGCGGAACGGGTCGCGGGGATGATCGGGTCGGGGAACGCTCGTCGGATCTACCGACTCTAAATCCTCTTCAGGTAGGAGGAACCGGCAGATCTCGGCAGAAAGACTTGAAACGCCATGACTGCCATAGAGATCCGCAACCTCAGCAAGTCGTTCGGCGCCGTCCGCGCCGTCGACGACGTCTCCTTCACGGTGGAAGCCGGCACCGTCACGGGCTACCTCGGCCCCAACGGCGCCGGCAAGACCACCACCCTGCGCTCCCTGCTCGGCCTGGTCACCCCCGACTCGGGGGAGGCCCTGGTCAACGGGCGGCGGTACGCCGGCCTCGACCACCCGCTCAACGAGGTCGGCGCGGTCCTGGAGGCCACCAGCTTCCACCCGGGCCGCACCGCCCGCGACCACCTGCGCATCATGACCACCGCGGCGGGCCTGCCGGCCTCCCGGCCGGATGAGGCGCTCGAACAGGTCGGGCTCGCCGACGCCGCCAGGAAGCGGGTCGGCGGCTTCTCCCTCGGCATGCGCCAGCGGCTGGCCCTCGCCGGCGCGCTGCTCGGCCAGCCGAAGATCTTCATCCTCGACGAGCCCGCCAACGGCCTCGACCCGGCGGGCATCCAGTGGCTGCGCGGCTTCCTGCGCCACCTGGCCCACGACACCGGCGCGGCCGTGCTGGTCTCCAGCCACGTGCTGGCCGAGGTCGAGCAGACCGTCGACAACGTGGTGATCATCGCCAAGGGCCGGCTGGTCCGCCAGGGCAGCCTGGCCGAGCTCACCGGCAATGGCGGCGGCGCGGTCCGGGTGAAGACCAAGGACGACTTCGCCCCCGCCCTGCGCGCCGCCGGCGCCGAGGTCGAGGAGGTCGAACCGGGCGTGCTGAAGGTCAGGGGCTTGGACGCCGAGGAGATCGGCCGCCTCGCCCTCGACCAGCGGGTGCTCCTCACCGAGGTCGCCCACGAGCGCTCCGACCTGCAGAGCGTCTTCCTCGAACTGACCGGCGAGGGGGCCGGGGCATGACGAACCTGATCCGCGCGGAGCTGCAGAAGCTCTTCACCACCCGCCTGTGGTGGGCGATGGCCCTGGTCATGCTCGCCCTGACCTCGCTCGGCCTGGTGTTCCTGATCACCACGGCCGGGGCGCCGGCGCCCAACGGCCAGCCCGCCCTGCCCGCGCTCGACGACCCCGCGTGGTTGCCGCTGGCCCTCAGCAACGCCAACGGGAACATCTTCACGATGATCCTCGGCATCGTGCTCATGACCGGCGAATACCGCTACCAGACGATCACCGGCACGTTCCTGACCACGCCCAAGCGCGGCCGGGTCATCGCCGCCAAGCTCGGCGCGGGCGTGATCATCGGCGCCTTCTTCGCCGTCGTCTCGTTGCTGTTCACCGCCGTCGTCGCCGTCACCGCCGTGCTGATCGGCGGCGGCGCCGTCGACCTGACGGCGAATCGCATCCCGCAGCTCGCGGTCGGGGTGCTGGCCACGATGATCCTGTACGCCCTGTTCGGCATCGGCCTCGGCGCGCTGGTGCGCAACCAGGTGGCCGCGCTGATCGGGGGCATCGTGTGGGCGTTCGTGATCGAGTCGGTCCTCAGCTCCTTCCCCGCCCTCCAGACGGTCGGCAAGTGGTTGCCCGGCGGGGCGGCGCAGGCGCTGATGAGCATCGACTTCGACACCGGCCTCGGGGAGTCGAACCTGCTGCCCGCCTGGGGCGGCGCGCTCGTCCTGATCGGGTACGCCCTGCTGTTCGCCGTCGTCGCCAACCTCACCACCACACGGAGGGACATCACCTGAGCACCGGTCCCGGAGACCGGGCCGCCGTCACCGGCCCGGTCTTCTGGGCGGGTCCCGCGATCGGTAGAGTGCGTCGTCATGGTGAAACTGCAGAGTGACGTGACCGTTGAGCTGGTGAAACACAGCGCGTCCGACTCGGATGTGCTATGGGCGGCCCGGGTCTCGACGGCGGGGGAGCAGTCGCTTGAGGAGATCCACAAAGACCCCGAGCGGTCGAAGGGCCTGATCAACTTCCTGATGCGCGACCGGCACGGGTCGCCGTTCGAGCACAACTCGATGACCTTCTTCATCAGCGCGCCGATCTTCGTGTTCCGCGAGTTCCACCGCCACCGCGTGTGGTCCTACAACGAGGAGAGCGGCCGCTACCGGGAGCTTCAGCCGGTCTTCTACGTGCCCGGCCCCGACCGCAAGCTGGTTCAGGAGGGCCGCCCCGGCAAGTACGTGTTCGTCGACGGCACCCCCGAGCAGCACACCCTGGTCTCCGAGACGATGGAGGAGTCCTACCGGGCCTCCTACGCGGCGTACCAGAAGATGCTGGAGGCCGGCGTGGCCCGCGAGGTGGCGCGGGCGGTGCTCCCCGTCGGGCTGTTCTCCTCCATGTACGCCACCTGCAACGCCCGCGCGCTGATGCACTTCCTGTCGCTGCGCACCAAGGACGAGCGCGCCGCCGTGCCGTCGTTCCCGCAGCGCGAGATCGAGATGGTGGCCGAGAAGATGGAGGCCCTCTGGGCCGGGCTGATGCCGCTCACCCACGCCGCCTTCAACGCCAACGGGCGCGTCTCCCCCTGATTTGAGTACCGGGGTGCTCAGGCGCCCCGCCGCCGGGCGGCTCCATTCTGCGACCACGAGCATCGCGGAAGGAGCACCCCGAAATGAGGAGACTGCAGGCCGCCCTGACCGGGTTACTGGTCGTGGCGGCCTTTCTCGTGGCACCCCCGGCCCACGCCGCGACCGTCAGGGTCACGGTCCACCTCTACCGCGTCGTCGAGATCTCCTGCGACGAGGGCGCCGGTGAGGCGTGCACGAACGACTACTACCCGAAGTTCAAGATCGGCGGTGAGGAGCTCTACGACGGCAAGGACGACTTCTGCTGCGCCCATGGAGGCGACTTCCGCACCAACTGGGTGCACTCGGCCGACGTCGACACGAGCCAGAACCCCGTCGACATCCACATGGAACTGTGGGACCAGGACGACCTCACCGCCGACGACCCCATCGACTGGGGCGCGCCCGGCGACCACGTCGACCTGAAGTTCGATTTGAACACGTGCGTCTTCACCGGCGGCGGGCTGACCGCGCAACAGGGCGCGGACGTCACGTCGCTGGCGGGGGAGAGCGAGCAGAGCGCCGTCGACTCGGCCCGGGGCTACTTCACCATCACCACCCCCGACTGCCTCCAGAAGGCCAAGACCACCGACGGCGACGGCGACGGCCTCATGGACGTCTGGGAGGCCCCCGGCCACGGCGTCGACGCCGACGGGAACGGCACCGTCGACCTGCCCCTGGGCGACATGGGCGCGCTGCCCTACCGCAAGGACCTGTTCGTCGAGGCCGACCACATGGAGGGCGCGGATCCCCGTCCGGGGGCGATCACCGACGTGGTGAACGCGTTCGCCGCCGCCCCGGTCGACCAGTACGAACCCGGCAAATACCGGGGCGTCAACCTGCACGTCCTCAGCGGCGAGCAGGTGCCCCGGATCGACGTGGTGAAGTTCAACGACTCCGGGCCGGGTGACCTCGACGACTTCAACGACCTCAAGAGCGGCAAACCCGACGTCGCCTGCGACGGCCACTTCGGCACCGCGGCCGACCGCGCGAGCCCGAACTGCGCGAACATCCTGAACGCGCGCCGCCAGGTCTACCGCTACATGATCTTCGGCCACCAGTACGAGGCCGACCCCGACTCCTCGGGCCAGGCCGAGATCGACGAGGTCACCCTCCAAGGCGGCAACGACTTCATCGTCACCGTCGCCACCTGGGACTTCGACGACGACGCCGACCGGCAGGTGATCGAGGGCTCGACGTTCATGCACGAGCTCGGCCACACCCTGAGCCTGGGCCACGGCGGCGGCGACCACGTCAACTGCAAGCCCAACTACCTGAGCGTGATGAACTACGCCCTCCAGTTCCCGCGCCGCGACCCGGACCGCCCGCTCGACTACAGCAGCGCCGCCAAGGGCACCGCCTTCGGCGTGCCGCTGAAGGAGACGGCACTCGACGAGAACAAGCGCCTCCACGCGACGCCGGACCCGGCCCGCAAGACGATCTGGGGACTCGGCGGCAAGTGGCGGCTCGACGACGCCAACGACCAGCCCATCGACTGGAACGGCAAGGACGGGGACACCGAGACCGGGGCCGAGGCCGACATCAACTGGATCGACTCCATCGGCGAGCCGGGCAAGGGCTGCAACATCCAGCAGAAGACCGAGCTGAAGGGCCACGACGACTGGGCCGGCATCCAGTACGACCCCCGGCTGAACGTCGGCTTCTTCGCCGACGGCGTGCGGCGGAACCTGCCGAGGGAACTGACCGAGCGCGACCTCAAGGCGATGACGCAGCAGGCCGACCTGAAGCTCACCAAGACGGCCGACCGCGCGTCGGCGGCCGGCGGCGACACCATCTCCTACACCGTGGGAGTCACCGACCTCGGCCCCGGCCCCGCCAGGTCGATCGAGGTCGCCGACACCCTGCCCGACGGAACGGTCCAGCGCCGGACGCTGCCCGACCTGGCCGCCGGCGCGACCACGACCACGCCGTTCACCTACCAGGTGCCCTGTGCGGTCGCCGACGGCACCGTGATCACCAACACCGCCACGGTCACCGGCACCGACGCCGAGGGCGTGCCCGACCCGTCGCGGACCGACAACACCGCCGCCGCGACGACGACCGCGCGGGCGCCCAGGCTGACCGTGTCGCAGACGGCGACCCCGTCGGTCGGCGCGGGCGAGGCGATCACGTACACGATCACCTACGCGAACGCGGGTGGTGACGCCGCCTCGGACGTGGCCGTCACGGCCACCGTGCCGAAGGACGTCTACTACAGCAAGCCGCTCGACCTGGGCGCCGGGCCGAAACCGGCCACGGTGACCCTGAACGCCGACGGCACCAGGACCCTCACCTGGAACCCCGGCGACCTGGCCGCGAACTCGGGCGACCGGGCGATCGTCTTCACCGCCCGGCCGACCCTGCTCGCCCTCCCGGGCGCGACCTTCGCGGGTGGCGTGTCCATCTCGTACCGGAACGGAAGCGGGGCCTGTTCGTTCGCGCCGGTCACCGCCTCGTCGTCGACCACGGTCACCGCGGTCGCGCCGAGCCGTGACCCGATGCTGCGGGCTCTGTGGGCGCTCCGCGACGACCTGCGGACGCCCGAGACGCTGGCCAGGGTGCAGGCCACCGACACCCGCTGGGACGGCGCCGACGGGTCGGCGCCCGACGGCAGGTTGTCGCAGCAGGAGGCGGACGCGGTGTTCTTCCCGCCGGTCACGCAGCCGCGCACGCTGCGCGCCGACCTGCTGGCCGCCCTGCTCAACACGGCGACCCGCAGGATCAACGCCGGCACCGTCGTCAGCACTCCGACGATCAGGGCCCTCGGCCTCGGCACGGTCGGCGACGCCGTCCGCTACGCCCAGGCCACGCTGGCCCAGCCGCCGTCGCCGCCGAACCTGGTGCGGTACGCCAAGACCGGAGTGGTCCTCACCGAGGTGAACGCCGGGATCGCGGAACGGTACTAACCCAGCGCGGGGAGGACGTAGACCTCGGCGCCCGGGGGGAGCTCGCAGTCGAGCCCGCCCAGGCGCCGGGCGTTCTCGCCGCACACGAAGATGCCGATGTGCCGGCGCAGGACGCCGTATTCGTCGCGCAGCCGCCCCTCCAGATCCGGGTGGGTGCGGCGCAGCGTGTCGAGCGCGCCCCCGAGGGTCGGGGTCTCCGACTCCCCGGGCGCCACGGCGAACACGCGCACCTGGGTGTCGTCACCGATCCAGTGGCGCAGGGTGGTGGGCAGCACGAAGGTCACCAGGGTGACCGGCCGGGCTCTCATCCGTTCATCGTGCCAGGCCCCGAGCGTCCGCGGGTGCGGTTCAGGGTTCGCCCTGGATCGCGTCCCGGTGGATGGACGACAGCGGCACCCCGCTGTCGAGCAGCCGCCGCACGGTCGCGTTGACCATGGACGCCGGCCCGCACACGTACACCTCGTGGCCGGTCCACGAGCTGATCCTCGGCACCACCTCGTCGAGGTCGCCCCGCATGCCCGTGTACGACTCGTCCTGCGACACCACCGGCAGCACGCTCAGCCACGGGAAGCCCGACTCCATGCGGCGCAGGTCGGGCAGGTCGTAGAGCTCGGCGGCCCGGCGGGCGCCCACGATCATGGAGATGTTGGGCCGCCGTCCCGAGGAGATGACCTGCTCGACGATGGCCTTCAGCGGGGCCAGGCCGGTGCCGCCCGCCACACAGAGGATGTCGCGCCCGCCGTCGGGTGGTGCCATGGTGCCGACCGGCGGGCCGAGGAGGAGCTGGTCGCCCACCTTGGTGTACTGCGCGAGCGCGGTGCTCACCCAGCCGCCCGGCAGGGTGCGCACGTGCAGTGTGATGGTGTTGTCGGCCCGGGGCGCGTTGGCGATGGAGTAGGTCCGCCAGACGCGGGGCCAGCGGGCGACCTGCACGTTGACGTACTGGCCCGGCACGAAGTCCATACGCTGGCCGGGCCGGAGCGTGATGACGGTGATGTCGGGCGCGCGGCGGTCGTGGTCGACCACCTCGGCCAGCCACCAGGCGGGGTTCTTGCCCGCGTCGGCGTCGGCCGCCCCGATCATCGCGTCGGCGGCGGCGGTGTAGGCGGCCACCCAGGCCGCCTCGATCTCCGCGTTCCAGATCTCGGCCGCGAAGCGTTTGATGGTCGCCAGCAACGCGTTGCCGACGGCGGTGTAGTGCTCGGCGACGACCCCGTACTTACGGTGGTCACGTCCGAGTTGTCCCAGATAACCCCCCAGGCTGTCCGGGCTGTCCAACATCCAGACGATCCGGGTCAGCGAGCCGAACAGACGGTCTCGCGTGATGTCCATCGCCGGGGGGAACATGCCCCGGAGATGCGGACTCTGCGCGAACAGGCGGCCGTAGAAGTACGCGGCTGCTCGCTCCGCGACAGGCTCGACGACGGAGAAACTCTCTTTGACGAGGCGCGGATTCAACGACATGTAATGGTCCCACCCTGAGTGACCGGAACAGGTTCTTCCGGTCTGCCGATCCACCTCCCTGACGGTTCCGGGTGAACGAGCGTGGCGGCCCCCCGGCACAACCTTCGCTCATTTGGGAGTCTTCCACTCTGAGATGCACGTCACAACTGATTCATCCCAAAGGAGACTCTTGGTAGTCGACAGGTCATCCTCCGTGAGCACAGGTCTCGACATTTTCGGACAAGAAACGCGAATGTCATTCGTGTTGTTGCGCGGGGACATGACTGATACGTGGGATACGTGACAAAACCGAAATCAAGTGCGCCATGATGGGCATGCCGTCGCGCGCAACCTACTGGAGACTCCATGGCCCGTCCGATCATCGGCATCACCAGCTACCTTGAGGCCGCCCGCTGGGGCGCGTGGGTGCGGGAGGCCGTGGTCTCCCCGCAGGGATACTCGCGGGCCGTGGAGAAGGCCGGGGGCGTCCCGGTCGTGTTGCCCCCGCTGCTGCCCGCCAACGTCGACGACCATCTGCGCGGACTCGACGGCGTCCTGCTCGCGGGCGGCATCGAGGTCGACCCCGCCCTCTACGGCGAGCCGCGCGAGTCGCGCGTCGACGAGCCGCAGGCCCACCGCGACCGCTTCGAGATCGCCCTGGCCAAGGCGGCCGTGGCGGCCGGCAAGCCGGTGCTCGCGGTCTCGCGCGGCATGCACGTGCTGAACGTGGCGCTCGGCGGCTCGCTGATCCCGTGGTTGCCCGACGTGGTGGCGCACGAGCGCCACACCGGCGCGCGGCACACCGTGATCATCAGCGTGTCCAGCAAGATCGGCAAGGCGGTCGGCGACCGCCTTGAGGTGAACGCGCCGCACCACCAGGCGGTGAAGAAGCTCGGCCAGGGACTGCTCGCGGTGGCCTGGGCCGACGACCAGATCGTGGAGGGCGTCGAACTCCAGGGGCACCGCTTCTGCGTGGGCGTGCAGTGGCACCCGGAGCGCGGCACCGACAACCGCCTGCTGGAGGCCCTGGTCGAGGCGGCCCGGCCCTTCTGACCACATGTCCGGCATGACGGGGCCGGACGTTCCCGGGCGATACGTGAGGCGCGGCCACCCCGAGAGGGGGGCCGCGCCTCACGTCGTCAGCTCACCCTGTCGTCAGCTCACCCAGGGGCCGCAGTCCCACGAACCCGGCTGCGACGAGCCGAGGCCCCAGCAGGCGTGGAAGCGCTCGCTCCCGTCCGACGGCCGTGAGGGGACGGTCGCGGTGTTCAGCTCGACGTACCCGTTCCAGAGGGCGCTCTTGACCTGGGTGTCGGTGGTCAGCCAGCCGTAGCTGCCCCACAGTTGCCGCTCGATCTTCACCCAGAACGGGGCGCAGCACTTCTCGTTCCCGCTCACCGTCAGGTGCGCGGAGCGGGTGGAGCAGCTGGTGCCCCGGACGTGGGTGCTGATGGTGCCGTCCCAGTTGTAGCTGCCGGAGACGGCCGAGCTGCATCCCGCCTGCGCCGACGACGCGGTGGTGAGGGACAGGGCCACGCCCACGAGGAGGGCGACCGCGGCCGAGATCAGGGATCGTGTGATTCGCATGGCCGTCAGACTCGGTCGGCGCCGCGCCCGCCGGTAAGACCTTTGCGCCGCGATGCAAGGGCTGCTCAGCCGCCGTCGAGGAGGCGGCGCCCCAGCGGGGTGAGGCCGTGCAGGACGGCGGGCCCGCGCCGGGTGCTGGTGATCAGGCCCGCCTGCCGGAGGGTCTTGGTGTGGCGGCTCATCGAGGCGAGCGAGGTGTGCAGCCGCGTGGCGAGCTGGGTGGTCGAGGCGCTGTGCCGCAGCGCGGCCAGCACGGCGGCGCGCGTCGGGCCCATCAGCCCGGCCAGCGATTCGCCCGTCCCGACGGGGACGGTCCGGTGCTCGGCCGCGATCGGGTAGACCAGGACCGGCGGCAGGTCCGGGTCGGCGAGCGACACCGGCGTCCGGTCGCAGAAGAACGACGGGACGAACCGCAGCCCCCGGCCGCCGAGGTGGAGGTCCCGGTCGGCGGGGTAGCGCACCTCCAGCACCGGACGCCGCCAGCGCATCATCGGCGCGAAGCCGCGCAGCAGGGCCTCGACGCCCCCGGCGAGCAGCGTGCCCGTCCGCGCCGCGACGTCGGCCTCGACCCTCGCCCGGATCAGGTCGTCGTGGGCGCCGACCGCGGCGCGGTGGAAGTCGCCCAGGGCCCGCGCCAGCTCGGGCAGGGTGGCGGGGAGCCGGCGCGCGGCGGTGTCCAGTTCGCGCCAGAGCCGGCGCGGGTCCGTCGCGCGGACGGCGTCCAGGCCCGCGTCGAGCCCGGCCGCCGACTCGGCGGGGGTGAGGAGGTCGGGCACGTAGCGACCGCGCGGGGCGAGCCCGGCGAGGAACGCCGCGCCGGGCCGCATCAGGGCCGTCAGGTCGGGGCGGGCGCGCAGCCGCGCCGTCCACGGCCGCAGGTGGATCGGCGGGGTGGTCTCACCCAGCCGGAAGTGGCTCAGCAGGACCTCCCACAGCGGGTCGGCGACGGTGCTCAGGCGGGTCCGCGCGATGTCCTCGGCGGTGAAGTGGATGCGCAGCACCCGCCGAGTGTCGGCGGCCCGTCTTGACACCGGCTTGCCGCTCTGACCTGCGCATATACCTCACCTATACCGTCGGCTCCGATCGTGGCGATCATGACTGACGGGGGTTGGGAGTTCCGGCTGCTGGGTCCGGTCGAGGTGTGGCGGGGCGGCGGGCGCGTCACGCTCGCCCGGCGCGCGCAGCGCTGCCTGCTGGGCCTGCTGCTGCTGGAGGCGGGCCGGGTCGTCCCGGTGAGCCGGTTGCTGGAACTGCTCTGGGACGACGACCCGCCCGCCCACGCCCGGGGCGTGCTGCACAGCCACGTCGCCCGGCTGCGCGGCGCCCTCGACCCCGACCGCACGGGCTCGCGGGGGTTCCGGCTGCTGCTGCGGGGCGACGGCTACGTGGCCGAGACCGACGTGGCCGCCGTCGACGTGCACCGGTTCCGCGACCTGGTCGCGCGGGCCCGCCTGGCCGGTCCGGGGGGCCGGGCGCGCCTGCTCCGCGACGCGCTGGCGCACTGGCGGGGCCCGCTGCTCGCCGACTCCGCCACCGACCGGGTCCGCGATCGGCTGGGGGTGGGCCTGGAGGAACTGCGGTTGTCGGCGGTCGAGTCGTGCGTGGAGGCCGAACTGGAGTGCGGGCGGCACCGTGACCTGCTCCCGGAGCTCGCCGACCTGGTGCGGCAGCACCCGCTGAGGGAGCGGCTGATCCGCGCGTACATGCTGGCCCTCTACCGCGACGGCCGCCGCCCCGACGCCCTGGCGGCCTACCGCAGGGCGCGGGGGGACTTCGCCCGGGAACTCGGCCTCGAACCGACGAGCGACCTCGGCGAGGTGCACGACCGGATGGTGCACGCCGACCGGTCGCTCGACCTGCCGCTCCCGGGGCCCCGACGGCCGGCCGGGCAGGCCGTCGCGTGGTGGTGACCGTTCTGTCACCCGGTGTCATCCGGCGAGCTGGACCACGTAACTCACGGCCGTCACCGTCGCGGTCGTCCCGAGCAGCAGCGTCAGCACCCGTTCCCCCGCGCGCCGGGCTACGGCCGCGCCGAGCAGCGCCCCGGCGACCCCGCCGAGCCCGGTCGCGATCCCGACGTGCCAGACGGGCGCGGCCGGCGGCGTGCCGATGTGGAAGGCGTCGAACAGGCTGTACGCCACCAGCCCGCTCAGCGACGTCGACAACGTCGACGTGAGGGCGAGCGGGGCGGCCCGCGCCACGCTCTGGCGGGCCGCCGCCACCAGCACCGGCGCGAGCATCGACCCGCCGCCGATCCCGATCGTGCCGCCGACCGCCCCGGTCACCAGCGCCAGCACCGCCAGCGGCAGCGCCCGGAGCGGCGGCGGATCATCGTCCCGGACGCGCGTCCCGCGCACCGCCCTGACCAGCAACTGCACGCCCAGCGGTGCGAGCACCGCGATCACCAGCAGGCGGAACCGCGCCGGATCGGCGAACAGCGTCACCCGCCCGTAGGCCCCCGCCACCGCCGCCGGCACGCAGACGCCCGCCACGACGAGGAGCTCGGCCGCCCGCCCGCGGAACCCCGGCGTGCGCAGCAGCGCCAGGGGCGTCGACATCGTGTTGAAGACGAGGTTGGTGGCGCTGACGGCGGGCCCGCTCACCCCCAGGACGCTCGACTGCAGCGGCAGCAGGAACACCGCTCCGGAGACCCCGACCGGCGTGCCGAGCGCCGCCACCAGGAACCCGGCCAGCAGCGCCGGCACGATCTCGGCCATGTCCCCCCCTATTGTCCGTGAACATAGTAGGGAATAACTGAAATCATCGATAAGGGTCGGTGACCTCGCGGAGGCGTTCCAGGGCCCGGCGCAGCGCGGCGGTGTCGGACTCGCCCAGGTGGGCCACCCACTCGGCCTCGACCTCGGCCTCGACCTTCCGCGCGATGGCGACCCCGGCCCACCCGGCCTCCGACAGCCGCACCAGCCGCGCCCGCGCGTCGGCCGGGTCGGGCACCCGTTCGACGTAGCCGGCCTTCTCAAGCTGGTTCACGAGGAATGTAGCCGTCTGTTTGGTGACCCCGGCCTGCTCGGCCAGGTCGCCGATCCGCGTGCCGTCGGGGCCGACGCGGGCCAGGATGCGGCCCTGGGCGACGGTGAACGCGTATCCCGCCTCCTCGACGGCCGCGACCACGCGGGCCTCCATGGCCCGGTAGGGGAAGTAGCAGAGCAGGGCGAGATTCATGGACGCACCCGTTGACAGTAGTCAGATTCTCGAACCATATTGGTTCGAGAATCGAATCATATCCACGGGAGTCCTCATGGACGAACAGGCCGTCTGGCACGCCATCGACGAGGAACGCCGCTCCCTGGCCCTCTTCCTCGACGAGCTCACTGAGGAGGAGTGGGAGACGCCGTCGTTGTGCGCGGGCTGGCGGGTGCGCGAGGTCGCGGCCCATCTCACCCTGGCCCACGTCCGGCCGGGCATGGCCGTCTGGGAACTGCTCAAGGCCCGGGGCAGCCTCGACCGCATGATCCACAACACCGCCGTCCAGGCGGCGCGGCGTCCCGTGGAGTCCTATGCCGAGGGCATCCGGGCGATGATCGGCTCGCGCCGCAAGGCCCCCGGGATCAGCCACCTGGAGCCCCTCATCGACGCCCTGGTCCACGGCCAGGACATGGCCGTCCCGCTGGGCCGCGACCGCCCGATGCCGGTCGAGGCCGCGATGGCGGCGGCCGACCGCGTCTGGGCGATGGGCTACCCGTTCGGCGCCAGGAAGGCCTTCGCGGGCGTGGAACTGGCCGCGACCGACTGCGTGTGGCGCGTGGGCTCCGGCCGGCGCGTCGAGGGCCCGATCGCGGGACTGCTGCTGCTGATCACCGGCCGGGGGGCCGTTCACCCGGGCATGGCGGCCACGCGGGAGAAGAGGGCCTGAGGAGGCGAAGCTAGGGTGCGGTGCATGACACTGCACGACCGCGCCCGCGCGTACCTGGATCGATTCCCCCCGGCCGTCGAC
Source organism: Herbidospora yilanensis (assembly GCF_001570565.1). GTDB lineage: Bacteria > Actinomycetota > Actinomycetes > Streptosporangiales > Streptosporangiaceae > Herbidospora > Herbidospora yilanensis. Next base: position 172,066 of record NZ_BBXE01000017.1, on the reverse strand, counting down.
TACGTCCCGCCGACCCTCGCCGAGATCCAGGAGAGCCGTCCCGTCGACGGCGACGCCGAGGGCCGGAGCCCGCGGATCCCCCTCCATGAGGTCACCGACACCGCGATCGCCGGGGTGCCGGTCCGGATCTTCCGCCCCGCGCCCGGCGACCTCCCGGTCGTGGTCTACATCCACGGCGGCGGGTTCGTCTTCGGCGGCGCCGACGTCGACGACCCGATGTGCCGCGACCTCGCGGTCCAGACGGGGGCGATGGTCGTCTCGGTCGACTACCGGCTCGCGCCCGAACACCCGTTCCCGGCCGCCGTCGACGACTGCTGGGCCGTGGTGGAGGCGGTGCTGCGCGACCACGCGACGGTCGCGGTCATGGGGGAGAGCGCGGGGGCCAACCTGGCCACCGTCTGCGCCGCCCTGGCCCGCGACGCCGGGTCGGCCCTCACGCACCAGATGCTCGTCTATCCGTGCACGGAGATGCGCACCGACACCCGGGGCTTCGCCGACGAGGGCCACCACAACCTGGAGACCGCCCGCGTGGCCTGGCTCTTCGACCAGTACGCCGGCGACGCCGACCGCGCCGACCCCCGCTTCGCCCCCGCCCTGCTGAAGGACAAGACCGGCCTGGCCCCGGCCACCGTCATCACCGCCGAGCACGACCCGCTGACCGCCGAGTGCGAGCGCTACGCGGCCGAGCTCGGCGCGGAGTACCGCTGCTTCGCCGGCTCCCTGCACGGCTTCTTCGGGCTGCCCGGCTTCTTCCCCGAGGCGGCCGAGGCCAGGAGGTACGCCGCCGGCCGCCTCAGAGCGTCGTTCTAGAACGACCGGGGCAGCCCCAGCACCTGCGTGGCCAGGTAGTTGAGCAGGAGTTGCTCGGTCACCGGGGCGACCAGGCCGATCCGGGCGTCGGCGAGCAGCCGGGCCACCGGATACTCCAGCGAGTAGGCCATGCCGCCGTGGGTCTGGAACGCCGCGTCGGCGGCCTCCCAGAACGCCTGGGAGGCGGTCAGCTTCGCGATGTTGGCCTCGGTCCCGCACGGCTCGCCCCGGTCGAAGAGCCACGCCGCCTTGTAGAGCATGAGCCGGGCCAGCTCGATCTTGGCCTTCACCGCCGCCAGCGGGAACGCGATGCCCTGGTTGGCCCCGATGGGCCGGCCGAACACCTCGCGCTGCCGGGCGTACTCGACGCCGACCCGCAGGGCGACCTCGGCCCCGCCGAGCGCGGCGGCCCCGAGGAGGATCCGCTCGGGGTTGAGGATGTCCCACAACACGACGGCCCCGCCGTGCACCTCGCCGACCACGTTGCGGGCGGGCACCCGCAGGTCGTCGAAGAACACCATGTTGGACGGCGTCGTGTTCGCCCCCATCTTCGGGATCGGCCGATAGGTCAGCGTGCCCGCCGCGACCGCCTCGGGCACGTTGACCAGCAGCACCGTGAGCCCGTTGGTGCGGGGCCTGGCCTCGGCGGCCGGGATCGTGCGGGTGACGAGCAGCATCCAGGTGGCCCGCTGCACCCCGGTGATCCAGATCTTCTGCCCGTTCACCACGAACTCAGACCCGTCGAGGCGGGCGGAGGTGGTGATGGCCAGCGAGTTCGACCCGGCGTCGGGCTCGGTCAGCGCGAAGCAGGTCTCGATCTCCCCGGCCGCCAGCCGGGGCAGCAGGTCGGCCTTCTGCTCGGCGGAGCCGTGGCGGGCGACGGTCATCGCCCCGAAGCCGGGCGTCAGCACGTAGGTGAAGGCCGAACCCCCGGCCGACCCCGACGCCGACAACGTCTCGGTCGCCACCGTGAGCTCCAGCAGCCCCTGGCCGCCCCCGCCGAACTCCTCGGGAACCGCGAGGCCGAGCCAGCCGCCCTTGGCGAGCTCGGCCCACACCTCTTCAGGCCACCGCTTCTCGGCCTCGCACCGCTCCCAGTAGGACATGTCGTAGTGGGAGCAGATCTCGCCGATGCCGTCCCGTACGGCCCGCGCGCTCTCCGGCAGCCTGAAATCCATGCCGCATTCTAGAACGCGTTCTCTATCGCCGGTCGCGGGGCCGCCGGGCGTGGTAGACGAACGCCGGAGGCAGGTTCGGCCACACGGTCCGCCCCATCACGACCTCCTCGAACGAGGCGAACAGCGACCGCCGGATCCGCAGCGCGGGCGGCAGCAGCATCGCGTGGACGTAGGCGAACATCGTGAACGCCCCCTCCGGCTTCAGCGAGCCGAGGATGCCGCTCAGCAGGCTGTCCTGCAGCTTGGGGGAGAACGCGGCCCACGGCAGGCCGCTGATGATCACGTCGGCCCGCTTCAGCCCCCGGTCGGCCAGCAGCGTCGGCAGCCCGCACGCGTCGTCGACGACGACCTCGACCCCTGGGTGACGGTCGGACAGGTGGGCCGCCAGCGCGGGGTTGATCTCGACCGCCAGGTGCCGGCCCCGGCCGCCGAGCCGGCGTTGGATCTCCGCGGTGAAGGAACCCGTTCCAGGCCCGAGTTCGACCACGACGGGGTCGCCCTGCTCCGGGATGGGCACGCACACGGCCTCGGCGAGACGGCGGGAACTGGGGGCGATCGCGCCGACGGAGGCGGGGGAGCGCATGAACTGCCCGAAGAAGAGGGCTGATTCGTTGGCCATGACCTGCAAGGTATGAGGCCGCGGGCAGTGCGCGGGCCGTCCGATCGGCCCGAGTGACCGGCCACTTGGCGGAGGCGCGGAGGATCCGGACCCCCATTTGGGCCGCTACCGTGCATTCATGTCATACCTCCGGTGGCACGTCACCTGGTGGCCGGACCTGGTCCTGGCCGCCGCCGGTGCCGCGCTCTCGGTGCTCGCGAGCGAGTCGTGGGCGGGGGCCCCGCCCGCGTCCGGCCCGCTGGTGCTGCTGATCGCCCTCTGCACCGGCCTGCCGCTGGTCTTCCTCCGCCACCGGCCGGTCGCGGTCGCGTTCGCGCTGGCCGCCCTGCTGATCGTGTTCGACAACGCCGGGTCGGGGCTGGTCGACGGCATCCAGATCCTGCTGCCGATCGTCGTCGGCGTCGTGGCCCGGCAGCGCACCCTCCTCTGGACCGCCCCGGCCGCCGTCGCCGCGTGCCTGGCCACGGGCGTCAACCTGGCCGATCCCGGCATCGCGTTCACCAGCAACTACTGGTACTACGTCGTCGGCGTCGTGCTGCTGCCGGTGCTGATCGGGCGTTACCTCCGGGGCGCGGCCGGGCGGCGCGACCGCGGGGAGGAACCGGCCCCGCTGCTCGACGTGCTGTTCGCCGCCGGGGGAGTCGCCTACGCCGTCCTCGGCACCTGGTCGTACTGGGACGGCCACGACCTGCGGGTCGGCGGGGTCGGCCTGCTGGCCGTGTTGTCGGGGCTGGCCCTGGGCGCGATCCGGTGGCTGCCCGGGTCGGTGCTGCTGTTCGAGAGCGGGCTGGTGCTGCTGGCCGACAACCTCGTGCCGCCGGTCGCCGACACCCTCCGGGTCGTGCTGTTCGTCGCGCTGGCGGTGTTCGCCGGCCAGGCCACCTGGCGGTGGCTCGGCGCGGGCTACCTGCTGACCTGCGGGGTCACCCTGGCCACGGTGATCGACTCCACGAGCGACGTCACCGGCCTGACCTACGGCGTCGTCGCGACCATGGTCGTGGCCCCGGCCGCGATCGGAGCCTACGTGGGCGTACGCCGTACCGCCGCCAGGAGGGAAGAGGAGCTGCGGGCCGAACGGGCCCGCAGCGACCGCCTGGCCGAACGCGAGCGCATCGCCCGCGAGGTCCACGACATCGTCGCCCACCACGTCGGCGCGATCGTGCTGCGCGCGGGCGCCGCCCAGTACGCCGGCGCGGGCGGCCCGGCCGCCGAGGCGCTGGCCGACATCCGCGACACCGGCCACCAGGTCCTCGACGACCTGCGCGGCCTGCTGGCCGTGCTGCGCGACCCCGGCACCGGCGCCGGACCGGGTGCGGGCGCGGCCCTGCCGGTCGCCGACCCGGACGAGGTCATGCGCGACGCCGCCGCCCGGGTGACCGCCGCGGGCGTCGAGGTGGTGCTGGACATCGCCCCCGAGACCGCCAGGGCCGCCCTGGTGGCCCGCGCGTCGGCGGCCAGGATCGTCCAGGAGGGACTGACCAACGTGCTGAAGCACGCGGGAGAGGGAAGCCGGGCGACGGTGAGCGTCACGGCCGATGAGAAGGAGCTCGTCGTAGAGATCCGCAACACCCCCGGCAGGGCCCCGACGGATCTGCCGTCGTCGGGGCACGGCGTGGCCGGGATGCGCGAGCGCACCCGCGCGCTCGGCGGACGGCTGACCGCCGGCCCGCTCCCCGACGGCGGCTGGCGCCTGGTCGCCACCTTCGTCCTGCCGGTCGAGGCGGCGGCCCGATGATCAGGGTGGTGGTCGCCGACGACCAGGCGCTGGTCCGGGCCGGGGTGCGCATGATGCTGGAGGCCGCGGGAGACGTGTCGGTCTGCGGCGAGGCGGCCGACGGCGGCGACGCCGTCCGGGTCGTCGAACGGGAACGCCCCGACGTCGTGCTGATGGACCTGCGCATGCCGCGCGTCGACGGCCTGGAGGCCACCCGGCGCATCCTGGCCGCCCACCCGTCGGCCCGCGTGGTGGTCCTGACGACCTTCGCCGAGGACGAGAACGTGTACGCCGCCCTCCGGGCCGGCGCGACGGGCTTCCTGGTGAAGGACGACCCCCCCGACCGCATGGTCGAGGCCGTCCGCCGGGCCGCCCACGGCGAGCAGCTCCTGGCCCCCTCGGTCCTGCGCCGCGTCGTCGCCAAGGCCCTGTCGGCCGAGGAGCAGCGCGCCCCCGAGCGGCCCCCGTTCCTGACCGACCGCGAGATACAGGTCCTCACCCTGGTCGGCACCGGCCTGTCCAACCAGGAGATCGCCGCCCGCCTCCACGTCGGCGTCACCACGGTCAAGACCCACGTGGCGGCCCTCATGGAGAAGCTGCGGCTGCGCAACCGCACCCAGGTCGCCGTGGTCGCCCACCGTCTGGGTCTGGTCGGCCCCGACTTCCGTCCCGCCGACATGTAGGGTCGGGGTCGTGACAACCAGCGAGGACCGGATCTTCACGATCCCCAACCTGCTGAGCTTCCTGCGGCTGCTCGGCGTGCCGGTCTTCCTCTGGCTCATCCTCGGCCCGAAGGCCGACGCCTGGGCCGTCGCCCTGCTGATGGTGGCCGGTTTCTCCGACTGGCTCGACGGCAAGCTCGCCCGCGCCTGGAACCAGACCAGCAGGCTGGGCCGCCTCATCGACCCCGCCGCCGACCGCCTCTACATCCTGGCCACCCTCGCGGGCTTGGTGCTGCGCGACATCATCCCGTGGTGGCTGGCCGCCCTGGTGATCGGCCGCGACGTCCTGCTGCTGTTCACCGTGCCGTTCCTGCGCCGCATGGGCTACGGCTACGCGCTGCCCGTGCACTTCCTCGGCAAGGCCGCCACGGCCAACCTCATGTACGCCTTCCCGCTGCTCTTCCTGGCCTCCCATCCCGCGTGGTACGCGGAGATCTGCGCGATTTTCGGGTGGGCGTTCGTCATCTGGGGTACGGGTCTGTACTGGTGGGCAGGGGTGCTGTACGTGGTGCAGGTGCGGCAGCTCGCACGCGTTTCCTGAAGAGGGTGATCATCCCGTGAAGGCCGTTGTGATGGCGGGCGGGGAAGGAACCAGGCTGCGGCCGATGACCGCCAACCAGCCGAAACCCCTCCTCCCCGTGATCAACCGGCCGATCATGGAACACGTGTTGCGGCTGCTCAAACGCCACGGCTTCACCGAGACCGTCGTCACCGTCCAGTTCCTCGCGGCGCTGATCCGCAACTACTTCGGCGACGGCGACGAACTCGGCATGACCCTCCACTACGCCACCGAGGAGAGCCCTCTCGGCACCGCCGGGAGCGTCAAGAACGCCGCCGACCGGCTGCGCGAAGACCGGTTCCTGGTCATCTCGGGCGACGCGCTCACCGACATCGACCTGACCGAGATGTTGCGGTTCCACCGCGAGAACCGGGCGCTGGTCACCATCGGCCTCAAGCGGGTGCCCAACCCGCTGGAGTTCGGCATCATCATCGTCGACGACCACGGCCGCATCCAGCGTTTCCTCGAGAAGCCCACCTGGGGCCAGGTGTTCTCCGACACCGTCAACACCGGCATCTACATCATGGAGCCGGCCGTCCTCGACGAGGTGCCGTCCGGGCGGTCGGTCGACTGGTCCTCCGACGTGTTCCCCAAGCTGCTGGAGCGCGGCGAGCGGCTGTTCGGCTACGTCGCCGAGGGCTACTGGGAGGACGTCGGCACCCACGAGAGCTACCTGAAGGCCCAGGCCGACGTGCTGGAGGGCCGCGTCAAGGTCGACTTCAACGCGTTCGAGCTCTCACCCGGCGTCTGGGCCGCCGAGGGCGCATCGGTCGACCCCGAGGCGGTGCTCAAGGGCCCGCTGTTCATCGGCGACTACGCCAAGGTCGAGGCCGGGGCCGAGCTGCGCGAATACACCGTGCTCGGCAGCAACGCCGTGGTCAAGGAGGGCGCGTTCCTCCATCGGGCGGTCGTCCACGACAACGTCTACGTCGGCCCGGCCGCCAATCTCCGGGGCTGCGTGATCGGCAAGAACACCGACGTCATGGCCGCCGCCCGCATCGAGGAGAACGCCGTCGTCGGCGACGAGTGCGTCATCGAGGCCGAGGCCTACGTCTCCAGCGGCGTCAAGATCTACCCGTTCAAGACCGTCGAGGCGGGCGCGGTGGTCAACACCAGCGTCATCTGGGAGTCGCGCGGCCAGCGCAGCCTGTTCGGCCCCCGGGGCGTCAGCGGCCTGGTCAACGTCGAGATCACCCCCGAGCTCTGCGTCCGCCTGGCCAGCGCCTACGCCACCACCCTCAGCAAGGGCGACACCGTCGTCACCTCGCGCGACGGCTCCCGGGCCGCCCGCGCCCTCAAGCGGGCCGTGATCAGCGCGCTCAACGCCAGCGCGATCAACGTGGTCGACCTGGAGGCCGCCGCCATGCCGGTGGCCCGCTTCCACACCTCCCGCGAGACCGTGAAGGGCGGCATCGCCCTCCGGACCACCGCGGGCGACCCCCAGAGCGTCGACATCGTCTTCATGGACGAGACGGGGGCCGACCTCTCCCAGACCGCGCAGCGCAAGCTGGAACGCGTCTTCTCCCGCCAGGAATACCGCCGCGCCTTCCCTGGGGAGATCGCCGAACTGTCCTTCCCGGCCCGCGCCCTCGACACCTACAGCCGCGACCTGGTCCGCTGCGTCGACATGACCGGCGTGAAGGACGCCGAGATGAAGGTCGTCGTCGACTGCGCCGGCGGCACCGCCTCGCTCGTGCTGCCCAGCCTGCTCGGGCGGGTCGGGGTCGGCGTCCTCACGGTCAACAACCGGCTCGACGACGCCTCGCCCACCGAGACCTTCGCCGAACGCCGCCGCGACCTCCAGCGCCTGGCCGAGCTGGTGGCCTCCTCGCGGGCCGCGTTCGGGGTGCGGTTCGACCCGGTGGGGGAGCGGGTCTCCCTCGTCGACGAGAAGGGCCAGCTCATCAGCGAGGAGCGGGCCCTGCTGGTGGTGCTCGACCTGGTCGCCGCCGAACGCCGCGGCGGGCGGGTCGCGCTGCCGGTCACCACGACCAGGGTCGCCGAGATGGTCTGCCGCTTCCACGGCGTCCACGTCGACTGGACCGCCACCAGCACCGACGCGCTGACCACGGCGGCCCGCCACCCCGAGATGGTGTTCGCCTGCGACGGCCGGGGCGGCTTCATCGTGCCCGAGTTCGGCCCCACCGTCGACGGCCTGGCCGTCTTCCTGCGGCTGCTCGGCCTGGTCGCCCGCACCCGCCTGTCGCTCAGCCAGATCGACGCCCGCATCCCCGAGACCAAGCTCCTGCGCCGGACCGTGCCCACCCCGTGGGCCCACAAGGGCGCGGTCATGCGCTCGGTCGTCGAGGCCGCCGAGGGCGGCCGCATCGACACCACCGACGGGGTGCGGGTCGTCGACGAGGACGGAAGCTGGGCGCTGGTGCTGCCCGACCCCTCCGAGGCGGTCACCCATCTGTGGGCCGAAGGACACGACATGGACACCGCGCAGTCGCTTCTCGAACGATGGGCCGACGTGGTCGAGCGTGCCGCCGGGTCGGCATGAAACGATAGCCTGGCCCGGAAACGGTGATCACATGTGGTTGGTGTGGCGCCATGGACCGTGGCCCGTGCCTGACGATAACGTTGGGTGGCCATTGTCCGGCGCGTCTGCCTTGACCTTTGTGCCTGATCAGCGTAAGTTTCGGCATTCGCAAGTTTGAGCTAGTCGTGAGAGAGGCCGAGCCGTTCGATGCCCAGCGTCTACTGCACGCAGTGCGGTCACCCCAACCCCGAGGATGCCCGTTTCTGTTCGCGATGCGGTTCGCCGCTGAGCCCCGCGGCCCACACTCCGGCACCTCCCAACCCCTACACGACGGGTCAGGGCTTCGTCCCCGACAACACCTCCACGATCTCCCTTGAGGCGATCGAGGAGGCCACCGGCCAGGGCCTGCTCCCGGACCGTTCCGCGATCGAGCAGCTCCCGCCCGGCACCGCCCTCCTCGTCGTGATGCGCGGCCCCAACGCCGGCAGCCGGTTCCTGCTCGACAGCGACCTCACGACCGCCGGCCGCCACCCCGAGAGCGACATCTTCCTCGACGACGTCACCGTCTCCCGGCGTCACGCCGAGTTCTACCGGCGCGGCGGCCAGTTCACCGCCCGCGACGTCGGCAGCCTCAACGGCACCTACGTGAACCGGGAGCGCATCGAGGAGTTCCCCCTCGCGGGCGGCGACGAGGTGCAGATCGGGAAGTTCCGGCTGGTGTTCCTGACCCGGGGCTGATCATGGGCGCCGAGGCGGCCAGGGCCTTCATGAGCATCGGGGAGGTGCTCGCCCAGCTCCAGGGCGAGTTCCCCGACGTGACGATCTCCAAGATCCGGTTCCTGGAGGGCGAAGGGCTCATCGAGCCGGAGCGCAGCCCCTCCGGTTACCGCAAGTTCACCCCCGGCGACGTGGAGCGCCTGCGGTTCATCCTGACCGCCCAGCGCGACCGCTACCTGCCGCTGCGCGTGATCAAGACCCAGCTCGACGAGTCGGCCCGCCCCCGGGCGGTCGACGCCGAGCCGGTGGCCGTGCGGCTGAGCCGCGAGGAGCTGCTGGCCGCCGCCGAGATCGACGAGGCGACGCTGGCCGAGCTCGAAGACTACGGCCTGATCATTCCGACGGCCCGGCTCTACGACGAGGCCGCCCTCGAAATCGCCCGCAGCGTCGGCGCGCTGGCCGCCTTCGGCCTCCACGCCCGCCACCTGCGCGCGGTCAAGGCCGCCGCCGAACGCGAGGCGGGCCTGGTCGAGCAGGCCGTCGCGCCGCTGCTGCGCCGCCGGGCCCCGGGGGCCATCGACCATGCCGGGGAATCGGCACGGGAGATCTCCGGGTTGTTACTACGTATCCATGCCGCGCTGCTGGAAGGGGCCGTCCGCGGCTCTCTCGGCCGTTGACGCGGGTCCGGCGCGCGGGTGTTACGTTGAATGCCTGGTGAGTTGAATACCTGGTGAAATGCCGCATCCCGGAGAGTGAGCGCCTGTGTTGCAGATGGAGTTCGTGGGGGTCCGGGTGGAGATGCCCTCGAACCAGCCGATCGTCCTTCTCAAGGAGGCGAACGGCGACCGCTACCTGCCGATCTGGATTGGCATGACCGAGGCGACCGCGATCGCGCTCGCCCAGGCCGACGAACCGCCGCCCCGGCCGCTGACCCACGATCTGTTCCGCAATGTGCTGGGCGCGTTGAAGGTGTCGCTCGAACGCGTCAACATCGTCGCCCTGCGTGACGGCATCTTCTACGCCGACCTCGTGTTCTCCAACGGCGTAGAGGTAAGCGCACGTCCTTCCGACTCCATCGCGCTGGCCCTGCGGACCGACGCGCTGATCTTCGCGAGCGAGGAGGTCATGCGGGAGAACGGCGTCAGCATGGCCGATGACCAGGAGGACGAGGTCGAGAAGTTCCGGGAGTTCCTGGACAACATCAGCCCCGAGGATTTCGGCCGTGCGGGTTGAGTTGAGGGGTTATCTCACCTTCACGACGCGCCGGGGGCGGTCGTTGACTGTGCCTTTCCCCAGTCCTACGGTGCAAGGGAATCCACGGTTGTAGTTCGCGTACCCCCAGATCAGACCGTGGGATGAGAGAAAGCCGGAGGTCCGCAGTGGCGGTCAGCAGCGGCGAGGGTAACAAGGCCGACCAGCACGACGCGGTTCAGCGTGAGTCGGCGCGGGAGCGCGCCGGCGAGCAGGGTCTGCTGTTCGACGAGCGGCCCGCGGCGGTGCGAGACGACATCGGCTACCGCGGCCCCACGGCCTGCGCCGCCGCCGGGATCACCTACCGCCAGCTCGACTACTGGGCCCGCACCGACCTGGTGCAGCCGACGATCCGGGCGGCCCAGGGCTCCGGCTCCCAGCGGCTCTACAGCTTCCGCGACATCCTGGTGCTCAAGGTCGTCAAGCGGCTCCTCGACACCGGCGTCTCCCTCCAGCAGATCCGCACCGCCGTCCAGCACCTGCGCGACCGCGGGGTCAACGACCTGGCCCAGATCACGCTCATGAGCGACGGCGTCAGCGTCTACGAGTGCACCTCCGCCGACGAGGTCATCGACCTCCTCCAAGGAGGGCAGGGGGTCTTCGGCATCGCCCTCGGCCGGGTCTGGCGCGAGGTCGAGGGATCGCTCGCGGAGCTGCCGGGGGAACTGGCGGTCGGCCCCGACACTGACGAGGCCGACCACCCCTCCGACGAACTGGCCCAGCGCCGGCGGGCCCGCCGCACCGGTTGAGGCTCCATCTCCGGGGTACGGGTAAGGTTGTCGTAGCCATCGACCCTGCGCGGGAGAGTCTTCATCCCAAGGATGAGGCGCCGAAGGAGCAAACCTCCCCGGAATCTCTCAGGCACCCGGTACCGCCAGGCGAGGCAGCTCTGAAAAGCGGGTCCGCCGTCCAGGCGGCGCCTCACCGAAGGGGAAAACCGGCCGACGGCGTCCGGTGAAGCTCTCAGGTTCCATGACAGAGGGGGAGACCGCCCTGGTCTCGTCTGCCCTGGAGTTCCTGTCATGACCGATCGCACACCGCTCCGTGACCTGGACGCCCCGCCGTTCGCCACCCGCCACATCGGGCCATCCGACGCCGCGCAGGCGCGCATGCTGGAGGCCGTCGGCTACGAGACGGTCGCCGACCTGGTGGCCGTGGCGGTGCCCGAGTCGATCCGCACCACCGGCGCCCTCGCCCTGCCGGCCGCCGTGTCCGAGCCGGAGGCGCTCGCCGAACTGCGCGCGCTGGCCGCCCGCAACACCGTGCTGACCTCCATGATCGGGCTGGGCTACCACGACACGATCACGCCCGGCGTCGTGTTGCGGAACGTGCTGGAGAACCCGGGCTGGTACACCGCGTACACGCCCTACCAGCCGGAGATCTCGCAGGGCCGCCTGGAGGCGCTGCTCAACTTCCAGACCGTGGTCAGCGACCTGACCGGGCTCGACGTCGCCGGGGCCTCGCTCCTCGACGAGGCCACCGCCGCCGCCGAGGCGATGACGCTGGCCCGCCGCGCCTCCAAGGTCAAGACCGACGTCTTCGTCGTCGACGCCGACGCGCTCCCGCAGACCAAGGCCGTGCTCGCCACCCGGGCCGAACCGCTGGGCATCACGCTCGTCGAGTCCGACTACACCGGTGAGCTGCCCGAGTGCTTCGGCATCCTGGTCCAGTACCCGGGGGCCTCCGGCCGGGTGGCCGACTTCCGCGACCTGGCCGGGCGGGCGAAGGCCGCGGGGGCGGTCGTGACCGTGGCGGCCGACCTGCTGGCGCTGACCGTGCTGGAGGCGCCCGGCACCCTCGGGGCCGACATCGCGGTCGGCTCGTCGCAGCGTTTCGGCGTGCCCCTCGGCTTCGGCGGGCCGCACGCCGCCTACATGTCGGTCCGTGAGGGCCTGCAGCGGCAGATGCCCGGCCGCCTGGTCGGGGTGTCGGTCGACGCCGACGGGCGGACGGCGTACCGGCTGGCGCTCCAGACCCGTGAGCAGCACATCCGCCGCGAGAAGGCGACCAGCAACATCTGCACCGCCCAGGTGCTCCTGGCGGTGATCGCCTCCATGTACGCCGTCTACCACGGCCCCGAGGGCCTGCGCCGGATCGCCCAGCGGGTGCACCGGCACGCCGCCGTGCTGGCCGCCGGGCTGCGCGCGGGGGGCGTCGAGGTCGTCCACGACGAGTTCTTCGACACCGTGACCGCTCACGTGCCCGGCCGCGCGGCCGAGATCGCCGAGGCGGCCCGGGGGCGCGGCGTCAACGTGCGGCAGGACGGCGCCGACCGCGTCGCGGTCGCCTGTGACGAGAAGACCGTCCCGGCGCACCTGGAGGCCGTCTGGGCGGCCTTCGGCGTCGAGGGGCCGTCGGTGGACGACCTGGACATCTCGACCGACGACGCGCTGCCCCAGAGCCTCCAGCGGACCACCGGCTACCTGGCCCACCCCGTCTTCCACGCCCACCGCTCCGAGACGGCGATGCTGCGCTACCTGCGCAGACTCCAGGACAAGGACATCGCGCTCGACCGGTCGATGATCCCGCTGGGCTCCTGCACGATGAAGCTCAACGCGACCACCGAGATGGAGCCGATCACCTGGCCGGAGTTCGCCTCCATCCACCCGTTCGCGCCCGCCGGCCAGACCGCCGGCTACACCGACCTGATCCTCGGCCTGGAGTCCTGGCTGGCCGAGGTGACCGGCTACGACGCCGTCTCCATCCAGCCCAACGCCGGGTCGCAGGGCGAGTTCGCCGGCCTGCTGGCGATCCGGGCCTACCACCGGGCGGCGGGCGACGCCGAACGCGACGTCTGCCTGATCCCGTCGTCGGCCCACGGCACCAACGCCGCCTCCGCCGTCATGGCGGGCATGCGGGTCGTCGTGGTGGCCTGCGACGCCGACGGCAACGTCGACATGGCCGACCTCGACGCCAAGATCGCCAAGCACGCCGACCGGCTCGCCGCGATCATGGTGACCTACCCGTCGACCCACGGGGTCTACGAGGAGACCATCGTCGAGCTGTGCGCCAAGGTGCACGCCGCCGGCGGCCAGGTCTACGTCGACGGCGCCAACCTCAACGCCCTGGTCGGCCTGGCCAAGCTGGGCGAGTTCGGGGCCGACGTGTCCCACCTGAACCTGCACAAGACCTTCTGCATCCCGCACGGCGGCGGCGGCCCCGGCGTCGGCCCGGTCGCCGTGAAGGCCCACCTGGCCGACTTCCTGCCCGGACGCGGCGCCGTGGGCCCGGTCTCGGCGGCGCCCTTCGGCTCGGCGGGCATCCTGCCGATCTCGTGGGCGTACGTGCGGATGATGGGCGCCGACGGGCTCAAGGCCGCGACCGAGCAGGCCATCCTGTCGGCCAACTACCTGGCCCGGCGGCTCGCGCCGCACTACCCGGTCCTCTACACCGGGCGCGAGGGCCTGGTGGCCCATGAGTGCATCGTCGACCTGCGGGCGATCACCAAGGAGACCGGCGTCACCGTCGACGACGTCGCCAAGCGGCTGATCGACTACGGCTTCCACGCGCCGACCATGTCCTTCCCCGTGGCCGGCACGCTGATGATCGAGCCCACCGAGTCGGAGGACCTGGCCGAGCTCGACCGCTTCGTCGACGCGATGGTCGCCATCCGCGGCGAGATCGACAAGGTCGCCTCGGGCGGCTACGACGCCAAGGACAACCCCCTGCGCAACGCCCCCCACACGGCCGACGTGCTGACGGCCGACGCGTGGGACCACCCGTACACCCGCACCGAGGCCGCCTACCCGGTGGCCACGCTGCGGGACCAGAAGTACTGGGTGCCCGTCCGCCGCATCGACCAGGCCTACGGCGACCGCAACCTGGTCTGCGCGTGCCCGCCGCTCTCCTCCTACGAGGACTGAACCGTCTGGCCCTTCCCCGGGGAAGAGGACAGAAACCCATCACCTTCCGCATGTCTGCCGCCCTGGGGCGGACCGGGTCGTTAGGATCTTCGCAACCCTTTCGGCCCGGTTCCCTCTGGAGGCCCCCCGAGATGACGGCCATCGACTCCGGACGGCAGATCGACGAGGCCCGGCGCCTCTATGACGCCGGGAATCTCGACGCCGCCGCGGCGATCTTCGCGACACTGGCCGCCGACGCGGCGGGCCCCGACCGGGCCAGCGCCGCGGTCGGCCTGTCGGTCACGGCCGAACGAATGGCCCAGACCCTGCTGGAGGAGAACGCCCCGGCGGAGGCGGCCGACCTGCTCCTGCAGGCCCTGTCGGTGCCGGGCGTGGCCGACGCGGCGCGGCTGCGCGTCCTGCTGGGCATCGCCCACCTGGAGATGGCCTGCGCCGAGTTCGAGGTCGCGGTGGAGGCGGGCCCCGACGCCGACACGGCCGCCCTGGCCATCGAACTGCTGGCCCGGACGCTGCCGCTGCGGGGGCGCGACGCCGACGCCGAGACGGTCTGGCGCTACGGCCTCGACCACCAGGACGCCGACCTGGCGGCCCAGGTCGAGATGCGCCGGGGCCGCGACTGACCTGCGAGGGTCAGCGCTTGCGGCGGATCGCCGCCGCCATGTTGACCAGGACGATGCCGCCCCAGGCCAGCATCAGGCCGAAGCTGCCGGCCTGGCTCACGGCGATGGCGGTCAGTGGGACGCCGATGCCCAGCGACCCCAGGGCGATCGGGATGTGGCTGTTGTCGGGCTTGGCGGGTTTGATTTCCCCGCGCCGGGCCACCTCGGCCTGAACGCGCGCGGTGATCTCGTTGTCGAGTTTCTCGATGAACGAGTCGACAAGCGCGTCTTCGTAGGCGGGGCCCAGATCGCGGCGGGCAGCCAGGGTGGCGCGCAGGTCCTCATGCGGAAGAGATGTGTCAGGCACGTCCACAAATGTGGCACAACGCCTGTGGGGCGTCATCATCCATTCGGATGACACGGCGGTCATGCGGCGGATGGACCCGCGATAACGTGCGGTTATGCAGATCGACACACCTCACGGGCCGGGGCTGGCGGAGATCGACGACCCCGGTTCGGCGGGCCTGGTCCTGCTGCTGACCCACGGGTCGGCCGGGGGAGTCGACGCGCCCGACCTGCTCGCGGTGCGCGACGCCTGCCTGGCCGAGGGCATCGCCGTCGCCAGGATCACCCAGCCGTTCCGGCTGCGGGGGGCGCGGGCGCCGGGGTCGGCCGCCCGGCAGGACGAGAGCTGGGTGGCCATCGCCGCGGCGGTCAAGGAGCGCTTCCCGGGTCTGCCGGTCGCCCAAGGGGGGCGGAGCAACGGGGCGCGGGTCGCCTGCCGTACCGCCGGGGAGGTGGGGGCCGTCGGGGTGGTGGCGCTGGCGTTTCCGCTGCACCCGCCCGGTCACCCGGAGAGGTCACGGGCCGCCGAGCTGCGCGGCGCGAAGGCGGGGGTGCTGGTCATCAACGGTGACCGTGATCCGTTCGGGGTGCCTGACGAGGCGGACGCGGAACGGCTGGTCGTGCTGCCCGGAGAGAATCACGATCTCCGGAAGAACCCCGCCCTGGTCGGGGCGGAGGTGGCGCGCTGGCTGGCCGCGCGCCGGTGATCCCCCGTGGACGCCGCGTCAGGCGGCGGTGATGGCCATGTCGGTCGGCCGGTGCGGAGCGATGATCGCCCCGTTGGGGAGCAGCTCGCCGGTGTCCTCGAAGAGGACGACACCGTTGCAGAGGAGGCTCCACCCTTGTTCGGGGTGGGCCGCGACCGTTCGGGCGGCTTCGCGGTCCTGCGCTTCCGCGCTGGGACAGCCGGGCTCATGAGGGCACATCGCCGGGGCTCCGTGTCTTTCTCGTGTCGCTCGTGACGTGGATCCGCCCAGCCATGTGGGGGACGAGCGTATGGGGTTGAGTTGACGCAAATTGGCCTACACCACTGTCGGCCTACACCAGTGTGCGCCAGGTCACTCGACAAGGACATAGCCCGTTCGGACGATTTCGCCCACACCCTGGTAGGGGGGTGTGGTCATGCGTGTGACCTACGACACAAGGGTGCCCCATGCACGATAACACCCCAAGCGCGACACGCCGTCACTTCGGTAAATGACCCGTTACGAGCTTTCGAGCCCGGTCAGCACCGCGGTCAGCCCGCGCTCGAAGTCGGCGTCGCCGGTGGCCACCCGCGCCTTCTCGGTCTCGGCGTCGGGATCGGCCCAGCCCGAGGCCTGCATCTCGACCGCGACCGCGCCGTAGACGTAGGCGCGCAGGGTCTGCACCGCCTCCTGGGCCCGGTCGAGGCCGGCGTCGCGGAGCTGCTCGACCTGGCTCGCCATGGCCGTCAGGGCTGTGCCCTTGGGCGGTTTGGTCAGCGCCAGGGACAACACGCCGGGATGCTCCAGCAGGGCGGCGCGGGCGGCCCGCGCCCAGTCGCGGGCGATCTCCTGCCAGGGCGCCTCCCTCGGTTCCACCTGGACGGCCGTCACGTGCTCCGCCAGGGCGTCCATGAGCGCCTCCTTGCCCCGGGGGAGGTGGTGGTAGATGGCCATCGCCTCGACCTGGAGCGCGTCGCCCAGCCGCCGCATGGTCAACCGGCGCAGGCCCTGCCCGTCGGCGATGTGGAGGGCGGCGTCGATGATGCGGTCGCGCGAGAGCGGGGTCGGAGGTCGCTTGGCAGGCATGCGGATCATCCTGCCATCCCGGCCGGACAGGGGAGGGTCTACGCTGTCGACCAGTGCGTTTCAATCAGGACTGAGAGGTTGACGATGGCGTTTTTCCGTCCGCGGGTGAGCCGGGAGGCGGAGGTCAGGTTCCACGCCGACCAGGAGATCTCCAAGAGCTACGGTGAGCTGCTCGACAAGGCCCGGCAGGCCGAGGCCCGCCTGCGCGCCCGCCAGGCCGCCCACGCGTCCGGCCCCGAGCTGCGCGAGGCCGGCATCGCCTACGACCAGGCGCTCACCGCCGCCCTCCGGGCCGCCGAGGCGGCGCAGCGGGCCACCTTCGGCGTGAAGGCCTACGACGACCGCATCCGCCGCCGCAAGGGCCGGGCGACCCCCGAGGGCGCCAAGTGGACCACCGAGGTGAGCAAACTGCGCACCCTCCGCGAGGAGAACCGGCTGACCGGTATCGTGCGGCTGCCGCGTCCGGTGACCGCTTCGGCCCGCTGACAAATACCCACCCGGAATGTCCGGGGCGTCAACGGACCGGCACGCCGCGCCGTCTAAGGATTACCTTGGGTCAGGGAGGCCGGAGAGATGCCCGGACGGGTGAGATACGCGGCGGGCCGGCCGTGCTGGGTCGAGGTCGGCACCGCCGATCTCGCGCTCAGCGAGGAGTTCTACCACGGCGTGTTCGGCTGGGACTTCGAGCCGCGCGGGCGCAGCCACTCCACGGCGCTGCTGCGCGGCGAGCCGGTCGCCGGGCTGGGCCCCGCCCGTCCCGGCGGGCCGGCCTGGCTGGTCCACGTCGCGGCCGACGACATCGACGACTCGACCCGCCGCGCCGACGACGCCGGGGCCCGCGTGCTCGCCGGGCCCGAGCAGGTCTTCGACGAGGGCCGCGAACAGGGGTGGCGGACCGTCCTGGCCGACCCCTCCGGGGCCGAGTTCGCCCTGTGGGAGCCGGTCGCCCTCGAAGGCGCGGGGGTGCGCGGGGCGCCGGGGGCCTTCTGCTGGACGGAACTGGCCGCCCGCGACGTCGACGAGGCCGCCGCCTTCTACGGCCGGCTGTTCGGCTGGCACGCGCGGCGGGCGCCGTTCCTGAGCGGCAGCGGCAGCTACACCGAGTTCGACCTCAGGCGGTCGAAGACGACGGTGGCCGGGATGGTGGAGATGACCGACGCGTGGCCGCCGGAGATCCCGCCCCACTGGATGGTCTACTTCGCGGTCGCCGGCTGCCGGGAGGCCTGCCGGATCGTGGCCGACCTGGGCGGGACCGTCCAGGTCCCGCCGTTCGACCTGCCCTCGGGCTGGGCGGCCGTGGTGACCGACCCGGCGGGCGCGGTCCTGTCGCTGATCGAGCTGACCTCGTAGACGGGCTTTGGCCGGCCCGGCCGAGCGAGGTGGTGGCCGGGCCGGCCGAGGGACGGTGCGGGTCGGGAGCCAGACCCCGTACCGGGAGGTTCTGCTAGCTCGCCCAGTCGAGGAGCGGGCGGGCGTTGCTGGGGTGGCGGAGCTTGGAGAGGGACTCCTTCTCCAGTTGGCGGATGCGCTCGCGGGTCAGGCCCAGGTGCTTGCCGATCTCGTCGAGCGTGTGGGGCTTGCCGTCGGCCAGGCCGAAACGCAGGGCCATGATCTTGGCCTCCCGCGGCGACAGGTTGTTCAGCACGCCCTTGAGCTGCTCGGCCAGCAGTTGCCGGTCGACCACCTCGGAGGCCTCCAGGGAGTCGACGTCCTCGATGAGGTCGCCGATCCGGGTCTCGCCGTCCTCGCCGATGGTGCTGTCGAGGCTGATCGGCTGGCGGCTGGTGCGCAGCAGTTCCTCGATCTGGTCGGGCGTCCTGTCGAGCTCCACCGCCAGTTCCTCCGGCGTGGGTTCCCGGCCGAGGCGCTGGTGCATGTCACGCTCCACGCGGGAGAGCTTGGAGAGCATCTCCAGCACGTGGACCGGGAGCCGGATCGTCCGGGCGGAGTCGGCGAAGCCGCGCTGTATGGCCTGCCGGATCCACCACATGGCGTAGGTGGAGAACTTGAAGCCCTTGGTGTAGTCGAACTTCTCCACGGCCCTGATCAGGCCGAGGTTGCCCTCCTGCACCACGTCGAGCAGGGCCATGCCGCGGTCGGTGTACTTCTTGGCCACCGAGACCACCAGGCGGAGGTTGGCCTCCAGCATGTGGTCCTTGGCGCGGCGGCCGTCCTCGATGACCCATTCGAGGTCCTCGCGCTCGACGGCCGACAGCCGCTCGCCGCTCTCCTCGGCCAGGTCGAGCTTGTACTCGGCGTACAGGCCGGCCTCGATGCGGCGGGCCAGCTCGACCTCCTGGGCGGCGGTGAGCAGGGTGCGGCGGCCGATCGACTTCAGGTAGGTGTGGACGGAGTCGCCCATCGCCGACGAGGTGTCGTCGAGGTCGACCACGCCGGCGGCCTCGGCCTCGATCTCGGCGTCGGCGATCTCCTCGTCGTCCTTGACAGGGGTCGTAACCTTCGTAGTGTCTTCGGTGGTTTCGGCGAGGCTCACCCCGGCCTCGGTGAGGCCGCGCAGGATCCCGCGGGCCTTCGTCGCGCTCACCCCGGCGTCCACGAACGCCTCGCGCAGTTCTGACAGGGAAAGGCGGCCCTGCTTGCGGCCCCGCTCCAGGAGCTGGTCGAGAGTCGTCGGAACAGCCTCACGCGCGGGCGAGGCAGTCGCCACGGCGGTTCGGGGCATGAGGACACCTCCTCCTTCGCGGAGATCAAAGATTCGTCGTCGATGGCTTCAGGCACGCCCGGGCGACCACGCGCCAACTCGGCTGCCTTAGTAAGAACGCCAACGCCGGATATTTGTTCCCGTGTTACCTAGACCGCAGGGAAATGGGCGGTCTGGTCAGTTGAGGGTGACCTCGACGCGGGGGATCGGCATGGGCTCGGCCTGCTCCAGGTTCTCGGGGGTCCAGTAGCCGCCGACCTCTTCGGGGTCGGTCTCCAGCTCCCTGACCACGACGTTGGACGGGACGGGCTCCGGGGTGGGCACGGTCTCCTCCGCAGTGCCCCCGACGGTCTTGAGCAAACGCTGCTGCTCGAATTCGATGCGCCCGGCCGACGCGGTGGCCGCCACGGCCACGCCACCGACGACGATGACACCGACGATCCCTGCGGAGATCAGCATCCTCGGGGTCGGGATCATGGTCTGCTTCCTTTCGTCGGGCTACCTGATCGTATGACGGATGATTGTCATACTTGGTTCCGTATGGCGACCATATCGGGTTTGCCGTTGGGGAGCAGAGGAAGCGCCGTGACCTGGACCAACGCCTTAGGCGCGGCATAGGCGGGCAGTTCCGATTTGGCATGGCCGCGCAGCTCCTCCAGCGTCGCCTCGCCCGCCACGACGGCCACCACGATCTGCCCCCACTCCGGGTCGGGGCGGCCGACCACCACGACCTCCCGGACCTTGGGATGGGTGGCCAGCACGTTCTGGACGACCCCCGCGACGACCTTCTGGCCCCCGGTGTTGATCACGTCGTCGGCCCGGCCCAGGATCCGCAGCTCGCCGTCGTCGATCTCGCCGAGGTCGCTCGTGGTGAACCACGGGCCGCTCAGGCGGGGGCCGAGGCGGTGGCCGTTCATGAGCATCGGGCCGGCGATCATGACCCGGCCCTCCGCGTCGAGTTTGAGATCTACATTGTCAAGGGGGCGGCCGTCGTACACGCAGCCGCCGCAGGTCTCGGTCATGCCGTAGGTGTGGAAGATCCGCGCATGGCGGGCCTTCAGGTCGGCGGTCGCCGGGGCGCCGCCCAGCAGGATCGTGGTGAACGCCGACACGTCGGGCAGCCTGCGGAGCTGGGTCGGCACCAGCGAGACGTGGTCGGCCCCGGCGGCCATGACCTTCTCCGGGTCGAAGGACTCGTGGACGATCGGGTCGGTGCCGCACAACAAGGCCCGCGTGATGACCTGGAGCCCCGACACGTGGGAGGGCGGCAGGCAGCACAACCACCGGTCGCCGGGCCCGGCGCCGATCCGGTCGAGCGAGGCCCGCGCCGAGGCCAGCAGCGCCCGCGCCGAGAGCTCGATCCCCTTCGGGACGCCGGTGGACCCCGATGTGGCGATGATCACGGCGGTGTCGTCTTCGGCCGGCACGCCCCCCGGGAGCACGCTCGTGCCGCCGGGTGTGGTGACATGGGTCGGCCGCAGCGTGTCGAACAGCGCCCTGACCGCCCGGTCGGGCAACGATGGCGCGACCGGCAGGATCGCCGGGCCGCCGCCGTCGAGCGCGGCGGCCACCGCCTCGGCGAGGGCGGGACCTGGCGGCAGGATGAGGGCGTGCACCGGACGATCGACCACCTGGTCAGGGTAGCCGGGCCGGTGCCGGAGAGCGGGGAGGGCGGCGTGGAGCTGCGGGTATTCCGGATTCCCATGGTGGTCCGGTTCCGGGGGCAGACCGCACGGGAGGGCATCCTGATCAGGGGCCCCCACGGGTGGGGGGAGTTCTCCCCCTTCCCCGAATACGGCCCGGCCGAGTGCGCCCGGTGGCTGGCGTGCGCGCGGGAGGCCGCGTTCGAGGGCTGGCCGGCGGCGGTGCGCGAGGTGGTGCCGGTGAACACGACCGTGCCGGCGGTCGGGCCGGAGCGGGCCGCCGCGATGGTGCGCGCCTCGGGCTGCGCGACGGCCAAGGTCAAGGTCGCCGAGGCGGGCCAGACCCTCGCCGACGACCTGGCCCGGGTCGAGGCGGTGCGCGACGCGCTCGGGCCGGGCGGGCGGGTCCGGGTCGACGCCAACGGCGGCTGGGACGCCGACGACGCCGTCCGCGCGATCAAGGAACTCGACCGGTTCACCCTGGAGTACGTCGAGCAGCCGTGCGCGACCCTCGGCGAGCTGGCCCGGGTCCGGCGGCGGGTCGACGTGCCGATCGCCGCCGACGAGTCGATCCGCAAGGCCGAGGACCCGCTGAAGGTCAGGGCGGCCGAGGCGGCCGACATCGCGGTCGTGAAGGTGCAGCCGCTCGGCGGGGTCGCCAACGCCCTGCGGGTGGTGGAGGCGTGCGGCCTGCCGGCCGTCGTGTCGTCGGCCGTGGAGACCTCGGTGGGCCTGGCGGCGGGGCTCGCGCTGGCCGCCGCGCTGCCGGAATTGCCGTACGCTTGCGGACTCGGGACCATGTCGCTTCTGGCCGGGGATGTCGTGGCCGATCCGCTGGCCGAGGAGCAGGGGGTCCTGCGCGTGCGGCGTCCCGAGGTGGACGAAGACGCCCTGGCGCGTTTCGAGATCGAGTCGCCGGAGTGGATTCGGCGGATGGAGGGGGCCGCCGCGTGAATCCGGCTACCGCGCTGGCGACCGTACTCGCCGACGAACTGGCGCGGTGCGGGGTCACCGAGGCGGTGGTCGCACCCGGGTCCCGGTCGGCGCCCCTGGCGCTGGCGCTCCACGACGACCCCCGGATCCGGCTCCACGTGCGCACCGACGAACGCTCGGCCGGGTTCCTCGCGCTCGGGCTGGCCCGGCGCCTGGAGAAGCCGGTCGCCGTCGTCACCACGTCCGGCACGGCCGCCGCGAACCTGCATCCCGCCGTGATCGAGGCGAGCGAGGCCGGGGTGCCGCTGCTGCTGCTCACCGCCGACCGGCCGCCGGAGTTGCGCGGGACCGGCGCCAACCAGACGATCGACCAGGTGAAGCTGTTCGGCTCGGCCGTGCGGTGGTTCGCCGAGATCGGGGTGCCCGAGGAGCGGCCGGGGCAGGTGGCCTACTGGCGGTCGCTGGCCTGCCGCGCCCACCAGCGGGCCGAGGGTCCGGGCGATCCCGGCCCGGTGCACCTCAACGTGGCGTTCCGGGAGCCGCTTGTACCCGACGGGAACGACGACTGGCCCGAGACGCTCGACGCGAACGGGCCGTGGGTGCGGGCCAGGGTGGCCCCGCCGTCGTCGGCGCTGCACATCCCGGCGACCCGGCGCGGGGTCCTGGTGGTCGGCGACGGCGCGACCAACGTGCGGCGCTACGTCGCGGCGGCCGGGATGGCGGGCTGGCCGGTGTTGTCGGAGCCCAACGGCGGCGGCCGCTACGGCGACACGGCGATCTCGACCTACCACTTCCTGCTCGGCGCCCCCGGCTTCGCCGAGGCCCACCAGCCCGACGTGGTGGTCACCCTCGGCCGCCCCGGCCTGTCGCGGCCCCTGCTGGCCTGGCTGAAGCGGGCTCAGGAACACGTCGTGGTCGCCCGCGACCTGACCCGCTGGCCCGACCCGACCCGATCGGCCACCCAGGTGGCGCAGGCGGTGGAGATCCCCGTGGCGCCCGGCGGCGACCAGTGGCTGAACGCCTGGCGGCGGGCCGAGATGGCGGCCCGCCACGCCGTCGACGACGTGCTCGACGCGGGCGGCCTGAGCGAGCCCCGGCTGGCCCGCGACCTGGCCGCGATCATCCCGAACGGGTCGCTGCTGTTCTGCGGCTCCTCGATGCCGATCCGCGACCTCGACCAGGCCATGCGGCCCCGGCGCGGGGTGCGGCTGATGGCCAACCGGGGGGCGTCCGGGATCGACGGGCTGGTGTCGACGGCGGCCGGGGCGGCGCTGGCCCACCACGGCCGCGCCTACGCCCTGATGGGCGACCTGTCCTTCCTCCACGACCACAACGGGCTGGTCATCGGGCCCCGGGAGCCCCGGCCCGACCTGTGCGTCGTGGTGGTCAACAACGACGGCGGCGGGATCTTCTCGCTGCTGCCGCAGTCGTCGCTCGGCGGTTCGTTCGAGCGGATCTTCGGCACGCCCCACGGCGTCGACCTCGGATACCTCGCGGCGGCGACGGGCACGCCCTACAGCGTCGTCAGCGACCCCGACGACCTGGCCAAGGCGATCCGCGGCGAGGGGCCCCGCCTGGTCGAGGCCCGCACCGACCGCGACGCCAACGCGGCGGTCCACGTGGCGATGCGCGACGCCGTCAGGGCGGCGATCGGCTAGATCGTCGATGTGAGATCCGGTGATCGGCTGCGGGCATGACGAAGGGTGTCCATGGTCGGTTCGTGAAGCCAGTGTGCCAGCCGAAAACTCCGTTCGTGCAGTCCAAGCGACACGCGAGTATTCGTGAAGGATTCCACCGAGCCGGTCCCGTCGGCGTACGTTTCGGTGATGGGATCCGGGACGGCGCGTAGCGGAGCTGCCTGATCCAGGGCTTGATGGGCCCGATGCCGGTTGCAGAACTCCTCCTACTCATGCGGGGCGTGCCGCAGATGGCGTTCACCCACCGCTCCATGACCGCGTTCATGCGCGGCATGCGGATGCCGGCATCGGCCAGGACCTCGTCCATGAGCGCCGGGAACTTCCCGTCCCGGTCCCGGATCAGATAGCGCGCTCGGCAGCGCGTCCTCCAGATCCATCACCAGGTTCCGACCCGACTACACCCAGAAATCGGTTTATCCGCGCGGGCCCGCCCCGAGAAGACCGTGAGAAGACCCGTGTGACGGACCGGGAATTCTTGATCGGCATTCTCCGGACCGCAAGTGACACTGGGTAAAAATACACAAAACACCCCTCGAAATGGTCCGGGGGTGTCGTGGCGCCTCTGAGCTGCATCTTTTCGCTTCTCGCGCTCAATGGACCACTTTGTCGTGAGCCGCTTGATAACCCCTCTCGAATGGGACATGGTTGCCGGGAATTCACAACAAACGGGGTGTCGGAGAATGAGACGATTAATCGCGCCGGCCGCGGCTTTCGCCATGATGACCGCGCTGACCACGGGGGCGGCGCAGACGCGCCTGACCTCATGGGGCGAGAAGGTCTGGATCGACGCCCCGGCCGGGAAGTACGTCATGGGTGTCGACGACGCCTTCGACTACGCCGTCAAACCGAACGTCATCGGGCTGATCGATCTGGGCGGCTGACAGAGCACCGCCGGCATTCCGGGTCGCCGGGGGGCGAGCGCGAGGCCGGGCCGTCGGGAATGCATACGGGCAGCTCACACCATGTACGACTGAGGCACTAGTCAGCCACAAGTAGGCCACAAGTCGTCTCGTTCATGATCACACATGTCGGTCGCGAGAACGACCGGCACCTGGGCCCTACGGGGGTACGGCCAATGGGGGGATGCCAGCATGGCGGAATTATCTGACATCGCGGACACCGACATCGCTGTCGTGGGAATGGCAGGACGATTTCCCGGTGCCCGCGACGTCGACGAGTTCTGGCGCAACATCGACGGCGGACGCGAATCGCTGTCCACCTTCTCCGACGAGGCCCTGGCCGAGTCGGGCGTACCGAAAGAGGTACGCGCGGATCCGAGGTACGTCCGGCGACGCGGGGTGCTCGCCGACGCCGACCTGTTCGACGCGGAGTTCTTCGGCGTCTATCCCCGCGAGGCGCAGATCATCGATCCGCAGCAGCGGGTCTTCCTGGAGTGCGCGTGGGAGGCGCTCGAACACGCGGGGCACGTCCCCGGCGCCGGGAAGGCACGGGTCGGCGTGTTCGCCGGGGCCGGGCTCAACGCCTACGCCGATCTGCTGAAGGCCGATCCGGAGCTGGCCACGGTCGGCGACTTCCAGCTCAACCTGGGCGTCAACAGGGACTTCCTGGCGACTCGGGTGTCGTACAAGCTGGGGTTGGAAGGGCCGAGTTTCACGGTGCAGACCGGGTGCTCGACCTCGCTCGTCGCGGTGCACCTGGCCGCGCAGAGCCTTCTCGGCGGTGACTGTGACGTCGCGCTGGCCGGAGGCGTGGCGGTGAGCGTGCCGCAGCGGGCGGGTTATCTGCCGGTGGAGGGCGGGGTGTTGTCGCCCGACGGGCACACCCGCGCCTTCGACGCCCGGGGCGCCGGGACGGTCGGCGGCGACGGGGTCGGCATCGTCGTGCTGAAGCGGCTGGAGGACGCGTTCGACGCGGGCGACACCGTGTACGCCGTCGTCAAGGGCAGCGCCGTCAACAACGACGGCCGGGACAAGGCCGGCTTCACCGCGCCGAGCGTGAAGGGGCAGGCCGCCGCCATCAGGGCGGCCCACCTGGTGGCCGGGGTGAAGCCCGAGACGATCGGCTACGTCGAGGCTCACGGGACCGGCACCCGGCTGGGCGACCCGATCGAGGTCGCCGCCCTGGCCGAGGCGTTCGGGGCGACCGGGACCCGCTGCGGCCTCGGCTCGGTGAAGACCAACATCGGCCATCTCGACGCCGCGGCCGGGATCGCGGGCCTGATCAAGACGGTCCTGGCGCTGTGGCACCGGCGGCTGCCCGCCTCCCTCCACTTCGAGACGCTCAACCCGGAGATCTCCCTCGACGGCACGCCGTTCTACGTCAACGCGGAGTCGCGCGACTGGGAGCACGACGGGCTGCGGCGGGCCGGGGTCAGCTCGTTCGGCATCGGCGGCACCAACGCCCACGTGGTGCTGGAGGAGGCCCCGCGGCCCGTGCGGGCCGATCCGCCCTCGGAAGGGCCCCAGCTGCTGGTGTTGTCGGCCCGCACGGAGACAGGGCTGCGCCGCGCCGGTGACGCTCTCGCCCGCCACCTCGCCGATTCGGACCAGGCGCTGGCCGACGTCGCCCACACCCTGCGCGCCGGACGGCGGGCCTTCGCGCACCGGCGCGCCCTGGTCAGCGCCGACCCGGCCGACGCCGCGACCACGCTGCGGGCGGGCGGCCCGGCGGGCCGGGAGGCGATCGAGAACCGCCCGGTGGTGTTCATGTTCCCCGGCGGCGGCGCGCAGCGACGGGAGATGGGGGCCGGTCTCTACGCCCGGGAGCCCGTCTTCCGCGAGGCCGTCGACCGGTGCTCCGTCCTGCTCACCCCGCACCTGGGCGCCGACCTGCGCGAGGCCGACGTGAGCGGGATCACGACCATGCCGGCCGCCCTGTTCACCCTCCAGTACGCCCTGGCCCAGCTGTGGAACCACTGGGGCGTGCGGCCACAGGCGCTGATCGGGCACAGCCTCGGCCAGTACACCGCCGCCTGCCTGGCCGGGGTGTTCTCCCTGGAGGACGCCCTGGCGCTGATCGCCCTGCGCGGCCGGCTGTTCGGCCGCCTCGGGCCGGGCGCGATGCTCAGCGTGACACTGCCGGAGGCCGACCTGCCCCGGCTGCTCGGGCCCGGCCTGTCGGTCGCGGCGGTCAACGGCCCCCGCTCCTGCGTCGTCTCGGGCGAGGTCGCGGCGATCGACGCGCTGGAACGGCGGCTGACGCAGGAGGGCACCGGCTGCCGCCGGGTCCACATCGGGATCGCCGCCCACTCCGCAGCGGTCGACCCGATCCTGGAGGAGTTCCGCGCCTTCGTCGGCTCGCGCCAGTTGCACGCCCCGCAGCTCCCGGTCGTCTCCAACCTGTCCGGCACGTGGCTCACCCCCGAGGAGGCCACCGACCCCGACTACTGGACCGCCCACCTGCGCGGCACGGTCCGCTTCTCCGACGGCGTCCGCACCCTGCTGACCGACCCCGCCCGCCTGTTCGTGGAACTGGGGCCGGGCTGGACGCTGTCGTCCCTGGTCCAGGGCCACGACACGGCGGGCGGACCGCCGCTCACCGCGCCGTCGCTGCGGTCGGGGGAGGACGACACCGTCGCCGTCCTGGAGGCGCTCGGCACCGTGTGGTCCGGCGGCGTGGACGTCGACTGGGCCGCCTTCGACGCGGGCCGCGACCACGCCAAGGTGCCACTCCCGGCCTATCCGTTCGAGCGCCGCCGCTACTGGCCCGACTCCCTCCCGGAGGAGAGCCCGGCACCGCCCGCCGAGGAGGTCCCCGCCGCGAAGGGCGACGTCCCGGACCGGCTGCTGGCGATGTGGCGGAGCCTGTTCGGCATCCCCGATCTGACGGCCGAGGACGACTTCTTCCGGCTCGGCGGCGACTCGTTGTCCGCCACCCGGATGCTCTCCCTGGTCAACCGCGAATTCGGGGTCACCCTGCTCGTCAAGGACCTCCTGCGCGCCTCCACCCTCACCGAGTTCGCCACCGTCGTCCAGGGCGGCAGGACCGAACCGCGCCCCGACGACCTGATCGACGCCGACGTCGTGCTCGACCCGGCCATCGTGCCGCCCGCCGCCCCGGCGGGGGAGCCGCGCGGCGCCGTGCTGCTGACCGGGGTCACCGGGTATCTGGGCGGGCGGCTCCTCGGCGCCCTGCTGGCCCGGACCGATCTGCGGGTGCACTGCCTGGTCCGGGCCGCCACCCGGCAGGAGGCCGATCGGCGGCTCGCCGACGTCCTCGGCGAGCACCCGGGGCGGGTCGTGGCCGTGCCCGGTGACCTGGGACGACCCCTGCTGGGGATGGCGGAGGAGGACTTCGACCGGCTCGCCGACGAGGTCGACGCCGTCTACCACTGCGGCGCGACGGTCCACTTCACCACCCCCTACGCGCTGCTGCGCGAGGTCAACGTCCTGGGCACCCAGGAGGTGCTGCGGCTGGCCGTGCGGGGCCGGCTCAAGCCGGTGCACCACGTCTCGACCACCGCCGTCTTCGCCACCGACCGCGGGGGCGACATCGGCGAGGACACCGTCCAGGTGTCGGCCGCCACGCTGCCCACCGGATACGCGCAGAGCAAGTGGGCCGCCGAACAGCTCGTCGTGGCCGCGCGTGAGCGGGGCGTCCCGGTCACGATCCACCGGCCCGGCGCGGTGACCGGTGACACGTCGTCGGCCGCGTCCCGCCCCGACGACGCGGTCTGGCGGATGCTCAAGGGCTGCGTGCAACTGGGCGTGGCTCCCGACATCGAGACCGGCATCGTCGGCGCCCCCGCCGACTACGTCAGCGCCGCCATCGTCGACCTCGCCCGCGACCCCGCCAGCACCGGCCGGGCCTTCCACCTGATCGCCGCGCACGCCACCCCCTGGCGAGAGGTGTTCGCCACCGCCCGCGAGCTCGGCTACCGCCTCGACACCGTCAGCTACGACGACTGGCTGACCAGGCTCGACGCCCTGCGCGAGGAGGACGGCAACGCCCTCTTCCCGCTGGCGCACCAGTTCTCCCGTACGCCGGAGACCGACCCCGCGGTGTTCAGCTGCCACGCGACCGTGTCAGCTCTGGCGGGCGGCGGCGTGCAGTGCCCGCCGATCGGCGGCGACCTGCTCCGCAGGTACCTGCGCCACTTCATCGAAACCGGGTTCCTGCCCCGGCCGTGACCTCGGCGTCCGGCCAGTTCCTCCTTCCTCCATTTCAGGAGACACACATGAATGAGCACACGCATGTCCTCGTCGTGGGCGGCGGACCGGCGGGATCGACCGCCGCGACGCTGCTGGCCAGGGAAGGCTTCCAGGTCATCCTGCTCGAACGCGACCAGCACCCCCGCGAGCACATCGGCGAGTCGCTGCTGCCCTCGATCCTCAACGTCCTGGACCTCATCGGCGCCCGCGAGAAGGCCGAAGCGCACGGCTTCGTGAAGAAGTGGGGCGGCTACCTCGAATGGGGCGAGGACACCTTCGAGATCAACTTCGGCGACCCCGCCGAGCCGGACCAGGGCTACGGCTTCCAGGTCATCCGCTCCGAGTTCGACCACCTGCTGATCCAGCACGCCGAGACCCAGGGCGTCGACGTGCGCCAGAACGTCCGGGCCGCCGAGGTGCTCTTCACCGACGGCCGGGCGACCTCGGTACGGTGGACCGACACCCGCGACGCCACCCGGACCGGCGAGATCTCCTTCGACTACCTCATCGACGCCTCCGGACGCGCCGGGCTGATGGCCACCAAGTACCTCGGAGGCCGCCGCTACAACGAGGGCTTCCGCAACATCGCCGCCTACAGCTACTGGACCGGCACCAAGCAGCCGAAGTCCGGCCCGCCCGGCGCGATCCAGGTCGCCGCCGTCACCGACGGCTGGTTGTGGGCCATCCCGCTGCACGACGGCACCCTCAGCGTCGGCGTGGTCGCCCACAAGCAGAGCTTCCAGGCCCGCCGCGACGGGGGCCGCACCATCGAGCAGGTGTACGCCGACGCGCTCGCCGAATCGCCCCTGGTCTCCGACCTGATCGAACACGGCACCCGCGTGCGGCCCATCCAGGTCGAACAGGACTTCTCCTACATCTGCGAGGAGTCGGCCGGCCCGGGCTACTTCATCGCGGGCGACGCGGCCAGCTTCCTCGACCCGCTGCTGTCCACCGGCGTCCACCTGGCCACCTTCAGCGCCACCCTGGCCTCGGCCGGGGTCTCCAGCATCCTGCGCGGCGAACTCGCCGAGCAGGAGGTCGCGGAGTACTACCGGGGCGCCTACCAGACCGCGTACATCCGCTTCCTGGTCCTCGTCTCCTCGCTCTACCTGAACTACCGGGGCAAGAAGTCGTTGTTCTGGGAGGCCCACGAGATGTCCCGCGAGGACGTCGGGGACGGCGAGGTCATCAAGGCGTTCTGGAACGTGGTGTCCGGGCTGGAGGACCTCGGCGACGCCGACAGCGGCGCCAGCGCGCTGGTCTTCTCCGAGATGCGCCGCCTCATCGACGTCTACTTCGCCAAGGACTCCGGCCGCGACGACGCCTGGCTGGCCACGCTGCCCGAGGACGAGCGGCGGCAGGTCCTCGACGAGGTCAAGCCCCTGGTCGCGCCCAACGAGTACGCCCTGTCGGAGGAGACCGCCCTGAACGGCTTCTACGTGCGGACCACCCCCCACCTCGCCCTCGTCCGCGTGGGCGAGCAGGCCGCGGCGGTGGAGCGATGAGCTACCCGGTCGCCGGCTCCGACGAGGTCCGCGGCGAGATCAGGGCCCTGCTCGGCGAGGTGGCCCGCGCCTACAACGACGGCGACTACGACGCCTACATGGCCGCCTACCACCCCTCGGAGGAGACCACCATGGTCATCTACGAGCCGGGGGAGGGCAGCGTCCTGGACCGGAGCACCGTGGTGCTGCGCGGCACCTCGCGCATCGCCGCGTTCTACGCGGACGCCCCGATGTTCAAGCCCGGCTTCGACCGCCCGGTGCTCACCTACGAAGAGGTCCACACCGACCTGGTCGCGCCCGACGTGGTGCACACCGTGGCCGTCGCCACCATCACCGGCGGCGACGCGCGGGTCCCGGCCACCGCCGTCTCCTCCCTCATCCTCGTGCGGGCGGACGGCCGCTGGCGCGTCGTGCACGACCACAGCCACTGATGTCCGCCGCCCCGGCCACCCGCCCGCGCAGAATCCTGTCCGGGCTGGTGGCGGCCGAGACGCTGTCCGGGTTCGGCACCCAGCTGAGCTTCGTCGCGCTGCCGTGGTTCGCGCTGAGCACCACCGGCTCGCCGCTCCGGATGGCGGCCGTCTTCGCCGCCGAGCTGCTGCCGGTCGCGTTCCTCGGGCTGCCGAGCGCGATGGTGGCCGCCCGCCTCGGGATCAGGACCACCATGCGGCTGGCCGACGCCGGCCGGGCCGTGCTGATCGGCCTGATCCCGCTCCTGCACACCCTCGGCGCGCTGAACTTCCCGCTGCTGCTCGCGCTGGTGGCCGGGGTGGGCGCCGTCAACGCGCCCTATCTCGCCTGCCAGCGGTCGGTCCTGCCGGAGGTCTTCCCCGAGGAGGCCGACGTCCTGCGGGCCAACAGCCTCGTCGAGGGCGGCACCCGGCTGGCCGCCTTCGCCGGGCCCGCCCTGGCGGGCACCCTGATCGCCGCCCTCGGCCCGGTCGCCGTGCTCTGGATCGACGCCGGCTCCTACGTCGTCTCCTTCCTCCTGCTCGGCGTCCTGCCCCGCCGTCGCGGCGGCGGCGCCGGGGATGGCGGGCCGGGGGTGTTCGCCGGGCTCAGGGGCCTGACCGGCGATCCGCTCCTGGCCCGGCTGGGCGGCGCCACCCTCCTGTACGGCTTCCTGTTCCCCGTCCTGATCGCCACGCTGCCGGTGATCAACCGCGGCAGGTTCGGCGACGACCCGGCGATCCTGGGCGCGCTCTACGCCGCGTGGGGCGGCGGGTCGGTGGCGGGGACGGTGCTGGCCTACCGGCTGGCGACCCGGATGCCGCCGCTCCGGCTCGGCGGGTACGCCGCGTGGCTGGCCGCCGTGCCGCTGTGGGCGCTGACCGCGCCGCTGCCCGCCGTCGCGGTCGGGGCGCTGCTGGTCGTCAGCGGCGTGTGCGTGCCGGTGCTCAACACCGCGTACATCAGCGTCATCACCCTGCGCCCGCCCGAGGCGCTGCGCACGCCGGTCATGACGGCGCTCGTGACCGGCAACCTTCTGACGGGCGCGGCCGGGTACCTGTGCGCGGGCGTGCTGCTGGAGACCGGCGGCCCCGCGCCCGTCTTCCTGACGGCCGCCGTGGCGGCCACCGCGTGCGCGCTCCTGCTGACCCGGGTGACCGCCGCGTTCCCCGAACCCATCTCGCGTCCGGAGGCCGGATCATGACCGATCCCTTCGTCCTGCACGAACTGGTCGCCGCCCAGGCCCGCGCCACGCCCTCGGCGACCGCCGTCTCCACCGAGGCGGGGTCGCTGACCTACGCCGAGCTGGACCACCGGGCCGACCGGCTCGCCGGATCGCTCGCGGCGCGGGGGGTCGGGCGCGGCGACGTGGTGGCGGTGTGCCTGCCGCGCGGGCTCGACCTCCCCGCGACGCTGCTCGGCGTGCTGAAAGCCGGGGCCGCCTACCTGCCCCTGGACCCCGATCTGCCGCCGGGACGGATCGACTCCCTGATCGCGGACGCGGAACCCGCGACGGTCATCACGGCACCGCTCGCCTTGGCTGACACGCCCGTTCGGGAGATCGCGCCGGTCGGTCCCGACGACCTCGCGTACGTGATCTACACCTCCGGGTCGACGGGCAAGCCGAAGGGGGTCGCGGTTCCCCATCGGGGGATCGTGAACCTGGCGCGGTGGCATCGCGCGGCCTTCGAGGTGTCGGCGGCCGACCGGGGCGCGATGGTGGCCGGGCTCGGGTTCGACGCGGCGGCGTGGGAGCTGTGGGCGAACCTGGTGGCGGGCGCGTGTGTCTGCCTGCCGCCGGAGGAGGCGCGGCCCTCGGCCGAGCTGATGCGCGACTGGCTGGTGGACCAGCGGGTGACCGTGGCGTTCCTGCCGACCCCGCTGGCCGAACGGGCGATCCGGCTCGACTGGCCGGTATGGACTCCTTTGAGGGTGCTGCTGACCGGCGGCGCGGCGCTGCACCACCACCCTTCCCCGGGGCTGCCGTTCACGCTGGTCAACAACTACGGGCCGACCGAATACTCGGTCGTGACCACGTCCGGGACGGTGCCCGCCGTGGAGTCGGCGGTCCCGCCGTCGCTGGGTCTTCCGATCACCGGTACGCGGGTGGAGGTGCTCGACGAAGACTTCCAGCCCGCCTCGACCGGGGAGCTGTTCGTCGGCGGTGAAGGACTGGCGCGTGGCTACTGGCGCCGCCCCGGACTGACGGCCGACCGGTTCGTGCCCGACCCGTCCGGTTCCGGCGGGCGGCTGTACCGCACCGGCGACCGGGTCCGCCGGCGGGCCGACGGGACGCTGGAGTACCTCGGCCGTCTGGACGACCAGATCAAGCTGCGCGGCTACCGCATCGAACCCGGCGAGATCGAGGCGGCCCTTCGTGAGGAGCCCGGGGTCGAGGACGCCGTCGTCGTGCTCCGCAACGGCGACCGGCTCGTCGGCTACGTGACCGGCACGCAGGTGTCGGCTCCCGCGCTTCGGACGGCCCTGGCCGGGCGGCTGCCCGGCTACATGGTGCCCTCGGCCGTGGTCGTGCTGGCCACCTGGCCGCTGACCCCCAACGGCAAGATCGACAAGGACGCCCTGCCCGGCACCGGACCGGACGAGAGCGGCTACCGGGCCCCGTCCGGCCCGGCGGAGCGGATTCTCGCCGACATCTACGCGGCGCTGCTCGGGCTGCCGCGCGTCGGCGTCGACGACGACTTCTTCGCGCTCGGCGGCGACTCCATCGTGAGCCTGCAGATCGTGGCGCGGGCCCGCCGGGCGGGCCTCGCCGTCGACCCCCGCGACCCCTTCGACCACCCGACGATCGCCCGGCTGGCCCGGGCCCTGGAGCCCCGGCTCCCGGACGCCGGCCCGGACGCCGCCGACCAACCCCGGCCCGAAGGGGAGGTGCCGCTGACGCCGGTCCAGCGATGGTGGTTCGGCCAGGAACCGGCCGATCCCCACCACTTCAACCAGACCTTCCTGCTGGAGCTGCGCGAACCCGTCGCGCCCGAGGTCCTCGAAGAGGCGATCAACCAGGTCGTCGGCCACCACGACGCGCTGCGCCTGCGGTTCGTCCGCGACGGGTCGCGGTGGCGGCAGGAACACGCGGCCGAACCGGCGCGGGTCGTCCTGCGACTGCCCGGCACCCCGTGTGACGAGGGGGTCGTCGCCGCGGCCCAGGCCGGTCTCGACCTGGCCGAGGCGCCGCTCGTGCGGGCCGTGCTGTTCGCCGACGGCGTCCTGCTGCTGGTGGTGCACCACCTCGTCGTCGACGGGGTGTCGTGGCGGGTGCTGATCGAGGACCTGGAGACGGCCTGCGCGCAACTGCGGAGCGGCGAACCGGTGCGGCTGCCCGCCAAGACGATGTCGTTCCAGACGTGGTCGCGGCACCTGGCCGAGCACGCCCCCGCGCTGACCGGCGAGCTCGGCCACTGGCACGACCAGGTGCCGCAGACGCCGCCCGCGCTGCCCTTCGACCTGCCCGGCCGGGACGCCACCGTCGCGAAGCTGCGCCGCCACTGGGACGGGCTCGACGAACGGCAGACCCGCGACCTGCTCACCAAGGCCTCCCCGACGTTCCGGACCGAGGTGAACGACGTCCTGCTGACCGCCTTCGCCCAGGCGTTCCGCGACTGGACGGGATCGGGGTCGCTCTTCCTCAACCTCGAAGGCCACGGCCGCGAGCCGCTCGCCCCGGGGGTCGACGTCTCCCGTACCGTCGGCTGGTTCACCTCGGTGTTCCCGGTGCTGCTCGGCCTCGGGCCCTCCCGCGACGACCTCGACGAACTGAGCCACGTCCGGGAGCAGCTGCGCCGCCTGCCCCGCCGAGGTGTCGGCTTCGGGGTGCTGCGCCACCTGGGCGGGCACCTCGCCGACGCGCCCCATCCCGAGGTCGCCTTCAACTACCTCGGCCAGTTCGACGCCTCCTTCTCCACGCTCTTCACCCTCCTGCGGGAGTCGGGCGAGAACGACCGGAGCCCCCGGCAGCGCCGCCCCCACCTGCTGGAGGTGGACGGCTACGTCAGCCGGGGACGGCTCCGCTTCTGCTGGGCCTACAGCGAGGACAGCCTGCGCGAATCCACGGTGCGGCGGCTCTCGGACACCTTCGTGGCCCGGCTGCGCGCCTACACCGAACTGGCCGGCGAACCGGCGGAGGCCGCCGAATTCCCGCTGGCCCGGCTCAGCCGGCGCGACGCCGGCGTGCTGGCCTCCCTTCTGAACCACGGACGGTCGTGACATGAACAGGGACCACATCGACGACCTGTACGGGCTCTCCCCCCTGCAGGCCGGAATGCTGCTGCACGAACTCCGCTCACCCGACCAGGACGTCTACGGCGTCCAGGTGACCTGTGAGATCACCGGGCCGCTCGACCCCGTGAGGTTCCGCCGGGCCTGGGCGGAGGTGCTCGCCCGCCATCCGATCCTGCGGACCGCCTTCCTGTCCGACGGGCTCGAACAGCCCGTACAGGTGGTGTTCAAGGACGCCGACCCGCCCTGGCGGGAGGTCGACCTGCGCGGGGAGGCCGACCCGGAGCGGCGGCTGGCCGAACTCCTCGACGCCGACAGAGCCGAACGCTTCCGGCTCGACCGCGCCCCGCTGACGCGGATCACCGTGGTCCGGCTCGGCGCGGCCGACCACCGGCTCGTGTGGAGCTTCCACCACCTGCTGCTCGACGGCTGGTCGATGCCGCTGGTCCTGCGCGAGGTCCTGGACGTCTACGAGGCGGAGCGCCCCCAGGCCACCCCTCCGCCGTTCCGCGACTACATCGCCTGGCTGGGCGAGCGCGACACCGCCGCCGCCGAACGCTTCTGGCGGCACGAACTGGCCGGGCTCGACCGCCCCACGCCCCTGGGCGTGGACCGCCCCGCCACCGGGGAAGCACCCGAATTCGCCGAACACCACCTCGCCCTGACCAGCGAGCAGACCGCCGCCCTCCGGCGGTACGCCCGCGACCACCGCCTCACCGTGAACACCCTCACCCAGGGCGCCTGGGCGCTGCTGCTCAGCCGCTACAGCGGCGAACGCGACGTGGTGTTCGGCGCCACGCTGGCCCTCCGGCCGGCCGAGATCCCCGGCGTCGAGACCATGGTCGGCCCGATGATCAACACGGTCCCGGTACGCGCCCGCGTGCGGGACGCCCGGTGTGCCGACTGGCTGGCCGAGCTCCAGACGGCCCAGAACCGGGCCCGTCCGTTCGCGCACGCCTCGCTCGTCGACGTCGCCGCCTGGAGCGGGGCCGCCGCCGGTTCGCCGCTGTTCGAGAGCCTGCTCGTCTTCGAGAACCAGCCGCGCGAGACGACCCGGGCCGGGCGCGGGCTCGCCGTGTCCGGCGTGCGCGTCCGGGAGTGGACCAACTATCCGCTGACGATCGTCGCCCACGACGACGGCGACCGCCTGGCGTTCAAACTGCTGCACGACGAGACCCGCATCGACGGGCCGACCGCCGAACGGCTCGGCCGCCACCTGTCCGGGATGCTGGCCGCCATCGTGGCCGACCCCGCCGCCCACGTCACCGGCCTGGACTACTGGCCCGGCGGCGAACGCGAGCTCGTGCTCACCGGATGGAACGTGACACCGTCGGCCCACGCGGGGTTCCAGACGGTGCACGAACTGGTCGCCGAACAGGCCCGGACCACACCTTCGGCCGTCGCGATCTCCTGCGCGGGCCGGACGTTGACGTACGCGGAACTGGAACGGCGGGCCGACCAGGTGGCCGGCCTGCTGGCGGCCCGGGGGGTCGGCGCCGAGCAGGTCGTCGGCGTCTGCCTGCCGAGAGACCTGGAGCTGCCGGCGGTCCTGCTGGGCATCCTCAAGGCCGGGGCCGCCTACCTGCCCCTGGACCCCGCCTATCCCCGGCCCCGCCTGGCCTTCATGGTCGAGGACGCGGCGCCCGCCGTGATCGTGACCACCGCCGAGCTCGCCGACCGCCTGCCGGACCATCCCGGCGTGGTGTTGTCCGACGCGTTCGCCACGGCCGACGACGCCCCGCCCGCCGTGGCCGTCCGGCCGGACGACCTCGCCTACCTGATCTACACCTCGGGTTCGACGGGCCGCCCCAAGGGCGTGGCGACCACCCACCGGGGCGTCGTCCGCCTGGTCAAGGAGGCGACCTTCGCCCGGCTCACCGCCGACGAGGTGTTCCTGCACCTCGCGCCACTCGCCTTCGACGCCTCCACGCTGGAGATCTGGGGCGCCCTGGCCAACGGCGCCCGGCTCGCGCTCTTCCCCGGCACACACCCGTCGCTCACCGAGATCGGCGCGGTGGTCGCGGAC
The DNA here is from genome assembly GCF_001570565.1 of Herbidospora yilanensis. Lineage (GTDB taxonomy): Bacteria > Actinomycetota > Actinomycetes > Streptosporangiales > Streptosporangiaceae > Herbidospora > Herbidospora yilanensis. The sequence goes on along the minus strand of NZ_BBXE01000017.1, from coordinate 135,175 downwards.
GAGGGCGTCACCACGTTGTGGCTGTCGGCGGGGCTGTTCCACCGCATGGTCGAGGAACGCCTCGGCGACCTGCGCCCGCTCCGCCAGCTCCTGGCCGGTGGCGAGGCGCTGTCGCCGCCCCACGTGCGGCGCGCGATCGAGGCGCTGCCCGGCTGCGCCGTCGTCAACGGCTACGGCCCGACCGAGACCACCACGTTCACCTCGTGTCACCACGTCACCGAGGTGACCGGCGCCTCGGTGCCGATCGGCGTCCCCATCGGCGGGACCCACGTCTACGTGCTGGACGAGGGGTTCGCGCCGGTCCCGGTCGGCGTGCCCGGCGAACTGTTCGTCGGCGGCCCCGGCCTGGCCCGGGGCTACTGGGCCCGCCCCGGGCTGACGGCCGAACGCTTCCTCCCCGACCCGTTCGGCTCCGGCACCCGCGTTTACCGGACCGGCGACCGGGTCCGCTGGTTGCCGGACGGGACGCTGGAGTTCCTCGGCCGCCACGACGACCAGGTCAAACTGCGCGGGTTCCGGATCGAGCTCGGCGAGGTCGAGACGCGCCTGCGCGAGCTGCCCGGGGTCGACGGCGCGGTGGCGATGGTCCGCCGGGCCGCCTCGGGTGAAGACCAGCTGGTCGGCTACGTGACCGGCACGGAGATCGCCGGGCCCGCACTGCGCGAGGCCCTGGCCGAACGGCTGCCCGGCTACCTGGTGCCCTCGGCGGTGGTCGTCGTGGCCGCCTGGCCGCTCACCCCCAACGGCAAGATCGACAAGCGGGCGCTGCCCGACCCCGTCCACGACGGGACCGGCTACCGGGCGCCGGACGGCCCGGTCGAGGAGGCCCTCGCCGGCGTCTTCGCCGGGGTCCTGGGGCTGCCCGGGGTCGGCGCCGACGACGACTTCTTCCTGTCCGGCGGCAACTCCCTCACGGTGACGCGGCTGGTCGCCCGGGTCCAGGACGCCCTCGGCGTGGAGCTGCCGGTCCGCGCGGTGTTCCGGTCGCCGACCGTCGCGGGCCTGGCCGCCCTGATCAGGGACTCCGCCGAGACCGGCGCCGACCCCGTCATCCCGGCGCCCCGGACCGAACTGATGCCGCTGTCGTTCGCCCAGCAGCGCCTGTGGTTCCTCGACCGGCTCCAGGACGACCTGGCCGTCTACAACGTCCCCCTGGCGCTGCGCCTGTCGGGCCCACTCGACGTCGCCGCCCTCCAGGAGGCATTGCGGTCGGTGGCCACCCGCCACGAGGTGCTGCGCACGCGTTTCACCACCGTCGACGGCGAGCCCTGGCAGACCGTCCTCCCCGACGCCGAAATTCCTCTTCCGGTACGGGCCGCGGCGTCCCCCGAGGCGGCGGAGGCCCTCCTCGACGAGGAGGTCCAGCGGCCGTTCGACCTGGCCGGCGGGCCGCTGGTCCGGGCTCTGCTCATCCGGCTCGGCGCCACGGACCACGTGCTCGCGGTCACGGCCCACCACAGCGTCGCCGACGGCTGGTCGCTGGCCGTCCTGCACCGGGAGCTGGCCGCCTTCTACAACGCGGGGCACGCCGCCGACCTCCCGGCGCTGCCGGTGCAGTATGCCGACTTCGCGGTCTGGCAGCGGGCGCGGCTCACCGACGAGGTCCTGGCCCCGCAGCTCGACCACTGGCGACAGGCCCTCACCGGCGCCGTCCCCCTGGAGCTGCCCACCGACCGGCCCCGCCCGCCGGTGGCCACCAACCGGGGCGCCACCCTCGACGTGACGCTGCCCGCCGACCTCGCCGACCGGCTGCGGCGGCTGGGACAGGGACAGTCCGCGACCCTGTTCATGACCCTGCTGGCCGCCTTCCACGTGCTGCTGGCCCGCCACGCCGGGCAGCGCGACGTCAGCGTCGGCACGGTCGTGGCCGGGCGCGGCCGCCCGGAGCTGGACGACCTCGTCGGCTTCTTCGTCAACACCCTGGTCATGCGGGCCGACCTGTCGGGCGACCCGACGTTCCGCGAGGTGCTCGACCGCACCCGGCGGACCGCCCTGGACGCGTACACGAATCAGGACCTGCCGTTCGAGCGGCTGGTCGAGACCCTGGCCGGTCCCCGTGATCCGGCCCGGAGCCCTCTCTTCCAGGTGATGTTCGCGCTGCAGAACACCCCCGCGCACGACCCGGCCTTCGACGGGCTGACCACCCGGCGGCTCCAGCCGAGGACCACGGCGAGCAAGTTCGACCTGTCGCTCTCCCTGGAGGAGACCGGCGAGGGCCTGCGCGGCCTGGTCGAGTACAGCAGCGACCTGTTCGACCCGGCCACCGTCCGGCGGCTGATGGCGGGCTACGAGCATCTCCTCGCGGCGGTGGCCGCCGACCCGGACGCACCGGTCTTCCGGCTGCCGCTGCGCACCGAGGCCGACCGCGAACGGGTGGCGGGCTGGAACGCCACCGCCACGATCGACGACGGACCCCGTCTGCTGCACGAGCTGGTCGCGGCTCAAGCGCGCGCCACCCCTTCGGCGACGGCGGTCTCGGCGGAGACGGGATCGCTGACCTACGGCGAGCTCGACCGGCGGGCCGACCGCCTGGCCGGAGTGCTGGCCGCCCGGGGCGTGACCACCGGCCGGCTCGTCGCCGTCTGCCTGCCGCGTGACCTGCACCTGCCCGTGGCCCAGCTCGCCGTCCTCAAGGCGGGCGGCGGCTACGTGCCCCTCGATCCGGACCTGCCGCAGGCCCGGCTGGCCTACCTGGTCGAGGACGCGGAACCGGTCGTGGTCGTCACGGTGCGGGAACTGGCCGGTCGGCTGCCGGCGGGGGCGCCCCTGCTGGTGCTGGACGATCCGCTGGTCGAAGCCGAACGGCGGGACGCGCCGCTGGTGCGGGTGAGCCGCGACGACCTGGCCTACGTGATCTACACCTCGGGGTCGACCGGACAGCCGAAGGGGGTGGCGGTGCCGCATCGGGGGATCGTGAACCTGGTGCGGTGGCATCGCGCGGCCTTCGAGGTGTCGGCGGCCGACCGGGGCGCGATGGTGGCCGGGCTCGGGTTCGACGCGGCGGCCTGGGAACTGTGGCCGAACCTGGCGGCGGGCGCGTGTGTGCACCTGCCGCCCGAGGACGTTCGCACCTCGCCCGAGCGGATGCGCGACTGGCTGGTGGACCGGCGGGTGAGCGTGGTCTTCCTGCCGACGGTGCTGGCGGAAGAGGTGATCCGCCCCGACTGGCCGGCCACGACTCCCTTGAGGGCGCTGCTGACCGGCGGGTCGGCGCTGCACCACCACCCCTCACCGGATCTGCCGTTCACGCTGGTCAACAACTACGGGCCGACGGAGTTCTCGGTGGTGACCACCTCAGGGGCGGTGCCGCCGGTGGAGTCGGCGGTCCCGCCGTCGATGGGCGCTCCGATCTCCGGTACGCGGGTGGAGGTGCTCGACGAGGGCCTCCAGCCGGTCCCGATCGGGGTCGCGGGCGAGCTGTTCGTCGGCGGCGAAGGGCTGGCGCGCGGCTACTGGCGCCGTCCCGGACTGACCGCCGACCGGTTCGTGCCCGACCCGTCCGGCTCCGGCGGGCGGCTGTACCGCACGGGCGACCGGGTCAAGTGGCGGGCCGACGGGACGCTGGAGTTCCTCGGCCGTCTGGACGACCAGATCAAACTCCGTGGCCACCGCATCGAACCCGGCGAGATCGAGGCGGCCCTGCTCGCCCGTCCGGGGGTGCGCCAGGCCGTGGTCACGCTCGTCGAGGACCGGTTCCTGGCCGCCTACGTGGCCGGAGAGGCCCCGGCCGACGAACTGCGGGCCGAGCTGGCGGCCCGGCTGCCGGGCTACATGGTCCCGGCTGCGATCATCACGCTCCCCGTCCTGCCGCTCACCCCCAACGGGAAGGTCGACCTGCGGGCCCTGCCCGACCCCGGCCGGGACGAGCACGGCCACCGTCCGCCCGCCGACCAGGTGGAGGAGCTGCTCGCCGGGGTCTACGCCACCGTTCTCGGGCGGCCGGGGGACGACTTCTTCCTGTCGGGCGGCAACTCCCTGGCCGTGACGCGGCTGGTCGCCCGGATCCACGCCGCCTTCGGCGTCCAGATCCCCGTACGGGCGGTGTTCCAGTCGCCGACCGTGGCGGCGCTGGCCCGGCACGTCCGGCGCGCGCTGGGCGGGCCGGACGCCGAAGACCCGACGCCGATCACGCCCGTCGCCGACCGGGAGCGGCTGCCGCTGTCGTTCGCGCAGCACCGGCTGTGGTTCCTCGACCAGCTCCAGGGCGACCTGGCCGTCTACAACGTGCCGCTGATCCTGCGCCTGGACGGGCCGCTGGAGGTCACCGCCCTCCGGCAGGCCGTCACGGCGGTGGCCGGACGGCACGAGGTGCTCCGGTCCCGGTTCGAGCACGACGGCGGACGGCCATGGCAGGTCGCCGTCCCCGGCCTGGAGATCGAGTTGCCCGTACACGACCTGACCGGGTCGGCCGACCGGCTGCACGAGGTGGTCGACACCGAGACCGGGCGCCCCTTCGACCTGACGCGGGGACCGCTCGTGCGGGCGCTCCTCATCCGCCTGGACGACCGCGAACACGTCCTGGTCGTCACCGCGCACCACAGTGTCGCCGACGGCTGGTCGCTCGGCGTCCTCCACCGCGAGCTGAGCGCCTGCTACAACGCCGCCTCACGCGGCCAGGCGCCGGACCTCCCCGCCCTGCGGATCCAGTACGGCGACTACGCCGCCTGGCAGCACGACCGGTTCACCGACGAGACGCTCGCCCCGCATCTCGGCTACTGGCGCGACCGGCTCGCGGGCGCGGCCCAGCTGGAACTTCCCACGGACCGGCCCAGACCGGCGGTGACCAGCCACCGGGGTGCCGGCCTCACCGTCACCATGCCCGGCGACCTGCTCGAAGGGCTGCGACGGCTCGGCCGCGCGGAGGGCACCACCCTCTTCATGACGCTCCTGGCCGCCTTCCAGGCGGTGCTCGCCCGCCACAGCGGCCAGGACGACATCAGCGTCGGCACACCCGTGGCCGGTCGGGGCCGCCCCGAACTGGACGACCTCGTCGGCTTCTTCGTCAACACGATCGTGCTGCGCGGCGACCTGTCGGGCGACCCGGCGTTCCGCGAGCTGCTGGCCCGCACCCGGCAGGCGGCCCTGGACGCCTACACCCACCAGGACCTGCCGTTCGAGCGGCTGGTCGAGGCGGTCGGCGGGGCCCGCGACCCCGGCCGCAGCCCACTGTTCCAGGTCCTGTTCGCCCTCCAGAACACCCCGGCGGAACGGCCGGAATTCGACGGCCTGGCGACCCGGCCGCTTCCGGCGCGGACGACGGCGAGCAAGTTCGACCTGACCGTGTCGATGGAGGAGACCCCCGACGGGCTCGCCGCCGTCGTGGAGTACAGCACCGACCTGTTCGACCCGGCCACGATCGAGCGGCTCATGGGCCACTACCGGCAGGTCCTGGAGGCCGTGACCGCCGACCCGGACCTGCCCGTGTCCCGGCTGCCGCTGCTCACCGCGGCCGAACGCGACCAGCTCGCGCGCTGGAACGCCACCGATCGCGTCTACCCGGGCCCCGAGCTCCTGCACGAGCTGGTCACCGCCCAGGCGCGCAGCACTCCGGCGGCCGTGGCGCTGTCGGCCGACGACGGAACGCTGACCTACGCCGAGATGGAGGAGCGGGCCAACCGGCTGGCGAACCTCCTGAGAACACGCGGCGTCGGAGTCGGCGGCCTGGTCGGGGTCTGTCTCGACCGGGGGCTCGACCTGCCGGTGACCCTCCTCGCGGCGCTCAAGGCCGGGGGCGCGTACGTGCCGCTCGACCCCGGCTACCCGCTCCAGCGCCTGGCGTACATGATCGAGGACGCGGCGCCCGCCGTGACCGTCACCACACGCGAGCTGGCCGCCCGCCTGCCCGCGCACTCCTCGCTGCTCGTGCTCGACGACCCGGAGACCGCCACCGGGCTGACGGAGGCCGCCCCGGACGCACCCGTCACCGGCGTCCGCCCGGACGACCTGGCCTACCTGATCTACACCTCCGGGTCGACGGGCCGGCCCAAGGGCGCGATGAACTCCCACGCCGCCATCCGCAACCGGCTGCTGTGGATGCAGGAGGAGTACGGCCTCGACGCCACCGACCGCGTGCTCCAGAAGACCCCGATGAGCTTCGACGTGTCGGTGTGGGAGTTCTTCTGGCCGCTCATGACCGGCGCCAGGATGGTCCTGGCCCGGCCCGGGGGCCACAAGGACCCGGCGTACCTGCGAGAGCTCATCATCGAGGCGGAGGTGACCACTCTCCACTTCGTGCCCCCGATGCTGCACGTCTTCCTCGACCAGGAAGGCGTCGAGGACTGCCGTTCGCTCAGGCGGGTCGTCTGCAGCGGCCAGGCGCTTCCGCCCGACCTCGCCGACCGCTTCTTCGCCCGGCTCGACGCGGGCCTGCACAACCTGTACGGCCCCACCGAGGCCGCCGTCGACGTCAGTTACTGGGCCTGCCGGCCGGGCGACGAGACCGTCCCGATCGGCGCCCCCATCGCCAACATCAGGCTGCACGTCCTGGACGCGAACCTCCAGGAGGTGCCGGTCGGCGTACCGGGAGAGCTCCTCATCGGGGGCGTGGGGGTCGCCCGGGGCTACCGGGACCGGCCCGGCCTCACGGGTGAGCGGTTCGTGCCCGACCCGTCCGGCTCCGGGGAACGCCTCTACCGGACCGGCGACCGGGTGCGCAGACGGCCCGACGGGACGCTGGAGTTCCTCGGCCGCTACGACGACCAGGTCAAACTGCGCGGGTTCCGGATCGAGCTCGGCGAGATCGAGTCGACCCTGCTGGCCTTCCCCGGCGTGCGCCAGGCCACGGTGACCGTCGCCGAACGGGACTACCTGGCCGCCTACGTCGTCGGAGACGTCCCCGCCGAGCGCGACCTGCGGACCTTCCTGGCCGAGCGGCTGCCCGACCACATGGTCCCCGCCGCGATCATCACCCTGCCCGCCCTGCCGCTCACCCCGAACGGCAAGGTCGACCGCCGCGCGCTGCCCGCGCCCGACGTCATCCGGGCCGCCGACGTTCCCTACGCCGCCCCCGGCGACGGCGTGGAGGCGCGGCTGGCCGCGATCTGGCGGGAGACCCTCCAGGTGGCCCGGGTCGGCGCCGACGACAACTTCTTCGACCTGGGCGGCCACTCGCTGCTGCTGCCCGTGGTCCGGCAGCGCATCCACGCGGGCCTCGGTCACGACGTGCCGATGCTCGAATTCTTCCGCCGTCCCACGCTCCGCGCGCTGGCCGAGCTGCTCGGCGGCGAGCCCCGTGAGACGCCCGTCCCGGCCCCGGCCGGTGAGCCCCGGCGGCGGCCCTCGCTCGGCGAGCGCCGTCTCCGCCTGCGTGACCAGTCATGACACCCGTCCAGAAAGGACCTCCCATGTTCGACGAGTTCATCGTGGTGATCAACGCCGAAGAGCAGTACTCCATCTGGCCCGTCAAGCTGGACCTCCCGGCGGGCTGGACCGACGCGGGGCGGCGCGGCGACAAGGAGTCGTGCCTGGCCTACATCGACGAGGTGTGGACCGACATGCGGCCCCGGAGCCTGCGAGTGCAGGCATGACCGAACCCGTGCCACCCCTGGGCGCCCACACCCTGCTGGTGTTCCTGCTGCAGGTCGGTGTGCTGCTCCTCGCCGCCGTGGTGCTCGGGCGGCTGGCCGTACGGATGCGGATGCCCGCCGTGGTGGGTGAGCTGTGCGCCGGGATCCTCCTGGGACCGTCGCTGCTCGCCCACCTCGCCCCCGGCGCCGCGGGCTGGCTGCTGCCGCAGCAGACCGAGCAGTTCCACCTGCTCGACGCGGCCGGCCAGCTCGGCGTCCTGCTCCTGGTCGGCCTCACCGGCAGCCACCTCGACTTCGGGCTGGCCCGCAGGCGCGGCGCGACCGCCGCCAAGGTCAGCCTGTTCGGCCTGGCCGTCCCGCTCGCACTCGGCATCGGGACGGGCCTGCTGCTCGCCCCGGTGGGCGACGCGGGATCCGACCCGACCGTGTTCGCGCTGTTCCTGGGCGTCGCCATGTGCGTCAGCGCGATCCCGGTGATCGCCAAGACCCTGTTCGACATGAACCTGCTCCACCGCGACATCGGCCAGCTGACGCTCGTCGCCGCGACGGTCGACGACATCTTCGGCTGGGTGATGCTCTCGATCGTCTCGGTCATGGCCACGATCGGCCTCCAGGCGCAGAACGTGGCCCAGTCGCTGGGCTCGCTGCTCGTCGTCGTGGTGTTCGCCGTGGTCGTGGCCCGCCCGCTGATCCGCGAGATCTTCCGTCGTGTACGGGGCAGCGCGAGCGTCATCGGGGCAACAGTGATCATCATCGTGCTGTCGGCGGCGGGCACCCACGCCCTGAAGCTGGAGGCCGTCTTCGGCGCGTTCGTCGCCGGAATCCTGATCGGCGAGTGGGGCCGCCCCGACCCCGCGCTGGTCGCCCCTTTGCGCACGGTGGTGCTGACCGTCCTGGCCCCGCTCTTCTTCGCCACGGCCGGGCTCCGCATGGACCTCACCCTCCTGGCCCGGATCGAGGTCCTGGGCGCGGCGCTGCTGGTCGTGGGCGTCGCCGTCGCCGGCAAGTTCGCCGGCGCCTACCTCGGCGCCCGGACCAGCGGACTCTCGTCCTGGGAAGGGGTGGCGCTGGGCGCGTGCCTGAACGCCCGGGGCGTCATCGAGGTGGTCATCGCCATGGTCGGGCTGCGCCTCGGCGTGCTCAACGCCGAGATGTACACGATCCTCATCCTGATGGCCGTGCTCACCTCGCTGATGGCCCCGCCCATCCTGCGGCTCGCCATGGCGCGGCTCACCCCGACCGAGGAGGAGCTGGACCGCCGCGCCCGCATGCCCGCAGTGGGCGGCTAGGTGGGAATGCTCCGGGCCGGACGTCCGGGCTTCGTGAGGTGCGGCCTCCCGTCATGGCCAGACTGTGGACGGTCCACCCCCGGCCGTTCGCCTGGCCGCGACGGTGTTCGGGCTGTTCACCGGTCTGATCAATATCCTGCAGTGGTATCCGTGGCCGTTCTCCTTCACCCAGACTCACTACGCGGCGGATGCCACGTCCGGTGAGCTGCTGTGGCTGGACTTCGCCCTCGACGTCGCCATCCGGCACAACCGGAACACCGCCGCGCCCGTGAAACGATCACGACCACCAACCCGAAACTCACATCAGCGATCTAGAGGGAGTCGGATGGGTCTCGAACATTGGCTGGAGTCGATCCCGGACGTCTGGATCTACGTGGTCGTGGGTCTGGTCATCGGGATCGAGAGTCTCGGCATCCCGTTGCCGGGGGAGATCGTGCTGGTCAGCGCGTCACTCATGGCGGCCAAGGGCATCGTCGACCCGCTGCTGGTCGGCGCGTGCGCGACCGCCGGGGCCATCGTCGGCGACTCGATCGGCTTCTCCATCGGCCACAGGGGCGGTCAGGGGCTGTTCGACCGGCTGGGGCGGCGGTTCCCCCGGCACTTCGGGCCTGAGCACGTCGGCCGGGCCAAGGCGCTGTTCCGGCGCTGGGGCGTGTGGGCGGTGTTCTTCGGCCGGTTCGTGGCGCTGCTGCGGATCCTGGCGGGGCCGCTGGCGGGGGCGCTGCACCTGCCGTACCGGCGGTTCCTGGTCGCCAACGTGCTGGGCGCGATCGTGTGGGCCGGGGGGACGACGGCGGTCGTCTACTACCTGGGCGTGGCGGCCGAGCGGTGGCTCAAGGATCTCTCCTGGGTGGCGCTTGCCGTGGTGGCGGTGTTCGGCCTGGCGACCATGGTGTGGGTGCGGCGGCGGGCTCGCCCGTAATCGGGCGGCCTCGTCCGGAGTTGGTGTCGTCCAATTCCCCACAATATTGACAGGTATTAGGGGTATTTCTACCATGAAGGGACCTGAACGAGAGGAACACCGTGACGGCCGTGTCGGACTTCCCGCGCCCCAGGATCGGCGATGCGCCGGAACCATTCAGAGGTGGAACCATGAGAATCCCCCCCGACGTCGAGACCGACACCCGCGACCTCTTCCGCAGCGCCTTCCGGCGCCACGCCGCCGGAGTGGCCGTCGTCACCACGGCGGGGCCGGTCGGGTTCACCGCCACCTCCCTCGCGTCCGTCTCCATGGAGCCGCCGCTGGTCACCTTCGGCATCGGGCTGGGGTCGTCGAGCTGGCCCGCGATCCGCGACCGCGACAGCTTCGTCGTGCACATCCTGGGCGAGTCCCAGCGTGACCTGGCCGTGCTGTTCGCACGCAGCGGCGCGAACCGCTTCGGCCCGGAGACCGAGTACGCCACCCTCGGCACGGGCGAACCCGTGCTCGGCGGCGTGGCGGCGTGGTTGCGGTGCGAGATCAGGGAACGGTTCGTGGCGGGGGACCACCGCCTGGTGGTCGGCCTGGTCACCGAGGGGGAGACGATCCCCGGACGGCGGCCGCTGCTCTACCATGACGGAACTTTCGGATCCTTCGCCTAGGAGACCCGGTTTGTCCTTCCATGAACCGCTGCACCACGTCGTGCCCGCCGGGTTGTCGGACGAGACGGCCCAGACGTCCGGCATGTACCGGCGGGCGGCGATCAGCGGGCCGAGCGTCGGCTCGGCCCGGCTCTGGATGGGGCAGACCCACGTCGCCCCCTCCACCCGGTCGGCCGACCACCACCACGGCGACTCCGAGACCGCGATCTACGTCGTCAGCGGGCATCCGTCGTTCGTCTTCCTCGGCGACGACGGCGCGGAGCGGCGCATCGACGCCTCGCCGGGCGACTACGTGTACGTGCCGCCGTTCACGCCGCACCGGGAGGAGAACCCGTCGCCCGACGAGGAGGCGGTGGTGGTGATCGCGCGTTCGTCGCAGGAGGCGATCGTGGTCAACCTGCCCTCATTGGGATCTACTTTGTAAAGGCGCCGGGTCGGGGCTAGTCTGTCGCGGTGCCGTACAAGACCCTCGACGACGTGGTCGAACACGAGACGGAGGTGCGGCGGTCGCGGTTCGTCTGCGCCGTCGCGCCGGCCCCCTCGGAGCAGGCCGCCCGCGAGTTCATCACGGCCCGCCGCGCGCTCCACGCCGACGCCACCCACAACTGCACCGCCTACGTGATCGGCGCCGGCGCGCGCCGCTCCGACGACGACGGCGAACCCGGCGGCACGGCCGGCACCCCCATGCTCGACGTGCTGCTCAAACGCGGCTACGCCGACGTGGTCACGGTGGTGACCCGCTACTTCGGAGGCGTCCTGCTGGGCGCCGGAGGGCTGGTGCGGGCCTACGGCGGCGCGGTGGGGGAGACCCTCGACCGGGTGAGGCCGGTGACGATGGTCGAGGCCCGCCTGGTGACGGTGTCGATCGACCACGCCCACGCCGGGCGGCTGGAGAACGACCTGCGCGGCCGTTACGACGTGCGCGGCGTCACCTACGGCTCGGGAGTGGCCTTCGACGTCGCGGTGGCCGACCCCGCCGGGTTCGGAGAATGGCTGGCCACCGCGACGGCCGGACGGGCCAGGGCCTCAGCGGGCGAGCCGCTGTTCGTCCGCGCGGAAGACGCCTGAGCACAGCAGGACGATGAGCCCGGCGACCGGGACGACCAGCAGGCCGACCCGCAGCGAGCTCGCGTCGGCGATCAGCCCGACCAGCGGCGGCGTGCAGAGGAAGCCGGCCCGCAGCAGCCACGACAGCAGGGTCAGCCCGGTGCCGGGCCGGAAGCCGGGGAGCTGGTCGGCGGCGTGCATGGCGCCCGGGATGAGGGTGGCGCTGCCGAACCCGGCCAGGCCGAACCCCGCGATGGTGCCGGGCACGCTCGGGAAGGCCAGCGCGAGCCCGAAGCCGACCGCGATGAGCAGCCCGCCGACGCGGGCGACGGCGGCCTGTCCCCACCGGTCGACGAACCGGTCGCCCAGCGCGCGCCCGACGAACTGCGCGCCCACCACGGCGACCAGGCCGAACGCCGCGATGCCGGGGGCCGCGCCGAGCGAACCCGACAGGTAGACGGCGGCCCAGGTGCCGCCGGCGTCCTCGACGGTGGCGCCGCAGATCGCGATGACGGCGAGCAGCGCGAGCGCGCCGTAGGCGACCGACCTGACGGGCGGCGCGGGCTTGCCGGGGTCGGCGGCCTCGATGGGCTCCTGCGGCTCGGGGCCGGGGAGCAGGAAGCGGTAGGCGACCAGGTTGACGATGACGAACGTGACCGCCGAGATGCTCAGGTGCAGCCCGAGCGACATGCCGAGCGCGGCGGCGCCGCCGCCCATGAGGCCGCCCAGGACGGCGCCCAGGCTCCAGATGGCGTGGAAGGAGTTGATGATCGAGCGGCCGTAGAGCCGCTGCACGCGCAGGCCGTGGGTGTTCTGGGCGACGTCCACGACCGAGTCGAGCGCCCCGACGAGGAACAGCGCCCCGGCGAACAGCGCCCAGCTCGGCGCGAGCCCGGCGAGCAGCACGAGCCCGCCGGTGAGGATCATGCCGCCGACCGCGACGCGGGAGGACCGCAGCCGCCGGATGAGGATGCCCGCCAGCAGCCCGGAGGCGAGCGACCCGGCGGGCACGGCGGCGACGGCCAGGCCGAACTGGGCGTTGGAGAGTCCGAGCGCGTCGATGATGGCGGGGTAGCGCGGCATCAGGTTGGTGAAGATCGCGCCGTTGGTCAGGAACAGCAGGGCGACCGCGACCCGGGCGCGGCGGTCGGCGGGGGATATCAGGGGTCGGCCCTCCAGGGGGTGGGGCGGGTCAGCCTTCCAGGGCGTACTGCATGGCGCGGAACTTCGACTGCGCCTCGGCGAGCTCGGCGGCCGGGTCGGACCCACCCATGATGCCGCAACCTGCGAAAAGACGGGCGCGTGGCCCGTCGAGCTGGGCGCAGCGCAGCGCGATGCCCCACTCGCCGTCGCCCCGGGCGTCGATCCAGCCGATCGGCCCGGCGTAGCCGCCCCGGTCCATGTGCTCCAGCCGGGGGATCAGCGCGACCGCGTCGTCGGTCGGGGTGCCGCCGACGGCGGCCGTGGGGTGGAGCGCGGCCACCACGTCGAGCACCGACGCGCCGTCGTCGAGCTTCCCGGTGACCCGGCTGGCGAGGTGCTGCACGTTGGGCAGCGAGAGGAGCTCGGGTTCGGCCGGCACGTCGAGCTCGGCGCACAGCGGCTTGAGCGCGGCCTCGACCGAGGCGACCGCGCAGGTGTGCTCGTAGCGGTCTTTCGGCGAGTCGAACAGCGTGGCCGGGTCGGCGCCGCTGGGGATGGTGCCGGCCAGCACGAGCGACTCGATGGCCCGCCCGTTGTGCCGCACGAGCAGCTCGGGTGTGGCCCCGATGAGGCCGCCGACGGAGAAGGTGTAGCACTCGGGGTAGCGCGCGGCGAGCCGCGCCAGCGGGACGCGCGGGTCGATGTCGGCGTCGGCGGTCGCGACCAGGTCGCGGGCCAGCACGACCTTCTCCAGCTCCCCGGACGTGATGTGCCGCACGGCCGTGGCGACGGCGTTCTCCCAGCCGGGCGCGGTCAGCGCGCCGTCGGAGTAGCGGATCCGTCCCGGCGGGACGGCGGGCGTGACCAGGCCCAGGTTCTCCTCGCCCACGGTGGTCAGCCAGGCCTGCCCGTCGCGCCGGGCCACCACGACCCTCGGCACGACGAGGACCGACCCGGGCGAGGCGGGGTCGAAGGTGAAGCTGCCGAACGCGACCGGCCCGGAGCCGGGACGCCGGACACGATCGTCGATGTCGGCGTGCCCGAACGCGCCGGCCAGCCAGTCGCGGGCCCACGCGAACCGGCCGGGCCCCGGCGGTATGGTCGCCCGCAGCGCCTCGCCCCACGCCACCAGCCCGTCGCCGTGGTGCACCCACGTGTAGGCGGCCGGACCGGGCAGCAGGGAGATGAGGTCACCGGGGTCGCGTACCGGGACCGTGCGGACCACGAGCGGGGGATGAAGTCCGAGGGCGACGCTCACCTGACCCACTTTACGCAGAAACTGAACGTGTTCGACATCGGGTCCCTTTCGTCGGTACGCCGGTGTCAAGCCCCGATAGCAGCTTGGTCATGGAAGAGACGCCTGCCGCCTCGGTAATAGAGCCTTGGCGTTCGTGATCTCTACCTTTGGCTCCCGGAGGTGTCCATGATCAAGAAGATCACGCCGGTGGCCGCTGCCGTCGCGCTGCTCCTGTGGCCTGGAACGGTCCAGGCGTCAACCCCGCCGATGACGATCGCGGCGCTCGGCGACTCGATCACCGCGGGCTTCAACGCCTGCGGCTGGTACGTCGCCTGCACGTCCCGCTCGTGGGCGGCCGGCGACCACAAAGACGTCAACAGCCACTACCTGCGCCTGCTGGCCGACGGGGTGGACGTCAAGGGCCGCAACCGCAACTTCGCGTACAACGGCGCGACCAGCGACGACCTGATGGAGCAGATGGAGGAGGCGATCGAGGCCAAGGCGACCTACGTGACGATCCTCATCGGCGCCCAGGACGCGTGCGTGCGGACCGAGAGCCAGATGACCCCGGTGGCGACCTACCGGGCGCGGGTCGACGCGGCGCTGGCCAGGCTGGCCCCGACGGGCGCGCAGGTGCGCATCACCAGCATCCCCGACCTGAAGCGCCTGTGGCGGGTCGCCAAGGACAACCCGGTCGCGCGGGCGTTCTGGGGCATCGCGCGCATCTGCCAGACGATGCTGGCCAACCCGACCTCGACCGCCCGGAAGGACGAGGACCGCCGCGACCGGGTCCGGGCGCGGGTGATGGCGTACAACAACGAGATGGCCAAGGCCTGCGCCGCCTACGGGCCGCTGTGCCGCTACGACAACGGCGAGGTGTTCCGCTACGCCTTCCCGGTGTCGATGGTGAGCAAGTGGGACTTCTTCCACCCGAACGCCGAGGGGCAGAAGGCGATCGCGCGGTTGTCGTTCCAGCGGGTGGAATCGCCTGTCTAGAGTTGTCGGATCCGGGCGGGGGTCTTCGTCGAAGAGGTGAAGGGCCGCCCGCGAGGGGCGCCCCCAGCGCAGGAGATGATCCGCATGCAGTACCTCGTTTCCGTGATCTTCGACGAAGAGGGCCGGGCCACCGCCGAGGAGGAGGCCGCGATCGACGTCTTCAACGATCGCCTGGTCGCCGAGGGCCACTGGGTCTTCGCCGGGGGCCTCGGCGCCCCCGCGACGGCCACCGTGATCGACAACCGGGGCGGCGAGAGGCTGGTCACCGACGGGCCCTTCGTGGAGTCCAAGGAGTTCCTCGCGGGCTTCTGGATCATCGAGGCCGCCGACCTCGACGTGGCGCTCGGGCTCGCCGCCGAGGGGTCGCGGGCCTGCAACCGCAAGGTCGAGGTCCGGCCGTTCCTGTGACCGGCGCCGACGTCCGCGAGGCGATCACCCGGGCCCACCGTGACGAGTGGGCACGCGTGATCGCCGCCCTGACCAGGCGGTTCGGCGATCTCGACATCGCCGAGGAGGCGGCGGCCGAGGCGTTCGCGGCCGCCGTCGAGCGGTGGCCCCGCGACGGTGTGCCGCCCAACCCCGCCGCCTGGCTGACCCTGACCGCCAACCGCCGGGCGATCGACCGCGTCCGCCGCGAGAGCAAGCGGGACGACCGGCACCGGGAGGCTCGGATGCTCCACGACGACGATCCGCCCGAGCCCCTCGGCGCCGTCGACGACGCGCGGCTGCGGCTGATCTTCACCTGCTGCCATCCGGCGCTCGCGACGGAGACCCGGGTGGCGCTGACGCTGCGCATGGTCGCCGGGCTCACCGTGCCCGAGATCGCCCGTGCCTTCCTGGTCCGGGAGACCGCGATGGAGCGGCGCATCACCCGCGCCAAGGCCAAGATCAGGGACGCCCGCGTGCCCTATCGGGTGCCGTCGGCGGAGGATCTCCCGGAGCGCGTCTCCGGGGTGCTCGCCGTCCTGTTCCTCGTCTTCAACGAGGGCTATCTGGCGACCGGTCCCGGGACCGATCCGGTGCGGCCCGGCCTGACCGCCGAGGCGATCCGGCTCACCCGGCTGGTACGGGCCCTCCTGCCGGGCGACGGGGAGGTGGCGGGGCTGCTGGCGCTGATGCTCCTCATCGAGGCCCGCCGCGCCGCCCGGCTCTCCCGGACCGGCGAGCTGGTCACCCTCGACGAGCAGGACCGCGGGGCCTGGGACGCCGGCCTCGTCGCCGAGGGCCACCGGCTGGTGCGCGAACGCCTGGCCACCGGGGAGCCGCCGGGCCGCTACCAGATCCTCGCGGCGATCAACGCGGTGCACACCTCCGCCCGCGACGTCCGCGACACCGACTGGTCGCAGATCGTCGCCCTGTACGACCAGCTCGTCCGCCTCGACCGTTCGCCGGTCGTCGCGCTCAACCGGGCGGTTGCGGTCGCCGAGCTCGACGGGCCCGACGTGGCGCTGGCGGCCGTCGACCGTCTCGGCGGGGACCTCGCGGGCTACTGCCCCTTCCACGCGACCCGCGCCGACCTGCTCCGCCGGCTCGGCCGTAGCGGGGAGTCGCGGGCGGCGTACGACAGGGCGATCGAGCTGGCGGGCAACAGCGCGGAGATCGCCGCCCTGACGCGCCGCCGCGACCGGCTGGCGGGCTAGAGCCAGCCCTTCCGGCGGGCGACCCCGGCGGCCTCGACGCGGTTGCGGGTGCCGGTCTTGCCGATGGCCGACGACAGGTAGTTGCGGACCGTGCTCTCCGACAGGTGGAGGCGGGCGGCGAGGTCGGCGATCGTGGTGCCGTCGCCGGCGATGGCGAGGATCTCGCGTTCCCGCTCGGTCAGCGGGCTCGGGCCGGCCGACAACGCGGCGGCGGCCAGCGCGGGGTCGACGACACGTTCGCCGCGCAGCACCCGGCGGATGGCGTCGGCGAGGTCCTCGACGGGGCCGTCCTTGACGAGGAAGCCGCGGGCCCCGGCGTCCATGGCCCGGCGCAGGTAGCCGGGGCGGCCGAACGTGGTGAGGATCAGCACCCGGCAGGCGGGCAGCCGGTCGCGCAGGTCGGCGGCGGCCTCCAGACCGCCGCGGCCGGGCATCTCGATGTCGAGCAGGGCGACGTCGGGCCGCGCCGCCAGGGCGGCGGGCACGACCTCGGTGCCGTCGCCGACCTGGGCGACGACCTCCATGTCGGGTTCGAGGCCGAGCAGCAGGGCCAGGGCGCCGCGCATCATGCCCTGGTCTTCGGCCAGCAGCACACGGATCATCAGGGGGTGGCTCCTTCCGGGACGCCGACGGTCAGCGCGAACCCCCCGGCGGGGGCGTTCCCGGCGGTGAACCGGCCGCCCGCCGCCTCGACGCGTTCGCGCAGGCCGCCGAGCCCGTTCCCGGACGCGGGCCCGGTGACCCCGGTGCCGTCGTCGGCGATGGTCAGCTCGGCGCCGTCACCGTCACCGGCGCCCACGACGAGGGTGATGGCGCAGGTCCGGGCGGTGCTGTGGCGGATCACGTTGGTGACGCCCTCGCGCACCGCCCAGCCGAGCAGGGCGTCGGTCTCGGGCGTGAGCGGGCTCCGCGGGCTCCGTACGGTCAGCTCGATGCCGGCGGCGGTCAGCGCGTCGCGGGCGGAGGCGAGCTCGGCGTCGAGCCCGCGGCCCCGGTAGCCGGTGACGGCGGCCCTGACCTGGGTGAGGGCCTGGCGGCCGATCTCCTCGATGTCGGCGGCCTGCCGGGCGGCGGCCTCGCCGTCGCGGGGGGCCAGCCGCCGGACCACCTCGGCCTTGACGACCATGACGGACAGGGTGTGGCCGAGCAGGTCGTGCAGGTCGCGGGAGAAGCGCAGGCGCTCCTCCGAGACGGCCACCCGGGCGAGCTCCTTCCGGGTGGCCTGGAGTTCGGCGATGGTGTCCCAGAGCTGCACGATGATCCACGGCACCAGCCCGGCGACGAACACCCCCCACCCGGAGAAGGCGACGTTCAGCGCCCCGACGTCGCTCCTGACGGCGGCCACGACCGCGACGGCGGTGAGCGGCACCAGCAGCGCCACTCCGGGCCATCGGCGGACGACGGCTCCGGTGAGGATGGCGCTCATCGTGAGCGTGAACGACCAGGAGCCGCCGAAGGCCAGGGCGGCCGCCGAACTCGTGACGCCGAGCAGGGCCAGGGCGAGGTGCGACTGGCTGCGGGCGGTCCACAGGTAGAGGGCGATGATCGCGGCCACGGCCGCCCAGCGGGGGATCGAGGGCCGGACGGCCGTTTCCAGGACGGGCAGGGCCATGAGGAGGACCCAGAAGGTGAACCCTCCCTGACGGCTCGTCATGCATTCCTCCCGGCCCGGCGGAAACCGTACAAAGCGTAGAGGGTGAAGACGGCGGTCCACCCCAGCAGGAGGAGCACCGATCGCGGCGAGGGGGCCTCGCCGAAGAGCACCGCCCAGGGCAGGTTCGCGTACGCCGCCACCGGGCTCCACTCGCTCACGGCCTGGAGCCACCCGGGGAAGTTCGCGGCCGGGAACCACAGGCCGCCGACGATCGACAGGGCGATGTATCCGGCGAGGTTGGCGGCGGCCGAGTTCTGCGGGCTCAGCAGGTAGGCGTTGCCGAGGGCGAACAGGCTGAAGGGGATCGTGCCGATCCACAACAGCAGGGTGACCGCGACCCACTCGAACGGCGTCAGCGGCACCCCGTTGACCAGCGCCCCGGCGGTCAGGACGAGCAGGATCGAGGGCACCACGATGATCGCGCCGGTGGCGGCCTTCCCGGCGATGACCCGCCACGGCGGGATGGGCAGCACGGAGAGCTGGGCCAGCCAGCCGAGGGCCTTGTCCTCGCTCGTGCCGGTGCCGTTGCTGAACGCGCCGCCGAGCGCGCCGTAGGCGGCCATGCCCACCATGCTCCACGCCGCGGCGGCGGCCTGCGCCTCGGCTCCCTGCGCGCCCATGGCGAGGTTGCTGAAGATCAGGTACATGACGACCGGCAGGGTGAGGCTCATCACGATGAAGCCGTGGTCGCGCAGCATCTTGCGGACTTCGAGGCGGATGTAGGCGGTCATGCGATCCTCCCGGAGATGAGGGCGAGGAAGGCGTCCTCGAGGTCGCCGCCCTTCTTGATCTCGGCGCTGGTGCCGTCGGCGATGAGACGGCCGCGGTTCAGCACGACGATGCGGTCGGCGAACCGGTCGGCCTCGTCGAGGTGGTGGCTGGAGAAGACGACGGTGCGGCCGCTGGTCGACAGGCCGTCCCAGAAGTCGCGGCGGGCCTCGACGTCGAGCCCGGCGGTGGGTTCGTCGAGCACGAGCAGCTTCGGGTCGCCGGCCAGGGCCAGGGCGAACCGCACCCGCTGGCGCTGCCCGCCCGACAGCCGGTCGACCCGCGTGCGGTCGAGGCCGGCGAGCCCCGCCTGGGCGAGGATCTCGTCGTAGGGGAGGGGCGCGGGGAAGACGGCGCGGGCGAACCGCACGATCTCGCGGACGGTGACGCGGGGCGGCAGCCCGATCTCCTGCTGCATGACCCCGACGAGCCCGTCGTTCACCGCCGAGCGCGAGTCGCGGCCGAAGACGGAGGTGGTGCCGGCGTCGGGCGCGAGCAGCCCGAGCAGCACGCTGATGGTGGTGGTCTTGCCCGCGCCGTTGGGCCCGAGCAGGGCCAGGCGCTGCCCCTGGGGGACCGTCAGGCTGAGGCCGTCGACGGCGAGGACGTGCCGGTAGGCCTTGCGCAGGCCCCGGATGACGATGGCGTCGGTCATGACGACGACGCTATTTCCGGCGGCGGCGCGGTCGTAGGGAGCCGGATCCCGAGATCGGCGGGACAAATGTCCTAGTGGAACAGCCCGAGTTGCTCCGCCTCCGGCGCCCGCGACGGCCGGGCGGCCGGGCGGACCGCGCGCTCCCCGATCCCGTGTTCCCGGGCCAGCTCGGCCACCTGGGCGGTGATCCGCCGCTGGTAGGCCTTGGGCGCGTAGGCGCCGCGCCCGTAGAGCTCCCGGTAGCGCGGCACCAGGCGGGGGTGCTCGCGGGCCAGCCAGTCGAGCCACCATTCGCGCGCGCCGGTGCGCAGGTGGAGCAGCAGCGGGGTCACTCCGGTGGCCCCCGCCTCGGCGATCTCCTTCACGGTCGCCCTGAGCTGGGCGGGGGAGTCGGTGAGGTAGGGCAGGATCGGCGCCATCAGCACCGAACAGGGGATGCCGGCCTCGTTGAGCGTGGCGACGGCGCCGAGCCGGGCGCGGGGGCTCGGGGTGCCGGGTTCGGTGGCCCGCCAGGCGGCGGGGTGGGTGGTGCCGATCGACATGGCGGTGGACACCCGCGTCCGCCCGGCCGCCTCGGTGAGCAGGTCGAGGTCGCGGAGGATGAGCGTGCCCTTGGTCAGGACGGAGAAGGGGTTGGCGAACTCGGTGAGGGCCCGGATGATGCCCGGCATCAGCCGGTAGCGCCCCTCGCACCGCTGGTAGGGGTCGACGTTGGTGCCCATCGCGATGGGGTCGCCCTGCCAGCGCTGCGCGGCGAGCTCGCGGCGCAGCAGTTCGGCGGCGTTGGTCTTCACGATGATCTTCGTGTCGAAGTCGTGGCCCGCGTCGAGGTCGAGGTAGGTGTGGGTGTTGCGGGCGAAGCAGTAGAGGCAGGCGTGGGTGCAGCCCCGGTAGGGGTTGAGGGTCCACTCGAAGGGGACGCGGCCGGCGCCGGGGACGCGGTTGACGATCGAGCGGGCGTGGATCTCGTAGAAGGTGACGCCGCGGAACTCGGGCGTGTCGATCGTGCGGACGACCGCACCCTTGGTGATCAGGGCGTTGTCGGGTCGTTCGGGGAGGAGTTGCAGGTTGTCCCAGCGCATCCCATGATTGGAACACCTGTTCGATCATGATCGCAACGGAAAGCGGGGGCAAATCGCACCCCACCAAACGGCTAACGATCTTCTTTAGGGGGAACGACGTCCGCACACACCTTGCATCCCTGGGAGGTGCGCCATGTCCTGGTCGCAAGACGAGGAGCGGATGCTGGCGATGATCGAGCGGCACCTCACAGACGAGGATCCGCGGCTGGCCGCCCGTTTAGAGTCGTTCAACGAGCGGGTGGAGCGCGGCGAGCGCAATCGCCGCCGCACCGACAAGAAGAGACGCCGGTGGCGGCGGTCGACGGTGGTGATCGCGGTGAGCTGGTTGCTGATCGCGACGTTGATCGCGATGCTGCTGGTGATGGCCTTCCACAACGACGCGGCGGCGGTTCCCTTCTAGTTCCGGTTACGGCTCCCGCCCGCCCGGCACCGCCCGCCGACCCCCGTCCGGGCCCTCCACCGGCGCCGGCCGCCCGCTCCAGGCGGCCCGCCGTCACGGGTCACGGGGCCCGGTAAATGCTTTGTCCGCGCCATTCCCCCATGTCTACAGTGACCCGCATGGCTTCTGCATTCTGCTGCCCCTTCTTCATTCGCATCCGCCACGGCCGGGCTCTGGCCCGCTAGCGGACGCGATTCATTCTCTGAACTGAGGGCATTTCGCGTCCCAGGCGCGCCCAGGGCCCTTCGAGACCCCATGAATCTCGAAGACCCAGAAGGGCAGTGCTGTGGCGCAGAATTTCGCGCACGGAAACTATTCGCATACCCAGAAGAAGGCCAGGAACAGCGGTGGCGGCCGCACGCCCGCCGACGGCGCGCGCCGGACGCTCTCGCAGAACTTCCTGGTCGACCGGCACGCCGTCGAACTGATGGTGAAGGCCGCCGCGCCGGAGGGGCTCGTGCTGGAGCCCGGCGCGGGGGAGGGCGCGCTCACGTTCGCGCTGGCCGAGGTGGCCGCGCGGGTGGTCGCCTACGAGATCGACCCCCGGCTCGCGGGGCGGCTCGCCTCCCGTACGCAAGACGATCCGGCCATCGAAGTGGTGAGAGGTGATTTCACGCGTGCGCGGGTACCACGGGAGCCGTTCGCGGTGGTGGGGAACATTCCCTATTCGGTCACTTCGAAGATCGTCGACTGGTGTCTTCGGGCGCCGGATCTATCGTCGGCGACGCTACTGACCCAGCGGGAGTACGCCCGCAAGCGCACCGGCGACTACGGCCGCTGGAGCCTGGTCACGGTCGAGTCGTGGCCGTGGTTCCACTGGCGGCTCGGGCACACCGTCTTCCGGGAGTCGTTCCGCCCGGTGCCGTCGGTCGACTCGGCGATCCTGCGGATCGAGCGCAGGCCCGAGCCGCTGGTGTGCGACCGGGGCTCCTACCGGCGGCTGGTCGAGCTCGGCTTCGGCGGGACCGGCGGTTCGGTGCGGGCCTCGCTGAAGACCCGGTACGAGGGGGTGGACGCCGCCCTGTCGGCGGCGGGGGTGCCCCGCGACGCCGTCGTGGGACACGTCCACCCCGACCAGTGGGTCGCGTTGTGGCGTCACCTGTGCTGACCTCGCGTGAGCCAGATCGCGGCGAGCTGCCGGGCGGCCAGCGCCGGCGGCGTGGCGCGCAGCAGCGTGTCGCGTAGCCAGGCGGCCGGGCCGGTCCGGGTGGTGAGCCGCGACTGACGGCTGGAGGCGGCCATGAGCCGGTTGGCTCGTGGCCGCCTTTCGGCGTCGTAGCGGCCGAGCCGTTCGGCCGCCTCGGCCGGGGTCGCGCCCTCAAGGTGTTCGACCAGGGCCGCGGCGTCCTCGAAGGCCTGGCTCGCGCCCTGCCCCAGATCGGGGGTCATGCCGTGGGCGGCGTCGCCCAGCAGGCAGATCCTGCCGGTCGCGTAGGTCGCCAGCGGCTTGGCCAGCCGGGTGATGGGGTCGACGTGGACGTCTGCCACGGCGGTCGCCCGCAGGACGGCCGGCACGGCCGGGTGCCAGTCCGCCATGAGCTCGGCCACCTGCTCCCGGGCCTGCTCCGGCTCCGGGACGGTCGCGGGCATGGGGGTGTCGGTGAACCAGTACAGGCCGCCCGGCCCCATCGGGAACAGGCCGAACATCGCGCCGCTGTGCCGGTCGATGAGAATCGCGGTGAGCAGGTCTTCGACGCCGGGGATCGTGCCGAGCGTGCCGCGCAGGTCGAGGCGGCCGGTCCGTTCGGTGCCCGGGTGAGCGGGGAACAGGCGGGCGCGCAGGCGGCTGCCGATCCCGTCGGCCACGACCACGGCGTCGGCGTCGGCGTCGTCGACGCCGTCGACGAGCACGCGACCGGGCTCCTCGGCGAGGCCGCCGACGGCGACGCCCGTCCGGATACAGTCGGCCGGCAGCCGCTCCCGCAGGGTGCGGTGCAGAACGGCGCGGTCGACGACGATGGTCTGGCCGTAGCGTTCCTGGGCCTTGGCGGCGTCGGTGACCAGGAGCGGACGGCCGGCGCGGTCGCGCAGCCCGCCCTGGGTGGTGGGCGCGGCGTGCTCCCGCAGGGGCGCGCCCAGGCCGAGGCTGTCGAGGGCGGCGAGGCCGTTGGGCATGACGACGATGCCGGTGCCGGTTTCGCGCAGGTCGGGGGCGCGTTCGTAGAGGGTGACGTCGTGGCCGGTCAGGTGGAGGCCGGTGGCGGCGGTGACGCCGCCGAGCCCGGCCCCGACGATGGCGATTCTCATGGGGGTCCCGTCATTCACTACGGTCGTACTAGTACTGCTATTGGTAGCATGGCCGGGTGCCGCCCACCAATCCGGACCGCCGCCGGGCCCTCACCGACGCCGCCATCGCGCTGCTCGCCTCGTCGGGGGTGCACGGCCTGACCCACCGCACCGCCGAACGCGCGGCGGGGCTGCCGACCGGCACGGCCTCCAACTACTTCCGCAACCGTGAGGCCCTGCTCGTCGCCGCGGCCGAACGGGTGGTCGAGCTCCACCTGGCCGACATGGACGCCGCCGCCGGCCGCCTGACGGGAGAGCCCGACCTGGTCGAGTTGCTGACCGACTCGCTCCTGGGCGCGGCGACCGTGCTGCGCGACCGCTACCTGGCCATCTTCGAGCTCCGCCTGGAGGCGGTCCGCCGCCCCGAACTCAACCGGGCCCTGGAGGGCCTTCAGGCGGTGGCGACGGTGTTCACGGCCGGGCACCATGCCCAGCTCGGGCTCGCGATCCCGCCCGAGCGGGTGCCGGGGCTGATCGCGCTCTACGGCGGCGCGCTGTTCACCCTGGTCACAGCCCCGGCGGGCACGGTCACGCGGGAAGGGGTCGAGCGGATCGTGCGCGCGATGGTCCCCGCGCCGCCGCCGGTCGCGGGCGGCGGCGGGCGGGCCGGCTAGGGCTCCTGGCGGGTGATGGCCGGGTGCAGGGCGACGACGATCCGGTGGTCGCGGCCTCCCGGTGACTGTTCGTCGTGGTAGCGGGAGACGAGGGAGGCCACGGCGGCCGACAGTTCCTCGGCGAAGGCGGCCCGGTCGCGGGGGCTGGCGAAGCGGACGGCGCCGTCGATCGCGAACGTGGCGACCTTCTGCTGGGCGCGCTCCGAGCGGGTGATCAGCGCGCCGACGTCCTTCACGAGCTGGGCCGCCACGGCGAGCAGCCACGCCGCCGACAGGCGGTCGGGCCGCCGGGAGGGATCGGGTTCGACCGCGCCCAGCGCGGCGGGCGAGATGACGTAGGAACCGGCGGTGGCGCGCATGACCCGCTCGGTGACGTTGCCCTTGCGGCGTTCTTCGACGAGCTCGACCAGGCCGTGCTTCTCCAGCGTCTTCAGGTGGTAGTTGACCTTCTGCCGGGGCAGGCCGATCTTGGTGGCGAGCTGCGTGGCCGAGCCGGGCTCGGCCAGTTCGGCCAGGATGCGGGCGCGGACCGGGTCGAGGGAGACCTCGGCGGCCGCGGGGTCGTCGATGACCGCCACTTCGAACATGGCCTCAGGTTCTCACCGACAAGAAAAATTGTCAAAAGCCCCGCAAGAAATCGGCCGCCACGGGCGCGGCCACCTTGCCGCCGCCTCCGCCGCCCTCCACCACGACCGCGAACGCCACGTCGTCGCGGTAGCCGTGGAACCACGCGTGGGAGGGCAGCTCGGGCCCGCTGCCGTATTCGGCCGTGCCCGTCTTGCCGTAGGCGCCGCTGGGCAGCCCGGCCGACTTGGCGGTGCCCTTCGAGACCACGGCCCGCATCATCCCGCGCAGGTCGTCGGCCACCCCGTCGGGCAGCGGCCGTTCCTTGGCCTTCTGCTTCAGGCCCGGGACCAGCGTCGGGGGCCGCCAGGTGCCGTCGGCGACGGCCGCCGCGACCGAGGCCATGATCAGCGGGCTGGCGATGATCTTCGCCTGGCCGAACGACTCGGCGGCGAGCTCGGCGTCGGAGGTCGCCTTCGGCATGCTGCCCTTGCTCGCCGGCACGCCGATGTTGAGCGGCTGGTTGAAGCCGAGGCTGCCGGCGGCGTCGTAGAGGCCCTCGGCGCCGAGGTGCTCCTGGGCCAGCGGGGCGAAGGTGGTGTTGCAGGAGTAGGCGAAGGAGTCGCTGAAGCTGATCGTCCCGTACTCCGCGTTGTCGCTGTTGCGGATCTTCAGGCCGCCGACGACCGCGTTCTCCGGGCAGGTCACGCTCTCGCCCGGGTCGACGCCCTTGGCCAGCAGGGCGGCGGCGGTGACCGTCTTGAAGGTCGAGCCGGGGGCGTACTGGCCGTTGAGGGCGCGGTTGAAGTCGCCGCGGTTGTTGGCGATGGCCAGGACCTCGCCGGTCGAGGGGCGGATGGCCACGAGCGAGGCGGGCTTGTCGAGATCGCGGATGGCGTTGGCGGCGGCGTTCTGGATCGTCATGTCCAGGCTGGTCCTGACCGGTTCGCCCTTCTCGCCCTTGATCGACTCAAGGGGTTTGTCGCCGGCCATGACGTCGGTGGTGGGGGTGCCGGCCAGGCGTTTCTGGAAGGTCTCCTGGAGGCCGCCGCGTCCGATCGCCTGGTTCTTCCGGTAGGCGGGGCCGAGTTTCGCGACGTCCTTGTCGTCCGCCTTGTCGAGGAACCCGGCCAGTTGCTGCACCGACCCGCCCACGTCGGTGCCGTCGATGCGGTTGCCGTCGGCGTCGGTGAGCGCGGCCCGCTGCGGCCAGGTGGTCTTCAGCGCCAGCTTGGCGGTGCCGTCGATGCCGGGGTGGAGCGCCTGCGGCTTCCAGTCGACCTTCCACTGCCGGTCGAACACGACCAGGTCGAAGGTGCCCGTGTACGTCCAGGGCCCGACGTCGGCGATGTCGAGGGTGGCCGTGTAGGACGCCTCGTAGCGGTCGTCGCCGGCGGGGGCGACCTGGCCCAGCTCGACGTCCTTGACGGTCGCCTTCAGATCCTTCGCGATCGAGGCGGTGACGGTGTCGAAGGCGGCCGGAACCGGGGTGACCAGCTGGCCCTTCATCGCCGTCAGGTCGTCGGCCGCCCAGGCGGCGGCGTAGAGACGGGCGGTCTCCTGAGGGGTGCCGCGTGTGTGCAGCACCCACCAGGCGCCGGCTCCGCCGCCCGCGGCGGCGACCACGCACGCCACCGAAATGATCGCTATCGTTCGTCCCCGCACGGCGACGAGCTTAGCGAATTCGTTACGAATTGGGCCGTTTGGCGTAGCTGGGCACGTACTCCTGGCCGGAGAGTTCGCGGATGGCGTCCATGATCTGGTCGGTGACCTCGCGCCGGTCGCGGGCCTTGGCGGCGTCGCCCTCGAAGGTCATCGGCTTGCCGATCGTGACGTCGATGCGGTGCACGCGCGGCACCGACGCGCCCGGCGGCAGCACCTTGTCGGTGCCCGCCAGCGCCACCGGCAGCACCGGCGCGCCGGTGGTCAGGGTCAGCCAGGCGACGCCGATCTTGCCCTTGTAGAGGCGGCCGTCGGGGGAGCGGGTGCCCTCGGGGTAGATGCCGAACAGCCCGCCGTCGTTCAGGATGCCGGCGGCGGCGTCGAGCATCGCCTGGGCGGCGCCGGCGCTGTCGCGGTCGATCGCGAGGTTGCCGCTCATGATCACGCGGGTGATCGGGCTGCCGGTGAAGTATTCGTTCTTGGCGACGAAGGTGACCGGGCGGGGCATCAGCGCGGGCAGGAAGAAGGAGTCGAGCGCGGACAGGTGGTTGGCGGCGATGATCGCCGGACCCGTCTCCGGGACGTGCTCCATCCCCACGACGCGCGGACGCCAGAGCGCGTGCATCACGGGAACGCTGACGACTTTGGCGACGCGGTAGAACAGCGACGACAAGGGGGCTCCTCCCTCGGTTGACCGCTCCAAGCCTAGGTGTCGCCGGGACCGAGAGACGACGATGCCCCGCGCTGGGGCGGGGCATCGCTGGAGAACGTTTTAGGCCGGTGTGGTGGTCGCCTCCTCGGCGAGATGCACAACACGGTTCCAGCCGAACGGTATTCCGTGAAGGCGGTATATGCGGCCCGGGGGACACATCCACACCGGCACTACGTAGTTAACCACACGCGGGGGCTCCGTGTTCCCGCCCCGTAGGCTGGCCGCATGCCGATCACGACCCGCGCCCTCAACCGTGCCCTGCTCGCCCGCCAGGGTCTGCTGGAGCGGATGCGGCTCCCGCTGCCCGTCGTGGCGGAGCGGATCGGCGCGCTGCAGATGCAGTACTGGCCCGCGCTGGGCCCCGCGTTGTGGAGCCGCGCCCACGAGCTCGCGCCCGAGTCGCACTGGCACGCCCACTCCACCGGCGACCTGGTCACCGGCACCCTGCTGCGCGGCACCATCCACACCGTCACCCCGGCCGACTACCCGGCCTACGCGGCGGTGTCGGCGGCCTCCAAGGTGGGGTCGTTCCGGGCCGGTCCAGAACCCGAGATCGGCGAGCTGCTCGACCTGGTGCGCGAGATGGGCGCCACCCCGCGTCCGGTCGCCGAACTGGTGGCCGCGATCGACGAGTGGGTGGTCGCGCACCCGGGCGTGTTGTCCGACCGCGAGATCGAGCTCCAGCGCCTCTACCGGTGGACGTCGGTGATGATGCGGGTCGGGTTCATCCGCGTTCCGGCCGAGGGCACGTGGTCGAGGCGCACCCCGGTGCTGTTCGCGGCCGGCCCGGCCAAGGAGTTCCCGCCGCTGCCGGAGGCGCTCGACTTCGTCGTCCGCCGCCACCTGGGGGCGTTCGGCCCGGCCGCCGCCGAGGACGTCGCGTCGTGGATCGCCTGGAACATCACACCGGTCCGCGCCGCCCTGGAGGCCATGCCCGACCTGGTCACGTTCACCGACGAGGACGGCCGCACCCTCTACGACCTGCCCGGCGCGCCCCGGCCGGGCGAAGACGCCGAGGCGCCGGTCCGGCTGCTGCCGTGGTTCGACAGCACCCTGCTGGCCTACGCCCCCGCCCGCCGCGCCCGCATCCTGCCCGAAGCCCACAAGGACCAGGTCTACGTGAAGGCCAACGGCCAGTTCAAGCCGTCGTTCCTGGTCGACGGGCGGGTCGCCGGGTTGTGGACGATGGCGACGGCCAAGGGCGGGGCGGTGACGCTGGTCCTGACCCCGCTGGAGCCGGTCCCGACCCTGGCCAAGGCCGAGCTGGTCGCCGAGGCCAAGCGGTTGCTGGAGTTCACCCACCCGACCGCGACCTCCCATGAGGTGGTGTTCCGGGGTTAGAGTCCCCGCGCCATGCGGCGCCGGGCCAGGTGGAGCCCGAGGAGCGCGGTCACCACGGCCGCCGACGCGCCCCACACGACCGGCGCGTCGAGGAACCGCCCGGCGAACAGGGCACGCTCGGCCTCCACGACGTAGGTGACCGGGTTGGCGGCGGCGGCCACCTGCAACCAGCCCGGCCCGTTCTCCACCGGCAGCAGCACGCCCGACAGCAGCAGCAGCGGGAACATGACGACCTGGGTGACCCCGTAGAACAGCTCCCCGCCGGGCGCCGAGACGATGGCCAGCAGGAACGACAACCCGCCGAGCCCGATCCCGAACACGACGAGCAGCGTCAGCCCGGTCAGCACGCCCGGGACGTGCAGGTCGAGGCCGAGCGGGACGGCCAGCCCGATGATCAGGACCGCCTGGGCCAGCAGGACGACGAACTCCTTCAGCGTCCGGCCGACCAGCAGGGCGGTCCGGCTGACCGGGGTGACGAGCAGGCGCTCCATCGAGCCGCCGATGAGGTCGAGGAGCAGGAAGTATCCGGCCATCAGCGGCCCCGACAGGCACATCATGATCAGGATGCCGGGCACGAACCACTGCCAGGCCGGGCCCGGCGTGTCGGTGCCCTTCTCCAGCAGGGGGCCGAACAGATAGAGGAACAGCAGCGGCTGGGCCATGGTGAAGACGAGCGAGAGGGGATCGCGCCAGACGGGGGCGAACTCGCGGGTGAAGATCGTGGCGGTGTCGCGGAGGAAGGTCATGGTCAGGCGTCCTCGTCCTGGATGGTGCGGCCCGTCAGGGCCAGGAACACGTCGTCGAGGGTCGGGCGGGAGCTCTCGGCCGTGTCGGCCTTCAAGCCGGCCGCGTCCAGGGCGCGCAGGAACTCGGGCAGCGCGCGGTCGGCCGCCGCCACGCGCAAGGTCAGCTTCGGGCCGTCGCGGGTGACGTCGGCCGCGCCGGGCAGGCCCATCGCCAGTTCGGCCGCGCGGGGCGTGTCGGCCGGGTCGTGGAGGGTGACGGTCAGGCGGTCGCCGGCCAGGTCGGCCTTGAGGCCGCGGGCGGTGCCGTCGGCGATGATGCGGCCCTGGTCGATGACGACGACGCGTTCGGCCATCGCGTCGGCCTCGTCCAGGTAGTGGGTGGTCAGGAACAGGGTGGTGCCGTGGTCGGCGCGCAGGCGCAGGATGTGCGACCAGATGTCGGCGCGGCTGGCCGGGTCGAGGCCGGTCGAGGGTTCGTCCAGGAACAGCAGGGGCGGGCGGTTCATCAGGCCGAGCGCGATGTCCAGGCGGCGGCGCTGGCCGCCCGACAACGTCGACGGCTTGCGGGCGAACAGGCCGTCGAGGCCGACCACCGTCAGCAGTTCCTCGGCCCGCGACCGGGCCGCGCGGCGGGTCATGCCGTAGCAGCGGCCCTGGGTGACCAGTTCGTCGCCGATCCGGAACGCCTCGCCGGCGCCGCCCTTCTGGCCGATGTAGCCGATCCGGGCGCGCACGGCCGCCGCCTCGGTGGTGACGTCGTGACCGGCCACCCGGGCCGTCCCGGAGGTCGGCGGGAGCAGCCCGGTCAGCATCCGCAGGCAGGTCGACTTGCCGGCGCCGTTGGGGCCGAGGAAGGCCACGAGCTGACCGGCCGCCACGTCGAGGTCGACGCCGCGCACGGCGTCGACGGAGGTCTTCTTGAGGGTGTACGTCTTGGTCAGGCCACGGGCATGGATCATGAACCCTCCAGGTTTCGGGTTTTGGGGCAGGCCAAAGAAACCCCTGGTCGGGGGCGTTTCGGGATCGCCCCCATCCTGACCGGCCCGCGGGGCCCCAGGCAAACGTGAAAAGTACATTCACATTCGCTCTGACCTGCGGAAACGCCGGAGGGTGGCAGGTGTGCACCGAGGGTGAAACGGCCTTTGAGCTGGGCGGCAACCGGTTTTTGAAGATTTTTTGATCGGGGGCGATACGGTCGGGTCCATGAAGTACGCGCTGATGATCTACGGCACGCAGGCGGGGTACGCGGCGTTCTCGCCCGAGGAGTTCCAGACCCTGGTCGACCGCCACGACGCCTGGATCGCCGAACTCCGCGAGACCGGCGAGCTGGTGGCCGCGCAGGGCCTCGAAGGCGAAGACCAGGCCAGGTCGGTGCGGGTGCGCGACGGGATCCCCGTGGTCACCGACGGGCCGTTCGTGGAGGCCAAGGAGTTCCTGGCCAGTTTCTACATCGTCGAGTGCTCGGCCGAACGGGCCGTCGAACTGGCGGCCGGGCTGCCGGAGGCCGAGTTCTCCGCCGTCGAGGTGAGACCGGTGTACGAGGGCTCATGACCGGCGTCGACGCGGTGACCGACCGCCTGCTGCGGGAGCTGGCGCCGCAGGTGCTCGCGGTGCTGGTGCGCCGCTGGGGCCGCTTCGACGCGTGCGAGGACGCCGTCCAGGAGGCCCTGCTGGCAGCGGCGCTCCAGTGGCCCGTCGAGGGCGTCCCGGCGTCCCCGAAGGCGTGGCTGGTGACCGTCGCCGGCCGCCGCCTGGCCGACGAGGCGCGCGGCGACCAGGCGCGCGAACGCCGCGAGGAACGCGTCGCGGCGATGCCCGGCCCCGGCGACGACGTGGAGCACCACGACGACACCCTCACCCTGCTGTTCCTGTGCTGCCATCCGTCGATCTCGCCGTCGTCGCAGGTCGCCCTCACCCTGCGGGCCGTGGGCGGGTTGACGACGGGGCAGATCGCGCGGGCGTTCCTGGTCCCCGAGGCGACCATGGGCCAGCGCATCAGCCGGGCCAAGCAGTCGGTCAGGGCCGCCGGAGCCCGGTTCGAGCCGCCCCCGGCGGCCGAGTGGGAGGGACGGCTCGCGGTCGTCCTGCACGTCCTCTACCTGATCTTCAACGAGGGCTACGCCGCCAGCGCCGGAGAGGGGCTGCTCGACGTCGAGCTGACCGCCGAGGCGATCCGGCTGACCCGGCGGCTCCACGGGCTGCTGCCCGGCGACGGCGAGGTGTCCGGGCTGCTGGCCCTGATGCTGCTCACCGACGCCCGCCGCCCCGCCCGGACCGGCCCCGGCGGGACCCTGATCCCACTCGCCGAACAGGACCGTTCCCGCTGGAACCGGGCCCTCATCGCCGAGGGCACCGACCTGATCACCGAGACCCTGCGCTCGGCGTCGCTCGGCCCCTACCAGGTGCAGGCCGCCATCGCGGCCGTCCACGACGAGGCCCCCAGCGCCGCCCAGACCGACTGGCGGCAGATCCTGGTCCTGTACGCCACCCTCAAGCGCTTCTGGCCCGGCCCCATGGTGTCCCTCAACCACGCCGTCGCCGTCGCCATGGTCGACGGCCCCGCCGCCGGCCTCGACCTCCTGACCGAGGTCGAGCAGGACCCCCGGCTGAAGGGCCACCACCGCGTGGAGGCGGTCCGGGCCCACCTGCTCGACATGGCCGGCGACCTCGACGGCGCCCGCGCCGCCTACGCCAAGGCCGCGCGCCAGACCGCGAACCAGCCCGAACGGCGCTACCTGGAGCACAAGGCACGCCAGGCGGACCGCAGAATGGACAGGTGATGCGAGAACTCGCCGGCCTGGTCGGCGACGGGGGCGTGGTGGTCCTCAGCGGCGCGGGCCTGTCGACCGAGTCGGGCATCCCCGACTACCGGGGCGAGACCGGCCGGGCCCGCCGAGCCGACCCGATGACCTACCAGACCTTCACCACCAGCGCCGCCGCCCGGCGCCGCTACTGGGCCCGCAGCCACGTCGGCTGGCGCCACATGGGCCGCGTCGAACCCAACGCCGGCCACCACGCGGTCGCCCGCCTCGAACGGCTCGGCCTCGTCGACGGCGTGGTGACCCAGAACGTCGACGGCCTCCACCAGGCGGCCGGCAGCCGGCGCGTGGTCGAGCTCCACGGCGGCCTCGACCGGGTCGCCTGCCTCCGCTGCCGGGCCCGTGTCCCCCGCACCGAACTCGACGACCGCCTGAGGGCGGCCAACCCCGGCTTCGACGCGGCCGTCGGCCCCATCAACCCCGACGGAGACGCCGTCGTCCCCGACGAACTGGTGGCCGGGTTCACCGTGGTCGACTGCGCGGGCTGCGGCGGCCTGCTCAAGCCCGACGTGGTCTTCTTCGGCGAGAACGTGCCCCGGCCGCGCGTCGACGAGTGCTTCGCGATGGTGGCCGCGGCCCGGCTGCTGCTGGTGCTGGGCTCGTCGCTGACCGTCCGGTCGGGGCGCCGTTTCGTCGACCGGGCCGAGGCGCTCGGCATCCCGATCGCGATCGTCAACCAGGGCCCGACCGGCGGAGACGCCCAGGCGCTCCTCAAACTCGACGCGCCCCTCGGAGAGACGCTGACGGTGCTGGCGGGCTGACTTCAACACTTCGGCGGCGAGAGCCGTCTAGGTGATGTGACCTCCGACCCCGACTTCGCCGCGTTCGCCGCCGAACGCGCCGACGCCCTCTTACGGTACGGCTACGTCCTGAGCGGCGACCCCCACGACGCGGCCGACCTCACGCAGGAGGCGCTGGCGCGGCTGCACCGGGCGTGGCCGCGCGTCCGGCGGAAGGACGACCCGGAGGCCTACGTGCGGGTCGTCATGGCCCGCCTGCACATCAGCGTCTGGCGGCGGCGCCGCCGCGAGAGCCTGTCCGTCGACCCGCCCGACCGAGCGTGGGAGGACGAGCGTCCCTCCGACCGCGAGCAGGGACTGTGGCGGGCGCTGACGGTGCTGCCCCGCAAACAGCGCGCCGTGCTGGTGCTGCGCTACTACGAGGACCTGACCGACGCCGAGATAGCCCGGGTGCTGGGCATCGCGCGCGGCACCGTCCGCAGCCACGCGAGCCACGGCCTGGCCCGCCTGCGCACCGTCATCGGAGACACCGCGACCGACAGGAGCCTGCGATGACGCTGGAAGACGACCTGCGCGCCACGCTGGCGCGCGCCGCGACCCACGCCCCCGTCGCCCCGCCCGGCCTGCTCGACGGGGTCGCCCGCCGTCGCCGCCGCCGGGCCCGGTCCCGGCTGCTCGCCTCGGCGGCCGCCGTCGTGCTGGCCGCGACCGGGACGGTGCTCGCCGTCCGGCACGAGAGGCCCGAGCCCGTGGTGGTCACCCCGTCCCTGCCGGCCATCACCCAGGAGCAGGTGGCGGGGTCGCCGCCGGTCGAAGAGGTGTGGCCCGGCGCGGTCCAGATCGCCCCGGCCTCATTGAAGAACGGCAAGCGGCTGCGGCCGCTGCTCATCGCCGACGACCACACCACGCTGCTGACGACCTGGAGCTCCCACGAGAGGGCCGGCGCGGTCTACGCCTACGACCAGCGCACCCGCGAGTTGCGCCAGGTCACGCTCGTGCCCTCCCGCAAGGGCGAGATCGCCGACGGATTCGTGGTCGCGGGTGACCGGCTGGTCTGGCACGTCAAGACCGACACCTCCGCGACCCTGTGGCGGGCGCCGCTGGCCGGGGGGACCGCCGAACGGCTGCCGGGCACGCTGCCGCACGTGCCGTGGGCCACCGACCTGGTCCGCGACCGCCTCGTCTACTCCGCGGGCGACATCGGCGTCTTCAGCGTCCCGGTGACGGGCGGGCCGCCCGCGCCGGTGCCGGGCGGCGAGGGGCTGCACCTGCTGGAGTGGCCCTGGGCGGGCGACCCCTTCCGGCCCTCCGACGGCGAGAAGGACGTGCGCTTCCGGCGGCTCGTCAACCTGGAGACCGGGGAGGTCCGCCACGCCGCCCTCACTCCGGGCGACCGCTACGTCGTCTGCGGGGTGAGCACCTGCTCCGGGCTGCACGCCGACGGCAGGCCCTACGCGCGCGCCCGGGACGGGTCGGGCGAGCGGCAGGTGCCCGACCTGCCGCAGGGGCTGGCCGCCGACCGGTTCATGGCCCCGACGGTCACCGGCCGGGACGAGGTCGAGCAGTACGTCGTCGACGTGGTCACCGGGCGGTCCGGCAGCCTGGAGCTGAACGTCCCCCTGGACGGGGGCGAGCGGTCCTTCACCACGATGGGCGTGACCGTGGACGACCGGGACATGCTCAGCGCGCATCGGACCGGAGACGACACATTGGTGTTCATCGACCTGAAGCGGATAACCTCGGGCTCGTGATCGACGAGATCGGCGCCGTGGCGGCGCGTCATCTGGGGCGTCCGGCCCGGTCGGTGGTCAAGCTCGGCGAAGGCTGGGACAACGTCGCCTACGAGGTCGACGGCGACCTGATCGTGCGCGGCAGCAAGGAGGGCGGCGCGGAGGAGGTCCGCCGCGAGGCCGCGCTGCTCGCCGTCGTCGCGGAGGTCTCGCCCGTGCCGACCCCTCAGGTCGTCTTCGTGGACGATCAGGCGGGTGTGATGGCGTACCGGAAACTGGCGGGGGAACCCCTCGACAGCCGGCTCGGGCTCGCGGTCGCCGCACCACTGGGGGCCTTCCTCGCGGCCATGAACGCGGTGCCGAGGGAGCGCGTCGCCGACCTGGTGGAGGTCGACGACGAACCGTTCTACGCCTGGCTGGCCGGGACCATCGAGGAGTACAAGGAGGTCGTCAGGGACCATGTGCCCGACGACCTGCGCGACCCCGTTGAGAGGTTCCTCCGCGAGAACCCGCCGCGGAACGAGACCAAGACGCTGGCGTTCTGCCACAACGACCTCGGCGCCGAACACGTGCTGACCGACGGCACGACCGTCACCGGGGTCATCGACTGGACCGACGCCGCGATCTCCGACCCCGCCTACGACCTCGGCCTGGTCCTGCGCGACCTCGGCCCCGAGGTGTTCGCCGAGACGCTGCGCCACTACCGCGCCCACGGCGGCGACGCCGGGCCGACGGTGGAGACGCGCGCCCGGTTCTACGCGCGCTGCGCGCTCATCGAGGACATCGCCTACGGCCTGACCCAGCCCGGCGCCCGCCACTACGCCGAAGAGGGCCTGTCCCACCTGGCCTGGACGTTCGCCGACAACTGACGCAACACCCGCATCGTGTCGCCGGCCCGCTCCGGCGGCACGAACAGGTGGTCGTGGAAGTAGGCGGCCACCACGTTGCACGGGATGCCCTCCGCCGCCAGCGCGGCCGTGACGGCGGCCAGCATCCCGACGGCGGCCAGCGACGAGTGCACCCGCAACGTGATCCAGCGGCACGGGAAGACGCCCTCGGCCTGGCCGTGCGGGACCACCAGGGTCACGCCTTCGGGCTCGGTGAACGTCAGCACCGGGGTGAGGCCCGGTGGCGGCTCGGCGGCGGTAGCGAAGACGTAGACGCCGTCGTGGAGCACGGGGTCGAGGCCGGCCAGCAGGGTGGCGAGGTCGTGTTCGCCGGGCGTCATCCGATGACCGCCGCGACGATCTGGGACGGGTCGCGTTCGAGGTTGTCGCGGCTGTGGATGTAGATGTCGGTGGTCGACGAACTCGAATGGCCGAGCGCCTGCTGCAGTTGCTTGACCGAGGCGCCCCGGTCGCTGGCGACCGTCGCGAAGGTGTGGCGCAGGGCGTGGGGGGTCACCTTCGACTCCAGGCCCGCGGCCTTGGCGACCTTCACGACCAGGCGGTAGGCGTCGGCGCGGTCGAGGGCCCGGCCGCCCGCCGTGGCGAAGAGCGGGCCCGACAACCGCTCCCTGGCGACGCCCGCCAGGCGGGCGCGGTCGTCGAGATAGGCGTCGAGGGCGGCCGCGGTGGCGGGCGGCAGGTTGCGCACGCGGGTCTTCTGCCCCTTCCCGACGATCCTGAGGGTACGGTGGCCGCGCTGGTGACCCAGGTCGTCGATCGTGGCCGCCAGCGCCTCCGACACACGCGGGCCCAGCTCGATCATCAGCCGGATGAACGCGGCCGTGCGGAGGGCGGTCGGGCCCCTCGTCGCGTCGGCCGCCGCCACGAGGGCGCGGGCCTCCTCTTCGGTGAGGCCGACGGTCTCCGACTGGAAACGTTCGACCTTGGGGCGGCGTACCCGGGTGAAGGGGTTGGACTCCAGGACGCCCTCGTCGGTCGCGTAGGCGTACCACGACGAGATCGCCGACAACTTCCGCGCGAGGGTGCGCGGGGAGACCGGTTCGAGCCAGCGGGCGAACGCGTCGCCGTGGACGCGGACGGCCCGCAGCGGGTGGATCTCGTGCCGCTCGCAGAAGGCGAGCCACTGACCCAGGTCGGAGCCGTAGGCCGAGCGCGTGTGGGGGGAGGAGAACGACAGCAGCCAGGCCTGGGTGAGCCGGTCGAGCACCGCCTCGACGTCACGGGCCACCACGCCGTCGATCACACGTTCGGGCAGACTCATGATCGTCAGGATACTCCGGCGCGCGCCAGCAGCAGGGCCCTCTCGCGCTCGTTGCGCGTCAGCGCCGCCGCCCGGCGGAACTCGGCCCTGGCCTCCTCGTCGCGGCCCAGCCTGGCCAGCAGATCGCCCCGCACGCTGGGCAGCAGGTGGTAACTCCGCAGCGCCGGCTCGCCGGCCAGCTCGTCGACCAGGGCCAGCCCGGCCGCGGGACCGTAGGCCATCGCCAGCGCCACCGCCCGGTTCAGCTCCACGACCGGCGACGGCACCTCTTCGGCCAGCCGTTCGTAGAGGGCCGCGATGCGGGCCCAGTCGGTCGCCTCCGCCGTCTCGGCCCGCGCGTGACAGGCGGCGATGGCGGCCTGGAGCGCGTACGGCCCCGTCCCCGCCCGCTCCAGCGCCGCCAGCCCCGCCGCGATCCGGTCGCGGTCCCACTTCGAGCGGTCCTGGTCGGACAGGAGGATCGGATCGCCGTGCTCGTCGGTACGCGCGCCCAACCGTGACGCCTGGATCTCCAGGAGCGCCCGCAGCCCGTAGACCTCGGGCTCCTTCGGCAGGAGGTCGGCCAGCAGGCGGGCCAGCCGCAGCGCCTCCGCGCACAGGTGCGGCCTGATCCAGTCGTCTCCCGCGGTGGCGGTGTACCCCTCGTTGAAGATCAGGTAGACCACCTCCAGCACGGCTTCCAGGCGCTCGCCCAGCTCCTCGCGGCCCGGCACCTCGAAGGGCACCCGCTCGCCCGCGAGGGTCTTCTTCGCACGGGAGATCCGCTGGGCCATCGTCGCCTCCGGGGACAGGAACGCCCGCGCGATCTCGTCGGTGCTCAGCCCGCCGAGCAGCCGCAACGTCAGCGCCACCCGCGTCTGCGTGGTCAGGACCGGATGACAGGCGACGAAGACCAGCCGCAGGACGTCGTCCTCGATGGCGTCCGGATCGGGTTGCTCCTCGACGCCGGTGACGGTCCGGGCCAGTTCGGCGAGCTTCTCGTCGTGGCGTTCCCGGCGCCGGAACAGGTCGACGGCCCGGCGTTTCGCGACCGTGGTCAGCCACGCCCCCGGCCGGTCCGGCACGCCGTCCCGCGGCCACTGTTCGAGGGCCGCCAGCAGGGCGTCCTGGGCCAGCTCCTCGGCCAGGCCGACATCGCCGGTGAGCCGCGTCAGCCCGGCGACGACCCGGGCCGCCTCGGCCCGCCAGACCTCTTCCACCACGTGGTGCGCCTTGTTGGTCACCGCGCCATTCCACCAGACTGGGCGGATGCGATTCATGATCATGGGCCGGGGGAACGAGGCCACCGAAGCCGGGGTGTTGCCGAGTGACGAACTCATCGAGGCCATGCAGGCCTACAACGACTCCATGGCGGAGGCCGGCGTCCTGCTGTCGGCCGAGGCGCTGCACCCGATGACGCGGGGGGCGCGGATCTCGTACCGGAAGGGGAAGGCCGTCGTCATCGACGGGCCGTTCACCGAGACGAAGGAGGTCATCGCCGGGTTCTGGATCATCGAGGTGGAATCCAAGGAGGAGGCGGTGGCCTGGGCGTTGAAGATGCCCTACGTCCAGGACGGGGAGGAGGGGGTGGAGATCCGGGAGGTGTTCGAGGTGCCGGAACTGGACGAACGCATCGCGGAGGAACGGGCTCGGGGGGAGCGGTGAGGGGGCGTGGGTCGTCTGGGCCGGCTCGTGATCGGTGTTCAGGTTCGTCGGCTCGTCGGAGACGAATCGGCGGGTCCGTCTTGATGCCCGGCCTCTTCGGCCGGTCGGCGCACGGGACCGCGTGGCCGCTGACGGGGTTCGGGCGGCAGGCGTTAAATCGGTG
Organism: Herbidospora yilanensis; assembly: GCF_001570565.1. GTDB lineage: Bacteria > Actinomycetota > Actinomycetes > Streptosporangiales > Streptosporangiaceae > Herbidospora > Herbidospora yilanensis. The sequence continues at coordinate 96,928 of NZ_BBXE01000017.1, read as the reverse complement.
GGAAACCGCGGGTGGGGACCGGCATGGTGGACGGCATGTTCTCTGATCGTCTGGCCGAAGGCCTGGCCGTTCCCGTCGAAGGGTGGGACTTCTCCTGGTTCGACGGGCGGGCCACCGAGCAGCGGGCCTCCTGGGGATACGCGCGGCTGCTCGCCGACCGGGCCGCCTCGGCGAAGGCGCTGCTCGACGTGCAGACCGGTGGGGGTGAGGTGCTGGCGTCCGTGCCGGTTCTGCCGCCGGTGGTGGCGGCGACCGAATCGTGGGAGCCGAATCTCGCCCTCGCCCGGCGGCGGCTCGGCGGCGCCGTCGCCCACGTCGCCGACGACGCCGACCTGCCCTTTCCCGACAGGCACTTCGATCTCGTCGTCTCCCGCCACCCCGTCGCCACCCGCTGGGACGAGATCGCGCGTGTGCTCACCCCCGGCGGTTGTTACCTGGCCCAGCACGTCGGGTCCGGGACGGTGCGCGAACTGACCGAGTTCATGATGGGCCCGGTCACCGGCCGCCGCCGTGACGGGGATGCCCGCACGACATATTCCGGCGTGGACGTCGTGTCTCTCGTGACCGCCGCCGAACGGGCCGGGCTGGACGTGGTCGACGTCCGGCACGAGGCGTTGCGGATGGAGTTCTTCGACGTCGCCGCCGTCGTGGTGTTCCTGCGCAAGGTCATCTGGACGGTCCCCGGGTTCACCGTCGACGCCTACCGCGACCGCCTGGAGACGCTGCACGACTTCATCGAGCGGCACGGGCCGTTCGTGGCCCACTCGCAGCGGATCCTCATCGAGGCGGTTCGCTGACCAGGGCCCGCGTCGCGATCTGCACCAGGGTGCCGAACCCGAACGCGGCGACACGTGGGTCGTGACCGGCAGGCCGCTCAAGTGGGGTTCGGCGCCGATCCGGGCGTTGACGGCCGGTCGGCGCCCGACGCCGTCGAGCGCCTGGGTCTAGCGCCCGGCCATGCCCGGCCCGACGCCTTCGCCGTGACCGAGAGCACCGACGAGCCGGCGGCCAGCACCAGGCAGACGGCGATCAGCCCCCCGATGAGCGGCCAGGGGATCACCAGCGGGACGTCGGCGTTCATCGCCTCGGCGAACGCGCCGCGGATGCCGAGCAGCGCGGGCAACGCGACCACCAGGCCCAGCCCGGCGCCGAGCAGCACCACGAGCGCCGACTCCGCCGCGACGATGCCGCGCGCCTGCCGGGGCGTCGCCCCCGACAGACGCAGCACCTCCAGATCACGGCCCCGGCCGGCGGCCGACATCACCATCGTGTTCACGATCGCCACTCCCGCGTACGCGGTGGACACCACGACCAGGAGCAGGGTCGCGACCCACACCAGCCGGTCTTCCTCGGCGTCGGCCTCGGCCGCGTAGGTCGCCACGTCGACGACCCGCGCCCCCGGACCAGGGTCGGGAGCCGCGCCGACGACGTAGGCCTCGTCGGCGAGGACCGCCGGGTCGTGCCGTCTCAGCAACTCCCGCGACACGAGCACGTCGGCGTCCGCGTCCCGGACGGTGCCAGCGACGGTCAGCCGCACCGAGGTGCCGTCTTCGAAGGACACCGGCAGCACCGCGCCCGGACGAAGCCCCCGATCCTCGGCCAGCCAGTCGGCCAGGAGGACCCGGTCGTCGTGGCGGAGCTGGTCGAGCGGGCCGGAGGCCTCACCGGCCCGCTCCAGGAGCTCCGGTGTGGCCCCGATGGTGCTCAGCGGGTCGCCGTTCGCCTCGAACACCGCGCTGAACAGGGACGACTCCCCGCCGGACGCATCGGTCAGGCCAGGTGTGCCGTCGGGCACGATGACCGCGTCGGCGCGGATCGTGGTGGCCCGGACGGCCGCGAAACCGGCGGCGGTCGTCTGCACCATCCCGGTGATCAGCACCGCGCACCCGATGGTGACCAGCACCGGCGTGGCCGTCGCGGCGGTCCGGCGGACCGCGGTTCTGGCGTTCTCCCGGACCAGCATCCCGACCGCGCCGCGCCCCCGGGTGAACGGCCACGACGCGTATCGCGCCACCGGCGGGACCACCACCGGCGACAGCAGCGCCAGACCGGCGATCACGCCCACCGCGGCGACCAGGCCCGACATCACGAACGCGCCCTCACCGTCCGAGCTCACCGCCGAGGCCACGCCCAGCGCGCACAAGGCCAGCCCGGTGATCCACCGCAGGCGCGGCATCGGACGGTCGTCGACCTCGGCCTCGCGCAGCGCCTCCAGGGGACCGACCCGCGCCGCCCGCCTCGACGCCGACCAGACCGCCACCAGCGTCAGCAGCACCCCGCCCGCGAACGACCCCGCCAGCGCGAGCGGCGACAGGCCGACCGCGAAGCCCGCCGGTTCGAACCCGACGTCGACCAGCACGGCGCCCAGCACCGGGGCGAGCAGCGCGCTGGCCACCACACCCGCCGCCGTCGCGGCGACGCCGACCACCAGCGCCTCGCCGTAGACCATGGCCCGGATCTGGCGCGGCGTCGCGCCGACGGCCCGCAGCAGCCCGAACTCCCGGCGCCGCTGCGCCACCCCGACGGCGAACGTCGACCCCACCACCAGGACGGACACGAGCGCCGAGAGCACGGCCATGCCGGTGAGGATCTGCATGCCGATCCAGCGGGTGCGTTCGTCGTCACGGGATTCCAGGACACTCCGGCCCTCGCCCGTGAGCACGTCGGCGAACCTGCCCGCCGCCTTCGCGATCGCGGTCACGTCGGCCCCCGGTTCGACGATCAGGCCGATCGCGCGCACTCCCGCCGAGAGGGGGGCCGCGTCGGCGTCGTTGAGGAAGACCCCCGGCCCGTCGACCGTGCCCGAGACGGTGTAGGTCACCGGGCCGCGCACCGTCAGCACCGGCACCCGGCTCCCCGGCGTCAACCCCGATGACCGGCCGGCGGCCACCTCGCCCGTTCGCGGCGCGGCCCCGGCCGTCAGCCGGTAGGGCGCCAGCATCGCCGTCGACCACGCGTAACCGCGTTCGGACGCCGCCGGTCTGCCGTCGATCACGGGCTGCGCGTAGAACGCGCGGTCGGGAACCGCCCGCGCGACCCCCGGGATCGCGGAGAGCTCCTTCAGCAGTGACGTGACCGTCTCGGGTGACCACGGGCGGTCGGGGGCGAAGCTGCCGTCTGCCCGCTCGGCCCTCGGCGCAGAGACGAACACGGGCGTGCCCGCCAGCCGGTCGGGCACTCTCGGTCCCGCCGAGGCCAGCGCCAGCACGCTCATCGACACCAGCGCCATGCCGAGGAACAGCACGACGAAACCGCCGGCGAACGAGTGCCACCGGTCTCTCACCGTCTCTCTCACCATCGCGAGGCTCACCATGTTCCCGCCATCCGGGCGGCGACGGTCTCGGCCGTCAGGGCGCCGGTGAACTCGTCGACGACGCGCCCGTCCTCCAGGAAGACCACCCGGTCGGCGTAGGACGCCGTCACCGGGTCGTGGGTCACCGTGATCATCGTTTGGCCGTGGTCGTCGACCAGGCGGCGCAGCATGCCGAGGACCTGGCGTGAGGTCTGGGTGTCGAGCTGGCCGGTCGGCTCGTCGGCGAACACCACGGCGGGCCTGGTGATCAGCGCCCGCGCGATCGCCACCCGCTGCTGCTCGCCACCCGACAGGCCGTTCGGCCGATGGCGGGCCCGATCGGCGAGGCCGACCTGGGCCAGCGCCTGGAGAACCAGCCCGGGGTCGGCGGGACGCCCGGCGAGGCGGAGCGGCAGCGCCACGTTCTGCTCGGCGGTCAATGACGAGACCAGGTTGAACGCCTGGAAGACGAACCCGATCCGCTCGCGCCGCAGCACGGTCAGGCCGTGTTCGTTCAGCGAGCCCAGGTCGGTGCCATCGATGACGACCGTTCCCCCGGTCGGGCGGTCGAGACCCGCGGCGCAGTGCAGCAGCGTCGACTTCCCCGACCCCGACGGGCCCATGATCGCCGTCAGGGTGCCCGCCTCGAAGCCGGCCGTCACCCCGTCGAGCGCCGCCACCGTTCCGTAGACGCGGCGTACCGCTTCCAATCGAACCTTCATGGCGTCAAGCGAAGCCGACCGGGTCGGGCCGGCGCATTGGTGCTGCGGCGAGGAGTGAGAGTAGTCCTGGCACTACCGTGCCGGTCCGGCTCGATCGGTTACGGTCGGGGCGTGCTGACCAGAACCGCGATGGCGGCGATGACGCGTCGGCCACTGGCGTTCCTGTGTTCGTCGTGGCCGTGGCGCGCGCTCGCCTATCTGCTGTGCAGCGCGGTCTACGCGGTGGCCGTGTGCCTGCTCATCTACACGGCCTATGTCTTCGGCGCCGGGACGGCGTTCGTCGCCGCTCTGCTCACCCTGATCGTGCTGGCGCTGCCGCTGGCGGCGTTCGAGCGGATGCGGATGCGGCTGGTCGACCGCACGCCCGCGGGCAATCCGCACGTGAAGCCGCCGGAATCGGGTCCGCGGTCCTGGCTCACCACACGCGTGCGGGAGCAGGCGACCTGGCGTGATCTCGGGTTCACGGTCGTCGCGCTGTCGGTGTTGTGCTGGATGGACCTCGGGCTGGTCTCATCGGCGTTCTGGTTGCCGCTGCTGCTGATGTCGGCGCCGTTCCAGCCGGGCATGCACTGGACCGACGGCCTGCCGCTGGTCGCGGCCGGCGTGTTGCTGGTGCCGCTGTCGGCCTACATGCTGGCGGCGTGGGCGGGCACCCGGGCCATGATCGCGCGGGCGGTCGTCGCGCCCGGCGACGCCGAGATCATCCGCTCGCGGGCGCGGCTGGTCGACGCGTTCGAGGCCGAACGCCGCCGCATCGAGCGCGACCTCCACGACGGCGCCCAGCAGCGGCTGGTGTCCCTCAGCATGAAACTCGGCCTGGCCCGCCTCGACCTGCCGCCCGGCTCGCCCGCCGAGGCCCAGGTCGCCGAGGCCCACGAGGAGGCCAAACGTGTGCTGGCCGAACTGCGCGAACTGATCCGGGGCATCCATCCCCAGGTGCTCACCGACCGGGGGCTCGGCGCGGCCGTCGAAGACGTGGCGGGGCGGTCGCCGGTCCCGGTCGACGTCGACGTGTCGCTTCCCGGGCGGTTGCCTCCGCCGATCGAGGCGGCCGCCTATTACGTCGTGTCCGAGGCGATGGCGAACATCGCCAAACACAGCGGGGCCCGGCACGGCTTCGTCTACGGCCGTCTCCACGAGGGCGCCCTCGTCCTGGAGGTCCGCGACGACGGCGTGGGCGGCGCCGACCCGGCCGCGGGTTCGGGCCTGGCCGGCCTGGCCGACCGTGTGGCCGTCACCGACGGCGTGATGAGCCTGTCCAGTCCGCGCGGTGGCCCGACCTTGTTACGGGTGGAGATTCCGTGTCCCGTATCCGGATAGATCGAGTGGTCATGGCGCGTCATCGCAGGCGGGTGACAAGGTCGGCCGCCCTGTCCTCGGTGGCCTTGGAGGTCGGGAAGGGGTGTTTCTCCGGTGGGCGGTTTCGCGGAGTTCCGGGTTCTCCGGTGACCCTGACGAGTCGGCCTCGAAGTGGCGTGTCCCGTGTCGTTGTGGAGGCCACCTACGGTCGGGCGCCGCATCTCCCCTGGCCGTCTTCGCAGGGCCCTGGCGGTGGTCCCGTGTCCCATCTCCCGGTAGCCGGGGCGAAGGTCCCTTTCGTGGAGGTCATGTGCCCCGTCTCCGGGTAGCTCTGGCCGAAGACGGCGTGCTCCTGCGTGAAGGGCTCGCCGGCCTTCTGGAGCGGTTCGGCCACGAGGTCGTCGCCGCGGTCGGCGACGGTGACGCGCTCATCGAGGCCGTGACCGCCCACGAACCCGACATCGTCGTCGCCGACGCCCGCATGCCGCCCGGCTTCTCCGACGAAGGCCTGCGCGCCGCGCTCGCCCTGCGCGCCACCCGTCCCCACCTCGCCGTTCTGGTGCTCAGTCAGTACGTCGAGCAGACCTACGCCGCCGAACTCCTCGACTCGGGCGGCGGCGTCGGCATCGGATATCTCCTGAAAGACCGCATCGGCGAGGTGCGCGAGTTCGTCGAGGCGGTCGAACACGTCGCGGAGGGCCACACGGTCGTCGATCCGGAGGTGGTGCGGCAACTGCTCAGCCGCCGCCGCGAACCGCTGGCCCGGCTGACCCCGCGCGAACTCGAGGTCCTCGGCCTGGTCGCCGAAGGCCGCTCCAACGCCGCCATCGCCCGCGCGCTGGTGGTCACCGAGGCGGCGGTCGCCAAGCACATCGCCAGCATCCTGGCCAAGCTCGACCTGCCCCCGGCCGAAGACGACCACCGCCGGGTGCTGGCCGTGCTGGCCTACCTCAGAGGCCGCTGATCCGGAGTTCCGGCGCTATCATTCCCTATCGTTCCCTATAATAGGGAATATGCAGCCCTATTCGGTCGAACAGGTAGCGAATCTGCTGGGCCTTCACGTCAAGACCGTGCGCAACTACGTCCGTGACGGGAAGCTGAAGGCGGTCCGCATCGGCAAGCAATATCGCATCACCCGTGAAGACCTGGAGGCCTTCACGGGCCGGCCGGTGGTCGCCGAGGCGGTGCGGCGGCAGCGGGCGGTCGAGGTGTCCAGCGTCGTCCAGGTCGACGCGATCAGCCGGGAGCGGACCGATCGGCTCTCCAACGCGCTGATCGCCGCCGCCAACAGCGGCGGCGGCGAGGGGAAGCTCCGGGTCGAGACCATCTACGACGAGGTCAGGGCCTCGTTGAAGATCATCGTGATCGGCGGGGTCGCCGACACCGCCGCGCTGCTCGCCATCGTCGACGCCCTCACCGAGGAGTGACCGTGCACTTCGTCCTGCCCGCCGACGGGCCCCCGATCGCCAGTGAGGCCGACGCGCTCGACGTCATCGGCGCGACCTTCGGGCAGGGGGTGACCTGGGTGGTCATCCCGGCCGAGCGGCTGCCCGCCGCCTTCTTCTCCCTGCGGACCGGGCTCGCGGGCGTGATCCTGCAGAAGTTCGCCCAGTACGGCTTCCGCCTGGCCGTCGTCGGAGACGTCTCCCGCCATGTCGCGGCCAGTGACGCCTTCCGTGACCTGGTCCGTGAATGCAACCGCGGCGACCAGACGTGGTTCCTGCCGACCCGTGAGGAGTTCGACGCCCGCGTCACGGCAGCCCGATGAGCCGCAGCGTGGCCGTGGTCGCCGCCGCCGCGATCACGATCACCGGGAACGGCGCCTTCCGGATGGCCAGCACTCCCGCCACCAGCACTCCGCCCGGCCGCGCCCATCCGGCGAACGACGAGGTCACGACCAGCGCGAACAGTAGAACGAGCGCGGCCAGCGACAGCAGGTCCTCCAGGCGGGGCGGAATCCGTACCCGATCCCGGAACAGAGGGCCGGCCAGCCGGAACGCCAGCGTCCCGGCGGCGAGCACCGCGATGGCGACGATCGGCATGTCCATGTTCAGGCCTCCTTCGGCCGGGCCGGCAGCCCCAGCAGCGACAGCGGCGCTGGCACCCGGGCGGGCGGGGTCGTTGGCATGTCCGTGTTCAGGGTTGCTTCGGCGGGGCCTGGCAGTCCCGGCGGGGGCAGCGGCGCTGGCATCCGGGTGGGCGGCGTCGTTGGCATGTCCGTGTTCAGGGTTGCTTCGGCGGGGCCTGGCAGTCCCGGCGGGGGCAGCGGCATTGGCATCCGGGTGGGCGGCATCGTCGGCATGTCCATTTCAGGCCTCCTTCGGCCGGGCCAGTAGCCCCAGCAGGGACAGCAGCACCGGCACCCCGGCGGGCAGCACCGTCGAAGCCGCCAAGGCGATCGCCCCGCCCGCCAGCACGGGCATGCGCACCCCGCGGTCGGACAGCGCGGGCATGATCAACGCCAGCAGCACCGCCGGGAACATCGCGTCCAGGCCCAGGGCGTCGGTGTCGCCGATGAAGGTCCCGGCCAGCGCGCCCACGACCACCGACACGTTCCACGCCGCGAAGAGCGCCAGGCCGCTGACCCAGAAGTAGTCGTGGCGTTCCCGTGCGTCCCGCCCTTTCAGGGCGAAGGCCACCGTCTCGTCGGTGATGAGCTGGGCGCCGTACAGGCGGCCCTTCACCGTGTCGGCGACGGCGAAGCCGAAGGGGAGGAGGCGGGCGTTCAGCACCAGGCCGGTCGCGACCGCGGCCACGGCGCCGCCGCCGCCCATCACGATGCCGATGGCGGCGAACTGGGCTCCTCCGGCGAACACGATCAGTGACATCACCACGGGGACCCACGGGTCGAAGCCGCCGGACACGGCGATCGCGCCGAAGGACGCCCCGACGATGGCGTCGGCCACGCAGACGAGGGCTATGTCGCGCAAAGCCGTTCGTGATATCGAACGCATGGCCATTAGGATGAACATAAACGGCAATGTTCGTCAAGGCGAACAATTAGACTTGTGGAGCGAACGGCTTGGACACCTCCGCCGCGTTGATCACGCTCATCGCCGCGTCGATACGGCGCGAACGCGACCGGGCCGGTCTGTCGCTGACCGAGCTCGCCAAGCGGGCCGGGATCGCCAAGTCGACGCTCTCGCAGCTCGAATCGGGCGCCGGCAATCCCAGCGTGGAGACGTTGTGGGCGCTGGCGGTCGCGCTGGGGGTGCCGATCAGCCGGCTCATCGATCCGCCCCGGCCGCACGTGCGGGTGATCCGGGCGGGGGAGGGGCCGGTCACGCACTCCGAGCGGGCCGACTACGCCGCGACGCTGCTGGCCTCGTGCCCGCCCGGGGCGCGGCGCGACCTGTTCCGCATCGACGCCGAGCCGGGGGAGGCGCGGGCGTCCGATCCGCACAACCCGGGCACGATGGAGCACGCGATCATCGGGCGGGGGCGGGCGCTCGTCGGGCCGACCGAGGGGCCCGTGGAGCTCGGGCCGGGGGATTACATCACCTACCCTGGCGACGTGCCGCATGTCTTCCGGGCACTCGAACCCCAGACCACCGCCGTGATCGTCATGGAGCACGTGTGATCGACCTGCGCTCCGACTGCGCCTCCTGCGCGGGGTTGTGCTGCGTGGAGCTGCCGTTCACCCGATCGGCCGACTTCGCCGCCGACAAGCCCGCCGGCACGCCCTGCGCCAATCTGACCGGCGACTTCCGCTGCCGCATCCACGACCGGCTGCTCGACAGCGGCTACCAGGGTTGTGTCACCTTCGACTGCTTCGGCGCCGGGCAGCGGGTCACGCGGGAGAAGCGCGACGTCGCGCTGTTCCCGCTGATGCGGCAGCTCCACGAGCTGCTGTGCTACCTCGACGAGGCCGGCCGGTACGGCCACGCCGCCGACCTGCGCGAGGAGACCGAGGCGCTGGCCGCGTCCCCGGTGATCGACGCCTTCGCGGTCGCCGAGTTGCGGGGGCGGGTCGGGGCGCGGCTCGGGGAGATCAGCGAGCAGGTGCGCGGGCCGGCCAAGGAGATGCGCCGTGACCTGGCGGGAGCCCGGCTGCGCGGGCACGACCTGCGCGGCGTGAGCCTGCGGGGGCGGCTGCTGATCGGGGCCGACCTGCGCGGCGCCGACCTCCGCGGGGCCGACCTGCTGGGGGCCGACCTGCGCGGGGCCGACGTGCGGGGCGCCGATCTACGGGGTGCGCTGTTCCTGACCCGTCCGCAGGTCGCCGCCGCCCGGGGCGACCGGGAGACCCGGCTCGACCTCGACCGGCCCGCCCACTGGCGCTGAGCGCATCCCCCGCCACTCGGGGCGCAGGCCGGTGAGGGTGGTGATCAGGAAGTAGGCCACGCCGCAGAAGACCAGCACCGGCACCAGGCCGGCGGCCGCCACCGCCGCGCCGGCCGCCAGGCCGCCGAGGGGCATGCCCGACCAGGCCACCGCGTCGCTGAGGGCGTTGACGCGGCCCAGCATCGCCCTCGGCACCCGTTCGAAGTAGATCGCGCCGATGATCGGGTTCAGGAAGCCGCTGCCGAAGCCGCCGATCGCGAAGACGGCGATGACCGCCCACAGCGGCACGTCGACCGCCAGGATCAGGAACCTCGGGGCGCCGATGACGAGGAAGCCGAGGAAGAAGACCATCCGGCGGGGCAGCCGGTGCGCGACCATCGCCGCGATCAGGGCACCGGCCACCGCCGAGACGCCCATGACGCTGGTGGCCAGGCCGATGGCGGCCGGGCCCCCGCCCGTCTCCTTCGCCCAGACCGGGAGGAGCAGGGAGGCGAAGGCGGCGTCCAGGAAGTTGGTGAGGCCGACCATGATCGTGATGGTCAGCATGAGGCGCTCGTTCCTCAGGAAGGCGAAGCCCTCGCCGAACCGGCGCCAGTAGCCGACCCTCGGGCCCGGCTCGGCATGGCGGTGGCCCATGTCCTTCGGCAGGACGGTGGCGATGATCACCGAGCCGAGGGCGAAGCAGGCGGCGTTGGCGATCAGGGCGACCATCGGGCCGGTCAGGGCCACCAGCGCGCCCGCGACCGCCGGGCCGACCGTGGAGGCCAGGCGTTCGGCGACGCCCGCGAGGCCGGCCGCCCGCTCCAGGGGGATGCGGCCGAGCTCCGCCGCCTCGGGGACCATGATCTCCTTGGCCAGGTCGCCCGGCCCGCGCACGGCCCCGATGACGGCGACGAGGACCAGCAGCAGGGGGAAGGACAACACGCCCGAGAAGTGCAGGATCGGGATCAGCATGGCCGCTCCGGCGCTGACCGCGTCGGTCCGCCACGACATCGTCCTGGGCCCCACCCGGTCGACGACCGGTCCGGCCAGGGCCTTGACCAGCACGTACGGAGCCAGCTCGCAGAACGCCACCAGGCCGGTCTGGGTCACGCTGCCGGTGGTGACCAGCACGAACCAGGGGATGGCGATCGCGGAGACGCGGGTGCCCGTGTGGGCGACGAGGGAGGCGGCGAACAGGCCCGCGACCGGGCGCCACGAGCGGCTCATGACGGCTCCGGCAGGGAGTGGATGACGATCACGACGCGTTCGGCGTCGTCGGGGGCTCCGGCGTCGGGGCCGTCGAAGCGGTAGCGGCCGACGACGGCGTGGAGTTCCTCGATCAGGCTGTGGGCCTCCTCGGGGGTCAGGCGCAGGGACCAGTCGCTGAGGTCGAAGACGTCGCGCCACGGGCCGGGCATCGTCTGGTGGGCGGACAGGGTGCGCTGGGCGCGCTGTCCCTGGACGTCGATCACCGACTGGAGGTACATGAACGCGGCCTCCGGTTCCTGGTCGGCCAGTTCCCGGCCTTCGAAGTGGGTGATGCGGTGGACCGCCCGCCACCAGCGCTCGCGGCCGTTGCCCCGGTTCACGTCCTCCTCCACGAACCCGCCGCCCGCGAGCTGGCGGAGGTGGTAGCTGGTCGCGCCGGAGGTGAGGCCCAGCCGGTCGGCGAGGCCGGTCGCGGTCTGGGGGCCGTAGAGCCGCAGCAGGCCGAGCAACTGCACGCGGACCGGGTGTGCCAGCGCGCGCAGGCCCTTGGCGTCGAGGAACACGGACTCGTTCATGCCGACCACCATAAACCGCAAAGAACTCTTTGCAAAGAACTCTTTGCGATTGGGGATGGCCGAAATCGGTACGCCACCGTAGGATCCGGGAGAAAGGGGATCATGCGCGCGTTCGTCATCACCGGCCCGTTCCAGGGCGAAGTCCTGGACGTCGAGCCGCCCGTGCCGGGGCCCGGCGAAGTGGTCGTCCGGGTCGAACGGGCCGGCGTGTGCGGCACCGACGCCGAGTTCTTCACCGGCGAGATGGCCTACCTGCACGACGGCCAGGCCCGCTACCCCCTCCGGATCGGGCACGAGTGGTGCGGTGTGGTGGCCGCCCTCGGGGCCGGCGTCTCCCGCGAGTGGCTCGGCCGCCGGGTCACCGGGGACACCATGCTCGGGTGCCAGACCTGTCACCGCTGTCTGGGCGGACGGCAGCACCTGTGCGCCGATCGGTTCGAGATCGGGATCCGGCACGGCCGCCCGGGGGCCCTGGCCGAATACCTGCCGGTGCCCGTTTTCGCCCTCCACGTCCTGCCCGACGCCGTCGGGCCCGCGCTGGGGGCGATGATCGAGCCGGGCGGGAACGCGCTGCGCGCCGTCCGGGCCGCCCGGCTGCGGGCGGGCGACCGGCTGCTGATCCTCGGGCCGGGCACGATCGGGCTGCTGGCGGCCATGTTCGCGGCGGCCGAGGGCGCCGAGGTCCACCTGCTCGGCCTGTCGACGGCGTTCGCCCGGTCGCTCGGCTTCGCCTGCCACACGGAGGTGCCCGACCTGCCGTTCGACGCGGTGATCGACGCCTCCAACGCCGCCCGCCTGCCCGCGCTGGCCGTCGAGAGGGTCGAACCCGGCGGGCGGGTGGTCTACATCGGCCTGGCCGGGGAGCCCAGCCTGGTCGACACCCGCGTGATCGCGCTGAAGGATCTGCGGGTGACCGGCGTGCTCAGCGCCTCAGGCGGCCTGGCCGGGACCATCGAGCGCTACGCCTCCGGCGCGGTCGACCCGACCCCGCTGATCGCCGCGACCGTCGGGCTCGACGACGTGGCCGGGGCGTTGACCGGGACATTGACAGGGACGTCGGCGGGGGAGCGGGATCCCGGTCAGCCCCCCAAGATCCACATCGACCCGTCGGCCCAGACCGAGTGCTCGTCGACGTAGGGCGCCAGCAGGCCCGCCAGCAGCCGGTCGCCCCGGCCGTGCAGCTCGTCGGCGGCGATGCCCCGGGCGATGCCGGCCAGCAGGTCGGCCACCTGGATGCGCGCGTCGAGATGGGATTCCACCAGCCGCAGCTCCTCCAGGGGGCAGGCCCGCTTCAGCAGGTCGACGCGTTCCTCGGTGAGGCTCGTCTGGCGGTCGTGGACGACCGTCACCGGGTGGCCCCGGCCCCAGTACTCCACCGCCCGAACGATCGCCGGCAGCAGCGGGTCGAGAGGCGCGGCGGTGCCCGGGTCGCGGGCCAGGCGCACCCGCAGGTCTTCGATCTGGGGGCGGGTCTTGGCCAGCCGGCGCAGCAGGTCGCCGGCCTCGCCGGGCGCCTGGGCCAGGTCGTCGACCAGGGCGAACACGTCGTCGATCGACCGGTCGGCGTAGGGGCGCATCAGGTCGTTGAAGCCCTCCAGCAGGTCCCGCCACCGGGTGCCGAAGGCCGCCGGGCCGAGCCGGTAGAGGCGGTCGCCGTCCTCGCCGATGAGGTCGGCGACGCGGCGGGTCATGTGGAGGGTCTTGTCGGTCAGGTGGACGTGGGCGCGGCCCTGGAGCGGACCCGTCGGGCCGAGCAGCCATTGGCGGGCCAGCCGGTGTTTGGCCCGCCGGATGACGAAGGCCTTGTATTCGGTGATGGGCGAGGGGGCGCGGCGCCGCACCTCGTCCATGCAGGCCTCGGCCTCGTCGAGGGTGAGCGCGACGCCGGCGTGGGCGAACACGTCGGTCACCCCGCCGATGAGCTTCTCGCCCTCCGCCCCCGACTCGTCACACCCGATCTCCATGCTGGCCATTAGACAATACGGGGCGTACTCCCCGCCTCCAGGTATGTGTCCGGTATGTGTATGGTGCCGCCCATGGACCAGCCCGAATGGTGGCGGCTCGAACGCCGCGCGGCCCGCGCCTGGCCGGCCGTCGACGTGGAGGAGAGGGACGGCTGGCTGCTCCGGCACACCCCCTCGGTGCCGCGCCGCCGCGTCAACTCCGCCCTGCCGCTGCCCGGATCGGCCCCGTCGATCGAGGCGGTCGAGCGCTACTACCGTGATCGCGGCCGGGCCGTCTGCGTCCAGGTCAGCCCGGCCGAGGTCCACACCGGCCTCGACGGCACGCTGGCCGCGCGGGGTTACCGCCGCGACGGCCCGACGCTGATCCTCACCGCCCCCACGTCGGCCGTCGCGGGCGAGGCCGCCTCGGTGGAGCGGGTCCGCGACCGGGCCCGCTGGCCGGAGGTCTTCGCGGCCCTCGACGACCGGGCCGGCACCGCCGGGGTGATCCTGCGCATCCCCGAACCGGTCGCCTTCTTCGCCGCGACCGTCGGCGGTGAGGTCGCCGGCATGGGGGTCTTCGCGGTGGAGGACGGCTACGCGGGCGTCTTCTGCATGGCCACCCGGCCCGATCACCGCCGCCGGGGGATCGCGTCGGAGGTGCTCGCGGCGGGCGCGGCCTGGGCCGAAGGGGAGGGCGCCCGGTGTCTCTACCTCCAGGTCGAGGAGGACAACCCGGGCGCCAGGGCCCTCTACGCCCGGCGCGGGTTCACCCCGTCCCACGCCTACCACTACCGGATCAGCGACTGAAGACCTCGTCGAGGACGCGCTCCACGAACTTCTGGAAGGTCGCCGCCTGGGACATCGCGGCGTCGTCCACGAAGGTGATCGACCCGGTCAGGGTGGTGCCGCCGTCGGGGGTGCCGTACATGAGCGTCGCGTAGCCCGACAGGCCGCCGTTGTGGTTGAGCAGGGCGCCGTCCCGCAGGACGAACAGGCCGAGGCCGTAGCCCGCCTTCGGGTGGGGGGTGCGCATCTCGTCCAGGAGCGGGGCCGGGAGGAGGCGGCCGCTCATCAGCGCCGAGAAGAACGTGTGCAGGTCCTCGGTGGTGGAGATCATGTCGCCGCCGGTGGAGATCCACGACGGGTTCTGGACGGTGACGTCGACCGTCTTCTCGGCCCCGTCCTCCTCGTAGCGGTAGTAGGCGTGGGCGTGCGGGCCGGGGATCTCCGTGTCGGCGCCCGGCAGGAAGGTGCCGGTCAGGCCGAGCGGGCCGAGGATCAGCCGGTGCGTCTCCTCGGCGAGCGAGCGGCCGGTGACCCGCTCGACCAGGAGCCGGGCCAGCACGTAGTTGGTGTTGGAGTAGCTCCAGTCGGCGCCCGGCTCGAACCGCGCGGGCCTGGCCAGCGCGAACCGCGCCAGCTCCTCCGGCGGGTACGTCCGGAAGCGGCCGTCCACCCACTCTTCGCCCAGCGCCGGGATGCCGGGGACGACCGTGCCGTCCTCGAAGTACTCGCCGGTGAAGTTGAACACCCCGCTGGTGTGCTGCAGCAGCATGCGCACCGTGATCCGGGGGTCGAGGCCGAAGCCGGGCAGGTGGCCGGCGACCGGGTCGTCCAGCCCGAACCTGCCCTCGGCGACCAGGCCCAGCACCACGGTCGCGGCGAAGGTCTTGGTGGCGCTGCCGATCCGGAACCGCCCGTCGGCCGGGGGACCCGCCGGCTCGCCCAGCCGGGCGACCCCGGCGGTGCCCACCCAGACCTCTCCCCGGTCGTGCAGGCGCAACTGCGCGCTGAGGATGCCGGCGCCGACGAGCTCGTCGATGGTCGCCTGAAGGGTGGCGGTGGTGGTGGACATCCGGTGCTCCTCGTGTTCGCGGTGATCGATGGGTCAACCGTCGCCGACCGCGCTGACATGGGACCGTCGTGGCACTGACACGCGGCGGCTACCGCAGCGGACGTAGCCGACGGGCCATCCCCGGCAGGACGCGCCGGGCCACGCCGGGCGGCGACGATCGGCCCATGAACACGGCATATCTGGGCGCGCGGCGGATCGTGACGCTGGTCCTCGCGGCCGCACTCCTCATTCAGGGCATCACCGCCGGGTTGCTGCTCGCCTCACCGGGCGGGCGCGGCATGCACCGGGCCAGCGCGATCCTGGTGCTGCTGGCGGCGCTGGCCTCTCTGGTGGTCTCGATCATGACGAAGGACCGGAAGGTGATCGTCCCGGCGGCGCTGACGCTGCTGCTGGTCTTCGTGCAGATGTACTTGGGATTCGCGCACTTCAAGGCGCTGCACGTGCCGATCGGCATGCTCATGTTCGGGGGCGTGGTCCACTCGCTGGGCTACCTCTATCCGGCCCGGCGGACCGCGTCGGCGGCGGCGTGAGGCTCACCCGGCGTGAGGCCCTGGCCACCATCGGCCTGGGCGGGTTCGCCCTGGTCACGGGGTGCTCGCTGCTGGCGGGCACCCCGGTGCCGCAGGTCCTGCGCAGCACCGCACCGCTTCCCGAACCGTTCGCCGTCCCGCTGCCCGTCCCGCCGGTGGCCCGCCCGGTCCGGCGCGGCGACGCCGACCACTACGACCTCACCGCCCGTCAGGCGGTCGCCGCCATCCTGCCGGGGCTGCGCACGCCCGTCTGGGGCTACGACGGCGTCTTCCCCGGCCCGACGATCGAGACCCGGCGCGACCGCAGGACGGTGGTGCGGCTCACCAACGGCCTGGCCGAGCCGACCGTGCTGCACCTCCACGGAGGCCACACCCCGGCGGCCTCGGACGGGCATCCGGCCGACCTCGTACTCCCGGGGGCGACCCGCGAATACGACTATCCGATGACGCAGCGCGCCGCCACGCTCTGGTATCACGACCACCGCATGGACCACACCGGCCCGCAGGTCTGGCGCGGCCTGGCCGGCCTGTTCCTGGTCCGCGACGACGAGGAGGACGCCCTGCCGCTCCCGAAGGGGGAACGCGAGATCCCGCTGGTGATCTGCGACCGCTCCTTCGCCGCCGACGGCACGATGCCCTACCCCGGCGTGCCGGGGAGGCCCGGCGCCAAGGAGGCCTACATGGGCGGGGTGCTGGGCGACGTCACGCTGGTCAACGGCGCGCCGTGGCCGGTGCTGAAGGTGGCCCGCGCCCGCTACCGGCTGCGGGTGGTCAACGCGTCGAACGCGCGGCCCTACGAGTTGTCGACCGGCGGCCCGATCGTCCAGATCGGCACCGACGGCGGCCTGCTGCCCGCGCCGAGAACCCTCGACTCGGTACGGCTCGCGCCCGGCGAACGGGCCGACCTCGTCGTCGACTTCGCCGCCCACCGGATCGGCGACCGCGTCGAACTGCGCGACCTCGCCGACGACGGCCGCGTCATGCGGTTCGACGTCGACCGCGACGCCCCCGACGACTCCGCGATCCCGGCCGTGCTCTCCCGCGTCGACCGGCTCGACCCGGCGTCGGCCACGGCGACCCGCGACTTCGAGTTCACCAGCGGCAACCTGCACGGCGGCACCGGCTGGCTGATCAACGGAAAGCCGTACGCCGCCGACCGGGTCGACGCCACGGTCAAGCTCGGCGCGACCGAGATCTGGCGCTTCACCAGCGACGTCAGCCACCCCATCCACCTCCACCTGGCGCACTTCCAGGTGATCGCCGACGGCACGCCGAACCCCGAGTGGAAGGACACCGTCGAACTGCGGGAGGCGCAGACCCTCGAAGTGATCGCCCGGTTCGACGGCTATCCGGGGCGGTACGTCTTCCACTGCCACAACCTCGAACACGAGGACATGGCCATGATGGCCACCTTCGACGTCATCCCCTGAACCGGGGCACCACCAGGCCCGACTCGTAGGCCGCGACCACGGCCTGCGTCCGGTCGCGCAGGCCCAGCTTGTTCAGCACCCGGCTGACGTGGGTCTTCACCGTCTCCTCGGTGACGGTCAGCCGGGCCGCGATCTCCGGGTTCGACAGCCCCTCGGCGATCAGCCGCAGCACCTGCGTCTCCCGGGGCGTCAGGCCCTCGACGGAGACCCTGGGCCGGAGCTGCGCGAACTCGCCGATGAGCCGCCGCGTGACCGTGGGCGCCAGCAGCGCCTCACCGGCGGCCACGACCCGGACGGCGTCGAAGAGGCGCTCGGCGGTGACGTCCTTGAGCAGGAACCCGCTGGCCCCCGCGCGCAGCGCGTCGTAGACGTACTCGTCGAGGTCGAAGGTGGTGAGGATGAGCACCCGGGCCTCCGGGGACAACCGCCGGGTGGCCTCGATGCCGTCCATCACGGGCATCCGGACGTCCATCAGCACCAGGTCGGGGGCGGTCCGGGCGCACACCCGGACCGCCTCCGCGCCGTCGGAGGCGGTGCCGACCACGGTGAAGTCGGGCTGGGTGGACAGCAGATCGGCGAACGCCGCCCGGACGACGGGGTGGTCGTCGGCGATGACGACGCGGATCACGCCGTCGCCCCGGGGAGGACCGCCTCGACCATGAACCCGCCGCCTCTCACCGCTCCGGCCCGCAGCGTGCCGCCCACCGCGCACGCGCGTTCCCGCATGCCCGCCAGTCCCAGCCCCTCGACCGGGTCGCCGAGCGCGGGCCCGTTGTCCCGCACCACCACCCGCAGCACGCCGTCGCCGTAGGCGAACTCCACGTCGACCGCCGCGCCCGGCGCGTGCCGCCGCGTGTTCGTCAGCGCCTCCTGGACGATCCGGTACGCCGCCAGTTCCGCCACCGGATCGAGGGCGATCGGCGTGCCGCGCAGGATGAGCCTGGTGGTGCCGCCGGAGGCGGCGCGGGCCGTGTCGACCAGCACGTTCAGCTCCCGCAGCCCCGGCTGGGGCGCCCGCTCCGGCTGCCCGGTGTCCTCGCGCAGGACGCCGAGCAGGCGGCGCATCTCGGTCAGCGCGCTCCGCGCGGTGTCGCCGATCGCGCGCAGCCGGTCGGCCCCGGCGGGCGGCAGGCCGGGGGTGGCCAGGCGGGCCGCCTCGGCCTGGACGGCGACCATCGAGATGTGGTGGGCCACCACGTCGTGCAGCTCCCGCGCGATCCTGGCGCGTTCACCGGCCGCGCTGCGGCGCAGCAGGCTCTCCTCGATGACGTCGCGCGCGGCGGCGGTCACCCGGGCCCTCCTCCTGGCCTGCCAGGCGATCCCGGCCAGGGCGGCGCTGGGGGCGAGCGCCGCCGCGACATGGGCGTGCCCGGTCAGCGCCAGCGCCAGGCACGGGACCGAGCAGGCCAGCGCCGGCCCGCCGGACGTCTCGCCCAGGCGGAACAGCGCGATCATGGTCGCCGCCAGGCCGGCGTACGCGGGCTGCCGGAAGGCCGTCACCGACAACACCGTGGCCACCGTGACCAGCACGGCGGCCGCCGCGCGCTGCGGCCACAACAACACCAGCGGCAGCGTCGTCGCCAGGCCCACCAACGCCAGGGCCATCGACTCGGACACACCCAGGACGAAGGCGGCCACCACGAGGAGAGCTGCGACGACACGCCCGTTCACGCAGGTCATTCTGCCCTTCCGGGGAGCGGCCGGCATCCCTCGTACGAGCTATCCCAAGACCGCTCCGGCGCGGGACGCCCCACCGCGGCACCGACCCTAGGGTTCCGGAGCATGGACGTGACCGTAGAAGTCAACGGGCTCCGGAAACGGTTCGGAGCGACGCGGGCCCTCGATGACATGACCTTCACCGTCAGGCCGGGCGTGGTCACCGGGTTCGTCGGCCCCAACGGGGCGGGCAAGTCGACCACGATGCGGATCGTCGTCGGCCTCGACCGGCCCGACGCGGGGTCGGCGCTGGTGGGCGGAGTGGCGTACCGGACCCTGAAGAGGCCCCTGACCCACGTCGGCGCCCTGCTGGACGCCGCGGCGCTGCAGCCGGGCAGGACCGCCCGGAACCACCTGCTCTGGCTGGCGCACTCGCAGGGCATCGGCGCCCGCCGGGTCGACGAGGTGATCGGGCTGGTCGGCCTCGAACCGGCGGCGCGGCGCAGGGCGGGCGGCTACTCCCTCGGGATGCGGCAGCGGCTCGGCATCGCGGCGGCGCTGCTCGGCGACCCGCCGGTGCTGCTGTTCGACGAGCCGTTCAACGGCCTCGACCCCGAGGGCATCGGGTGGATCCGCGGCCTGCTGCGGTCGCTGGCGGCCGGCGGACGCGCGGTGCTCGTGTCGAGCCACCTGATGGGCGAGCTCCAGGACGTCGCCGGGCACCTGATCGTCGCCGGTCGCGGCCGGGTAGTCGCCGACCGCGACGTGGCGGGCCTGATCGCGGCCGCCTCCGACGGCCGGGTGACCCTGCGCACGACCGCCCGCGAGGACGCCATGGAGGCGCTGGCCCGCGCGGGCGCGACCGTGACGGTGACCGGGAGCGACACGCTGACCGTGTCGGGGCTGCCGGGGGCCGCGACGGTGGCGGCGCTGACGGCGGCCGGGGTGCCGTTCGCCGAGGTGGGCGCCCACCGGGCGACGCTGGAGGAGGCCTACATGGAGCTCACCCGAGAGAGCGTGGAGTTCCGGTGATCCCGCTGCTGAGGTCCGAATGGACCAAGTTCCGCACGGTACGCGGCTGGATCGCCGGGTCGATCGTCGCGATCCTGCTCACCGCCGGCGTCGGCCTCCTGGGCGCGGCCGGGACGGTGCGCTCGTGCGAGGGACCGCAGGGGAACGTCTGCCCGGAGATCCCCATCGGGCCCGGCGGCCAGGCCGTCAGCGACCGGTTCTCCTTCTACCACCGGGCGCTCCCCGGCGACGGCGCGATCACGGTCAAGGTCACCGGCGTCAGCGGCGTCATCACCTACCCGCCGCCCGGCCACGACCAGATCGTCCCGGGCGTGGTGCCCTGGGCCAAGGTCGGCGTGATGGTCAAGCGCGACCTCACGCAGGGCTCCGCCTACACGGCCGTCATGGTCACCGGCGACCACGGCACCCGCGTGCAGGACGACTTCGTCAACGACCTCGCCGCCGGGCGCGACCCCTGGTTGCGGCTCACCCGCACCGGCGACGTGCTGACCGGCGCGACCTCGCCCGACGGGACGTCATGGCGGACGGTCTCCTCCACGCGCCTCGCCGGACCGGCGGTCATCGGGTTGTTCGCCACCTCGCCCTGCGACGTCACCCTCGGCCAGGGCTCCCTCGGCGGGGTCGTCGGCGCCTGCCGGCTCACCAACGTGACCGGGAAGTTCGAGCACATCGGCGTCGAGGGGGCGGCCGGGCCGTGGACCCACGACGACGTCGGGGCCGAACCCGGCGCGCCGTCGTTGTCGGTCGGGTCGGCGCGCGACTGGGGGAGCACGATCCAGCTCACCGGCTCGGGCGACATCGCCCCGGCGGGCATCGACGGCGGCGCGGTCATCGAACGCACCCTCAGCGGCGCGACCATCGGCCTGATCGCCGTGATCGTCGTCGGGGTGCTGTTCGTGACGGCCGAATACCGGCGCGGCCTGATCGGCGCGACGCTGGCCGCCAGTCCCGGCCGGACCGGCGTCCTGCCCGCCAAGGCCGTCGTGGTCGCGGCGGTGACGTTCGCGGGCGGGCTGGTCGCGGCGGCGGTCGCGGTGCCGATCGGCCTGCGGCTGATGCGCGACCGGAACAACGCCATCGCGCCGGTCACCACGCTCACCGAGGTCAGGGTGATCGTCGGCACGGCGGCGCTGCTGGCGGTGACGGCCGTGCTGGCCCTCGCCCTGGGGGCGCTGTTCCGGCGCAGCGCGGCGGCGGTCATCACCACGATCATGCTGGTCCTGCTGCCGCAACTGCTCGCCACGGCCTCGGTGATCCCGGCGCCGGCGGCCGAGTGGCTGCTGCGGCTCACCCCGGCGGCCGGCTTCGCCATCCAGCAGAGCATCCCCGCCTATCCGCAGGTCGAGGACTACTCCATCCCGGCGCTCGGCTACTACCCCCTGCCGCCGTGGGGCGGCTTCGCGGTGACCTGCCTGTACGCGGCGGCGGCCCTCGCCGCGGCCGTCGTGACGCTGCGCCGGAGGGACGCGTGACGGCGATCCGGTCGGAGTGGACCAAGTTCCGCACCCTCCCCGGCCTGCCGTGGCTCGTCGTCCTGCTGGTCGTGGTGACCGTCGGGGTCGGGGCGGCGGCCGCCGCGCTCGTGCCCTGCTGCGACGTGCTCCCGTCGCGGGTGTCCCTCGCGGGCGTCCTGGCCGGGCAGGTCGCCGCCGTCGCGCTGGCGGTCGGCGTCGTGTCGGGGGAGTACGCCACCGGCATGATCACCACGAGCCTGCTCGCCGTGCCGGGCCGGGGGCGGCTGCTCGCCGCCAAGGCCCTGCTGACGGGAGGCCTCACGCTGGCCGGGGCGCTGGTGGCGATCCCGGTGTCGGCGGCGGTCGGGCCCGGCGCCACGCCGACGGCCGTGGCCGGGTCGATCGTCTACCTCGTCCTGGTCTCGCAGCTCGCCGTCGGGGTGGCCGCGCTGGTCCGCGACCCGGCGGTGGCGATGGGGGTCACACTGGGCGTCCTGTACGGATTCCCGCTGGTCGCCCGCATGGTCCAGGATCCCGCCTGGCAGGAGCGGCTGGTCTGGATCTCGCCCATGGAGGCGGGGCTGGCGGTGCAGGGCGGGCTGGAACCCGTCGGCACCTGGGCCGGGCTGGCGGTGCCGGCGGTCTGGGCGGCGGTCGCGCTCGCGGCCGGCCGGGCGCGGGCGGGCCGGGCAAGGCTCACCGGGCCTTAAGACGGCCGTCACCCGGGCGGCGCGAACCAGACAGGCGGGGCTGGTGCCATCGTCGCGCACGCGTCCTCCCGCCGGGCGCTCGACCGCACCAGACCCCGTGAGCGCAGGGAGCCGGCATGCGCTATCTCCGTTACGTCGCCGTCGGCGACAGCCAGACCGAAGGCCTCAACGACGGCGACGAGTCCGCGGGTTACCGGGGCTGGGCCGACCGGTTCGCCGAGATGCTCGCCGTCCACCATCCCGGCCTCCAGTACGCCAACCTCGCCATCCGCGGCCACCGCACCCGCCACGTCAGGTCGGTGCAGCTCGGTCCCGCCCTGGCGATGAAGCCCGACCTGGTCTCCGTCATGGTCGGCATGAACGATCTGGTCCGTCCCGGATTCGACGTCGACGCGGTGATGGCCGACCTCGACGCCGTCTACGCCGCCTTCGCCGACGCTGGGGCGACCGTCCTCACCTTCACCTATCCCGACGTGACCAGGATCTCCGCGATGACCCGCCACCTGCGGCCCAGGCTGCTGGAGTTCAACCGGCGCATCCGCGAGTCGGCGCGGCGCCTCGGGGTGATCGTGGTCGACACGGAGTCCTGCGAGATCGGGGTCGACCCGCGGCTGTGGTGCCGCGACCGCGTCCACGCGACGCCTCTCGGTCATTCGCTGATCGCGGCGGGCGCGGCCCACGCCCTCGGCCTGCCGGGCGCCGACGACTCCTGGGCCGCGCCGCTGCCGCCGCTGGAGCCGCCGAACCGGCTGGCCCGTTGTCGCGCGGAGGTGGTCTGGGTGGTCACCTTCCTCGGCCCCTGGCTGATCCGCCGCCTGACCGGCCGCTCGTCCGGGAACGGCCGCGACGCCAAACGCCCCGCCCTCGCCGACGTCGTCTCCGGCCCAGCCTGATCACGCATTCCGGCAGACCGATAACCGGGACCTCGGTCACGGCGCATACCGGTGGAAATCTATCCGCGAGGTTACCCCCGCCGTCCGCAAGCGGACGGTTACCTGTTCCCACTGATGGGTGTGCGTTCACGAAGGCGGGGGCACATGGGCCTGATCCGTGGCGAACTGATCGACATCGTCGAGTGGAGGGGCGGGCGGCCGGGGGTCGTCGCCTGGCGGTACGACCGGCCGTTCGACGAACTCAAGAACGGCAGCAAACTGATCGTCCGGGAATGGCAGGTCGCGCTGTTCGTCCGGGGCGGCCAGATCGTCCGGGAGTGTCATGCCGGCACGCAGACCCTGCGGACCGGCAACGCCCCCGTGACCAGCAGGCTTCGTGGTTTCCGCTACGGCTTCCGCTCGCCGGACAAGGCCGAGGTGCACTTCGTCAGCACCCGCAGGTTCACCGGCCTCAAGTGGGGCACCCGGCGGCCCGTGCAGCTCCGCGACCCCGAGACGGGGCCGGTGCTGCTCGCCGCGCACGGGACCTTCTCCTTCCGGGTGGCCGACCCGACCGCCTTCCTCACCCAGCTCGTCGCCGGGCAGCCGATCGTCGAGGCCGGGCAGGTCGCCGAGGCGGTCAGGGGGCCGCTGCTCCGGCGGCTGACGAACACGCTCGCGGCCTGGTCGGAGCGGCGGACGGTCATCGGCGTGCTCAACGACGCGGCGCTGGCCGACGAGGTGGCCGCCGCCGTCAGCCGGGACCTGGCCGAGACCGGGCTGGAGATCTGCGACATCGACATCGGGGGCCGGACCACGCCCCTGCCACCGTGGGGGTAGCACGTGCACTGTGAGCTCTGTGGCGGCGTGACCGAGTACGTCCCTGGGGGCGAAGGCATGCGCTGCCCGTACTGTCAGGATTTCCAGCCTCTCGTGGTGACCGGGCCGGTGGCCCGGCGGCCGGTGGAGGCGCTGCGCGGGCGGCTGCCCGTGACCGTCACCGACGAGCATCGGGTGGTGTGTCCCCGGTGCGCGACCACGTCCACGCCCGCGTTGTTGTCGTCGCGGTGCCCGGCCTGTGAGACGCCGATCGTCCGGGAACTGGGCGGCGAGGTGCGGCCCGGCGCGCTGGTCCCGTTCGCGGTCGACCGGCGGGGCGCGTCCGCGGCCCTGGACGGGTGGGCGGCCTCGTTGTGGTTCGCGCCCGGATCCCTCGCCCGGGTGTCCGACACCGCCTCGACGCGCGCCACCTTCCTGCCGGCCTGGGTGTTCGACCTGGAGACCGTGACCCGCTACCGGGGACGGCGCGGCGACCACCACTACCGGATCGAGACCGACGGCGACGGGCGACGCCGCCAGGTGCGGCGCACCCGCTGGACGTACGCGCGCGGCACGGTCGGCCGCCGGTTCGCCGACGTGGTCGTGCCCGGGGTCCGGCACCTGGAGACGGCGCGACTGCCCGCCGCGACGGTGCCGTTCCGGGCCGAATACCTGTCGGGGGTGGAGACCGCGCGCTACACCGTCGCGCCCGACCAGGCGCTCGACCAGGCCAAGACGGCGGTGAGACCCCGCGTCAGGGCGGCCTGCCTGGCCGACATCGGCGGCGACGACCGGCGGCTGCACTCCGTCGTCACCACGTATCCCTCGATCGACGGGGATCTCGTCCTGTTGCCGTACTGGACCGGAACCTACCTGCTCGACGGGAGGACCTGGCGGTTCACCGTCGACGGCGTCACCGGGGAGGTGCGCGGGGAGCGGCCCTACAGCGCGGCCAAGCTGACCGTGCCGGTCGCCGTGCTCGTGCTGGTCGTGGTGGCGGCGCTGCTGGTGCTGCTCAGCCGGTGAGCCCCGCCGCCGTGATCATCGCGGTGCGGCCCCGGTCAGCGCGACCGGATCTCATCCCGTAACGCCCGCGCCACCTGAGCCATCAGCGCCTCCGCGCCGGGCTGGCGGACCGCCGCGACGCGCGACTCCGTCAGCGCCGCCACGGCGTAGACCCGGCCGTCCGCGTGTTCCACCACGCCGACCTCGTGGCGCAGGTTGAGCATGGTGCCGGTCTTGGACGACCACGTCGTCAGGTCGGAGGTGAAGTCGGGGGCCAGGCGCTGGCGGAGCACGTTGTCGCCCATCAGCTCGCGCACCCGCCCGGCCACCCAGGGGTCGATCCTGGACGGCCGCCACAACGCCGCCAGCAGGTCGACGAAGGCGCGGGCCGAGCCCGACGACCCCCGGGTCACGTCGAGCTCGGGCACCGGGTGGCCGCGTCCGGCGGTCGTGCCCTCGATGGCCAGCACATGGGCCAGGTGGCCGCCGAGCGCCTGCACCGGGCTCTCGGTCAGGTGGCGCAGCGTGTGGCGGACGGAGATGCCGCGCAGGCCGTGCTCCTCCAGGAAGGCGGCCACCATCGCGGGCGGGGTCAGCTCGAACAGGGCGTCGCCGGCGGTGTTGTCGCTGACCGTCATCGTCAGGTGGAGCAGGTCGTCGACGGCGATGTCGGCCGGGTGGCGGAACCGGCTGGTGCCCGTCGGGCCGGGGGAGTGGCGGGCGCCGGGGCCGACCGTCAGGCGGGCGGCGCCGTCGAGTTCGCCGCGCCGGATGCGGTCGAGGGTGGCGGCGGCCAGCGGGATCTTGACCAGGGACGCGGTGGTGTACTCGTCGTCGGGGTCGATGCCGATCTCCTCGCCGGTGCGCAGGTCGCGCACCAGGAACGAGCCGCGCAGGCCGCCCTCGTCGAGCATCCGGCGCAGGTCACGGATCACGCGTCAACCCCCAGGCAGGCGGCCACCCGACGCCATCCCCGCACCCGCTCGGCGTCGTCCCCGATGGCGGAGGCCACAGCGTACCCGCGCGTGAGGCGGATCTCACCGGCGGGCCGCCACGCCAGGCCGAGGTCGGCGGCCTGGCGGGGGGAGCACAACAGCAGGTCGGCCGAGACCATCACCTCGGCGGCGGCCGTCACCAGCGAGGGCGCGACGGCGACCTGGGAGGGGAGCAGGCCGGCGGCGTCCCTGATCCGGAAGAGGCGGTCCCTGATGTGCGGGACGTCGTCCTCCGGCTGGATCCAGATCCTCGGCCGGCGGCCCGACCTGTCGGCGCGGCCCGGCCGGAGGCTCTCGACGTACACGACCGGACCCGGCGGACCCGTCAGGCCGGCCAGGCCCAGATCGACCACCCACGTCGCGCCGTCCTCCGGCGTGGCGACCAGGGCGGCGCGGACCTCGCGGGAGCGCGCCAGTTCGGCCCTGATCCCGGCGGCGGCGGCGACCACGTCGAGGTGCACGCCCTCCTGCCGGGCCTCCACCGTCAGCAGGGCCAGGTCGCGGACCGCGCAGATCTCCGGGACGGCCAGCCGGAGCGGCTTGAGCCGGGCCTGTCCGGCCTCCCACTCCATGTCGTCGGCGAGCCGCACCAGGCGCTGCGCCGACGGGAGCAGGTCGCGGCCGAAGTCGGTCAGCAGCGCGCCCCGCGCGGACCGGTCGAAGAGCTTGGCGCCGAGGTGCTGTTCGAGGGCGGCGATGCGGCGGCTGGCCACGGGCTGGGGGACCTGGGAGGCGGCGGCGCCCTCGGTGAAGCTGCCGCGTTCGCTCACGTTGACGAACACTCTCCAGGCCGCGAGGAGGTCCACGACCAGGAATTATGTCATGAACGCATAATGTACGCTTTAGCTGTCTTTGACGGTATTTACGCTGACAGAACAGACTCCTCGGCATGCTTTCCTTCGTGATGTCCCTCGCCCTGCTCTCCGGTGGCGTCACCGCGCCGACGACCTCGGCGGTCGCGGAACTGCGCGCGCTGGAGACCTCCTTCAAAGGCCGCATCGGCGTGTACGCCCTCGACACCGCCACCGGCCGGACCGTCGCCTACCGGTCGGGCGAGCGCTTCCCGCTGGCCTCGACCTTCAAGGGAGTGCTCGCGGCGGCCGTGCTGGACAAGAAGCCCGACATCCTCGGAAAGCGGATCCTCGTCAGGAAGAAGGACCTGCTGCCGAACTCGCCCGAGACCCGGAAGCACGTCGGCTCGCGCATGACCGTGGCCGAGCTGGCCAAGGCGGCCGTCACCAAGAGCGACAACGCCGCCGCGAACCTGCTGCTCCGCCAGGTCGGCGGCCCCAAGGGCCTGACCCGGTACTTCCGGAGCCTGGACGACCACGTGTCGCGCCTCGACCGCGACGAACCCGGTCTCAACCGCTGGCACCCGGGGGAGCTCCGCGACACCACCACGCCGGCCGCCATCGCCGCGGATCTGAAGGTCCTCACCGTGGGCGGCGCCCTCGACGCGGGCGACCGCCGCACGTTCACCGGCTGGCTCGTCGCCAACGAGACCGGCGACGACCGGATCCGCGCCGGGCTGCCCAAGAGCTGGCGGATCGGCGACAAGACAGGGACCGGCGGCACCTACGGGACCGCCAACGACTACGCGATCATCTGGCCGAAGGGGTCGAAGAAACCGATCATCATGGCGATCTACACCAACCGCACCGACCGGAACGCCGCCGCCGACGAATCCGTCATCGCCAAGACCGCCACGATCGCGGCACGTGGCCTCGGGAAACTTTGATGCGCCTGCGTAACATGCCCGGCCTGCTCGTGGCCGGAATCGCCGCCGGGGTGCTCACCGCCGGCCTCGCCGTCCCGGCCGGGATCGCCCTGAGCGGGGTGGCCGAGACCATCGACCTGAGCCCCATGGAACTGGCCGAACCGCCGCTGGCCGAGAAGACCACCCTCCTCGACGCCGACGGCAGGCGGATCGCCCAGTTCTACGACCAGTACCGCGAGATCGTCACCATCGACAAGGTCGCGCCCGTCATGCGCACCGCGATCGTGGCCATCGAGGACGACCGCTTCTACCAGCACGGCGCCATCGACATCGAGGGCACCATCCGCGCCCTGGCCGCCAACCTCAGCGCGGGCGGCGTCGCCCAGGGCGGCTCCAGCATCACCCAGCAGTACGTCAAGCAGGTCCTTCTCAACAGCGCCACCACCGACGAGCAGAAGGAGGCGGCGCTCGCGCCGAGCTACGTCCGCAAGCTGAACGAACTCCGCTACGCGCTGTCGGTCGAGGAGAAGTACACCAAGGACCAGATCCTCGAGAAGTACCTGAACATCGCCTACTTCGGCGCGGGCGCCCACGGCATCCAGGCCGCGGCCAAACGCTTCTTCGGCGTCCCGGCGGCCAAGCTGAACCTGGCCCAGTCGGCGACGCTGGCGGCGGCGGTCCGGCTGCCGACCGCCACCGACCCCGAGGGCGGCAAGACCAACCGCGACGCGCTGGTCGCCCGCCGCAACGTCGTCCTCGACCGGATGGCCGAACTCGGCAAGATCACCCCCGCCGAGGCGGCGAAGGCGAAGAAGACCAAGCTCGGCTACAAGGGCGTGCCGATCCCCGGCGGGTGCGAGACGAGCGACTACCGCTACTTCTGCCAGTACGTCGCCGCCGAGGTCCTGGCCGACAAACGTTTCGGCAAGACCCGGTCGGACCGCGAACGCGCCCTCAGGCAGGGCGGCATGACGATCCGCACCACCCTGAACCCGACGATGCAGGACGCCGCCCAGAAGGGCATCGAGGCGTACGTCGGGAAGAAGGACGGGCCGGTGGCCGCCCAGGCGCTCGTCGAACCGGGCACCGGCGCGATCCGCGCGATGGCCGCCAGCCGCGACAACCTCGACTACAACGTGGTCGCCGACCGCGCCCACGGCGGGCTCGGGGGCGTCCAGGCGGGCTCGACGTTCAAGACGTTCACGCTGCTCACGGCGTTGGGCCAGGGCATGCGGCTGAGCGACGGGTTCAACGTCGGCGGGTCGTACACCGCGCCGTCGCCCTCGGCGTTCACCGACTGCGCCGGCAACGCCGTCGGCGACCCGAACCACGCGGTGACCAACGACGAGGGCTCGCCCGGCTACACCACCCTCCAGACCGGGACGTGGGGCTCGGTCAACACGTTCTTCATGGAACTGGAGGCGCGCGTCGGGCTGTGCGAGACGGTCAAGACGGCCAAGTCGCTCGGCATCAAGCGCGCCGACGGCAAGAAGCTCCAGGAGTTCGAGACCTTCACGCTCGGCATCAACGAGATGGACCCGGTGACCGTCGCCAACGCCTACGCGGCGATCGGCGCGCGCGGCAAGTACTGCGAGCCGATGGCCATCACCGCCGTCACCGACCGCGACGGGAAGAAGACGTCGTTCACGCCGGACTGCACGCAGGCCATCGAGGCGGAGGTCGCCGACGCCGCCGCCGACATCCTGTCCGGGGTGTTCACCGAGGGCACCATGAGGAGCGTCGGCGGCATCGGCCGCCCGGCGGCCGGCAAGACCGGCACCAACGACAACCAGTCGAGCGCCTGGTTCGCCGGCTTCACCCCCGACCTGGCCGGCGCGGTCAGCCTGGCCGACCCGCGCGGCGCCAGCACCCACAAGCTGAACAACGTGACGATCGGCGGCCGCTGGTACGGCTCGGTCTTCGGCGCGACCGTCCCGGGCCCGATCTGGAAGGCGACCATGCTGGCCGCGCTGGAAGGCGTTCCCGCGACGCCGTTCACCCCGATCGACCAGGCGCGGTTCGGCGCGGAGGAACGCTGGGACTTCTGGGACGACAACCCCTACGGCCAGGACCCGTGGGACCAGTACGGCCCCCCGGACGGCTGGGACCAGACCGGCCCCGGCACGACCGACCCGGGCACCGACGGTCCCGGGCCCGACGACCCCGGCCCGAACGACCCGGGCCCCAATGACCCCGGCCCCAACGACCCCGGGCCCGGCAACCCGGGGAACGGCGATCCGGGTCAGAACGACCCGGGACAGAACGGTCCCGGAAACGGGCCGGGCCAGGGTGGCACGCCGACCCCGTCGCCCGGGGCGGGCGGGGGCTGATCCCGTGGACTTCGAGCCTCACCGGGCCGGGAGCGGGAGGGCGGCACGTCAGGTGACGTCGTAGGCGTCCCGGGCCGACAACACCTTCGGGAGGTTGGCCCGGGACCAGGCGCACAGGGTGTCGAGCGGTTCGACCAGGGAGTGGCCGAGGGGCGAGAGTTCGTACACGACCTTCGGCGGGATGCCCGGATGGGCGGTCCGGGTCAGCAGGCCGTCGCGTTCCATCGAGCGCAGCGACTCGGTCAGCACCTTCGGGGTGATGCCGGTCAGCGGGACCTTGAGCTCGGAGTAGCGCCGGGGGCCGTCCTGGAGGCAGCGGATGATCTTCGCGGTCCACTTGTCGCCGATCCGGACGGGCGCGGTGACGGGTGCGCATCCGGCGAACATGTCGGGGTCGAGAGGCTCTGCCACCCTCGGGAGGGTACGTGAGTATCGTTGCGGAAACCAAGGGTGCGCAGGTTAGCGTCACGCCCCATGAGAATCGTGGTTTTCGGAGCGGGCGGCCGGGCGGGCCGCAGGATCGTGACCGAGGCGGGCGCGCGCGGGCACGAGGTGACCGGCGTCTCCCGCCGTCCGGGCGACTGGACGGTCGGCGACGTCACCGACCCCGTGTCGGTGGCCTCCCTGGTCGCCGGGCAGGACGCGGTCGTGATGGCGGCGGGCCGGCATGAGCCGGGCTTCTTCGCGCGGGCGGCCCGGTCCCTGGCCGACGGGATGGCCGGGGCCGGCGTGACCCGGCTCGTGGCGGTCGGCATCGGCACGACGCTGGAGACGCCGGAGGGCGTGCCGCTGTACGAGACGCCCGGCTTCCCGGAGGACGCGCGGGCCTTCACCCTCGGGCACGTCGAGGAGCTCGGCGTGCTGCGGGGATCGGGGCTCGACTGGGTGGTGCTCGCCCCGCCGCCGGTCTTCCTGAACGAGGAACCGGCGACCGGGCGGCACCGGATCGGCGGGCGCGCGGCGCCCGCAGACGAGACCTTCGGCTACGCCGACCTGGCGGCGGCCGTGGTCGACGAGGCGGAGCGGCCCACCCGCCACCGGGAACTGGTGGCCGTCACGGCCCGCTAGACCCATTCGCCCGCGAGGTGGAGCGGCGCGGCCTCGACCCCGGCGGCGGTCATCGCGCGCCACCAGGCGAGGGCCGTCTCCGGGTCGACCAGGCCGAGCACCGGCGGCAGGCCGGGGACGAGGGACTCCAGGCGGCAGGAGGCGATGGTGCCGGGCAACCAGGGCGCCGGCACGTCCTCGGCCAGCCGCCGTTCGATCCCCGGCATCGACAGCAGGCCGCCGCCGACCACCGTGACGTCCCGCCGGGCCCGCGCCTTGGCGACGTCGAAGCAGTGGGGGAAGGAGTCGTCCACGACGATCGTGCCGGGCCGCAGCCGGTCGACGTCGATGACGGCCTCGTGGCCGCTCACCGCCGCGACGATCAGGCCGGCCTCGTAGACCCGGTCGACGCCGCAGCTCTCCGCGCCGGGGTGCAGGCCGTCGAGCGGGGCCGCGCCGTCGCACAGCAGCAGCCGTCCCGGCGGGTCCTCCACAGTCAGCAGCAGGCCGAGGGCCGAGCGGCCGATGGAGCCGAGGCCGACGAAGGCGACGGTCATCTCACGCGGCGAGCGGCCCGCCAGCGCCTTCTGGACGGTCAGCACCACCGACACGGCCGTCGCGGCGTGGCCGGTGGTGACGGGCACGCCGGTCCGCCGTGCCACGTCGAAGCCGTAGCCGGTCAGCGACGGGATCATCCCGGCCAGCGACACGGTCCGCGCGCCCAGCGCGGCGGCGTGCTCGACGGCCTCGGCGGTGCGCGCGGCCAGGCCGGGCGTGCTCGCGAGCTCGTCGGCGAACAGCGGCAGGCAGACGAAGCCCGACCGGCCGAGCGGGGTGCGCAGCTCCTCGGCCAGGCGCGGGCGGCCGTCGGGGAAGAGCAGGGCGCGCACGCCCTCCCTGGTCAGGGTGGCGTCTCCGGCCAGGACCCGCACCTGGCCGAAGGGAGGCAGATAACCGACCAGGGCGGCGTCCAGGGTCGCGTTCAGGGCGGCGTCTCCGGCGACGGCCCGCACCTGGCCGAGGGGTGGCGGATAACCGACCAGGGCGGCGTCTCCGGCGACGGCCCGCACCTGTTCGAACGGAGGCAGATGGCCGACGAGGGTGGTGTCGCCGGCGAGCGGCCGCACCTGACCGGTCAGCGGCGGGCGGCCGGTCGGGGTCGCGTCCGGGGCCGGTAGTTCGGCTCGCAGCAGTCGTTCGAAACGTTCCGCGTCGGCCACGGCGGTGCGCAGCACCATCCGCAGGTCGCCGCCGGGCGTGGGCCGGACCGACAGGAAGGTCTGCGCGCCCACGGGGGCGATCTCCCCGTCGAGGTCCCAGGTCAGCCGCAGGCTGCGGCCCTCCAGTGGGCCAAGCGCGGTGAAGTCGAGGTAGCTGAAGAAGAACTGGGCCGACCTGATGTCCTCGGCCCCGGCCGCGCGGGCGGCGGTCACCTCCCCGGCCACCGCCCGCAGGTCGCCGGAGGCTGGCCGGACCGGCACCGCGTGCGCGTACGGGCCGAAGACCAGGTGGGCGTCGGGCGGCGCGTCGTCGCGGCCGGACACCGCGACGCCGAGCAGGAGGTCGTCGTGGCCGGTGAACGCGGCCAGCGCCCGGCGGTAGGCGGCCAGCACCGCGACGAACAGCGTCGTGCCCGCCTCCGAGGCGGCCCGCCGCAGCGGTGCCGCGCCGACGGTGAAGGCCGTCGTGCGGGCCGGTCCGGGCGCCACCACGGGTTTCCGGTACGCCGCTCGCCCGCCCGCCGGAGGCCGGAGCCGGGCGACGTGGTCACGGAACGTGCTGCGCGGCGCGGGCGACGCCACCCCGTCGTAGGCGGCCAGCAGCTCGCGCGCCAGCAGCGCGGCGCTGTAGCCGTCGCCGATCAGGTGGTGGGCGTGCACGACCAGCACGTGCTCGTCGGGCGTCAGCGTGACCAGGCGGAGCCGCAGCAGCGGCCACGCCCACGGCTCGAAGACGCGGGCCCGCTCGGCGGCGATCGACGCGGCCGGGTCGGCGGCGTCCTCGAAGATCACGGGCAGCCGCAGGGTGTCGGGAAGCTCCTGCTGCGTCTCGCCGGGGAAGATCGTGCGCAGCATCCCGTGCCGGGCCACGCAGGCGTCGACCGCGTGCTGGAACCGCTCCCGGTCGACCGGCCCGTGCACCCGCAGCGTCGCCAGCCACGCCTGGCCGGCCAGCCGGAATCCGCGCTGCGCGGATGTCAGCGGGAACGGCCCGCCGGCCGGCTGGGGGAGGAAGGCGGCGGGCTCGGCGTCGTCGATGGCCCGGGCCAGCGCGGCCAGCGTGCCGTGCTCGTAGACGACCGTCGGGCGCGGCAGCGGGTCGATGTGCTCACCGAGCATCTCGAACACGCGCAGGATCATGATCGAGTCGCCGCCGAGCGCGAAGAAGTCGTCCTCACGCGACACCCGCGGCACCTCCAGCAGCGCGCGCCACACCTCGGCGACCAGCTCCTCGGTCGGGGTCGCGGGCGGGGTCCCGCCGAGCTCGCGGCGGTCGATCTTGCCCGTGGTGGTCTGCGGGAGCGCGGGCACGATCTCGATCCGGGCCGGGATCATGTACGCGGGCAGCGTCGCCCCCAGGTGCCCGCGCAGCGCGACGGGGTCGGGGTCGCGGCCGGGCCGGGGTTCGACGAAGGCGGTCAGCCGTTCGCCGGTGAGCGCCACGGCGGCCCGCGCGACGTCCGGATGCGTGTGGAACGCCGCCTCGACCTCGCCCGGCTCCACCCGGTGGCCCCGCACCTTGACCTGCGCGTCGAGCCGCCCGAGGAAGACCAGGTCGCCGTTGGCGTCGCGCCGGACGCGGTCGCCGCTGCGGTACCACCGCACGCCGTCGCGTTCGACGAACGCCGTGCCGGGGTCGTCGAGGTAGCCGGGGGTGAGACCGGCCCCGGCGATGAGGAGCTCGCCCGAGTCGTCCACCTCGACGAAGGTGCCCGCGACGGGCCGGCCGATCGGGATGACGGTGACGTCGTCGGCGGGGCGCCCGTCGAGGATGTGGCAGGTGGTGTTGATGGTCGACTCGGTCGGGCCGTAGAGGTTGGCGATGCGGGCGCCGGGGCCGTACAGGTCGAACCAGCGGCGCACGTGCTCCGGCGGCAGCGCCTCGCCGCCGACGTGGATCCAGCGCAGCCGGTGCTCGACGGGCCCGAGGTCCAGCAGCCGCGACCACAGGCTCGGCACCGAGCTCCACACCGTGACGTCGCGGAGCCGCCCGGCCAGCAGGCCGGGGTCGCGCACCTCCTCCCGTGTGAACGTCACCACCGTCGCCCCGGCCAGCAGCGGGGCCAGCAGTTGCCGGACCGAGGCGTCGAAGCAGATCGACGCCGTCTGCGCCAGCCGGTCGCCCGCGTGGTAGCCGAAGGTGTCCAGCGCCCAGTCGAGGTAGTTCTCCACCGACCGGTAGGTGATGGGCACGCCCTTGGGGCGGCCGGTCGAGCCGGAGGTGAAGATGACGTAGGCGGTCGCGTCGGGGGAGACGTCCGGGGTGTCGTCCGGGGCGTCGTAGGAGCCCTCGCCCGAGGTGTCGGTGACGACCGTGGTCACCCCGCAGCGGGCGAGCTGGTCGCGGCGGCGGGCCTCCGGATGGGAGGCGTCGAGCGGCACCCAGCCCGCGCCCGCGCGCACGATGCCGACCAGGCCGACGACCGTGTCGATCCCGGGTTCGGTCATCAGCCCGATCAGGTCGCCGGCCCCGCGCAGCCGGTTGGCCAGCGCGGCGGAGCGCCGGTCGAGCTCGGCGTAGGTCAGCCGGGTGGTGCCGGTGTCGACGGCGACGGCGTCGGGGGTGGCGCGGAACCGCGCGCGCAACCGGGCCGCCAGCCCGGGCCTCCCGGCGACGGAGAGCTCGGCGACGGAGAGCTCGGCCAGGTGCTCGGCCGCCAGCCGGTCGACCGTGGCCCGGCGGAACAGCCGCGACGGGAAGTTCCACGAGAACCGCAACGCGCCGCCGGACTCCCAGCACAGCAGGCCGAGCCTGGTCGCGGCCGACGCGGTCGCGGCGGCGGTCACGACGGCCTCCACCGGGCAGCCGGGTCCGGTCGCGGCCGGGAAGCGGGCGAAGCTGAACGACGCCGGGCTCGCCGTGCGCGGGCCGCCCGCGGCGGGCAGCAGCCGGGCCAGGTCGGCGGCGGCCGGGGTGGCGTGGCGTTCGGCGTCCCGCCAGCGGTCCCGCAGCCGCGCGGCCAGTTCCGGCAGCGGCTCGCCGGGGCGCACGGCGGCGAGCAGCGGGAGGGTGTCGGCCAGCGGGCCGACCAGGCGGTCGACGCCCGGCAGGCGGATCTCGCGGCGCGCCCTGGCGACGTTCACCGCGACCGTGTCGCCGCCGGTCCAGCGGGCGAGGCAGCGGACGTAGGCGGCCAGGAGCAGGTGGAACAGCGAGACGCCGTGCGCGGCGGCCGTCGCCCGCAGGGCGGCCGACCGGTCGCCCGTCAGCGTGACCTGGACGGAGTCGAGGGGCGGCCCGTCCGGGTCGCCGTCGTAGGGGAGGCGCAGGCCGGGGGTGGTCGTCAGCACCTCGGTCCAGTACGCCAGATCGGCCGCGCTCGCGGGTTCCGAGGCGGCGGCGTATTCGGCGAAGGTCGTGACCGGCGGCGGCAGGACCGGGGTGGTCCCGCGTGAGAGGGCGGTGTAGACGGTCCAGAGCTCCTCGCCGAGCACGTTCAGGCTGAAGCCGTCGGCGGCGACGTGGCTGACGACGATCACCAGGTGGGTCCCGGTGGGCGTGCGGGCCAGCACCGCCCGCAGCGGGCCCTCCCTGGTGAGGTCGAAGGGCCGGTTGCGGAGGTCGCGCTCCAGGGCGTCGAGGTCGCCGGTGTCGCGGACCTCCAGGAACGGGGGCGTGGACGGGCCGGCCGACTGCGTGCCGCCGGGATCGACGCGCAGGCGCAGCATCGGGTGCCGGTCGACGAGGTGGCCCAGCGCCGTGTCCAGCAAGGACGGATCGAGGGGGCCGGTGATCGTCTGCCGGACGTGCGCGTACGCCGAGATCCCGGGGTAGAGGCGCTGCTGGGTCTGGAAGGCCACCTGCACCGGCGTGAGCGGGAACGGCCCGTCGGCGTCGAGGTGGGCCGTCAGCTCGCGCAGCGTGCGGAACTCGAAGAACAGGGTGACCGGCAGGGTGCGGCCGAGCTCCTTCTCCAGGCGTTTGACCAGGTCGACGGCGGTGAGCGAGTCGAGCCCGAGGCTGAGGAACGATTCGTCGTCGCCGAGGTCGTCGCGCTTGAGCGCGCCGCCGACCAGCCGCCTGACGACCGTGCGGACGTCACCGGAGGGCCGCGCGGGAGCCGGTTCCGGCACGGCGGCCAGGTCGGCCACCACCACCTGCGCGGCGCCCGATCCGATCGCGCCGCGCAGCGCGGCCAGGGCCGCCGACGGGTCGAGCGCGCCCCGGGTCAGCCCGGCGCGGGCGGCCAGGCCCACCTCCGCGAAGGCGGCGAAGTTCACCGCGATCCACGGCCCCCGTTCGGCCCGGCACAACGCGTCGAGGTAGGCGTTGGCGGCGGCGTAGCCGCCGAGCCCCCCGGCCAGGCCGGGCAGCACCGACGACACCGACGAGAAGGCCACGCACACGACCGGCGTGAGCCCGTGCCGTCGCAGCCCTTCGGCGAGCAGCAGGCCGCCCCGGGTCTTGGCCGCCATGCCCGCCACGATCTCCCCGGGCGAGCCGCCCCGCAGCGCGCCGGGACGCGCCTCCCCGGCGGCGTGGAACAACCCGTCGAGCCGGGGCAGCCGGGCGAGCAGCGCCTCGACGTCGGCCTCCCGCGACACGTCGGCGGCCTGGTAGTCGACGGTCGCGCCCCGGGAGCGCAGGTCGGCCAGCAGCCCGGCGGGCGGCCGGGGCGACCGCCCGGCCAGCACGATCGTGGGCCGCCCCCGGTCGGCCAGATCCCGCGCGAGCGCCGCCCCGACCCCGCCCGCGCCGCCCGTGATCAGGTAGCACCCGTCGGGCGGCAGTTCCCGCGAAGCCGGCGTGAGCGCCTCCGGCTCCCGCTCCAGCCGTCTGCCCTCCCGCCAGGCGACGAGCCCCGGGCCCCGGGCGGCCAGCTCGCGCTCGACCGCGGCGACCCGCCGGTCCAGGGGCTCCCGTGAGGCCAGGTCGGCGACCCGGACCTCGGTCCCCGTCTCCTGGGCCAGCGCCGCCGCGAGCCCTTCGAGGATCGCCTGCTCGGGCCGGTCGACGTGCACGTCCTGGGTGACGACGAGCACCCGCGCCGCGTCGACCGCGACGAGCGCCGCCGTCAGCTCGCGGTGCACGGCGTCGAGCGCCTCGGCCGACGCGGCCCGCCGGGGCGCCCCGGCCACGACGACCGTGACGTCTCCACCGGTGAGCACGGTCACGCCGGGCGCTTCGAGCGCATCCGCCAGCCTGCCGACCGTCACCCGAGGACCGTCGACCGGCCGCTCCCGCCAGACCAGCCGGTGCGGCAGCCGCGAAGACGGCCAGTGGCGGCGGCGCTGGAACGGATACGTCGGCACGCCCACCCGGGCCCGCCCCCGGTCCATGGCGGTGCGGTCGATCGGCAGGCCGCGCTGCCACAACACGCCCACGGTCTCCAGCAGCGCCCGCGCGCCGCCCTCGTGCCCGGCCGCCATCGTCGTCACCGCGCCCGAGGCGGCCCGCACCGCGCCGCCGAGCGCGGGCGACGGCCCGAGCTCCAGGAACGTGTCGTACCCCTCGGCCACCAACCGGCCGACCGCGTCGGCGAACCGCACCGGCCGGGCGGCGTGGTCGCGCAGGTAGGCCGCGTCGAAGGATGGGTTCCACGTGGTGGTGACGGTGCTGAGCAGCGGGATCTCCGGCGGCCGTACGGTGATCCGGCCCGCGGCCTCCGCCAGCGGGTCGAGCGCCGGATCGATCAGCGGCGAGTGGAACGCCCGCGCGACGTCGAGCCGCCGTCCGCCGAGCGCCTCGACGGCCCGCGGAGGCCCGGCCACCACGACCTGGCCGGGGGCGTTGACCGCCGCCACCGTCACCCCGGGCGGCAGGTCGGCGTCGCCGGGCACGACCGCCATCGCGCCCGGCGGGCACAACTCGTGCATCAACCGGCCGCGTTCGGCCGCGAACGTGACGGCGTCGGCGAGGCCGATCCGGCCGGACACGCAGGCGGCGGCGATCTCGCCCACGCTGTGCCCGGCGACCGCGTCCGGTGTCACGCCCCAGGCGTGGAGCTGGCGGGCGAGCGCGATCCCGTACGCGACCAGGAGCGGCTGCACCACGTCGGTGCGGACCACCCCGGCGGCGGGGCCGGCGCACCAGTCCTTCAGGGTCCGCCCGCCGACCGGGCCGACCAGATCGGAGGCCTCGTCGATGACCTGCCGGAACACCGGCGCGTTCGCGTAGAGGTCCGCGCCGGAGCCCTGCGCGCCCTGGCCGGGCAGCAGGAACACCAGCCGGGGACGCGGCCCGGCCACCCGCCCCTCGGCGGTGGTCAGCCGCTCGGCCAGGTCGCCCCCGGCGACGACCGCGAGGCGGTGCGGGCCCTCGTCGCGGGCCAGCGCGACCGATGCGCAGACGTCGCCCTCGTCGTGACCGGGGAGGAAGGCGGCCAGGTCGCCGGCGGCCTGGCGCAGCGCGGGCGCGCTCCACGCCGACAGCGTGAGCAGGCTGAGCCCCTCGTGGGGCGTGCGCTCGACCTCGCGGGCGGGGGCCTCGGACAGGATGGCGTGCGCGTTCGTGCCGCCGAAGCCGAACGCGTTGACCCCGGCGGTCCGCGGGGCGGTCCACTCGACCGGCCGGTCCGGGACCGTGAACCCGTCGAGGCCGCCGGCGGGGGGAGCGGCGTGCAGCGACGGCGGCACCTTCTTCCGCCCCAGCGCCAGCACGACCTTGACCAGGCCCGGCATCGCGGCGGCGTTCAGCAGGTGGCCCACGTTGGTCTTCACCGAGCCCAGCAGCCGGGTGCCGGTCGGGAAGGCGTGCCGCAGCGACCGCAACTCGATCGGGTCGCCGACCGGGGTGCCCGTCCCGTGGGCCTCGACGTAGGTGACCTCGGCCGGGTCGACCCCCGCCTCCGCGTACGCCTGGGTGATCACCTCGCGCTGGGTGAGCGGGTTGGGCGCGAGCAGGCTGAGCGACCGGCCGTCGTTGTTGACGGCGGTGCCCCTGACGACGGCCAGGACGGTGTCACCCGACCGGTCCGCGTCGTCGAGCCGGGCCAGCACCAGCGCCGCGCCGCCCTCGCCCGGCACGAACCCGTCGGCCGCCGCGCCGAACGCGCGGCACCGTCCGGTCGGGGAGAGCGCCCGCGTCTTCCCGAGGGCCCGGTAACCGGCCGGGGTGAGGGTGAGGTTGACGCCCGCCACCACCGCGAGGTCGCACTCGCCCTGCTGGAGGCCGCGCCGGGCCAGGTGGAGGGCGACCAGCGCCGACGAGCAGGCCGTGTCGACGGTCAGCGCCGGGCCGGTCAGGTCGAGGGTGTGGGCGACGCGGGCGGCCAGCAGGTTCGGCAGGTTCCCGGTCAGCGCCTCGGCCGGGAGGCCGCCCGCGCCGTGGGCGGCTTCGAGGATCTCCCGGTAGCCGCTCTCCCCGGCGGCGGCGAACACGCCGACCCGGCGGCCGAGGCGGCGCGGGCCCGCGTACCCGGCCCGTTCGAGCGCCTCGTGGGCGAGTTCGAGCAGGAGCCGGGCCTGCGGGTCGGTCGCGGCGGCCTCCTCGTCGGACAGGCCGAAGAAGGGGGCGTCGAACAGGGCCGGGTCGTCGAGGAACCCGCCGTGGCCCGGGTAATCGAAGCGGGTGACGGGGGTGATGGCGTCGTAGCCGCTTTCGAGCAGCTCCCAGAACCGCTCCGGGGTGTCGGCGCCGGGGAACCGGCAGGCCATCCCGACGATCGCCACCGATGATCCGCCGCTCGTCCGGGCCGGGCGGCGTGCGGGCGCGGCCGGGGCCAGCAGGTGGGCGGCGAGGGCGGCGACGGTGTCGTGGTCGCGCACGTCGGAGGGCCGCAGCGGCACCCCGAACCGGTCCTCCACGGCGGCCAGGACCTGCATCGCCTTGAGCGACGACCCGCCGAGCGCGGCGAACCGGTCGTGCGGCCCCACGGCCTCGACGCCGAGCACCTCGGCCCAGATCGCCGCGACGGCCGCCTCGACGTCGGCCCGGGAGCGCGGGGCCGGGGTGAACTCCCCGGCCTCGAACCGCGCCCGCAGCACCGACCGGCGCAGCTTCCCGCTGGTCGTGCGGGCGAACGCGGTCGACGGCACCACCACGACGGTGACGTCGTCGTGCCCGCACGCCTCCGCGACCCGCCGCCGGACCTCGCCGGCGACCTCGGCCGGGGCGGGCGCCTGGACGAACACCACGACCCGCTCGCCCTCGGGCCCCGACGCGCCGACGACCGCGACCGCGCCCCTCACCGTGCCCGCCGCCACCTCCTCCAGGTCGGCGGCGTGGAAGGTGGCGCCGTTGACGAACACGACGTCCTTGGCCCGGCCGGTGACGCACAACCGGCCCTCGTGCAGGAACCCCAGGTCGCCGGTGTCGAGCCAGGTCCCGAACGGCGCGTCGCGGTGGTAGCCGCGGGCGACCTGCGGCCCCCGCACCTGGATCGGCCCGACCCGGTCGTCCCCGGCGATGCGGACCTCGCAGCCCGGCACCGGCACGCCGACGTCCATGAGCTCGACCGCGTGCGGCCCGGCCGAGGTGAACTCGACCCGGCCCTCGGCCAGCGCCCGCCGGTCGAGCACCAGCGGTTCGGCCGTGGCGCCCGGCGGCGGCACGGTCACCGCGAGCGTCGCCTCGGCCAGCCCGTAGACCGGCTGCGGCACGTGGGGCGGCAGCCCGGTCCTGGCCAGGAAGGCGCGCCAGACGCGCGGCGAGATCGGCTCCGCGCCGACCAGCATCAGCCGCACGCTCGACAGGTCGAGCCGGGCGATCACCTCGTCGGGCACCCGCCGCTCGACCAGCGCCAGCGCGAAGTTGGCCGCCGTCAGCACGGTGGCCCGATGCCGCGCCGCCGTCTCCAGCCAGAGCGCCGGGCGCTTCGCGAAGGCCAGCGGCGACAACTTGACCTGCTTGATCCGCGCGGCCAGCGGCGCGAGATGGGTGCCGATCAGGCCCATGTCGTGGAAGTAGGGCATCCAGCTCACCGAGACGTCGGCGGGGGTGATCGCGGCGGCGGCCCGGATCTGCGCCAGGTTCGCCACGACGGCGGCGTGGGTGAGCTCGACGCCCTTCGGGTCTCCGGTGCTGCCGGAGGAGAACTGGAGGAAGGCCACGTCGTGCGGGGACCGTACCGGCAGATCGGTGGCCTGCTCCCCCCGCAGCAGAGCGGCGGGGGAGAACGTGCGCGCCGCCGCGATCGGCGGCTCGTCGGCCACCATCGGCGGGCGGCCGAGGAACTCCCACACCGGCCGGACCCTTCGCGGATCCGGGGCCAGCGGGACCGGCACGAGCCCGGCCGCGACCAGCCCCCAGAAGAGGGGCAGGAAGTCCTCGCTCCGGTCGGCGACCAGCGGGACGGGGGTGCCCGGCGCGATCCCCTCTCGCAGCAGCGCGCCGGCGGCGCGCAGCGCCTGGTCGCGTAACTCGGCGTGGGTGACGACCCGCTCGCTCCCGTCGCCGCGCACGTGCACGACGACCTGGCCGGGCGCGTCCTCGGCCGCCCCCAGCAGCACATCAAGCAGCATCGTTCGCCCCCGGCTCTCCGCATTTTCCGGACATGATGACAGAGAACCCGTGAATTGCGTGAGACGCAAATAGTGCGTGACACGCAAGTTCTTGCTAGGTTCGGCGGCATGCAGACGAGAGGCGTCAACTACGACACCGGCTTCGCCGACGTCCACGCCCGCGCCGCCGGGCACACCACCCACGAGCCCTTCGACCCCGCCGAGGTCGCCCGCGACATGCGGGTCATCCGCGACGAGCTGCACTGCACGGCCGTCCGGATCAGCGGGCAGTACCCCGACCGGCTGAAGACCGCCGCCACCGCCGCCGCCCGCGCCGGGCTGGAGGTCTGGTTGTCCCCGTTCACCTGCGACATCACGGCCGCCGAGCTGCTCGACGTCATCGCCGGCTGCGCCGACCACGCCGAGAGGCTGCGGCGGGACGGCGCCGAGGTGGTCATGGTCACCGGATCGGAGGTGAGCATGATGACCACCGGCTTCCTGCCCGGGGAGACGCTGCGCGAGCGGCTGCCCCGGCTGGGCGAGGGCGTCGCGGACGTGGCCGGAAAGGTGAACACGTTCCTCGCCGAGGCGGTGAAGCTGGTGCGCGAACGGTTCGGCGGGCGCGTGACCTACTCGTCGTTGCCGTTCGAGCGGGTCGACTGGACGATCTTCGACATCGTCGCCACCGACGCCGGATACCGGTCGGCCGCCACCGCCGCGACCTACCGCGAGTCGGTCCGCGCGCTGGTCGAGCAGGGCCGGGCGCTCGGCAAGCCCGTCTCGGTCAACGAGTTCGGCTGCGTGACCTTCCGGGGCGCGGCCGACGCGGGGGAGCGCGGCGACGCGATCGTGGAGTGGAGCGACCACGGCCCGCCCGCGCGGCTGACCCGGGAGGTCGTGCGCGACGAGGAGGAGCAGGCCCGCTACCTGCGCGAGGTGCTGGAGGTGCTCGACGGCGAGGGGGTCGACGCGGCGTTCTGGTACACCTTCGCGCGGTGGGACCTGCCGGGTGAGTTCGACGTCGCGAGCCCCGGCGTGGTGAAGGTGCCCGGCCACGGCCTGCGATGGGAGCCGAAGGCGTCCTTCCACGCCCTCGCCGACGTCTACGGACGCACATCCCCGGGCGTCGCGTGAGCTGAATATGCTGCCCTCATGAGCGACCTGCGGGCCCGCAACAGGCAGGCCACCCGCGAGGCGATCACCACCGCCGCGCTGCGCCTGGCCGTCGAACAGGGCCCCGGCGGCCTGGCGCTCGTCCGGGTCAACGACATCGCCTCGGCGGCGGGGGTGTCGCCCCGGACGTACAACAACTACTTCTCCAGCAGGGAAGAGGCCATCTGCGGCGGGCAGGCCGACCAGTCGCGGCGCGCGGGCGACGCGCTCCGCGCCCGGCCCGCCGGCGAGCCGCTCGACGTGGCGGTGACCGAGGCGATGGTCGGCCTGTTCACCGACCCCGAGCCCGACCGGGCCGGGCTGCGCATGATCATGCTGACCCCCGAGCTGGAGGGCGAGGCGCTGCGCGCCTTCGCGGTGGGGGAGGCGTCGCTGGCCGAGGCGATCGCGGAACGCGGCGGGGAGACCGGCCTCTGCCCCGAGGTCACGGCGGCGGCGGTGGTCGCCGCGATCAGGGTGGCGGGCAGACACTGGCTGACCCCGGCCGCGAACCAGCCGTTCGCCGACGTCATCCGGCGGGCGCTGGGCTGCCTCTTCTCACCTGGCCGAACCTCTCGGTGAGGTAGATCGTTTACGTCCCCGCAACGGAGGTTAATGCCGGGACAATAGTTGAAAGTTTAACTCGTGCTGTTTCGTGAGCTTTGTGTGGCTTGCGGGACATAAATGCACGAGAGGAATGCCATGAGGCTTTCTAGGGCCACCGCGATCCTGGCGGTGGTGACGGGGCTGCTCGCCCTGCCCCTCCCCGCGGCCGCGGACACCTGGTCGGTCGTCGAGGTCGACGGCGGATACAAGATCACGTTGACGCTCGACGAACCCCTTCCCGTACGGAACGCCGTCCCCGAACTCGCGGTCGACGGAGAGCCGCTCGGGTACGCCACCGAGAGCGCCGACGGCCACACCCTGACCCTGCTCACCGACGATCCGCGCGCCGCCGGGGCGCAGAGCGTCGAGGTCGCCTGGAACGGCGTCGTCGAGTCGGCGGCGCAGGTCAGGTCGCGGGCGGTCTACACCCCGCCGGCCGACCCCCAGCCGTCGACGATCGCCACCGACCCGGGTGTGCCGGGACCGTTCCCGGTCACCGAGACCGACTACGACCTGGGCTCGCAGGCCATCGCCCTGGAAGGGCTCGGCGGGCGGCTCGGCGAACTGAAGGCCAGGGTCTACGCGCCGTCGGGTGCCACCGGGCGGC
Source organism: Herbidospora yilanensis (assembly GCF_001570565.1). GTDB lineage: Bacteria > Actinomycetota > Actinomycetes > Streptosporangiales > Streptosporangiaceae > Herbidospora > Herbidospora yilanensis. The sequence continues at coordinate 53,201 of NZ_BBXE01000017.1, read as the reverse complement.
GTCCGCTGGTGCTGTTCCTGCACGGCCGGCACTCCGCCTGCTACGACGCGGCGACGCGGCGGACCAGCAACACCGCCTGGCCGTGCCCCGCGCCGCAGATCCCGATCGACAGCTACACCGGCTACAAGGGCCCGGCCGACGCGCTGGCCAGCCACGGCTACATCGTGGTGTCGGTCAGCGCCAACGCGGTCAACGCCTTCGACGCCAACTTCTCCGAGGACCGGGGCGCGCTGGCGCGCGGCGAGGTCGTCATGCGGCACCTCGACCTGATCAACGAGGCCGAGAAGGGCAAGGGCGACCCCCGCCTGGTCTCCCTGTTCGCGGGCCGGGTCGACCTGGACAACGTCGGCCTGATGGGGCACTCGCGCGGCGGCGAGGGCGTGGCCAAGGCCGTGCTGATGAACGCCGGGCGGGCCAAGCCCTACGGCATCCGCGCCGTGCTGCCGCTCGCGCCGACCGACTTCGCGCGGGCCTCGCTGCCCGGCATCCCGACGCTGACGATCCTGCCGTACTGCGACGGCGACGTGTCGAACCAGCAGGGCCAGCACTTCTACGACGACTCCCTGTACGCCGTCCCCGGCGACACCGCCTTCCGCTCGGTCCAGATGGTCATGGGCACCGACCACAACTTCTTCAACACCGAGTGGACGCCCGGCGTCGCCACCGCCCCCGCCTCCGACGACTGGTCGAACAACAACGACCCCGTCTGCGGCAACCGGGCGCCCTCCCGCCTGTCGGCGAGCGAGCAGTACGCCGTCGGCACCGCCCTGATGGCCGGGTTCTTCCGGCTCGTCCAGGGCCAGGAGACGGCGCTGCTGCCGCTGTTCGACGGCAGCAACAAGACCGTCGCCTCGGCCGGCCGCGCCGTCGTCTACTCCGTCGCCCAGGCCCCGGCCTCCAGCCGGATCGACGTCGACACCTTCTCCGGCTCGACCATCTCCACGGTCTCCGGAGGCGCGACCGGCGTCGTCTGCGCCAGCATGCTCGACCGTTCCCCGCAGAGCGGGCTGCCGTCGTGCGCGACCCGGCTCACCACCTCGCAGGCGCCGTCGTGGACCCCGGCGACGTACCTGCCGAACGCCACGGCGACCTCGCTCATGCGGTTCGCCTGGACCGACACCACCGGGAAGCTGACCGTCACGCTGCCCGAGCGGAACATCTCGAAGGCCGAGTACCTGACCTTCCGGGTCGCCCGCGACGAGACGATCCCGGCCGCCCAGCCGCTCGACCTCACCCTCACGCTGGTCGACGGCCGCGACCGCAGTGTCAGCGTGCCGGTCTCCTCGCTGAGCACCGCCCTCGACGCGCTGCCCGGCCTCGCGTCGCCGCTGCCGAAGACCTGGTTGCGGGCGGTCCGCCTGCCGCTGTCCGGGCTCAGCGGCATCGACAAGAAGGACATCAAGGAGGTGTCGCTGACCGGCGCCTCGCCGGCCGGCGGCGTCTACCTGGCCGACCTGTCGTTCACCCGCTACCGCGTAGGCGAGGAGACCATCGCCGCGCTGCCGCAGGTCTCGGTGGGCGACGTGACCGTGGTCGAGGGGGACGGGGCGAGCACGGCGGTGATCCCGCTGACCCTGTCGCGGGTCTCCGACCGGCCGGTGACCGTGTCGGTGCAGGCCCTCCAGAGCGGCACCAGCCCGGTGATCACGTCGCTGGCGGCGTCGGTCACCCTCCCGGCCGGGTCGACCGGCGCGACGTTCACGGTGCCCGTCACCGGCAACGCCGTCAAGGCGACGGCCGCGCAGTCGTACCAGGTCGTGGCCGGCGTCTCGGCCGGCGCGACCATCGGCGACGGCTTCGCCCGCTTGGTCGTCACCGACGACGACTGATCTCCGCCTACGGGAGCCGGTCCGCGGTGGCGGACCGGCTCCTTCGTTCTCTCACGCGGCCCTCCTCCGCAGGCCCGGCTCGACGAGGGCCGGGGGCAGGTAGGCCGACTCGTCGCGGGCGCCGACGTCGGTGCCGGGCGGCACGATCTCGTCGACGCGGTCGAGGATCTCCCCGGAGAGGACCACGTCGAGACCGGCCAGCAGGTCGTCGAGCTGCTCCATCGTGCGCGGCCCCATGATGGCGCTGGACACGTCCGGGTGGGCGGTGGCGAAGGCCATCGCGAGGTGCGTCAGCGGCAGCCCCGCCTCCTCGGCGAGCGGGACGAGCCGCTCGACGGCGTCGAGCCGCCGCTCGTCGCCGAAGCTGCGGAACCGGCTCGCCCGCCGCAGATCGGTCGCCCGGCCCTTCCTGATCCGGCCGGTCAGCATGCCCTTCGCGAGCGGGCTCCACACCAGCGTGCCCATGCCGTGGCGGCGGGCGACCGGCAGCACCTCCGACTCGATGCCCCGGTTCAGGATCGAGTACGTCGGCTGCTCGGTGCGGAACCGCTCCAGGCCGCGCCGCTCGGCCGTCCACTGCGCCTCGACGATGTCGGAGGCGGGCATCGCCGACGACCCGACCGCCCGCACCTTCCCGCTCCTGACCAGGTCGGTCAGCGCCGACAGGGTCTCCTCGACGTCGGTGCCGGGGTCGGGCCGGTGGATCTGGTAGAGGTCGATGTGGTCGGTCCCCAGACGGCGGAGCGAGTCCTCCACGGCGGTCATGATCCAGCGGCGCGAGGCGCCCCGGTGGTTGGGGTCGTCGCTCATCGGGAGACCGAGTTTGGTCGCCAGGACGACCTCCTCCCGGCGCCCCTTGAGCGCCTTGCCGACGATCTCCTCCGACTCGCCGCGCGAGTACACGTCGGCGGTGTCGACGAGGTTGATGCCCGCGTCGAGCGCCTTGTGGATGATGCGGATCGCGTCGTCGTGGTCGGGGTTGCCGATGGCCCCGAACATCATCGTGCCGAGGGCGTAGGGGCTGACCATGATCCCGGTGCGCCCGAGCGTGCGGTAGTGCATGCGGTCTCTCCTGACAGGAGGTAGATTAAGCGGAACGCGTTTCCGGAACTATATGGAAAGCCTTTCCGCTTATGCAAACGAACGGAGCGCCGCGACGGCTGCGCGCCGACGCGCAGCGCAACGTCGACGCCCTGCTGGAGGCGGCGAAGACCGTCTTCGGCACGTCCGGGGTCGACGCCCCCGCCAAGGAGATCGCCGACCTGGCCTCCGTGGGCGTCGGCACCCTCTACCGCCACTTCCCGCAGCGATCAGACCTGGTCAAAGCGGTGTTCCAGCGCGAGGTCGACGCCTGCGCCGACGCCGGCCCGGCGCTGAGCGCCGAATACGGGCCGGGGGAGGCCCTCGAACGGTGGGTGCTGCGCTACACCGGGTTCATCGCCACCAAGAGGGGCCTGGCCGCCGCCCTCCACTCGGGCGACCCGGCCTTTGACGCCCTGCCCGGCTACTTCATGGGCCGCCTGCGCCCCACCCTCGGAGCCCTGCTCGACGCCGCCGCGGCCGACGGCGAGATCCGCGCCGACGTGAGCCCCCAGGACCTGCTCTACGCCGTCGCCACCCTGTGCGTCCCGTCGGCCGAGACCGGCGCCGACTACAGCGGGCGCATGGTCGCCCTGCTCATCGACGGGCTGCGCTACCGCGCCCGGAACCGGTGAGCCGGGCGAGCAGCTCGGTGAGGCGGGCCAGATCGTCGTCGGGCCAGTCTTCGGTGCGGGCGCGGAACTCCCGCCCGCGCTCCTCCAGCGTCGCCGCCACCCGCTCGCGTCCCGTCTGGGTGAGCCCGACGATGACGCTGCGCCGGTCGCCGGGCGCGGGCGTGCTCTCCAGCAGCCCGAGTGACCGCATCCTCCCGATAAGGGTGCTGGTGGAGCTGCGGTCCATGCCGACGGCCTCGGCGACGGCGCTGGGCGTGGCGGGACCGAACGCGTAGAGCCAGCGCGCGATGTGGAACGCGGCCGGTTGCAGCCCGGGGTGGAAGTGGGCGGCGCTGCGCTCGCTCAGGGCCCGGCCGGCGCTTAGCAGGGCGTTGAGCTGCTCACCCAGCGCGAGTTCGAGGTCGCGTCTCCCGTCAGGAGTGGTTTGCACATGCAAACTATATCCTCCTAGAGTGATGGGCATATGCAAACTACTGTCGTCATCACCGGCGCGACCCGCGGCCTGGGCCGCCTGGCCGCGCTCGACCTGGCCCGGAAGGGCGCCCGGGTCGTCGCCGTCGCCCGCGACCCCGAGAAGGCCGAACGGCTCCGCGCCGAGGCCGATGTGGAAGTCCTCTTCGCCGACCTCGGCCGCCTCGGCGACGTCCGCCGCCTCGCCCGCGAGATCACCGACCGCCACGAGCACGTCGACGTGCTCGTCAACAACGCCGGGCTGCACGCCTTCACGCCCCGCGCCACCCCCGACGGCCTCCCGGAGATGGTCGCCGTCAACTACCTCGCCCCGTGGCTGCTCACCCGCGAACTCCTCCCGGCGCTGCGCCGGGCCCCGGCCGCGCGGGTCGTCACCGTCGTCTCCGAGGCCGCCCGCCGCCACGGCACGCTCCGCCTGCCCGAGGACCTGACGGAGACGGTCCCGTTCACCGCGCGCGGATCCTCGGCGCACTACGGCCGGAGCAAGCTGCTCGGCATCATGTTCACCCTTGAACTCGCCCGCCGCCTGGCCGGCACGGGCGTCACGGCCAACTGCCTCAACCCCGGCTTCAACACCACGGGCCTGGGCCGCGAACTGCGCTTCGCGGCTCTCTTGGAGAAGCTCCTCACCCGCCTGTCGATCGGCGACCCCGCGCGGGGCGCGGCCCTCATCGTCGCGCTCGCCGCCGACCCGGACTTCGCGGGTCGTACGGGCGGCTACTACTCCGTCCCCGGAGCGCGCCCGATCCGCCCCGTGCCCCCGGCCGACGACCCCGAGCTCCGGGCGCGGCTGTGGCGGGAGACCGAACGGCTGCTCGACGGCTGAGGCCGCCGCCCGGCGGTGGGAACGCCGGGCGGAGGCTGTCACGAGCATCCGGCACCCGCGTATAGGTCCGGTATAGGGCCAGGTCTCAGAGCCAGCCGCGCGAGCGGGCCGTGGTGACCGCCTCGGCGCGGTTGCGCGCCCCGGTCTTGCCGATGGCCGACGACAGGTAGTTCCGCACCGTCCCCTCGGTCAGGAACAGCGACCGGGCGATGTCGGCGACGCTCGCCCCGCCGTCGGCGGCGCGCAGGACGTCGCACTCCCGCACGGTCAGCGGGCTCGCCCCCACCGTCAGCGCCGTCACCGCGAGCTTCGCGTCGACCACACGCTCGCCCGCCATCACCCGCCGGACGGCGGCGGCGAGTTCGGCCGCGGGCGCGTCCTTCACCACGAAACCGGCCACCCCGGCGTCGAGCGCGCGGCGCAGGTAGCCCGGACGGCCGAACGTCGTGACGATCACGACCCGCACGCCGGTGAGCCGCTCGGCCACCTCCAGCCCCGACAGGCCCGGCATCTCGATGTCGAGCAGCACCACGTCGGGCCGGTGGGCGGCCACCGCGGCGGGCACCTCGTCGCCCCGGGCCACCTCGGCGACCACCTCGAGGTCGGGTTCGAGCCCGAGCAGCGCGGCCAGGCCGCCCCGCACGAGGTCCTGGTCGTCGGCGATCAGCACGCGGATCACGGCACCTCCACACGCAACCGGTAGCCGCCCTCGGACCGGGCGCCGGCCTCCAGGGTGCCACCGGCCGCCTCGACCCGTTCGGCCAGGCCCAGCAGCCCGGTGCCGGGCGCGGCCCCCGCGCCCGCCCGGCCGTCGTCGCGGATCTCCAGGGACCGGGCGCCGAGGGTGATCCAGCAGCGGGTGGCCCCGCTGTGCCGCAACACGTTCGTCACCGCCTCGCGGACGACCCACGCGAGCAGCGACTCCGAACCGGGCGGGACCGGACCCACGCCCGAGACGGTCAGCCGGATCCCGGCCAGGTCGAGCGCCGCGCGCGCGTTGCCCAGCTCCTCCGCCAGCGACACCGCGCGGTAGCCGGCGACCGCGTCGCGCACGTCGTCGAGGGCCTGGCGGGCGGTGCGCTCCACCCCGCCCATCTCCTCGGCGGCCCGCGCCGGGTCGGTCCCGGCCAGCCGGGCGGCGAGCTGGCTGCGGATGGTGATCGAGGTCAGCGTGTGGCCGAGGATGTCGTGCAGGTCGCGGGCGAACCGCAGCCGCTCGTTCTCCACCACGAGCCGCTCGCTCTCGGCCCTGGCCCGGCTGAGCTGCATGATCAGCTCACGCATGTGCACCAGCGCCCGCACCGCCCCCGCCTCCAGCGCCATGACCAGCGGCACCCACCACACGAACCCCTCTCCGCAGGCGATCAGCACCGCGACGTTCACCACCATGGTCACGACCAGCCCGGCCGCGAAGAACAACGGGCGCAGCGTGCCCAGCACGGAGATCACGAGCACGTACGAGGTGTACGCCCACGGCGCCCCCAGCAGCGGATAGAGAGCCGCCGCCGAGCCCAGCAGCAGCACGACGCTCCGCGGGTCGGGCCCGCCGACGCCCATGACCCGCCACATGATCCGCCCCCAGGAGAGGGCGAACACGCAGGCGAGGATCACGATCAGGGCGATCTCGGCGGGCCCGCGCGTCCCGAACGCGACCCACAGCGGCCAGACCAGCACGAGCAGCCAGACCTGGGAGGCCAGCCGCGCGGTGGTCTGCGCCCTGCGGCTCACCTCCACGCGGCGCTCCGGTATCGCCACACGCCGAGCAGCACGAACAGCGCCGTCCACGCCGCGAGCACCAGCACCGACGTCCCGGTCGGGGCCAGCCCGTCGAGCGCCCGCCACCCCAGCGAGCCCGCCTGGTAGGCCGGGCTGTACTCCGCCGGCACCCGAAGCCCGCCGGGCATCCGCGACACCGGCAGCCAGAGCCCGCCGAGCACCGACAGCAGGAAGTAGACGACCATCATGGCGATGTTGGCCGACTGGCCCTTCAGCGAATAGCCGAACGCCACCCCGAGCGCCGCGAACGGCACCACCCCGGCCCAGATCAGCAACGGCAGCGCCAGCCACGTGGCGGCCGGCAGCCGGACCCCGCCCAGCAGCGCCCCGGCCGCCAGCACGATCACCACGCTCGGCAGCACCGCCAGCATCCCGCCGGCCAGCTTGCTCACGATGTATCCGTGGGCGGGCAGCGGCGTGACGGCGAGCTGCCGCAACCACCCGCTCGACCGCTCCATGGCGATGGCCCCGCCGATGAACAGCGCGCCCCCCATCGCGCCGTACGTGGCCATCGACACCATCGACACCGGCCCCGACGCCAGGTCGAGCACCTTCGTCCACAGCAGGTAGAGCAGCACCGGGAACCCGGCCAGGAAGACCAGGTTGACCGGGTTGGACAGGGCGCGCCGCACCTCGAAGCGCAGGAAGGACCGCATCACGCCCCCTTCCCGGTCAGGCTGACGAACGCGCTCTCCAGGTCGACCCCCGACGTGCGCACGTTCCGCACGTCGCCGAACCCGGCGAACAGCGCGCGGAGGGTCGCGTCGGAGTCGCCGGTCCGCAGGGTGGCCGTGGCGCCCTCGACCACGACGTCGTGCACGCCCGGCAGAGACCGCAGCCGGGGCTCGTCCATCGTATCGAGGGTGAGCCGCACCTCCGTGCCCCCGACCAGCGCCTTTATCTCCTCCACCGGCCCGTCGGCGACGACCCGGCCGCCCGCCAGCAGCACCACCCGGTCGGCGTGGTCGTCGGCCTCGGCCAGGTAGTGGGTGGCGAACACGACGGTGCGGTCCCTGACCTGCCGCCACAACGCCCGCCGGGCGTCGACGTCGAGCCCGACCGTGGGCTCGTCGAGGATCAGCAGCGCCGGGTCGCCCGCCAGCGCGAGCGCGAACCGCACGAGCTGCCGCTGCCCGCCCGACAGCCCCAGCACGCGGCGTCCGGCCAGGGCCTCCAGTTCCGGGTCGGCCAGGACCGACGGCGTCGGATACATCCCGGCCACGGCGCCGACCAGGTCGCCGACCCGGACGTCGTCCGGCAACCCGGCGTCCTGCAGCAGCACCCCCACGCGCCCGGCCGCCAGCGCCTCGCGGGGCGGCCGCCCGAGCAGCCGGGCGGCGCCCGAGTCGGGGGAGAGCAGCCCGAGCGCGATCGACAGCAGCGTGGTCTTCCCGGCCCCGTTGGGCCCGAGCAGCGCGACCTTCTCACCCTCGCGGACGCGCAGGCTCACGCCGTCGAGCGCGGTGATCTCCCCGTAGTTCTTCTTCAGTTCGGTGAGTTCCAGCATGGGGCCAGCCTCGCCGGGAGGGGGCGGCGGGTTGTAGTGCCGCCGATCAGCCCTCCTCAAATGACGAATGTCATATGCGGGGCATCGCGGTCTTACCCGCCACCACCGTGCTGGTCAGGGTGCCGACCTCGGAGATCGTGATGGTGACCTCGTCGCCCGCGCGGAGCGTGAACGGCAACTCCGGCACCAGGCAGGTGCCGGTCGCCAGGATCACCCCGTCGGGGAAGACGTCCTCGCGGAACAGGTAGCCGACCAGGTCGTCGAGCCTGCGGTGGAGCTGGGCCGTGCTGGCCCGCCCGTGCCAGGCCGTCTCGCCGTCGCGGGTGATCGTCAGTTCGATGCCCAGCGTGTACGGGTCGGGCACCTCCCACGACGGCCTGATCGCCGGGCCGGCGGCGCAGCCGCCCAGGTAGATCTTGGCCTGGGGGAGGTAGAGCGGGTTCTCGCCCTCGATCGTGCGCGAGCTCATGTCGTTGACCACGGTGTATCCGGCGATCTCGCCGTGCCGGTTGACCACCAGGCCCAGTTCCGGCTCCGGCACGTCGATCTCGGAGTCGGCCCGGACCGACACGTGCCCGCCGTGGCCGGTCGCCCGCCAGGCCGCCGACTTGAAGAACAACTCGGGGCGGTCGGCGTCGTAGACGAGGTCGTAGACGTCGGCCGCCTTCTCGCTCTCGACCATGCGGGCCGCCCTGGAGCGCTCGTAGGTCACCCCGGCCGCCCACACCTCCATGCGGTCGTCGAGCGGCGGGAGCAGGCGTACCGAGGACCGGTCGTGGCGGGGACCGGCGGCGGCGGCGCACCGGTCGCGCAGTTCCGCCACGGTCAGCCGGAGCAGTTCGCCGATCGACCCGGCGACCTCGGTGATGCCGGCGCCGTCGTCGAGACCGATGGTGGCCTGGCCGGTGACCGGACCGACAAACCGCACGATGTGCACTATCTGCTCCTTTTGGGGTGGTTCTCCGGGGCTATCCTCCCAAAGACGTCCCGTCGGCGACGTGCAGGAGCGCGTCCGCGTCCTCGAAGGTGTCGGTTTCCAGGGGGAAGTAGCCCATCTGGGGAGTCGTGTCGGTGCGGGGGACACCCGGCGGCATCGAAGTGGTCAGGCCCCATGTCGGGAACCGGCGCCCCAGGTCGCCCTCGAAGGTGCCCGTGGCGGGTTCGCCCAGACCGAGGGCGGTGCTGCGGCCCAGGCTCGCGGCGATGAAGGCGTACCGGTCTCCCCACAACGACGCCACGATCTCTCCGGCGCAGTGCCAGGTCAGCGCCTTGTCGCCCAGTCGCCAGGCGCTCGCGGTCTTCTTCAGGTGGAGGTTGTGCGAGAAGACGAGGGTCCGGCCCCGGCGGGCCTCCAGGTCGCGGATGTCGAAGAGGTTCCCGGCCATGATGGCGTCGCGGGTGGCGAGCAGCAGCCGGATCCGCGCGCCCTGGTCGAGGGGGACCGCCGCCTGCCGGTGGTAGCGGAGCAGGCCGATCCCCGCCGTCAGATGGGTCTTGGCCCGCGACCAGGCCGCGCGCGGGCTCTCCGGCGCTCTCTCGTACAGCCGGGCGAGCATCTCGTCGGCGATGACACGCGCCCTGTCGGCCTCCGGGGTCGCGCCCGGCGACCGGACCGGATCCATGATCGCGTCGGTGTGGCTCCAGCGTTCGTCGTCGCCCAGCAACCCGGCCAGGTCGAGGTCGAGGCCCAGGTGGTCGCGGGCGTGCTCCAGGTAGGCGCGCGGGCTGGGGGCCGAGGTGTTCTCGGTGGGGGCGTCGAAGCCGTGGAGGGTCAGCCGCTCCTCCGGGGGCCGCGCGGCGTTGTGGTCGCGCATCCAGGCGACCAGGGCCCGGTTGGGCTCGAACTCCCCCCAGCCGTGCGAGAAGCCGTCGCGCATGACGGCGTCCAGGGAGCCGGGGCCGCCCTGGACGTAGTCGCCGACGGCCAGCGCCGCGACGCGGTCGATCTCCAGGGCGATCGAGCGGAAGCCGAGGCCGGTCAGCCGGTCGAACAGGTCGTTGCGCAACCACCCGAAGGCGGGCTCGCCGTGGGTGGGCTCGCCGAGCCCCAGGAGTTCACATGACGGAGGGACGAAGTCTCGAATGTCCTGACTCATGTGCTGCAAGCGTAACATTGAAGCCTCCGTTGAGACTTTTGCCGCTTTTTCCGGTGACCAAGCGGCTAAAGTCTCAAAACGGTGATGACCCTTGCGACCGACCGACCTCGCCCGTGAGCACGGCATCTCGACCCAGGCCGTCCGCAACTACGAACAGGCCGGCTGCCTCCCGCCCGCCGGGCGCACCCCCAGCGGCTACCGCGTCTACACCGAGGTCCACGCGGCGGCGCTGCGGGCCTTCCTGGCGCTCGTCCCGGCGTACGGGCACGCGACCGCCGTCCAGATCATGAACGCCGTCCACGACGACCGGCTCGACGACGCGCTGGCCCTCGTCGACGCGGGCCACGCCCAGTCGCTCCGCGACCGGGAGACCCTCGACGCGGTCCGCGGCGCCGTCCACCACCTGACGACCGGGCCCGCCGCCCCGGCGGTGAAGAGCATCGGCGCGCTCGCGCGCCGGCTCCGGATCACCCCGGCCACGCTGCGGAAATGGGAGCGGGCCGGGATCCTGGACCCCGGCCGCGACCCGGCCACCGGCCACCGCCTCTTCCGCGCCGAGGACGTCCGCGACGCCGAGCTCGCCCACCTGCTGCGGCGCGGCGGCTACCCGCCGGCGCACATCGCCGCGGTGGTCCGGCAGGTCCGCACGGCGGGCGGCGCCGGCTCGCTCGCCCGTGCCCTGGACGACTGGCGGCGCCGCCTCACCACCCGGGGGCTGGCCACGCTGCGCGCGGCGGCGCTGCTCGGCGACTACCTGGCCCGCGCGGACTCAGCGGTGGGTGCGCAGGATCCGGCGTTCGACCAGCCCCAGCACCACGTCGCACGACTTGCCGAGGGCGGCGAGCAGCAGGATGGCCAGTAGCAGGATGTCGGTCCGCCCGGTGTTCTGGCTGTCGGTGAGCAGGAAGCCCAGGCCCATCGACGACGCGATCAGCTCGGCGGCGACCAGGAACAACCACCCCTGCGCCAGCCCGAGCCGCAGCCCCGAGAAGATCGCCGGCGCGACGCTGGGCAGCATGATGCGGCCCAGCAGCCCCCCGCCGCGCAGCCCGTAGGCACGCCCGACCTCCACGAGGTGCGGATCGGCGTGCGCGAGGGCGGCCGAGATGGTCGTGTAGACGGGGAAGAAACTGCCGATCGCGACCAGCGTGATCTTCGGCCCCTCGCCGATGCCGAGCCACAACACCAGCAGCGGCACCCACGCCAGCGACGGCACCGCCCGCAGCGCCGCGATGCTCGGCGCGACGACCGCCCGCACGGCGGGGGACAGGCCGACGACCGCGCCGAGGAGGAACCCGAGCCCGGCCCCGGCGGCGAATCCGATGAGCACCCGCTGCACGCTGATGGCGATGTGCGTCCAGAGAGACCCGTCCCCGGCCAGCTCGCCCAGCGCCTCCAGCACCGACAGCGGCGGCGGGAGCTGCGCGGTCGAATAGGCCCCGGACGAGGCCGCGGCCTGCCATGCCGCCAGCACCACGACCGGCAGCGACAACGCGGCGGCGGCCGACGTCCACCGCCGCCTCGACCCGGCCGCCCGCCCGTCCTTCGCGCCGGTCCCGGCGACCGTCTCCACGTCGCCGGTCACCGTCACGGCTGGGCCGCCTGTTCGGCGAACTTCGGCTCGAAGAGGCTGCCGAGGGCGGTCGTCGCGTCCTGCTCGGCCTTGACCTGCTTCTCCTCGACGAGGGTCGGCAGGATGCGCTCCAGCACCGCGCGCTGGTCGGCGCCCGGCACCGGGCTGACGGTCAGGTTCGTGCGCTCGGTCAGCACCAGCCTGGCGACCTCGGGCGACACCTTCGACTCCTTCGACAGCAGCTCGACGGCCGCGTCGGGGTTCTTCTGGATCCAGTCACGGGCCTTCTCGTAGGCGTTGACGGTCGCCTGCACGAGATCGGGGTGCTCGGTGATGAACGCCTCGCGGGCGTTGAGGAAGCCGTAGGAGTTGAAGCCCGCGTTGCGGTAGATGACCTTGGACCCCGCGTCGATCTGGCTCTGCGCCATCAGCGGGTCGAGCCCCGCCCACGCGTCGACGTCGCCGCGCTCCAGCGCGGTCTTGCCGTCGGCGTGCTGGAGGTTGACCACCTCGACGTCGGTCGCCGCCAGGCCGGCCTCGTGCAGCGACTGGAGCAGGAAGAAGTAGGGGTCGGTGCCCTTGGTGGCGGCCACGCGCTTGCCCTTGAGCCCCGCCACGTCGGTGATCGGCGAGTCCTTCGCCACCACGACGGCCGCCCACTCGGGCTGGCTGAAGATGCCGACGGCCTTGATGGGCGTCCCGTTCGACCGGGCCTGGAACGCGGCGGCCCCCGCAGTGGAGCCGAGGTCGATCACGTTGCCGCGCAGGTTCTCGTTGGCCTTGTTGGAGCCCGCCGACAACGTCCAGGTGACCTTGACGTTCTTGGCGGCCAGCTCGGTCTCCAGCCACTTCTGGTCGCGGATGACCAGGCTGGACGGGTTGTAGTAGGCGTAGTCGAGCCGCAGTTCGGTCTGCTGCCCGCCCGTGTTCTCCGCGGCGGGCCGCCCCGTCGCGTCCTCCCCGCTGACGCAGGCGGTGGCGAGCGTCGCGGCCAGGGCGAGGGTCAGCGTGATCCGGAGTCTGCTCATCGTGCGTGGGTCTCTCTTTCCAGGGGGGTACGTCGCGGCACGCCGAGGCCTGCCAGCAGTTCGGACCTCAGCGCGGCCAGTTCCGGCTGATGATGGTCCCGGGGCCGATCACCCGGCACGTCCAGGACGACGCTCACTCCGGTGGGAGCGCCGCCCAGGAGCACGACCCGGTCGGCCAGCTTCAACGCCTCGTCGACGTCGTGGGTGACGAGGACGACGGTGGTGCCCGATCGCCGCTGCACGTCCTCGACGAGGTCCTGCATCCGCAGCCGCGTCAGCGCGTCGAGCGCCGCGAAGGGCTCGTCGAGCAGCAGCACCCCGGGCCGCCGCGCGAGGGCGCGGGCCAGCGCCGTGCGCTGCGCCATGCCGCCCGACACCTGCCGGGGCCGGTGGTCGGCGAACCCGCGCAGCTCCACCTCGGCGAGCCACTGGCGGCTCTCGGCGTCACGCCGGTTCCGCGGCAGGTCGCGGGGCAGGCCGAGGGCGACGTTGCCCGCCAGGGTGCGCCAGGGAAGGAGCCGGGGCTCCTGGAACACGACGGCGCACCGCGGGTCGATCCCGGTGACGTCCCGCCCGTCGACCCGCACCGTCCCCGAGGTGGCGAGGTCGAGCCCGCCGACCATGCGGAGCAGCGTGGACTTGCCGCATCCGGACGCCCCGAGCAGGGCGACGACCTCACCGGGAGCGATGTCCAGGTCGATGTCGCGCAGCACGACATGGTCGCCGAAAGCCCGGCCGACGCCGCGCAGCGAGACACCCGCGGGTGCGGTAGTGATCGTCACGAAACGGACTATATCCTACCAAACCGATAGACATAACGGGGTACCGGCCGCAATCATGCGAACCGTGAAGGCGGACCTGACCTCGGACGACCCGCGCGTCCGCGCGAACGCCCTGCGCCGGCTCGCCCGGCGCGGCACACCCGCGACCGCCGCGGCTCTGCTCGACGACCCCGGCGAGTTCGATGATCGGGACGAATGTAGCGACCCCCCGGAATCGGCCCGCACACCGGTCCGCCTCATCGCGGTCGGGGCCCTGGCCGCCCTCGCCGCGCCCGGGGCCTACGGGGAGGTGTTCGACCGCGCCCTGGCCGACGAGGACCTCCGGGTGCGCGCCGCCGCGACACTGGGCGCGTCGGGGGAGGCGCTGCGGGCCCGGCTTTCCGTGGAGGGGGACCGGGGCGTGCGCTACCAGATCGCGGTCGCGCCGCGTCCGGCCGACGTGGCGATCGCGGTCCTGGAGGAACTCGGCACGGGCGACGACGTCGCGGCCCTGGCGGCGAGTGTCGTTCTCGACACAGGGTCGCAAGAATGATGTCGAGCGGCTCAAGCCGTGCTCGTCAGATCCTCGGCACGAGCGTGGTGCAGTGGGTGGCCCGGCTTCGCAGCGACGTCGACGAGATCGACGGCAACATCCAGGGCTCCTTCGGATACCCGTTCTTCCCCGCCAACGTGGTTCCCCGGAAGCTCCGCAAGGAACGACGGCTGGACCACTTTCGAGAACCTCGCCTGCACTCTGCCAGCCAGTACACCAGTACCGCGCTGGTGCGGCCCACCTAGGTGTAGTGACCACCAACGTTGTTGACGGTGGGGATTGATCTATAGCGAAGACTTCCGATGTGGTGGAGCTGTCTAGGAACCGCCCGCCGGAGGTCTTCGTGCCTCACCACAACGCTCGCCTGACCATCTACGGCCGCCAACTGCTCATCGACCGGGTCCAATCCGGGCGGCCCGTTGTGCACGTGGCTGCCCGGGATGGGCATCTCCCGCGCCACCGCCCACAAGTGGGTGCGCCGCTGGCGGGAAGAAGGCCCGGCCGGCCTTCACGACCGCTCCAGCCGTCCCCTCACCACGCCGCGTCGAACCCCGGCGGTGCTGGAAACACGGGTGTGCCGGCTGTGTGCCGCCCGCAAACTGGGTCCCGCCAGCCTGGGGCCGATCGTGGGTCTGCCGCCCTCAACGGCCCACCGCATCCTGACCCGCTACGGCCTGAACCGCCTTGTCGTCGGGTGGCAGTCTGAGTAGCTCCACCTAAGAGGAGTACGTCGTGAAACGCACCTGGGTGACGTCCCTTGGCGGCCCGTTGATCTTGATCCCTGAATCCGCTTGTGATCTCTGGGCCGGGGCCCCGATGAACTTCCCGGATGAAGAGGGGGACTACGGCCGGGCCTGTGCCGTTGACGACTACATCGGCCTGATCGACGTCGGGACCGCACAGGCGCTCGTCCTAGGCGATGTCCCAGCCCGCACTACCTTTCTTCCACAGCACGGTCTGCTGCTGCGCGAGGTCGCCAGCGATGACGAGGACAAAGCCATCGAAGCGGTTCCCGGCCTGCTCTCCACCGTCAACTGGGAATCCTGGCTGAACTGGAGGATCACCGAGCCCTTGATTCTCTTCGACTCCGTCTACGACTATCCGCACGTTCTGCGGAGCCGTCAGGAGCAGTTGCGCCTGGACCTCCCACCAGGCGACTACACAGCCGAAGCCGCCTACATGGAGATTCCGATGGCCTACCTCATCCTCATCAGGTTCTCTCCAACCACCCGGCTCTCCCTGGCCTAGCAAGCAGTGCCCGAGCTGCCAGGCATGTCAGGGTGTCTCACCCGGCAACAAGATCGCGTGTGGCAACATGTTGGCCGCGCGAGAACAGGCTGACGCCGACTTTGTTTCATAGGCCACCGCCTGTGAAATGACGACACCACCTGAACAGAGGCTGAGCATGACGCCTCGCAGACCTCTTTCCTCGCTCGAGTGGCTGCTGATCGGTGCGGGGTTGAGATCTGCGGTAAAGCCGTTTGGTCGGGCCGGTGCGGGATTGTGGTGATTAGGCAACTAGCCAGCCCGCCACCCCGTGGGTCGAAGTTGAGGAGTGCCATGGCGGAATGACCTCGGCCAGGCCCTTCAGCTTCAGCAGGAGAGCAGATGACGGAATCTGGTGACAGCCGCCCGCCTCTGACACCCCGGATGCGGCGGGGGCTGGAGATCGCAGCCCGGGACGATGAGATCGGCAGTCTGCTGGCCGACTTCAACCGGGAACGGTCTCGTGTATTCCGTGAAACGGGTGTGCGGCAAAGCGGCAAGGAGTCCAAGGTCAGCCCCGAAGAGCGCGCTATCATCCGTGAGCGGCGCGAGCTGGCCGCTGAACGGCAGTTCCTGCTGGATCAGATCGCCGCGGAATGGGCTGTGCTCAAGCCCAAGCAGGCGAGATTCGATCAGGCGCGAGCCGAGGCGAAGGCCGCCAGGCGCCCTAAGCCGCCCGTGAGCAAGGCCGAACAGCGCGTCCGTGACCGGATGGCCGCGCTTCAACGCGATCGCGCCTATGTGGATGGCACCGCATACCGCGACCGGCAGCAGGCCCGGCTCGATGAGGCTGTCTGGCTGACCACCCACGACCCGGAGACCTTCAACTCCGACGACTGGTAGACGGCCTCCTCAGAAAGCCGGATGGTCAGCGGCGAAGGCGCGTGGAGCTGCCGAGAGTTCGCGCGCCGGGCAGGACCACTGTGGCTTATCGGTTCAGTCGGCGGACGGTTTCGTCGCCCCGAAGTGGCTTGTCGTCCGGATGCCACTTCCGGATGCTCACCCTCAGCCTCCCAGGCCCTTCGCCAGCGTCGTGATCCGGCCAGGGCGAGCACCAGCACGATGCCGCGCGCCCGTCCTCCCCGCACCCACGGCCTGATGAAGCGCCGCGGTCGCCAGATTGACCGATGCCGCCGCCAAAGGGGGGCTGAGAGCTCCTAACAGAATGAGCTGCGGTGTGTTGTTGATCTCTCGCTGAAGCGGCGGCGGGAGGACAGGCATGGCGCGGCTGAAGCCGTGGTAGATCAGCGACGAGTCGGCCCATTTCGGGCGACGTGACGACATACCGTCATCATCGCGCTATGGCCGACGCGTGGCCCATCAGCCCAAGCGACGTGCGGAAGGCGAAACGAAGCCGGGCACGTGCGCATCCATGCGATGAGCGGGTGCGGCACGGAGTCACAGATGACCGCCCGATGCCGCGAGGTCGGCGATCGGCCCACAGCCGTCATGAGTCTCGCGCAGGCGAGATGGGTCTGTCGTCGGCCGGCGCACCGCTCACGCCGGAGGCGCGACGCGCCTTGGACGCGGCAGATCCGCACGGGTCAGAATGTGCCGATGACGATCTCCGCTGACGAGTCCGGTCCGGTCCGGATCGTGACGGCCGTTCTTCGCGACGGCGATCGGGAGTTGTTGTGTCATCGAAGCGCCGGACGCCGTTGGTATCCCGACGTGTGGGACCTGCCGGGCGGTCATGTCGAGGAGGGGGAGGATGCGAAGGAGAGCCTGGTCCGCGAGCTTCGGGAGGAGCTGGGAATCACGGTGCCGGAGCCGTGCGGCCCGCCGATGCACGAGATCCGGACCGCGACGTTCCACATGTGGATCTGGCTGGTCGACAGGTGGACCGGAACACCCGTCAACGCCGCGCCGGACGAGCACGACGCCGTGACGTGGTTCGAGACGTCCGACCTTGACAGCCTGCGTCTCGCCCACGAGTCGTATCTCTCCATGCTCACCGCCGTGCTCGTCACGTGACGTCGCTCCCGAAGCCGGGGGGTGCGCGCTCGGGCGGAGATGATGACCCGGTGGTCTCCAAGCGGTGTGCAAGCCGGCGCTGGCATGCTGATCCCGAATTCTCGGGAAGGATCATGGTTTGTTCGGGATTGTTCGGCCCTGCAAGCACAACCTGTGCGGCGGCCTGTTCGCGGAGTGGATGGCCCACCTGTGCGGCCTCTGCGTGGCCCTCCGTGACGAGCACGGCCACGCCGCGCGCCTCGTCACCAACTACGACGGCCTGCTCGTCTCGGTGCTCACCGAGGCCCAGTCGAAGGAGACCAGGCACCGCCGCGCCGCCCCCTGCGCCCTGCGCGGGTTCAAGGGCGCCGACATCAGCGAGGCGGAGGGCGTGCGCCTGGCCGCCGCGGTGTCGCTCATCCTGGCGTCGGGCAAGCTCAAGGACCACATCGAAGACGGCGACGGGCCGTTCGGGAGCCGCTTCGTGGCCGCGGGCGGCGGCAGGCTGGCCGAGCGGTGGTCGCGGGCGGGGACGGCCACGGCGGGGGCGCTGGCGTTCGACCCGGGGCCGCTGCTGACGGCCGTGCGGGAACAGGCGCGGGTGGAACGGCTCCCGGACAGGTCCCTGCTCCAGCTCACCGCCCCGACGGAGGACGCCGTCGCGGCGGCCTTCGGGCACACGGCGGTGCTCGCCGGGAAGCCGGGCAACCAGGAGACGCTGGAGGAGGCCGGTCGCTACTTCGGGCGGCTCGCCCATCTGCTCGACGCCGTCGAGGACCTCGAACGGGACCGCGCGCAGGGCGCCTACAACCCGCTCGTCGCGTCCGGCACCGACCTCGCCACCGCCCGGCGGCACTGTGACGACGCGGTCGGCGGGCTGAGGCTGGCGCTGGCCGATCTCGACCTCGAACGCCGCGGCCTGGCCAGGGCGCTGCTCGTCAGGGAGACCGGACGCGCCGTCGAGCGCACCTTCGCCGAGGCGGAGGCACCGAAGAAGGACCGCCGGCTCAAGCCCGACCCCGGCGGCCTCGTGTCGCTGGTGTGCTCGGCCGCCGCGTGCTGCACCTGCGGGTTGTACCGCCCCCCGTGGGACGAGGAGCGGTACAAGTCATGCACCGAACGCTGCGACTGCGGCGGGTGCGACGCCTGTTCCGGCTGCGGGAACTGTTGTGACTGCTGTGAGTGCTGCGACTGTTCCTGCGACTGCTAACACTTCGGGGCGACGGCGTCGATCTTCGCCCCGAAGTCGTCGTCGTAGGCCTTGCGGAAGTCGCCGCCGCGGACGGCGCGGGTCTCCTTCTTCGACGGCACCTCGATCCAGTTGATGAAGCACCCGCCGGACGTGGCCCGTAAGGAGCCCACGTTGTCGTGCAGCACCGGGGGCATGTCCACGTAGCCGTCGCCCGGGTTCCAGCACCACGACGAGCCCTTGTAGTCGCGTCCGCTGAACATGCAGATGTCGCCGGGCGTCGCCTGGGCGGCGGGCGCCGCGACGGTCAGGGAGGCGAAGGCGATCAGGCCGGCGAGGGTGGCGAAACGAATCATGGTGTCGAAGATAACCCCGTGTGATCGGGTGTATCCGGTAGGCGACGTACAGGAAAGGGAAAAGCCCGGCCGGGGTGGCACCCGGCCGGGCTTCTCACAGGGGTCAGCCGACGACCGAGCGGAGCGGGATGCCCGCCACGTTCAGCTCGTTGACCAGGTCACGCAGGAAGGGGTGCTCGTGGATGTCGAGGCCCTCCGGGTTCGGGATCGTCAGGTAGGACGACCCGGCCGCGCTGGCGACCGTCGCGGTGTCGGTGTACTTCGCGACCACGGCCTGGGTGCGGGCGAGGTCGGCGTCGGCCACCTGGATCTGGAACGGACGCCACTCGCCGCCGATCAGCGGGGTCTCCTCCGCCGAGGCGGCGGGGGCGGCGGTCCGGGCGAGCGCCCGCTTCTGCGCGGCGGGGGCGGCGGCGCCCTTCGGCATCAGCAGGGCGTTGGCGACCAGGTGGATGCCGTTCTCGTTGTACGCCCGGAACAGCGGGTTGTACGCGAACAGCACCGCGTGCCCGGCCCCGGTCGGCTCGTTGGTCAGCGCGGCCGAGCCCTTGAGGGCGTCGGCGCCGTTGGTGGTGCCGTTGACCCACCAGGTGCCGTCGGCCGGGTAGGTCAGCACGTTGGTGCCGGTGGTCGACGGGTTGAGGATCGGGTCGCCGTTGTTGAACTGGAAGTCCTCGGCCGGGCGGCCCAGGGCGACCGGGTCCGACGTCGCGGTGTCGACGCGGAAGTGCGAGCCGATGACCTGGTAGCCGGTCGGCTTGGCCTTCTCGGTGGTGCTGGTCAGGCCGGCCGCGCGGGCGACGCGGGTGCCCTGGTTGCGCAGGCCGATGTACGTGCCGCCGTTCGAGACCCACGCCTTGAGGTTGGCCTGGCCCTGGGCGGTCAGACCGCCGGTGGCGTTGCTGCCGTCGGGCATCAGCAGGACGCCGCGCTCGGTGAAGGCGGCGGTGTTGTTGTTGATGTCGGCGGTGGTGACCGGCTTGAGGGTCAGGCCCCACTTGGCGCCCAGGACGAAGCGGGCCTCGCCGTAGGAGCCGGAGGTGGTGGAGACACCCGTGCCGTTGTAGAGGCCGACGTCGGGGATGGTCAGCAGCGTGCCGGAAGGAGCGTCGCCGCCGCCGGCGACGGTCACGCCGAGGGAGGTGGCGAGCTCGTCGAGTTCGGCGCGGCCGATCTCGCCGGGCGAGAAGGAGACGACGCCGGTGGTGAGGTCGCGCCGCAGCGCGACGCCCTGGCCGAGGAGCTTGAAGGTCAGCTCCGAGGCGGCGGCGGAGTCGAGCGGGTAGGAGAACGAGCCCTTCTTGGACGCGCCCTGCGCGACGCCGCCCTCCATCTTGCGGACGAGCTGGGCCTGCGGCGACACGACGTCACCGGAGTACACCGTGTCCACGCCCGCCAGGAGCGGGTTGCTCCAGGACGAGACGTCGTAGAAGTACGGGAACGGCACGTACGGGTCCTCGCCGAGCGTCGCCTGGATCCAGTGCTTCTGCGGCTGGGCCATCGGGATGTAGTACGAGCCCTCGGGGATCACCTTGTCGCTCTCGGACCGGCCGCCGAAGATCTTGGCGTTGGGCACCGTGAGCGGCTTGGTGAGGCGGTAGACCTCGACGTCCATCTGACGCAGGCGCTCGACCAGCTTGCGCACGTCGCCGATCTGCCGGTCGGGCAGCAGGAAGTACGAGCGGATCTTGACGTCCGGCACCGGGAACCGGACGGTGTTGGTCGGCTGCACGACCTCGTTGGGCTCCAGGACGCCCTGCTGGCCCTCGGCCAGCGCGGTCTTCCAGATGTCCCAGTAGCTGCCGAGGATCTCGTGCTTGTTGGCGGCGGCCCAGCCGGTGGTGGCCCACTGGGTGTTGAACTGCTGCTGCACGCGGTCGGGGACGGCCGAGGAGGAGCCCTTCTCGAACGTCATGCCCGCGGCGCCGAACCCGGTGGCCGGGACGGTGTCGCCGTAGCCCATGTAGAACATGTCGTACGTGGCGTAGTTGAAGTAGCACTCGACGGTCACCGAGCCGCCGCAGGCGCCGTTGAAGCCGAAGCCGGCCTTGTTGGCCTCGCCGATGCGGTTGATCCAGTCGACCGGCTGGTCGGCGATCTCGTGGTGGATCGGGTCGGCGTTCGGCGGGAAGAAGTACTGCCGCCCGCCCATCTCGTGGGCGTCGATGAAGACCTGCGGCGGATACTTCCGCAGCAGCTCCAGCTTGGCGTCGGTCTCCTTCTGGGTGCGCGCGAACCAGTCACGGTTGAGGTCGAAGCCGAACTCGTTCTGCCGGCGGCTGGCGTCGCGGCCGTCCGGGTTCTGGGTCGGCACGATGATCGTGATCAGGTTGTCGTTGCGCGTCTTGACGTCGCACGACAGGCCCGAGGCGAGCTCGTAGAGGGTCTGCAGCGAGGCGTCGGCGCCGCTCTTCTCGCCGCCGTGCACGTTGCCGGCGACGTAGACGATCGCGGGGGCGTCCTGCGCGATCTTGGCGGCCTTGGCGTCGGTCAGGGTGCGCGGGTCCCGCAGCGACACGATGTCGTCCGCGATCTTCTTCAGCCGCGCGTCGGTGACGTTGGCCGCGTTCGACACGATCGCGTAGGGCATCTCGGTGCCCAGCACGCTGTTGGTCATGACGCCCAGGCGCACGCGGTCGGAGGCGGCGCCCACGGCGTGGGTGTAGTCGATGAGCTCCTGGGTGGTCAGGATCCGGGTCTGGCCCGTGCCCAGCGGGAAGCCGAAGAACTGCTGAGGGCTCGGGACCGACGCGATGTGGGCGCCGGGGTCGCTGGCGCAGTCGGCCGCCGCCGACTGCGCCGAGGCGGTCGGCGTCAGGGTGAGGCCGGCCGCCACCAGGGCCGCGGCGCCCAGTGCCGCGACGTAGGGGGTTTTTCTGCGCATTGTCGCGCGGAACCGCATGTCGCCTCCAGGGCGGAGGGGACGGGGGTGCTCGGGAGAGGAGCCCGTCCGAGGGAGTACGAAAGCCACTGCGGACGGTAATGGAACGGTAAAAAAGGGACAAGAGACAGGAAAACTCAACAAAACACTGTCAAAACCTGTGGTATCTGACATATTACCAGGTCACACGGGTCACGCCGGTCCCGGATGTCCCTTTATAACGCCTGATAACGAGTGGGCGTCGGCTTCGCAACCCGGGAACTGCTTCTTCCCGTTACGGCTCCGCCTGGCCGGCCATACGGGTGTGGAGTTCACCGAGCAGCTTCTCCAGCCGCGCCGCCCGCCCCTGCGGGCTGCGCGCCTTGAGCAGCGGCAGGACCAGCAGGTAGCGCGCGGTCCGGTCGAGTCCCTCGAAGACCGCCCGGGTCCGGGCGTCGAGCGCCGCCTCCAGGTCGGCCGGGACCGTGAACTCGCTCTGGGCCGCGTAGGCGGCCTGCCAGCGGCCGTCGGCGCGGGCCAGTTCCACCTCCGCCAGCCCCGGCGGCCGCATCCGCCCGGCCTCGATCAGGGCCTCGGCCAGGCGGACGTTGACCCGCGACCACGCGCCGCCCCGCCGCCGCCGGGAGAACCGCTGCAGGTAGCTGTGCTCGTCGTGGCCCCTGCGATGACTGTCGATCCAGCCGTAGCAGAGCGCCACGTCGAGCGCCTGGCCGATCGTGACCGAGGTCAGCGGCGCGCCCTTCTTGGCGATGCGCAGCCACACGCCCTCACCGGCGTGGTTGGCCGAGAGCCAGGCCTCCCACGCCGCGGCGTCGGGGAAGTGCATCATCGGCCGAGCACCTCCAGGTAGTGCCGGTTGTGCATGATCCCGAGCACGTTCCCGAAGGGGTCGACGACCGAGGCCGTCACGAACCCCTCCCCGTGCTTGGTCAGCGGCAGGTGGGGCGTGGCGCCCAGCTTGATCAGCCGTTCGAGCGACCCCTCCAGGTCGTCGACGTGCCAGTGCATGATCGCCCCGCCGGGCGTGGCCGGGGCGTCCTCGGGGGCGTGCCGGGAGTCGATGATGCCCAGTTCCGCCAGGTAGTCGCCGATCCGGAACTCCACATACCCCGGCACCTCGAAGTAGGGCTCGATTCCGAGCACGTCGGTGTACCACTCCTTGGCGGCCGTCAGATCCTGGGCCCAGAACGTGATGGTGGCCGGTCCTCGCAGCATGGGCTGCTCCCTTCGTCTCCCTCCGAACACTAGGTCCGATCGCGGAACGTGCGGTTCCGCGATTGACTGGGACCATGCTGGAAACCTCCGTCAGGCTGCTCCGCCTGTTGTCCCTGCTCCAGTCGCGCCCCGACTGGGGCGGCCCCGAGCTCGCCGCCCGGCTCGGCGTGACCGGCCGGACCGTCCGCAACGACGTGGAGCGCCTGCGCATCCTCGGCTACGAGATCCGGTCCACCCCCGGCGTCGCGGGCGGCTACCGGCTCGGCGCGGGCGCGGCCCTGCCGCCGCTGCTGCTCGACGACGAGGAGGCGGTGGCGGTCGCCGTCAGCCTGCACGCCGCCGCCGGAGGCACCGTCACCGGCATCGAGGAGACCTCGCTGCGGGCGCTGACGAAACTGCAGCGGATGTTGCCCTCCCGGCTGCGGCACCGCATCGACGCCGTCGGCATGGCGACCGTGTCGGTCGCCCGGCGCGGCCCGACCGTCGACGCCGCCACCCTCACCCACATCGCCGCCGCCGTCCGCGACCGCGAACGCCTGCGCTTCGACTACCGGCTCCGCGACGGCACCCCCGGCGTGCGCGACGTCGAACCGCACCGGCTCGTCTACACCGGCCGCCGCTGGTACCTGCTCGCCTGGGACGTCGACCGCGCCGACTGGCGCACCTTCCGCGTGGACCGGGTGCGGCCCCGCGTGCCGAACGGGCCGCGCTTCGTCCCCCGCGAACCTCCGGAGGACGCGGCGACCCAGGTCATGCGCGGGGTCGGCTCGGCGGCCTACCGCTACCCGGCCCGGGTGCGGCTGCACGCCCCGATGGAGCGGCTGACCGAACTGCTCACCCCGGCGGCCGGGGTGCTCGCGGACGACGGCGTGCTGGAGACGGGCGCCGACTCACTGGGCGACCTGGCGGCCTTCCTCGGCAGCCTGGGCGTCGACTTCACCGTGCTCGACCCGCCCGAGCTCAAGGAGTACCTCCACCGCCTGGCGGGGCGGTATGCCCGAGCCTGAGGACACCCGGCACCCGAATCCGCGACGTCCAGACGGGAGCCGACAGCCGTGACCGGGTCGGCCCATCCCGACGGCGTCGGGCTCGACCCGGGCCCGCGTCAGCAGGCGCAGTTGCCGGCCCTGCACGTTCATCGGCCCGTTCGTCACCGACGCCGCGCGGCGCGACCCCGCGCTCATCCCCGTGGCGCTGGCCGTCTTCGGCCTCGGCATGGCGGCCGGCAACCATCTGGGCGGCCGGGCCGCCGACCGGTGGGAGCACCGCGGCCTGACCTGGGGCTACGCCGGGGTGCTGTTGCTCCTGGCGCCGATCACCCTGGCGGGACGATGAAGGCAGCTTCGACCGCAAGGCGGCGGGGCGTGCTCGTCCCGCGTCAGGCCCGCGACAGCGGCAGCCGCACCGGCGGGGGCAGCGGCGCGGCGACCGGGTCGGCCATGAACGACTGAAGCATCAGGGCCGCGAAGCGGCGCGAGGCGGCGACCCGCGTCTCGGGCGACTCGGCGCGGATGCCCTCGTTGGCCATCAGCGCCAGGCTGAGGTCCTCGATGACGAAGTCGCGGCGCAGCGGGCCCGCCTTCTTCGCCCGCCCGACGAGGTCGAGCAGCATCCGCAGCGTGCGGTCGCGGTCGGCGGCGAAGACGGCCTCGGGGAGCCGTGAGGTGAACACGCGGGCGAAGCCCCGGTCGAGGGCGTGCAGCTCCATGAGCCGCTCGACGACCAGGCGGAAACCCTGCCACGGATCGGGGGCCGCCAGCCCCTCGGCCACGATCGCCGAGCACGTCTCCATCTGCTCGGCGAACGCCTCGGACAACAACGCGTCCTTGGTCGCGAAGTGGCGGTAGAGGGTCGCGGCGCCGACCTCGGCGCGGCGGGCGATCTCCCTGATCGGCACGTCGAGGCCCTCGGTGGCGAACGCGAGGCGGGCCACCGCGAGGATGCGTTCGCGGTTGTCGCGGGCGTCGGAACGCAGTCGCGTTCCCACTTGTGCCGTCACCGCTCTCACTTTAGTCAACCGGACGGGGTGTTCCGTTACGGTCCCCGGACATGAGAGCAGTCCAGTTCACCGCATACGGCCCGCCCGCCGTCGTCCACGTCGCCGAGGTCCCGGAACCGCACGCCGGGCCGGGGGAGATCCGCGTCGCCGTGCGCGCGTCGGGGGTGGCGCCCGGCGAGGTCTCCATCCGCTCCGGCCGGCTGCGTGACCTGGTGCCCGTCGCGCTCCCGTTCCGCACCGGCTTCGACGCCGCGGGCGTGGTCGACGAGGTCGGCGACGGCGTCACCGGAGTGCGTATGGGCGACGAGGTGTTCGGCGCGGCCGATCCCGCCCGGCGCGGAGCCAACGCCGAGTACGCGGTGCTGACCGCGTGGGCGGCCAAGCCGGCCGCGTGGACGTGGGAGGAGGCGGGCGGCGCGGCGGGCGCGGCCGAGACCGCCGCCCGGGTCCTCGACCGGCTCGCCGTCGTCCCCGGCCAGACCGTGCTCGTCCAGGGCGCGGCCGGGGGGACGGGCTCGGTCGCCGTGCAGTTCGCGGTCGCGCGCGGAGCCACGGTCATCGGCACCGCGAGCGAACGCAACCACGACTTCCTGCGCTCCCTGGGGGTGCTGCCGGCGACGTACGGGCCGGGGCTGGTGGACCGGGTCCGCGCGCTGGCGCCCGGCGGGGTCGACGCCGTCCTCGACTGCGCCGGAGGCGCGCTGCCCGACCTGGTCGCCGTCGCGGGCGACCCGGCGCGCGTGGTGACGATCGCCGACTTCGCCGCGCGGGCCCACGGGGTGCACCTGTCCCACGGAGCACCCGCCGCGGAGGCGGGCGCGGGCGACCCGCCGGCCTGGCACGGGCTCGCCGACGCGGTCGCCCTCGCGGGGGAGGGCCGGCTGCGGGTGCCGGTGGCGGCGGCGTTCCCGATGGACGAGGTCGTGGCCGCGCACGAACTCGTCGAGACCCGGCACGCGCGCGGGAAGGTCGTGCTGGTGCCCTGACGGAAAGTTTCGGTCCTCGGGAGCGGTCGTTCCGAAACCCCGGATCGGCGAATAGCCGCAGATGAAAGCCACTCACCTCGGCTGATCGGCGGTCCGGTGAAGGTGAAAGTTTCGAAACTATTGACCCTTACGTTCGTTACATCTACGTTTGCTGCGATCGAGTACGGCAACCGGAGGGACGGGGTCAGATGAGAGCCGCGCTGCTGGAACGGGTCGGGGCGCCCCTCGTCGTACGCGACCTCGACCTCGCGCCACCCGGGCCGGAAGAAGTGCTGGTCAGGGTCGAGGCGGCCGGCGTCTGCCACAGCGACCGGCACTACCTCGCCGGCGACCTGACGTGCCCGCTGCCGGTCGTCCCCGGGCACGAGGGCAGCGGCGTGATCGAGGCCGTCGGCCCCGGCGTGACCCGGTTCCGGCCCGGCGACCGCGTCTGCCTCATGTGGCGGCCCCGGTGCGGCCAGTGCCGCAACTGCCTCGTGGGCCGCCCCGCCCTGTGCGAGGCCGCCGGCGTCATGGCCGGGTCGGGCGGCCTCCTCGACGGCACCACCCGGCTCGGCGCCGACGGGGAGAAGGTCCACCACCTGCTCGGCGTCTCCTGCTTCGCCGAATACTGCGTGGTGTCCGAGCGCGCGGTCGTCCCGGTCCCCGACGGGGTGCCCCCGGAGATCGCCGCCATCGCCGGATGCGCCGTCATCACCGGCGTCGGCGCGGTGCTCAACGCCATCGGCGAGTGCGCCGGCGACGGCGTCGTCATCTTCGGCGCCGGCGGGGTCGGCCTGTCGGCCGTCCTCGGCGCCGTGCTCGCGGGCGCCAACCCCATCGTCGTCGTGGACGTCGTCGCCGACCGCCTGGAGACCGCCGAGCGACTGGGCGCCACCCACGTCGTCGACGCCTCCGCCGCCGACGTCGCCGACGCCCTGCACGACATCCGCCCCGGCGGCGCCGAATGGGCCATCGAGGCCATCGGCCGCCCCGGCACCCTGGAGACCGCCTTCGAGGTGCTCCGCCCCGGCGGCACCCTGGTCGCCGTCGGCCTCGGCAAGGTCGGCCAGACCTTCGACGTGCCGGTCAACCTGCTGGTGCAGCGCGAGAAGCGGGTCGTCGGCAGCCTCTACGGCTCCGCCAACCCCCTCGTCGACCTGCCGAAGATCTTCGAGCTCTACCTCGCCGGACGCCTGCCCCTCGACCTCCTGATCGGCAGGCGCTACCGGCTCGACCAGATCAACGAGGCGTTCGCCGACCTCACCGGCGGCGCCGTCGGCCGTGGAGTGATCGTGCCATGAGCGAGTACGCCGTCTACCCCAGCCTGCGCGGCAAGGTCGCCCTCGTCACCGGCGGCTCCACCGGCCTCGGCGCCGAGTTCGTCGCCCAGCTCGCCGCCCAGGGGGCCAGGGTCGCCTTCCTCGACGTCGACGACGAGGGCGCCCGGAAACTGACCGGCCAGGCCCTCTACGTCCACGCCGACGTCACCGACATCGACGCCCTGCGCGGCGCGATCGTCATGGTCGAACAGGCCCTCGGCCCCGTCTCGATCCTCGTCAACAACGCCGCCGACGACACCCGCACCGGCATCGAGACCCTCGAACCCGCCGAATGGGACCAGGGCATCGCGGTCAACCTCCGCCACCAGTTCTTCGCCGCCCAGGCCGTACTGGCCGGGATGCGCACGCTCGGCGGCGGCTCGATCGTCAACCTCGGTTCGGTCAGCCCGCACGTCGGCCTCCTCGGCCTGCCCGCCTACGTCTCCTCGAAGTCGGCCGTCGAGGGCCTGACCAGGATGATGGCCCGCGAACTCGGCCCCGACCACATCCGCGTCAACTGCGTCGTCCCCGGCTGGGTCTTCACCGAACGGCAACTCACCCATTGGGTCACCCCCGAGGTCCGCGAGAAACTCGCGGAGGTGCAGTGCCTGCCCGACAACCTCGCGCCGTCGGACGTGGCGCGGCTGGTGTTGTGGTTGGCCGCCGACGACAGCGCCATGTGCACCGGACAGAACTGGATCGTCGACGCCGGATGGATGATGTGAACGAGAACGCGAACGTGACGCGACGCAGTCAGCACTGGTTCGGGGCCGAAGGACGCTCCGGCATGGTCTACCGCTCCTGGATGCGCAACCAGGGGTTCGGGCCGGAGGTCTTCGACGGCCGGCCCGTCATCGGCATCGCCAGCACGTGGTCGGAGCTGGCCCCCTGCAACGCCCACCTCGACCGGGTCGCCGACGCGGTCAAGCGCGGCGTCTGGATGGCGGGCGGCTTCCCGCTCGTGTTCCCGGTGATGTCCACCGGCGAGACGCTGCTGCGGCCGACCGCGATGCTCTACCGCAACATGCTCGCCATGCAGGCCGAGGAGCTGATCAGGGCCAATCCGCTCGACGGCGTCGTGCTGCTGTCGGGGTGTGACAAGACCACGCCGGGCCTGCTCATGGGCGCGGCCAGCGTCGACCTGCCGGCCGTCATGGTCACGGGCGGGCCGATGCTGAACGGGAAGTTCCGCGGGCAGGACGTCGGGTCGGGCACCCACGTGTGGAAGTTCGAGGCCGAGATCAAGGCCGGCCGCATGTCGGCCGAGGACGGCTACGTCGCCGAGGGCTGCATGGCCCGGTCGAACGGCCACTGCATGACGATGGGCACCGCCTCGACGATGGCGTGCCTGGCCGAGGCGCTCGGCATGCAGCTTCCCGGGTCGGCCACCTGGCCCGCCGTCGACTCCCGCCGCTACGAGGTCGCGCAGGAGGCGGGCAGGCGGATCGTGGCGATGGTCGAGGAGGACCTGAGGCCGAGCCAGATCATGACCCGCGCGGCGTTCGAGAACGCGATCCGGGCCAACGCCGCGATCGGCGGCTCGACCAACGCGATCGTCCACCTGACGGCGCTGGCCGGGCGGCTCGGCGTCGACCTGCCCCTCGACGACTTCGACGCGCTGGCCCGCGACGTGCCGACGATCGTCGACCTGATGCCCTCGGGGCGGTTCCTCATGGAGGACTTCTGCTACGCGGGCGGCCTGCCGGTCGTGCTGAACCAGCTCGACGGGGCCGGCCTGCTGAACCCCGGCGCCCTCACGGTGACCGGCCGCACGCTCAGGGAGAACGTGCGGACGGCGGTCAACTGGAACACCGAGGTCATCCGCCCGATGGCCGAGCCGCTCCAGCCCGCGGGCACCGGCACCGCGATCCTGCGCGGCAACCTCGCCCCGGACGGCGCGGTCATCAAGCAGTCGGCGGCCTCGCCCGCGCTGATGACGCACACCGGCCGGGCGCTGGTGTTCGACTCGCCGGAGGCCTACCACGCGGTCTGCGACGACGACGACCTCGACGTGACCGCCGACGACGTCCTGATCATCCGGGGGGCCGGCCCGAAGGGCTACCCGGGCATGCCCGAGGTGGCCAACGTGCCGCTCCCGGCCAAGCTGCTGCGCGCCGGGGTGACCGACATGGTGCGGATCAGCGACGGCCGGATGAGCGGCACCGGCTTCGGCACGGTCGTCCTGCACGTCTCGCCCGAGGCGGCCGTGGGCGGGCCGCTGGCACTTGTCCGGACGGGCGACCGTGTGGAGCTCGACGTGCCGAACCGCAGCCTGACGCTGCTCGTGACGGACGAGGAGCTGGAGAAGCGCCGCGCCGACTGGTCGCCGCGCCTCAGCGAGGACGTCGGCGGGTACCGGTGGCTCTACCGGGAGCACGTGCTCGGGGCCGACGGCGGCGCCGACTTCGGCTTCCTGCGAGGTGGCCGCGGCAGCGACGTGCCGCGCGACTCGCACTGACCTGGGTACGATCGGTCGGTGTCCGACTCGTTAGATTCTCGCGTCACCGTCGCCGACATCGCCGCCGAGGCGGGGGTCTCGCGCGCGACGGTCTCGAAAGTGCTCAACGGCCGTTCGGACGTGGCGCCCGCCACCCGGTCGCAGATCGAGGCCCTCCTCGCCACCCGCGGATACGTCCCCACCAAGCGCACCAAACGCCCGCTGCACCTGCCCCTGCCCCGGGCCGCCGCCCGGCGGGGCGGGCTGCTGGAGCTGGTGGTGAGCGACGTGAACTCGCCGTGGGCGGCCGAGGTGATCCGCGGCGCCGAGCAGGAGGCACGACCGGCCCGGGTCGGCGTCGTGGTGTCGGTGTTCGACGGCGCGCCGGGGCACGGGCAGCAGTGGCTGGAGGACATCGCCGACCGGGCGCCGGGCGGCATCATCCTGGCCCTGTCGGAGCTGACGTCGGCCGACCTGGCGCGCATCGCCAAACTGGGGCTGCCCGCCGTGCTGGTCGACCCGGTGGGCGACGCCGACGGCACGATCCCGTCGATCGGGGCGGGCAACTGGGGCGGCGGCATGGCCGCGGCGAAGCATCTGGTCGAGCTCGGCCACCGCCGCATCGGCATGATCACCGGGCCGATGCGGTTGTTGTGCAGCCAGGCCCGGCTGGCCGGGTGCCGGGCGGCGCTTGAGCGGGCCGGGCTCACGCTCGACGACGACCTCGTCCAGCACGGCGACTTCCACTACCACAGCGGGTTCTCGCTGACCCAGGCCCTGCTCGACCGGCCCGAACCGCCGACGGCGATCTTCGCGGGCAACGACGAGCAGGCCCTCGGCGTCTACGCCGCGATCCAGGAGCGCGGCCTGCGGGTGCCCGCCGACGTGAGCGTCGTCGGGTTCGACGACGTGCCGATGGCGCAGTGGATGGCCCCGCCGCTGACGACGGTCCGGCAGCCGATAGCGAAGATGGCGGCGCTGGCCGTCCGGTCGCTGCTCGGCCACCAGGACGGGGCCGAGATGACCGAGGGCCGGGTCGAGTTGTCGACCAAGCTGGTGGTCCGGGCCAGCACCGCCCCCTACTCGCCGGGGTAGCGCAGCCCGGCCTGGGCGCGCACCTCGTCCATCGTGCCCATGATCCGGCACGACTCCCCAAGGGTGAGGATCGGGCTCTCCAGCAGGCCTTCGCGCACGCAGCGGGCGACCTCCTCGGCCTGGAAGCGCAGCCCGTTGCCGGGCACGTCGAAGGTGTACCGTTCGGCCGCGCCGCCGCGGGTGGTGAGGGTGAACGACGTGGGGCGGTACCACCAGGGGTCGATGTCGATGCGCGCGTCCACGCCCGCGATCGAGGCCCGGTTGGGCAGGAAGGCCTCCATGCTGCTGGTCGCGACCCCCTGCCGGCCGCCCTCGTACCGGGTGACGACGGCGGTCTGGCCGTCGACGCCGGTGTCGCCGAACTGCGTCGACGCGGTCACCGACACCGGCGTGCCGAAGACCATCGACAGGAACGAGACCGGGTAGACGCCCAGGTCGAGCAGTGCGCCGCCGCCGAGGGCGGGGTCGAACATGCGGTGGACCGGGTCGTGGCGGAACCACACCCCGTGCTCGGCCACGGCCAGGCGCACGTCGCCGAGCCGCCCTTCGGCCAGCAGCTCGCGGATGCGGACCATGTGGGGCAGGAAGCGTGTCCACATGGCCTCCATCAGGAACACGCCCCGGGCGCGGGCCGCCGCGACGAGTTCCTCGGCCTCGCGCCGGTTGATGGTGAAGGGCTTCTCGACCAGGACGGCCTTGCCCGCCTCGATCGCGGCCAGGGCGCCGGCGTGGTGGGCGGGGTGGGGCGTGGCGACGTACACGGCGTCGACGTCGTCGGCCGCCAGCATCGCGGCCACGTCGCCGTGGGCGCGGGGCGCGCCCACCTGGGCGGCGAAGGCCTCGGCGCGGGCCGTGGTGCGCGAGCCGACCGCGACCAGCTCACCGGACTCCGACCGGCGCAGGTCGTCGGCGAACTGCCTGGCGATGCCTCCGGTGCCGATGACGGCCCAGCGCAGGGGAGGGGAAGTGGTCATGACTACTCCTGGGAGAGAGAAGGGGGCGGCCCGGCCGGCCGGCCGCCCCCGGGTCCGTCAGACGACGGATGCTTCCATGACGCGGTCGAATCCGACGAAACGTCGCGGGCCGGTCATCGTGACGGCGAGCACGGCGCGGATGTCGGCACTGGACGCGCCCACCCGCACCTCCACGTCGCCGGGGTCGACCTGCCGCCGCCACGACGCCCCGGTGTAGGAGGTCTGGTCGGCGTGCAGGGTGAGGGTGAGCTCGCGGCTCTCGCCGGGGGCCAGGTCGACGCGCCGCGCGGCGATGAGCGCCTGCGCCGGCCGGGCGACCTCGGCGACCGGGTCGTGCAGGTAGACCTGGACGACCTCGGAGGACTCCCGCCCGGTCTCGTTCCGCAGCGTCACGGTGACGTCGAACGTGCCGTCGGTGGTCCACGCGCCGGAGCCGGTGACCTCGCCCCACGTCACGGGCGCGTAGGACAGGCCGTGGCCGAAGGCGAACAGCGCGGTCGGGTCGACGTCGCTGACCTCGCTCCGCTGGGCGAGGGGCGCGCCGAGGTAGGTGGCCGGCTGGTTGCCGCCGTCGCGCGGGAAGCTGACCGGCAGCCGCCCGGCCGGGTTCGCCCGGCCCGACAACACGTCGGCCAGCGCCGCCGCGCCCTCCTCGCCGGGGAAGAACCCGCACACCACGGCGGCCAGCCGGTCGATCTGCCGGCCCAGCTCGTAGGGGCGGCCGACCAGCAGCACCAGCACGACCGGCTTGCCGGTGGCCAGCAGCGCCTCCAGCAGCTCCTCCTGACGGCCGGGCAGCGCCAGGCCGGGGGCGTCGCAGCCCTCGCCGGAGGTGCCGCGCCCGAACAGCCCGGCCTGGTCGCCCAGCACGGCCACGATCACGTCGGCCCCGGCGGTGGCCGCGACCGCCGCCGCGATGCCCTCGTCGTCGCCGCCGGTCACCGGCACGCCCTGCGCGTAGGTCACGTCGTACCCGGTCCTGAGCGCGTCGAGCAGGGTGGGGATCTCGACGCCCATGCCCGTCTCCGGGTGGTGCACGCCGACGTGCATCGGGAAGGAGTAGCAGCCCATCATGGCCTGGGCGGTGTCGGCGCGCGGCCCGACCACGGCCAGCCGCACGCCGGGGGCGAGCGGCAGCGCGGCGTCCCGGTTGTGCAGCAGCACGATCGAGCGCCGGGCCAGCCGGCCGGCCAGCTCCCGGACCTCGGGCCCGTCGAGCACGGGGTCGGCCTCGTGCAGGATGGGCGGCTCGGGGTTCCAGTCCTCGTCGAGCAGGCCGAGCTCGGCCTTCTGGACCAGCACCCGGCGCAGCGCGCGGTCGATCAGCGCGAGGTCGACCTCGCCCCGCTCCACCGCCTCGACCAGCGCCGGCCCGAAGGTGTTCACCGTGGGCAGCTCGACGTCGATCCCGGCGGTCAGCGCCAGCCGGGCCGCGTCGGTGGGCGACTCGGCCACGTGGTGCAGGGTCTGCAGGAACGCCACCGAGAAGTAGTCGGCCACGACCGTGCCGGTGAAGCCGTAGGCGTCGCGCAGCAGGTCGGTCAGCAGGGCCGCGTCGGCGGCGACGGGGATGCCGTCGATGTCGGCGTAGGAGTTCATCACCGACCCCGCGCCCGCGCGCAGGGCCATCTCGAACGGCGGCAGCAGCACGTCGGCGACCTCCCGGCGGCCCGCCGACACCGGGGCGAGGTTCCGGCCGCCCTTGGACGCCGAATAGCCCACGAAGTGCTTCAGCGTGGCGACGACGCCCTGCGACTGCACGCCCCTGACGTAGGCGCTCCCGATCAGGCCCACCAGGTGCGGGTCCTCCCCGATGGTCTCCTCGACCCGGCCCCAGCGCAGGTCGCGGGCGACGTCCAGGACCGGGGCGAGCCCCTGCTGGACGCCGAGGCGGCGCATGGTCGCGCCGATCTGGGCGCCCATCTGCTCGACCAGCTCGGGGTCGAAGGTGGCGCCCCAGCACAGCGGGTTGGGGTAGACGCCCGCCTGCCAGGCGGCCACGCCGGTGAGGATCTCCTCGTGGACGAGTGCCGGCACGCCCCACCGCCCGGCCGTCATGAGGGAGCGCTGCGCCGCCGCGAGGGTCGCCGCGCCCTTGACCGGGTCGACCGGCGTGGTGCCGAACGGCCGGGTGAGCTGGCCGATGCCGTCCTTGACCAGGTCGTCCCACGGGACCGGCAGCGCGGTGAACTCGTGCTGGTGGGGGGCCATCTCACCGTCGGTGTTGTCGATGCCGACCCACACGCCGTAGAGCTGGGCGATCTTCTCCGGCAGGCTCATCCGCGCCATCAGCGCCTCGGCCCGCTCCTCGGGAGACCGTCCCGCGTCCTTCCAGGGGGCGGCGGGGCTGGTCACGATGGTCATGTGTCTCTCCGGTTGATACAGCGGTTCATGCCGGCCATCCGCCCGAGGGGGGAGTGAGCCGGTCGAGTTCGTCCCACAACCCGGCGGGGATCGGGGTGGTCGCGAGGTCCAGCGTCGCGGCGACGCGCCCGGGTTCGGAGACGCCGACGATGGTGGAGGTCACGCGGGGGTCGCGCAGCGAGAACTGGAGCGCCGCCGCCGCCAGGGGCACGCCGTGGGCGGCGCACGCCCCGGCCATCGCCCTGACCGCCGCGCGGACCGGCTCGGCGGTCTCCCGGTAGGCGTAGCGGGGCTGGACGTCGGGGCCCTTGACGAGCATGCCGCCGCCGTAGGGGGCGCCGTTGACGAAGGCGACGCCCTTGGCGGCTGCGTCGTCCATGAGCGGGGCGGCGGAGCGGTCTACCAGCGTCCAGCGGTTGTGGTTGATCACGGCGTCGAACACGTCGGTGCCGACGAACCGCCGCATCAGGTCCACCGGGCCGCCCGCGACGCCGAGGTGGCCGACCACGCCCTCCTCGCGCAGCGCGACCAGCGCCTCGACGGCGCCGCCGGGGGCCATCGCCTCCTCGAAGGTGATGTGGTACTCGGGGTCGTGCAGGTACATGACCGGTATGTGGGCGACGCCGAGGCGCTCCAGGCTCTCCTCGACCGAGCGGCGCACCCGCTCGCCGGAGAAGTCGCCGGTGCCGGGGTCGGCGTCGGCCTTGGTGGCCAGCACGAACCCCTCCGGCAGGCCGCGGCGGCGGATCACCGCGCCGATGCGGCGTTCGGCGCTGCCGGCGCCGTAGTTGTTGGAGGTGTCCAGGAAGTTGACCGGGCCGTCGAACACGTCCTCCACGGTCGCCTCGGCGCGGGCGTCGTCGACGGCGTAGCCGTACAGGTCGGGCATGCTCGCCAGCGGGCTGGTGCCGACGCAGATGGGCGTCACGCGCAGGCCGGTCCGGCCGAAGGGCCGTTGGTCCATCTCAGATCACGAACCTGTTCGCGGGTCGGCCGCGGTGGCCGGGCTCGGCCCGGAAGATCGCACCGGCGGCGGGCTGGTCGCGGAGCTGGGCGGGGGAGAGCTCCTCGGTGGAGGTGGAGATGTAGAGCCGGTCGAGGTCCGGGCCGCCGAACGCGCACGAGGTGACCTGCGTGACCGGCAGTTCGATGACCACGTCGGGCTCGCCCTCCCGGTAGCGGACCACCCGGCCGCCGCCCCAGAAGGCCACCCACACCCCGCCCTCGGCGTCGACGGTCAGGCCGTCGGGCATGCCGGGCTGGTCGGAGGTGTCGGCGTAGGTCCGGCGGCCGGTCATGTCGGCGTCGAAGACGTCGATCCGGCGGGTCGGGGTGTCGACGTAGTAGCAGCGGGTGCCGTCGGGTGACCAGTCGATGCCGTTGCTGCACGTCACGCCGGTCAGCACGGTGTGCAGCGAACGGTCGGCGTCGAGCCGGTAGAGGGCCGCCGCGCCGGTCGTGAAGGCGTAGGCCATGCTCCCGGCCAGGTAGCGCCCGGCCGGGTCGACGTTGCCGTCGTTCATCCGGATCTCCGGCCGGCCCGCCAGCGGCGCGGCGAGCCGTTCGGTGATGACGCCGCCCGAGGTCAGGGCCATGCCGTCGCCGTCGGCGATCAGCAGGGTGCCGGGGTCGGTGGTCATGTGCACGGCCGTGACCGGCGCGGGCAGGTCGACCCAGCGGACGTCGCCCTCGGGCCCGGCGTCGAAGACCCGGCCACGGGGGATGTCCACGAACCGCAGGCGGCCCGCGACGTCGTCCCAGGTCACACCCTCCAGATGGACGCCGCCGACGTCCAGCCAGACGTCGGCCATCAAAGGGCCGGCGGGGTGATCGCGGCGACGGCCGCGTGGTGCGCCGCCACCAGACGGCCGAGCACCTCGTCGGTGGCCGCGTCGGGGCGGGCCTGGTCCGGGTGCGCCTCCCGCCAGGCGTGCAGGCGGCGGGCGCCCTCCGACCACGTCGTGGTCGGGTTGAACGCCGGGACGAACCGCCTGATCTTGCCGTTGTCGAAGACGGCGGTGTGCGCGAGGTCGCCGAGGATCAGGTCGGACCAGAACCAGTCGGGCGCCACCTTCGGCAGGAACTCCGACGGCAGGTGCACCAGCCGGGGCTCGACCCCGGCCGTGCGGGCGATGATGCCGTAGATCTCGTCCCAGGTCAGCGACTCGTCGGAGGTGATGTGGAAGTCCTCGCCGATCGCCTGCCAGTTGCCGATCAGACCGGCCAGGCCGACGGCCAGGTCCCGGGCGTGGGTGAGCGTCCACAGGCTGGTGCCGTCGCCGGGCACGAGCAGTTCGTCGCCGCGCGCGATGCGGTCCCAGGCGGTCCAGTCGCCGGGCAGCGGCGGGTTGGCGTCGTCGTAGGTGTGCGACGGGCGGACGATCGTGACCGGGAACGCGCGCTCCTCGTAGGCGCGGTGCAGCACGTCCTCGGCGGCGATCTTGTCGCGGGCGTAGGCCAGGTAGGGGTTGCGCCGGGTGGTCGACTCGGTGACCGGCCACTGCCGCACCGGCTTGTGGTAGATCGAGGCGGAGCTGATGTGCACGTACTGGCCGACCCGGCCGTCCAGCAGGCCGGCCATGGCCGCGGCGTCGCCGGCGCCGAAGCTGAGGAAGTTGACGACGCTGTCGAAGTCCGTCTCCTCGAACGCCCGCTTCAGCGACTCGGGGTCCCGCACGTCGCCCGTGATGGGGGTGACGCCGTCGGGGAGGGGGCGCTTGGCGGTCTGGCCGCGGTTCAGGACGTACACGTCCTGGCCCTGGCGGACCGACTCGGCCACGCACGACGAGCTGATCGTGCCGGTGCCGCCGATGTAGAGAACCTTCACTGTGAACTCCTAGTTGCGGGACTTGCCGGCGTACCAGTCCTCGAAGCCGTTCTCGACGACGCTGATCAGCAGGTCGTCGTTGCGGATGCCGAGGCCGGCCAGGTTCTTCGCGATCAGGTCGAAGGTCGTCCACTTGGTGGTCACGTCGTACATGTGGACCATCTGGATCTGGATGCTGATCAGGTCGCGGCGGTCGACGCCGTTGTACCCGGGGTCGGCGACCAGTTCGCCGGGGGCGTGCGTGCGGAAGATCTGGAACCTGTCGGTCGGGTCCATCCCGAGCCCGTCCACCAGAGCCTGGTGGACGCCTTCGCTGATCTGCGGGCCGAGCCGTTCGGCGAGGGAACGGTCGAGGTCGATCTGCACGAGAGGCACCGGGGACTCCTTCAAAGAAAGTTTCGGCAATTATCCGAAACTCCGAGCATTCGGAGACACCGTAGGGCCGACTTTTCCGGACGTCAAGCCTGTTTCGAGGAAGTTTCGGACGGCGCCGCGGTGCTGTCCCTGATCACCAAGCTGGTCGAGAGCTCCAGCCGCAGCGGCTCCTCGGCCGGGTGTTCGGCCTCCAGCACGTTGCGCACGGCCAGCATCGCCATCTGCGCCAGCGGCTGCCGGACGGTGGTCAGTTTGGGGGTCGTCCACTCGCAGACCTCGGTGTCGTCGAAGCCGACCACGCTGAGATCGTCGGGCACTCGCAGGCCCCGGGCGTGCACCTCCTCGTAGACGCCGGCGGCCTGCTGGTCGGAGGCGGCGAACACGGCGGTCGGAGGTTCGGGCAGGTCGAGCAGGTCGGCCGCGCCGCGACGGCCGCTCTCGGGGTAGAAGTCGCCCGGCCGGATCAGGCGCTCGTCGACCGGCAGCCCGGCCCGGCGGAGCGCGGCGCGGTAGCCGTCGAGGCGCTCCATGCCGCACGGCACCCCGTCGGGCCCGGTGATCATGCCGATCCGCTCGTGGCCCAGGCCGATGAGGTGCTCGGTGGCCGCGAAACCGCCGGCCCAGTTGGTCGCCCCGATGGTGGGGATGTCCTTGTCGAAGCCCCCGACCTGGTCGACGACCACGAACGGGGCGTCGATCGTGCGCAGCCGGGCCGCCGCCAGGTGCTGGACGCCCGATCCGACCAGGACCACGCCGTCGGTCGGCCGGGAGGCGATCGCCGCCAGCCACTCGCGCGGATTGGCCTGCCGGTCGTGGGTGACGGTGAGCACCAGCCGGGCCCCCAGCCGGTAGGCCTCCTGCTCGGCACCGCGCAGCAGTTCGCTCGCCCAGGCGGTGTCGAGCTCGGTGATCACGAAGTCGACCAGACCCACTTTGCGCGGCTCTGACCTGGCCCTTCGCTGGTAGCCTGTGGCCTCCAGCGCATCCTGCACGCGCCGCCGGGTCTCCGGGCCCACGGCGTCACGGCCGTTGAGCACCTTGCTCACGGTCGGCACGGATACGCCCGCCGCCGAGGCGACCATGGCGATGGTCACTCGGTCGGCGCGCCTGGTTGCGACCCGCTTCGGCACGACACCTCATCATGCGTAGATTCGATCTGTCGAAACTTTCTATCACCGTAGCACCGGCCGGGCCGGTGCCGTGCAGAGCGCATTTGAACTGGGAGAACGTGGATCTACTCCCGGTGTGGTTGCTCGAAACGGTGATGACGACGGGCTTTGCAAGATCCGGAGTTTCGAAACTCCACGGAAACAATTTAGCCGAAATTCTTGACACTGCCGAGAGCTCGGTGTTTCTCTCTTTCGAGACCGCTAACGAAACTTTCGGAGTTTTCGGAAGCCTTGCCTGATCCGGCTCTCGACAGTTCTCACGGGGCGCGGAACGGCGTCAGTACCACGGTGCGTGCCTATCACGCGCAAGGAGAGACACATGCTGGGATCTTCGCGAATCTGGAAGCGTCGTCCCCTCGGCTTCGCCGCCGCGCTCATGAGCGGCGCGCTGGTGCTCGCCGGGTGCGCCGGCGGCGGGGCGCCGGCGCAGAACGGCGCCCAGAACGCGGATCAGGGATCCGCCGACTCCGGTGAGATCACCTGGTGGGGCTGGACCCCCGACGCGGCGCCCGCCGAGGCATACATCAAGGCCTTCAACAAGGTCTACCCGAACATCAAGGTCACCTTCAAGAAGCTCACCATCGACGGCTACGACGCGGCCATCCGGCCCGCGCTCGCCTCCTCGGTCGGCCCCGACGTCTTCGACGTCGCCCCGGGCGCGGCCAACGGCTCCGTCGACATCTACGGCGTCAACGCCGTCGACCTGAAGCCCGCCGTCGAGAAGGCGCTGGGCGCCGACTGGGAGTCGAAGCTCGCCCCGATCGGGGTCTCCAGCCTGAAGAACGGCGACAAGCTCGCCGCCCTGTCGGTCGGCTCGGTGTTCTCCGGCACGGTCTGGATCAACAAGGACCTGTTCGACAAGTACCACCTGCTGCCCCCGACCACCTACGACGAGTGGAAGAAGGTCTGCGCGACCTTCAAGGCCAACGACGTCGGCTGTTTCGTGCAGGGCGCCGCCCAGACCGCGTTCAACGAGGACACCCTCCAGGCGATCTCCAACAACGTCCAGCCGGGCGTGTGGGAGAAGGCGCTCAAGAAGGAGGTGCCCTGGACCGACCCGACGATCGTCAAGGCGCTGACCCTGTGGAAGGGCCTGTTCGACGACGGGATCATGCAGGAGGGCGCGCTCGGCACCCAGCAGTACCCCGACGCCAACAACGGCTTCATGTCCGGCAAGTACGCCATGGTCATGATGGGGAGCTGGTACATGCAGTACTCCACCGTCGAGGGCATGACGGCCGCCATCTCCGGCGCCGGCGTCGCCGACCCCAAGCCGTTCACCCAGCTTCCCATCGCCTTCCCCGACATCGCGGGCACCGGCAACGTCGGCTCCCTCTACGGCGACGCCGACTTCGGCCTGGCCGTCAACCAGAAGTCGAAGAACATCGCCGCCGCCACGACCTTCGCGACCTGGCTCGGCACCTCCGCCGAGGGCCAGCAGGCGGTGGCCGACATCCTCAACGACATCCCCGCCCTGGTCACCGCCCAGCCCGACTGGGACGCCGTCAAGCTGGTCGACCCCGAGGCGCAGAAGCCCGCGCTGGAGAAGCTGATCTCCGACGCCGGCAGGTCGGACGAGCCGCGCCTGGCCACGGTGGTCGCCGACCTGCAGACCGCGATCGGCGTCGCGTCCACCACGGTGGCGGCCGGCGAGGCCACCCCCGAGGAGGCCGCGGCCACGCTGCAGGACACCGCTTCGAAGATCAAGTAACCCCCGAGGACGGAACCCTTGACCTCCACGACCACATCGAAGACCGGGGCACGCCGTCCTTCCGGATCCTCCGCCCCGGGACCCCGTTCCCGGGGCGGGGCGATCCGCCCCTCCGGCCTTCCGTGGATCCTGCCCGCGTTCGTCTTCGTGGTCGGCATCCTCTACTACTGCATCGGCGAGACGGGCTACCTGTCGACCCTCGACTGGGACGGCACCAGCCCCACCCCGACGCCGGTGGGCCTGCAGAACTACCGCGACATCCTGGTCGACCCGATCTTCTGGCAGGCCATCTGGCACACCGTGATCTTCTTCGTGGTGACCTTCACCGCGCAGACCGCGATCGGCTTCGTGTTCGCGGCGCTGCTGCACTCGAAGGTGCGGCTCGGCACCCTCTACAAGGTGATCGTGTTCACACCGGTGGTCATCGCGCCGGCGACCATGGCGCCGGTGTTCCGGCAGATGTTCGCCGCCGACGGCCAGCTCAACTGGTTCCTCGACCACGCCGGCCTGGGCTTCCTCTCTCAGCCCTGGCTGGCCCAGTCGGGCACGGCCATGCCGGTGATCATGTTCATCACCGTCTGGAACTTCACCGGCCTGACCTTCGTGCTCTACTACGCCGCGATGGGCCAGATCGACCCCGAGGTGCTGGAGGCCGCGCGCACCGACGGGGCCAGCAACATCCGCACCCTGGTCAGCATCGTGTGGCCCGGCGTGCGCGGCACCACCGTGGCGCTCGCCATGCTCAGCGTGATCGGCGCCCTGAAGACCTTCGACATCCCCTACCTGGTGACGATCGGCGGCCCCAACTACGCCACCGAGTTCCTCGGCACCTACATCTACCGGATCAGCATCCCCAGCGCCCACGTCGGCTACGGGGCCGCGCTGTCGATCATGCTCCTCGTACTGGCCCTGCTCGGCGCCATCGCCGTCGCCGCCCGCTCCAACC
The DNA here is from genome assembly GCF_001570565.1 of Herbidospora yilanensis. GTDB lineage: Bacteria > Actinomycetota > Actinomycetes > Streptosporangiales > Streptosporangiaceae > Herbidospora > Herbidospora yilanensis. The sequence goes on along the minus strand of NZ_BBXE01000017.1, from coordinate 12,022 downwards.
GGAAGGACGGTGAGAGCGGTGTTTGAGGCCCGCCGCCCGCCGGCCAGGCTGCTGCTGCAGATCCTGGTCACCGCGATGGTCATCCCCTACCTGTTCCCCCTGGTCGTGATGGTGCAGGGCTCGCTGGCGGGGGAGGGCTGGGGCAACTACCGCGCGGTCTTCGAGGTCGGCACGATCGGCACCTTCTTCAAGAGCAGCGTCGTCATCTCGGTCTCGACGATCGCCATCGTGTACGTCCTGACGATGCTGGCCGCGTTCGGGTTCTCCAAGCTGCGCGTGCGCCGCAAGGAGGTCTACTTCTGGATGATCCTGGCCGCGCTCACGCTGCCCGAGGTCGTCCTGCTCACCCCGCTGTTCGCGACGACGCTGGCCCTCGGCGTCTACGACACCTACTGGGCGGTCGTGCTGCCGCTGGCCGCGCTGCAGATCCCCTTCACCGTGCTGATCGCCCGCCGGTTCGTCGACGGCGTGCCCGACGCGCTGTTCGACGCCGCCCGCATCGACGGCGCGAGCACGTTCACCTCCTTCCGCTACATCGTCATCCCCATGACGCGGCCGATCGCCGCGGCGATCGTGGTGCTGACCCTGATCGGCTCGTGGAACGCCTACCTGCTGCCGCTGGTCCTCATCCAGGACCCGGCCCAGCAGACCGTGACGCTGCTGCCGCAGTTCTTCGTCAGCCAGTTCAGCAACGACCAGACCAAGGTGCTGGCCAGCGCGGTCATCACCGCGATCCCCGAGATCGTCGCCTACCTCTGCCTCCAGGGCCTGTTCGAACGCGGCCTCTCGGCCGGTGCCATCAAGTAAAGGAACCCCTCACATGACCTTCCTCCGGGTCGAAGGACGCCAGTTCGTCGACGAGTCGGGCGCCCCCGTCCGCCTGCGCGGCGTCGCGGTCGGCGGCTGGCTGAACATGGAGAACTTCATCACCGGCTACTCGGCCAACGAGGCGCTGATGCGCAGCCTGGTGCGCGAGGTCCTCGGCGACGAGAAGTACGAACTGTTCTTCGACCGCCTGCTGACCGCCTTCTTCAACGAGGACGACGCCAGGCTGCTGGCCGAGATGGGCATGAACTGCGTGCGCCTCCCCGTCAACTACCGCCACTTCGAGGACGACGAACGCCCCTTCGAGTTCAAGACCGAGGGCTTCCGGCACCTCGACCGCGCGGTGGAGGCGTGCGCGCAGCACGGCATCTACACCGTCATCGACCTGCACGCCCTGCCCGGCTCGCAGAACCACCACTGGCACTCCGACAACATCACCCACCGCCCCCTGTTCTGGGACCACCCCCACTTCCAGGACCGCGTGGTGACGATGTGGGAGCACATCGCCGAGCACTACAAGGACAACCCCTGGGTGGCCGGCTACAACCCGATCAACGAGCCCGCCGACGAGTCGCGCAAGGTGGTCGGCCCGTTCTACACCCGCCTGGTCGAGGCCATCCGCGCGATCGACGACCGGCACATCCTCTTCCTGGACGGCAACACCTACTCCACCGAGTTCGACGTCTTCGACGAGCCGTGGGAGAACACGGTGTACGTCGCCCACGACTACGCCGCCCCCGGCCTTGGCGGCGGCGGCCCCTATCCGGGTGAGACCGCCGGGAAACACTGGGACAAGGCCGCCCTGGAGGCCAAGTACGCCGAGCGCACCGAATACTGCACCCGCACCGGCACCCCCGTGTGGGTCGGCGAGTTCGGCCCCATCTACACCGGCTCCGAGCCCCGCGACGCCGAGCTCCGCCGGCTGCTGGCCGACCAGCTCGACATCTTCAGGCGCGACGGCGCCGGGTGGTCGATCTGGATGTACAAGGACCTGGGCCGCCAGGGCCTGGTCATGGTGCGTCCCGACTCCCCGTACCTGAAGCGGTTCGGCGACTTCGTCGCCAAGAAGGTGCGCCTGGGCGCCGACCAGTGGGGCAGCGACGGCACGGGCGTCGCCGAGGTGACCGGCCCGTTCTACCGGATGATCGCCGAGGAGTTCCCCGGCTTCGACCCCTACCCGTGGGGGCAGTACGACTGGGTCCGCACCCTGCTGCTCAACCTGACGGTGGCCCAGCCGCTCGCCCACGAGTACGCGGAGCTCTTCCGCGGCCTCACCGACGACGAGCTGATCGCCCTGGCCGACTCGTTCGCGCTGGCCAACTGCGACGTCCGCACCACCCTGCGCGACCAGCTCATGGCCGGTTAGAGGTACTTCCGGGTCCACTCCTCGAAACTGGTCAGCGGGATGCCGAGCGCCCGCGCGTACTCCGGTCGCGCGGGCTGCCCGACGGCCCCGGTCCGCTCGTGCGAGACGCCCGCCCACACGGGCATCCCCTTGGCGAGCGCCTCCTCCTCGGTCAGGTCGGGCGCGGCCAGCTCGGCGCCGAACGCCTTGGAGAGGATCGCGGCGATCTCCGTCATCGACAGGAGGTCGCTCGCCAGCTCCAGCTCGATCCCGTGGAACCGCCCGGGGTCGAGCACGGCCGCGGCGGCGGCCCGCCCGATGTCGTCGACCGCGACGAGTGACAACCTGGTCTCCGGCTTCAGCACCGTGACCAGGCCGCCCTCGACGCCCCGGGGCAGCAGGTAGGCCGCCGACGGCAGGAAGTTCTCCATGAACCAGCCCGGGTTGATCAGCGTCCAGTGGGTGAACCCGGCCTCGCGGACCCGGTCCTGGATGGCCGACTTGGTGGTGTAGTAGGGCTGCAGCGGCGCCCACCGCTCCCTGGTGATCTTCTGCGCGGCCCCCGACACGGCCGTGTGCACGAACTGCGGCACCCCGGCGGCCAGCGCGGCCTCGATCAGGTTCTCCGCCTGGGCGCGTTCGCCGTCGAAGTCGATGACGTCGTCCTTCATCGGCGGCATCTGCACCGAGAACACCGCCCTGACCCCCTGCGCGGCCGCGACCAGCGAGTCACGGTCGTAGAGGTCACCCTTCACGAGTTCGGCCCCGAGAGCCTCGACCGCCCTCGCCTTCGCCGTCGACGGATCCCTGACCAGCGCCCTGACGGGCACGCCCGCCTCGATCAGGGCGCGGGCGGCGGCGCCCCCCTGCTGTCCGGTGGCGCCGGTGACCAGAACGTGGGACATGACTCTCCTCTCAAAAAACGGCGGACCCCGCCGTTTCTGTTCCGGTACGATACGGAGACCCCCGCCGTTTAGCAATCCCCGAGGTGAGGCCTGATGCGCGCCGACGCCCAGCGCAACTACGCGCGCCTGCTCGCCGTCGCCGAGGAGGAGATCGCCCTCAACGGCGCCGACGCGTCACTGGAACAGATCGCCCGCGTCGCGGGCGTCGGCTCGGGCACGGTCCGCCGCCACTTCCCCAACCGGCACGCCCTGCTGGCCGCCGTCTTCCGTGACCGCGTCGAAAACCTCTGCGCGCACGCCCGCGAGCGCGTCGGCCGCCCCGACACCCGCGCGGCGCTGCTGGAGTGGCTGAGCGCGGTGACCACCTCGGCCGCGACGATCCGGGGGCTGGCCATGGCCCTCAACCGCGACAAGGCGGCCGACGCCGAACACGGACACTGCGCCACGACCCAGCTCGCGGAGGCGGGCGAACCCCTGGTCCGTCAGGCGGCGGAGGTGCTGGCCCCGGGCGTCACCATCACCGACCTGATCGCCCTGATCACCGGCATCGCCCTGGCCACCGAAGACCACCCCGACCCGGCGGCCGAGGCCAACCGCCTCCTCGGCCTGGCCGTGACGGGCCTCAGCCCCCTCGACGGCCGGATCAGGAGGCCCGAACCCGCCTCGGGAGCGTCCTGAGGGCGGACAGCAGGCGGTCGACGTGTTCCTCGGTGCTGCCGATGCCGATCGAGGCGCGGACCGCGCCGCCGAGTTCGTCGCAGCCGCCGTGGCCCACGCCGAGCAGGTGCCGCACGAACGGGTGGGCGCAGAACTTGCCGTCGCGCACGCCGATCCCGTGGTCGGCCGACAACCGTTCGGCCACCTCGCGGGCGGTGAGGCCGTCGACGACGAACGACACGATCCCGACCCGGGGATGGTCGGCGGGCCACAACGCCAGCTCGTGGACGCCGTCGATGGCGGCCAGCCCGGTCCGCAGCCGGGTGAGCAGGCGCTCCTCCTCCTCGATCAGGCCGGTCCAGCCGGTCTGGCTCAGGTGGTCGCAGGCGGCGGCCAGGGCGATGGCGCCCAGCACGTTGGGGGTGCCGGCCTCGTGCCGGGCCTCCACGTCGGGCTGCCACTCGGCCTGCTCGCCGACCGACACGACGGCGCCGCCGCCCTTCAGGTAGGGCTCGGCCCGCTCCAGCCAGTCGCGGCGGCCGATCAGCACGCCCGCGCCGAAGGGGGCGTAGAGCTTGTGGCCCGAGAAGGCGACGTAGTCGAGGTCGAGGGCGGCGACGTTCAGCGGGCGGTGGGGGGCGAGCTGGGCGGCGTCGACGGCGATGCGGGCGCCGTGCCGGTGGGCGATGTGCGCGAGGCCCGCGATCGGCCACAGTTCCCCGGTGACGTTGGAGGCCGCGGTCACCACCAGCAGCGCGGGACCGTCGATCGCGGCGAGCGCCTCGTCGGCGGCGCGGAGGGCCTCGCCGGGCAGGGCGGGCGGGGCGAGGCGCACGGGCGCGGACCAGGGGAGGAGGGTGGCGTGGTGCTCGGTGTCGAAGACCACAACCGTGGTGCCCTCGGGCAGGCCGCGGGCCAGCAGGTTCATCGCGTCGGTGGTGTTGCGGGTGAAGACCAGCGCGTCGTCGGGCCGGGCGCGGGCGAACGCCTTGATCGTGTGGCGGGCCTGCTCGTAGCGGGTGGTGGTGAGCCGCGAGGCGTATCCGGCGCCGCGGTGGACACTGGAGTAGGCGGGCAGCGCTTCGGCGACGGCCTGGCTGACCGCCTGGAGACAGGGGGCGCTGGCGGCGTAGTCGAGATTGGCGTAGGGCACCAGCGCGCCGTCGCGAACGGGCACGTCAAGGGAGAACACGGGGGACACAAGGCCTCCAGGAGAGCCACGCGCTTGCCCGCCGCACCCCGCGACGGACCAGGTCTTCACCCGGGGCACCCCGCCGCGGACGCGAGGGTTGCCGGCCAGCGAGCCGGGGCTGTGCGCTGGCACTCATGACCTTCGCCGGAACTATAACCCGGCGGCCCGGCCGGGACGCAAGCCCGGTCCGAGATCTACTTTGTAAAGGCGCCGGACCAGTGCAGCGACAGGTCGGTGGCCTTGCGCTCGGCCCGGATCTCCATCCACTCGCCGAGGATGGTGGCGTGGTCGGTGACGATCAGCTCGCCCCGGTCGTCATAGGTGACACGTTCGCTGACGAACACCGGGTCGCCCGCCGGGCGCCGCAGCCGGGCCGCCACGGGGGCGGTGAGCAGGGCCGGCCTGACCCGTTCGGTCGCCCGGTGCACCCGCGCCCCGGCGTCGGCGAGGGCGGTGTAGAGCGGGGTCTCGGTGAAATCGGTCCCCCTGATCGCCGAGGCGTGCGGCTCGACGATCCACGAGATCTGGTGGACGGCGGGCCGGCCCATCAGGTGGCGCACCCGGGCGAGCCGGAGGGCCCGCAGACCGGCCGGCGCGTCGCCGAGGAGCCGGGTGAGCGCGCGCGGGGCCGGCCGCAGCGCGGCCGAGAGCACCTCGGTCCGCAGGGGGAGGCCCTGTCTGCGCAGGTCGTCGCCGAGGCTGCGCAGGGTGTCGAGGGGGTATTCGGCGCTGGGCCGCGTCACGTAGGTGCCGCGGCCGGCCCGCTGGTCGATCAGGCCTTCGCCGCTGAGCACCTGCAGCGCCTGCCGGAGCGTCATCATCGTCACGCCGTAGGAGGCGCTGAGCTCACGCTGCGCGGGCAGGGCCTCACCCGCGCGGTAGTGGCCCGACCTGATCTTGGCGATCAGGTCGTCGGCGATGGCGCGGTAGCGGGGCGTACTGCTCATCGGGCTCCCTGTGGTCGAGCGCGCGGCGGATGCTCGCCACATACTCTCCCAGCTCGCGCGGCCCTGTGCCGTCCAGCAGCCGGCGCATCAGCGCCGAGGCGACCACGACGCCGTCGGCGTGCCCCGCGAGCTCGGCGGCCCGTGCCGGGTCGGACACGCCGAAGCCGAACAGGACCGGCCGGTCGGTGAGCCCCTTGAGGTCACGGCCGAGCCGCGCCACCGCCGGGGACGTCCCGCCGCCCTCGCCGGTCGTCCCCATGCGGGTCACCGCGTAGACGAACCCGCGGCTGCGCCCGGCGATCTCGCGCAGCCGGGCCGGGGAGGAGGAGGGCGCGGCCATCAGCGCCAGGTCCAGCCCTTCGGCCGCCGCCGCGCCGGCCAGCTCGCCGACCTCCTCCAGCGGCGAGTCGGGCACGATCAGCCCGCGCAGCCCGCTCGCCCGCAGCGCCGCGCAGAACGCGGCGCCGCTCCGCTGGAAGACCAGGTTGCTGTACGTCATCGCGAACAGCGGCACCGCCACGTCGAGCGCGGCGAGCTCCGCGAGGATGCCCGCGACCGTGGCCCCGCCCGCGATGGCCCGGTCGGAGGCCTCCTGGATGGTGACGCCGTCGAGCATCGGATCGGAGAACGGGAAGCCCACCTCGACGGCGTCGGCGCCGGCGTCGACGTAGGCGCGGACGACGTCCGTCCACCCGGGGCGGATCCCGCCGGTGACGTAGGGCACGAGCAGGGAACGGCCCGCGTCACGGCGGGCGATCAGGAACTCTTCGAGGGTCACGGCAGCTCCTTGATGGCGGCGATGTCCTTGTCCCCCCGGCCGGAGAGCGTCAGCATCACGGTCGAGCCGGGCGCGACCGCGCCGGTTTCGGCGGCCCGGATCACCCAGGCCAGGGCGTGGGAGGACTCCAGCGCGGCCAGGATCCCCTCGGTGCGGGCCAGGCGCACGAGCGCCCGGACGACCTCGTCGTCGGTGACGGTCGCGTAGCGGGCGCGGCCCCCGTCGCGGAGGTGGGCGTGCTCGGGCCCGATGCCCGGGTAGTCGAGCCCGGCCGCGATCGAGTGGGCCTCCCTGACCTGGCCGTGCTCGTCCTGGAGGACGAGCGAGCGGTAGCCGTGCAGCACCCCGGCGCGGCCGGAGGTGGCCGCCGCGCCGCCCTCGGCCTCGACCCCGACGAGCCGCGCGGTGGTGCCGACGAACCCGGCGAAGGTGCCGGCGGCGTTGGATCCGCCGCCGACGCAGGCGACCACGTAGTCGGGCACCCCGGCGGGCAGTTCGGCGCCGCACTGGACGCGGGCCTCCTCGCCGATGACCCGCTGGAACTCGCGCACCATCCACGGGTAGGGATGCGGCCCCATCACCGAGCCGACGCAGTAGTAGGAGTCGTCGACGGACGCGACCCAGTGCCGCATCGCCTCGTTGCAGGCGTCCTTGAGGGTCCGGCTCCCGGTGGTGACCGGCACGACCTCGGCGCCGAGCACGTTCATCCGCCGGACGTTGAGCTCCTGCCGTTCGATGTCGCGCTCGCCCATGAACACGGTCGCCTCCAGACCGAGGAGCGCCGCGGCGGTGGCCGTGGCGACGCCGTGCTGGCCCGCGCCGGTCTCGGCCAGCAGCCGCCGCCTGCCCATCCGCTCGGCGAGCAGCGCCTGGCCGACCACGTTGTTGATCTTGTGGGAGCCGGTGTGGGCGAGGTCCTCCCGCTTGAGCAGCAGCGTGATCCCGAGCTCCCGCGACAACCGCCGGGCCGGGGTGAGCGGGGTGGGGCGTCCGGCGTAGACGGTGAGCGTGGTGGTGAGCCGGTCGCGGAAGCCGGGGTCGGCCCAGGCGTCCCGGAAGGCGGCCTCGATCTCGTGGCAGGCGGGGATCAGGGACTCCGGCACGTACCGCCCGCCGTAGTCGCCGAACCGTCCGGTGGTTCCCGGGTCGCTCATCAGGGCGTGTTCGCTCATGTACGTCGTCCTCCGTACTGTTCTAGAACAGGAGACTGTTCTAGAACAGTACAACAAGGGCGCCGTCAGTCCAGCTCTGGGCGCGCCGGAGGCCGCGGGACCTCCGGGTGAGGGCGTCGACCTCCGCCCTCACCCGGCGCGGTCGCCGGCCCGTTCGAGGACGACGACCGGGAGGAGCCGGGTGGTCCGGGCCTGGTAGTCGCCGTAGCCGGGGGAGACCTTCACGACCTGCTCGAACAGCTCGTCACGGTGGGCTCCCCCGGCGGGGGTCGCCAGGGCTGGGAAGGTCTCGGCGCCGAGCTCCACCCGTACCGAGGGATGGGCCAGCAGGTTGTGGTACCAGCCGGGGTGCCGCGGGGCCCCCAGGTTGGAGCCGACGACCAGCAGCGAGCCGCCGTGGCGGACATAGCCCAGGGGAGTGGTGGTCTCCTTTCCCGACTTCGCGCCGGTGGTCGTGAGCAGGAGCAGGTCGCCGCCCGCGAAGGGGCCGCCGACCCGGCCCGCGTTGGCGCGGAACTCGGCGATGACGGATCGGTCGAATGGCGTGGGCATGTGGATGCGTGTCTCCGGAGATCAGGGGTGACCGACTGCGGTGAAAAAGGGGGAAGCGGCGGTCGCCGAAGGCGTGCCGGCTGAGAGGCGGGGCGCGCAAGACCCTTCGCGTGAAGGATGTTCGCCCGATCACCGGCCGGCCCACTGCTCTTTGGCCGGAGTCACGCGACATCGGGCCTCATTAGACGCGCCCGGCGTTCGCCCGTCAACCTCCAGGAAATCTACTTTGTAAAGGCGCTCGGCTGCGACAACACGAAGCGTGCCCCCGGTCGATTTTCGGTGGGGGTTCGGTGCAGGCGGTTGTCCCGGGCGGCGGGGCCGGTCGACGATGAACCCATGGTGTGGATGCGACGGCGGCTGAGGAGCGTGCTCGACCGGCTCTACGTGCGCAGGCTCGCGGGGCGGCTTCCCCGGGAGCTGATGCCGCGGCATATCGGGATCATGGTCGACGGCAATCGCCGCTGGGCGCGGTCGGCGGGTCTCCCTGATCCGGCCGACGGCCATCGGGCCGGTGGGGCGAAGATCCCGACGTTCCTGCGCTGGTGCGACGCGTACGGGATCGAGCAGGTGACGATCTACCTGCTGTCCGACGACAACCTGGGCCGTGGGGAGGACGAGGTCGCGGCCCTGCTGGGCATCATCGAGGGCGTCGTCGAGGAGCTGGCCGCGCCGGGTCGCCGGTGGGAGGTCACGCCGATCGGGAGCCTGGATCTGCTGCCGGACGCGACGGCTCGGGCGATCAAGGACGCGGCGGCCCGGACGGTGGGGCGGCGGGGCGGGGTGAGGGTGAACGTCGCGATCGGGTACGGGGGTCAGCGGGAGATCGCCGACGCGGTCCGGTCGGCGATCGGGGAGCGGCTGGCGGCGGGTGTCCCGTTGGAGGAGATCCTGGAGGGGTTCGACGCGGAGTCGATCTCGCGGCATGTGTACACGGCGGCGCAGGCGCCGCTCGACATGATCGTCAGGACCAGCGGCGAGCAGCGCCTGTCGGGTTTCATGTTGTGGCAGTCGGCGTACGCGGAGATGCACTTCTGCGAGTGCTACTGGCCGGATTTCCGGGAGATCGATTTTCTGCGGGCGCTTCGTTCGTATGCGGGCCGGGGTCGCCGTTTCGGCCGGTGACCGGTCATCCGTGGCTGGTGGTGAGCGTGTCGATGGTGGCGCTGGTCTGGGTGACGCCGTTGAGGACGCAGCCGGCGCCGAGTTCGACGAGGTTGCTGGTGGTGCGGCCGGTGAGGTGGGCGGTGCCGCCTTCGATGGTGTAGGAGGTGAGGTCGCCGCGGTGGGTCGCCTGGTTGATCGTGCTCGTGGTGCCGTCGTTCCAGGTGATGGTGAGGCGGGTGTAGCCGGGGCCGATCGGGCCGGGGCACTGGGTGGTGAGGCCGCCTTCGACGTGGATGGATCCGCCGGTGATGGCGGGGTGCCGGGTGGAGGAGCAGACGCCGAGGTCGCCGTTCCCGGTCATCCAGGTGGTGGTCTTCTTGAAGGTGAGCCCGGGGGTGTAGTTCAGGCTGATGCTGCCGCCGTGGCAGGTGATGTCGCCGGTGTCGGCCGAGGCCGGCTGGAGGGGCGCGAGGGTGAGCGCGAGGGCGGCGGCGCACAGGAGCGGACGCATTGGGTCTTCCCTTCTGTCGAAGGGCTCCATGATGTTCACGGGCGGGTGCCCCCTGGCGGTGTCGACGTGCCAGGGGGCAGTGGGGTTTGCCGGAATTTGACCTGGTCAGCGAGCGAGGAGTTCGCGGAGCCGGCGGGTGATCTCGGCGGGGGCCTCCTCGGCCATGAAGTGGCCCGCGGTGGTGGTGTGGTGGCGGAGGTCGGGGGCCCAGGCGCGCCAGAGGGCGGCGGCGTCGTAGCCGAGGGCGGCGCCCCAGTCCTGCTGGATGACGGTGACGGGCATGGTGAGCCGGGTGCCGTTGGCGCGGTCGGTGGTGTCGTGGTCGAGGTCGACGCCGGCGGAGGCGCGGTAGTCGGCGACGATCGAGGGGATGGCCTGGCGGGCGGCGGTCAGGTAGGTGTCGCGGACGTCGTGGAGGGCGGCGGGGTCGCCGGTCCAGGCGTCGAGGAAGTGGCCGAAGAAGGTGTCGGGGTCGGCGGCGATGAGGGTTTCCGGCAGGCCGGGCGGCTGGGCCATGAGGTAGAGGTGCCAGGCGACGGCGGCGGGGGCGCCGTGCAGGACGTTCCACATGTCGAGGGTGGGCAGGACGTCGAGGCAGGCCAGGTGGGTGATGGTGGCCGGGTGGTCGAGGGCGGCGCGGAAGGCGACGAGGGCGCCGCGGTCGTGGCCGGCCAGGGCGAACCTGTCGTGGCCGAGGGCGTGGGCGAGGGCGATGATGTCGGCGGCCATCTCGCGTTTGGAGTATCCGGTGGCGGGTTTGTCGCTGTCGCCGTATCCGCGCAGGTCGGGGCAGATGACGGTGTGGGTGGTGGCGAGGTCGGGGGCGACGTGCCGCCACATGAGGCGGGTCTGCGGGAAGCCGTGGAGGAGGACGACGGCGGGTCCGTCGCCGCCGACGGCGGCGGTGAGGGTGACGTCGTCGGCGACGGGGACGCGGTGCTGGGTGAAGTCGGTCATCACGGGGTTGAGGTTGCCGGGTGCCGATGAGCATCCGATGAGCGGTTAGCGTGGCGGTGTGTCCGTTGTGGTGGGGGTCCTCGGGCCGGTGGAGGCGTGGGACGCGGTGGGGGCGGCGATCGTGTTGCGGGGGCCGCGTCATCGTGAGGTGCTGGCGCGGCTGGTCGCGGCCGGGGGCCGGGTGGTGCCGGTCGAGGTGCTGGCGGCCGATCTGTGGGACGACCCGCCGGAGGGCGCGGTGGCGGCGATCCGGACGTTCGTGGCGGCGTTGCGGCGGGCGTTGGAGCCGGGCCGCCCGCCGCGGACGCCGGCGAGGGTGATCGTGACGGCGGGGCCGGGTTACGCGTTGCGGGCCGAGGCGGACGTGTGGCGGTTCGAGGAGGCGGCGCGGGTGGCCGGGCCGCCGGCGGCGGTGCTGGCGGGGCTCGACGCGGGGCTGGCGTTGTGGCGGGGGCCGGCGTACGCGGGGATGGCGTGGGCCGAGGGGGAGCGGGCGCGGCTGGCGGAGGTGCGGTTGCGGGTGGTGGAGCGGCGGGCGCAGGCGTTGCTGGATCTGGGGCGGGCGGCCGAGGCGGTGCCGGATCTGGACGCGCAGGCGCGGGCCCATCCGTGGCGGGAGGAGATGTGGCGGCTGCTGGCGCTGGCGCTCTATCGGGCGGGGCGGCAGGCCGACGCGCTGGCGGTGCTGCGGGGGGCGCGGGCGGAGCTGGCGGGGCGGCTGGGGCTCGATCCGGGGCCGGGGTTGCGGGATCTGGAGGCGGCGATTCTGCGGCAGGACGACGGGCTGGCGTTCGGTGACGCGGCGGCGCGGGTGTGGGCGAGCGCGGCGGCGGCGCATGATCGGGTGGCGCCGGGGGCGGGGCCGAGGCTGGAGGCGGCGGTCGGGTTGATGCGGGGGCTGGCGGTGACCGGCGGCGAGGGGCTGGTGGCGGCGCGGGAGCATCGTGCGGCGGCGGTGGAGGCGGCCGAGGAGGTGGGTGACGCCGAGCTGGTGGCGCGGGTGATCGGCGCTTACGACGTGCCGGCGGTCTGGACGCGGTCCGACGATCCGGTGCAGGCGGGGCGGGTGGTCGGGGC